>NZ_AEEB01000059.1 GCF_000179775.1 Ahrensia sp. R2A130
ATGTCCGCGCTGTTCGGCTATCAGCCTGAACTCGATCTGGCGGGCAATGACACGATCTACGGTGCGATCCGCTATGACGACCAACGGCGACCGCTGTCGGAGATCATCCGCCCGACCTATTTTGACGGGCTGGACCTCGTGCCGGGCAATCTGGAGTTGCAGGAGTTTGAACACACCACGCCGCGCATGTTGGCCACCCGCAAAAAAGGCAGCGACGACGTGTTGTTCTTCGCCCGCGTGCAGCAGGCGATCGCTTCGGTTTCGGACAATTACGATGTGGTGGTGCTGGATTGCCCTCCACAGCTTGGCTTCCTCACCCTTGGCGCGCTTTGTGCGGCCACCTCGGTGCTGGTGACGATCCATCCGCAAATGTTGGACGTGGCATCCATGAGCCAGTTTCTGTTCATGACCGCTGATCTGCTGGCCGTTGTGCGCGAAGCCGGTGGCACTCTGGATTTCGATTTTCTGCGTTATCTTGTGACGCGCTACGAACCAGCCGACGGGCCGCAAACGCAAATCGCCGGTTTCCTGCGCGCGCAATTCGGTGACCGTGTGCTGACCAATGCCATGGTGAAATCGACCGCCATATCGGATGCGGGTCTGTCCAAGCAGACGCTCTATGAAGTGGGTCGCGAGAACTTTTCACGCAACACCTATGACCGTGCCATGGAGGCTTTGACAGCTGTCAACGAGGAGATTGAAACCTTGATCCGCGACAGCTGGGGCAGGGGTGCCGTTACCAAAACATCGGGAGGGCAGGGGTGATGTTGCGTGCGCACAGAATTGACAGCTGTCAAATCTCTCCCCGCTTCGGCTGGGTGGCACAGGTTGGTGCGATGATGATTCTATTTGATGTTACGGGAGACGCCCGATGAGTCGTAAACCTACAGACCGCCGCGATGCGCTGAAGGCCATGTTTGCCGGTGAGAGTGATGGGACAGAGCCGCAAGCGGAAACTAAAGCCCCCACGCGTGCCGGCGCGGTCAAGGCAATGGGCCTGCAACTGGGGTCGCTGGAACGTAAACTGGACGATGCGGCGGGGCAGGGGGAGCGCATCGTTGAGCTCGATCCTGACCTGATCGACAGCGCTTTCGTCGCCGACCGGCTGGCAGGCACCGAACCGGGTGATGATGGGTTTGCCGAGCTGGTGGAATCCATCCGTGATGGCGGCCAGCAGGTGCCGGTTCTGGTGCGGCCAAACCCGGACGAAAAGAAACGTTTTCAGGCAGCCTATGGCCATCGCCGCATCGCGGCCTGTCGTGAAGCGGGCATTGCCGTGAAAGCGATCATTCGCGATCTGTCGGACGGTGAGCTGGTGTTGGCGCAGGGACGTGAAAATGCGCTGCGCCGCGATTTGTCCTTCATCGAGAAAGCACGCTTTGCCGCCCAACTTGTCACCATGGATTTTTCCCGCGCCGATATTCAACGCGCGCTGGCGCTTCACGCAGCAGACATGACGCGGATGCTGGCGGTCGCTTCCTCGGTGCCCGCATGGGCGGCCACAGCAATCGGCCCCGCACCCAAAGCGGGCCGCGCCCGCTGGCAGCAATTGGCCAAGGCGCTGGACACGGCACCGGCACGGGCCAAAGCGCGCAAAATTATCACCAGCGGACCGTTCAAAGGCGAGGGGAGCGACGCCCGTTTCGCCCGCGTGTTGGACGCCGTCACAGTTACAAATAAGCCCGACGCCGAGACGCTGAAGAACGCTGCGGGCAGGGGGGTCGCCACGATCTCCGGCTCACCGGCGCGCCCCACCATCACCATAGACAGCAAGGCTGCCCCCGCCTTGCTCGACGCCATCCGGAACCTGATTGCCAACCATAAAGATTAGGCGATTGGCTTCGGTAACTTTCGATTAACCATAAGGAGACGGACAGACCCGCAATAGAAAAAGGCCTCCCAAAACGCGCACGTTCCGGAAAGCCCCTTTCGTCTGTAGCAAGGCAAGGTGAATCAATTTCCGACTCCGCTGTCAAGGGCACGTTAGTGCCCTCGCCACTGCGTCTGACGCTTATGTGTCGTTCGTGGCTGGAGACTTGCACGCAAATTTTTGGGTGTTTGTCAGCGTCGAGTAACCGCTGAACCCTTTCGGCTGCGGTGCCGGTAAAACGCTATGGAACATTCTCGTCACACGACGACACCCTTTCGCTCGCCCTTTGATGGCGCATTGTTTGCAGCCCAAGCGAGGCTGAAAGAGCAACAGAAAGCAGAGCAGGGGAACAATGAGCGTGGCTCTTTCGACAAGTGGCAATTGCTGCGGGCGCTGACACAGGCGCGGATTGCATTTGCATTGTCCGACCGCACGATCACCGTGCTGGAGGCGCTGCTGTCGTTTCACCCGTCCAAACAGCTGGATGGCTCACAGCCGATTATCGTGTTTCCCTCCAACGCTGAACTCGGTTTGAGAACGCGGGGCATGGCACCAGCGACCCTGCGCCGTCATATCGCTACGCTGGTCCATACAGGCCTCGTAACGCGCCGTGACAGCCCCAACGGCAAACGCTACGCCGCCCGCGATACGGACGGACAGATCGCGGAGGCTTACGGCTTCGATCTCGCCCCGCTGGCGCTTGCGGCCACCGATATTCATGAAGCTGCCGAACAGGCAGAACGTGCCGCGCGCGCCCTGCGGCGCATGCGGGCGACCATCACCTGCCACCTGCGGGACATCCGCAATATCGTCGATGCCGGCCTGTCGGAACGTGAGGACCAGACGGACACATGGTCAGCCCTTGCTGATGATCTGGGCGGGCTCTCCGGCCGCTTGCCGCGCAACGCGACGTTGGAGGAGTTGGAACCCCGCCGCGAAGGCCTCGCCCGTCTCCACGTTTTCGTCGAACGCGCCTGGTTGGACGGCTGTAACAGCGCGGATCTTGATGCTCATGCAGAGAAACAAAACAAAGAAGTGAGCGCCAATGACGTCATTATCGAGCGCCACATTCAGAATTCAAAAGCAGAACCCAATCTGATTAAGAGCCAAGAGAAGGCGCAGAAGCGTGAGACCGAGCAGCATAGTGAAAACAGCTCCGGTCGAAGCACTGCAATTGATGAAATGGCCTGTAAAGATTGGAAACCTGAAGCGTCATATGCGCCGGAGGTAAAGTCGCTGAACGCCGACCCACGGAGAAATGAAACCGGGGGTGATGGGGAAGGGGGCCGCCGCGATTCCGGACCTGCTCAATCAACCGAACGCGCAGACGGGTCTGTCGATGTTGGGCCGGAACGGTTGACGCGCCTCGCTACGCCGGGCCTTGCTTCCGTGCTGTCCACCTGCCCGCAGATCATCGCCTATGGTGGGGGCAATATCAGAAACTGGCAGGACATGATGGCCGCTGCCGACCTGGTCCGCACGATGCTCGGTGTCTCACCATCAGCGTGGAAGCGGGCCGTCTCGATCATGGGTCAAATGGCGGCTGCAACCGTGATCGCGGCGATGCTCGAACGTGCCGAGGAGATCAAATCTCCCGGTGGCTACCTGCGCGCACTCACCGGTCGCGCAGAAGCCGGACAGTTCACGCTAGCCCCGATGTTGAAGGCGTTGGGGGCATGACAATATAGCTCTCGCCGAATTCCTGAAGTAGCGAGAACAATCTCATGGATATAGTGCGCCGTGATGAATTAAGCAGCTCGTTGCTTGACGAAAATTCCGATTTGCGTTCTGTTTAACTATCTTGGGAGGGATGAAGACGGAGCAGGGGCGTGCTCACGTTTGAGCCCGGCATACGGGCTGGATTGGCATGACGAAGAATACTGGCGTCGGTAACGATGGTGCGACTGATAAACCCGACCCGAAACTTGTTGCCGAGAACGATGCTCAAAGGGCTGCACGTGAACTTCGGCGTTGGCCTTACACCCTCACGGGTATCGATGAAACACTCGATACCGGTCTGATCGGTGCGCGCGGTCGTCAAATTCTTTATCAGGCGCTGAGCAATAACAATCTGGTGGCCTTCGTAGGCTCCGGTGTGCCGATGGCCTACGGGCGCTTGTCGTGGAACGGCTGGCAGGATCAGCAACTTGGCCGCATTGATCATCAAGCAACGCAGTTCGGTAAATGTGCCGACGCGCTGATCGCGTGGCTCGAGTGTTTTCTCGATTGTACGCTATGGCTGCAATCGGAGTTGCAGAAAGTTTCTGCAAAAAAAGACATTCGAGGCGGGTGGTCCGCGCTGGACCCCGATCCACTGATGACGATAAACGCGCGCGTTTCCGTGTTGCAGCATCGGCGCGATCTCTTAGACATCCGTAAACGAGAAATTGCCGGGCTGCAGGTGACTTTCAAGCATATGCGCGACGAGTCGGATGGATTCGGCGGTGAGTTACCCCCCGTACGCTTTCAAGTGGCTCAGCAGCTTCACGATCTATTGCGTCAGAGCTCCGATCTGCTGGATTTAAAAAAACGCGACGGGTTCATGTGGATGAGCCTGAAGGAGAATTTTCTTAAGCTGAAAGAGGATGATGGTTCGGACCGGGAAGCTGTCACGAAGAACTGGAAAGACGATCGGGCGAAGAGTGGGGCCTCACACCTTATGTACGATCGTGGTCCATTTGCTCCACCAGTGAATGTGAGAAAAGGTTGGCGACAGAAAAACCGGGATCTGGTTGTTCAGCTGATAAACCTATTGGACGAGGTGAGTAAGCTGGGGTCAGCAGACCTTCTTGAAACTAAAGCTATGTTGTGGGCGGACTTGGCGTTTACCTATGCCAAAATGCGACATCGATATGTAAAGCTGTCAGGCCAGCCGCAGTCACAACTGCCATTTGCAGATGTTGCAAAGATGCTGCTTGTCGACGAAGCGCCTCATGCGGCTCGCATCCTGAGGGACGGCCTTGCTTACGGAACAGACAAAGGTAGGGGCAAGCTGAATACGGCGTCGGACTCTAAAGAGTACCGGATTCAAAAAATTCTCCTGGACCGTGATCCGACCTTCGATGAGAAGGCATTGCGTCGGGATTTTCTGCTTATGCGCGATCAGGAGCGCGGTGGAACCAAGCGGTTTTCACTGCTCGGGCATTTCAAGTCTGAGGTGGTGAAAGATCTGGCTGCAGCCAGCGATGAGGCTGTGAACGGACTGCCGGAGCAGAGCAGGGCCCGTTGGCGTTTACTCATGGAAGCAGCTGGAGACGCGGTTACCCGCGAAAACCATGATGAAGGCGGTACCGTGCCACCGCGCCAATTCGTGTCGCCGGTCCATCGCTATGTCGTTGGAGCAATCTACTGCCTGTATGAAAACCCCTATGAGGCCTTGGGCAAGGACGATGGAGGCGACAAGGGTCTTAAAAAAGTGGAAGAAGAAGGTTCGTTGCTGAGCCCCTTACGTCACCATGAAGAGGTTAAGGCCGATGACTTTCAGTCGAGGCTTTCTCTCGTGGAACCGGAACTCGACCCGCTGCGAAAGCTGGCTTTGCCGCTTGGCATCAACCGTTATCTGACGCTCAACTATGACTTCGAAATCGAACGGCTTTTTGAAGATCGTGCATATTCGGGGCTCGGGGAACCGGAATTGATCGATGGCGAGGCTGGAAAGCTGTTGCCACGTGAAGCCTCCCGTAGTGACGGGTTGGGCGGTCGTGTGGTTGACCGGGCTTTCGAGCGGGAGCGTGCTGACGAGTTGATCGGTTTCGCACTGGACACAGAAACGGCTGATGCCAGCGTGTTCCATCTGCATGGACAGGCGACGTTGGAGGGTAAGCTGGTCGTCACCGAACGCGATTACATGAACATGTATCTGCGCGAGGATGCCGACACCGATACAGTCAATGAATCCATCCGAACCGCGTTTTCATCCGGACCTATGCTGTTTCTCGGTCTGGGCATGCAAGAGGCCGATATCCTACGGCCGTTCCGCCAGTTTATGAGCAACGATGCGCGGGCAAGGGCGCGCCACAACGTGGCGATGCTGGCAGCCACCGGCAGCCGTTCAAAGCGGGCCTCGCGGGCCGGCACACTGTTTTTGCGCTACGGCGTTCATGCCGTGGATTTCGGTGACGCCACGGTTGAGATGGGGCAGGAAGTTAAAAATCCCGACGAAACAAAAAAGGGTTTCGTGGCAGAATTTGACTGGCTGCACCGCTTCGCCACGTTGCAAAGAACGTTGAAAGACGACGCAGATATGCGCAGCACGGTGCTGGTGAAAATGCTGGAATACCACGACGGTGATACCGCTGAAGACGATAAAAAGAAGGCGGAGAAAGCCGTTGCGGATGTCATATCCCGCTTCGAAGATCCAGCTGGTAACCCGTTCTTTCTGGAGGGGGATCCAATCGGGAAACTTTTGGCGTTGGATGCTGCGCTAGGCGTTCACACAGGTGTATTAGAGCGTTCGCCGGTCAAAGATGAAGGTGGTCAACTTAAGTCCGCTGGTGTCGAAGAATCAAATGAGCGCTCCGCATTGGCGCTTCTGTTTGGACTCGACCGTAAGCCTTTATTTCGTGAAGTGGACGATGAAACACGTAAGAAAAAGGCAAAAAAACTGCTCGAACTCATCAATGAATGCGGCTCTATCGCAAAAATCCGCTTTGAAGGTGACATGGCCCAAGGTGAGAGCCGGAAGGGGCGCGGCTCGCAATTTGGTAACCGCCCGTTGCGTTTTGAGCGAGCGGCTATGGCAACACTGGTTAAGATGTACCTCTACGATGATTTTTGGTCCTGTCTGAAAACCACATGCGGTCTGGGTGAGGATGCGGTCATCGACCCAAAGGTGTTTTTGACAGAATTTATCAAGAGCATTGAATGCTTTAACGGTTCGTTTCGAAATGAAATTCGAACTTTGCTCCGCTCATCGATCCGTGACCTGCGGGCGCGCGGAATTATGTTCGACGGTGCGTTGAATGCGGCGTTGACATCGGCCCAGACCGAGACGCTGGACGCGCTGCATGATGACTGGCGGTTATGGCAGGAGCGTTGGGCGCTAAGCCCGCCGCACCGGGTGGCCAATTTCGCCCGTGAATCGCCCCCGGTTGCAGATGTCATTGCGATGATGCATGGCGTCGACAGGGTGCTGGTGCCCACCAGCTACCTGCGCCACGACGTTGAAAACATCATCACTTCCTTTCCTGGACGAGTCGAGATTCACGACTGGAAGCCGGTGCCTCTGCCTGAAACAGGTGACCCCTCCAGGCCGACTGGAGTGCGGGCCTTTGACCATTTTTTGCTCGCACTGCAGAACCGCACGAGGATCGATGCTTCAACGTCATACAATGCCAAGAAGGCTCAGAATAAACACGGCACGGACTCGGAAGAGGGAGAGGGAGAAAAAATTCCCGCCCTGCAGAATGGCCGACGCTATCATCTCGTGGCGGCCAACCGTGGCATCGGCAAGGGCTCGTTTCTTGCCGCCTTCTATGCCCGCATCGGGCTGGGACAATATATTGCAAGCTCGTGGTCGGAAGCTACTGATACGCCACCCACCTATCTCAGCGCACTTTTCGCCAATCTGAGTTTCTCATCAGAAGTGGCATCGAACTACGATTCCATCATTCAGGCTCTGAGCGAGCACTGTGCGGTGCTGGAATGGATTTTCGATAAGTGCGCAGAAGGCGATTCAAATGACATCCCGCAGCTTTTTGCTGTTGCCATAGCTGCACGACAGTCACGGCAACACATCGATGTCCGCAAAGACAATGACTTCAATGAACTCCAGAAATTTTATTATCTTGAAGCCTTCAAGCGCAATTGTCAGTCGCTGAACGATCAGCTCGACATCCAAACAGAAGGCACGATTGGTAGATATCTGCACAACATGCTCAAGCCGCTTCCGCGCATTGAGCGGTTGCGCGCAGTGCTGAATCGTATTGAGCACTACGCCGGTAAGATCGCCGAAGAAGAGGTAGAAGGCGTTCAGGTTCCACCGCCGCGTTTCATCCTTACCATCAATGCAGCCGAGCTTTTGTTCCACCGCACCAAGGGCGGCGGCAGCGGATTTGTGAAGAACCGCGAAATCTACCAGTTTCTTGAACTGCTCACGGGACGTGGTGTCCGTGGTGTACCCTTCGATCTGGTGATCATCGCCAATGAGGCCTATCTGGGCGAACCTCTGATCGCGCGCCAACGCGATGAAAACGAAGATAGTGGCAGCGATCCGGCTGCTTTGCGCGACCCCAACCCGCTGACATTCGTGCCCATGGTGCGCGAGAATATTTCGTTGAGCGGGATTACGAATGTGCGCCGCCGCGAGGTGGGATCACGCATCGATCTTGCAAAGTTGACCGAAGCAGGGCCGTTACCGGACCGTATGGGCAACATGGTCAATGGTTCACAGGCCCATGGTGCGGTCGATGTGGAGATCGACCCGGGTAACATCAACAGCGAACACTACCCCATCACGACACAGGACACATGCAACGTCCATTTTGCCCGCATGATGTCGCCTGAAAATTTTCTGATCGATAATTTCCCTGTCCTCGCCTGCCTGCTGTTCATCAAATATGCGACCCATCCCAAGCAGGGCACCCGTTCCCAGCAAGAGTATGAGAAAGCTAAAAAAGCCGCTGCCGAAGTTAAGAAGAAGATCGAAGAAACCAGTCGGGATACCTGGCCCGTTCTGAGCGAAAACCGGACGTTTAACAGCGCTGACCGGAAATCGAACGAGTTCGTTCTCAACATCAACGACAAGACGTTTAAAAGCCTTGTTGAAGCAATCAAACCGGCCTTCACGGAACTACACCGTACAGAGCTCGGTCTTCACGAAATCGGAACTTCCCGTCACCGCGATGCCTTGCGGGATGCTCTGCGCGAGCGGTATCGTGAGGACCGCCAGTCGCTGCGCGAATGGCAGCAGATCCGCAACAAACTCAGCGGCAACCGGTTCTGCATGACCATCATTTTGGCGGCGGCTGAATGGACTGCCATTGCAGGTGCGGAAAGCGCTTCCTTCGATGCGGATAATGACAAGCCTTGGCAGGACACGCAGATGCTGGCCGCTGCAAACAGTGCAGAAGACTTCATCCGCTCCACTGCAGATGCTGTGGGCGCCACAGGACTGGACCGTCGCGAAGGCGTGGTGCTGCACCATGTGCTTGATGCCTATGAGCCTTTGCACCGGGTCGGTGTTCCCGCCGTTGATATGCGGTTGCACCATATCCTGCTGCGCCATCTGGCTGTTATCGGCACGCCGACCAGCGTCGATGTGCTGGTGCGTGCGCCGCAGATGCGGAAATATTTCGACACGCTTCCCTCGCCACCGGTATTGCCGCGCAGCCTGTTGATCCTGCAGGCGCTCGACGCATTGGTTCGCCGTGGTCTTGTCTTCCAAATCGCCCCGCATCCGCGACTAAAACGGTTGGACAAGATGCTGAAGCAGCCGAAAACCGGCGAAGAAAAACTTCATAAAGCGCATTTCGGTAACCGCGAGCCCGACAATGAAGCCCGCTACGCTTTGCACCGGCTGGTGCAACTTCACGTGATGCGCAAGCTGGGTGCCGAACCCTACGAGTTTGGCGAACTTAACCCGTTTGCGCCGTCGCTGTTCGCCTCCATGCCGGCCGAACTGCCGCGTCTCAACTACGAAGGCTATAGTTTTCTCAATGAGCTGGTGTCCAGCTTAAGCCAGTACCCCGACACATCTTTGAAAGACCCGGCTAGCGGTCGCTGGGTGTTCGATAAGGCACCGACCGCGACACGGGTGCAGGCCTTGCGGGCAGCTTTGTCGATTGTTCGTTCGTCTTTTTCAGTCGCTGTGGTGTCGCGCTTCGATGATTACGTGAGTGGTCCCGGCGGTCATGATCGCAAACCGCCACGCGGATTTTTTGAGACCCACCGGATCCAGCTCCGCTGGATCATTCGTAAAGCGTGGGAGTTGCTTCAATGGGTGGATTCGCCAGAGTTCGATCTTCGCGATTACCGGCCGGACAGCATCAATGGCTATAAACAGATCAACGCCTGTTACCGCGACGAGATCGTCTGGCTTTACAATGAGTGCGGCTTGATCTGCCTCACGCAGGGCAACTTGCGCGATGCGGCTGCCCTGTTGCGGCAGGCGATTTCCATGAATGCCGATATCGAGGTTGGCGATCAGGGCGGACCGCAGCACAACCGCATTTCGCTCAATCTGGCGATTACGCTGATCGACCGTGGCCGACTGCGATCCGCTGACCGCCGCTTGACGGATATTATCGATTCCGAGGTCCGCAGCGGCCATGGCGACAGCCGTGTGGCAGCGATTGCCACGGGGTATCGCGGGCTAGTTTATCATATGAGGGGCGGTTTTGACGACGCCACCATTCTGTACAAAGAGGCGCTGAAACGCCTGCGCGTGTTCAACGACAGCCGCGCATGTTCCATCTTCTCCCGCCATCAATCCGATCTTCACCGCCTGCGTCGTGACTATTCGAAAGCAGCGCGGCTGATACAGGATTCAGTAGGTTTTGCCGAAACCGGTGGCCACGAGGATATGGTGCACAGGTCACGGCTGGCGCAGATCAAACTTGAACGGGAACGGGCGAAAGAGAACACCGACGGCCCGCCGCCGCTGGGAGACGCTTTCGACCGGATTTCCAAAATCGAAGACTATGCCGAGATTATGGAAATGCCGACACTGGCATGTGAGTGCCTGCTCATCCGTGCTGAACTGCTGCTCGACCAGGGCGAGACCGTGCTTGCGGGCAGCCTTTCGGCGCAGGCCATGGCGTTGGCGCGCAGTAACGATATGGGGCTCCGGCTGAACATCGCCATGAGTGTGCATGCCCGCGTTCTTATCAAGCGCGGCAAGCTTCGCGCTGCGGCGCGGCAGTTGCAACAGTCCAGCGCTCTGGCCAAGCGAAGTGACAACCAGTTAGCCATTTCGCGCGCCGAAAGCCTGCTCAACGAGATCGGAGAAATTTCGCCTTAGTGTTCTGACGTCGGCATGAACCCGTTACCGCGTATGTTTATGCGGAAGTTGCATAACTTTCATTATGGAACTTGATTGGACTTTGAGACGAAACAAAAACCAGACGGTGCCGCTAGAGGTGACATATCTGATAGCGCAATCTGCTAGAATATTTTGAATGATGCCACGAAAGGAAGGTGGTCTGAAACTTTGTCCCGGAACTTCTCCCGGCCCATGTCCAGCGTCCAGTGCATCGGGAAAAGCCGCAGCGATCCGCGCACGTAATCGTTCGAGAATTTGCGAGACACGGCAAAACCGTCCAACAGGTTTGCTCGGCCTTTTTTTAGAATGTGGGAAAAGCGGTCCTGCAAATCCCAACAGGATACGAAGTCCATGACATCGTCGCCGCCAAGATGGTAAAAATTGCTGACATCCTGACCGGGTATCATGTTGAAGTCGCCCATCAGTGCGATCATATCACGGCGGTAGCCGTCTTCACCTTGCAGATTGGTGATCCAATCACCGATCACCTTGCATTGAGTGTCGCGCATCTGTTGCTGTTTCGCCGGGCGCCCGGATTTTAGGTGAACGCCGATCACGGTAGCGTCGAATTTCTTTCCAATTTCCACATCGACCGCAAAGGCTTGGCGGCCACCTCTATACTCGCCTTGGGAGTCTGGTAAAAACCGTGCGTTGGAGACGTCGATACCGGGTTTGTGCAGGTAACCGATATGAAGGTGGCTGTCTGGTTGCTGCTTTATGGTAACATTGTACGTGATCCCATAGTCCTTCATTCGACTGGCCAGCCACGTGATGTGCGATATGGGCGAAACTTCCACCAGCGTCACGAAATCCGCGTCCAGCAAAGCAAGACCTTTCGCCTGGTTCTCTGCTTTCTCGCTGGCTTCCCCGATGCCCCGACCGGGATCGAGAGGGGTGTTGCCGGCCAAATTCCATACAGCAAACCGTACTAATGAATGGTCGAAATTCGTCATAATGAAGTTTCCTCTCAATCATATCGATGTTTTTGTAGTGTTTAGAAAATATTGTTCAGTAATTATGGTAATTTGACGAAATCTTCGAATGGATGTTTTGGCGTTTTGCGTCATACAGCCGCCTGCATGGATGCCACTTCGTCCCGCACGGATATGAAAAAGGCCTTGGCCAGACCGGCGAATTGTTTGTGTGGCAGGGTGCGGTTTTGCAAGCGCCTGATGCCGTGATTGGCCTGGCGCATGTTGAGGGTTTTGGCCTCCTCATTGGTTGCTTCCAGCCAGCCGTTCACGCCTTCGATAATCTCTTCGCGGTCGAGGATCATTTCCATCAACATGATGCGACGCTCCTCCTCCAGCCACCTGCGGTTGAGGCCGAGAATGGTCCGCGTTGCTTCCCCCGCAGCGCTGCCGTTTTTCGCGCGCACAAGCGAAGCACCATTGTGAAGAACCCAGTCCAGATGTTCGTCAGGGTCCATATCGACCGGGTTGATGATAAGCGGCTTCTCGGTGTTGTGATCTTCCTCAGGACTGATCACCCATTTATTGTCGGCGGTGGGAAAGGCGTTGAGCTTGCCCGCCCTGCTGTGCTGCGGATCCATCAGAAAGGCTTCCAGCTCTTCGACCGTGACCAAATGGTCAGGTATGATGATGTGTTTTGCCCTGATCTGGTTGCAATGGGCGCAGGACAGAACGAGATTTTCCCACACCATGGCGAGCCACCAATAACCCTCGTGCCTGAAGCCATGTTCACCGGCTTCGGTGACGCCCTTTTTAGGACGGTAATGTTCGATGTCAGTGTCGTTCGTGCTGGCCACCTTGCCTTCACAATAGGCGCATTTTCCGTGAAACATCTCTTCCAGCGCATTGCGCACCGGCTTGCCTGAATAGGCGTTGAAATCGTCGCTCTTCAGCTTTTGGCCATCGACCAGTTTCTGTTTCAGTTTTGCCAGTTCCTTCGGACCAGCAGCCGTCGGATCATTCGGGTCCAGCGCAGCTGGACAGGCGGTGCGTTTGACGGAAATCACCGCCGCTACTCCTGTCCCGGCATATCGAACAGCGCGGGGAATGCTGCTTCGATATCCTTACGGCGCGGCGAGGAAGCTTTTGTTGGCGACACCGTGTTCCGGGTGCGCTTTTTCAGGGCTGCAGAATGGGCCTGCTGCGCGATGCTGGAGCCGAGGACCAGATCGCGGTCGAGTTGTTCGCCCAACGCCTCCAACTCTTTCCGCTCATCGTCATTGAGGCTTTCGTGACGTTCCAGCAGACGATTGAAGCGTATCAGAATGGCGTCCGTTTTCGGATCGGTGGAGCCGAGGCCAAAAAATTCCGACGTTAAAATCTGCTCGGCGCGCATGCCACGAATAGATGGCAGGTCGGTCACTTTTTCTACCGTGTCGCCCGCTTCCGTTCGCTGCAGCACGAAGACCTCGCCGTCATACATGCCACGCAGGCACAGCGGGTCGTGGGTGGTGACGATGAACTGCACCTTGGGAAACGCTTTGCGGAGCAATTGCATGATCTGCATTTTCCAGCGTGGATGCAGGTGTGTTTCAATCTCGTCGATGAACACCACCCCGTGGGCAAACTCCAGATTGTCGTAGTGGTAAAGCAGCTCGCGGATGATATCGCAGGCCATGGCGATGACGGATTTGTAGCCGACCGACATGTCTTTCAACGCCGTGCGCTGACCGTGGTGGGTGATGTAGATCCGTCCTTCATCATCATCATCATCGGCGTCGCGCTCGAAATCGTCATCATTGTCCAGCAACAAAACCTCGCGGAGTGCACGGGCGGCTGCGTAAAACTGCTGGTCATCAAGATCGGCCAGCCAGTGTATCGGGTTGGCGATCATCGCCATTGGGTCGAACAGCGAGCGCACCCGGTGGGCGGGCGCGCGCAGGCGACGCGATTTACGCTTGGTGAAGAAGCGGCGCGGACCGTAGCCGAGAACGATTTTCGAGGTTCGCTCATCACCTGAAAAACGCTTGTCACCGGCTTCGGCATAGAGCGATGTCCGATGTAACCCATCGAGGAAAACGAGATCGACCGACATGCTGGCCGCCGTTTCTTCAGGAGCCTTCGTGTCGGGGCGATGGATGAGATCGTCGGGGGACAGGTCTTCATCCTTTAGCAGGTCGTCGAGTTCACCCGCTTCGTCCGTTCCAAGGATAGCCAGCGCCATGGCCTCGAGAACGGTGGATTTGCCGGTCGCATTTTCCCCCAGCAGGATCATGCAGGGCGACTGCTCGGCGTCCTCCACGACGCTGGGGAGATCGAACGCAATGCTGGTAAGCGCCTTGAAATTGCGGATGTTGACGGCGGTAACGGGGGAGTCGGCAGCAGCGAGCCGATGTATGTTCGGGATGCGGGAGGGTTTTTTAGGCGCGCGTTCAGGTGGTGGGGCTGACGAGGAGGTCGAGCGGGATTTGGTGAATTTGAAGCGGGGTTTACCGCTCAGGTTTTCCGGTGGGGGTGCGTCGGGTTCGGACTTCCGAGTTTCCATAAAGGCATTTTCTACGAAAAGTGCTTTCGCCTGAAAATCAAAAGCGCTGAAGGCATCTGAAAATGAAACCTCATCGCTTGCTTCGATCCCAACTTCTCTTGCGTAAGCCAGGATTGCGAGTGTCGCTGATCCGCTATGTGCTCCGTTGCCTGCCGGCGACGTTCCATCAATTAGAGCACGATCGTTTCCAAAAAATGCGCTTTCTGAATCACCGGAACTGGATTCGCTTGTTGAGCTTGGATTTGTTGACGTGAAAAGCAGATTCAGAAGCCTGCCGACTCCGGCAGCTCGATCCCTTTGAAGCTCCGCGCGGTTGAGATCCAAAACCTCGACCGTTGCGTGGCCTTTCTCGGTTTTCCATTCAACACGGCCATTCAGTTTGAATTCAAGATGTTCTGACGGTTGGTGAAAAGTGGGATCTAGCAGTAACTCCTGCTCCGTTTCCCGAAGCTGCGACAGGCTCTGGTAAGCTTCTCCGCGTCTGTTCTCGACGAAGAATTTGTTGCCTTTCAAACGCGCGCACGTGTCGCAAGCCCAGACCAGATTTTCCCACTCGTACATGAGCCATGAGTAAGCTGTGAGATCGGTGGAGCCGTTCTCGTCTTCTGCAAGGGAACGGGGTCGGTGGTGAGATACGACCCCTGATATGTCTTTTGATGACTGGGTGACTGACGACTCGCAATAAGCGCAAACGCTGTGGAAGCTCCTCTCTACAGACTCGCGAAAATTCCAATCTCCCAACATCCAGCTGCAGTCGGGCACCCGCCGTGTGCCGCCTTTTTGCTGCGTCATTGAAATGAAGCGTTCGACCTCGCCACGGGCTTCATCAGCCCTCTTGGAAGACAACAGACTGGGCGGGGACATCCGAGACCGGTCTATAAAGCGCATGGCACCCTCCCCGCTTGTTGAACATCGAGCGTGCTGCTGCGATTTGTCCGTTACCGTAATTTCGCTTACGCTAATGTAGCACAGTCGCGGCTGGTCGGTCGATTGTGAGCGAAGACTTGCAAAACTGAATGGCTATTTCAAGGAGCGGCGAGATGAGCGAAGAAAAAAAACCGCGTCGATTGATTATATGCTGTGACGGCACTGGAAACGAGATTAAGGAAAACCAGTCCAACGTCCTGAAATTCTACAAGCTGCTGAAAAAGGACGAACCTAACCAGATCGGCTACTATGATGTGGGCATCGGCACCATCAGTGACTCTGGCGCGTGGGGGCGGTTCAAGAACCGGACGAAGGGCGTTATCGGACTGGCCTTCGGCTACGGCCTCGATGAAAACGTGCTCGACGCCTACCGCTTTCTGATCGAAAATTACCGCAAGGGTGACCAGATTTATCTCCTCGGGTTCAGCCGTGGTGCCTACACGGTGCGGGTGCTGGCCGGTCTCATCCATATGTGCGGCCTGCTGCACCCCCATCAGGCAAACCTCGCCAGCTACGCGCTGACAATTTACAAGCGTGCCGGCACCGACAAGGACGAGGGTATCGCCTACCGGTTGCAGGAAATGATGGACACGATGCGGCCAACCATCCACTTCATGGGGTGTTGGGACACGGTGAGTTCAATCCTCATTCCACGGCCCGATAGGGGCGGCATCCCGACGCTTCAGGAGTTGCCCAACACGGATAACAATCCAAGCGTTCGTCACTTTCGCCATGCGATGGCAATAGACGAGCGGCGACGCATGTTTCGCGTTGCCCGTTGGGAGCCGGACCAGATTTTCAAATATCTGCCCTATATCGATGATGAACAGGGCGAACCGCAGATCGCAAAACAAGTATGGTTTGCGGGTGTGCATTCCGACATCGGTGGCGGCTATACAGAACGTGACAGCGGTGCGGCCAAGTTTCCGTTGCAATGGATGGTGGACGAAGCCCGAGACTGCGGTCTGGTCTTTCGTGAGGTCATGGTGAAGCGCCTTGTACGGGGCGAAAATCCATCCAACGTGGAAGAAGGTGGCCCGCGCGATTATACTGCGCCGGATGCGACTGCAAAGCTGCACAATTCCATGGTGTGGCTGTGGCCGATACTGGAAGTGTTTCCGAAATCCAAAAAGCGGCACGACAATCCGGCGGTCCGCGAAGGCCACGGCATCTACTGGCCGTTAAAGGAACGCCGTTACATAGAGCCCGGTTCGGTGCTGCATTCCTCGGTTCTGGAGCGCATGGAAAAGACCGGTTACGCACCTGTAAACCTGCCGCCGGAAAACTAGAACCGGGGCAGAGTTTTGGTTTACCCGAAGTAATAATCATCCCCGGCGATCAGGTTGGTGGTTGGAGCGGTGATGTTAGCGATCTGGAACTGCTGTTGCATTGTGTTCTGCGCCGTCGCCACGATGAAGCTGGTTTGCGACACCTGATAGACGATCCCGTCCATGCCCCAGATGGCTCCATCAAGTGCGATGCGGTCGCCGCCGATAACGCCTGCACCTTCGAAATCTCCGAAGACGTCGAGATCGGTTGCGTTGGCCTCCAGCGACACCTGGAAGATATCATCGCCGCCAAGACCCAACAGGTAGTCCGTACCGCCCTTGCCTTCGAGCACGTTGATGAAGTCGTTGCCGATCAGCTGATTGTCGGAATTGTCGCCGCGCAGAATGACAGCATTTTCTGTCAGGATCGCAGTTTCGATTTCCTGATCGCCCAGCAGCACGTAATCGACGGATGTGTAGATCACATCGTCACCACCACCGGCGGCTTCGATGACGGCATCCTGTGAGTCGTCAATCGTGTAAGTGTCGTTGCCGTCGCCCCCGATCATCACATCGATACCACCGCCGCCATTGATGTAATTGTTGCCGGAATTGCCCTGAATAATATCGCGGTTCACCGAACCGTTGGTGCCAAGATCAGCAGTACCCTGCATCCGCAGCACCTCGACATTTACCGGCACGTCGTAGGAGACGAACGTGTCGATGATGTCGTCGCCTTCGCCTGCTCTTTCAGACACCATGTCTCCGGCACTGTCGACGATATAGAGATCGTTTCCAGCCCCGCCGCTCATACGGTCATCGCCTTCGCCACCGTCCAGTGTGTCGCCGTCTGCCCCGCCGCTCAGCCTGTCGTCACCGGCGTTTCCGTAAAGCACGTCCTCTCCGTCGCCACCCGCCAGATAATCCGAGCCATAGGCATCGTCTGCTCCGTGAATGATGTCGCCCCCACCCAGTCCCTGCACGTATTGTCCAAAGCCATAGACGATGATCGTATCCGCACTCTCGGTCGGGTCGATATTGGTGTAGCCGTAGGCATTGGCCATGACCTCCACATCGGTGCCGAAGCGTGTGCCATCGGCATAGGTAGCGATAACAGCACCGTTATCCAGCACCGAGAGATCGATATCCGTCTGGTCGTCATTTGCGGTGCTGTTGTTGGCGTCGCTTTCGTGCAGAGCGAATTCCGCACCGATCATGGTGCCGTCTGCGGCAAATCTTTGCGCCAGTATGTCCCAACCGGAATAGTCATCACCCGGTGATCCCAGCGTCATCCATGCAATCATGAAGCCACCGTCGGGTAGGGCGACGATGGAGGGGTTGACCTGGCTGCCATTGAAATGGGTGTTGACCTGAAACTCGGCGCCCGCAGGCTGCCCCGCCGCGTTGTAGCGTTGGGCGAAAATGCCGTAACCGGACCCGTCCTGATTGGGGCTACCCTCGGTGAAGCTGAACGAGACCCAAGTGACGACGAAACCGTCATCGGCCAGCACGGCGACATCCGCCTCGTTTTGATAATCAGGCAAATGGGTGTTGACCGTGGTCTCACTGCCCACCGACACGCCACTGGCATCGTAGCGCTGCATTTTAACGTCGAAACTGGTGTCGCTTTCCCCGCCATTGGGGTCGCCAACGGATTGCCACACGGCCACATATCCGCCGGATGAAAAAGCCGCCAATGCAACTTCCACCTGCTGGAAGCTGTCGATTGTGTTGATCTGGAATTCACCGCCCAGCGCGGTGCCGTCTGCCTGATAGCGCTGGCCGTAAATATCCCACAAGGCATTCTGCGCGTCAGGATCCTGCCCGAAGGATTGCCACGCGATGACGAAGCCGCCATCGGCGGTGGCCGCGATGGCGGGCACTCGCTGGGAACTCAGCACTTCGGTGTTGACCGTGAACTCGCTGCCCACCGTAGCGCCGACCGCATCGTAAATTTGTGCGACCACCGTGCCACCGTCCAGCGTCTGTGCATACCAAGTGACCACGAAGCCGCCGCCGGTCAGCCCGGTGATCGTCATCTCGTATTGCGGGCCGTCGGTATAGGTGTTGACCTGAACCTCCGGCCCCACCAGCAACGCATCGGGGCCGTAGCGCTGCATAAAGATGCCGCGCTGATCGCCATCCTGATCTTCAGACTGCCAAGCCACCACAAAGCCGCCACCGACCAGCCCCGCCACCTGCGGCAGGATCTGCTTGCCGGTGTCGAATGTGTTGGCCTGAAAAGCGTCGAATTCCGCGCTTGGTGTGATCATGTTCAATGTCCCCGTTTTCGCAGTGCGCGAATTGGCCGAAAATGTTCCGGTACTGGCGGCAAGCATGTGTCGGCCATCGCACTCATCGGCTAAAGCTCCTGCCCTAGCGTAATCTGTGCGAAGGTCAGGCAGGGTCAAGCGGAGGGGCGTACGCACAGATGTAATATTCGCGAAACTGCAGATTAGTTCGCGAATTTGCACCGCCGTGGTCCGGCTGCATTGGATCTACCGATACGATGATGCGATGGCGCGGCGCGGTGCGCGGGCCAATCGGTCTTTATCCGAAGTAGTAATCGTCTCCGGCGATGAGATTGGTGATCGGGGCGGTGATGTTGGCGATGATGAACTGCTGTTGCATTGTGTTCTGCGCCGTCGCCACGATGAAGCTTGTTTGCGACACCTGATAGACGATCCCGTCCATGCCCCAGATGGCTGCATCAAGTGCGATGCGGTCGCCGCCTGCAACGCCTGCGCCTTCGAAATCGCCGAAGACGTCGAGATCGGTTGCATTGGCCTCCAGCGAGACCTGGAAGATATCGTCGCCGCCTAGACCCAGCAGGTAGTCGGTGCCGCCCTTGCCTTCGAGCACGTTGATGAAGTCATTGCCGAAGAGCTGGTTGTCGGAGTTGTCGCCGCGAAGGATGACAGCATTTTCTGTCAGGATCGCCGTTTCGATTTCCTGATCACCGATCAGAACGTAGTCTATCGAGGTATAGACGACATCGTCGCCCCCACCCACAGCTTCGATCACGGCATCCTGTGAAGAGTCGACCGTGTAAGTGTCGTTACCGCCGCGACCGATCATGACATCCAGGCCACCACCGCCATTGATGTAGTTGTTACCGTTGTCGCCAAAAAGGTAGTCGCGGTAGGCGGAGCCGTCGAGTTCTTCGATGTTGGTCAAGGTGTCACCCTCGGCATCTCCATCAATGCCTGTGCCCAATGCAAGGTCGACAATCACTCCTTCGAACGAGGTGCTGTAATCGGCCTTGTCGTTCCCGTTCCCGCCATCGAGCGAGTCCGCATCTTCGCCACCGATGAGGAGGTCGTCGCCCTCGTCGCCGCGCAAATCATCTTCGCCCGCACCGCCGATCAGCGTGTCGTTGTCGCTGCCCGCGATATAGTTGAAATTGCCGCCGTCAAAGCCCCACAGGAAATCATCGCCCGTGCCGCCTTCAAGCCAGTCATCGCCGCTCATGCCAAAAATGGAATCGTCGCGACCGAAACCCAGAATTTCGTTGGCGCCATTGGTGCCGATGAAAAACTCGGAGGCTCCGCCGCCACGGATGTTCTCCACATCGAAGAACTGAAACAGGTTGTTTCCAATGTTGCTTGGCTGGCCGTTGAGCAGGTCCACGGTGACCTCGATCTCGCCGCCGTATATGGGCACCAACTCGCCGTCAGAAATAATAAAATCGAGTGCACCGTTCCAGACAACTTCCACGCTGTCGGTATCAGCACCGCCGTTTATGGTGTGCAGCACCTGGTAGGTCGTTGACGATCCTGCAAAACCGATCTGGAACCGATCATTGCCCGCCTCGCCCATCAAATTGGAGCCGGTGTAGGCAAAGACTTCGTTGTACACGCCGCCAAGCATTGGCGTGAGGATGTCATCGCCATCACCGCCGAACCCGAATTGCGCATATTCGATGCGGTCATCGCCTTCATACCCGTAGATTGTGCTGCCTAGAGCATCGGTCAACACCCCCGGAGCGCTGTTGGGGTTGAAGAAGTTCAGGCCCGTCAGCCAGTCATTGCCCATCGATCCTTCGATATTGACGATGGCCTCGATGATGTCGTTCTCGTTGCCGTCTGTGGCGAAGCCCGCAGCCTGCCACCAGTTGCCGCCATAGATGCCGTTGGTGTCCAACGCGACGCGTAGATTGTAATTGCCATAACCGGAATTGCCTGTCGGATCGAACAAGCTGCCATCAAGATTGTAGCGGTAGCTGACCCAATTGTTCAGGCCGATGGACAGGGCAAGCGCGTTGTCGCCAACGTCGATGTGATCATCGCCGCCCACCATGTGGATGAGGTAATTGTCCATCAGCCGGTCGACTGTGTCGTCGCCATCGCCCAGCCATATCTGGTGGCGACCATAGGCGTCAGTCATGTCAGTGTCGGTGCCGAGCAGGGTGAATGTGTCGTTTCCGCCCATGACGACATTCGCCAGATCGAACCCGTCGGTGACGAAGGTCGTCATGGTTGTGCGTAAGGAAACGGCGTTCAGCGACAAGCCGGTGATCACCGAAATCGTTTCGGTTTGGGCGCTGTTCAGATGGGTCAGTGCGGTGACAGTGCCGCCTATCACGCGACCGTTCGCATCATAGACGAACCCCACACCGGTGCCGAGCGTGTAAGTCCCGTCAATGTTCTTGAGGGAGAAGCTGTTGGCCGTCGACGGGTTGCCCGACACTTGCCAGCGCATGACCTGAAACCACTCGTTGTCCGGATGATTGACGTCATAGTCGTCGAAATTCGCCATTGGCTTTTTCTCCCACGTGCCCCCGTGTGGAAAACAAGTGCGGTGTCAGAAGCTTGTAAACAATGCGGAATCTCACGCTAATGCGATGAAGCAGGCGACAAATTCGTGAAATTGCAGAATAATTCGCGAAATTGCAGCGCCGGTTACCGAAGGACTGGGAACAGACGGGTAAGAACAGACAGGGCAGGAATGGGGATGGGCGCCATGGGAATTTCAAAAACGACCTTATTGCGTGAAAGCGTGGCGGTGTTGATTATCACCGGCCTGTTCACGATCACGGGTGCTTTTGCGTCCGGTCGCGATTTCGCCGCCCTGCCCCGCTTTTTCTATTGGCTGATTATTGTCGCCGCTGCCGGTGCGAGTTTTCACATCGCGATCCATCTGCTGTTGCGGCGTGGTCTGCACTCGTTGCGCGACCGCGCGATCCGCATTGCTGCCGGTGCGTTTCTCGGCTCCTTCGCACCCGCCATCGTCATCATCATCATGGAGCGCACCGTGCGGCCGGAGAGTGGCAGCGAGGGGTGGTTCATCTGGCTGACCACGTGGGTGATAGGCACCACTATTTGCTTCGTGCGTTTCATGCCGCCCGCCTGGCAGGTGGCGAACCTGAAAGAAACCCGAACCGTCGAACCCGACCGCATTCCCTTTCTCCACCGGCTGCCCCGCGATGCTGGTTTCGATCTCGTGTCGGTTTCCGCCGAAGACCATTATTTGCGCGTTGTCACTGCCGACGGCACGGCAACAATAAAATTGCCCTTCGCTACGGCCATAACGGAACTGAAGAATTACCCCGGCGAGCGCATCCATCGCTCCCACTGGGTCGCAACATCAAGTGTTCACAGTCTGGATCGATCCGGGCGCAGCCATACCGTGCGGCTGGAAAATGGAGACAGTCTGCCCGTCAGTTCAACCTATCTCGACCGTGCCGCAACAATGGTTGAGATAGATCGTTCCTAAAGCCTTCAAACCGTTACAAATCGACTTTATGAAGAGATCACCTACCCGAAGTAATAGTCATCACCTGCGATCAGGTTCGTGGTCGGAGCGGTGATGTTGGCGATCTGGAACTGCTGTTGCATTGTGTTCTGTGCCGTCGCCACGATGAAGCTTGTTTGCGACACCTGATAGACGATGCCGTCCATGCCCCAGATAGCTGCATCGAGTGCGATGCGGTCGCCGCCGATAACGCCTGCACCTTCGAAATCTCCGAAGACGTCGAGATCGGTAGCATTGGCCTCCAGCGAGACCTGGAAGATATCGTCTCCGCCAAGTCCGAGCAGATAGTCTGTACCGCCCTTGCCTTCCAGCACGTTGATGAAGTCGTTGCCGATCAGCTGGTTGTCGGAATTGTCGCCGCGCAGGATCACCGCGTTCTCGGTCAGGATCGCGGTTTCGATTTCCTGATCGCCCAGCAGCACGTAATCAACAGATGTGTAGATCACATCGTCGCCACCACCAGCGGCTTCAATGACAGCATCCTGTGAGTCATCAATCGTGTAAGTGTCGTTGCCACTGCCTCCGACCATCAGGTCGAGACCACCTGCCCCGTTGATGTAGTTGTTGCCGGAATTGCCCTGGATGATGTCGCGGTTCACCGAACCGTTTGTGCCAAGATCAGCCGTACCCTGCATCCGCAGAACTTCGACATTCACGGGCACGTCGTAAGACACGAACGTGTCGATGATATCGCTGCCCTCACCGGCAAGCTCGGTAACGGTGTCGCCTACATTCTCAACCACATAGTAATCATCACCCGCCCCGCCGGTCATGGTGTCTGCGCCGGCACCGCCGTCGAGAGCGTTTGCTGCAGCGTTGCCCACGAGCGTATCAGCCGCCTGCCCGCCGGTGGCGTTTTCGATCACCACACCGTTTGCAATCGTATAGCCGCCGTAGATCGTGCCGACGCGGCTGATGAAACCACCGCCGCCAACTTCGTCCTGTAATGTGGCTGCGCGCAAATCAATGGTGACCGCCGCAGTACCGCCAGCGTGGGAAATCGTATCGGTTCCCCCCGCGTCCCATATGGCGCTCCAATATGTGCCGGGAGCATTGGCCGACGGCATCGTGTAAACATCATCGCCCGTACGGGTCGTCATGTTCGCGCCGTAGAGGAACTGAACCGTCGCAATATCGAAGGCCATGGGGCCGCCAACGGTGCCGTAATTCTGGGTTTCACCGATAAAATTGGGACGAATTTCGGGACCCGAGCGATAGGACATGATCGAATAGAGTTCACTGTTCAGGCCATTATTGCCTGCATCGTATTCGCCCGGTGCGCCGGGGAAAAAATGCGGGTCGTTGGAGCCCGTTATGTGGGTGTGGTCGAGACCCAAACCGTGGCCAAGTTCGTGCACGATGGTGGCAAACCCAATGCCACCGCGCTGCAGACCGCCGTTTGCGTTGGTCTCGTCCCAGCCAAAACCGCTGCGGTTATACGAGCCTGATAATGCGGTCGCGAAAGTTCCATCAATGGTGATGGTGTCCACGACGGTCGTGTTGCTGCCGATAAAATTCTGATGCACGCCAAGGTTTCCCGACGTGCCGTCTGCACCGCTGACGTAAAGGCTTTCGATAAATTCAGCGTCTGCCTGCACTGCGGTCTCTGCGAAATTGATATTAGCCACTTCGTTCCAGAGCGCGGTTGCCTGCGCAAATGCCGTTCTCTCGATCTGGGTGAAGTTACCTGCAGCTGTGTCCGCCAGATAATATTCGATGGTCGTGTTGCCCAGCCGGTAGCCTTCTATCAGGGCGTCTTGGTAGGCGTTGTTTGTGAAGTTCGGCATCGTACAGCTCCCGCAAAATCCATCACGATGAATAACATCGAATCATTAGGGGCGAGTTACCGGCGTTGGCCTCACTCGAACAAGACGCAGCGTCTTCAATTCGTGTTGCAGTCGGCTAGATTATCCGAAGTAATAGTCATCTCCTGCAATGAGATCGGTTTGAGCTGCGGTCAGGTTAGCGATCTGGAACTGTTGCTGGTTGGTGTTCTGGGCTGTCGCCACGATGAAGCTGGTTTGCGACACCTGATAGACGATCCCGTCCATGCCCCATTCGGCAGCTGACAGGGCGATGCGGTCACCGCCAATCACCCCTGCCCCCTCGAAGTCGCCGAAGACATCGAGATCGGTCGCGTTGGCTTCTTTCGACACCTGGAAGATGTCGTCGCCGCCGAGGCCCAGCAGATAGTCTGTGCCACCCTTGCCTTCCAGCACGTTGACGAAATCATTGCCGATAAGCTGGTTGTTGGAATCATCGCCGCGCAGGATCACCGCATTCTCGGTCAGGATTGCTGTTTCAATTTCCTGATCGCCCAGCAGAACGTAATCGACCGACGTGTAGATCACATCGTCGCCACCGCCGACAGCTTCGATCACAGTGTCCTGCGAGTTGTCGATTGAATAAACATCGTTGCCGTCGCCACCGATCATAAGGTCGATGCCACCTGCCCCGTTGATATAGTTGTTGCCGGAATTGCCCTGAATGATGTCGCGGCTTGCGGAGCCGTTGCTTTCCAGATCAGCGGTGCCCTGCATCCGCAGCACCTCGACGTTCACAGGCACGTTGTAAGAGATAAACGTGTCGAGGATGTCGTCGCCTTCGCCGACAAGTTCGATCACGGTGTCTGCGGCGTTTTCAATAACGTAGTAGTCATTGTCTGCGCCACCGTGCAATTCGTCGCCGCCGCCCATGCCGATGAGCTGGTCTTCACCGGCCATGCCCATCAACACTTGCCCGCCTGCAGCGCTTCCAAAAATTATGTCATTATTGCTGGACCCGATAACGCGCTCGATTGAGTCCAACGTGTCGGTGCTACCAAACGTGTCCGTCCCGCTGTTGGTGCGAAGGTCAATGTTCACACCCTGGGTTCCGGTTTCCTGACTGTAGTCCACGGTGTCGAAACCGCCGCCGCCATTGATCAGGTCCATGCCGTTACCGCCGGTCATTGTGTCGTTGCCCTCGCCGCCCTCCAGCGTGTTGTTGCCGCTGTTGCCGGTCAGCTGTTCCGAGCCTGCGCTGCCCATCGCGTTGATGTTGGCTGTGCCTGCCAGAACGAGGCTTTCCACATTGACGGGGATCGTGAGCGATATGAACGAGGTGACGGTGTCGTACCCTTCGCCCGCTTCTTCGATGACGCTGTCGCTGATATTATCGACCGTATAGCCATCATCGCCCTGCCCGCCGCGCATCACGTCTTCGCCGGTGCCGCCATTGATCATGTCGTTGCCGCCGTTACCGTCAATCTCATCATTGCCGCCGCCGGTCGAAATCACGTTGGCACTATTGTCGCCAATCACCACTTCGCGTCCGCTGCCCCCGGTGAAATTGCTGAAGTTTTCGAACCTGTAATTGTTGCTGGCTGCGATGAACTCGTAGGTGATGTTACCTGCGAGAAAGTTCACCTCGATGCTGTCCGGCGCGCTTTTGTGGACCAGCGTGTTGATGCCGCCACCGCCGTCCAGATCCACGGGAATAAACGGCAGATCGCGGAACTGGAACTCTTCATCGAGCGCGCTGCCGATAAATTCTTCGATCCCGTCGAAGGTGGATGTGACCGTTATTGTGCTGGTGAACTGACCAATCTGAATGGTTCGCAAGAAACGCACCTCGTCCAGATCAAGATCGAAGACCGGCGCTCCGCTGAGACCAAACGGCGCTCCGCTACCGGCATAGGACAGGGTGTCCCGTCCATTGTCCACGGTGCCGCGATCGTCCTGTCCGTAATAGGCATCGGTGTCGCGGAACTGGCCAAGGAAAGTGTCATCACCGTTCCAACCCATGAAGACGTCTGCGCCATTGCCGTCGAACATCGTGTCGTCGAACACCGTGCCCACAACGTCATCTGCTCCGCCCGTTTGTTGCGCTTGGGAGGTGAACTCTGTCAGGCCGGCGCGGGTGTCCCGGATGGTTAGTTCCAAACGGCCGCCACCGTCTTCCACCTCGAATTTGCCGAAGCGTCCGTCGCCGATATGCACGACGTTCATCTCGTTGCTTTGGGCTGAAAAGAACTGCCCGGGCCTTGAGGTGTCTGCGAAATCAAACGGCGCGACGTAGTTGCCGACATGGCCGAGATCGACGGCCATGGTTTCCGGATCAAGCACGGTTTCCAGACTGTTCACACTGGCGATGAGCTTGCCGTGGTCGGTGAGGTAAAGCCCGGAAAAGTTGCTTTGGCCCTGCAGACTTATAGTAGCGATGGGCGAGACCTGCGTGAAAGCTGCATCCAGCCGCACGGCAAATGTGCCGTTTCCATCATGGTCGCCGAACATCATTGCGAAGCCGCCTTCCGGCAGGCTGATGATATCGAATATGACCATGTCGATGCCGACAGGGTCGAAATCCTGTGGCGTTTCCAGACGGAAACCAGTGTCGCCGTTGAAGACGCGCAGCTCGTGGCGCATTTCGGTGCCCACCACATCTGTTGTACCGGGCACGATCCCTTGTCCCAGAACCGGTTCCTCGATGGAGGTGATGATGTATCCCGTGCCGGTTACCTCGTTTTCAAAGATGCGGGCGCTGGTGATGCCGGCTACCTGTACGGCGGATTGGATCTCGTCATTTTCGTCCCTCTCAAACGCGAGGCCTGATTGAATACCGTTGATGACCTGCGTTTTTATGAATGAACCATCGTCGGGATTGTATTGGATGATGTTCAGCGTCTCGAATTCGTCGAGCGTCGTATCCGTGGTGAGTGGTACCGGTGATACAGACCCGAAACTATCGTCCTCAAGCAGATAGAAGTTCCCTCCGATCTCGATGAAAGACGCAGGATCGTAGCCGCCATTACTGCCGTTGATGTCGATGACATCGCCACCGATTTGCTGCAGCGAGGACGAGAATTTGGCGATCTGGTTGACGAAACCACCGTTGCCTGTACCCGCTTGCGAAAGTACCGAAAAACCGCCTTCGTCGTCTGCTTCATACTTTGACTGGAAGGTGCTTTGACCGTCCAATATTTTGCGCCAGGTGGTTTCCGGTTGGCCCAGCGCGTCGAGCCGCATTGCGAAGGTGTCTTTGGTAACGGCAGTTTCGGCATCGCTTGTATCGATTATGTCGATGAAAATGACCGTTGTGCCATCTGAAAGGCGGACCGTGCTTGGTTGGGTGTTGATGTATTGCTCGCCGGGCAGCAGGTCCGGCAGATCGATAGAGATGGACTGGGTGTAAAACTGCGACAGTCGGGTCATGAAGAATCTTTCGAACGGAACTTGCTGCGCGCATGATTGCGCATCCGCCTCACCCTAGAGTGTGGCGAGCGATCCGATTGTGAGAAAAATCACAGTGACTAATGCATTTGGAAT
Source organism: Ahrensia sp. R2A130 (assembly GCF_000179775.1). GTDB lineage: Bacteria > Pseudomonadota > Alphaproteobacteria > Rhizobiales > Rhizobiaceae > Pseudahrensia. The sequence continues at coordinate 27,562 of NZ_AEEB01000059.1, forward strand.
TTTTGGCATGACGGGTGCCAAGCTTCCGGTAATCGCGTGCTACCGCTCCCACTGGTCGCAACACCAAGCGAAAATAACCCAATCCACGCCGGACGTGACCGCGCCCTGCGCCTGCAAACCGGCAACACCCTATCCGTCAGCGCGACCTGTTTGGACCGTGTCACGACGATGATGGAGGTGGTGCGGGGTTTAGGGGGCGGGAGCAAGTTGTTGGTTATGTCGTGGGCAAAATGGCGCTCTGAGCGCAGGGTGCCAGTTTTCTGCTAAGCGGCGAAAGGCAGCTTTCCTTTTCATCCGCACACGTCATGTTGGCGTATCGTTGAATTTCTGCGACAAATCCGCTCTTAGAACCTCCACGAACCTTTGAACGCGCAGTGATGGTGGCCGGTTGTTGGCGCGCACGATTTTTGCGAAGCGCGTATAGCTTTGATAGTTGTCCAAAGCTGGAACCAATGCTCCGGTGTCTAAAGCTTCGCCGCAGACAAACTCTGGTTCGAGCGCCATACCAAGTCCTGCTTTTGCCGCCTCGATGATGTAACCGCCGTTGTTGGCCACGTATCTTGTCGTGAGCGGGACCTTGAATAATTTCCCGCCACTGTTTCGGAACGACCAAAGTTTCGTGCCCTTTCCAGTTTGATAGGCCAACGCGGGAAGTCCGATCAGATCATCTGGTGACTTGGGCAGGCCATGTGTCTGCCAAAATGTAGGGCTGGCGCAGAGACGATAGCGCACCTTGTATAAGACCTCTTCTTCCAACTCGGGTTTCTCTGTTCCATCGATACGGATTGCCAAGTCATATTGTTCGTCCACCAGATCAATTTGGCGATCACTGACATTAATCTCAAAGTGAACTTCGGGGTTGGCCACGGCAAATTTGTTCATAATCGGCGCAATTTGCTCCGCACCCAAGGCATGTGGGACAGCAATGCGGATCAGGCCCGATGACTGCTGCATCTCACCGGCAATCATCGCGTCAGCTTCATTCAGGTCGGCGACGACCCTTAAACATCTGTCATAGTAGGTTTGCCCGTAATGCGTCAGCGTTGTTCCCTGCTGTGTGCGGTAGGTCAGTTCTACACCCAGCCGCTCCTCAAGATCATGGATTCGGCGATTGATTGCAGACACTGCGATGTTCAAGTGCCGGGCTGCGGCTAGTTGTGACCCGGCGGCCACAACTGCGATGAAGGTCTCAATTTCTGCTAAGCGATTCATTTCTAATTCCGAGAAAATGACTTTCTAGAATTAGTATCTATGGCGAATAATTAGAAAACAATAGCGTGGTGGGAAAGGATCACTGAACAACTGCGAGGACAAAGTGACAGCCTATTGCCTATTTCAAAATCTCGAAATCACCGACATGGAAAAAATGCAGACCTATGCCACGACCGTAGAGCCCATCACCAATGCTTTTGGCGGGAAATACGTGACCAAAGCAGGCGAGGTCGATGTGAAAGAAGGGGACTGGGCCCCTACATATCCTGTCATCATCAAATTCCCGTCGTTGGACGCGGCACGCATCTGGTACGATTCAGAAGAATATGCGCCCCTGAAAGCATTGCGGGAATCCGCAGGTCGTTTCAGCGCGGTCATCATCGAAGGCAATACGGAATGAGTGGCGGCGGCATGACATCAAAGGTGACGCACAAGAGCATTATCGGGAGAAATTTCCAGTTGATATATGCAGATGAGACCTACCGTATCGATGTTATATCGGAAAAGCGCCTGCGCTGGACGCGGGAGGCTGGTAACAATGTCGGTCAATCTGACGAGGAGACATATGTCTTTGATGTGTTGAGCCCTGAAATCATCCTGCTCACTTGGATTGAAGCCGATGGCTTGGGTCTTTCAAATGTTTTGAACCTGCGCGACAGAGCCTTGATCACGCATGCCAACCACGCAAGAGAGGTGTTCCAAAACAAGGGGCAGCATAGCTTGGAAGTAGCATGATCAGTTGTCTGGATGCTGGACAAAAGCTGCCGTTCACCTTCCCTTGGTCGACGGCAGTTTTGTCCGCTTAGCGGCCCTTTAGTTCCAAAAAAGCAGTCTCATTTACAACGGCTTTGACCGACCGTTACAATTCCAAAACGCGCACCAAATTTCCGAAAATATGCCGATATTTGGGAAACTATGGCCATATTTTCCGAAATTACACGCTCTTTCCAAACTTGTAACCACGAAAAATGACGCTATATTACGTCTATCAATGTGGCGTACCTATTCCGCCATTTCACCAAAACCGAGGCCACCATGCTCGCCCTCACCGCTGAAAACGGACTGTTCGTTCCCCGTCGTATCGCCGATCTTTTGCGCACGACGTTGGAAGAGGTTGCCCGCACCGCCGGTCTGGGGCGCGATGCTGTGTCCCGTGCTGATCGCGTGAAAAGCCCGCGCACCCAGCGGCGTCTGCGTGAAATGGTGGAGGTGCTGAACAAGGTCGAGCCGCGTTTCGGCTCCCCCCTCCTCGCTTACGCCTGGCTGCGTTCCCAGCCGCTGGCCGGTTTCGACGGTGCAACCGCCATGGACCTTATCCGTGAAGACCGGCAGGCCGATGTGCTGGATTACATTGATGCAGTGGATGCGGGTGTGTTCGCGTGAAGAATGATGGCTTTGAGCTGGCTTTATTTGAGCTCACGTAGGTCGGCTTTGCCGACCGCTCCGCGAGGGCGGCGCATTAGCGCCGGTCGCTTTTCGCTCCGGTCCGGCACGCAAGTGCGGGCCGGACGGGCGGCCCGCCGTGGGTGTGAAGTCGCGTCAATCCCGGCTGTCGAGATGAAGTTCCATCAGCGGGATCGTGCGTCCGGGTATGGAGCCGGACGGGCTGCGGCCCGTGGTTTTGAAACCGAGCCGCTTGTAAAAACCTTCGGCTTCCGGATCGGAGTCGAGACGCAGGCTGGTGATGCCATCGGCCTTCGCCGCCGCCAGCAGAACTTGCCACAGCGCCCTGCCCACCCCCTGCCCTTGCGCGTCGGGATGGATGAAGAAGGCGTGGACCTCGCCGATATTTTCGTCCGCTTTCCAAAGGCTGGCGCAGCCCAGAATTTCGCCGCGCCCGGCCACCCAATAGCGCCCGTGTTCCAACCGTTCAGGCGTGACCCGCAGCTCGTCGGCGCACATGGCCATGAAGGCGTCGTCATAGCCGTTGGCTTGTTTGGACAGCATCGTGACACGCGTCATCGTCTCGGCATCCGCCGGGCGCGCGGTGCGTATGGTGAGCGGCGGCTGGGTGGTGGAATTGGTCATGCCGCAACCTGTCACGCCCAAGCCTTCAAGACGAGAGCCACTTTTGACAGCTGTCAATTTCGTGTTCACGCAGCTGGCTGCGCCCGCGCTCCACAGGGGCTGCGCATTAGCGCCGGTCGCTTTTCGCTCCGGCCCTGTTCGCAGGAGCGGGCCGGACATGGGGCACGCTTGAGAGCACAGCAACAGTCGCTTTCCGCTCCGGTGGGTGCTGGTCTCGAGGTTGTTCCTCGTTACCGCGTGAGACTGGTGGCATGACCGACCGCTCCGCCCTGCCCGCCTCCGCCTATCGCGGCCTGCTGTATCGTGCGCTCAACCCGCGCTACGCCCGTGAACCATTGTCGGGCGAAGGTGCTGCAAAGTTCGGCGGGCGTTTTAACGCGATGGCTACGCCCGCGCTTTACACGTCGCTGGCACCGGACACAGCCATTCGTGAAGCCAATCAGGTGGGTACGCTGCAGCCCACGGTGTTGGTCGCCTACCGCGCCAACATTGTCCACGTGTTCGACGCCACTGACCCTGCGTCTCTGGCCGCTCTGAACGCTGATGCAGCCACCCTTGCCGACCCCGCATGGCGTGAGAAAATGCTCCGTAATCCGCCTGCACCCACGCAAGCACTGGCCACCCGTCTCATCGACGAAGGCTTCGACGCCATGCGTATTCCCAGCTACGCCCCCGGCGCAGGTGGCGCGCCCAATCTGGTTGTTTGGAAATGGAATGAAACCGTTCTGAAGGTGGTGGATGACGAGGATCGCCTAACCCGCTTTTGACAGCTGTCAATTTCGTGTTCACGCGGACCGGCTTTTTCGGTCGCTTCTTGTTTGTTGCTCTGCTCCGCTGCGCGGGGCAGCACATTGTTCATACGCCGCTTCGCTTGCCGCGCGCCGGTCGCTCTTCGCACTCGTTCTGCCCGCAAGAGCGGGCTGGACGAGAGGCAAGCCCGAAGGCAGAGCAAAAGTCGCTTTTCGCTCCGGTCGGCTGCGCCGACGAGTGGCTCAAATTGTCTGGTCTTTACCCGGTTCTTGTTTTTCAAACGCCGCTCGCGAGCGTGCTGATTTGACAGCTGTCAAAGCACATGGGCTCGTTGGATGTTTGAAAACGTTAACGGCCGTTAACTATAAATGGCTTGACCGAATCGTCGCCAACGTGTCTCCAGTTACGCAATCAGCGCGCAGCTTGAGGTGTTTGGCGTAACTGGCGCTCCCGATTCTCCGCTTTCGACCTTATCGCGTCGAAGGCGAAATGGAAGGTCGTCGCCGTGCCACTCTCTGCAGACCAGCAGATTTCCAAGGATGCAGAAACGCTGTCGGCGCAATTGTCGGCCATGCGTGACCGTCTGTTTCCGCCGACATCGACCAAACAATTGCGTGCCTTTTCCTCCGGTGAAGCGGCAAAGCTGATCGGCGTGTCCAACGGCTATTTGCGGCAATTGTCGATTGCCGGTGAGGGGCCGATGCCACAGGTCGGGGCAGGGGGGCGGCGCACCTATACGCTGGAGCAGATCAACGCCCTGCGCGCATTCTTGGATACCCGTTCGGGCAGCCGTCAGAAATCATATGTGCCGCATCGCGATCCCGCGACTGAACACTGTCAGGTCATCGCGCTGACCAATTTTAAGGGCGGGTCGGGCAAGACCACGACCACGACCCATCTGGCGCAGCATCTCGCATTGCAGGGCTATCGGGTTCTGGCGGTCGATCTTGATCCGCAGGCCTCC
>NZ_AEEB01000058.1 GCF_000179775.1 Ahrensia sp. R2A130
GACCACGACCGTACCGTTCGTTGGTGCAGTGCCGAGCGTCGCCGTCAGAACATCGCCGTCGATGTCGTTCAAGATCACAGCACCGGAGACAGCCGCGTCCTCGTTCGTCGTCTGCGCATCGTCAGCGGCAGTCGGCGCATCGTTCTGTGGGTTCACCGTGATCGTAACCGTGGCCGTATCAGTTCCGCCATTGCCGTCATCGACAGACACAGTGAA
>NZ_AEEB01000057.1 GCF_000179775.1 Ahrensia sp. R2A130
AATGTCATTCAGGATCACCGCGCCGGAGACCGGGCTGTCTTCGTTGGTGGTAACTGCATCATCAGCAGCCGTTGGAGCATCGTTCTGTGGGCTCACCGTGATCATAACCGT
>NZ_AEEB01000056.1 GCF_000179775.1 Ahrensia sp. R2A130
AGCAGCTGGTGTTGCCCTTGATGGGTCTGCATCCTCCGCCAATGATGCGGGCCAGACGCTGACCTATGCGTGGTCACAGACCGCAGGCACGACGGTCACCCTGTCC
>NZ_AEEB01000055.1 GCF_000179775.1 Ahrensia sp. R2A130
CGATCCCTGCGTCGGGTAATCTGCTGGCGAACGACACGGATGCCGACACCACGAATCCGTCTCCCGATGTTCTGAGCGTTACCGGCTTTACGATTGGTTCTTCCCCCACGGTTTACGCCCCGGTTGGTGCCGGTGGCGGAGCGGTGACGATCCCGGGTGTTGGTCTTGTGTCGATTGCGACGGACGGCACATGGTCGTTTGCACCTGATGCCGACTACAACACGGATCTTTCTGCCGGCGGCAGTGTGTTCCCGACGATCACTTATACGGTGGAAGACGGAGCGGGTTCGAGCGACACGGCCACGCTGATCGTGACGGTGACGCCGACGAACGACGCTCCTGCCGCCACAGATGATGCGGTCACCACCAATGAAGACAGCCCGGTCTCCGGTGCGGTT
>NZ_AEEB01000054.1 GCF_000179775.1 Ahrensia sp. R2A130
GTCAATATCGTTCAGAATGACCGCACCGGAGACAGGCACGTCCTCGTTCGTCGTCTGCGCATCATCAGCAGCCGTCGGCGCATCGTTCTGTGGGTTCACCGTGATGGTAACAGTCGCCGTGTCT
>NZ_AEEB01000053.1 GCF_000179775.1 Ahrensia sp. R2A130
GTTGGAGCATCGTTCTGTGGGTTCACCGTGATGGTGACGGTTGCCGTGTCTGTTCCGCCATTGCCGTCATCGACGCTGACCGTGAACGTATCCGTGCCGTTGAAGTCCGC
>NZ_AEEB01000052.1 GCF_000179775.1 Ahrensia sp. R2A130
AACCGCGCCGGAGACCGGGCTGTCTTCGTTGGTGGTAACTGCATCATCAGCAGCCGTCGGCGCATCGTTCTGTGGGCTCACCGTGATGGTGACGGTTGCCGTATCGG
>NZ_AEEB01000051.1 GCF_000179775.1 Ahrensia sp. R2A130
GCTGGGCCACCCAGGAGAAGGGCTACTCGCAAAGACGGGCATGTGCCGTCGTTGGCATTGATCCGCAGGTTATCGCTATCGATCGACGCGCAGCGACGACACGGTGCTGCGCGGTCGATTGCGTGAGCTGTCGTCGGAGCGGCGCCGGTTCGGATACCGCCGTCTGCATCTGCTGCTGCGTCGGGAAGGCTTTTAGGTGAACTGGAAGCGGCTGTATCGCATCTACCGCGAGGAGAAGCTGACGGTTCGCAAGCGTGGTGGCCGCAAACGAGCGCTGGGAACGCGTGCGCCGATGACCATCCCGCAGGGTGCCAATCAGCGCTGGAGCCTGGACTTTGTGTCCGACACTCTGAGCGATGGACGCCGCTTCCGCATCCTGTGCATCATCGACGACTTCAGCCGCGAATGTCTGGCGACGGTTGTCGACACGTCCCTATCTGGCAGCAGG
>NZ_AEEB01000050.1 GCF_000179775.1 Ahrensia sp. R2A130
AGCCCGGTCTCTGGCGCTGTGATCCTGAATGACATTGACGGCGATGTTCTGACGGCGACGCTCGGCGCTGCACCAACGAACGGTACAGTGATCGTCAACACGGACGGGACGTATACCTACACGCCTGCTGCTGACTTCAACGGCACGGACACGTTCACGGTGTCTGTCGATGACGGCAATGGCGGGACTGACACCGCAACCGTCACCATTACCATCCTGCCTGTCGATGATGCGGTTGTGGCCAATGATGATTCCATCTCTGCCGATGAGGATACGGGTTCGGTCACGGGTGATGCGACTGCCAATGATGTTGATGTGGAAGGCGATGCGTTTGATGTGACGCGCTACTGGGTGGGTGATGCGGTCACCGGCACGGAGTTCGCGATCAACACATCGGCGCTGATCCCCGGCGCAGGCTCATTCACGATTGCCCCGTCCGGCGCGTTCATCTTTACGCCGGTGGCGAACTACAACTCCACCGACGGGGTGCCGCTGCCGATCTTCACCTATGAGGTGGAGGACGCCAACGGTAACGTCGACACGGCCGTACTGACCATCACGATCAATCCGGTCAATGATGCGCCTGTGACCACGGCTGACAGCTTTACCGGTCTGGAAGATGGTCCCGATGTGACGGGCAATGTGCTGGTCAATGACAGCGATATCGACGGTCCGGCACTGGCGGTCACCGGCGTTCGTGTGGCCGGTGTTACCGCCGGTACCATCTCTCCGGGCACCCCGATCTTCATTCCAGGCTCCGGCACGCTGCGGATTGATGCCAATGGTGAGCTGAACTTCGATCCGGTGGCGGGATACTTCGGTACCGTGCCGACGATCACCTATGACATGAGCGATGGAGAGTTCACGCGCACCACCACGGTGACGATCACGATCGACCCGACGAATGATCCGGTCGATGCCACCGATGATACGGCGGTCACGGACCAGGGCGTCACGCTGACGGTGCCTGCAGCCACGGGTCTGCTGTCCAATGACAGCGATCCTGATGGCGATGCGTTTGCGATCACGGCGATCTCGTTCATGGATGGCCCGACACAGGTGACGGCTGCGGTCTCTGCTGGTTCCGACGGCACGTTGACCATCACGGCGGGTGCCTTCGTTTACGGTACGGTGACGATTGCTGAAGACGGCTCCTACAGCTTCGTGCCGGATGCGGCCTATTCCACACTGATCAATGGTCCGATGCCTGCGATCACCTATGAGGTGACAGACGCCATCGGTGCGACGTCGACGGCGGAACTGTCGATTGAAGTGACACGGACCAACACGGCACCCAATGCGGTCGATGATGTGACCAGCGTTGCCGAAGACGGCAATGTGACGGGTAACGTGATCACAGATGCTCCCGGTACCGATACGGATGCGGAAGGTGACGCCTTCACCCTGACCGGCTTTACCATTGGTGGCTCGGCCACGGTGAACCTGCCGATTGGCGCAGGCGGCGGTCCTGTCATTATCCCCGGTGTTGGTCTGTTCCTGCTCACCAGCGATGGCGACTACGACTTCACGCCCGATAGTGATTATGACGGCGTTGTGCCCACCATCACCTATACGGTGGAAGACGTCTTCGGCGCATCGTCCACGGCCACGCTGACGGTGACGATCATTGCTGCCAATGATGCGCCTGAAGCGACCGACGAGACGGTCACACTGAACGAGGACGGCAACACGCCGCTGAACCTGACGCTGCCGACAGATGTGGACCACGCATCGACGG
>NZ_AEEB01000049.1 GCF_000179775.1 Ahrensia sp. R2A130
CGGTAGCCGTATCTATACCACCGTTGCCGTCATCGACGGAGATCGTGAACGTATCCGTGCCGTTGAAGTCAGCAGCAGGTGTGTAGGTATACGTCCCGTCCGTGTTGACGATCACTGTGCCGTTGCTCGGGGCTGTTGCTAGGCTGGCCGTCAGAACATCGCCATCAATATCGTTCAGAATGACCGCACCGGAGACCGGGCTGTCTTCGTTGGTGGTAACTGCATCATCTGTGGCGGCAGGAGCGTCGTTCGTCGGCGTCACCGTCACGATCAGCGTGGCCGTGTCGCTCGAACCCGCTCCGTCTTCCACCGTATAGGTGATCGTCGGGAACACACTGCCGCCGGCAGAAAGGTCCGTGTTGTAGTCGGCATCAGGTGCAAACGACCATGTGCCGTCCGTCGAGATCGACACAAGACCAACACCCGGGATCGTCACCGCTCCGCCACCGGCACCAACCGGGGCGTAAACCGTGGGGGAAGAACCAATCGTAAAGCCGGTAACGCTCAGAACATCGGG
>NZ_AEEB01000048.1 GCF_000179775.1 Ahrensia sp. R2A130
AGACAGGGTGACCGTCGTGCCTGCGGTCTGTGACCACGCATAGGTCAGCGTCTGCCCGCATCATTGGCGGAGGATGCAGACCATCAAGGGCGACACCAGCC
>NZ_AEEB01000047.1 GCF_000179775.1 Ahrensia sp. R2A130
CACAGGCGGCAACTACAACACGGATGAAGATACAGCGGTCGCGCTTACGGGCCTTACCGGTGCGCTGACGGACACTGACGGTTCCGAGACGCTGACCTATCGCGTGACGGGTGTTGATCCTGCTGCATCCTTCACCACCGGCACGGATGCTGGTGGCGGAGTGTGGACCTTCACCAAGGCCGAGCTCGACGCTGGCCTGACATACAACCCACCGCCACAGGCCGACGGCACCTTCAACATGGTGCTCGAAGCAACCGCAACCGAAGACGAAGGCGACACAGCCTCAAACACAGCTAATATTATTGTAACCGTGGCGCCTATCCTGGACGCACCTAATTTGGTGGCGGGTTCAAGTTCAGCGAACGAAGACACTGTAATCGCGCTGGGCAGCGACATTGATCTGACTATCGATGACCTCGATGGATCGCAAACACTGACTGTAGTTCTGGATGGAATTCCGGCTGCATCAATTACGTCTTTCAACGGCGGTTTGCCTGGGACAGTAACGCAGACAGGTCCTGAACAGTGGACCTTCACGGGCACGGCTGCCGAGACCAATGCGTTGCTGGACTCGTTCACGGTGCAGCCGCCAGCCGATACTGACGACAATTTCATCGTCGCTGTTTCTGCGACAACTGTTGAAAATGGTGGAGCAACGGCAACGTCCAACGCCAACCACACGGTCACGATTTCGGCTGTCGCCGATGCACCTAACCTGTCCCAGATAGCTGCTGCTACAGGTGATGAAGATACCGTCATCGATATTCCGATCACTGTGGGCCTCAACGATACAGATGGTTCCGAGACATTGGATTTCGTTTTGATTTCCGGCGTGCCAGCCAGCGCAACATTCGCCATCGCTACCACGGGCAGCGCGGTCGCTGTGGATGAAGGCGGCGGCGTGTGGCGCGTGACGGGTCTGACAGCGGATATTGTGTCGACCTTGGCCACTGGCGTTACAATTTTGCCAGGCGCCAACCTTGGCGACGACATTCCGTTGACCGTTACTGCTCAGTCCATCGAATCCAATCCAACACCGGGCGGAGAGATCGCTGTGCTGACCGCGCAGACTGTTTTGCCGATAGTCGTTGACGTCATTCCGATTGCTGATGTGGTGTCATCGACCGGTGGCAGCTATGCTGGCGAAGAAGACACCAATATCGCACTTACTGGGCTCGCTGGTAGCAGCATCGATACGGATGGTTCCGAAGTCGTAACCTTTGAAATTCAAAGCGTACCCATCGGTGCTTCCTTTGTTGACGCTGGCGGAAATCCTGTTGGTGTTAACGCGGGTGGTGGCGTGTGGGAGTTCACTGCCGCGCAGATTGCTGCTGGCATCAGTTTCACACCGCCGTTCAACACCCATGGTACCTACAATCTGATCCTTGAGGCGACAACGACAGAATTAGGAAACCCTGCCAGTTCGCAGGTTTCTACAGCGCCCATCGAAATTGTGGTCGATGCACAGGCTGACCGACCGAATATCACAGGCAACTCTAACGGGTTGGAAGATACTGCGATCAACTTTGGTGCCAGCTACAACGTTTCATTGTTCGATACAGATGGCTCTGAATCGCTCACCTCAATCACAATTGAATTGCAGGGCGGACAGACGGCGACGTTTGTTGAAACGTCCGGTGCAACGGTTGCTGTGAGCGGCACAACATACACAATCACAGGGCCGGAAGCTGGTCTGCAAGACACATTGGATACGTTTAGCCTGACGCCGCCTGCGCAGTCTGATGTTGATATTCCGGTGCGTATCATTGCCACAACAGAAGATGCCGACGGCTCTACCAATTCACGTACCAGCAACCGTAACATTCGTGTCCGCGCTGTTGCTGACACGCCGGATGGTACTGCGAACAATATCTCCGGCCAGGAAGACATGGCCATCGTGCTCAATCTCATGGCCATCGACAGTGTTGACACCGATGGGTCTGAAATTTTGTCCGTGAGGTTGTTCGATCTGCCGGCTGGTTCTGTGGTTGGAGGCAGCACTGCTGGTGGGGTGGAATACATGCGCTCTGGCAATGACTGGATCGTTACGGCGCCCGATACAGCTACACTCAATGCTGCCCTGTCCAGCGCAACATATACGCCACCGAACGATTTTTCCGGTGTGGTTTCGGCCTCTATGGAAGTGATCTCGACTGAGTCCGCAACTGGCAACCAAGTTGCGGTTCCAACGGCAAGTGTCGTGCGCACCTTCGATATTACAGTCGCGCAGGTGGCTGATGCGCCGGAATTGCGCGTTACAAATGCGACAGAGGGGGCTGCGGGTCTTGAAGATACGCCTATCCGTCTTGTTGTCGATATTCGTGCCGGTGATGATGACGGATCAGAATCGATCACGAACATCACTATTTCCGACATTCCAGCCGGCGCAACTATCGTTGATGCTGCTGGCAACCCGTTGGGTGCATTGCAGGGCGATGGCACTGTCATTTTGACCGGTGCTGAACTGCCTCAATTACATGTCTTGGCTCCAGCTGATTCAAATGATGACTTTCAGCTTTCAATCGCAGCGACGGCTACAGAAAACCCTCAGGGTCTACCCGGCGACGGGGATGCAGAAATCGGCACAGCCACAATCGATGTGGCGGTTATCGGTGTTGCTGACCCTGCAAATATCACTGTAGCTCCCATCATTTCCGATGAAGACAACGCCATACCAATTGGCGCTGCGATTACCGGTGGCTTGTCTGATACAGATGGTTCGGAGAGTTTGTTCTACGTTTTGACCGGCCTGCCTGCCGGGATCATTCCGTCCGTTGGCACCTTCATCGGTTCCGGTTGGCAGATCTCGGCTACCGACATGGCAAGCCTTACAATCCAACCGCCTGCGAATTTCTCAGGCGATTATATCGCCGAAATAGCACCGGCTTTGCAGATACGTGCCATCACGCAGGAAAATGACGGGGACCAGACATCGGTTACCGTTCCACTTTCTATAATAGTCAATCCGGTTGTTGATGCGCAGTCGTGGAATCCTAGTGCGCAGGTGCTGGAAGACAATGACATTCCGCTTTCCGGAGCAGCGCCTGCTGGTCTCGTTGATGATGATGGTTCAGAGCAAATCGTTTCATACACATTCAACCTCTCCAATATCGTAGCTGCTGCTGGTATTGGGGCCACTGTCACTGACACGGCTGATTTCATTGCGAACTTCATCAATGGCACTTTCACGGATAATCTAGACGGCACCATTACGGTGCTGCCGGGAAACCTTTCAGGTGTGTCGTTCGATGCCACAGCATTCCCGGACTCAAATCGTGATTTCGGGGTGCCTCTTGCGGTTGAGTTCTCCGATACGGCAGGCGGGACGGTCGTTACATCAGTGGTGAATGACGTGTTCGCTGTTGACCTGGTTGGTGATGCCGATCTGCCAACCGTGTTTGCCGATGACTATACAGGCGATGACAACACTATCTTCGCTCTTAACCCTACGGGTATCGAGTTCGGTGGCACGACTTCTGATGTCGATGTTGCTAACGGCCAAGCCCAGTCTGAAACGATTTATTACATCGTCTCAGGTCTGCGCGACCCAGGAACACCAATCTTGGCATTTGTTGATAGTGCGGGTGATCCGATTGGTCTGAACAACCAGGATGGCACTTGGTTGCTTACGCCTGCAGAGATTGCCGACTTGAACGTGATTACGCCGAGTGGGGAGTCTGGAACGGCAAATCTTACACTGACCACGGTAGCCACGGAAAATGATGGTGATCAGGCGACCAACGCAACCACATTTACCATTGATATAACTGCGAACGGCGTTTCTGGCACACCGATTGAGCCATTGCCACCAATTGTGACCGTTAGCCCGATGACTGTCGGTGAAGATGGAACACAGGTGGTTTTGGTGGATGTCCAGCCGGACCCCGCCGATCCGTCCACATCGACGCCATCTATTGCGGTTGTTCTAACGGGCATCCCGGCAGACGCTACGGTGACCGGTGCATTCTTCAACCCAACCAACAACACTTGGGTTACAGACGCTGCCACGATTTCTGCTGGCAATGTGACGATTGCACCTGCGGCAGACTACTCAGGACCTATAGACTTCACCGTTACAGCTACTGCGACAAATAATGAACAACAGCAGGCTTCGGCGTCGAATGTTCCGGTCAATATTGATGTAGCACCGGTTGCTGATGGCCCTGCGATTGCATTGACTTCCCCTGGTGGTGGCGAAGATTCTGCAATCGATCTCAACATCGGTTTGTCTCTGCAAGACACTAACGGCCTGGTGCCTGAGCAAATTCAGGATCCGGTGGTTATCACAATTCCTGTCGGCGCTTCTTTGTCTGCGGGTACGAATACTGGTGGAGGTGTTTGGGAACTGACACAGGCAGAGCTTGCCGGGTTGCAGATTACGCCAGCCGCTGATGACGACACCGACATCAGTGTCACTGTTCAAGCAACCAGTGTTGAACCCGCCAATGGTGACACGCGCACGACGACGGAAAATCTGACGATCCCTGTTACTGCTGCTGCGGATGCCGCCATCGTTACGGTGGCGGATTCCACCGGCGATGAGGACACGGCAATCACGCTGACGGGCTTGTCTGCAACCTTATCGGACACTGATGGATCGGAGGTTCTATCGACCACGTTGTCCGGTGTGCCGGAAGGAACGATCCTGTCTGCAGGTTCCAACAACGGTGACGGAACATGGACAATTGATCCTGCGGACTGGGCCGGGCTGACACTCACGCCGCCAATGAACTATTCAGGCACAATCGCACTCGAACTGGTCGCGTTTACTTTGGAAAGCACTGGTCAAACATCGGAGACGCGCGAAGCCTTTACGGTTACAGTTGATCCTGTGGCCGACGGAGTGGTCTTCACGGCATTACCGCAGAGCGGTGATGCAGGGGCGCCAATTGCACTCAACCTCGACCTATCACCGGGTGATGAGACAGGTAATGCGGCGGGCGAAAATCCTTCAGAGCTCATCACAGTTGTACTGACCGGGGCAGTGGATTTCGTTGCAACATCGACTGGTGGCTCACTTGTGAAAACCGGTGCCAACGAGTGGACGTTCAGCGGCACGGCTGCAGAAGGTAATTCACTCGCGGTCACGTCTTTCGGGGATACGACCGATTTCGACCTGGGGGTCTTGATCAACGCAACAGATGGTGCTTCGGTAGGAGCAGCTGTTGCTGCAACTATACCTATTACCGTCACCAACGCCGGTGGGAATTTCACTGGTACAGTTGCGTCTGAAACACTAACAGGCGGAGCAGGTGCAGACCTGATCGCTGGCGGTGGAGGGAGTGATATCCTGACGGGTGGCGCGGGTGCTGATCTGTTCACTTGGGCTGTTGGTGATACTGCAGGCGGTGCTACGGACACGGTTACGGATTTTGCTCTCGGTACAGATGTACTCGACCTCTCAGAGTTGATCTCGGCATTCGATCCGGCAACCGATGTGATCTCGGACTTCATCTCGCTCAGCGAGAGCGGGGGTGACACGACCGTTCAGATTTCACCGACCGGGACCGGCGGTCCTTTAGACGACGTTGTCGAGTTGACGGGTGTGTCTGGAACTGACCTTGCAAGCCTTATAGCTGCTGGATCATTGGTGGTCTGAAACTGAAGGGGACATCGTTTTTGATGTTTCATTAACCGCGATTAACTCGGGATTAACCATAAATGACGCATTCCTCTCGTTGAGACCAACTCTCGGTCGAAATGGGCGGAATGCGACATGGCACATAAAACACGGCGTTTAATACAACCAATTTCAACCGTTCTTCTAGCAGGCTTTCTTGTTGGCTTGGCGGGTGCCGGTACGGCCAGTGCAGAAAGTCTGGCCACTACCGCCCGTGATGCTGTTTCCTATCATCCCGACGTAAAAGTGCTTCAGGCCAACCGCGCTGCAATCGGCGAAGAGCTAGTTGCTGCCAGAGGCCTAGCTCTGCCAGGTGTGCGCCTTGAAGGCCGTACTGGTGGTATCGTCGACCGAACTGGCCGCCAAGGCTACAGCGAAGCGTCGGTCAAACTGCGTCAGCCACTTTACGACGGCGGCAAATACCGCTCCGAAACAGCCCGTCAGACTGCCCGTGTCGGTTCTGCTGATGGCCGTGTTGAGGATACAATCAACACCGTCGCGCTGAACGCTGTACAGGCATATCTCGAAGTCGTGCGTTCCCGTCGCGTGGCGCAACGCGCCCACCGCAATCGCAAAGCTATCGCTCACATCGTGTCGCGTGTCCGTAGCCGTGTCCGTGGCGGTGCTGGTAACCAAGCTGATCTGGAGCAAGCGCGTGCGCGCCTTTACGCTGCTGATAATTCGGTGGCGACCGCTGAAATTCAGGTTTCCGACGCGCTTGATCTCTTCCGCACAGCCGTTGGCCGTGAACCGGGCAAGCTTCGCCAAGACGATCTGCCGACGTCGAAATTGCCGCGTAAATTGCACGGTGTCTTGTCATCGGCCCGCGATGCCTCACCCAAGCTGATCGCCATTCGTTATGATGCTGAAGCTGCTGCCGCTGCGGTCGGTACCGCAAAATCTGTATTGCTACCGCAGGTCGCGCTGGAACTGTCTGCAAATTACAAAGACGATATCACCCGTCTGACCAACAAATCGAAAGGGCAAGATTCGCTTAAGGCGATGGTTGTTCTGTCCATGAGCCTCTACAATGGTGGCATCGATCGCGCCCGCATTCGTGAAGCTAGGCACCGTGCCGTTGAAGCTGAGCAGCAGGTTGGTTCTGCTCGCGTCAGCATCGAACGCGAACTGCGCCTGGCTTGGAACGCCTGGAAAGGCTCCACGCGTAAAGTTGGCCATCTGACCAAACAGTCTAAAGCCAATCGCCGTCTGGTTCGTCTGCGTCTCAACCAGTATGATTCCGGCCTCGCCACTTTGATTTCCATTCTTGATGCACAAAACGAAGCTTTCGTGTCGGGCGTTCAGGCGACCAACGAGTTCAACGCAGGGCGCTTCGCATTTTACAAGCTTCTTGCTGCCACCGGTGGTTTGGCCCGTACCTTCAATATCGAAAGCTAGACACGTGAACCCCGCGTCGACCAAGAGCGACGACGCTGTGCAGCGCGCCATGGACCCGATTGCTGCCGTCGCTACATCAGCGGGAGCTGCCTACACCGGAGATCACCGACACGCGATAACCGAAGCGTCGTTGCGTTCGAGCTTGCCCGATCTTGGCAGTGATCCTGATGAATCACTGCTGAAAATTGCTTTTGAGATGGCAGGCGTCGCTGGCCGCTGGCGTACCGTCGAAGCTGAAAAGCTTCGTGACGGTGATTGTCCATTCGTTGTCGTTTCCATGGCGAATGGTGCGGTTGAATGGCATGTGATCACCAGCGTGGCTCATGCAGGCCTAGCCACGCAGCGACTGCGTGATGGTTCATTGGCTCCTATCGCATTGGGACAGCTCGCAACGGGAAAAACACTTCGCGGTTGGTCAGTATCTGTGCTGGATGGGCCTAAACGTAGCGAAAGCAACCGAGTTTCCAGTGCTTCGCGTTTGAAGGCGTCTTTTTGGCCTGCCAAGCGCATACTTCCTCCACTGATCCTTGCCACCTTTGCGATCAATATTCTCGCGCTGGCCATCCCGCTTGCGACGATGAATATCTTTGACCGTGTTATTTCAAATGCCGCATTTGAGACCTTGTGGATGCTGGCTGCTGGGGTCGTAATGGCGTTGCTGTTCGACTTTGCTTTGCGGTCGTTGCGAGCTTCTGTTCTTGACCGGTCGTCTGCGCGTGCTGATGTGTTGGCCACGAATGGTGTCTTTGGACGTATTTTGGGTGCGCGGATGAAAGCTCGACGCATGGGTGTTGGCGCACAGGTGAATGGCCTGCGCGAACTCGATACCGTGCGTGAATATTTCAATGCTTCAGCCATCGCCACGTTGGGTGATTTACCGTTTGTCGCGCTCTATCTCTTGGTCATCTATCTGGTCGCGGGGTCGCTGGTTGTCGTGCCGTTGATTGCGGTTCCACTGTTTTTGATCACGGCACTGCTCATCCAGCTTCGCTTGCGGCGTATCGTAGAAGGAGCGTTCAACGACACCGCACATAAGAATGCGGTGGCAACCGAAATTCTGTCAGGCATGGAATCTGTCAAGCTTGCAGGTGGTGAGAGATGGGCCGCCGGTCGCTGGGAGAAAGCGGTCGCCTCACAGTTGAACCATTCACTGGCCGTGCGGTTTTGGACGAACCTATCCCTGCATCTCATCACTTTCTTTCAAGGTGCGGTGACGATCTCGCTTCTGGTCATCGGTGTTTATGCCGTGACAGCGGGTGATATTACTCCCGGTGCATTGTTTGCTGCTAATCTTTTGGCATCGCGTTGCCTTGCACCACTCGTTGCGGTTTCCGCGCTCGTGGCGCGCTGGACGCAGGTGAAAATGGCGCGTGATGTCGTGAATCAATTGGCGACGATGGAAAGTGAACGGCCTACAGAACGTAAGCTGGTGATACCAACTGCCCCCGTTCGCGGATTGAAATTAAACGATGTGGCCTTCGCCTATTCGGAAGATGCGCCCACTGTTTTGAATGGCGCTTCACTATCGATTTCGTCTGGCGAAAGGATCGCTGTGATCGGTGGTATTGGCTCCGGCAAGAGCACGCTAATGCGACTGCTGAGCGGTTTGGAAATGCCCACCGCAGGACAAGTTTTGGTCGATGGGCTGTCGAGCACAGATATGGACCTTGATGCGTGGCGTGGCCTTATCGGTGTTTCGCCACAGTCGCCTGCATTTTTTGCAGGCACTGTTCGTGAAGCCGTCGCTATCGGTCGTGAAACTGATGACGCAGCGATTATCAAAGCGCTGAAACTTGCTGGTGCTGACGTTTGGGTTGCCACAACCGGAATGGGTTTGGATACGCCAATCGGTGAACGTGGTGCTGGCCTTTCCGGTGGCCAATTGCAGACACTGGCCATCGCCCGAGCCGTATTGGGCAATCCCGAATTGCTGCTGTTAGACGAACCCACAAGCCATATGGATGGTCGCAGTGAAGCAGCTTTTGCAGCACGCCTTCAGGCTTTGCCACACCGTCCAACAACCATCACCGTGACCCATCGCCCGGCAATGATTGATGCTGCCGAACGGCTGATCGTTATGGAACGTGGTTCCATCATTCTCGACGGGCCACGGGCAGATGTGCTGAAGCAATTGCAGCAGGTGGTTAAAACGCGAACGACGGCGTCCGTCAAAGTGCAGGCTGCTTGATATGTTTTTACGTTCGAAGAACTCCGGCTCCGAAACACTATCTCCCGTGAGCGCCGACCTGCTGCGCCCGCGTAACGGCCTGTCTATCGCGTTGATCTGTGTGCTGGTGGGAACGTTGGCAACGGGCGTTGCATGGTCCACTCAAGCTGCCATGGTCGAGGTATCTTCGGGGCAGGGTAGGGTTATCCCATCAGGCCGCATTAAGTTGGTGCAAAACCTTGAAGGCGGCATCGTTCAAGTCATCCATGTCGATGAAGGCGAACGGGTGAATAAGGGAGATTTGTTGGTCTCTATTGACCCAATCGCGGCTGGTGCTGTGCTGGCAGAAAACAAAGCTGCTATCCGTGAGATGGACGCTGCGGTTCAATGGCTCACTGCGTTACTCAAAGACCGAGAGCCGCAATTTGCGTCCGCCGATGATACTGGTCATCAGCAATTATTGGATCGCAATCGAACCGAGTACCATTCTGTGCTGTCGGAACAAAAAGCCACGCTGAGATCCATTGCCAAGCAGGCAGAACAGAAGCGTTTGGAACTGTCTGAAACTCAGGGTCGCCTGTCCAACACAAAAGCTGCGCTGGTCGTGGCTAACGAGCAATACGGCATGATGGCGAAGCTGCGTAAAAGCCGTGCCGCAAGCCGTGCCGATGTGCTGACCGCTAAGTCCCGCAAGGTGGAACTGGAAGGCCAGCGAGACGCGATGCAGCTGGCTGTTCCCCGTCTGCGCGCTGCGATCTCCGAAGCAGAAGCCCGTCGGGAAGAACAGGTTGCGCGGTTCCGCTCGCGCATTTCCATGCGATTAAACGAAGTGTCTGCGAAACTTGCATCCGTTCGTCAGTCTGTCGCCGTCGATGTTGACCGCGTTAGCCGCGCTGAACTGCGCTCGCCTGTCAACGGCATCATCAAAGTGCTGCATGCCAACACCATCGGGCAGGTGGTCAAGCCTGCTGAGAACATCGTTGAAATTGTGCCAATTGAAGACAAGCTCTTGGTCCGTGTAGAGGTGTCTCCAAAGGATATTGCCTTCCTTCACCCCGGTCAGGAAGCAGTCGTGAAACTGACGGCTTATGACTACGCACTTTACGGTGCGCTGAAGGGTAAGGTGGTGCGTATTGGCGCTGACTCTATCGTTGATGACCGTGGCGACACCCACTTTCCCGTCGATGTCCGCAGTGATGTGAACTGGCTTGAAAGCGGCGAAGAACGCCTGCCGATCCTTCCTGGCATGGTGGCGACGGTAGATATCGTGACCGGTGACAAGACTGTTTTCGATTACATCACCAAGCCCATCCACCGCACAGCAACAGGCGCATTTGGCGAGCGTTAGACTGCTCTATCTTGGAAGATTTTTGCCATTTTGTGGACGAGGCCAGCGTCTTGTCCACCTATGAGAAGATATTGGAATTCGCCGCTCGACCAAGACGCGGCTTCCATACCTTCCATGTTTTCAACGGTCAGCTTTGATGGTTTCTCGCCATTGCGAAGAATACAAAGGGCGACGGGTACGCCACTGTTTGTGACGAAGGCGAACTGCGCCAACGCATTTCCTTCAAAGCCTAAAATTTGCGCCCGTCTGTATGTCAGATCGCCTGCCTGTTTTAAATCTGAGAGCGCGACTGGCTTTCCGATAACGCTACTGACACGGGCCAGTTCGATGTTTAATTCTGCATCGCTGCGTTCGATCGCAACAAGTGTATCGCTGGTGTAAAGCGCTTGATAGGCCGCCACATATTCCATCCAGTTAGCGGGTCTGTCGTTTGCGGTGAAGCGGCCGACAAGCACGCCCATCACGAGGCAAGCGGCCAACGCAGTTGCGGCGGTCGCAACTCCAAACGACCGGGAAAATGACTTTGTGGAAGATGCATCTGTAACGAACAATGATGGCGCAGCTTTGGTAGGTGAAATGCCATCGAACACGACCGCAACCGCGCTTCTATCCACGCGTAACGCTTCGATGCGTTCAGCCAACGCACCGTCCAATTTCGCTGCTTGGGTGATATCGTCGATGGGGGCGAATTCGGCTTCACCATCCAGCCACGCGGTCAGTTGTTCGTCGCTATAGTGTCGATTATCAATCACTGCATTTCTTCCTGCTTGGAGAAGATGTGGGACAGTTGTTTTCGAGCTGCCGCCAATCTGCTCATGACGGTGCCAACCGGAATTTCGATAATGTCTGCAGCCTCGCGATAGCTGTGTCCTTCGACATAGACAAGAAAGACGGTGCTGCGCTGCGCCTCCGGCAAACTCATCACCTCCCGCCAGACGTCTTGTCCAACTACTGATGCTTCCGGATTGGGGCTAGGGTCGATGAGATCTGCGTCTTCAATGGCGATGTGCCCGGCTCCTGTTCGCACCTTGTTTTTCCTCACCTCATTGATCCACAACCGTTGCGTTAGCCGGAACATCCACGGAGCGAACTTGATTGCCGGATCGTAGAGCGCCGACTTTTCTATGGCTCTCAAACATGCCGTTTGCGCCAGATCATCTGCATGCTCACGGCTACCTGTTAGCGCGACGCAGTAGCGCCACAGCCTTGGGTAGAGTTTTGAGATGCCTTTGCGGACAGCTCGGCCTCGGGGCGAAATCGACCAGATGATGAAGTCGGCCTCACGATAAAAATATAGGTCGCGCAGTGTTGCCAGAAATTTGCACGAACGGCGAACGCAATAGCACGATGTAACTTGAAACCTTCGTGAGTGCGCTCGTGGTCGACACCGGCTGGTTGCCAGCGCCGACCAAAAGCAATTTGCTTACTTCTCGAATACCATGCGCACCGCAACGGGTGTCACCCGCGTGATGCCGGGCAGCTTTGCCAGTTTCATGAGGGTGTCGATACCTTCGTTGATGCCCAGATCTTCAGTGGACACCATGATGAAATCGGCATTGGCGACCAGCACCCGATTTTCAGTTAATCGGGCTACGATCATTTCGGCATCAAAATCGTTTTCAGCGCCCAGGAATTTCAGGGTTCCTGTGACTTCCATGATGCTGGTGTCACCTGGCTTGAGGTTTTTCATCTCTTCCATGTCGAGCTCGCCAGTGATAGTTGCTGTAGCTTTGCCTTCCTGAAAGACCAGTTTACCCATACGCTCGTTGCGAATGTCGATATTGGTTTCGACGGAGCTAAGATCAATGTCGATACGAAGTTCACCTGCTTCGCTCACAGTGCCGGAAACCTTGTTGAAGTGATGCACTTCGCCGGTTTCATTGCTTTTGATGGAGCCAAAGGCAATGCGGGAACTGTCGTCGACGGACGTCCAGTTGGCGTGGCCACCAGCGTGTATCGGCGCAGTGATTGCCATTGCGAAAAGGCATGCCGTAGTGGCGGTTGTGCGGATTATGCGTGAAATTGTCATTGTGTCTGTCCTCCCGATAAGGTTGGCGTAATGCCTTCCTAAGGAGATGACACTTCAGCGTGCCGTTTTATTCGGATGTTCTAAGAATTATTATGAAATTTGTTCTGCTTACTAACTCGCTCCGATTTTATGGGTTTGTTCGCCAGCAACGAGGCGGTGCGTTTTCGGCAACGGCGCGCTGCTCGATAAGCACATGACCTGCCAATATTGTCTGCTCTATCTTCGGCCAAACAAAAATCTCAGTACGCGTCGAATTGCTGCAAACTGGATAAATCGCCAGTCTACTCCTGCTTGGACGTCAGAATTAAGGAAGCTCTATGTCTGTTCTCACTCGTCGTTCGTTTTCCCTCCGGTCAGTTGCACTTGCAGGTGCGGTCACTCTGGCGGCATTGCTGCCCGCCCAAGCCGCCGACACTGCGGTGAAATTCACGCTGGACTGGAAATTTGAAGGGCCGTCCGCTGGCTTCTTCCTCGCACTCGACAAGGGGTATTTCAAAGAAGAAGGCCTCGACGTCACAATCGATTCCGGCGCTGGTTCGCGGGAATCGATTCCACGTGTTGCCACCGGTACCTACGATCTGGGCTTTGGCGATATCAATGCGTTGGCCAAATTCCTCGACGAGGACGTGGCTGCCAAGGTGAAAGCTGTGATGGTCGTTTATGATCAGCCACCATTTGCCGTCATAGGTCGTAAGTCGCAGGGCATCACGTCCGATCCAAAATCGCTGGAAGGCAAGACGCTTGGTGCCCCGCCACCGGATGCTGCATTCGGCCAGTGGGCAGCCTTCAAAGATGCTGCCAAAATTGACGATTCCGCAATCAAGATTGAATCCGTCGGCTTCCCCGTTCGCGAGCCTATGCTGGCACAGGGCAAGGTCGATGCGATCTTCGGCTTCGCATTCTCATCCGTCCTGAACCTGAAGGCCAACGGCGTGCCCGCAGACGATATCGTGCCAATCATGATGTCTGAAAACGGCCTCGATCTTTATGGCAACGCGATCATGGTCAACACCGATTTTGCCGAAGCAAACCCCGAAGCTGTCAAAGGCTTCATCAAGGCTTTGACCAAAGGTTTCAAAGCGGCAATCGCAGACCCTGCAGAGGGTGTTGCCGCGGTATTGAAACGCAACCAGATCCTGGATGCCGATATTGAAGTCGAACGTCTGGGTATGGCGAATTCCATGAACATCAACACCGTCCACGTTCAAGAAAACGGCATGGGCGACATTGATGCTGACCGCATGAAAGCGTCTCTTGGGCAGCTTGCTACATCTATGGGCCTCAAAGGTAACATCACCGCAGAGCGCCTTTTTGATGCGCAATATTTGCCAGC
Organism: Ahrensia sp. R2A130; assembly: GCF_000179775.1. Taxonomy (GTDB): domain Bacteria; phylum Pseudomonadota; class Alphaproteobacteria; order Rhizobiales; family Rhizobiaceae; genus Pseudahrensia. Next base: position 13,896 of record NZ_AEEB01000047.1, read on the forward strand.
CAAAGAAGACCGGATGCTCAAGTAGGCGCGGTCGTTCTAGGCCCATCGACATGTGCGGTGAACTTGTAAAAATCGACGCAGTCGACATGACCTATGGTGGTCATGGTGGCGGCTCTGGCACAAAGGCTGTAGCGGGTCTGAATATGGCTGTTGCGGCAGGTGAATTCGTGGCCGTGGTTGGACCCTCCGGCTGCGGTAAGTCGACACTCATGAAGCTCGTGACCGGCCTTCATATTCCCGAAGTCGGCACCATTACTGTTGCCGGAGACCGGGTCACCAAGCCCATTTCAATTGTCGGCATGGCTTTTCAAAATCCCACAATGCTGCCTTGGCGCACGACGCTGGACAACGTCTTGTTACCGCTGGAAATTGTGAAACCGCACCGATCGCGACTGCGCGCCAATAAAGCAGAATACGTGGCAAAGGCTGAAAACCTGCTCAAACTTGTCGGGCTGGAGGGTTTTGGCGACAAGTTCCCTTGGCAGCTTTCTGGCGGCATGCAGCAAAGAGCAAACCTGTGCCGCGCACTTATCCACGAGCCTGCCTTGTTGATGCTCGACGAACCGTTTGGTGCGCTGGACGCTTTTACGCGGGAAGAGCTGTGGTGTGTGATCCGTGATATTCACGCCAACACCGACGTCACCATCGTTCTCGTGACGCATGATTTGCGCGAAGCCGTTTTCCTTGCCGACCGTGTGCTCGTCATGTCGGCCCGTCCTGGTCGCATTATAGTCGATCGTACGGTCGAATTTGAACGTCCACGCCAACTCGACATCATGTATGAGCGCAGCTTCTCCAATGTTGTATCGGAACTGCGTGAACATATCGCTGAAGCGCGTGTGAAAGTGGGCGTATGACCGAACTAGCCGTCTCCGATGAACCGGACGACGCAGCTATCGCTGCCGCGCGTCGCCAATCCGGCATGTCGCCTCTCATGCTCACGCTGATGCCATGGTTGGTGACCATCGGGTTTTTGTTGGTTTGGGAATTTTCGGTTTGGGCGCTCGACGTCGCGAAATTTATCCTACCAGCACCAAGCGTCATCTTTGGCGCTATCGTACAATATTGGCCAGCCATCTGGTCGAATTCGCTGCAAACGCTCTACACGACATTGCTGGGCTTTGGCCTTGCCATCGTTTTCGGCCTTGGACTGGGTCTGGCCATCGGTTGGTCAAAAGCCGTTTATGCAGGGCTCTATCCATTGATGATCGGCTTCAATGCCATTCCCAAGGTCGCGGTTGTGCCAATCCTCGTCATCTGGATGGGCATCGGTACCGGTCCTGCGGTCGTCACAGCTTTCCTGATCGCCTTCTTCCCCATTGTCGTGAACGTCGCCACTGGCCTTGCCACCATAGAGCCGGAATCCGAGGACGTGTTGCGTGCCCTTGGGGCATCAAAGCTCGATGTGATGTGGAAAGTCGGCATTCCACGCTCGATGCCTTATTTCTTCGGCTCATTGAAGATCGCGATTACGCTGGCTTTCGTAGGCTCCGTTATTGCTGAAACCATTGCGGCCAACAGCGGCCTTGGCCACCTCATGCTGGCAGCCCAATCGCAATTCAACGTACCGTTGGTTTTCGCAGGCCTCGTTATGCTCGCCATCGAAGGCATCGCGATGTACGCCGTCATGGCCTGGATCGAAGGCCGCACCACCGGGTGGGCGCACAGGGGCGGCGTGGCCTGAGATAACTCGAGCACTAACTTCAGGTGAACAGAAAATGACTGAAGACACATCTATATCTCAGTATAGCCTGCGTATGCTGGCCAGCTAGTCGTCGCGATAGATTATGGGCACCGTGTCACTGAGGAAGCCAATATGGCAAAGATGATCGCTGCTGCTGCATGATGGGCTGCCGCTGAAACTTGCACCCATCTCGCGGAATATGGTTCTGGGCTATATCGGGCAGCACGTTTTAGGTCTGCCTCGCAGCTATTAGCCTTCAGCGGTCGTGACTGCCGTTTCGACCTCGTTGATCGTGCAAGAACTCGGTGGTTCAGAATCACAAGTAAGTGAGATTAAGGGGTGACCAAAAAAACCTCCGGCCGCCCCTTGGTTATTTTATGCGAAGTCTGCTTCCAGATCGATCACTTCATTGGTGAACTGGATCTCTTCGAAGGCGTAAAGAATGTCGTGGGTATCCTCGGCAGTGTTCCAGACAACAATACCTTCGTTGTCGAATGTGCGATCCCAACCATAGCTAGAAGAGGCGCCATCGATGACGAATGTGTCCGTCTTGTCGGTACCGGTCTCATACTGGGTCCGGGTTGGGTCGTCCTGTACGACGACACCGCCATCCGGGCCTGTCTCCGTTTTGAGTTCAACGCTTTTGTCGGCGAAGGTAATTTTCTCAAAATCGTATAGCAGGTCGTGACCTGTCGGTCCCCAGACGACGATGCCTTCGCCGTCTTGTGTTGCTCCCCATCCGTAGTCGGACGACTTTCCGTCTATAGCAAATGTGTCGCTGTCGGTTGTTCCGGTTAGATACTGTGTCTCGTTGGGAATGTCGTTGACGACATTGCCTGGTTCTTCAACACCCTTGCCATTAACCTCGAAGGTACCGCGCACGAAGTCTGGCCCTTTCCAATCGAGCTCCATGGTTGCGAAGCCTTGCTGCTCGAAGTAGCGCGCGTCCAGTGTGTGGGTGCCTGCGTCGAGCTGGATGGTAGCCTGTTTTTCGACATCAGCGTGAAGGCCGTCATTTGTGATGATCTGTTGGCCATTGATGGACAATGAGGAACCATCATCGGAGTTCAGGTAGAACGTGTACTGCCCCGCCTGAGCGACGGAGAATTCGCCGTTATATTTCGCCGCAAACTTGTCGGTGGGGCCGCCATCGTAGAACGCACCAGCAGATCCGGCCTCTTGGATTTTCGTGATGGTTTCCGTGAAGATCGGAGTGCCGTCAAAATCGACGTCGTCGAGCTTTTCAGCATCTGCGGCGAAATATTCGACATTGATCGTCCCATCGACCGGATCAAGCGCACCGGGTTCGCGGTAGAGCGCCAGCGTCGGCTCGACGGAAATGATCGGCGCAACCGACGGCACTCCTGCATCGTCGATAGCGAACAACATCCAGTTGCCTGCGCCAACAACGTTGGCGTTATCGGGCAGGGATACTTCGACGGTTGTCCCATCAATGATCTGGAAATCAAGGTCCATACGGCCCGATTCCATGTTCATGGAGTGGGTCACGGCACCGGTTTTCACGAAAGACAGGCGAGCGAGGTCGGATGTGTCGTCCATCTCGATGGTGAAGCTGTCACCCGGCTCCAGTGATTCCGGAGCGGCCAGCACTTCGGGACGCTCAGCCAAAGTGCCGTCGTCATTGTAGAGGTAATCCGGCGTGTAGACTTGTGCATCCATAAAATCGACAGTGCCGTTCAGGCCACCGCCGCCCATGGACACGATCGTTCCGTCGTTTAGCAACATGCTGGAGGAGTGGTAGAGGCGCATAACGGCTTCTGCGTCGGCTTCGGTCACTTCACCGGTGAATGGATCGAAGATGACGGATTCCAAAATCGCCTTGTTCGGGTCCTGACTGTTGCCTTCTTCGGTGCCGCCGTTGATGAGCACGCGGCCGTCAGCCATCACGGTCATGTCGGAATTGTTCCGGTCACCGCCTAGATCAGCGACCTTTTCGAAGGTCGGCGTATCGGCGTTGATGTCCATGGTCCACAGGTCACCATCATCGGCCATGATGATGATCTTGCCGACATCATACATCGCAGAAGGTGATGCGACGTCCATGTCGAAAGGCAATTCGCCGATCTGGCGGATGGAGCCGTCACCGGACGGATCGAGCGCCATGACTTCTTTCGTGCTGCCGTTACCGGAGCTTGCGTTCTGATTGCCAGCGCTGATCGCAAAATAAACAATCTCGCCATCATCGTTCACCCAACTGCGCGGATACCACCAGTTGGCACCGAGGTCATTGTCCTTGGCACCGTCCAGCGTGCGCCAGCCTTCGCCGAGCGTGAAGATTTCAGGCGTACCGCGAAGATCTGCATTGCCGTTGCCGCCCATTACGACGACCTGACCGCTGGAGAGCGATACGACCGACGGGTAAAAACGACCGTTCGCCATATCGTTGGCGCCCTCTTTGACGAGTTCCATATCCGATAAGTCGAAAATCTGACCACCGGCTGCACCGCTACCATTGCCGCCTGCAATCAGAACCTTGTCGGTGCCCGGAATGACGACACCAGCGCCGCAGAACATGCGCACGAAGTGATCTGCTTCAAGGATTTCATGTTCGCCCGTCGATGGATCGAACACACCGTATTTCTGCGTGTTGGAGAAAGCGTTGCCGTTGCCGTCGCCTCCCCAATACAAAACTCGACCATCTTCCATCATAACCTGATGGATCCCGATGATCGTTGTGTCGAAAACGTTGCCCCAGTCACCCGTTACCGCATTCATGGCTTCTCTCCGTTGTTATGGAGCGATACGTGCGGTGTTCGTAATTCCAACAAGGCTGCTGCCGCATCATTGCCGGAATGAAACAGCCGCAGTGCCGTCCCCTTCTGGTTCATCGCCTTCAGCAGAAGTGTTTCAAAATGAAACAGGCTATATCTGCATCAGGCCCTTGCAAGGAGAGTTGCAAGGTATGTGCCAATTCTAGTGGGCGTTATCACGCGACTTATATTTTTGCATCGAGTTGCCAGAGGCAATCATTATTCACAGTTGCTCGGTTAGGGTCGTTCCGAGAAGACATGCCTTTATAAACCTGAGCTAGAGCAGACCGTCCGGCATTTTCTGTTCGCTGGCTGTATTGGCGCGGCGGAAATAGAGCGTGATCAGCGTCGATACGATCACGATAAACAGGGAATAGAGAACGGGCACGGCGTTGATCGCTTGTTGCTCGGTTCCTGTGAACGTGAATGCGATGATCGCAATTGCGAGCGGGCCGTTTTGAATGCCTGTTTCAAGACCCACCGTGCGTGCATTTCGTGGATGGAGCTTCAAAGCTTTGGCAAATAGGTAGCCGGTCGTTATGCCGATGAGGCCGATGGCGATTGAGGCAACATAGGTAGCCCAACCGGTTTCCATGAGAAACGCAAAGTTACGTGGAATCCAGGAGACGATCAGAAACACGATGAAGAAGATGGCGAGCATGGAACCCATGAATTCTGTCACCGCACCTATATTGGCGTTCAGTTTTCGCAAACCCATGCCGATCGCGACCGGGACGAGAAGAAGGACAAGGGTTGCGATGATGTTTTCGCGTGGAATATCTACGTCTAATGCACCAGCATAAACCACGAGCACGATGGGTATGAGCAGCACACCAAAGACCGTTGATGTGACCGTCATCAAAACGGATAGCGCCAAGTTGCCCTTCGAAAAATAGGTGAAGATGTTCGACGTGGTGCCGCCCGGCATACACGACATAATCAGGATGCCGATCTTAATCGGGTCTGACACGGGTAGTGTTATCGCCAAGAGAAAGCCGATGAACGGCATGAAGCCGTATTGCGAGATGACACCAATCATCAATCCGTAAGGCCGCTTCAAAGCCAGCATGAAATCACGTGGTGTGAGCGATGCGCCCATGCCCAGCATGATGACGAAAATCATCAATGCCAGAATTGCCTGTTCGAACTGTCCGACCATTTTGAATATTTACCGTAGAAAAGAGGGGAGTCTTAAGCGGCGTTGCGCGCGGCGAGTTCTTCGTTGCGAAGATCCTTGCGTAGGATTTTTCCGACGTTGGATTTCGGCAAATCTTCGCGGAATTCGACCATTTTTGGCACCTTGTATCCTGTGAGATGGTCCTTGCAGTAAGCGCGGATGGCATCGCTCTTTAGAGATTGATCACTGAGGACCACGTAGGCTTTCACTGCCTCTCCTGATGCGCCGTCTGGCACGCCGATGACGGCAGCTTCAAGAATTCCTGGATGGGTGACGAGGCAATCTTCGATCTCGTTGGGGTAAACGTTGAAGCCCGAAACGAGAACCATATCCTTCTTGCGATCAACGATGGAGAAATAACCGTTAGCGTCCATTACGCCGATGTCTCCCGTGAGCAACCAGTCGCCGAGCATGGTTTTGGCTGTCTCTTCTGGCTTGTTCCAATAGCCCTTCATGATCTGAGGTCCACGAGCGGCAAGCTCTCCTGCTTCGCCCTGCGGCACTTCTTTGCCTTCTTCATTGAGGCAACGAAGCTCGGTAGACGGCACTGGAATGCCGATGGAGCCGGCGCGTGTTTTGCCCAAGGGATTGAACGTGATGACTGGTGAAGACTCGGTTAGACCATAACCTTCAAGCACCGGCTTACCTGACATTTTTTCCCAGCGTTCCGCCACGGAGCTTTGCAACGCCATGCCACCGGCGGATGCGAATTTGAGATGCTTGGGTGGAGAATCTTGGAACCACACCTCGTTGCTCAGGCCGTTGAACAGTGTGTTCACGCCGCTCATCCAAGTTATCGGATAATTCTCAAACGCCCGTTTGAGATTTTGAAGTGGGCGCGGATTGGGTATTAGGATGTTGCGCGCACCAAGATAGTAGAAACCGAGTAGGTTCACCGTGAAAGCGAAGATGTGGTAAAGTGGTAGCGCGGTGAGCGCGACTTCCTTGCCTTTTTCTACGCCGCTGATCATTTCCATGGCTTGTTCCATGTTCATCATCAGGTTGCTGTGGGTCAGCATCGCGCCTTTGGAAACACCAGTGGTGCCGCCGGTATATTGCAGGCAGGCGACGTCGTCGGCCGATAGCTCCGCGCGATAATCAGCAACCGAAATGTTGGCGGTGGACTTTGCCTTGCGACCCGCATCGACAGCATCCGGGAAACGGGTGTGAGGCACGGTGATCGGTGCCAGCGTTTTGTCCCAATGCTTCTGCACCAATCGTACGATGCCGCGGGGCATGGCGGGGAAGAATTCCGCTACCTGCGTGACGATGATGTTGGGAACAGGATGAGCCTTGAGGGCTTCTGCCAGTTTTTCAGAAAACACATCGACCACAATCAGCGCCTGTGGTTCGGCGTCGTCGAATTGATGCGCCATTTCTTCGGCGGTGTAGAGCGGGTTGACGTTCACCAACACGCAACCGGCCTTCAAAATGGCGAAGGCAGCGATAGGGAACGAAAGACCGTTGGGCACTTGCAGTGCAACACGATCGCCCTTTTTCAAGCTGCACGTTTCACGTAAATACACAGCCAATGAATCTGACATTTCTTCGACCTGACGGAACGTCAGTGTGCCGTTCATGCCGTTCGGCAAACAGGTCGTGAAAGCCGGTTTCTTGTCATACATCTGCGCGATGGCGCTGATCATATCACCGACCGTGCGGTATTGCGCCTTTTCGATTTCAGTACGTACAGACGGGCCATAAAATGCCGTCCAAGGGCGAAGATTGTCGCTCATGGTTCCTCCCAGAATACGCGGAAAGTAGCGTAAAATCTTACCTTTACAAGCGAATTAGAGATGTAACCTGTGACTGATAGTTGTAATCTATCGAGTGAACGCGATCTTCGTGATTTTTAATCGGTTATGTCGTTCGCAGAAGACACTGACACTTTTACATGCTCGAACCAGAAGGTGACGGACGTTTAAGCCTGACAGATTGTAGGGAATTTATTTGATTGGCAGAAGAAGATCTCAACTCTGAGTCACCGGATCACGGTTGATATCGTCACTAAATTTAGTTTTGGCCGGAGTGACCTCATTGGTTCAAAGTTAGGAGAGAATGCTTCCATAAAATCTGGGGCTGTACAGCAATTGAAACGCCCTTGCTGTAGCTGAAAAATTGATCGCGGCAGATTTTCTGTTCTGTAAAAAGACCTGCCTAGACCAAATCAGCCAAGGTCGTACGGTCTAATTCCTGACGCATACTGCGGCTGGCGCGTTTGAGCGCTTGGTCGAGGCGATCATCGAGACGACCGGCAATTTTACAGGTGTGAGTGTGGGCGTCTTCGGTTTCAGGTGGCGCTAGCGCTGCATGGATATCACCCAAGGTGATTTCGGCAGGCCCTCTGGTCAAAGTCCAACCTCCGCTGCGCCCACGTGCTGACACGCACAAATCGGCCCGTCGCAGCACACCAAGAATGCGTCGCACCACCACAGGGTTCGTGCCAGCACAGGACGCCAACTGCTCACTGGTCATGGGTTCGCCAGCCGATGCCGCGATATGGCCCAGCGTGTGCAAAGCAACGTTCAATTGAGAATTTGTCTTCACATCAATCGCCCGTAAAACCCAAAACGGCCTCTATTGTAATTAAATTTGTTACGACATACCAATATCGCGCCTCTCCCCAATACAGGATTTATCCCGTGCAAGCACCAGTCATCGCTATTGCCGCCATTGCAGCGCTAACCATTGGCGTTGTCCCGCTCTATGCTGAAGATAAGCGCGAACTCGATAGCCATGAACATGGTCACGTGAAAATGGAAATCGCGATTGAGAAAAACGTGATGACCATTGCGCTGGAAGCCCCCGGTGAGAGTATCGTAGGTTTTGAATACGCTCCCAAATCCGATGAAGAGAAAGCAGCCGTCGACGCTGCCACCAAGCAGCTTTCCGATGCAGGCTCTGTGTTCACCTTTCCAGACGCCGCAGGTTGCACCGTAAAATCGTCTGATGTGGAACTTCATCAGCATGGTGATCACAATGAATTTGAAGCGTCGTATACGTTCAATTGTTCTGACATGGCGGCGCTCGGCAGCATGGAAACCAATCTCTTTGCGCTCTACCCATCCATTGAGGAAATCGATGTGGACTACGTTGCGCCGGGCGGACAGGGTAGTGCTGAACTGGAAGCGGATACGCCAACTGTCACGTTTGCACCGGCCAGCTAAATCGCCAATGCTGCCCCAATTATGAAAAGACCATGAGACGACTGTGATCCGGGCCAGCGAACCGATGCCAGCTGCAAACATAAAGCCGACGCTTGCCATGAGCAGCGTCGGTTTTACCTACCCGTCAACGGGCTTTGCCATGCAGATCGACCGGTTTGACCTTGGCGTTGGCGAACGTGTTTTTCTGCGTGGACCATCGGGTTCCGGCAAGACAACATTTCTGTCGCTCGCAACGGGTTTGTTGGCAGCTGACACTGGCGAAATCTCCATCACCGGACAGCTCATGCCCAAACGGGCTGCTGGCCGCGATGCGCTGCGTGCGGGTGCAATCGGGATCATCCATCAGCAATTCAATCTGCTGCCCTATCTCGACACGCTGTCCAACGTCCTACTGCCGCTGGCCTTTGGCCGTGCGGCGGAATCGAAAGACAATATCGACGATGCCCGCGACCTTCTGGAGCAACTGGGCGTGCAGGCGCATTTGCACAATGTTCCGGCCCGCGCGCTATCGGTGGGGCAGCAACAACGCGTTGCCATCGCCCGCGCGCTGCTTGGTAAACCTGCCCTCGTGGTAGCTGATGAACCTACCAGCGCATTGGATGGTGAAACCCGTGACGCCTTCCTCGATGTTCTCTTCACCTGCGTCGATGATGCAAGATCTTCGTTGCTGATGGTCAGCCATGATCCCGTTATCGGCGAACGGTTCGAGCGAGCCATTGATTTGTGTGACGTCGCGCAAATTTCAATGGGGCAAGCGGCATGAGCAAACTGCGTCTGCTGCTGCGATTGGTAGTTGCCTCGCTTTGGTCGCGCAGGCTCGCAGTGCTGTTTGTTGTGCTGGCCGTCTCAGTCTCTACGGTTCTTTATCTCTCCGTCGAACGCCTGCGGGTAGGTGCGTGGCAAAGCTTCTCGTCCACCGTTTCTGGCACAGATCTCATCGTTGGCGCACGCTCCGGTGGCGTGCAGTTGATGCTTTACTCTGTCTTCCGCATTGGCAACGCCACTAACAACATCACCATGCAATCCGTCCGTGATATTCAAACCATTGCAGATGTCGCCTGGACTGTGCCGCTGAGCTTGGGTGATTCCTATCGCGGTTACCGCGTGGTCGGCACCAATGATGCCTATTTCGAACGCTACCGCTATGGTCGGGACCGCAAGCTGGAGCTGGCGCAGGGTGCTGCGTTTGGTGATTTGTTCGACGTTGTGCTCGGCTCTGAAGTGGCTGACGCTTTGAACTATGTGATCGGAGATCGCGTGGTGGTCGCGCACGGGTTGGGTCGCGCAGGACTGGTAACCCATGATGATCTGCCGTTCACCGTATCGGGCATTCTTGCGCCCACCGGAACGCCGGTGGATCGCTCGCTGCACGTGTCGCTGCCGGCGATCACCGCTATCCATGTGGACTGGTCCACCGGTGCCCGTGCCCGCAACACAACACCTGCTGATGTGTTACGCCAACGTGCTGCTGCAGGTGAATTGGAAGCAGAGGCCATCACGGCATTGCTGGTGGGGATGAAGAGCAAATTATCAGTCTTTCGCACCGCCCGCGCGATAAACGATTACCGGCAAGAACCGCTGCTTGCGGTGCTGCCCGGTGTTGCGCTTCAGGAGCTATGGGGCGTCATCGGCACAGCAGAACGGGCGCTGTCGGCGGTGGCCTTCATGGTCGTGCTCACCTCTATTATTGGTCTCGTGGCAACCATTCTGGCAACACTGGAACAGCGGCGGCGCGAAATCGCCATTCTGCGCTCGCTGGGTGCAAGACCGCTCGTTATTTCTGGCCTGTTGGTCGCTGAGTCCGCGCTCGTAACGTTGGCGGGCCTCGTGCTTGGCGTGCTTATCGTCACCATTGCCACACCTCTTGCAGCAGGGTGGTTGCGGGCAAACTATGGTCTTGATCTGCCGCTCACGTTATCTTCAGGCGACATTGCGGTTCTTGCTGCTATTCTTGCGTCCAGCATAGTCGCCGCATTGCTGCCCGCCTGGCGTGCTTACCGTATGAGCCTGGGCGAAGGTTTGGGCGCGACAACCTAAGCAGCCTGCACACAATGGAGTGTTTCCAATGAAGATAACCGCTGCCGGGCTGTTTCTGGTGACCTCTGTTATTTTGGGCGGCGGAGCTTTGATTGTTAGCCACCAAGGCACCGATGACACATCTGTTTTCAACACCGAAGCGAAAGCGGCAAAGTCCTCGCCTGATCTCGCCAACCCAAAAGTTCTGGGCTGGTCAGATTTGCTGCCTGATGGGGAAAGCGATTTTGCGCCACCACAAGTGGATCTGGATTTTCTACACATGCAGTCCTCGCCGTTTCCGTCTTCCGAAACCGGTAGAATGAGCGGACCGATGGCAATGATGATGATGCCGGCACCTGCAGCCTCTGGCAGACAAGATCTTGCAGATACGGCTGTGAAGCTTGCAGGCTACATGACACCATTGAATGTCGAGCAGGGTAAAACGAGCACATTCCTGCTCGTTCCTTACGTTGGTGCATGCATCCACGTTCCAGCCCCACCGGCAAACCAGATCGTGCTTGTTGAAACGAAAGAACCTGTCGAAGTTCGCGAAATGTGGGAGCCCTTCGAAGCAATAGGCACCCTGCGCGTTGAAAGCATGAGCACCGGACTTGCAGAAGTAAGTTACACAATGGATCTCGACCGCATCGAAGCTTACGCCGATGAGCAAAATTTGGTCAGATAAAACGCTATGCGCCAATGACCATAACACGGGCGTTTATAAGCTGCTTATGAGAAGAGAATGCCGCCGTTGATGTCGAGGCAGGTGCCGGTCATGAAGGACGATTCGTCTGAGGCTAGGAACGCTACCAGATTGGCAACTTCATCTGACGTACCTTCACGTTTGACCAGAGCGGCTTTTGATACGTTGGCCCGAACCTCGTCTTTCGTGAAGACGTTGTGGAAGTCGGTATCGATCATACCTGGGCAAAGCGAATTGACGCGAATGTTTGGCCCAAATTCTTTCGCCATACCGCGCGTCATTGTCATGACTGCGCCTTTGGAGGCTGCATAGGCAATTGCGCCCGGTCCGCCGCCATCGCGTCCAGCCTGCGATGCGAAAGTTACGATGCTGCTGCCAGTGGGCATGTGAGGCACTGCAGCTTTTGCAAGCAGGTAGAGTGATGTGACATTAAGATCCATCACTGCATTCCAGTGGTCGATTTCCATATCAGCGATGGTCTTGCGCGCCACGAGGCCACCCGTGACGTGGACGAGAATGCCAATATCGTCACCAAATTGGGAGCGAGTTTCAGCGACCAGCTTGGCCACATCGTCAGCCTTGGTCATGTCGCCTTGCAGCGCGAACGCTTTGCCACCTGCTTTGGTGATTTCCGCTACCGCAGAATCTGCGCCTTCACTACTGGAGTGATAATTGATGGCAACGCTTGCGCCTTCTTTGGCCAATCGCATGGCACAGGCGCGGCCAATATCACGCCCGCCACCGGTGATGATCGCTGTTTTTCCGTTCATGTTCATGTGTTCTATCATCCCGATGAGGGCCAAATTTGCTCGGCGCTAACTCAAACTGGTATGGTAGATATAGGGGTGTGTCAATCGCGGCTAACGTCCGTTACCGCGTTTCAAACTAGTCTTCGAAGAAGTGCGGATAGGCTTCCTGCACATGTTCGATAGTGCTGTCGAGATGACGCAGATGAACTCGTGTGGCGGTCACTGCAGCTTCTATATCGCCACGTGAAATAGCTTCAAACATATCCGTATGGCCTGCCAGAACCTCAGCCATGCTGTCTGCGTCTTGCAATTCCAGCGTGCAAACTCTGTTCGTATGCGCCTTGTTTTCAGAGATTGTCTGGAAAGCTGTAGGTCGCCCGGCAGCGGTACAGATGAGGCTGTGGAATTGGTAATCTAAACCGTGCAGCAGGGCGGGGTCACACTCTTCAACCGCAGCAGCTTGAAGCTTCAGATTGCTCGCGATGTTTCCAAGGTCAGTGTCGTTGGCGCTTACGCAAGCCTGACGTACCACCTCAATTTCAACTGCGGCCCGAATAAAACGTGAATTTTCAAGCTCTGTTAGTGATATCCGTCGCACACGCGTCGCTTTTTGTGGAACGATTTGAAGAAGCTTCAGGTTGCCCAGCCGCATAAAAGCTTCCCGGACAGGTTGCCGTGAAACATTGCACCTTTTTGCGATCTCAACCTCGGACAACTTGGTGTCTGGTGTAAGGCGCATAGAAATGATGTCGGACTTCAGTTTACGAAAAACTTCGTCCGCGCTGGTGCGCCGCTTTGTTTCGCCATCAATCAATTGGACGTTCATTGGGCTTTCCATTTCGTATTCGTACATGGCAACGGCGAAAGTTCCGCCCTTCTCTACACCGCAAGCGGAGGGAATTGAACTGTGAGCAGCTCGGGCTAGGTGCCCTCTTTCGCCGTACTGTGACGAAACTTCGGTCCGCTAGATAAAATATGCTTACCATAACTAGCATACTAGTCTGCATTTTGATTGACGTCACGCCTTTTCTCTCGCTACGATCACCGCAGTCTGGAAAATCGGACACGTCGCTACCGCTTTCGTTGGCGACTTATTATTTTGGGAGGAAATAGACATGCTCAATTTCGATGGAATGAAACGCAAGACGCTCGGCTTGGCTTTGGGCCTCGCACTTGCAGCCGGTACCGGCGCAGCTTTCGCACCTACCGCTCACGCGCAAGAAGTTACATTGCGTGGCGCAAGCATGTTCGATGAAAACCACGCATTTACCAAGACGATGGTGAAATTCGCTGAACTCGTTGATCAATATTACGACGGTGAGACCAAGTTCGACCTTCGCCTTAACGGCGAGCTGGGCGTGGAAAAAGACTACGTCAATTTCCTGCAGCAGGGTGTTGCGATCGACTACACCATCATGGCTCCGTCCAACATGGCGAAATTTGCGCCATCCATTCCACTGATGGACATGCCTTTCCTCTTCCGCGATCTTGATCACTGGAACAAAGTTCTTTCCAGCGATGCATTTGGCCCTCTTGAAGCCGAGCTTGAAAAGAACGCCGACATCATGGTCATAGGCTACACTGGCGGTGGCGTTCGCAACCTGGTGTCCAGCAAGCCTATCACCAATCTCGATGAATTGGCCGGTCACAAGATGCGGGTCATGGGCGCGCCAATTCAAGCGCAGATCTTCGCAGCGCTGACGGCAGCCCCTTCTGCTATCGCCTATAACGAGGTCTACAACGCCATCCAGTCCGGCGTGATTGCTGGTTTTGAGAACGAAGCTGCCAGCATTCAGAACCTCAAGTTCTACGAGGTTGCACCAAACGTCACGCTGACGAAGCACACGATCACAGTTCGTCCAATTGTGATGAGCGGTAAGAGCTTCCGCAAACTGCCGGAAGCGCTTCAGGCGGCAATTAAGAAAGCTGGATCGGAAGCTGGTGCATTTGGTCGGGAGCTTGAATCCCGCGAAGATGGCATCAAGCTTCAGGAAATGGTCGATGCTGGCCAGATCAAAGTGTCTGAATTCGAGGGGCGTGATAAGCTTCTGGAAATGGTGATCCCGGTTCAGGACGCTTTTGCGGCAGAGATTAACGCCAGCGATCTGTTGACCGCTGTTCGCGGCATGTAGTCCAAAATATCAAGGGCGCTCTTTCAACTAGCGCCCTTGATTTCTACCTCGGAGACCCGTTCTTCGTTATCAGGGACGGTTCTAATGTTCGGACACGCACTCGAAACACTTTGTACAGGTTTGAAGATTCTGCTCGGCTTCCTAATGGCGACACTAGCCATTCCAGTAGGCATGCAGGTCATCTCTCGTTACACGGGCATTATTCCTATCTATTTGTGGACCGAAGAACTCGCCACATTCATCTTCGTCTGGATCGTGATGATCGGGTCTATGGTCGCGGTGTGGGAGGGAACGCACTTCGATGTAGCGGTCACTCCTGATGCTAGAAGCCCTCTCGGGCGGCTGGTTCAAAAAGGTATTATTCTCGTCTTCGTCATGGTCTTTGCGGTGTTATTCGCATGGTACGGCATCGAATATGCCAAGATCGGTTCTATCCAGAGTTCGGTGATGATGCGCGCTAATCTCCTATGGATTTACGTTTCTGTGCCGCTTGCAGGTTTCGTTTGGGCGTTGTTTGCCGGATATCGGTTGAGCGAGGCCGTGGCTGAATATCGAACCGGCGCGGAGTTAATCCGATGATCGTTTCCACGGGTCTGGCATGCGCCATCCTTGTTGGTTGCTTTCTACTGCTGATCCTAATCCGCGTTCCGGTAGCATTCGCCCTTGGTATCGCGACGATACCTATCGTCATGCTGGATATACGCCTTACGCCATTCATTATTCTCGACCGGATGTTCCAGTCCTATAATTCCTTCATTCTATTGGCTGTGCCGTTCTTTCTTCTGGCCGCCAACCTGATGAACTCCGGCAAGATCACCGACAAGATGATCGCTCTTGCCCGAGTGTTGACCGGCTGGATGCCCGGCGGTTTGGGGCATGTGAATGTCGCCGTCTCAATGTTGTTTGCAGGTATATCCGGCTCATCCACTGCCGACGCTGCAGGCTGCGGTAAAATCCTGATTCCCGCTATGGTGAAAGAGGGTTACGACGTGCGTTTTGCCGTCGCACTGACGGCTTGCTCCTCAGTGATGGGCGTCATCATCCCACCCAGTATCTTGATGGTCGTCTGGGGTGGCGTGATGCAGGTGTCGGTGGGAGCTTTGTTTCTCGCCGGTGCCATACCGGGTTTTTTGATCGGCGCAGCGCTGATGGGTACAGTTTATGCTTATGCGAAAATCTACGACTATCCGATTGTGGCGCGGCCTACCTTCAACGACTTCTGGGTCGCATTCAAAGGTGCTGCCCTTGCTATCCTCACACCGGTTCTTGTGATCGGCGGTATTGTGGCCGGTCTCGTTACGCCTACAGAAAGCGCCATCATCGCGGCGGGTTACGCGCTGCTGCTAGGCGTCTTTGTCTATCGCACCGTGTCGGTTCATGATCTTGGCGGAATCTTCTATGAGACGGGTCGCTTCGCTTCCATTTCGCTTTTTGCTATCGGCACGGCATCAGCCTTCGGCTGGATGCTAGCCTTCTACAATGTGCCCCGGTTGATCGTTGATTTCATGGGAACCATGGAATTCGGGCCTGTTGCGACAGCAATTGCTATTGCTTGCCTGTTTCTGTTCTTCGGTCTGTTCATTGACGCCATTCCCGCGATCATCATTCTTGGTTCTGTGCTGCTGCCGGTCGCGACTGCAGTGGGTATTGATCCGGTCGTATTTGCCATCATCGGTATCGTGTCGCTCGCTTTCGGCCTTGTAACCCCACCTTACGGATTGTGTTTGCTTATCTCCGCAGCGATTGGGCAGGTGAATGTCGTTAAGGTGCTGCCCAACGTTCTGACCATTCTTGCCCCGATGCTTCTGATCCTGATGCTTATCATCCTGTTGCCGCAGATCGCGCTGTGGTTGCCGATGACGCTGATGCCAGACTCTTTCCGGTAGCGTGTGTGTTGGATGAAGTGTGCGGAGCATCCGCATTCAACTCACACAGCAACAATGACACCGTGAAGTTCAGCAAACCCGCATAGGCGTTCGATTTGCGGGTAACCTGGATGCGTGTTGCGACCGATAACCGATAATAATTCATGCTCGTGGTCCGGCTGCACACTTTGATCGGTTTCAAGACTCTGGACGAGTTCATGATATTTATCGGCTAACTACCTGGCTGATAGGATTGTAACGCGAGTAAGCTCGCGGCAGGCGGTTCAGCGTTCGAGGCAAACTCAGAACGCATGGCCGCGCTAATCAACTAGCCTGCAGAAACGTTAAAACACCACTTGCCAAATGCGAGCTATTCACACCCCGTCAGTTGTTCAATAATGAACTGCGGAAGCCATCACTCGACAGTTATTCAGCCTGTGAATTTTATCGCTCAAGCAACATTTATCGAGTATTGGTATCTCCCGATCCAAACCATCTGGTGAATGGGAACAAGCGGTGCGCGTAATAGACATTTGTGAAGTTTCAAAACTAATCGCATCGCCTATTCGAAATGCGTTTATCGACTTTACGAAGATGACCACCAGTCTCGTGGCGGTGGTTACGGATGTGGTTGTCGATGGGCAGCGCGTCGTCGGATATGGGTTCAACTCCAATGGTCGCTATGGGCAGGGCGGGCTTATCCGTGAACGGTTTCGGGACCGTGTGCTGGAGACCGAGCCCGATAGCTTGCTGAATGATGAGGGCAGCAATCTTGACCCACACCGGATCTGGGATGTGATGATGACCAATGAGAAGCCGGGCGGTCATGGTGAGCGTTCAGTTGCCGTCGGCACCATCGATATGGCGGTATGGGATGCCGTGGCAAAGATTGAGGGAAAGCCGTTGTTTCGCATGTTGGCGGAGCGCGAAGGGCGCGAGGCAGAGCCGCGTGTGTTCGTTTATGCGGCGGGCGGCTACTACTATCCCGGTAAGAGCAATGACGCGCTTTGCGCTGAAATGCGCAGCTATCTTAACCGTGGCTATACCGTGGTGAAGATGAAAATTGGCGGCGCGACGCTTGATGAGGACCGCGCCCGCATTGAAGCAGTGTTAGATGAAATCGGCACCGAAGCGCAGCTGGCCGTGGACGCGAATGGTCGCTTTGATCTGGAAACCGGCATCGCCTATGCCAAGATGCTGCGTGACTATCCGCTGTTCTGGTATGAGGAGATCGGCGACCCATTAGACTATGCTTTGCAGGCCGCCATGTCGGAATTCTACGATGCACCCATGGCCACCGGCGAAAACCTGTTCTCCCATCAAGATGCGCGCAATTTGCTCCGCTATGGTGGCATGAGACCTGATCGGGATTTTCTGCAATTCGACTGCGCCCTATCCTACGGGTTGGTGGAATATCTGCGCACGCTGGACATACTGCAGCAGTTCGGCTGGTCACGTAGACAATGCATTCCACATGGAGGCCATCAGATGTCGTTGAACATTGCTGCCGGTTTGGGGCTGGGTGGCAATGAAAGTTATCCGGACCTGTTCCAGCCCTATGGTGGGTTTCCCGATAGTGTGAGTGTGGAGGATGGCCACATCACCATGCCTGATCTACCGGGCATCGGTTTTGAGGGGAAGTCAGACCTGATTGCCGTGATGCGCGAGCTGGCTGTTTAGAGCGCTTGTTGAAACCGACATGCAATCGAGTGTCGCCCCGACGCTCATGCGCTACTCCCGCGTAGCGGAGCTAAGGGTAAAAGCCCAATTGTGTGAACTAAAATGAGAAAGCTTTACGGCAGCGGGACCAGCAAGACGTAGCGGAACAACGTATAGAAGGCGGTCATCACCACTAGGCCAGAGCCGCCGTAAAGCAGGGCCTTCGTTATCGTCCAGCGGTCGTGCATCGCGGCGATTAACCCGCCCGCAAAGGCAACGATCCCGGCTAGCAAAAAGCCGATATAGGGCATGAGGAAACACGCTAGCAGCAGTGAGGCGACGAGCAACACGCGCCGCCACCATATGCCTTCGCCAAAGCCTCCTTCGCTCTCACCCTTCAGCCATGACGTGAGAAGCGAGATGGTGGCGCAGATGATGAGTACGATAGCCACCGTTTGCGGGAAGACTTGGGAGTCTGAATCGCTGTAACTTTGCGTGTCCCAAAGCACGACGATGCCCGCGACCACGAAAAAAGAGGAAATGAGCAGGGAACCTGTGCGTGCGCCGCCCTGCCTTTTGTCGCCATCAAGCATTGGTCACTCCTGCTGCTTCTGTTCGTCTTTTTTCCCGCCACAATTTGAAAGCTGGATAGAACAACGACAACAGAGTGAAGGCCACGATTGCTTGTGAGATTGGCCTGCCAAAGAACATGCCGGCGAGATTGTTAGTGGCCGCGCCGATGGTCCAGCTCTGCACGAAGCCCTGTTCTGCGATTGGCCCCAGAATGAGGCCCAGCACGATGGGAGATGCGGCAAAACCGAAGCGCCCCACCACCCAGCCGAACACGCCGAGCCCCAGCATGATAACGACATCGGAGATGGAGTTGCGGATGGCATAGGTGCCGATCAACGTCATGAAGCCCACCAGCGGCACCAGTACCGCCTTGGGAATGGTAACGATGGATTTATAGGCGTAGCGGCCGATCAACAGGCCCACAGGCAACATCAAAATGGTCGCTATGATGAGGCCATAGATGAAGGTGTAGACGATGGAGCCGCCGGTTTCGAACAGGGCAGGCCCCGTACGGACGCCCTGCACCAGCAGCGCGCCGAGGATGACAGCGTCCGGCGGTGTCCCTGGAATACCCAGCACCAGCGTGGGAATAAAACCGCCGCCCACAGTGGCGTTATTGGCGGCTTCTGTCGCCATGATGCCGTCGGGTTCGCCTTCGCCAAATTTCTGGCCCGGCTTGGCGCTGCGTTTGGCTTCTGAATAGGCCACCAACCCCGCTACCGACCCACCCGCGCCGGGCAAGATGCCCACCAATGTGCCGATGATAGAAGAGCGAATGAGATTGAATTTAGAGCGCCAAGCGATACCAGCCGCCTCACCGATGCGAACGGATTTGACGTCGTTTTCCACTTTCAGATGCCGGTCCGGCGTAGCCACAAGGTCGATGAGAACGGGAATGCAGTAGAGGCCGATCAACGCGCCCACGACGCCGAAGCCGCTGATGAGCGTCTGGCTGCCGAACGTAAGGCGGATGTCGGCAGAAATTTCTGCCACGCCCACCGTCGATAGGATCATGCCGAAAGCGCCGCCTACAAGACCTTTCATCAGGTTGCCGGTGGAGAGTGAGGCGATGAGAGACAGGCCGAAAATAGACAGCCAGAAATATTCGATAGGTCCGAAGGCAAGCGCCACAGAAGATAGTGGCGGCGCGATGAACAGTAGCGCTACCGCGCCAACCATGCCCCCCACCACTGATGCGTAGCAGGCAATTGCGACAGCCAAATCACCATCGCCGCGCTTGGCCATAGGGTAGCCGTCAAAGGTGGTGGCGATGGCAGACGGCGTGCCGGGTGTGTTGAGAAGAATGGCGGCATAGGCGCCGCCATAAATCGCGCCGGTATAGATCGCCCCCAACAGGATCAACGCCGAAGCGGGGTCCATGGAGAAGGTGATCGGGACGAGGACGGCCACCGCCATGGTGGCCGTTAGCCCAGGTATGGAGCCGATGACGGTGCCCGCCACCACGCCCAACAACGCCAATAGAAAGTTGTACGGCGTGAACGCGGCGGCGATATGGCTAAGTTCCATCAGATAGGCTCCATTAGTCCGGCAGTCGAGAGTTTACTGAATGAGGCCTGCTTCGCGCGCGTCCTTCAGATATTCCTCTTTTTTGCCTGCCATGAAGTCGGCCATACCAGCAGAGTCAACATCGAGCATGGCAAAGCCACCGTCGAGCATCTTCTGGCGGAAAGCCGGATCGGCATTGATCTCGCTGACCATGTCGGACCACATTTTGGTGACTTCAGGCGTTGCCGAATTGGGCAGCGCGATACCTCGATAGGCACCCCCCACCATATCGTAGCCAAGCTCCTTGAAGGTCGGCACG
Organism: Ahrensia sp. R2A130; assembly: GCF_000179775.1. Classification (GTDB taxonomy): domain Bacteria; phylum Pseudomonadota; class Alphaproteobacteria; order Rhizobiales; family Rhizobiaceae; genus Pseudahrensia. The sequence goes on from NZ_AEEB01000047.1 coordinate 34,217, forward strand.
TCGGGGAACAGCGGATGACGTTCTTCCATGGCAACTGCGAGCATACGCACGGCTTCACCCTGTGCAGCGCCCACGGTTGTGTATCCCCACTGCGCCTTCACCTGACCGCCAAGCAGCGCCGTGACGGACGCACCGGTGCCCTTGAACGGCACGTAGGTGGTTTTGCCGCCGGTCAGCTTATCGAACTTGATCTGGGCAAGATGGTTGGCAGATGCCTTGCCCGAACCGGACATGGTGACCTGGCCGGGATTGGCCTTCATATCGTCGACGATATCTTTCAGGGACATGTATGGACTGTCAGCCTTCACCACGATGGCGTCGGGTGTGTAATGGAACATATGGAACGTGTTCAGATCGTCTGTCTTGAAGCCCACATCCTTCTGCGCCGGTTTGATAATGATATGAGGAAGGTTCACGCCCATGATGGTCTGGCCGTCCGCGTTCAGCCCGTTGAGCGAAGCCCAACCTGCTGCGCCGCCACCACCGGGCTTGTAGGAAATGACCAGATCCTGACCGAATTTCTCCTTGAAGAAGGATTGCTGCATGCGTGCAGAAATATCGGATTCACCGCCTGGACCGAATGGAATGACGTAATCGACGGGACCGGATAATTCGGCCGCCATGGCCAGACTTGTCGAGGCTGCAAGTGCCATCGCGGCGGCGGTTTTCAACAGTGTTCTTCTCAGCATGTTTTTCTCCCTAGCTGTGTCAAAGCGACATCGTCACGAAAGAATTCGAGCCGAGGTGACGCTTTGGGAGAGACAGTGTGGGGCACGATAAAATTTTATACTAGTGCCGTTTTCTCGTGTTTGCTTAATACGAAGGCTCGCAAAGCGTTATTCGATTATGTTTCATTGAGATAGCAATCACGTACCCCGCAAAAGATTGCACATAAACGCCGCTCGATGTTCCTTTTAAGAATGTCGGTACTGGCGGAACATTCTCTGTTTAACTCCCAACCTTGGGACGAAGGAGATGTTCATGGACAAGAACCGACGCGAGATCGCGCGGAGGCGTTTTAAGACAAACTAAGTTGAGTTCGGATTAGATCTGCGTCGGGGATCTTCAAGCCGCGCTGAGCTGCTGCCATTCACCCAAGCAACATCGCGGTTTGCCTTGAAATAATAGCGACTGGTGAGATGACGTTGCTGATTGAAGTGGTTGTGGACGGAGGCGTGGATTGATGCGAATTTCTGCAGCGTTCCCGATGACTTTCATGGCCGTAGCGTAAGACCGCAGCTTGTCCGTCACGATAAAAATATGGTCGGCCGTGACACTTCGGAAGTTTCCTGAGGAATTTCAATGCCGTGCTGCGATCTCGGTGTTTGGTAACGTAGGATTCTCGAACCTAGCCTTCGTGATCTACAGCCCGCTACAAGTAGTGCCTTTCCCCGTTGATCCTTACGAAGGCTTCGTCCAGATGCCACTGCAAATGTGAATGGACACTCATCTTCTGGACGCGTCTTTTGCGGATTTCACCTGCGAACATTGGACCAAATCTGTTCCACCAGAAGCGGATGGTTTCGTGACTGATATTGATGCCGCGCTCATGTAACAGGTCCTCGGCGTTCCGCAGCGAGAGCGGGAATCGGACACACATCATCACGGCTGCCCGGATGGCCTCTGATGATATTTTGAAATAGCGAACGGGCAAGCGATTGGTCATTGCAAGACGCTAAACGGTCGACACCGATCTCGAGAACGTTCCTCTGACAACACCTGAAACCGACCTTAGCTGCCTTCGGTAGTTCATTGGTTAGTATTTGAAGGCTCTTGCCACGGTAGCGAGGGCTCTCGGTTTTGTTTGTAAGGTGCTCTACCCAGCAAACCGCTGGTCCAGTCGCCGATGACGCGGCAGACCACGTAAAATACGGGTGTGAACAGTAAGCCGAAGACAGTTACGCCGAGCATGCCGTAAAAAACGGATGTGCCAAGCGACTGGCGCATTTCTGCTCCGGGCCCTGTCGCGATCATCAACGGCACGACGCCGAGAATGAAGGCAAATGAGGTCATCACAATGGGACGTAACCGTAGGCGGGCTGCTTCACGGGCCGCTTCGCGGATCGGGCGGCCTTCGTCCTCGGCTTGCTTGGCAAATTCGACAATAAGAATTGCGTTCTTGGACGCCAATCCTACAAGAACCACCAATCCAATCTGCACCAGAATATTGACGTCTAGGCCTGTCCAGATGACGCCGACGATTGCCGATAATAGGCACATCGGCACGATCAGAACGACAGCCATTGGCAGCATCCAGCTTTCATACTGCGCGGCTAAGACAAGGAAGACAAAAACGACTGCGGCGATGAACGCGTAGATTGCGGTGTTGCCAGAGAGCTTTTCCTGCAGGGCTAATTCCGTCCATTCGTAGGAAAAGCCGAGAGGCAGATTTTCGTCCAACACTTCTTCCATTGCGGTGATGGCCTCGCCTGTCGAGAAGCCGGGCTGCGTGGCACCTTGAATCGCACCTGCTGCGAACAAGTTGTAACGCGGCACGCGATAAGCGCCGGTCTTGTCGGTGATCGTTACGATGGAACCTAACGGTACCATATTTCCTGTTTTGGAACGTGCCTTCAGCCTCATTATATCGCCGGGAGTATCACGGTAGACGCCATCCGCCTGCGCCGTGACGCGGTAGGTGCGACCAATGAAATTGAAATCATTCACGAAGGCCGAGCCGAGATAGACCTCCAACGTTTCGTAAAGATCCCGCGGCAGCACACCAATTTTCTGGGCTTTCACGCGGTCGATTTCTGCAAAGAGGGCAGGCGTCCGCGTGTCGAACTGGCTACGGACACCTGCCAGTTCCGAGCGCTGATTTGCAGCTGCAACAACTTCACCAATGGCACCTTCCAGCGCAGGCAGGCCTCGGCCACGCGCGTCCTGAACATAGAGTTTCCAGCCTCCTTGCGAGCCGATCCCGCGCACAGGCGGAGGTGCAATCACGAAAATACGCGCTTGCATGATCTGTTGTACCGCACCGAACGCGCGACCTTGAATAGCGCCAGCAGACATTTGATCGTTGCCAGCGCGCTCATCGAAGGGATCGAGCGTCAAGAAGAAGACGCCCGCATTGGAAGCCAGTGTAAAAGTGGCTCCATCGAGGCCAGAAATCGCAATCGTATTCGCAATACCGTCGACGCCCCGCAGCACCTCATCAGCTTGTCGCATGACCTCTTCCGTGCGGTCTAGCGAAGCCCCAGGCGGCAAAGCGACAGCGGCGATAAGATAGCCTTGATCTTGCGCGGGAATGAAGCCTTGCGGAGCCGCTGCAAATTGTTGGCCGGTGAGGTAGAGTAGTCCACCATAGACAGCCAGCACCACCAGCGACAAACGGATGAGCCCTCTGGTTAGCGCCGCATAACCGCCTGTGAACCGGTCAAACATCCAGTTGAACGCGTCCCCAGCCTTCCGCAGAGGCCATGTAATCGCAGCACCGGCTTTGCCTAGAGCTCCAGTTGGTCCGCGCTCCTTTTCTTCCTTCGATTGCAGGAAGAGTGAAGCCATGGCGGGTGACAGCGTAAGCGACACTATGCTGGATATGACTGTGGCAGTGGCAATCGTAACCGCGAACTGACGAAAGAACTGACCAGTAATGCCGGTGATGAATGCCGTCGGTACAAACACCGCCAAGAGCACGAAACTGGTTGCGATAAGTGCGCCGGAAACCTCTTTCATCGAGTCCTTGGCGGCCTCGTAAGGACTCATTCCTTCATTGATCTTCCGTTCGACATTTTCCACCACTACGATGGCATCGTCGACCACTATGCCCACCGCCAGCACGAGACCGAACAGGGTGAGATTGTTGATCGAGAACCCGAAGCTCGACATCACGAAGAATGTACCGATCAGCGAAATCGGGATTGCGATGATGGGAATGATCGCGGCGCGCCAAGACTGCAAAAACACGATGATCACGACTATGACCAGCAGCACTGCTTCCAGAATTGTCGTGATGACGGCGTCGACCGATTCTTCGATGAACTCGGTCGGATTGTAAACGATGCGATGCTCCAGACCGGGTGGGAAGCTGGTCGACAGCTGCTCCATCAGATCAATAACCTGCTGCGATGTTTCCAACGCATTGGAGCCGGGGCGTTGGAATATGCCGATGGGTATCGCTGTGCGGCCGTCCAGGAACCCGTTGCCGGAATAGTTTTGAGCACCAAGCTCCACCCTACCGATGTCACTGACGCGAACCTGCTCGCCATTATCGCCCGTGCGGACGATGATGTTGGCGAAATCTTCCGGTGTTGCCAGCCGTCCTTGCGTTTCGACATTTAGCCTGAAAGCTCCCACAACAGGCACTGGTGACTGGTTTATCGTACCGGCGGCAACCTGGAGGTTGTTGGCCCGCAATGCAGCCACAACCTCTCCAGCCGTAAGGTTGCGTGCAGACATGCGGTTGGGGTCCAGCCAGACCCGCATCGAGTAGGCTCGTTCACCAAAGATCGTGACCTGTCCGACGCCGCCAATGCGGGTCAGCCGGTCCGTGATCTGGGTAGAGGCATAGTTGGAAATATAGAGCCGGTCGCGGGAATCGTCCGGCGAAACCAAGTGCACCACCATCATCAGATCCGGTGAATTTTGTCGGGTGGTCACGCCCAATGCGCGCACGATTTCAGGCAGCCGAGGTTCAGCCAGCGATACCCGATTTTGAACGAGCACTTGGGCCTCGTCCAAATCTGTGCCCAGTTGAAACGTGACGGTAATTGTAACACGGCCATCACCGGTGGACTGTGACAGCATGTAGAGCATGCCCTCGACACCGTTGATCTGCTGCTCGATGGGACTGGACACGGTGTCCGCCACCACCTCTGCAGATGCGCCCGGATAGGTAGCCGTCACCGATACTGTAGGCGGGGCAATCTCTGGATATTGGGCAACCGGAAGCTGGATATAGGAAATTGCGCCGATTAACACGATGACGATGGAGAGCACCGTGGCGAAGATGGGCCGATCTATGAAGAAGCGCGACAGCATTTGGCTTAACCCTCCTGATCGGTTGATTGCGGACCGTCGGCTTTGCCGCGGTCGCGATCTATTTCCAGCTCCCTTTCGGTTGGATCCACCTGTGCATTGGCGCGTACCCGCAATATGCCTTCAACGACTACCCGCTCTTCAGCAGTAAGGCCGGAGCGAACCACGCGTAGATTTTCAAACAACTCGCCTAGCTGAACGGCGCGGCTCTCCACCACACCTTTATCGTTGACGACATAGACAATTTTTCTGTTCTGATCGGAGACCACAGCAGCGTCAGGAATAAGAACCGCATCATACAGGCCGGAGGCCGGTAGGCGAAGCCGTCCGTAGAGACCAGGCGTCAGAAGACGGTCTTGGTTATCAAACACTGCACGTCCTTCGATGGTTCCGGAATTGGCATCAAGCACGTTGTCCACAAAGGTCATCCGCCCCTTGCGGGACCAGTCTTGTTCGCCGGTCAGTCGAACGGAAACCTCGTTCTGGAAGTTGCGAGAAGATGAACGCGAACCATCCTTCGCCAATCGTTGATAACGCAGATATTGCGCTTCCGAGGCTTCGAAAGTGAATTCAACTGGGTCGACCGCAACGATATTGGTCAGCACACTGGCGGTGGTCACCAAGTTGCCGCGATCCACTCGAACGGCTGAAATTCGACCCGAAATAGGTGCTGTCAGTTTGGAGAAACTGAGGTTCAGTTCTGCTGTATCCACCTGCGCCTGCGCGACACCGACGCTGGCTTGCGCTTGCGCCAGTTCGGCCTGTGCCGTGTCGGCATCGGACTGTGTACCAACACGTCGCCGCAGCAACTCACTCGCTCGGCTTTCATTGGAGACAGCCAAATCGCGGCCAGCGTTTGCAAGAGCGAGATTGGCCTTTGCCTGTGCAACTTCGGCTTCGAAAGGTCGTGGATCGAGAGTGAACAACAGGTCGCCTTCTTCGACGACGGCCCCTTCTTCGAAATGGACCTCACGCAGATAACCCTGGACCCTCGCCTGAATGATCACGGTCTGGCGGGCTTGAAATTGCCCGGTGAAGTAATCGAAATCGATAATTCTCTCGGTCAACGGCTTCGCCACGATGACCTTAGGTGGAGGGCGACTGCCGCCCTGCTGCGCCAATGCTTTTTGACCGGCGATGGGACTAAACAGAGCGCCCGCAAGTGCGATCGACATCAGATATGCCAATCGAGCAACGGTCTGTGGTGCCGGTCTGGGTGTCATGTTTCGGCAGTGCTCCCCTGCGTAGAATTTTCGCGTCGTCATTTTCTTGGGGACCCATTTGCGAGAAGCCGTTGTTATTAGGGTCGCAGAAATTGCTATGTTTGCAAGAGGTGCTAGCGCATCAACTGGACGGATCAAGAATTCTATCGGTGGTAATACGGCACGGTTCAAAAAATTGGCTAAGGGCTTGAACCACCCAAGCCTCTCATTCCGAGTTCCGGGATACCCAGTCACCAAGGATAGTTCGTCGTGTTGACTGCTAAGTTGTTCAATTTGGAGCAGCCCACCCTTGATCATAAAAGCTCTTCGCCACGACCCACCATCGATGTCCGCTTTCTGCGGGAATGCAGTTTTGTTTCGAACGCCCATTAGGCGCGTGTAACGGACGTTAGAGGGTTGTCATGATCGGTCGACTGCTGACCTTGCAGACTAAGGCTCGCTGGCCGGATAGCAGACAGATTCAACAAATGAGCCACCACTTAAGTTTGCCGATAGCAGGCCTTGTCACCCGCAAAGATCCGGCGAGAAACTAGGGGGCTGTTTACGGCTAATACGGTGCAAAACAGTGCGCGTTTGGCCAGTCGTATATCAGTTCTCAAAGACGTAAGCCCCGACAAACGAGCAAGCATTAATGGCAATTTTTCATCCGGTTCAAATGTTGACATAGCGGTGTCGTGTGGCGACCATGTTTTGGAGGCGAGATGGTCGATGAACGACCGCAGCCCTTGCGAATCTGGGAGAATAACAATATGAAAATGCGCAAACTTTTACTATCGGCTACCGTCGCTGCAACTTCGGTGTGGACGGCGTCGGCTTCTGCCGCCGAGATTCAATTCTGGCACGCTTTCACCGGTCGCTTGGGCGAACTCGTTGCCGAGCAGGTGGAAACTTTCAACAAGAGCCAGGACCAGCACACGGTTACAGCCTCGCACAAAGGCAATTACTCCGAAACTTTGAACGCCGGCATCGCGGCATTCCGCGCTGGCGAGCAGCCGCATGTTCTCATGGTCTTTGAAGTCGGGACGGCCACCATGATGTCCGCCAAAGGCGCGACCAAACCTGTCTATCAAGTGATGGAAGAGGCGGGTGCCACGTTCGATCCCAATGCCTATATTGGCTCCGTAAAGGGCTACTACACGACGACTGATGGCAAGATGCTGTCGCTGCCGTTCAACTCGTCGACCCCCGTGCTTTGGGTGAACAAAGACCTGATGACCAAGGCTGGGTTGTCGGCTGACACGGATCTGTCGACTTGGGAAAATGTTGGCAAGGCGCTGGATGCGGCGAAGGCTGCGGGGATTTCTTGCCCTATGACAACGGCCTGGCAGAGCTGGATCCATTTGGAAAACCTGTCGGCCTATCACAACACGCCATTCGCCACTCAGGACAATGGCTTTGCCGGAAACGACACGGAACTGGCTCTCAATTCGCCGCTACAGGTGAAGCATATTCAGGCGCTAGGCGACTGGGCCAAGGATGGCAAGTTCATCTATGCTGGCCGTCGCAATGAGGGTGGTGCAAACTTTCGCGCCGGTGAATGCATGCTCTTCACCGAGTCCTCCGCTGGCTATGCGGGTATTAAGGCGGAAGCGAAGTTCGACTTTGCTGTGAATCAGCTTCCGTACTGGGAAGGCACGGAAGGCGCACCGCAAAACACCATCATTGGCGGGGCATCGTTGTGGGTTATGGAAGGTCATGAGGCTGAAGAATACAAAGCGGCTGCGGACTTCTTGAACTTCCTGTCATCAACCGACATCCAGGCCAAATGGCATCAGGATACGGGGTATCTGCCGATCACCACGGCAGCCGGTGATAAGACGAAGGCCGATGGCTTCTACGATGCCAACCCCGGCACCGATATCGCGGTCATTCAGATGACTGCGAAGGAGCCGACGGCAAATTCGAAGGGCCTACGTTTAGGTTCTTTCGATCAGATCCGCGGTATCATTGATGAAGAGCTCGAAGGTGTGTGGGCTGGTGATAAAACGGCACAGGCCGCACTCGACAGCGCCAAGGAACGTGGCGATCGCCTCCTTCGCCGCTTCGAGCAAGCCAACAAGTAAGAGCCCGATACGAACACATGCCGGGGGCGGTTTGCTGCCCCCGGCATGTACCGTCTTGGAAGGGGGCCGGTATGGAAAAGCGAGTGACTTTCAAAGGCTGGTTGCTGCCGCTTGCACTTGTCTTTCCGCAAATCCTGATCTCGGCCGTCTTCTTCTTTTATCCGGCTGGCCAAGCCATCTGGCAATCCTTGTTCATACCGGACCCGTTCGGCCTTTCTTCGCAATTCGTGGGTCTCGGTAATTTTGAATTCTTGCTATCCGATCCTTACTATCGGGCGTCCTTCGTCACGACCGCAGTTTTTTCCGGGCTAGTGACAGTGGTCTCTATGGTGCCGGCGCTGTTTCTTGCCGTGTTGGCGGACCGGTTGATCAAAGGCGCCGGTACTTATCGCACGTTGCTCATCTGGCCTTATGCAGTTGCGCCCGCGATTGCAGGAGTATTGTGGCTGTTCATGTTCAACACCCGTGTTGGTGTCGTGTCTTGGTATGTCGGACAGCTGGGCTATGACTGGAACCATGTATTGAACGAAGCCGAAGCCATGGGCCTTGTTGTGGTGGCATCGTCATGGGGGCGCATCAGCTACAATTTCCTATTTTTCTACGCGGCCCTTCAGGCTGTGCCACGCTCCGTCATCGAAGCGGCCGCTATCGACGGCGCTCATTTCTGGAAGCGCTTTACAACTATCGTGCTGCCGCTCTTGTCACCGACCACATTCTTCTTGCTGGTGGTCAACGTGGTCTACGCCTTCTTCGAAACTTTCGGCGTGATCCACACCATAACCGGCGGTGGCCCGCAGCAGGCGACGACGATCCTCGTCTACAAGGTTTTCTCTGATGGGTTCGTAGGCCAAGACCTTGGCTCGTCGGCGGCGCAATCCGTCATCCTGCTTTTCGTGGTGGGCATGCTGACGGTGCTGCAGTTCAAGTTCGTGGAAAAGAAGGTGCACTACTAATGCCCGCTGTTCGCGAAACCGGGGTGCGCAATGACCCACCGCCAGGCATGGTGCAACGGCGGGGCTCGTCGCTTTGGCTGACCCATGTGCTCATGTGCCTAGGCGTGTTGGTTGTGTTTTTTCCCATCTGGCTTGCCTTCGTGGCATCCACGATCACACAAGCCGAAATCGTCTCGCCGCCGATGCCACTCTGGCCGGGCGCGCAGTTCCTCGACAATTACAAGCGTGCATTGTTTTCCGGTGTGAACGTGCCAGTCGCCACTATGCTGTTAAATTCGCTCGTGATGGCGTTAGGCATTGCCATCGGTAAGATCGCCATTTCGCTGCTCTCGGCTTTTGCGATCGTCTATTTTCGCTTTCCAGGCCGCAACACGTTTTTCTGGGTCATCTTCATCACCCTCATGTTGCCTGTCGAGGTTCGCATCGTGCCGACCTACGAAGTGATCGCAGGTTTTGGCATGTTGAACTCCTATTCAGGTCTTATCTTCCCGCTCATCGCATCAGCCACGGCGACGTTTCTGTTCCGCCAATTCTTCATGACGATACCGGACGAGCTTGCGGAAGCCGCACGTGTGGATGGCGCAAGCCCAATGCGTTTCTTCTTCGATATTGTCATTCCGATGAGCCGCACAAACATTGCCGCGCTCTTCGTCATCCTCTTCATCTATGGCTGGAACCAGTATCTGTGGCCGCTGCTCATCACTACCGAACCGGACATGAACACGGTCGTCATGGGCATCAAGCAGATGTTCCCCAGCGGCGATGACACAGCCGACTGGCCGGTCATCATGGCGACCTCGATCTTGGCGATGATCCCACCCGTTTTGGTGGTAGTGTCGATGCAGAAACTGTTCGTCCGCGGACTCGTGGACAGTGAGAAATAGGGCGCACCATCATGGCAACCGTTGAACTAGAGGATGTGAAGAAGCGTTTTGGCATGACTGAGGTCATTCACGGCGTCAGCACGGAAATCGCAGACGGCGAGTTCATTGTAATCGTTGGCCCATCAGGCTGTGGCAAGTCTACCTTGCTGCGCATGGTGGCGGGGCTGGAAAGCGTAAGCGACGGCGAAGTGCGTATAGGCGGCGCTCGCGTCAACGAGATGGAGCCGATGGAGCGCGACATCGCGATGGTGTTCCAGAATTACGCGCTCTACCCGCACATGTCCGTTCGCCAGAACATGGCCTACGGCCTGAAGATCGCGAAGATGGCTGCACCGGAAATCGAGTCCCGAGTTGCAGAAGCCGCGCGCCTTTTGCAACTGGAAGAATATCTCGATCGCAAGCCAAAAGACCTGTCGGGTGGTCAACGTCAGCGTGTCGCCATGGGCCGCGCTATCGTGCGCGAACCAGCCGTGTTCCTGTTCGATGAACCACTGTCCAATCTCGACGCCAAGCTGCGCGTGCAGATGCGGCTGGAAATCAAGGAACTGCAATCCAAGCTCGGAATTACAGCTCTTTACGTCACTCACGATCAGGTGGAAGCCATGACCATGGCTGACCGGATGATCGTGATGAATGCAGGTATCGTAGAACAGATTGGCACGCCGTTAGATGTCTACGAACGCCCCGAAACGATATTCGCAGCGCAATTTATCGGCAGCCCATCCATGAATACAATGTATGCGGAGTTGATGGATGGTCAAGCGATCCTCCACGGCGGCGGAGCGAGAATCCCGTGCGAGGCAAACGCTGATGGCGAAGTCGTAATTGGTGTGCGGCCCGAACATCTTATTTTGGATGAAAAAGGACCTCTACAAATGCAGGTCAGCTTCAGCGAACCGTTGGGCGCAAACACGCTGCTGCACGGTCGCCTCAGCGATCAAAGTGAAGCCTTCACCGCAAGTTTGCCAGGTGTTCACCTTGCAAAAGACCGAGGCGAAACAGTTCGGTTTTCAGTGGAGGCCAAGAATGTGCACGTCTTTGATCCCAAATCAGGACGAGCAGTCTAGGAACTCGCCTAGAAAAACGATCTGTCTATGCTTCTCCATCATCTAAGTTTTTTGGTGCGTCGTGCATGATGGCAGAGAACGAAAGTGATATTGAAGCCACCGCGATCCAACTCATCGCAACGCAGGCAATCTTGAGCTTCCACCCGCGACAAGGTGATTTCTATCATAGTCGGCTCGAAGCGGACCAATGGGTCAACTTGCTCTATCATTTTTCTCTCTGACAATGCCGTTTAAAGGCAAGCGATAAGAAGTTTCGTAGTATTCTCTTTCTTCATCTCTAAAGGATTGCCGCCAGTACTGGGATCGTTAAGGGCTCCAGCAACGATGCGCTCGATGTCAGGATTTTTTACGCCTAACTCTGTCAGTGTTTTCGGAACTCCAAGTGATGCGTTGAGGCAATCTACATAAGCGCAAAAGCCATCAAAGCCCCCCTCGATCTCCAAATACGCTGCAACCGTTCCGAGCCTGCCTTTGATTGCAGGCCTGTTGAACTGCAGAACAGCCGGCATGCACACCGCGTTGGTTGTACCATGATGCGTGTGGTGGATTGCACCAATAGGGTGGGACAGAGCATGGATCGCACCAAGACCTTTCTGAAAAGCCGTAGCTCCCATGGCTGCCGCAGACATCATATGCGCCCGCGCTTCCATGTCGTTGCCGTCGGCATAGGCGCGTAGAAGGTAGTCTTTCACCAGTCGCATCCCTTCCAGCGCCATACCTTGCGACATGGGATGGTAGTGCGGAGAGCAGAAAGCTTCGACGCAATGGGCAAAGGCGTCGAGGCCAGTGCCAGCTGTGATAGATTTTGGCATGCCAATCGTAAGTTCAGGGTCGCAGATCACGACCGTTGGCAGGAATTTCGGATGAAAGATGATCTTCTTTTCTGCGGTCACTGAGTTGGTGATGACCGAGGCCCGTCCGACTTCAGAACCTGTACCGGCCGTAGTCGGCACCGCAACAATAGGTGCGATTGCAGCGGCATTAGCGCGGGTCCACCAATCACCGATATCTTCAAAGTCCCACAAAGGGCGTGTCTGCCCCGCCAGAAAAGCGACCAGCTTGCCAAGATCCAGGCCGGAGCCACCTCCGAAAGCGATGACACCATCGTGACCGCCTTCCTTGAAAGCCCGAACACCAGCATCGGCATTTTTCTCGTTAGGGTTGGGATCAACCTCCGCAAACATCGCGCGACCCAAGCCGGCGGCCTCCATCAGATCAAGCGTGCGTCTGGTTATGTCCATTTTAGCCAAGCCCCGATCGGTGACGAGCAGTGGCTTTGAGATGTTAGCCGCAGCGCAAGCGTCGGCAATTTCCAATATGCGCCCAGCACCGAAACGGATCGCCGTGGGATAGGACCAGTTTGCTGTTAGTGTCATTGGTTCAAGCCCTTTCAAAGCCACGGGCAATTTCCCAATCAGTGACCGCACCGTCGAATTCTTCCTGCTCCCATTCAGCAGCTCTGGCGTAGTGGTTCACCACATCGCCGCCCAATGCCTCGCGCAGGAATTGCGAATTGCGCAATAGTTCAGTCGCGGCGCGTAGCGTTTGGGGAATGCTAGCCGCCACCTCATCTTGATAGACATCACCTGCCGTGGCGGGGGCGAGTTCAAGTTGGTCCTCAATTCCCTTCATACCTGCAGCCAACATCACGGCTTGGGCGAGATAGGGATTAAGATCGGACCCACCGATACGACACTCGACACGCACGCCCTCCGTGCCCTCGCCACACAGACGGAAGCCAGCTGTGCGGTTATCGACAGACCATACAGTCTTGGTCGGCGCGAATGTGCCTTTGGAAAAGCGCTTGTAGCTGTTGACGTAGGGAGCAAGAAAATAGGTGTAGTCCGGCGCGTATTTTATCAGTCCGGCCATGTAGTGGCTCATCAGTTTCGACATGCCATGCTGGCCGGATGGGTCGAAGAACGCAGCTTCCCCATCATGCCATAAGGACTGGTGTATATGACTGGAAGAGCCCACACGGTCTTTGTTCCACTTGGGTAGAAACGTAGCGGCACGGCCGTGCTGCCAAGCGATTTCCTTGATCGCATGCTTGGCAATTGAGTGGTGATCGGCACAATCCAGCGCTGGAGAATATCGAATATTCAACTCTTCCTGCCCTGCTTCCGCTTCGCCTTTAGAGTTTTCGATGGGCAAGCCAGCAGCATAAAGATGGTTGCGGATCGGCCGCATTACATCCTCTTCCTTAGTGGTCTGGAAAATGTGGTAGTCTTCATTATAACCGCTGATCGGCTGCAGATCGCGGAAGCCATCCTTTCGGATTTCATCGAAGCTTTTCTCGAAGAGAAAGAACTCCAGTTCCGTTGCCATTTTGGCTTCAAATCCCATCGCATCCAAACGCGCAATTTGCTTCTGCAACATCGCGCGGGGCGAGTGCGAAACTGGATGGTGGTGATGGTGATCGAGAATATCGCACAGCACCATGGCGGTGCCGTCCAGCCACGGAACCAGACGAATGGTCGTCAGATCAGGCTTCATCACGTAATCGCCATAGCCGGTTTCCCAACTGGTGGAGGCATACCCATCGGGCGTCGCCATCTCCAAGTCGGTCGCCAGCAAATAGTTGCAACAGTGAGTTTCCTCAAACGAGGTCTCCACGAAATTCACGCCATGAAAACGCTTGCCCATCAACCGTCCTTGCATGTCGACAAAACAGGCCAGAATAGTGTCCACCGACCCGTCATGCACGCGCGCCTTTAGATCATCGAAGACAAGTGTTCCGGGCATATAGTTGATCCATCATCAAAACGGGCGGCTACTGAATTATAAGGCGCAAAACATCTTGCGAATGTCCAGTTCGAACGTGACAATTTTCCTCAGACTAAATTCCGAAGCTATCTGAAACACTTTTGGGGCGTTTTAAGACAAACTAAGTTGAGTTAGGATTAGATCTGCGTCGGGGGTCTTCAAGCCGCGCTGAGCTGCTGCCACTCACCCAAAGCAACATCGCGGTTTGCCTTGAAATGATGGTGACTGGTGAGATGACGTTGCTGATTGAAGTGGTTGTGGACGGAGGCGTGAACTGACGAGAACTTCTGCAGCGTTTCTATCGATCGGAACCGCTGCATGGCCCGTTCCCGTCTTCGAAAGGTAAGGTGTAAATTCTTGGCTCGGTTGTTGAGCCTGCGTCCTGTTTCTTGTCGATCAGCGTTCCCGATGACTTTCATGGCCGCAGTGTAAGACCGCAGCTTGTCCGTCACGATAAAAATATGGTCGACCGTGACACTTCGGAAGTTTCCTGAGGAATTTCAATGCCGTGCTGCGATCTCGGTGTTTGGTAACGTAGGATTCTCGAACCTAGCCTTCGTGATCTACAGCCCGCTACAAGTAGTGCCTTTCCCCGTTGATCCTTACGAAGGCTTCGTCCAGATGCCACTGCAAATGTGAATGGACACTCATCTTCTGGACGCGTCTTTTGCGGATTTCACCTGCGAACATTGGACCAAATCTGTTCCACCAGAAGCGGATGGTTTCGTGGCTGATGACGATGCCGCGCTCACGTAACAGGTCCTCGGCGTTCCGCAGCGAGGGCGGAAATCGGACACACATCATCACGGCTACCCGGATGACCTCTGATGATATTTTGAAATAACGAAGTGGCGAGCGACGGGTTATTGCACGGCGCTAGATGGTCGACAAACCGACCTAAAAAACGTTCCTCTCACAACGCCCATTGTTAGACAAAACCAAATCGTCAAACCAACGCGAGTGGTCTTAGCGGAGAGCCGGTCGCGCCCTTGAACGCTATTGGAGCTACGATGATACAAAAAGACGTGATCCGCTCTGCGACAAGTGGCGTTAGGTCGAGGTTCTCAATCAGGTTCACGCCAGCATCTACGAGACAGTGCAGATGCACTGGCATCTGCACTTCAGGAAATTCTGCACCCGGCAGCACTTCCACCGCCATCGTATCGGCGCCGATTGCAATCACTCGGGCATCGGTCAGGAACTTCGCTGCCGCTTTGTCGATGCCTGGTTCGCTAGCGATGTAGCGAGCTGGATCATCTTGGTAGAATTGCCCCCAACCAGTATGGATGAACACGACATCGCCGGCTTGCACCGACAGTTGTGCGGCGGCCAAAGCTGCTTCGATATCAACACGCGAAATTGTTCGCCCACCTTCAAGATACTCACCATCATCGAGGGCAGACATGTCCAAACACAAGCCGCGTGTGACCATCGGCGGAATATGCTCGACACCTAAATCGTCTAAACCGGCAGGCCCTGTCATAGCCGCAGCAGAGCGATTTCCATACATTGCATCACCACGCGCAAAGTGGCCCAGCGCGTCGATATGAGTGCCTACATGCGTCGTCATGCCGATACGCTCCAAAATGGCGCCTGCATCATTGATACCTCCGCGAGCGCGACGCATGGCAACATTATCGCTGGCACGCACTGTTGGAGACATTGTGAAGGGTGTCATCAGCAATGGGTTGGCAGGTGCGCCTGAGGCCACCGAGCGGGCGAGATCTATAACGCGCCCTTCAAGCACCAGCGATAGTGCATCCAGAGTGGTCTTCGGATTTAGATATCGCGCAGCTGCGCCGCCACTATGCTGAGGTGTCCAATCGCTGTGGTCATGAAGACATGATGTCATGGACTGTTCTCCGTATGCCAGTTGCGATCATTTTTGGTTGTCCCAACGGCGTTGCTCGACAAATCGAAAATCAGTGTTTGTCAGTCGAAAGTGCCGGAAGTCCTAAAGGCAGGCAACACGACGAGCCGTGCTCATGTCGTGGGCAAATGCTGCCCGCCGCCGCACATCTCGCAAAGTGCTGTCTGACTGACTCTTGACAATCACTACTCTCTCAACTGGTATGACCAGTTGGTGGGGGCGGTGCAAGCAGCACCGAAACCGACCTGCATCCAACGTGGTGCGTTTCTTAAGGGAGGTTATTCATGACTGATTTGTCCAAACGAAAGTTTCTACGTAGTGCCGGTATCGGCGCAGCAGGTGTAGCGGCGGCTACGACGTTGGCCACACCCGCTTTGTCGCAGAACAAAGTGCAAATGCGTTTCGTCACCACTTTTCCAAAAATGTTTCCCGGCCTCGGCACCTCTGCTCGCCGCCTGACCGACCGTATTAATTTGGCGACTGATGGTCGCGTGGAAGTAAAGCTGTATGATCGGGGCGCATTGGTACCCGGAGGTGTCGGGGTGTTCGACGCTGTCGCCGCGGGTAACGCCGATATGTATTATTCATCCGAATATTATCATCCATCCAAGAGCCAAGCCTACAACATCTATGGCGCCGTGCCGTTCGGCATGACGACCCCGGAAGTCTACGCTTGGCTTCAATATGGTGGTGGTCAGGAATTGTGGGATGAATTGCATGCCGGCTTCAACATGAAGCCATTCGCCGGACCTTCCACTGGTGTGCAGATGGGCGGCTGGTTCAACAAACCCATCAAATCGCTCGACGATATGCGTGGCGTGAAGTTCCGCATGCCTGGTATCGGTGGTGAAGTGCTACGCTCGGTCGGCGTGGCCGTGGTCAATTTGCCCGGCTCGGAAGTGTTCGCCGCCCTGCAATCAGGTGCGATCGATGGCGCAGAATGGGTCGGTCCTTGGCACGACTTGGCGTTCGGCTTTCACAAAGTGGTCAAGCACTACCATTGGCCCGGTTTTCATGAGCCCGGAAACATTGGCTCCTACGGCATCAATCTCGATTTCTGGAAAACTGTATCGGATGCCGACAAGCAGATCATCACAGGCCTTATGGAAGCGGAATGCCATGTGCAGACGGCGGAATATAACGGCGCCAGCCCACCAGCACTCGATAAATTGCTGACTGAGCATGGTGTACAACTGCACCAATATCCTGATGAGGTATTGCTCGAACTTGCCAAAGCATCTCGCGACGTGATGGAGAACCTCGCTGCCGGAGACGAAATGACGGGCCGCGTATGGGAAAGCTACAAGGCGTTCCGTAAGCAATCCATGGTCTGGTCGAAGCTGGGCATTCAGGGGTTCCTCAATGCACGTGAAATGACTGAGGAAGCGCTGAAGGGCTAAACCCGAGCAGATCGCGCACCCATGGCCGCAATCGTGCGGATACTAGACGCCCTGACCGAATGGTCGGGGCGTTCGCTCGCCTGGCTAGCGGTAGCCATGGTGCTGCTGCAAGGAGTTGTGGTGTTTATGCGCTACGTCTTCGGGCTGTCGGTGTTGTGGATGCAGGAATCGATCCTCTATTTGCACGCCATGATCTTTTTATGCGCGGCCGGTTACACCCTGCTTCACCAAGCGCATGTGCGCGTCGACGTGCTCTACGGCCCGGCAAGCGAACGCACCAAAGCAAAGATAGACATTGCGGGCATCCTCGTGCTGCTAGCCCCGGTCTGCAGCCTCATCTTGTGGTATGGCTGGTCTTATGTCGCAGCCTCTTGGCGGGTGCTGGAAGGCTCGATCGAACCAAGCGGCATACCCGCCGTCTATTTGCTCAAAACCTGCATTCTCCTCTTTGCCGCCACGTTGGTGTTGGCGGGGCTTTCGCATCTGCTGCGCTGTATCCTCGTGCTGCGCGGTGAGCGGGACTATGTGAGCAGTCAGTCGATTCAGGACAACACACCATGAACCTGGATTTCGATAACATGCAGGACACGCGCCCATGACCAATGAACTGGTCGTCGCGCTCATGGTCGCCTTCGTGTTTGGCACGTTGATGGCGGGTTTTCCTGTCGCTTTCACATTAGCCGGATCATCAATCCTGTTCGGGTTGGTGGGATGGATGGCGGGCTTGTTCGACCTTACCTTCTTCGCGGTGCTGCCCAACCGCATCTACGGGATCATGATCAATCAGGTTCTTCTGGCGATCCCGCTCTTCATTTTCATGGGCGTGATGTTGGAACGTTCGCGCGTAGCAGAAGAACTGCTGGACACGATGGGCGTGTTGTTTGGCCGCGTGCGTGGTGGTTTGGGCATATCGGTCGCGATTGTGGGCGCTATGCTCGCGGCTTCCACCGGCATCGTGGGTGCTACCGTTGTAACCATGGGCCTTGTCGCACTGCCCACCATGCTGAAACGCGGCTACGATCCTGCGCTGTCCACGGGCATCATCGCCGCTTCCGGCACGTTGGGGCAGATCATCCCGCCATCCATCGTTCTGGTTGTGCTGGGCGATCAAATTTCCACCGCCTATCAAGAGGCACAGCGCAGCCTCGGCAACTGGTCACCCGACCCGGTATCCGTGGGCGACCTCTTCGCCGGGGCGCTCATTCCCGGCTTCGTGCTCGTCGGGCTCTACATCACATATGTAGCGGTTCTGGCCTTCTTCAAACCCTCCGTCGGTCCCGTCGTGCCACGCGAAGAGATGGTAGATGATGGCGGATCGCTGCTGCCTCGCCTCGTGCAAGCGCTACTGGCGCCAGCCGTGCTCATCATCTCCGTGCTAGGGTCTATATTGGCAGGTGTCGCAACGCCTACGGAAGCGGCGGCACTTGGTGCGCTTGGGGCCACAATGCTCGGCGGCTATCGTCTGGCACCGGATCGCAAATTGCCTGTGCTAGCTGCGCTAGTAGGCCTCGCGACTCTCATTACGCTAGTCAGCACGGTGGACATGCGGGTGTCGCGGTTGGGCGGCACACTCGTGGAACGTGCCGCTATCTGGGTAGCTGTAGTTGCTTGCGCGCTAGTTGCTTGGGGCCTGATTGTCTGCCTGTGGCGTACCTATGCAAACGGCACGCTCGCTGCAGTGAACCAGCAAACCATCCGCATCACCGCGATGGTGTTTGCGATCGTTATTTGTGCGCAATTGTTCTCACTCGTCTTTCTTGGCCTCGGTGGTGACGAGATGGTGGGTGACATTTTACGCTCATTACCCGGTGGCACATTTGGTGCGATGGTCACGGTGCTCGCCGTTATCTTCGTGCTTGGCTTTTTTCTGGACGTGCTGGAAATTGCCTTCGTGGTCGTACCCATCGTAGCGCCAATCCTGCTCTCTATGGGGCTGGATCCGGTTTGGCTCGGCATTATGATCGCGGTGAATCTGCAGACGTCCTACCTAACGCCGCCATTCGGCTTCGCGCTATTTTATCTGCGCGGCGTAGCACCACCCGAAATTTCCACCGGCACAATCTATCGCGGCGTCGTGCCCTTCGTGCTGATCCAGCTTCTCATGCTGGCAATTCTGGCGCTGTTTCCAAGCCTTGCAACGTGGTTGCCGAGTGTAGTTTTCAGCTAAGCACAATCGTGCTTGGCGCATCGTCTTCTAAATAGACCTGTAGAACCTCGTCGAATGATGTTTCAGCTACGAAACCCAACTTCAGTGCTCTCTCCGCTTCAAAACCCTTCGGCCAACCGGCAATGATGGTCGCGACTTCTTCGTTGGGAATGTGCTTTATAAGCGCCACGGCGTCTGAACCGGCAAGCTGTTCAAGCGCGTTCATGGCGTCGCCTACCGTTGCCGAAAGTCCCGGCATCGAAAGGCTCGCGTGGGGGCCAACTTTTGCCATTTCGATACAAGAGGCATGGATCAGGAATTGCACCGCAGCGCGGGGGCTGGCGAACCAGTGCCGCGTTTCTGGCGAGACGGGTAACACTGCATTTTCTCCTGCCAACGGCTCACGAAGAATACCCGAGAAGAAGCCGGACGCAGCAGCATTAGGCAGCCCTGGGCGAACGACGATTGTAGGAAGGCGCAAGGATAACCCTTCGCAATGACCTCGCCGCGTGTGGTCTGCGACCAGCAATTCGCACATGGCCTTTTGCGTGCCGTAACTCGTGAGCGGCGTCAGTTGCTGGGAGTCGGGTATGGTGTCCGGCAGCGGTTGACCGAACACAGCAAGCGACGACGTGAATACCAACCGAGGGCAGTATCCATCAGCTTCATGCGCTGTGCGAATGGCCTCCAGAAGTGCGCGTGTTCCATCAAAATTTACCCGGTACCCTTTGTCGAAATCCCGCTCTGCTTCGCCAGATACGATCGCCGCTAGATGAAAAATCACATCAGGCCGATCCGCCACCAGTGCGACCAGCGCGCCATCGTCAGAAAGGTCTCTCTGCAGGCAATCAATTGTAGTCGAACGATCACCGATAGTCGGGCTCTGCGGTTGTACGACATCGACCAACGTTAGGTGTTCGATCCGATTGTTTGCCAAGCCGTCATGAACAAGTTTCTTGGCTAATTTTGAACCAAGCATACCAGCAGCGCCGATCACCAAAATGTCCATGAAGCCGCACTTTTCCTGTCGAGAGTTCCGATCTCGACTATGTCGCACCGCGTGGAGTAAGTCACTGGTCTGACCAGTTTAATGTAACCGATGAGTTGGAATTTGTGGAGATCCCGTCAGGATTAGTTCCAACAGTTGGTCTGCAGCATGACGTTGGAAGGCATCGCGAAATCTTGCCCTATCTAACTCCCGCCTTGCCCTTGTTTTGAGACGAGCGCGGGCGTCCGAAATAGGGTTACTGCAAAACCTCACAGCACTTTTGCACAGGATGGAACGTGCCATTGACGTTCCTGATTTCGCGGTGTGGTATACCACATCACAAACGCCACATATTTGGTGTCGCGGTATTGCGAATTTGAAGATCCGAAGCTGGGAGGCTGACTGCCGACAATGTCGATTACCGGAAAGCTGGCACCAATCGCTGTGAACTTCACTCTGAAGGATCACACGTATGACGTTTTAAAAGACGCTATTTTGGATATGAACATCTATGCTGAAGATGCTGATCTTCGCCTTGATGAACGCCAGATGGCGCAACGATTAGGAATTTCCCGCACGCCGATTAGGGAAGCGTTGGCTCGCTTGGCCCAAGATGGCCTGGTGGACATTCAACCACGTCGCGGCGTGTTCATCATTCGAAAAAACATGAACGAAGTGCTGGAAATGATCGTCACATGGGCTGCGTTGGAAAGCATGGCAGCCCGTCTGACAGCCGAACGTGCAACGGATGCAGAGCTGCGTGAACTGCGAAAATTCGCATTGTTACATAGCATCGAAGCAAAGACGGCGCGGCTGTCGGAGTATTCGGAGGCCAACATCGAGTTCCATCAGCGGATTTTGAACCTTTCGGGCTGCGCGCTTTTGCGCACCACAGCTGACGGGCTCTTCCAACACATGCACGCCGTTCGCAAGCGAGCGATGGGCGAAGCTGATCGGGCAACGCAATCCGTTGCCGACCACATGGAAATTATCGAAGCATTGGAAGCCCGGGATCAGAATCTCGCGTCCCGTCTGGTGCGTGAGCATACGATGAGACTGCACGACCATGTTCGCGCGACATGGATGCGAATTGAGAACACCAGCTCTGACCAAGCAGCGGCTAGCTGAGAAGACCTAGGGAGAGGATCAAAATGGATACAGCAGACGCGGCAAGCGGCGATCACAGTGCCGGTGACATCACGGATGGCTTTCATCTTTTAATCGACGCGCTGAAGTTGAACGACGTCGAAACGATCTATGGCGTTCCCGGTATCCCGATTACCGATCTGGGACGAATGATGCAGGAAGAAGGCCTCAGGGTGTTATCTTTCAGACATGAACAAAACGCGGGCAATGCTGCTGCCATCGCTGGATATCTTACAAAGAAGCCCGGCGTTTGCCTCACGGTTTCAGCTCCGGGTTTTCTCAACGGTCTCACCGCACTGGCCCACGCCACGACCAACTGCTGGCCAATGATTCTCATTTCCGGATCGTCCGAGCGGGAGGTCGTTGACCTCATGCAGGGCGACTACGAAGAGATGGATCAACTCGCCATTGCAAAGCCGCTCTGCAAAGCCGCGTTTCGCGTACTGCATGCCCAAGACATTGGGATCGCTGTTGCCCGCGCCGTTCGTGCCGCCGTTTCAGGCCGTCCCGGGGGTGTTTACCTCGACATTCCTGGCGCGCTTTTGGGTCAGGTTATGGATGCCGTTGAGGGGGCTCAGTCGCTTGTCAAAGTCATCGATCCTGCGCCGGCGCAACACCCCGCACCGGAAGCTGTTAAACGAGCGCTCGACGTCATCAAAAGTGCCAAACGCCCTCTTATCATTCTTGGCAAAGGCGCTGCTTATGCTCAGGCTGATGACGTAGTACGGGAATTTGTTGAGAAAAGCGGAATTCCCTATCTTCCCATGAGCATGGCCAAGGGCCTGTTGCCCGATGGCCATGACCAATCTGCAGGTGCCGCCCGTTCGCTGGCGCTAAAGGAATCCGATGTCGTCATCATGGTCGGCGCACGTCTCAATTGGTTGTTGTCGCACGGTAAAGGCAAGCAGTGGGGACCTGCCCACTCAACCCGCTTTGTGCAGATCGACATTGAACCACGAGAAATGGATTCCAATGTCGAAATCGCGGCACCTCTGGTGGGTGACATTGAATCCTGCCTCTCGGCGCTAACGAAAGCTATGGGCAAGAACTGGAAAACACCTCCAGCCGAATGGACAGACGCCGTCCGCGAAAAGCGCGATGCCAACGTCGCCAAGATGGCGCCATCGCTTCAGAACAATGCATCGCCCATGAATTATGCTGGCGCGCTGGGCGCTATAAAACGCATCATCGATAAGAACCCTGAAACGATGTTCGTCAACGAAGGCGCAAACACGTTGGATTTCGCCCGTTCGATGGTCGACATGCACCGCCCGCGCAAACGTTTGGACGTTGGCACATGGGGCGTCATGGGAGTTGGCATGGGAACGGCGATTGCCGCCGCAGTCGAATCCGACCTGCCTGTACTTGCAGTGGAAGGCGATAGCGCCTTCGGCTTTTCCGGCATGGAGGTGGAGACCATCTGCCGATACAATCTGCCGATCTGCATTGTCGTCTTCAATAACAATGGCATCTATCGCGGCACCGACGTCAATCGTGCCGGTGGAGAAGATCCTGCACCAACGGTGTTTGTCGAAGGTGCCCGTTATGACAAGATGATGGAAGCTTTCGGTGGTGTTGGCGCTTATGCGACAAACCCCGACGAACTTCATCAGGCCGTTAGTGATGCGCTAAAATCCGGTAAGCCAACTCTAGTCAACGCGGTCATCGACCCCGCAGCTGGCAAGGAAAGCGGCAATATCGGCTCCCTCAATCCAACCAGCGTCGTTGTCAAACGAATGGGCGGCAAGGTTCTCGAAATTATCAAGCAGAAAGCATCCCGATGAAGGCTCTTGAAGGCATTCGCATTCTCGATTTCACCCACGTCCAATCCGGTCCCACATGCACGCAGTTGCTGGCTTGGTTCGGGGCTGACGTCATCAAGGTGGAGCGGCCCGGTGTGGGCGATGCAACGCGCAAGCAGTTGCAAGACGTGCCTGATGCGGATTCGCTCTATTTCACGATGTTGAACCACAACAAACGGTCCATCGAACTGAACTCGAAGAACGAGACCGGCAAGGAAGTGCTGACGCGCCTTGTGGAAGAATGCGACGTGCTGGTGGAGAATTTCGCCCCCGGCGCACTGGACCGCATGGGCTTTGGCTGGGACCGGCTGAACGAGATCAATCCGCGCCTCATCATGGCGTCCATCAAGGGCTTTGGCCCGGGCAAATACGAAGACTGCAAGGTGTATGAGAACGTCGCGCAATGCGCTGGCGGTTCGGCTTCCACCACAGGTTTTCTCGACGGTCCACCGTTGGTCACGGCAGCGCAGATTGGTGATTCCGGTACAGGCCTTCATCTGGCGCTGGGCATTGTCACCGCGCTTTTCCAGCGTGAGAAATCCGGCCGTGGCCAGAAGGTCGATGTGGCCATGCAGGATGGCGTGCTGAACCTGACCCGCGTGAAACTGCGCGACCAACAGCGGCTGGACCGTGTTGGAACGCTGCCGGAATACAGCCAAGCTGGCGAAGGCATTCCCTTCGGCGAGGCGACGCCGCGTGCGGGCAATGATTCAGGCGGTGGCCAGCCAGGGCGCATTCTCAAAT
This sequence comes from Ahrensia sp. R2A130, assembly GCF_000179775.1. GTDB lineage: Bacteria > Pseudomonadota > Alphaproteobacteria > Rhizobiales > Rhizobiaceae > Pseudahrensia. The sequence continues at coordinate 58,249 of NZ_AEEB01000047.1, forward strand.
GCGAGGGCTGGGAGACCGATCCGAATGCCTACACCTATTTCATCATTCAGGCTGCGGCCTGGGAGGGCGTTTGCGATGTGATCGGCAAGCCCGAGTGGAAGACGGAGGATGGCTTTGCGAAACCGGGCGACCGTCTCGACAAGCTGAACCACATCTTCGAAACGATCGAAGAATGGACGATGACCAAGTCGAAATTCGAGGTCATGGACATTTGTAACCCGAAGAACATTCCCGTCGGCCCGATCCTCTCGATGAAAGAGATCGCCGAAGACGAAGGCCTCTATGCCACCGGCACGATGGTGAAGGTGCCGCATCCGGAGCGCGGCGAATATTTGTCCGTCGGTTGCCCGATCAAGATGTCCGACAGCGCAGTGGACGTGGAACGTTCGCCACTGCTGGGCGAGCATACGAATGATATTCTCACCGATGTTCTGGGCTATTCAGGCGATGATTTGGAACGGGTGAAAGCGTCTGGCGCGGTGGGCGAAGCGAAGGGGTAGACCTTCAAAATAGCGACGCACTTGCGTCCACACGCACCTTGGGAGGGGTAGCGAATGCGACTTATAATTATGGGCCAACAGGCCTTCGGCAAAGACGCGCTGGCAAAGCTGCTGGAGGCAGGCACCGACGAGGTCGTGGCTGTTTATTGCGAGCCGGATCGGCATGGAAAGCCTGTCGACCCTATCAAGGAGTTCGCGCTCGAAAAAGGCCTGCCGGTGCATCAACCAGCGCACTTCAAGGATGATGAAACGCTCGACACGCTGAAAGACTTGAACGCTGATCTTATGGTCATGGCGTTCGTGAATGTCTTCGTTCCTGAAGCTGCGCGCGATACGCCAACCCATGGCTCGATCTGTTTTCACCCGTCACTGCTGCCGCTCCATCGCGGGCCAAGCGCGGTGAACTGGCCAATTATCATGGGTCGGAAGGAATCCGGATACAGCTGGTTCTACCCGACTGATGGTTTGGACGAAGGCGATGTTTTGCTGTCCTGGGAATGCCCCATCGAGCCCGATGACACGGTCATCAATCTCTACTTCAAGAAGATCTACCCCTCCGCTGTGGCATCGGTTTTGCAGGTGGTAGACCTCTACCGCGACGGTAATCCTCCCCACATGGTGCAGGATGAATCGCAGGCGACGTACGAGCGTCGTTGCACCGCTAAACACGCGGCAATCGACTGGAACAAACCGGTTGGCCAAGTCTACAATTTGATCCGCGGTTGTAACCCGGCTCCGGGTGCTTGGACGACGCATGGAGGTGCCAAACTAGGCGTTTTCGATAGCGCCCGCCTGCCGGGTGACGGCGTGTCCAGCAAGATCGTCGACATGAATGACGACGGAATTACCGTGCAATGCATTGGTGGTCGCATTCTCATAAAACGTGTCCGCCCAGATGGCGGTGACAAACAATTTGCAAATGACTGGGCGGTATCTGTCGGCTTGGCCGTCGGCGATATTCTGGGTTCATAGGAGAACACCATGGCTTTCAAAACTGACATTGAGATTGCGCGCGAAGCGAAGAAGAAGCCTATTCAGGAGATTGGTGCAAAGCTCGGCATTGATGCTGCCGATCTGGTTCCCTACGGCCATGACAAGGCGAAGATCTCGGCTGAGTTCATCAAGGCGCAGGCCGACAAGAAAGACGGCAAGCTGATCCTCGTGACCGCCATCAACCCGACGCCCGCCGGTGAAGGCAAGACGACGACGACGGTTGGTCTTGGCGATGGCCTGAACGCTATCGGCAAGAACGCAGCAATCTGCATCCGCGAAGCTTCGCTCGGCCCATGCTTCGGCATGAAAGGTGGCGCTGCCGGCGGCGGCTACGCACAGGTGGTGCCGATGGAGGAAATGAACCTCCACTTTACCGGTGATTTCCACGCCATCACCAGCGCTCACAACCTGCTGTCGGCGATGATCGACAACCACATCTATTGGGGCAACGCGCTGCGTATCGATAACCGTCGCGTGGCCTGGAAGCGCGTCATCGACATGAACGACCGGGCGTTGCGCGATATCGTGACCTCGCTTGGCGGCGTTCCCAACGGCTTCCCCCGTCAGGCCGGTTTCGACATCACTGTAGCGTCCGAAGTCATGGCGATCCTGTGCCTGTCCAACGATCTGAAAGACCTGCAGCAGCGCTTGGGCGATATCATCATCGCTTATACC
>NZ_AEEB01000046.1 GCF_000179775.1 Ahrensia sp. R2A130
ATCAATGTCGTTCAGAATCACAGCACCGGAGACAGGCGCGTCCTCGTTGGTGGTGACCGCATCATCTGTGGCGGCAGGAGCATCATTGGTTGGCGTCACCGTGACGATCAGCGTGGCCGTGTCGCTCGAGCCCGCTCCGTCTTCCACCGTATAGGTGATCGTCGGGAAGACACTGCCGCCGGCAGCCAGGTCCGTGTTGTAGTCGGCATCAGGCGCAAACGACCATGTGCCGTCCGTCGCAATCGACACAAGACCAACACCCGGGATCGTCACCGCTCCGCCACCGGCACCAACCGGGGCGTAAACCGTGGGGGAAGAACCAATCGTAAAGCCGGTAACGCTGAGAACATCAGG
>NZ_AEEB01000045.1 GCF_000179775.1 Ahrensia sp. R2A130
GATGTCGTTCAGAATGACCGCGCCGGAGACAGCCGCGTCCTCATTCGTCGTTACCGCATCATCAGCAGCCGTCGGCGCATCGTTCTGTGGGTTCACCGTGATCGTAACCGTGGCCGTATCAGTTCCGCCATTGCCGTCATCGACGCTGACCGTGAACGTATCGGTGCCGTTGAAGTCGGCAGCAGGTGTGTAGGTATACGTGCCGTCCGTGTTCACAACGACCGTGCCGTTGCTTGGGGCTGTTGCTAGGCTGGCCGTCAGCGCATCACCATCAATATCGTTCAGAATGACCGCGCCGGAGACAGCCGCGTCCTCATTCGTCGTTACCGCATTGTCTGTGGCAGTCGGCGCATCGTTCTGTGGGTTCACCGTGATGGTAACGGTAGCCGTATCTATACCACCGTTGCCGTCATCGACGGAGATCGTGAATGTATCAGTGCCGTTGAAGTCCGCAGCAGGCGTGTAGGTATACGTCCCGTCCGTGTTCACAACGACAGTGCCGTTGGTTGGTGCAGTGCCGAGCGTTGCCGTCAGAACATCGCC
>NZ_AEEB01000044.1 GCF_000179775.1 Ahrensia sp. R2A130
GCTGCAAGGTCGGCGTTGGAGACAGTGCCATCAGCGATCTCGTCGGTGCCGACGGAACCCGTGCCAAGGTCATCCGCCGTCAGGCTGTTGTCCAAGACGTTCGCGCTGTTCACAGAATCCCCAGCAAGATCAGCGTTGCCGACCGTGCCATCAGCAATCTCGTCAGTGCCAACTGAAGCAGTACCAAGATC
>NZ_AEEB01000043.1 GCF_000179775.1 Ahrensia sp. R2A130
GGGCTTGCCCGCCTGTTGCCTGAGCCGAGGCTTCGCCCGGATGGGGTTGACACTGAAATAGACAAAGGCCCGTCGGAGACTATCCGGCGGGCCTTTTCAATTCCGAGGAACATTGAGAGTGGGCAACGCGCAATTCTCTAGTCTGGCCAAGGCGGGCAAGCCCGCCCGGCCCTAGCTGGGCCGCGCCC
>NZ_AEEB01000042.1 GCF_000179775.1 Ahrensia sp. R2A130
GGACGGTTCAGCAGGCATCAAAGATCTCGCCACACGCATTGCGGAAATCGCAGATGCCGACATGGCGCAGTTCCAGACGCTTTACCCGGACGACATGCCACTCATGGGCAAGATCGAAACCATCGCCAAGCGCATCTATCGCGCCGACGAGGTGTTGGCCGACAAGAAGGTCCGCGATCAGCTGAAACAGTGGGAAGAGGATGGCTTCGGCCATCTGCCCGTCTGCATGGCGAAGACGCAATACAGCTTCTCCACCGACCCCAACCTGCGCGGCGCACCCACCGGCCATTCCGTGCCGGTACGCGAAGTTCGCCTCTCAGCAGGCGCAGGCTTCATCGTCGTCGTCTGCGGAGAAATCATGACCATGCCCGGCTTGCCACGTGTCCCATCATCAGAAACCATCATGCTCAATGATGAAGGGCTCATCGAAGGCCTGTTCTAGGGAGCAGATGCAAGGAGATTACTCAGATGATCCGGAAAATGCTGGTTCCTGTTCGAGGCGACGGTAAGGGTGACAATGTGTTGGCCCATGCCGCAGCGCTCGCTAAGCGCTTCAATGCGCATGTCATGGTGACGCATTGTCGTCCCCGGGCGCAGGACATGCTGCCTTATGGTGTTCCGATCCCGTCATTCTTGAAGAAACAGCTCGACGAACAAGCCGGCGTTCTGGCCGACCAAGTGGCAGGTAAACTGCATGCCGATTTTGATGCCCTGGCCGAAAGCTTCAATTTAACGGTCTCAGACACTCCGCAAAAGGGTAAAGCCACTGCAGCTTGGGTGGAAGAGTCCGGTCGACAGGTTGAAATCATAAAACGACATGGGCGTCTCGCCGATCTCGTTTTGGTTCCTCAACCGGAAGCAAACGGTGTGTTGGGCGTCAACAGTTTGAAGGCTGCGCTGTTTCACACAGGCCGGCCTGCGATGATCTGCCCGAACACTGGCAAAATGCCAACCGTGCTGGGCGATCATATCGTTATAGCGTGGAACGGTTCGACGGAGGCGGCTCGGGCGGTCGCTCTTAGCCTTGGTCTTCTGGAAGATGCTGCCGATGTCACCGTTTTGACTGGTGGTGAAGAAGCGCATGGAACAAGTGCCGATGATCTGGCTGATTATCTCTCACTGCGCGGCATTGCGTCGAAAACCGAACGGTTCAAAGCTGCTGGAAATGTAGGGCAGCAACTGCTCGATAGAGCAGAGGCAGCCGGTGCCGATATGATGATCATGGGGGCGTACGGGGACAATTATCAAAAAGAGGTCGCGTTCGGCGGAAACACGCAAACAGTGGTCGATCACACAAAAATACCGATTATCATGGCCCACTGAAGAGGCCCAGATAGCGAATACGATAATAACAGCCGCGCCAAGCGGCGGAAAACCGGGTCCGGAATACCTGGCCCGAACTTCAACACGGAGGAGACTACCAATGAAAATTACCAGAAGAGTTATGATGGGAATGGCCGGTGCAGCACTTGCAGCAAGCACCATATTCACCACCGCCGCTCACGCTTGGGAGCCGACAAAACCGATCGACTTCGTCATCATGGCCGGTGCTGGCGGCGGTGCTGACCAGATCGCCCGCTTCGTTCAGTCGGTGGCTGAAAAAGAGAAGCTAACGGTGCGGCCTCTCGTTCCGAACAACAAGGGTGGTGGCTCAGGCGCTGAAGCTCTGATCGCGCTGAACGGTGCCAGCGATCCGGATCACACAATCCTGGTGACGTTGAACTCGTTCTTCACAACGCCAATGCGCCAGCAGAATCTTGGCATCGACATCCAGACTTTCACGCCTGTCGCCATGATGGGCGTCGATCCGTTCGTACTGTGGGTTCACAAGGACAGTGGCATCACAACGTTCGAGGCATGGCTTGAAAAGGTGAAGGCCGAGGACGGAAACTACATCATGGGCGGCACGGGTAAGGGTCAGGAAGACTCTATCGTCATCGCTTGGATGGAGAAAAACTACGGGGTGAAGATCAAGTATATCCCGTATAAAGGCGGTGGGGCTGTGGCCAAGGATCTTGCTGGTCAGCAGATTATGGCAAGCGTCAACAACCCTGCGGAAGCCAAAGGCTTCTTCGAGAATGGCGATGTTGTTCCGCTGATTTCATTTTCTGACGAGCGAATGGAAAACCTGCCGGACGTCCGCACGGTGAAAGAGCTGGGTAAGGATTTCAGCTACTACAACCAGCGTGCAGTTGTAGGCGCCCCCGGCATGTCGGATGAGGCGGCCGCCTACTATCAGGGTCTTTTCCAAAAAATCTACGATACGCCGGAATGGCAGGGATACATGAAGTCGGAAAGCCTCTCGGCTCTGCCGATGGACCCTGACACCCAGCGTGAGTACTGGAAAACTCAGGTGACCAACCACGAAGAGCTTCTCAAAGCGATGGGCGAGTAATCGTTCAACTGATTTGAAGCACTAGAACTATGGGAGGGCCGGCATGCGTCGCGCAGAAATCATAACCGCGGGGTTGCTGGCCCTCTTTTCAATTTATCTGATGTGGAAGAGCGCCGAACTAGAGGTGGGCTACATTCCTGATGAAGGCCCCGGTGGAGGGGCTTGGCCGTTTTGGCTCGCCGGAATCATGCTCATCTGCACAATCATCATCGGCTACAACGGCTACCGCGGTACTTCACCTCCATCACAATCAACCGAACCGCTTCTTGATGCTTACGGACGGAAGATGTTGCTGCTGGTCGGTGGCGGAATCATCGGTTTCGTTGGCCTTGTTCACATCATTTCCATGTACGGAGCGATGTTCGTTTTCCTAATTTATTATCTGCGTCTGTTGGGCCGCCACAGCTGGGCGCTGACGATGACGCTCGCAACGGCCATGCCGGTTATATTCTTCTTCTTCTTTGAAGCGCTGATGCGGATCACACTGCCTAAAGGCATGAAGTTCACCGAGCCGCTGTTCAATTTTCTCAACACCATCATCTACTGACCGTCGGTGACAGGCTGATCGACCAGGAATAAATTACGACGGCGTTGGGAGGCGCTATCCAGTATGGAAATTTTGGGACTTCTGGCCGACGGCTTTCTGGTTGCTCTTCAGCCAACCAATCTTCTTCTCATAATCGTTGGTGTTACGCTCGGACTATTCATCGGTGCCATGCCCGGGCTTGGCTCCGTCAACGGTGTGGCCATCCTTCTGCCAATCACGTTTTTGGTCCCCCCCGCTTCCGCAATCATCTTTCTCGCCGCGATTTACTACGGCGCTATGTACGGAGGGGCGATCAGTTCAATCACTCTGGGCATTCCAGGGGCGTCTACCGCAGTGGCAACGACGTTCGATGGACGTCCTCTCGCGCTAAACGGGCGGGCAAGCCTTGCGCTCGTCACAGCTGCTATAGCTTCGTTTGTGGGCGGTACCGTCTCCATCATCCTGTTCACAGCATTTGCACCGCCACTGGCGAGCGTTGCGCTCTCGTTTGGGCCACCGGAAATCTTCGCCCTGATGCTTCTCGCCTTTGCAACCTTTGTAGGGTTGGGCGGCGATGACATTCCCAAAACGATCTTCTCCATATGCATTGGTCTGGTCTTTGCGGCGGTCGGCTTTGACGAAATTTCGGGCGCACCCCGCCTTGTGTTCTTCGATATTTCCGGATTCCTGCACGGCGTCAATTTTCTGGTCTTGGCCATTGGTGTCTACGGTATCGGGGAGATGTTTTGGACCATCGATTCCACCCGCGGCAAAATCGAAACCCTCAACCCGAAGATGACATTTTCCGGCATCTTGGCAGACAGCAAAGAGGGTATGAAGCAGGGATGGATGGGCACCACGATTGGTTCCTTCCTTGGCTTTTTCGTAGGCATCTTGCCAGCAGCGGGCGCGACGCCCGGCTCTCTTATGTCTTACGGCGTGACCAAACTCGTATCAAAGAGATCCAAGGAATTTGGCAAGGGGCATCCCGGCGGTGTGGCTGCGCCTGAAGCTGCCAACAACTCGGCCTCCACAGGTTCGATGCTTCCAATGTTAACACTGGGAATACCCGGTTCCCCGACCACCGCCATCCTACTCGGCGGCATGGTCATATGGGGCCTTACACCGGGGCCGCGTCTGTTCACGGACCAGTCAGAGTTCGTTTGGGGGCTGATCGGCTCTTTTTACGTGTCGAACTTTTTTGCTCTCGTCATCAACTTGTCTTTTATTCCGCTCTTCATCTGGATGTTGCGGATGCCATTCACGATCATGGCGCCGGTCATCTTCATCCTCTCAGTGGTCGGAGGATACGCAGCAACACGCGACATGCACGATGTATGGCTGATGCTCGCATTTGGGTTCGGCGCATATTTCTTGCGCAAACTCGATTATCCGTTGGCACCTGCAGTTCTTGCCATTGTGCTGGGCCCGATCGCGGAGCCAACTCTCCGGCAATCGCTGCTTTTCTCGTCAGGTGATCCCAGCATATTTTTCACCCGCCCTATCGCTGGACCGATTACGGTAATCGCGATTATCCTGATCCTGTTGCCGCTGGTAAAAGTTATTCTGGATCGGGTGCGCGGAGTTAAAGCTCCGGCAGATGCATGACGGTTAGCGGGCAATCAACGTCCAAGAGCACAACGATCGGGCCCTGGAACCCGGGCATTCGGTCCACCATTCCAACACGGCTGCTCCCCTTGTCGACCGTGTTTCGTGCCGAACACGTGGAGACCAATTTTGCGGAAGCTACGGAGCTTGCCGAGTTCAGCGGGCTCAAGGCGGAAGAAACTGTGGCATTTCGTTTGGAACGCCTTATCGTTCATGAGTTATTGGTTCGTGTTACCGCCGATCTCTCGGTTCCAGATGGCCCCGAATACGAACAACTCGGCTTAAACCTGCGCGGCATGGTCAAACGTATCAACGAAAGATACGTCGCACCTCGCATCCAACAGTTGGCCACAGAACACGTCGACCGCATCGAAACGGCAAAGACCTTTATTGACTCAGAATTGCTTGCCCTTCGTGCGAACACCCCGCCGACTGCCTCTCAGACGCCCGAAAGCATTTTCGCCAAACTTGCCAAAACACTCCGAAAGAAACCCAAAGAAGCACAGGGTGGCCCAGAAAATTTCGAAGAGAAGCTTGCCCGTGCAAAACAGCGTTGGGAGTCGTTTTCCGAACCTGATGAGGCGGCTTTCGGGCATGCCCTAATTCTCATCGTTGATGCGATTATGAGAACACAAGGAAGACTTCCCGCAGACACATCTATCGCGAGTCGCCTCGCGATTAACCGTGTCATAAACACGTATTGCAGCGAACGAATTGGACTGTTTCTCGACAAATGCGTCGCAGAGGCGGCCGCAGGTGAGGGGTATGAAATACTGCCTGCGCAGACCAAACCAATCGTCATGAACGTTAAGGGAGCGTCAGCTTCAGGCAAAAGCACGATCCGACCACATCAGCGGGAACTGTCTCGGAAACTGGGCATTTCATGGAGGCATTTTGCCCTGATTAGTCCGGACTATTGGCGCAAATATCTGCTCGATTACGAGACCTTGGGCGACGATTCAAAGTATGGTGCCATGCTCACCGGACATGAATTGGTCATCATAGATGCCAAGTTAGACCGGTACATGGCCTATAAAGCGGAGAGGGGAGACATGCCGCATTTGCTGATCGACCGCTTTCGGTTCGACAGCTTTAGCAGCGGGACCACGGGTAGCAATCTTCTCACCCGCTTCGGGCATACTGTCTTCATGTTCTTCATGGTCACCCCGCCCGCAGAAACGGTAGAGCGTGCTTGGAAACGTGGACTTACGACCGGTCGCTTCAAAGCGGTTGATGATCTTCTAGACCACAACATTGAGGCCTACACAGGAATGCCGGCTCTGTTCTTCGCTTGGGCGTTGTCGGACAAACGCGTGCATTACGAGTTCCTCGACAACGGCGTAGAAGAGAACGAACTTCCCCGCACAATCGCATGGGGATGGAATTCACATATGACAGTGCTCAACGTGCAGGGCCTGCTGGACATCGAGCGCTTCAGGAATGTGAATGTTGAGGCCCGAAGTCGGGAAGAGGTTTTTGCTGCGGAGGAATTGTCGGAGGAAGCGCAAATGAAGTTCCTGCTGCGCTGCTGCGAGAAACTGGATGATGTAAAATTTGTAGATCCGAACTTGGATACCACCGCTCTGCAAACGCATCTGCTCAAGCAAAGTGTCGAGGTCCAATGGAAAGAGACTGATGTGCATCTGAAACGACCCGTACATTTAAATGATAGAGAACTCGAAGCCGTGTTCCCGGATTGCCGTATTGGTTCACCGCGCGCGACCTGAAACCCGACTTCGTTTCCGCGCTGCCAATTGATGACGGAAAAGCGATGCGCTTCCACTATATTGACATCAAGGCAGAACCGCCGAGTTGCTCGAACTTTGTCCGTCGTCAGGGTTTTTTGAGTTCGATTGCAGCTTAGATTAAGCGAGAGTTTGGCTCATCTGTTGGTTGGTTTTATGCGGCTTGATTGCGGTATTGCAAACGCCGCTGTTTAAACGTGTTTCGTTTGATCCTTTCGCGTTCGATTAGAATGGTCTGGCCGCGTCCGAAGTAGACGTCGGCAGGCGTCAGGTTCCGCAGGCTCTCGTGGTAGCGGTGGTGATTGTAATGCTCGACGAAGCGCTCGATGCTGGCATTGAGATCACCGGGCAGGAAGGTGTTCTCCAGCAGGATCCGGTTCTTGAGGGTCTAGTGCCACCATGCTGGAAGCATGTCTCCGACATGGTCGATCTTGCCCTGCGTCTGCGGATGATACGGCGCGCCACGAACGTGATCCATGTTCTGCGATCCCAGCCAATCAGCGAGTTCGCCGGAGACGTAACTGGCACTGTTATCCGACAGAAGGCGCGGCTTATGACGAACAGCACCTTGATCGCAACCGGAAGCCTGTAGAGCCAGCTCCAGCGTGTCGGTCACATCGCTGGTCTTCATGGTGGTGCACAGCTTCCAAGCCACCACGTAGCGTGAGAAGCATGCCCTCGGGCTTGACCCGGGGGTCGTCGAGGATGGTCGATAGATAATACCAGCCCCAGCCGACGATCCCCGGATCAAGTCCGAGGACAAGCCTTGATGGTGGTGAAGTCCGTCTGCCACATCTGGTTGATGGCCGTGGTTTTGTCTCCCAAAACATAGGGGAACTCATCGGCTGCCTTGATAACGACGAAGGCCGGACTGGTGATGAGATCGTGCGCCTTCAACAATCGATAGACGCTGGCTTCGGATATCGAGCGCGCAGGAACGCCACTGGTCCGAGTGACCAGCGCGAGGGTAGCGCTGGGTGTCTGTGAACCGACAGCCAGTTCACGTAGCGGTAGTTCCGGTTCATCGAGTGCCATATCGACGACCCGCTGCCGAACATCGTCGGGAATACGTTTCCAGACACGCAAAGGCTTTGGAGAACGGTCCTCCAGAGCCTCAGCCCCACCGGTCAGATACTTGTCGTACCAGCGATAGAACGTGGTGCGGGGACCGAGCCTATCGATGGTCTGCTTCGTCGGCAGATGGGACTGTTCAACCAATCTGATAATCTCAAGCTTCTCGGATGCGCGATATCTCATTCGATCATCGGCCTTGTGCTCGAACCCGTGGCGCACTGGCGGCCTCTATCCCCATCCGCGATCATGCTTTTTTTGAGAAGGCGAAGCTCCAACGTCTGCTCGGCCACGACTTCCTTCAGATCGCGCGCCTCACGTCGCAGACCCTGAACTTCGCCCGTATTGGCTTCGTGTGCGGTGTCGCCAGCCAGACGCTTCTTGCCTGCCTCAAGGAACTCCTTCGACCAGCTGTAATGCTGGCTCTGGGCGATGCCTTCCTGACGACAAAGCTCGGCATTCGACCATTGCCCTCGGACCAATGGCGGACAAGGTCTCATTGTCCTCGCCGCGCAGCCCCGCCAGCACGATCCTGATCTTGTCCTCGGATGAATACCGCTTGCGCGTCTTACGGCGGATATCCTTCACCGTGCGATCTGCCGCATCGGTATGGCGTTCGGGTGTATGTTTCATTCTTCACTCCTGGTCGGTGAAGATGAGCCCAAAACACTCCCTTAAACAATCAGCCTATTTGATCCCATTTGCGCTGACGGGGGCCAAGCACCATCATGAAGACCAGCGATGTGACCGACACGCTGGAGCTGGCTCTACAGGCTTCCGGTTGCGATCAAGGTGCTGTTCGTCATAAGCCGCGCCTTCTGTCGGATAACAGTGCCAGTTACGTCTCCGGCGAACTCGCAGATTGGCTGGGATCGCAGAACATGGATCATGTTCGTGGCGCTCCGTATCATCCACAAACGCAGGGCAAGATCGACCATGTCGGAGACATGCTTCCAGCATGATGGCATCAGACCCTGAAGAACCGCATCCTGTTGGAGAACACCTTCCTGCCCGGTGACCTCAATGCCAGCATCGAGCGCTTCGTCGAGCATTACAATCACCACCGTTACCACGAGAGCCTGCGGAACATGACACCTGCCGACGTCTACTTCGGACGCGGCCAGACCATTCTACTCGAACGCGAAAGGATCAAACTAAACACGTTTAAACAGCGGCGTTTGCAATACCGCAACCAAGCCGCCTAAAATCAACAAACAGATGAGCCAAGCTCTCGCAACGAATGATTCCGCCCGGATTCAGGAGCAATTTGAAGCGCAGAAACGCACCTGAATCCGAGGATTACAATTCTATCGGTTCAGCTTCCGTTCTTAGTGCATTATGGGTCAGACTATTTGACTAGAGAATCAACACACGCTGTTCTGTTGGTAGCTGATAACGGGCAATCGGCCTGTCCGCTCGCCCTGCGCTAACCGGACGCCCGCTTCTCGCAGTTTCGCAATGATCTGCTCGGGTGTTTTCTTCTTGATCATTCTGCGCTCCTCTCAAGCTGAGAATAACCGAAATCGTCAATCTCAAAACGGTGCGCTTTTCTTGGAGACAGACCAGTCGCCCTGCGCTTGGATACAGCCACACCTCCTTTCCAACGGAAGCAAACGCCATTCTTGAGGTGTGAGCTCCTCAAATAACGATGTCGAACGGGTCGGCATCATTTTGTATACAAAAAATTTTTTAGCTGGGCTTGCTATAGGTGTAATTTTGCTTATTCTTACAATAAAATGCAGTTATTAATCTTATTAGAAGGAGAAGCGCTTTTCAGAAGCGGTAATACTCTAAAATTTGTATCCGAAACTTGCTATAAAAATGTTCGACCATTAGTCGAACGGACTGCTGATACCAAAATAGAGGCATACCCCAACGCATGTTGGCGCAACGTCGACAGGCTTAATCTCCGAATTGCACTGGAAAGGTCCCATCATGAAGTTCACGAGTTTGATGAAAATTGCCGCGCTTGCGCTGGTTACGTCCACGAGTAGTGTGCTGGCGGAAGAGGTAAGCATTTCCGCAGTCTACTCGCTGCCCAAAACCAACGACCTGATGAAGAGCTATCTGGCTTTCGTCGAGGATGTGAACGCCAACGGTAAAGGTGTTTTGCAGATCAATCTGCGCGGCGGGACGGAAGTGATCCCGCGTAACGAGCAGATGAATTCCGTTTCACGCGGCATCGTCGATATGTATATGGGACCGGCGGGTTATTTTCAGCGGCAGATTCCGGAACTCGCGCCGCTTGATGCAGCGTCTGTTCCCGCCGATAAACTGCGCGCAGCCGGTTTGCATGAGGCCATCGATGAAGGCTCGCGCAAGCGTGCCGGTGTTGCCTTTCTGGGTGTCATGGGCACGGGCTACGCGTTTCAATTCTACACCATCAAGGAACCGAAGGTCGCAGCGGACGGTACCGTCGATCTGTCAGGCATGAAGATCCGTGGCGGGTCGAGCTATGATCCGATGTACAAGGCGCTGGATATTGCGCGCGTGGATGTTCCTGCGGGCGATATCTACACCGCGCTGGAGCGCGGCTTGGTCGAGGGCATCGGGTTCACCACCATCGGCGTCAGTTCTGGCGGCTGGCAGGAGTTTCTAAAATACCGCATTTTCCCGACCTGGCGTCAGGGTAACACGATCCTTGCCATGAATGCGGCGAAGCTCGATGGGCTGGAAGATGCGCAGAAATCCTATCTGATGGAGATGGTGCAGAAGCACGAAATGCTGGCCTATGAAGCAGCGCAAGCGCTTGAAAAAGTCGATACAGAAAAAGTGCAGGCAGCCGGTGTGAAAGATGTCGTGTTGACCGGCGCAGGAGAAGCGCAGATCACCAACGCGTTCCAGGATACGTTCTGGGTCGAAACGGCCAAGACGCTAGGCGACGAGGAAGCCGCCAAATACCGGGCCATCGTTGACAAGGCCAACGGCAGCTAGAAAGCGAAGTTTGGCAACCGGATCGCGACGATGACCTCTTTCTGGCCGAGTTTCTGGAACGGCTTCGACCGGTTGCTGAACGCCCTTGCCTTCATCGCAGGGCTGATCATCCCGATCATGTTCGTGTCCATCATCTATGATGTTACGACCCGCAGCCTGCGGATATTCCAGATCACCTGGGCCGTGGCGATCACCGAATACGCACTGCTGTACCTGTCTTGTCTCGGCGCCCCATGGCTGCTGCGGGAGAAGGGGCATGTGTCGATGGAAGCGTTTCGCACGATCATGCCGCCGGGCTTTGCGCGGGTCGTTGAGATCGTAGTGATGATCTTGTGCATGGTCGCGTGCGCTGTGGTCGCCACCGTCGCGCTGCCTGTGATGGTGCAGAATTTCGGCGTCACCGACATCCGCGCCAACTTTCTGCAACGGTGGCTGCTGTATGTTCCGGTCGTGCTTTGTTTTGCGCTCTGCGCGGTTCAGTTCGCTCGCACCCTTCTCAGCGGAGGCTCCCTTTATAAGGGCGTCACCGCCAGCAATGAGAGCCTCTAACCCATGATCATGGAGTGGTGGGAGGCGGCAATCGTCATGCTGGGCATGGTCATCGTGTTGATGGCGATGTGCGTGCCGGTGGCCTTCGCGTTTCTGATCGCCAATTTGATCGGCGCCTATCTGTTCATGGGTGGTTGGATCGGCATCGAACAACTTGCCGCGAACACCGGCGAGGCGGTCTCCAGTTTCGTGCTGGTGACGGTTCCCATGTTCGTGTTGATGGGCAACCTGTTCTTCCATTCCGGCATCGCTTTGAAGATCATCGAAACGCTCGACAGATCGTTGAAGAAGGCTCCCGGTCGGTTGAGTTACATCTCGGTTTTGTGCGGCACGATTTTCGCGGCCCTGTCCGGCTCCAACATGGCCAATACCGCCATGATGGGCGGTCTCCTGCTGCCACAAATGGAAGAGCGCAAATATCAACGCCACATGTCCATCGGCCCTATCATCGGGTCGGGCGGTCTGGCGTTGCTCATTCCTCCATCGACGCTGGCGGTGCTGCTGGGGTCCATCGCCCAGATCAACATCGCGGACCTGCTGCTGGCCGGTGTGATACCCGGTATGGTCCTGGCCGCCCTATATGTCGCAACGATCTGGTTGCAGCTGCGCCGCAACTCCGAAGTCGCACCGGCCTATGATGTCGACACCGCCGGCACGGCGGAAAAGATCCGCATGGTCTGCGTATATATCCTGCCGATGTCGCTGGTGGTGTTCTGTGTCGTCGGTCTCATTCTGCTCGGCATCACGACGCCCAGTGAAGCCGCAGCTTTTGGTGTTCTGTCCGTTCTCGTATTGGCCGCCTGCTATGGTCGGTTGAGCATGGACATGATCGCGAAGTCGCTGGAAGGCACGGTTCGCGTGTCGGTAATGGTGTTCTTCATCATCATCGCCTCGAAGACGTTCTCGCAGGTGCTGGCGTTTTCCGGCGCGACGTCGGGCATGATCGCCTGGGCCACCAGTTATGATTTCTCACCGCTCACCATGCTTCTCATCATGTTTTTGGTGCTGCTGGTGCTGGGCATGTTCGTCGATGCCATTTCCATGATGTTGCTGACGATCCCGATCTTCTTTCCTATCGCGCAGGCGCTCGGCTTCGACCCGATATGGTTCGGCCTCATCATGCTTCTGGCCATCGAAATGAGCGGCACCACGCCACCGTTCGGATTGTTGCTGTTCGTCATGCAGGGCGTCGCGCCGCCGGACACCAGTTATTGGACTATCGTGCGCGCGGCCTATCCTTATCTGCTTTGCGATCTCGTCCTTCTCATCATGTTGATCGCAGCTCCGGCACTTGCCCTATGGCTTCCGGGGTTGAGGCTCTAGCGGATGGTTCAGGACAGCACATACAGTAACTTCGGCAAGCCGTTGCCCCGTGATGGCGACGACCGCCTAGTGCAGGGGCAGGGGTGTTACGCTGGCGACATGGCTGCTGATGGCGCGTTATGGATGCACGTCGTCCGGTCGGACCATGCCGCCGGGCGCATCGCCGGATTGGACGTCGATGCTGCGCGCGAAGCGCCGGGCGTCGCCGCCGTCCTCACCGGCGCGGACCAGGGCGACCTTCAGGCCTTCGCCTTGCGTTACGTGCCGAAGGGCAGCGAAGTCGTTCCCACGCCTTATCTTCCCATGGTGCAGGATCATGTGAAATGGGTCGGCGAGCCGGTTGCGGTCGTCATCGCCGAAACCCGACGCGCAGCGATGGATGCCGCAGAACTCGTATGGCTCGACGTCGAAGAGACAGAGCCCGTCACCGACGCGCGCCGCGCGGCAGATGCGGACGCACCACTTGTGTGGAGCGACAGGCCGGACAACACCGCCTTCTTTCAGGAACTGGGTGACCGGATGGCGTATGAGGCTGCGCAGAAAGCAGCGTCGAACGTCATCACGGCGCGGATCGACATCAGCCGCGTCACTGCCGTCACGCTGGAGCCACGCAATGCGCTTGCCGTTCCGGAAAGTGACGGGCGCACCGTACTCCACACGGGCACCCAAGCACCGCACCGCGTGCAGGCGGAGGCGGCGCACGTGCTGGGCATCGAACCGGCGGACATCATCGTGCGTACGGAGCAGACCGGCGGTTCGTTCGGCATGCGAAACGGCGCCTATCCCGAGGACGTTCTGGTGCTTATGGCGTCGCGATTGCTGAACCGTCCGGTGCGTTGGGGCGCAACCCGCTCGGAGGCGTTTCTTTGCGATGCGCAATCGCGCGAAATGTCGGTGGACGTGACACTGGCGCTGGACAAGGACAATAGGTTTCTCGCACTCGGCATCGACGGGTTTGCCCCCATCGGTGCCCATCACGGTCCGATGGCCATGCACCCGATGACATCGAACCTGGCGGGGTTGGCGGGCGTCTATCGCACCCCGCTCATCCACACCCGCCTGCGCGGAATGCACGTCAACTCGATGCACATGGCACCCTATCGCGGTGCGGGGCGGCCCGAGGCGATCTATCTCATCGAGCGGATCATCGACATCGCCGCACGACAATTGAACATCGATCCCGTCGAACTGCGTCGCCGCAACATGATCACACCTGACCAGATGCCCCACGCCACGCCGCTGGGATACGTGTATGACAGCGGAGATTTTCCCGCCGCACTCGACAAGGCGCTGGAGGCGTCCGACTGGGGTTCGTTCGACGCACGAAGTGAACAATCTGCATCGCGGGGCATGTTGCGCGGCATCGGTCTGGCCTGTGCCATCGAACCGGCAGGGGGTGGCCCTGCAGGCGCGCAACTGCCGGAATTCGCCCGCATCACCGTCGATCCGCAAGACGGCCTGACGCTGGATGTCGGCTCCGGCGACGCGGGGCAGGGGCATTCGACCGCCTTCCGCCAGATCGCGGAAAGGCTTCTCGGCTGGACCGACTGCGTTGCGGTTCGCACCGGCGATACGGGTGAAATTCCAAATGGGCTCGGCACGTTCGGCTCGCGAACCATGGGGGCGGCAGGACATGCCCTTGCAGACAGCGCCCGGCAGATCATCGCTCTCGCCTTGCCGGATGCCGCCGAGCATCTGGAGGTTTCGGTGGCCGATGTCGCGTTCGAGAATGGCCGGTTTGAGGTCGTCGGCACCGACCGGGCTATCAACCTGCACGATCTCAGCAGCGCAACCGGAAATTCCTATGAGGCGGAAGCCTTCGTTCCAACGGATGCGGGCACGTTTCCCAACGGTGCACATGTTTGCGAGGTCGAGATCGACCCGGAAACTGGTACGCTGACGCTGGAATCCTATCTCGTCGTCGACGATGTGGGGACCATCATCAACCCGCTGCTGATGGAAGGGCAGGTGCATGGCGGTGTGGCGCAGGGCGTCGGTCAGGCCCTGCACGAACGTGTGGTGTTCGACCCCGATACAGGCGCGATGCTCAGCGGATCACTGATGGACTACACGATGCCCCGAGCTGCCGATTTGCCCATGATGACTGTTCTGCACAGCCCGACCGCGACCAGCGCAAACGCGCTCGGCGCAAAAGGCGTCGGCGAGTCCGGCACGGTGGGCGCGCTGCCTGCAACCATCAATGCCGTTTGCGATGCGCTGGCACGGGCCGGGGCCGGGCCGATCGACATGCCCGCCACACCCGCCCGGATATGGGCGGCACTTCGAGAAAGGGACACACCATGACATCTTGCGCTGTTATCGGGGCGGGCCCGGTGGGCACCACCATGGCGCTGGCTTTGCTGCGCGCTGGTTTCGACGTTACGCTGTTCGAACGCGAACCGGCACTGCCCGCTGACCCGCGGGCCGCTACCTTGCAACCGCCCACGCTGGAAATGCTACACGAGCTCGGCACGGGCGGCACCATCATCGACAAGGGCCTCAAGGCCGAGGTGTTCCAGTTCAGGGATCGCGCATCCGACGAGATCATTGCGAAATACGATTACGGAAATCTGGCGGGGGAGACCCCGTTTCCCTTCGCCGTGCAATGTGAGCAGTTCAAAGTGGCCGACACCAATGCGCGGGCCATTGAGGCCATGCGCCCCGGCACCCTGCGTCTAGCGACGCAAGTCACCGGTTTCGATGACCGTGGTGATGGTGTGAGCATCCGGTTCGACGGTCCGGATGGTGACGGGGAGATGACGGTCGATTATCTGGTGGGCTGCGATGGTGGCCGCAGTCTGACCCGCAAGGCGCTCGATATCGCGTTCGAAGGGTTCACTTATGAAGAGCGATTTCTCGTTCTCACCACGACGCATGATTTCTTCCAGCGCGGGTTCGCTGTTCGCAACTATGTTCTCGACCCGAAACAATGGTGTGCGCTGTTCAAGGTTCCCCATGATGGCCCGCCCGGCCTGTGGCGGACGGTCTTTCCCGCGCCTGCTGCCGATGGTGAAGTCGATGCGCTATGCGACAGCTATGTGCGGCAGCAGATCGGGGGGCTGGATTCCAGCCTGACGCTGGACGATGTGCTTCACCGTAACATCTATGCTGTCAACCAACGGGTCGCCGCATCCTTCCGCAAGGGCCGTGTTTTTCTGGCCGGTGACGCGGCTCATGTGAACAACCCGCTGGGCGGGCTCGGCATGAATTCCGGTATCCACGATGCGATCAATCTGGCCGGTAAGCTGGTCGCTGCCCAAGCCGAACCGGACCGGGCCGAAGCGCTTTTCGACGCCTATGACGAGGAGCGGCGCAGCATCGCCAAGACCTATGTTCAGGCGCAGACCATCCAGAACAAGAAGCGGCTGGAAGCGAAGACACCGGAAGCGAGAGCTGCTGCCAAGGCCGAATTGCACGACAGCAGCGCCGACCCCGAACGCCACAAAGCGTGGGTGATGAATGCATCTCTCATCGCCGGCCTGCGCAGCCTGAACAGTGAAAAGGAAACCTGAACCATGACAGACCGATCAGACAGTCTGGGCCACCGCCAAAAAATCGGCGTTGTCGTGCCCTCCACCAACACCATCGTTCAGCCGGAAACCGATGCCTGCCGTCTGCCGGGAGTGACCTATCACATCGGGCGCATTCCCATTTCCAACAAGAAGATTTCGACCGACAATTTCCTCGATCACGTGGCCGCCATGCGCGCCGGAATCGAGATCGCCATAGACCAGGTGATGACCGCCGGTGTCGATCAGGTCATCATGGGTGTCGCGCTGGAAGCCTTCTGGGGCGGTCTTGCCGGATCGCGCGACCTGAAAAGCAAACTGTCCGACCATGCTGGTGTTCCGGTGATACTCGGGTCCGACGCGGTGGCCGGTGCGTTACGCGCGTTCGAGGCGGAGCGGATCGCCGTGCTGACGCCGCACATGCCCAAGGGCGACGAGCAGGTGAAGGCTTGGCTTGAGGAATCCGGTTTCGAGGTCGTGACGTTGAAGGGTCTGGAATGCCCCAGCCCGCTCGCCATCGCCGAGGTTTCCGAAGATCAAATCCGTCGGGCGCTCGACGAGATCGATACGGATAACGTGGATGCCCTCGTTCAGGTCGGCACCAATCTTGCCGGTGCTGCAGTTTGCGCCGAGGCGGAAAAACGGTTGGGCAAACCCGCCATCGCGATCAACACCGTCAGCGCGTGGTCTGCGGTCCGCTCGGCGGGGATCGACGATCGCCTCACGGGCCGCGGACGAATTTTCGAAGAACACTAGGCTCACCACACATCGCTGTTCAATAACTGCGCGGCAGGTCCAGCACATGTTGGCCGAGATAGCCGAGGATCATGTTCTTGGAGATCGGCGCGGTCTGGTACAAACGGGCCTCGCGCCACTTGCGTTCGATGCCGTACTCGCTCGCGAAGGCGAAACCTCCATAGACCTGCATACAGGTTTCCGCTGCCGCCCATGATGCGTCTGCAGCGATCATCTTGGCCATGTTGGCTTCTGCGGCAGCGCGGTGTCCGCCTTCGAATACGGCAGCGGCCTTGGCCACCATCAGTTCGGCCGCCTGCGCCTTGGCATAGGCTTCCGCGATGGGGAACTGAATGCCCTGGTTCGTGCCGATGGGCTTGCCGAAAACCACGCGCTCGTTGGCATATTCCACCGCTTTGCGGATGAAGAATTTCGCGTCACCGATACATTCATAGGCGATCAGGATGCGCTCGGCGTTCATCGAATCCACGATGTATTTGAACCCCTTACCCTCTTCGCCCACCAGAGTGTCCGCGGGGATTTCGAGGTTCTCGAAAAACACCTCGCAGGTGTTGTGATTGATCATCGCGTCGATTTTCGACAGCGACAGGCCGTTGTCTTTCGCGACGTTCATATCGAGCAGGAAGGTGGACAGGCCGTCGGAGCGTTTGGCGCATTGGTCCGTCGGTGTGGTGCGCGCCAGCAGCAGCATCAGATCGCTTTCATAGGCACGGCTGGTCCAGACCTTCTGACCGTTGATGACGTAATTGCCCGCCTTGTTTTTCTCGGCGCGGGTCTTCAGCTGGGTGGTGTCGCTGCCGGTGGTGGGTTCGGTCACACCGAAAGCCTGCAGGCGCAGATCGCCGCTGGCGATGCCGGGCAGGTATTTCTGCTTCTGCTCGTCGGAGCCGTATTTCAGCACCGTGCCCATGGTGTACATTTGCGCGTGGCAGGCGGCGGCGTTGCAGCCGCGTTCATGGATGGTTTCCAGCACTGCACCGGCAGCGGAAAGCGGCAGGCCGGAGCCGCCATATTCTTCCGGGATCAGTGCACCGAGAAACCCGGACTCCGTCAACGTGCGAACGAAGTCGTGCGGATAGGCGTCTTCCTTGTCGAGCTTCAGCCAGTACTCGTTGGGAAAGTCCTCGCACAGCCGCGCGACAGGTTCGCGGATGTCGGTCCAGGATTCTCCTGCGGGAATGGTGATGTCGTCGAGATCGGTCATAGGGTCTTCCAATTCGTTAGATGACGCCCCGGCTGCGCAGGTCCGCTATGCGGTCCGCGTCTAGCCCGAGGTCGTTCAGGATGATATCGGTGTGTTCGCCCGCATCGGGAACCGACGAGACGAGACTGGATGGTGTTCGTGACAGGTCGATGGGAACAGCCACCACCCGTACGTCGCCGCGCATCGGATCGCTTATATTCTGTGCTACTCCCAAGTGCTCAACCTGCGGGTCTGCAAAGACTTCGTCCATGCGGTAAATCGGCCCGACCGGCACGCTGTGCTTATCGAGCAGCGTGATCCAATCCGCGCTTGTCTTCGTTGCGAAGATCGGGCGCAGGATGGCCCATATCTCGTCCCGTTTTTCGGTGCGCCCGGACATCGTGGCATAGGTCTCATCGGCCTTGAGGTCGGGACGGTCGATGGCGTCGCAAAAGGCCTGCCACTGGCCGTCACCACCGACACCGAGATTGACATGCCCGTCGCTGGTTTCCACCACGCCCATGGGTGTGACGGTGGGGTGATCGTTACCGCCCTGGGCTGGCACCTCACCGTCTATGAGATAGCGGGCAGCCTGAAAGTCCATCATCGCGATCTGCGCTTGCAGCAGCGATGTCTGCACCCACTGGCCCTGTCCTGAGGTTGTGCGTTCCATCAAGGCAACGAGGATTCCGGTCGCCGCGAAGGTGCCTGCAGAAAGATCTGCGACAGCCGTGCCTGCCCGTAACGGCGCTTCGCCGGGAAAACCGGTCACGCCCATCAGGCCACCCATGCCCTGCGCGATCTGGTCGAAACCGGCGCGGCCCGCTGCCGGACCGTCCTGACCGAAACCGGATATGGAGGCCAGCACGATGCGCGGGTTCACGGCTTTCAAGGATCCGTAGTCGATGCCAAGGCGGTTCTTAACGTCGGGGCGGAAATTCTCCACCACGACATCGGCGCGCTTCACCATGTCGAGAAAGAGTGCGAGACCGTCTTCCGATTTCAGATTGAGTGTCAGCGACCGCTTGTTGCGATGCAGATTCAGCATGTCATAGCCATGCCTGTCGCCGCTGATGCCGGCGTTCTTGTCGAGGCCTTCGGGCGCATCGATCTTGATGATATCCGCACCGAAATCACCCAGAATACGGCAACAGGCCGGTCCGGCGCGAACCCGCGTCAGATCGAGCACTTTCAGCCCAGCCAGCGCGCTTGATGGTGTCTTGTCGCTCATGCCGGAAACCCTGAATTGTAGTCGGCCACTTCAGCACCGTCCGTGCCGTCCGCCTTCACGAACCAGTCGCCCATGGTGCTGGAGGTGACGAAAATCGTGTCGTCACGAGCGGTGAGAATATCGAGCGCCTTTTCGAAGTAATGCGCGATATGGGGCACGCCGATGATGTGTGGATGAAGAGCCAGCGTCAGCACGCGAGGGTTGTCCTGGGTCTCACGTTCATAAATCGCGAGTGTCGCTTCTAGCCGCTTTAGAAACTCGTCGCAGGAGCCGTTCTGAATGGCATAGACCGGCACATCGTTCAGCTCGAACGTGTAGGGCAGGCCGACCATCGGGCCGTGCTCGGTGCGCATCCATACGGGCAAATCGTCAACCGCCCAGTCGTGCAGAAACTCGATGCCCTGCGCTTTCAGAACGTCGGGCGTGTCCAGCGTTTCGGCGACACCCGGCCCTAGCCATGCGCGCACCTGGTTGCCATCGGCCCGTTTCAACCTCTCCAGCGTTTTTGCGATGACAGCGCCTTCATCATCCACCTGCTTCAACGTCTGCTGAAACCAGCCGTGGCCGACGAGCTCCCATTTCGCCTCGACGATAGCGTCCATCAACGAAGGGTAGATGTCGGCTACCTGCGCATTCATGAAGGCTGAGGCAGGCAGGTTTCGGTCGGCAAGCATCTTCATGATGCGCGGCATACCCACCCGCATCCCGTACTCGACCCATGAATAGTTTGGCACATCCGGTGGCGTTGCGGCAGCGCCGTGGGGCGCGGGAATGATGCCGCGCGGCATGGGCCGGTCGAAGGGCCAGTATTCGACGTTCATCGCCAGATGCACCATGATCGGCTTGCCATCGAGCGGCTCCAGCCTGCGGCGGGCGGAGGCCATCTGATACGGAACGCGGGGGTTGGACCACATGATAATGCTCTCCTTTTCGATTGTGCAGGGTCGAAGTCAGGACGTGTGCAGGCGCAGGTCTTCGCGGTTCCAGTAGGCCAGAACCGGTGTGCCTTGAGCCACATCCTCGTCCAGATCTTCCACCACGCGCGACACCACTTCACCGCCACCGTCGATGTCGGCAAGGTGCGATGTGGTGAGGCCCAGGTAGACGGCCTCCTTGTAGGTCGCAGGTAGGGATGCGCCGGGGTCGGTAGCTATATCCGCTCCACGGGTGGTCAGTTTCACCAACTCCGATCTGATCGACAGAGAAACGGCGGCACCCACGGCCACGTCTTGCCCGTCCGGATCGACCGCCACATTCGTTCCTGCCACATCGACGGACACTACAGCGCCTTCGACATTTGTGACGGTGCCTTCGAATATGTTGTTCTCACCGACGAAACTCGCGGTGAAGCGACGACGCGGGGCGCGATAGACTTCTTTTGCCGGACCGACCTCCACCAGCTCACCGTCGGCGATGAGCGCGATCCGGTCGGCGACCGTCATAGCCTCTTCCTGATTGTGGGTGACGTGGATGAAGGTCATGCCCAATTCGTGCTGTAGATGTTTCAGCTCAAGACACATATCCTTGCGCAACTGGGCATCGAGCGCAGCAAGCGGCTCGTCGAGCAGCAGAATGTCACGCTCCAACACCATTGCCCGGGCCAGTTGGACCCGCTGCTGCTGTCCGCCGGACAGTTCGTGCGGCTTGCGGTCGGCATAGCCATCAAGGCCCACCATGGTGAGTGCCGCAGCACTTTTCTCGCGCCGCTCGTCCTTGCCGAGACCCGCGATTTTGAGGCCATAACCGACATTGTTCAGCACGTTCATATGGGGAAACAGCGCGTAGGACTGGAACACCATCGCGGTGGGCCGCTTGTCCGGCGGCAAGTGGCCGACATCATTTCCGTGCAGCAGGACCTGCCCGTGGGTGGGGCGGTGAAAGCCACCGATCGTGCGCAGAAGAGTCGTTTTGCCTCCGCCACTAGGGCCGAGAAGAACGAAATACTCGCCGGCTGCGATCGTCACGTCGACATCGGTCAGCGCAACGACAGCGCCGTAATGCTTGGCCAGTCCGCGGACCTCGACAGCAGGTGGAGCAACCGCTCCGGTTGGGGATGTCATGGTGATGGAACCTCGGTGATCAATTCGCAGCGGCCGGTTCGGCCACTTCGCGGTGTTGCCGCGCCAGCATTTCGGCTCGCAGCATGGTGGTGATTATGATGCCACCAATGATGGCGATCGCGACGAAACTGACGAAAGCAGACATCGCGTAGGATTGTTCCGACATTCCCGTGTTCAACATTTGTGAAATCAGCACGGTGGTGAACGTGTCGAAACCACCCTTCAGCAAACTGGTGCGCGTGTATTCGTTGAAGCACAGGATGAGCGTAAAGGAGGCGGCACTGAAAACACCGGCGCGGATCTGCGGGAACTCGATATCCCAGAATGCCTGCCACGCGGTTGCACCGCAGGATCGCGCCGCTTCGGTCTGTTCAGGGTTGTAGCGGCCCATGGTGATAAGAATGACCACGAAGGAATAGGGGATGGTGTAGATGATGAGACCGATCAAAGCCGTCATGAAACCGAGATCGAACCAGCCATCGAAAATGCCGGTGCCTAGGGCATCACCCAACGTCACGAAGACGATATTCGTGTTCTTGAAAAACACAAGAAGCGCTGAGCCCAGAATGTCTGGCGCAACGAAGAGTGGAGCCAAGAGCAGGAAAACTGGCAAAACCTTGTTTTGCGCTCGTTTGTAGAATTTCGCCGCCAGCAAGGCCATCGGCACACCGATGACAGTGGTTGTAACGGCCAGCGTCATGGTCCAGCCCAGCGCGCCCATCAGCAGTTTGTCGGAGAAGATGAGGCCGTACCATTCCCAGGTGAAATCGTACTCGTTTGCCCCGAAGCCGTTAGCATTAAACGAGATGTACATCACGTAGAACACCGGGCTCATCAGCGTAACTACGATCAGTAGCATATAGGCCCATTTGAGGCGGTGAAGCCATGGGTTCGTGTAGTCGTTCATAGCGCGCCTCCTCGGTTCCGGATCAGTTGATCGGGGACAGGATCTTGGTGAGATCGAAAAGCCTGTGGCCGATGTAAAGAAGCCCCATGAGCGTTGCCATCATGATGGCGCTCACCGCCATGGCGAGGGGGAAATCGAGTGCGGCGATGGCTTGTGTGGCTATCAGCCCTGCGTTTACGGCACCGGCCCCGCCCAGAATGTTAGGCAGCAGGGCAACGCCCAAACCATTGACGAAGATGAACACACAACCAGCAAAAATTCCCGGTGCGGCGAGCGGCAAGATCACGTCTATGAATCGCCGAACCGTACCGGCACCCAGATCGTCGCAGACCTCGAAAATGTATTTCGGCACGGCCTCCATGGCGAGAAATCCGGAGAACACAATGAAGGGTAGGAAGGACATGACTTCGCCGATGATAACACCGGTATGGGAATAGAGCAGGGCGGTGATCGGTTCACTGATGAGTCCCAGATCCATCAGCGTTTCATTCACCAGTCCGTTGCGCTGCAGCACTGGCCGCAGCGCGAAAACACGAATGACCTCCGACACCATGAAGGGAAGGATGAACAGCAACACGACCCGATGCTGCGCCACTTGCGGGACGGATTTGCGCAGAAAGACCGCAATGGGAAAACCGAGCACAAAACAAATCGCTACCGCGATCAGCGAGTAGTACATCGAGGACAGAAAATTGTTCAGCCGTGCGGAAAAGAAGAAGTTCTCATAGGCAAGGAGCGAAAAGCCGGGCTCCATCCAGAACATTGTTCGCTCGAAGACGCTGAACACGACCGTGAGGGCCATCGGCAGGGCGAAGAAAACGACCATGAAGATGATGGGCAAACGAAAGGCCCATTTGCCCATGGTTTCCGAAAGAGACGGTCGAAGGCTGCCGACAGACGAGCCGCCGGCAGCCTTTGAAGTTGTAGAATCCATTTACTGTTCGACCGATCAGGCAGCTTGAACCCGTGCCCACCAGTCCTGATAGGCGCGGATGTTGGTGGGGAAGACGTTCTGCCATGCGTTGCCGGGATTCTCGTTCCGCTCCTTCTTGCGGGCCAGTCTTTCAGTGAGAAGAGCTTTGGTGTCGGCGTCGAACTCGTCCGGATTGGACTCAATATACTCGTTGACACCTGTCATCTGCGGTGTGAAGCCGAGACCGGCCAGCGTGCGTGAACCAAACCACGGCGACAGATAGACATTGGCGAGCGCGTTGAAGCTGTCCTCCATGCCGCGCTCCTGGCCACCTTTGGTTAGCATAACCACGTTGTTCCAGGCCTGATGGCCCTCTTTCATCGAACCGTAGCGAATGTCCTGACCATTCTTGCGTGCAGCGAAGATTTGGATGACCTCCCAGCACGATGACACCAGAACCTCTTCGGAGGACAACAGGTCGGCACCGTTCTGCACACCATCCCAGAAGGTGCGGAAATGGCCTTTCTTCTTCAGGTCGATGAGGAAGCCACACACCCCTTTAACTTCGTCTTCCGTCATGTCGGAGGCGTTGACGATATCCTGTTTTCCGGACTGCTTGAGATAGATCGCCGTGTTGGTCAGCGTTGGGCCGAAATCATTCTGCATGGCCGCGCGCCCACGGAACTGTTCATCGAAAAGAGCTTCCCAAGACGTCAGCTCTTCGCCCACCTTTTCATGGTTGAAGGCGAGACTGTCGGCGTTGGAAATATAGGGAATGGCCACGACCTTACCTTCGTGGCGAATGGTGTCGGCAGCATCGCCGCCTTCTTTGTAACGCGCATCGACATTGGCCCAGTTGGGGATCTTTGACGTGTCAATTTCGACGATCGCACCTTGAGACGCGAGCGCGTCTTCCATGCCGCCGCCGTTGTCGGTCATGGCATCGTAGAGCTTGTTGCCGTCACCCACGACCATCTTCTGAATGGATTCATCGGCACGGGCGCTCTTGGCGATATTGGCGATGGAAATTCCGGCTTCTTTTTCCATGGCAGCCCAGTCCTTACCGCCGACCTTGGCAATGCCCGGTGCCCAAAGCTTGAACGGGTCGGCTGCGAAAGCACCGAGTGGGAGACTTGCGGCAGCGGCTGCCCCACCCATGATCGTGAGCATCTGGCGACGGTTGAATTCGAGTTGATCCATGGTCTGTTTCACTTTCGCTGAAGAATGGGGCGGAGCCAGTGGAGCAGACTTCACCTTTGGTTTAATTTTGTACACAGAAACATACATTCTGCAATCAATCAAATGAAGATTTTTACACGATATTGCAGAGTTATCATTCTGCAAAATAATCTATCTATATGAAATATATATAATTTATTTATCAATATGATGGTTTTCCGATCTTTCGTTTCAATGTTGTTCCGACAGAATGGACACGAATTTCTATATAATGTATGCAAAATCTATCCGAAGCCGAGCGCGGGCCAAGTTTGACCGAACCTTCACAGCCACCGCAGTTGCCGCGTTGAGCGCCGTCGTTTTCACGCGATCCAAAACCTGTGAACCGCAGATATTTGCTGCGGATTCATCGGTGAGCGAACGTTTGGTCATGCTGTGCAGGAAAGCGACTGATAGCAATGACCGACAAAGGGCTGCGTTGCATGTTCTCGATTGGGCGGGCTGTGCGCTTGCCGCGCGAGGGGAACCAATGGCTCGTACGCTGGACCGTTGGTCGACGTCGCAAGCGACACAAGGTGCAATCTGCTCGTCGATAACGGGCGCGCCTTCAACTGGCGCGGAACAGGCAGCATTCGTCAACGGTGGCCTCGGCAATCTGCTGGAAATGGACGACCTGCACCGCGCTTCAATCATGCATGCCGGTGACGTGGTGGTGCCTGCCGCGCTGGCTCAGGCGCAAGCGGTCGGCGCATCCGGCGACGCATGTCTCGATGCAGTATTGATCGGCTATGAAGCGGCTATCCGCGTTGGAATGGCGGCTGCAACCAACGGCTATTCGCCATGGTACAATTCCGCGACCTGCGGTGTCTTCGGGTCTGCCATGGCTGCCGCGCATCTTCTCGGCCTTAACGATGAGAGATGTGTCGACGCATTGGGGCAGGCGGGGATGCAGGCATCGGGCGTGTGGCAATGTCGGCTGGAACAGACCGACAGCAAGCAGCTTGCCACCGCGCACGCCGCCCGTGCCGGCATCACGGCTGCAGCTCTGGCAGCGGCAGGCTGCGCTGGAGCGCGGCAGATTCTCGAAGGGTCACTGGGCTTCTTCAAGACATACTACCCCGACGCCGATTGCGACGTCGTCGTTCACGACCCGACAAGCTCATGGGTGTTGCACGATGTCAGCTTCAAGCCATGGCCCGCCTGCCGCCACACGCATCCGCTTATCCATCTGGCGCTGCAACTGCGCGACAACGTGGATGTGCTGAACGTGAAAGCCATCGTGGCGGACACTTACGAAGCCGGGCAGGTGTTTTGCAACAACCCGGAACCGAAAACCGCCGCCGAGGCTCGTTTCAGTTTCCAGCATTGTGCAGCTATTGCACTTCTATATGGACCGCCCACCCTCGACCATTTCGACGACCGATCGCTGGTCGATGAGGCCGTTATCACCTTGCGCAACCGCATTTCCGTTCAGGTCGATGCGGGCCTGACGGAAGCGTTTCCTGCGACGATGGGTGCGAGCATCGCGGTCACTTTGTCGGACGGAACCGTCCTGCGCGACACCACGCGCCACGCGCCAGGTGATCCGCAGCTGCTGATGAGCGGTGCCGCCATCCGTGAGAAATTCATCGCCAACGCGAACCATGGCGGCGTGGCCCGTGGCGATGCAGAGCGGCTTGCCGACGCTGTATTACATCTGCCGGGCCAGCCCGACATGGTGTCGCTTAACCGTGCATTGGCCGCCATTCCACCACTCCAAAACATGATGGGAACCACTCATGGGTGATATTGCCGACATCAAACCACCGATCCCGTTCGGGGCAGTCGACCTCGAAAACGGCTGGGAACAGGTTCCGGGTGGTGCCCCCGGCGTTCAGCAGAAAATGCTCTCCGGCCTGCTTGAAGAGGATGTCAAACGCGGAGTGCGCACAAGACTCATACGCTTTCTGCCGGGAACAGTAGCACCCGACCAGTTCCTGCACGACTATTGGGAAGAGGTGTATCTGATGGACGGGATACTTATCGCTGCGGGCGAAGAGTTCTCTACGCCGTGCTACGCTTGCCGCCCGCCCGGCACGCCGCATGGGCCGTTCAGCTCTCCACAGGGCTGCGTTTTTTTCGAAATTCAATATTACGTCTGATTACAAGAAAGAGCCTCATCATGGACCTCGGTCTCACCGACAAGCATGTTCTCGTCACCGGCGCATCGAAGGGCATAGGGCTGGCCACCGCCCGCGCTTTTGCTGCCGAAGGTGCGCGGTTGACGCTGGTCGCCCGTTCGGCCGATACACTGGCCGACGCCAAACAGCAGCTTGGTGAGACAGGCTGCACGGTGGGCACCATAGCCGCCGACCTGTCCACCGACGAGGGCCGCGATGCACTTTTCGCCCGCTGTCCCGAGGTCGACATTCTGGTCAACAATGCCGGTGCCATCAAACCCGGACGTCTGGCCGATCTGGATATGGCCGACTGGCACGAGGGGTGGAGCCTGAAGGTCTTCGGCTACATCCATCTGTGCAAACTCTACAGCGCTGCGATGACGGGCAGGGGGTACGGCACCATCGTCAACATCATTGGCATGGGCGGACGGGCCGTACGCTCCAACTATATCTGCGGTGCAGCCGGCAATGCCGCGTTGATAGGCTTCACCAATGCATTGGGAGCGGAAACACCGGCATCCAACGTGCGCGTTTTCGGCATCAATCCGTCGCCGACACTGACCGACCGCATGACGACGATGTTCCGCAAACGTGCCACCGAAGAACTGGGCGATGCCGACCGCTGGCAAGAGTTGATCGACCCGAAGGCCTTCCCCTTCGGACGCCCCAAACACCCGGACGAGGTCGCGGCACTGGCCGCCATGCTGGCATCCGATAAGGTGCAATACCTGTCCGGCACCGTGATCGATATGGACGGGGGCGGGCAATGGACGGCGTAAAGGCGGATGGCCCGCAAGGCACGTCCATGATGAAGCCGATGGAGTTGGCCGACGGTCGGCTGCTAGCGACCTGCGACGGACCCGTCGGGCGGATTATCTTTAACAATCCCGACCGTATGAACGCTATGGTACTGGCCATGTGGGACGGGTTGAAACAGGCATTGGACGCCTTCGCCGCCGACGATACGATCCGCGTCGTGGTGCTTGCCGGTGCCGGTGACAGGGCTTTCGTCTCCGGTGCTGACATTACCGAGTTTGACGCCCTGCGCTCTACCGCCGAAGGCGTGCGCGACTACAACGCCCGCTCGGAAGCGGCGGACGCGGCTCTGGTCAATTTTCCTAAACCCACCATCGCGGAGATCAAAGGCTATTGCGTCGGCGGCGGCATGGGGCTGGCCATCGCCTGCGATATCCGCATCTGCGCCGATGACACCTGTATGGGCATCACCGCAGGAAAGCTGGGGCTTGGCTATGGCTACGACGGCGTACAGAAATTGGTCTCCGTTCTTGGACCATCTGTTGCTGGCGAAATTCTCTACACCGCCAAACTGTTCACGGCTGATGAGGCCTTTTCCAAAGGCATGGTGAATGAGGTCGTCGCCCGTGCAGATCTTGCCGACACCGTGGCCGAACTGGCCGGACGCATCGCGCAGAACGCACCACTTACGGTGGAGGCGGCAAAAGCGACCATACGCGCTATTACCCTATCGGGCAGCGGGAACGGCCGTGAAGATATAGACGCGCTGACCGCAGCCTGTTTCGCAAGCGAAGACTACGCCGAGGGTCGCAAGGCCTTTGCCGAGAAACGCAAACCCGTTTTCCGGAGGCGATGATGGACGACGCAATTCCACTCACCCGTGACATCGACAAGCTGCGCGAATGGATCGGCAGCAGCCGGACCGTGACCGACACCATAGACGCCCGCCGCGCCCGACTGATGGAGGCCACGCTCGACCGCGAACCGCAGGCGACGACGGGCGATGCCCTGCCGCCGTTCTGGCACTACATCTATTTCAACGACGAGATTCCCGCCTCACGACTGAAGGAAGATGGTCACGAACGGCTGGGCGGATTCCTGCCGCCCGTCGATTTGCCGCGCCGCATGTGGGCCGGTGGTCGGGTCGAAATCTACCAGCCGTTGCGGATCGGGCAGCAGGCGACGAAGACCTCTACCGTCACCGACATCACCCTGAAGTCCGGGCGCAGCGGCGCCTTATGCTTCGTCACAGTCGAGCATCGTTTCGAAGCCGACGGCGAGCCCTGTTTCACCGAGACGCAGAACATCGTCTATCGCGAAATGCCGTCTTCCGATACGATACCGCCTGCGGGCAAACCTGCACCGGAGGATCCGCAATTCCATAAGCTCGCCACCACCGATCCGGTGATGCTGTTCCGCTATTCTGCGCTGATCTTCTACGGTCACCGCATCCATTACGACATCGACTACACGCGCGATGTGGAGGGCTATCCCGGCCTCGTTGTTCACGGCCCATTGAGCGTTGCGCTGTTGACGGACATGGCAGTTGCCCAAAATCCGCAGCGGCGTCTGCGTTCATTCGATATCCGCGCCCACAGCCCGATCTTCTGCGGCGACCCGGTCCATCTGGAACTGTGCGATGATGGCGATGCCGTCACGAGCTGGGCGCGCACCGAGGACGGAACATTGTCGATGGCCGTCACCGCGCAATTCGATGCCGAACAGGAGGTGAGCTGAGCCCGTGACCAATCCACTCTACGATGCGCTGCTGGCGCCTGCTGCCGACGACGATGGTGTCTTCATGCGCCTGCCGGACGGTTCGCAGATCAGCTACCGGCAGTTCCACGACGACGTTGCCCGCGCCGCCAACGTGATGTCCGAAGCAGGCCTCGCACCTGGCGACAGGCTTGCGATGCAGGTGGAAAAATCGCCTGCCGCTCTCACGATCTACGGCGCATGCCTGATGAGCGGCGTCATTTTCCTGCCGCTCAACATGGCCTACACCGCGCAGGAGATCGGCTATTTTCTCGCCGACGCAACGCCAGGCCTCTTTGTGTGCGACCCGCACATGCTGGACGAATTGCAGCCCGTGACCGCAACAGCGAAAGCCAGTTGCCTGACACTGGACGCGCAGGGCCACGGCACGTTTCGCGACAGGGCCGATGCGATGAAGCCGCATTTCCAGCCTGCGGAACGGACGGGCGGGGATGTTGCGGCGCTGCTTTATACCTCCGGCACCACCGGCCGGTCCAAGGGGGCCATGCTGACTCATGACAACCTGCTGTCGAACGCCCGCGTGTTGTGCGACCTGTGGCGGATCACGGAGGACGACACGTTGCTGCACGCCCTTCCCATCTTCCACGCCCACGGTCTTTTCGTTGCCATCAACACCACCCTGCTGGCCAAGGCCAAACTGCTGTTCCTGCCCGGTTTCGCCATTGACCCGGTCATCGCGGCCTTGCCGAAGGCCACCACGATGATGGGCGTTCCAACCTTCTACACACGGCTGCTGGACGACCCGCGTTTCAACTCTGATCTAGTGTCGAACATTCGTCTTTTTGTCTCCGGCAGCGCGCCGTTGCTGGCCGAAACCCACGAGGCTTTCGAAGCTAGAACCGGGCACCGTATTCTGGAACGTTACGGCATGACGGAAACGTCGATGAACACGTCGAACCCCTATGACGGCGAGCGCCGTGCAGGCACCGTGGGCTTCCCACTGCCCGGTGTCGATCTGCGCATCACCGATGGTGAAGGCAGCGCGGCCTTGCCTGACGGAGACATCGGCATGGTGGAAGTGCGGGGACCGAACGTCTTCAAAGGTTATTGGAACATGCCGGAGAAAACGAGCGAGGATTTGCGCCGCGACGGCTTTCTAATCACCGGCGATCTGGGTCGCATCGACGAGAACGGCTATCTGCACATCGTCGGCCGCAACAAGGATCTTGTGATCTCCGGCGGCTACAACGTCTATCCCAAAGAGGTAGAACTCGTGATCGACGAAGAGCTCTGGGTCAAGGAATCCGCCGTGTTCGGCGTCCCCCACCACGACTTTGGAGAGGCGGTCGTTGCCGTCACCGTCACAGAAGCGGGAAGGGCGTCCGACACGGACGGGTTGGGCAGACGGATGAAGGCCCGGTTGGCGAGTTACAAACGCCCCAAGGCGATTTTCGAGGTGGCCGAATTGCCGCGCAACGCCATGGGCAAGGTGCAGAAGAACATTCTGCGCGACGGCTATGCAGGTCTCTTCGACAAGCCCGTTGGCAAGATGGGCTAGGCCGCTTTCGCCAACGCCTGTTCCAACTTCACGGCACAGGCGATTAACCACCTGTCCGACCAGGCTGGACCCATGAGCTGGACCGAGGCGGGCCGGTCGGCGTTCGGCAACTCCACCGGCACCGCGATGGCGGGGAGGCCCGCAATATTGGCCGGCGCTGTAAAATCCGCCTGATTGGCAGGGGCTGCTGTATCTGCCAGCGTCGCGCGCTGCGGCGTGGTTGGCATCAGCAGGCAATCGACGTCTAGAAACGTGCGGGCAAATCCGGCACGGGCCCGTGCCAGCACCATCATGGCAGTGGTCAGTTTTACCGCCGGAACGTCATGACCATACATCAGCAGTTTTCGCACATCGGGCGAAAACGTATCCCCCCGCGCCAGATCTTCGGCAAGCGCCACGGCACCTTCGGCCTCCAGAACCAGAAACGCGGCACGGCGCAGGTCCGGCGGCGACCAGCCCGGGACGGAAATCGCTACCACGTCATGGCCACAGAACATCAAAGCTTTGCGCACCATGGTAAGGGCGGTCAAGGTTTCGGGTTCGCAATCGACGCCGCCGATTTCGACCGGAACACCTATCCGCATTGATAGTTTCGCTTCTTTGGTGTGCCAATCGTCGGGCAGGGGAAGGCTGTCGGGATCATCGCGGTCGAACCCCGCGAGGCAATCGAGCAGCGGCAGAAGCTGCTCTGCGGTTCGTGCCATCGGTCCCACGACATCCAGTCCCAATGCCAGCGGCACGATGCCCGTGCGGCCGACCAGACCGTGTGTCGGTTTCAAACCCGCAACACCGCACCAAGAAGCTGGAATGCGGATGGAGCCCAACGTGTCCGTGCCCAGCGCTGCATCGACACATCCCGCCGCCACGGCAGCAGCCGACCCGCCGGAGCTACCCCCAGCATTGTAGCCTGGAAGACGCGGATTATCGGTGCGGCCGAAATGGACATTATCCGTCAAACCTCCAAGTGCGGCTTCGTCCATATTGAGATGGGGAACGAGATCAGCGCCTTGTTCCAGCAGGCGCATCGTGATCGAGGCATGGTTCTTGGCGATGATGCTGCTTCTGTGGGCCATGCCAGCCGAGTGGATATGACCGGCAACGGCAATGTTGGCTTTCATTCCGACGGTAAGACCCGAAAGCGGACCGTTGCCATTGGCACCGACTACAGCGGGAACCATGACCGCACTGCCTGAAATGTTGAAGCGTTTCTGCGCGGCCTGCAGGCTCATGCTCCGCTTCGCAGCCGGTTTCATTCGGCAGCGTCGACAGCAATATTTCCGTTCGGTGTTCGCGTGTCACTCAGGTCTTCTGCGATGCCCTGGCTCGTTCTGGCTGCGGCTTTTCCCGCAGCGGTTTGCGCGGCGCGTATGTGTGTACGCATGGCAGAGCCGGCCCATTCCGGCGAACGCGCACGGATCGCATCGGCAATCTCGCGGTGATGACCGGCACTACGGATTAGCTCTTCTTCGCTGTAGCGGCGGTAGGTGCGCACCACCATGCCAACATCGAAAGCCAGCGACATCAGCGCGATGAGGCGCGGTGAGCGGGCAGCCTTTGCAATGGTGCGATGGAACGCCTCATTCGCCTCGGTCATACGGGCGTGTTCGTCTTCGTTGCGCGGCGGCGTCAGGCTGGCGATTTCCTCGCTATAGCCCGTGATTAGATCCACTTCCTCGTCGGTGGCCAATTGAGCGGCCCGTTCGCAAGCATAGCATTCCAGCATCTGGCGCAGATCGAAGGCCTGCTTCATTTCATCTTCAGGAAATCGCGCAACGCGGGTAGTGTAGCCACTGTGGCGTTCGATGAAGCCTTCGTGGGTAAGCCTTCGGATCGCATCGCGTACGGGAGTTCTGCTGACACCCAACACATGGGACAGCCGCTCTTCCGTCAGCCGTTCGCCCTCCACCAGAACGCCGCTGACAATATCGGCACGAATGGTGCGATAAGCCTGCTCGGCAGCGGCAAGTTTTACGGTTCCGGATGCCATGGGCGTGCTATGCTTTCGCTTCGGTTTCAATTTTGCTCGCAGCGATCTCCCTAGATCGCAACTCGATGATATTTGTATCCCAAATTGCAGTGCTGCGTCCATCATAGACATTAGGCCCAACGATTTATCTAACGAGATTTTCGGAGAGGCACGTTGATTTAAAGCGAAAATTTGATGCAGATTTTAGTGGACTCGTCAGTCGAAAGACCTATGCCTTTTTGAGTCGCCGACCGTATTTCGAATCCAGATCGGACGCTGCGAACCACTCGATTTGACTAAGGCATAAATTCTAAAATGATGGCTGTACGATAAGAACCTTAGACGCCTAACGCTGGTTTTGTAAAAGCGAACTTAGGGCGTTCTTCTCGTGGTGGGCGTTGTCAGAGGAACGTTCTTAAGATTGGTTCGTCGGCCATCTAGCATCTTGCGATCGCCCATCGCTCACCCTTTGCTATCTCAAGACATCATCAGAGGCCATCCGGTTAGCCGTGATGATGTATGTCCGGCTCCCGCTCTCGCTGCGCAACGTTGAGGACCTGTTGCATGAGCGTGGCATCGTCATCAGCCACGAAACCATCCGCTTCTGGTGGAACAGATTTGGTTTTATGTTTGCAGGCGAAATCCGAAAAGAGCGTGTCCAGAAGATGAGTGTCTATTTGAATTGGCGGTGGCATCTGGACGAGGTGTTCGTGAGGATTAACGGCGAGACGCATTATTTATGGAGGGCAGTAGAAGTTCTCGTCAGTTCACGCCTTCGTCCACAACAACTTCAATCAGCGACGTCATCTCACCAGTCGCCATCATTTCAAATCGAACCGCGATGTTGCTTTGGGTGAGTGGCAGCAGTTGGTTGCAGCCTGAAGAACCCCGACGCAGATCAAAGCCGAACCACATTTAGTTTGTCTGACAACGCCCGCCAACGGCTTCTCCTAGTGCGTCTGAAAAATACACAAATTCTTCTGTACGAATGCGTTTCTCCATCTCGCGATACACTTGGAGCTCACGGTCCGCCTCGACGTGAATGATAGTGGGATGACCCAAGCGATCGGCGAGAGCCATATAGACGAAATCGGTCACCAAAGATTTGCCGATGACAGATCCCTGTCCATGGATTTCGATGAATACGGGCGGTGTTTTATTCGTCATGATGTTCTCCATTTTCTTTCAACTGGGCTAAAAGGCGCGCCCCTGTACGCGTGGCTATTCTTCGACTTCTCGTGGAAGCCGATTGGTTCACTTGTCCTTGTTCAATGGCTTGGTCAGGCGAATGCGCAGGGCCCCTCTGCTGCTGCATTGGAGCTCCAACACGATTGTCCGGATTTCCGACTGCCGCATTGCGCCGCCGCAGATCGGCGGTATCTGGGTTGGTCTGTGCTTCACTGCGGTCACCTGCCGAAACTGGCAGTTTCGTGCGGCCATCGGCAGCTTCCTGCGGTATTGTTCGGATCGGTGCGACAAACTGTAGAACGGAGTTTGGATTTGAGTTTTCGCCTCTCGAAGCCACTGGCGGTGCCAAGTGCGGCATAGCTTGCCTCGCTCCACCAACGATCGCAGACTGTTTACGCCTTCTGATAAGGCGTGGATGAGAGCGTCTTGCAGTTTACATTACATCCGTTAGCTTCCGAGCAGCCGATTGCATCGAGTACCTCAGCAATCAGAGCGAGCGTCATTCCCTGCACGATGAGATGTTGGAGAAGGGGATAATTTCTGTCGACGACCTGCTGCAATGGTCAGGAATTCCGATTGAATTTACGATAGATAGCTCAGGGCTTAAGTCTCGACCGGAAACTTCTCAGATAATTTCTCAATAACAACCGCTCCCGATATCTTGGGGCGCCTTTTCTGTTCCGTGGTGAACTTATGCGTCATCGTGCAAGCAGCCCGCTGGAACGAAGTCTGGAAGTGTGTCGAGGAACAGCTTCAAATCATCTGCAAGAATAAGCATTCGACCGTGTGCCTTCTTTGAGATCAGCTTCTTCCCGCGAATATGCTCGTAGAGCTTGGAGCATTTGATACTGCTCGCATTGACCGCTTCGTCTATCGGGTACGCCAATTTCATCATTTCTTCCTCTATCGAGGAGACGCAGAAATTTCAGCCTTGCGCGATTGTGTCCAAAACGTTTGGGCTCACTCGATGGAGGTCCAAACGCAGATATCACCAAGTGGTGCTGGAAAGGGGAATGGGCATAAAAATTCGAGAGAGCACGCTACGGGTATAATCAAAAAGTGGACAAATAGTGGAATCGAAGTCTAGTTAGATGCTATCGAAGCCTTATAAAATAAGGCTTTCGCAAGATATAATGGCGGATCGTCGAGTCTGACGCGAACCCGTCTCACTTTGCCCAGAAATTACCTGCTATCAGGTAAATTGCAGGGAATATTTCGACGATACGCTAATTTAGGTCGAAATCTCTGATTTATTTTCGGGGTAAAACAATGCTTTAAGCGGAGAATTCCCTACTCGAAGTTGCAGGGAATTTTTTCCATCTAGCTGGGAAATTCGCGAGGGAGGCTGGGAATGTTCTAAACCTAGAGGACCGATGAAAGTGGCTCAGTACAAAAAGTTCAGACCAACGACTTGGGATTGTAGATCGGCAGCTAATCAACTTAAATGTCGGTACTCGCGGGATGGGTTTGTGATTGGCGACTTTTCAGGTGTCGCGCGCGATGGCACGCAAGCTGGTTTCTAATGTCTAAGCGTGGATGCGGAGATGAGTGTCGTTTTGTGGCTTTCGCAGCAAGCAGGTGCAATCGAAGTCAAACAAACATCGGCAACATGCCTGAGCAATAGGTTTCACGATGCCCGCACCGACATCGGGCCAACACGCAAATTGTTGTATATTCAGGCTATGAGAGTCGCCGGTGGAACAGGCAATCTAAGCCATATGCTTGCGAAGCTCGACAAGTAAGCTGGCTATGGCCAAACGTTTTCACGGTTAAATCACGACCACGACGGGCCGACACGCGATAGCGTTTTCCTCCTTACTCCAAAGGAAAGAACGCGCCCCATGACTCTTATTGTTCAAACACACGGCTCAACACCACAACCGGAACACCAAACCGAACTACTGGCCGCAACGCCTGAAGGAGCAGATGTCAGCGTCGATGCTCAGGCCGACTTCGGCTATATCTTCCGACCGTCTGGCAATCCCGATCACTATCTGCCGGCAGCTTCGCTCGACGAGCTGGATGCTTTGGGAAATTTGATGGTCTTTGATCCCGAAGACCAGATTCCCAACTCCACTCTTCCTCCATTGTTGACCTATTGGGGCCAGTTTCTTGATCATGAACTGTCCGCGAAGACCGATCGCGATAACGATTTTACCAACATCGAAATAGGTGATCCGACCCAGACGGCCGAGACAATCGAGCAGGGTTTCAAAAACGCCCGAACCCCCCGTTTCGACCTCGATAGCATTTACGGCGGCACGCCGATTGGTCCCGGAATTGGAGCAGAAATTGCTACGATCATTTCTGGGATGCGTCATCCCGATCATCCCGAGAAGATGCGGGTTCGCACTACCGATGGCATCGATCTACCGGACGGGTTGGACAAGCACAGGGATCTGCCGCGCTTCAGTCAAGTCAGCGATGAGGTGCGCCAAGCCTATCTCAAATTGGCTAAAGCAAAGCTCGATCCGCAAGAGTTCGAAGAGTTCAGGGACAAGTTACCAAAACGAGCTATCATAGGCGATATGCGCAATGACGAGAATCTGATCGTCGCCCAGTTCCACCTCAGCTTTCTGCGGTTCCACAACAAGGTTATCGACTTTCTGCAGGCGAACGATACCGGTTGGGTAGCTGATTTTGGCGCTGCCAAAACCCTTACTAAATTGCACTACCAATGGCTAATCGCTAATGTTTATCTGCCCAACATCTGCGATCCTGATGTCGTTGAAAGGGTATTGCAGTCTCGCGCCAAGCATTTTTTCAGCTTCCGCGATGCACATCGTCAGGACAACAATGCGTCGGCCTTTGGCCATGCCTTGCCACTGGAATTTTCCGGTGCCGCCTTCCGGTTTGCTCATACGATGGTGCGGGCAGGATATGACTACAATCGTAATTTTGGGTTGGAAGCCAACATTATTCCGTCGGCGGAATTCGATGCTCTGTTCGCTTTCACAGGAGGTGGTGGACTTGGCGAAAAGATTGGACTTGGCGGCAACGAAACTCTTCCGGGCAATTGGGTCATCGACTGGAACCGGTTTCTCAATGTGCAGGGTCCGCAAAACGATGAAACGCCAGGCCGCTCCGCAAGGCCGATCGATACCCAGATCGCACCACCTCTCGCCAAGATGCTCAACGAAGGCGAAGAGGAAGGGATCTCAGAAGCCGTCAAAGCAATGATGAAGCAACTCGCCCGTCGCAATCTGCGCCGAGGGTTCTCGCTTCGGCTGCCAACAGGACAGGCATTGCATGAGCAGTTGCATGCCGATGGCGTTGTGACGAGCGCGCCGCAGGCTGATGTGACGGCTTGGCTCGACAACAAACCAGACGTTGCTGACTTCATGCGCAACAGCTCCGCAAAGCTG
The DNA here is from genome assembly GCF_000179775.1 of Ahrensia sp. R2A130. Classification (GTDB taxonomy): domain Bacteria; phylum Pseudomonadota; class Alphaproteobacteria; order Rhizobiales; family Rhizobiaceae; genus Pseudahrensia. The sequence continues at coordinate 36,598 of NZ_AEEB01000042.1, forward strand.
CACGAGCGCACGCCTCTGTGGTTCTATTGCCTTGCAGAAGCGGAAGCTGGCGGCGGTAATCAACTGGGCGAGGTGGGCAGTTTTCTGGTCGCCAGCACGTTTTTGGGCACGCTGTTTGCCGATCCAGACAGCGCTTTGTCGACGCGGTTCGACCCAATCGACAGCCCATTGAAAACCCCTGAAGGCCAGCCCATCGACTCGATGGAAGCGTGGATGAAGTTCGCTCTCGTTCTGGAATGAGCGTGCCCCCGTTTGCTCTTCTTTTTTGCTTTGGCGGCCCCCTCCCAACTGCCCGAGTGAATGGAGGAGCAAACGGATTGACCGGACAATTGCAAAGGCGGGGCGGGACAGGCGACAAAGCCTTTTCCCGCCGCGCATTTTTCGATGATTTGAAAGGGCGTGTGTCATGCCGAAAATGATTTTTCTTCCCAACCGGAAATGCACAATCGAAGAGACTGTGGCCTGTGTCGCAGATATTGCGGCCCCCCAATCTGAAATATCCGTCGCCAGCGTCGTTTTCGCAAAGGCGGGGCCAACTCTTACCTCGCTGGCCTCAGCCCCGGCGCTGCGAGAGAAGGCTGGGCGCAGCCGCCTCAAGAGGCTGGAAATTCTCGATGTTGCGTCAAACGGCATGGCCGCACTGGTAGACGTGCCGCAACGACGTAAACTTCCCACCTCTGAGAAGGGCACGTTCCACCCGCTTGTCACTTACGTGCCTGTGTCGCTTGCCACTCGCTTGCGACCCATGCCGGTGGAACTGACGTCGGGTCTGATGGCCGCGCCGATCTTCACCGTGCAACTAGTTGATGCCACGACGGGAGCGCCCGTGGCCGATGCTTTGACCTCGCTCTCCGTTCCCGGTGGACCGCAAGATGTAGATGCCTATTCGGATGATCAGGGAAAGGTCAGGTTCCGCTTGAGAAAGAGGCATGTGGAGGATGCCCGGCTCTTGGTCCAACCTGGACGGGGCGGACATTGGGGCCTGTTTCTAGACAATGTGGACATTGCCAACGGCGATGTTTTCAAACTGGAATCCGTCGATCTCGATCAGAAGAACGATTGTCTGCGCCAGCTTTTAAGGCCGGGACATGCTGAACATGGAAGAGGTGTAAAAGTCGGAATTCTCGATTCTGGTGTTGGCCCCCATCCCGACCTTCCAAATGTCACTGGCGACCTTGACAATTCACGAGCTCATGGAACGCATGTTGCCGGTATTATCGGTGGGCGCGGTGCAGGCAATAAGGCCGGCGTTGCTCCGGGTGTTTCTCTTATGAGCTATCAAATTGCGGATGATCCTGAGACGGGAGCAGCCAGCAATTTCCAGATATTTTCCGCCGTCTCAAAAGCAATTGATGATGGCTGCGACATCATCAATTTAAGCTTCAAAGACGAGAACGAAACAGACGAACATTTCGATGATCCGGTCTTGTCGAGTGCAATTCGGGATGCTTGTGACCGGGGGATTTTGTGTGTCGCGGCTGCAGGAAATGACGGTCGCCGGCACGTGGCATTTCCAGCGCGACACCCCGATGCGGTCTCTGTTGCCGCCCTAGGTTGGGAGCCGGGACTGCCGCAAAATGCCTATGATCGCATCACGATCAACGATCCGCGCGGGCGCGACGACGGCGCACTATTTTTCGGCAGTTTTTCGAACATCGGGACGGAAGGAACGCAAGTCGACATCGTTGCCCCGGGCGTGGGTGTCGTGTCGACAATTCCGGGCGGGCAATACGTGCCTCTTTCCGGAACGTCGATGGCGTGTCCGGCAACTGTCGGTATGGTGGCCCGGTTGTTGGGTGAGCGGCCGGACATATTGAACATGGAGCGGTCCCGCCCCAGAATGGAGGCTATCAAAGCGCTACTGTTTGAAAATTCCTCGACCTCAGGCTTCGACAGGGAATATGAGGGGCACGGTATGCCGCACGATGATTGGTCGCGTGCGACGGTTTGATGACCACGAAATCTGGACAGGATCAAGCCATGCGAAACTTCGTTTTCATTCTGCAGCGCGAACAGAAGAAAGAGGCGGAAACCCTTGCGCAACAAGCATCGGAAATTTCTGGCGTTGCAGCGGCACGAGTGGTTGGCACGTTTATCGACCTGGAATTGGATCGGCAGGCTGAGCCGCTGGACGCGGGGATAAATAAAGCGCTGGAAGAATTCGCCGCACAACGCGGTCTGGTTCTGGCGCCAGTGAGAAAGCCGCAGATTATGGAAACCATACCTTTGCCGCCGCGCAAGCCGGACGGCAATGACAAATAGCGGCCACCCCTACGTGTCTTTACTAGTATGAAATACGCATAGCTTGTCGGCAAACTCGATGAGCCATGCGAGAGCTTGGTCAATTTCTGGCGTTCCGTCCCGCGCGGCGAACACCGAGGGCTCAAAAAGCACTTTAATCTGAGGCCAGGCATCGCAAAAATCGCTCATATCGCGAAGGTCTCGCACTTGTGCCAAAGCACTGTCAATCTGCTGGGCGGTCGGTTCCACGAGGTGTCCTGATAAATTCAATTGCCGTTGAAATTTAGACTAGGAGTATGTTGCTTCCCGCGTGCGTGAATAAAACGTGAAAGACCTTTTCACATGTTCGGAAATAGGGAAATCTGAAATTCGCTGAACATTTACTTGCAAATGAACGCGATGGGGAGGGGACCATGACTGGATTACGGAAAGTGGAGGTGCGCCTGTATGGCGCATTTTCAATGTATTGGGTCGACGGCACGCCGCTCCCCCTTAAAACAATTAAATCGCGCGCTTTAATCGCAATTTTGTGCATGGCACACGGCGGCACGCATACGCGGGCCTGGCTCCAGGAGTGTCTTTGGGGGCGGTCCCACAACAGTGAAGACCGCATCAATCTACGTCAGGCACTCAGCAGCATTCGCAAAACCTTTGGCGCAGACTTCGATACGATTTTCACCCTGACTAATGTGGATATCACGCTGAATTTGGACCGGGTCAAACTGGTTGGTGATCGTCGCGATGGCGCTTTGCTGGAAGGCATCGACATTTCGGAAGACTTGTTTTGTGATTGGCTGCACGACAAACGCGAGATGACCCTGGTGCAAAGCGCTTCGACGCTCTCACCGTCGGAATTTCTGCACGACAATCCGATGCCGACCCTAGCCGTCCTGCCGTTAATGAGTATTTCGAGTTCGCGACACGAAAGCCATTGCGGTGACTTGATCGCATTGGAAGTTATCCGCTCACTTTCGCGTTCACGCATCATCAACGTTATCTCGCATCTGTCCAGTCGACAGTTTCAACTCGAAACCATTGAGCTGTCGGATGTGCGCCAACGTCTGAATGTCAATTACGCCATGACGGGCACCGTGCGCGTGAATGGTTCCCACGTCCACCTGGAGGCCGAGCTTCTATCGACCAAAACTGGTCAGGTGCTCATTTCTATGCCGTTCGAGGCGCGACTTGAATCAATTCTTGCCGGGTGTTCCGAAATGATTCGCAAGATCAGCACCATGGTAGGGCAGGCGATCCTGTCTGCCTCTGTTGAACTTGCCCAGAATACACCGCTCCCAAAAGTCCCTGCTCATGCGCTGCTGATGTCGTCGATCAATTTGATTCACCGTTCTGATCTTGCCCCGTTTGCGCGGGCGCGGCGCAATCTGGAGGAGTTAGTGGAGAGGGCGCCGAACTTCTCTATTCCCAAAGCGTGGCTTGCCAAATGGTATATTCTGGCAATTGCCCAGAACTGGAGCAGCGACGTCGCTATTGACACCATGATGGCGTCAAAATGGGCGGACGAAGCCCTTGGCACCAACCCCGTCTGTTCGTTTTCGCTTGCAGTGGACGGGATGATCCAGAATCAGAAAACCGGTTCTTTCGATCTGGCGCGGAACCGTTTTGACGACGCGCTCAATATCGACCCCAACAATGCAATCGCGTGGTTATTGACCGCGCGTCTCCATGCTTTTGTCGGCGACGGGGAAAAGGCGACACAATGCGCGCATCGGGCCAATGTTTTATCGCCGATCGATCCTAATCGCTATTTTTTCCAAACCATCACGGCCACGGCACACCTCGCCAACGACGAGCCAGAAAAAGCGTTGGATTTAACCGAGCGGTCGCTGGCCTCCAACCGCACCCATGCCTCTACGTTGCGCACCAAGACCATCGCGCTTCAGCAGTTGGGCCGCCACGACGAAGCGCAGAAAACCGCATGCTCCATCGTCAAGCTGGAACCCAGTTTTTCGATTGAGAGATACCGCCGCAGCCACCCGGCAATGGAATATCCAATCGGCACTGTATGGGCCGATGCCCTCGCCGATGCCGGCATCCCCAAAACCTAGTCATCTCATTCAACACACAAGATACAGGAACTTACGATGTCAGCATTGACCCAACTTACCGGCGCTACGGGCGCAACCGGAGCTACTGGTGCGACAGGCGCAACGGGTGCAACCGGAATGACGGCCCTAACAGGGGCGACTGGCGCGACTGGCGCGACAGGCGCCACTGGCGCTGCCACACGCGCAGGCTCTTACGCTGGCGGGTTGGCAAACGCGCTCTTGTCAGCCCGTGACGGCATCAAGGGGCCGTGGGTCGACGTCTCCATGCATCCGCCGAAACAAGCTGTGAACGACCCGAACAATCTGGCCCGGTGGTCGCTGGCCGTGCGTGAACTGACGATCCTGCACGAGATGCAATCACACCTGACGGTTCAGCCTAAGCACAAGGATGCAAAAGAGGGTGCACGGGACGTATCGCTCCATCATATCAACAAGGGAGCGAGCGCCGATGGTTTGGAGCCGATGGCAGTAACCCTGGCTGCCTTCGACCGTCCCGATAGTAGCTATCTGAAGCAACAGCTACGGTTGGTAAATTCTTATGCCGACTTGCGCGGCGATCGGATGAATGAAATTCTGACACAGACGGGTTATCCCACGCCGTTCTTCAATGTCATCTCCGGTCTCCATCCGGCGCAGAAAAAATATACGCACGAACTGGTTGGCATCACCCAATCGCTGGTCAGCAGCATTGTTTTGTCGATCAAGCATGTGCTGGCGGTTCCTCGTCCCGACACGTTCTCCCACCAGATCCAGCCGGCAATTCCGACACCTGGCCACGGTACTTTGCCGAGCGGCCATGCAGCGGAAAATTTTGCCGTCGCCGTCGTGCTTGCCCACTTGCTGGAAAATCGGGCAACAGATGGTAGCTTGACCAACATGTTGATACGGCAGGCCGCGCGTATCGCTGCAAACCGAACAGTTGCTGGCGTGCACTTCCCTATCGATTCTGTTGCCGGTGCCATGCTTGGCATTGTGATGGGTCAATATATCGTCAGCCGCAGCACCGGAACGTCGATCGCCAAAAGTGCCGAGTTTATAGCATCGACTGCTTCGGGAGCCGATCCGGCGCAAGACTTCATCGTGACCAATTATATGATTGCCGATTTGACCAAAGGTCCACAGCTGCCGACTAACCCGATTCTCTCAAAAACAGTAAAAATTGGTACCGAAGTGACCATTGAAACTGTTCCCAATAGCCCGATCACTTGGCTCTGGGATCAAGCTGTAAGCGAGTGGGTATAATTATGGCGCGCACGATAGAATATACGTTCCAGCAGGACGAACGAACGGTATTCGTCGCAGCCAATGGCAACAAGTCACCCGTCCGGTTCGATGATGCTTACAGTCAATGGTCCATTGGTGTGGGTAAGGACTTCGAACTGATTGATACGATTACAAGCACCGATGAGGATGATCCTTTTTTTGATGATTTCAAATTCTACGCGTTTCTCACCGGCCTCAAGACCCGGCTGGACGCTACAGCACATGTAGACGAGACATTCGCGTTTCAAAGCGAGGCATTTGACAAGCGGAGTGATGCAAGCCGTTTTAGCCTGCCGGTGCGGCGGGACTTTCTGACTGTTGAAGGTCCCGGTGGAGTGGTGCAGGGAGATGGAGCAGAGAAAGAACAGACCCCCAAGTTTCTGCCGGCACTCTTGTCCAGACTTCCTATTCGCGAGGCTGCGGTCAGCGAGGAATTTACGGGCGACGATATCACGCCGGATGCACTCTTTGGTCCGAAATTGTCTGCGGCGTTTGATGATCCTGAAAAGATTGTTCTGGTCGGCGTTATCGATGACGGAATCAACTTCTTCCACGAGAGGTTTCAAGACAAGCATGGCAACTCACGGTTCGACTCAGTGTGGGTTCAGGACGCTGATACGATCAACCAGTCTTTTACCGAATTCGGAAGGGAATTTACGAACAGCGCGATCAATAGATTTCTGTTGGAACGTGCCGGTGCTGATGACTTCGATCTCTTACGAAAAGCGGGTGTGGTCGGGGGCCACGCTAAAGGCTATCATCCCACGGCCCTGCAATTTGGCGGAAGCCACGGAACCCACGTCGCGGACCTTGCAGCGGGCTATGGTCGCGATCACAAAGACGCGCTTCATCGCAGGTTGCTTGGCGTGCAACTGCCACTGCTGGCGACTTTGGATACCTCCGGTTACTCGCTCATCGGGCTGATTATCGAGGCAGTGCGCCACATTTTCAGCCGGGCAACATTGATGAGCATCGAGTTGAATACCGCGCTGCCGGTCGTCATCAATCTCAGCTATGGTTTCCGGGGTGGGCCGCGCAACGGCCTGCACCCCATCGAGCGCGCATTACGTGCATGGTCCGTCCAATACCGTTCCGACATGAAAGCAGCTGGTCTTCAGGAGCCGTCAGTCGAGGTTGTGGTGCCTGCGGGTAATGGTCATCTCACACAAAGCCATGCGGCGAGTGAAGTTGGGACAACGAACACAAGTGAACTTGATGTGACGCTGTCCGTCAAACCGGATGACCGGACACCCACATTTGTCGAGATATGGCTTCCGCTGAACGCGCAGGGAATTGAATTTTCGTTGACGTTACCCAACGCGAAGCGCCTCGGACCGATAAATTTTGACCCCACCGACCTGACGAGTGCTTCTTTGCTCATGGTGGGTGACGATCCCAGTTCAGTCATCGCCCGCGTGAAAATGGATGAACCGAACACGGCTCTCGATGAAAAAGGCCTTCGTGACACACTGACCAATAGTGCCCACTGGCGCATTCTTCTTGCCATCGCGCCTACCGCGCACCACGTCCTTGAACTTGCATCAGCCCCGATCGGTGACTGGAGCATAAATGTCACCGCTCGCAACATGGCAATCGGTCAACGCATTCAGACATGGATCCAACGGGATGAGCCGGTGTCTGGTTTTCGTATCGGAGCTCGGCAGGCTGAATTCGTCGATAAAGACTATGAGAACAATAGGTGGCTCGATAACGGGCAGTTGCGCGTTTTCGATCCACCCGCACAAACCATACGCCGCGATGGCACATTGTCGGGTATCGCGACGAACCCGTCTGCTGAACAGCTTGTCCGGGAGAATTTGGAAGAAACGATTTCAAGACCGACCATCGCGGTTGCGGGCTATGTCGAGCAAACGCAAAGCGCGGCCGCCTATTCCGCGTCTCAGACTGTAGGTCGAAAAGGTCCGGTAATTGCAGCTGTCTCGGATCGATCGCCCGTGCGTCCTGGGGTTATCGCCGCCGGGACCAATAGCGGATCTACCCACATTCAGAACGGTACCAGTGTCGCGGTGCCGCAAGTCGTGAGAGTGCTGGCCGATGCAATGGCTAAGACACGCACTGGGTTCGACGGGTCGGAGTTTCTGAACAACTCTGCCGCTATCGAAGCGGAGTCCCATGTGCGCCCGTCGAAAGCCTTGGAGCCGAATAGCAGCAAGAAAGCAGCTATCGAAACCCGCTTTGGCAAAGACATTCGTTCAGCCCGCTTAAGCGGTTTTTTGCTGCCCGTGCACAAAGACCTGACGGGCATGACCGAACGTGAGACGGATTCATGAAGCCAGCGATTGATATATCCACCGCTAAAGATGCCAATGTGCATGATGCTGACAGTGCAGTCGGGCCAATTGATCAAGACCCCGCCGCTTCGGCGGGCGGGGAACATCTGCGCCGTAGCGCTTCGTCCGAACGTATGTCTTCGATATCAGCAATGGTGGTTTGTTTGTCAGCCGCCGCAGTGCTGGGGATGCTGCTTTGGTTGCTGCACGTGCAAAGCACGACGATGCAGACTGCACCGCAGATAGAAAGCCTGATCAAAGATCCTGCCATCCTATGCGTGAGCGAGGATTGCATGACCAAACGCACCCTTATTGCGCTTGAATTGCACGCTTTTAATCTGCGAAATCAAAGGGTGCAATCGGCGTTGACATCCAGGCTCTTTGTTCAGGTTATCGCTCAAGTGGTCGCTCTGGCACTGATCGTGCTCGGAGGCGTGTTGGTGTTTGATCGAGTGCGTTCAAGAACCAGTGTAATGTCGTTTGGCCGTACGCAACTCGCGACGCCGGGACAGGATAAGCCCCGCAGCTGGTCATTTGTTCTCGTGTCCGACCTTCCAGGCGTGTTGCTCTGCGCGATGGGCATGCTGACGCTTGGCGCCTCGATGTATTTCATCGCCAACGCTGCACTGATCGAGGTGAGTGACGTCCCAATTTACCTAGAAAATCCGAATACATACAAATTTTCTTCGAGGCAGACGGAAGGCAAGGCGAAGCCGATACTGACAGCGAAAGAAATGAAAATCGATGTCGAAAATGATTTCAAAGACGAAGGAGGATGATGCGGTGTCGCGTTCAATACCGAAAACATTTGTTCTGGTTGGGTCCATCGTAGCTGCAAGCGCGACGGGGCATGTGCACGCGCAGCTTTCGAGCGGTGATGCGAATAAGCTTTTCAGAATCTGTGGCGAAACGAAACCCAAGTCGGTCAACTACGACAGCAAGTTATGCCAGTATTATCAGGCTGGATTTGATCGAGGCGTGGCTACGGCAGCACAACCCCCAAGCGTAGTGGATCCCGGCTTTTCTGGTTTCTCCGCGGGAAGAGACTTCTTCAATGTTGAAGAATATTTCAAAGCCATCTCCAAGGTCGATCAACTCTTGGAGGCTGTCGACGATCCGGACGCTTCGCAACGACTGAACAAAGCTTTTCAGGATTTCAAAAAGACTGTGCCGTCAATCGCGATTGAAGGTGGAGGGATGAAGTTGGCGCCGCCACAGAAACCCAGTCTGGATGTTTTTGAGTACGGCAAATCGATTACGAATTTCGAAGAGGCGGTGAACTCTCTTCCTGACGCCTCCATGCAAACGAAAGCGCGCGACGCCTTCGCCGACTTCAACCGTGCTGTGCCGCCGCTGGCTATTTCGCCCCCAACCTAGTCACGAGAATCCCGACGCCAATACTCTCCAGGTTCCAGTACGCGGTGATGTTGGTGCAATTCGATGCGCTTCATTTCTTTTGTTGAGATCATTGATCTCGAGGCAAATTTTGGATCGGAAATTGGAGAAACAAGCTATGCCGACAAACCACGAAGTTTTGCCTGGTGACGGATTGCCAACTCCCGAGACGGTGCGCCCTGGTGACACGATCATGCTGTTGCCAGGCACACATGCCCAACCACTCGTTGTGTCTGGATTGCGAGGCACGCTAAACGCGCCGATCACGATTACCGCAGCGTTGGGTGCTATTGTCACGGGTACCATGGATGAGGAGCAGGCCCGCCTCTTTTTGAATGCCGAAGCGACGCGCCGACAGGAAGGGGGCTACTATCCAGCTCCTGGCCATCTGGGTGACCTTGCGGCACTGACCATACGCAATTGCCAGTTCGTCATCGTGCAGAGTCTTGCGCTATTCCAATGTTGGCCAACCGCGCTCTACATTGACGATAGCCGTTTCGTTGCGGTTCGCGACTGCCGCATTGAAGGAGCCACCATTGCCATTGGCATTAACGGGCTCGACACGCGCTTTATCCTGATCGAAGGCAATGATTGGCTTCAGGATATTAGCCCTCATCACGATTTGTGGAACAAAATTCCTTGGCGTGCAGTGCATGGCGCGATCGCGGATGGCAGCGGACCAGTGGAGGACACGGACCAACGCCATTTTGATGGCGATTTCCTGCGCTGCTGGGACATCGCGGGGGACATGACCGTGCGGGGGAACCGGGTCAGCGACGCATTCAATGGTATTCATGTCTTCAATCGAACCGACGAACTGGCGCCAGGTCGCAATCCAACGGCTGAACTCTTTAACCGACGACGACGCGCGGCAGCCAATATTTTGGTGGAGGACAATTTCTTTCAGCGCGTGCGCGACAATGTCATTGAGCCAGAGGATCATGCATGGAACTGGGTTGTTCGACGCAACTTAATGCTCGATTGCTACCTGCCCTTTTCGCTGGAACTGCACCGGGCAGGCTGGATTACCATATACGCTAATCAGGCGCTTGCCCTGCATCCGCCACTATTTGGTATCGCCGGAGCCGCACGTACAGAATTCGCCATGTTTAAGACAGGCGGTCTACAACGCAATGAAGGGCCCATAAATGTGCTCTTCAACAGTTTCGGTTTCTTGCCTGATCAGCGTTATTTCCGACGCGGCTTCTATGCGAAGTTCGGCCATTACAACAATGCGGTGGACTACCTTGGCGGCACGACGCGGTTTTTCGGCTCGCGTGGGCGCGACCTTGGCCCCGGTCTGGCCCTGAGTGCAGACAATCCGCTGGCTGATGAACTGGCCGTTGAGGAGAAGCGCTTTACCCGCAGGTGGGACGGGACCATGGAGGGTTCCGAACTCCTATCGGAACATGCGCGTGCGCTTCTCAATCTCACCATCAAAATGGATGGCGACATGGTTCATGATGACGCCTTTCCAGGAGGGGGAGCTAAACGTCATTATGTCGAGCTTGGATACAGGCTTGGTGACGCATCGCTTGGGCAATCTCCCCAGTTTGATGTTGATCCAACAAACCTGCCTGAACACCCTGAGCAGATCGACCTACGTCCTGGTAACAGGCAGGCAATAGGAAGTTCGGTCGCGGTAACCATCGCTTTGCACAATGGTGATGCCCATACCGTGCCAGCGGGTCTCGATCGTGGGGCTTATCAGTCAAGCCAAAAGGGACGCGAGGCTATGAACGCACTCGATGCGGCCTTTGGTTTCATCCCTGATTTCAGCTGGACCGGACGGGTCGAACGACGCCCACTTCCGCCTGCATCAGATCCCAATGGAGAGCTTACCGTATGAGTAACATGCAAACAGATGTTGGGAACTACCCATCACCCATCACCCAACACACCAAGTAACGCTCCGCCTTTCGTGATCAGTCAACGCTTTTTCGCCTCGTTGATAGGTGTCATTGCTTTTGGCCTGCCTACTTTTCTTGTGTTTGGTTCGCTGGTTGGCGGTTGTTTTCGGAACTCCTTGAGTCATAATTATTACTCGTCTTTTTTCGGAGATGTCTTCGTTGTTTCACTCGCCGCCATGGGCCTTTTCCTCTTCGCCTATCGCGGGCGAGACGGGCGCGGGGGCCTAGAAGACAAACTTGCCACGGTGGCTGGTATCGCTGCGCTTGGCGTAGCACTCTTCCCCACTGAAGGTGATGGGCTGGATGGAAAGGCGTGTGCTAGTCGCGCATTTGTCGATTCAGTCGGGGGAGTATCCTTCGAACTCTTTGCAAATGTTTGGATGCTGCATGTCGCTGCCGCCGTCTACGTGTTCGGATTTTTGGCCTATTACGCCCTCTTTAACTTCACCAAGGTTCATTCTGCGGAAAGCGTGGACGCGCATGGTAATCTCACGCCTGCAAAGCGGCATCGAAACAGGCTCTATCGCGCTTCAGGCATCGCGATTCTTGGATGCATTGCACTGCTGGGCCTGCATTCATGGATTGGTCACGGATGGACATTCTGGCACGCTATCAACGCAACATTCTGGATTGAGGCATTGGCACTCGTCGCCTTTGGAACGTCATGGATCGTGCGTGGCCGGGTGTTCGACACTGTGTTGCTTGATAGTGCCGCCAAGGGTGTTGTCAGACTAACTAGCAAAGTTTCAAATTAGCATGGCGTCGGGGCTCTTCAGGCCGCACTTAGCTGCTGCCACTAATCCAAAGCAACATCGCGGCTCGAATTGAAATGATGGCGACTGATGAGATGATGTTGCTGATCGAAGTGGTTATGGACGGAGGCGTGGATTGATGCGAATTTCTGCAGCGTTTCTATCGATCGGAACCGCTGCATGGTCCGTTCCCGTCTTCGAAAGGGAAGGTGTGAATTCTCGGCCCGGTTGTTGAGCCATCGTTCAGTTTCCTGTCGCCCGGCGTTCCCGATGACTTTCATCGCAGCACTGTAAGACCGAAGCTTGTCCGTTACGATCATGCGTGGTGGGCCGTGGCGCTTCATCAACTTCCTGAGGAACTTCAACGCGGCCTTACGATCACGGCGTTTGGTGATGTAAGGATTCTAGAGCCTCGCCTTCATGATCTACAGCCCGCCACAGGTAGTGCCTTTCCCCGTTGATCCTTACGACGACCCCGTCGAGATGCCACTGCCAATGCGAATAGGCACTCGTCTTCTGGACGCGTCTTTTGCGGATTTCGCCAGCAAACATTGGACCAAATCTGTTCCACCAAAAGCGGATCGTTTCGTGACTGATGACGATGCCACGCTCATGCAACAGATCCTCGACGTTGCGCAGCGAGAGCGGAAACCGGACGTACGTCATCACTGTGAGGCGGATGATCTTGGGCGATGAGTTGAAATATTTGAAGGGATTGGGTTTGGCCATGGATCATGGCTCTCGTCTGAGCCCGGAACCGTCAAGTTGCTCTGACAATGCCCACAACGCTGATGCGAGATCGTGTTCGCAATGGCGACCGCAAGATGAGACGGGCATGGTTCGGCGCGATTCTTGACAAAGTTATCGTCCGTCCGGATGAGCTCGTGGTAAGGGACGGAAGCCTCGTCTGCGCAACACGGTCTCGAATTGCGGAGATGCACTAATCCAAAATCACGCGGCACCGGTGCCCAGACGTATTCAAGAATGGTGCACCGGTCCGAACAGTTCTGCGAACTCGTATAGTGTTGAATTTGTGTTGTGATTTCGTATTGAAATCGAGGACTCCCTTACTCTGTCAGTCGACGTGCAGACTTTCCACATAGCCGTCCAGCGCGAGCAGAACGGCTACGAACATGAGCGTGAGGCCGACCGCCATAAGCACGCTGTCGCACGTGATATGGCTGCCTCGGTCGCGTTGGCCCCCGGATGTTATGCGCCTCTATCCCGCTCACCGCGCCGCCCGAAGGCCTGACCAATCAGGATGGTCGCCGCCAGCGCGTCCACGCTGACCTGTTCCCCTGAAACCTCCTCGATTTCGGGTTAGTCCTGTTTCCTGATCAAGGAGACGGACGATGAAGAGATCACGGTTCACGGACGAGCAGATCATCGGAATATTGAAAGAGCACCAGGCAGGCGCGACGGCGAAGGATATCTGCCGAAAGCACGGCATCAGCGACGCGACGTTTTACAAGTGGCGATCCCGTTTCGGCGGCATGGAGGTGTCGGAAGCTCGTCGGCTGAAGATATTGGAAGATGAGAACGCGAAGCTGAAGAAGCTGCTGGCTGAATCGATGCTTGATGTGTCGACATTGCGCGAGATGCTTTCAAAAAACTTCTAAGGCCCAGCTCGCGGCGTAACGCCTTGG
>NZ_AEEB01000041.1 GCF_000179775.1 Ahrensia sp. R2A130
GTACCGTTCGTCGGAGCGGTTGCCAGGCTGGCCGTCAGCACATCACCGTCGATGTCGTTCAGAATGACCGCACCAGAGACCGGGCTGTCTTCGTTGGTGGTAACTGCATCATCAGCAGCAGTCGGCGCGTCGTTCACCGGATCGATGGTCACAGTAACAGTCGCCGTGTC
>NZ_AEEB01000040.1 GCF_000179775.1 Ahrensia sp. R2A130
ACATCGGGCGTGTCAGCCACAGGCACTACATCAATCGGGTGGGTGCCTGTTGTCGTTGCCGTGGAACCGTCAGCATCGGTGACAGTCACGCTTACATCAAGCGTGAAGTCATCACCGCTGTTAGATGGCGCCGTGACGGCAAAGCTTGCCACGGTTGCGCGGATACCCGCCTCGGTGCCCGTGACGGTAAAGCCCGTCGCTGTGGGCGTAACCGTAGCGCCGGGTGCCGTGGTGAATGTCGGTAGAGAACCGGTTGGAAAGCCGATGATCGTTACTTCCGAAACAGCTTCAGACGTATCAATATCGGTAGAAGCATAGGTGACCGCAGCACCGAAGTTGACGCTCGTGTCTTCGTTCACCGTGGACGAACCGGCCGTCAGGCTTGGTGTATCCGCCTGTGCGTCCACAAGGATCGAGAATGTGTCAGAAGTCTCTGCCGTATCGGCGTTCGACCCTTCCGTGGCGATGGAGACCAGCGTCAGCGGAATGGAGCCGTGGAAATCCTGTGGCGGTGTGATGGTAAGAACAGCAAGTTCTGCAGCCGTCAGCACCAGACCACCGGGCGTAACCGTACCCACAGAAGGCGTAGCACCTGCTGGCAGGCCTTCGATGCG
>NZ_AEEB01000039.1 GCF_000179775.1 Ahrensia sp. R2A130
GTCGGCGCATCGTTGGTGGCCTGGAACAGGATGAACAGCTGGGCTGTGTCGCTGGAGTTGGACGAACCTGATGTATCGTCGAGACGATAGGTGATGGCCGGGAAGGCCGGACCGTCATCTGCGTTGTAATCCTGGGCCGGCGTGGCGGTGAAGTTACCGGCCGCATCCATGGTGATGGTGCCGACAATGGTGCCTGCCACGTCTATGGTGACGGTGCTGCCGGCCGGGAAGAAGCCGGAACCGTCTGCGGTCGCAGCAGATGTGCCGCCGGGAACGGCAAAGCCTGTGATGACGAGGTTTGCAGCCAGTGTCTCGGCGTCGGAGTCTGTTCCGGTTCCGGAACCGGGTGTGCCGGATGTGTCGTCGGTAATGACATTGCCCGTGGCTGCCACGTCTTCGGTGCCGACATAGGCATTGTCGACAGCAGTCGGTGCGATGTTGAGCGCAACGACCGTAACAGTGACGGTCGCTTCTTCGGTGACAAAGCCACCGGCTCCATCGGGAGTGTTCACCTCATAGGTGAAGCTGTCGGTGCCGGAGAAGCCGGTGTTCGGCGTATAGGTGATCTGACCGGCATTCGGGCCGGTGGTGATGATCGTCACGCTGCCGTTTTGTGGCGCGTTTGCCCCCGTACCGATGGCAGCAAGCTGTGCGCCTGCATTCTCAAACGTATCGGCTGTGGCTCCATCCGACGATCCGCCGGTGATACCGGTGAGCGCGTTGAAGATGACCGCATCATTCTCCAATGTGGAGACGGCATCATCTTCAGCATCATCTGTGGCCGAGACCACGATGAACAGCGAGCGTGAGCCCACCAGACCGCCACCTGTAGCGCCACCATCATCAAGCGTGATCGCGATGGGAGCTGCACCGTTGAAGTCGGCAACCGGCGTATAGCTCAGACCGTCAATGGCCGCGTTGATCTGCGCGAGCGTACCCGACAGGACAAGGCTGTCGCTGCCATTGCCCGTGATGGTAATCCCGGAAGCGGCACCCGTGGTCAGCGCAACCATGGCGCCGTGATCGCTGGACAGCGTGGCCTGATAGAGTTCGACACCCGTATCATCAGCATCGGACAGCGTGATGGCATTGCCGCCTGCTGTGGAGAAGCTCGTGGAGCCGTCTTCTGCCAGTGAGGTAAAGCCCGGGCCTGCAATGACCGGCGTATCGGGCAACGGTGTGATCTGGATTGCAACCGTGGCCTGTGAACCGGCGTCAGAGCCGCCCGCAGCATCCGTCACCGTATAGGTGAGCGGCGTGACGGAACCTGTGTAATTGCCAATCGGCGCAAAGCGCAGCGTATCGAGTTCGGTGACGGTGAGATCATCACCCACGTTCACCGCAACAAACGTCCCCTGCCCATCAGGTAGATAGGTCAGCGCGCCTTCGCTGGCAGCGTTGGGGATACCGGTGATGGTAACCGTGAGGT
>NZ_AEEB01000038.1 GCF_000179775.1 Ahrensia sp. R2A130
TGCAGGCGTGTAGGTGTACGTCCCGTCCGTGTTCACAACGACAGTGCCGTTCGTCGGAGCAGTACCAAGCGTCGCCGTTAGAACATCGCCGTCGATGTCGTTCAGGATCACAGCGCCAGAGACAGCCACGTCCTCGTTGGTGGTAACTGCATCATCAGCAGCCGTTGGAGCATCGTTCTGTGGGCTAACCGTGATGGTGACGGTTGCGGTATCAGTCCCGCCATTGCCGTCATCGACGCTGACCGTGAACGTGTCCGTGCCGTTGAAGTCCGCTGCAGGCGTATACGTATACGTCCCGTCCGTGTTGACGATCACTGTGCCGTTGGTTGGTGCAGTGCCGAGCGTCGCCGTCAGCGCATCGCCGTCGATGTCATTCAGGATCACAGCACCGGAGACCGCCGCGTCTTCATTCGTCGTTACCGCATCATCAGCAGCCGTCGGCGCGTCGTTCTGTGGGTTCACCGTGATAGTAACCGTAGCCGTGTC
>NZ_AEEB01000037.1 GCF_000179775.1 Ahrensia sp. R2A130
GTCAATGTCATTCAGGATCACAGCGCCAGAGACCGGGCTGTCTTCGTTGGTGGTAACTGCATCATCTGTGGCGGCAGGAGCGTCGTTCGTCGGCGTCACCGTCACGATCAGCGTGGCCGTGTCGCTCGAACCCGCTCCGTCTTCCACCGTATAGGTGATCGTCGGGAACACACTGCCGCCGGCAGAAAGATCCGTGTTGTAGTCGGCATCGGGGGCAAACGACCATGTGCCGTCCGTCGCAATCGACACAAGACCAACACCCGGGATCGTCACCGCTCCGCCACCGGCACCAACCGGGGCGTAAACCGTGGGGGAAGAACCAATCGTAAAGCCGGTAACGCTCAGAACATCGGGAGACGGATTCGTGGTGTCGGCATCCGTGTCATTGGCCAGCAGATTACCCGACGCAGGGATCGCCGCATCTTCTGCAATTGTGGCCGTGTCATTACCGGCAACAACCGGATCG
>NZ_AEEB01000036.1 GCF_000179775.1 Ahrensia sp. R2A130
CCGGCAAAGGATCTGGCAAGGGTTCTGGCAAAGGATCTGGCAAGGGCTCAGGCAAAGGATCTGGCAAGGGCTCCGGCAAGGGCTCAGGCAAAGGCTCCGGCAAGGGCTCAGGCAAGGGCTCAGGTAAAGGCTCA
>NZ_AEEB01000035.1 GCF_000179775.1 Ahrensia sp. R2A130
CCGTAGCCGTGTCCGTACCGCCATTGCCGTCATCGACAGACACCGTGAACGTATCCGTGCCATTGAAGTCGGCAGCTGGTGTATACGTATACGTCCCGTCCGTGTTGACGATCACCGTGCCGTTCGTTGGTGCAGTGCCGAGCGTCGCAGTCAGAACATCGCCGTCGATGTCGTTCACGATCACAGCACCGGAGACAGCCGCGTCCTCATTCGTCGTTACCGCATCATCAGCAGCCGTCGGCGCATCGTTCTGTGGGTTCACCGTGATCGTAACCGT
>NZ_AEEB01000034.1 GCF_000179775.1 Ahrensia sp. R2A130
CGCATCACCGTCAATGTCGTTCACGATCACAGCACCGGAGACCGGGCTGTCTTCATTGGTGGTAACTGCATCATCAGCAGCCGTCGGCGCGTCATTCTGCGGGTTCACCGTGATGGTAACAGTCGCCGTGTCTGTTCCGCCATTGCCGTCATCGACAGACACCGTGAACGTATCCGTGCCGTTGAAGTCAGCCGTTGGCGTGTAGGTATACGTCCCGTCCGTGTTGACGATCACCGTACCGTTCGTCGGAGCGGTTGCCAGGCTGGCCGTCAGTGCATCACCGTCAATGTCATTCAGGATCACCGCACCGGAGACCGGGCT
>NZ_AEEB01000033.1 GCF_000179775.1 Ahrensia sp. R2A130
CACATCGCCGTCGATGTCGTTCACGATCACAGCACCGGAGACAGGCACGTCCTCGTTCGTCGTCTGCGCATCATCAGCAGCCGTCGGCGCATCGTTCTGTGGGTTCACCGTAATGGTGACCGT
>NZ_AEEB01000032.1 GCF_000179775.1 Ahrensia sp. R2A130
ATCGATATCGTTCAGAATGACCGCACCGGAGACAGGCACGTCCTCGTTCGTCGTCTGCGCATCATCAGCAGCAGTCGGCGCGTCGTTCTGTGGGTTCACCGTGATGGTAACCGTTGCGGTGTCAGTCCCGCCATTGCCGTCATCGACCAGAACCGTGAA
>NZ_AEEB01000031.1 GCF_000179775.1 Ahrensia sp. R2A130
CTGTCGATGCGTGGTCCACATCTGTCGGCAGCGTGAGGTTCAGCGGCGTGTTGCCGTCCTCGTTCAGTGTGACCGTCTCGTCGGTCGCTTCAGGCGCATCATTGGCAGCAATGATCGTCACCGTCAGCGTGGCCGTGGACGATGCGCCGAAGACGTCTTCCACCGTATAGGTGATGGTGGGCACAACGCCGTCATAATCACTATCGGGTGTGAAGTCGTAGTCGCCATCGTTGGTGAGCAGGAACAGACCAACACCCGGGATGATGACGGGACCGCCGCCACCACCAATCGGCAGGTTCACCGTGGCCGAGCCACCAATGGTAAAGCCGGTGAGCGTAAATGCATCACCTTCCGCATCTGTATCGGTACCGGGAGTATCCGTGATCACGTTACCCGTCACATTGCCGTCTTCGGCAACGCTGGTCACATCATCGACCGCATTGGGTGCCGTGTTGGTCCGTGTCACTTCAATCGACAGCTCCGCCGTCGACGTCGCACCGATGGCGTCCGTCACCTCATAGGTGATCGCAGGCATCGGACCATTGATCAGCGTGGAATAGGCAGCATCCGGCACGAAGCTGTAGGAACCGTCTTCGGCAATCGTCACCGTACCGTAAACAAAGGCACCCGCCGTGATGGTCAACGTGCCGTCGGAACCTGCAGAGACCGCAGCCATCACCTGTGTCGGGCCATCCATGAACGAGATCGCCGTGATCGCAAACGCATCGCCATCAGGATCGCTGTCATTGGACAGCAGACCCGTGGCTGCAGGCACCGTCAGCGTGACGCCCTGGTCCGTGACCGCCGTATCATCGGTGGCATCGACCGGATCATTCGTCGGGTCGATCGTGATCGTCACCGTGGTGGTGCGCGTGAACTCGCCATCGCTCATGTCGTAGGTGATCGTCGGCACGGTACCGAAGTATCCGGCAACCGGATCGAAGTTCAGCTCACCATTGGCATCAATCCGCAGCGTGCCGGAGCCTGGAATGAAGATCGGGGTGCCCGGAGAGATGGTACCAGCCGTCACACCGGCCACACGAACGCCGGTGACCGCAAGTGCCGGACCGTCGATATCGCTGTCATTGACCAGCACATTGCCCGTCACATCGGGACCATCTTCCAGACCGGTAAAGCTGTCAGCCGTGGTCACAGGCGCATCATTGACCGGATTGATCGTGATGGTCAGTACGGCCGTGTCGACGTTACCGTTGGCGTCCTCCACCTCATAGGTGAAGATCGGCAGCGGCACCCCGTCGGTGGAGTTGTAGTTCGCCACCGGCGTAAAAATGAACGCGCCGGACGGGGCAATCGTGAACGAGCCTGCGCCGGGGATCAGCGCCGATGTGTTGATCGCGAACTCCGTGCCGGTGACAGCATCACCCACCCAGTAGCGCGTCACATCAAACACATCGCCTTCCACATCAACATCATTGGCAGTCGCATCACCCGTGACCGAACCCGTGTCCTCATCGGCAGAGATGGAATCATCATTGGCCACAACCGCATCATCGATAGGCAGGATGGTAATGGTGACGGTAGCGGTGTCAGTCCCGCCGTTGCCGTCATCGACAGACACCGTGAACGTATCCGTGCCGTTGAAGTCCGTCGCTGGTGTGTAGGTATACGTCCCGTCCGTGTTGACGATTACTGTGCCGTTGGTTGGTGCAGTGCCGAGCGTCGCCGTCAGAACATCACCGTCAATGTCATTCAGAATAACCGCGCCGGAGACCGGGCTGTCTTCGTTGGTGGTAACTGCATCATCAGCAGCCGTCGGCGCGTCATTCTGTGGGTTCACCGTGATGGTAACGGTTGCCGTGTCTGTTCCGCCATTGCCGTCATCGACGCTGACCGTGAACGTGTCCGTGCCGTTGAAGTCAGCAGCAGGCGTGTAGGTATACGTCCCATCCGTGTTCACAACGACCGTGCCGTTGCTTGGGGCTGTTGCTAGGCTGGCCGTCAGCGCATCACCATCAATATCGTTCAGAATGACCGCGCCGGAGACAGCCGCGTCCTCATTCGTCGTTACCGCATTGTCTGTGGCAGTCGGCGCATCGTTCTGTGGGTTCACCGTGATGGTAA
>NZ_AEEB01000030.1 GCF_000179775.1 Ahrensia sp. R2A130
CGACGTATCACATAATGACCGGTGCCAGTAAGCTGCGTGCGAATATCTCAGGGGATCTTGCTGAACAAACGCACTGGCGAACGCTGGCGTTAAGTACTGGTGAGGTATGGCTGTCGGAAGTGTTTCGTAATAACTTCGTATAGCATACATTATACGAAGTTATACGATCGGTACTGATCGGAGTTGTCGAAATCAGAATGCTCAATGCCGCTGTAGTAGGCCTTGGCATCAATTCCCTGACTCAACAGCCAGCTTCTTACCTGTTCTGCATCTCGCTTTGTAAGCACATAGACGATTCCAG
>NZ_AEEB01000029.1 GCF_000179775.1 Ahrensia sp. R2A130
TGAGTACATCAATGGGAGGGATGAAACCTGATTATAATACTGTGATATTCAAAGGACCAGGGCTTACACAGTTAGGGGCCTGTAATGTACAGGCTAGGAGGCAAGTTACAGAACTATATAACCACTACTTTATGCAACACTTTGAACCCATTGAGCTCACCAATGATATTGCTGAAGTCCGCTGGCAAAAGTTATGTGTGAATATTGCAATCAACCCTTTGACGGCCTTATTGGAGTGTCCAAACGGTGCATTGCAAACTCCCGCCTATGCAACACAAGTGTTAAAAACTACTCAATGAAGCCTGCTTTGTGCTCAATGTGAGGGGGTGAATTGCAACTCG
>NZ_AEEB01000028.1 GCF_000179775.1 Ahrensia sp. R2A130
GGCCAGCATTTCCTGGTTGGCCATCATCTTTGGCCGCACCCGGTTGAGCGTAATAACTTCGTATAGCATACATTATACGAAGTTATACGAAGCCTGGGGTTGTCGGCTGAAACGCCTTTCGTGCTGGGCTTGCAGCTCAGCATTGCCGTGCTGGTGGTGGCCTGCCCCTGCGCCCTGGGCTTGGCCACCCCCGCGGCGATCACCGTGGGCACGGGCCGAGCCGCCAAGGCCGGCATCCTGTTTCGTGGCGGCGATGTGGTCGAAACGGCCGCGGCCCTGAAGACTGTCTTCTTCGACAAGACCGGCACCCTGAGCATCGGCCGCCCCAGCCTCAGCGGCCTGCAGCCGGCGCAGGCTGGCCTCG
>NZ_AEEB01000027.1 GCF_000179775.1 Ahrensia sp. R2A130
CGGCGCTGCAACTGCAATGGTTGCGTTACCCACCGCATCGGCACCTGCTTCACTATCAGCAGACACCAGATCACCGCCGCTTCCATCATTTGCACAGTCTTGGATCCAATTATTGAACACCAGGGCTGTGTTTACGTTAGCGCCTGCGCCACCTGTGATCCGTGCACATGATGCAAACGTGTTGGGTGAATCACCCGCGACTGTGGCTACCACGTTGTGGAAGAAACCACCTGACTTCTTCTTGAACTGCATGATGAAAGAGTCGTCGTTAGCCTGCTTGTCAGCGATGATTGTCACGTTGGCAATCGTGGGCTTAGACAGTGGCTCGTCCGCACCTTGCGTGTCCATCTCGAACGCTTCACCGCTGCCCTCAGGCGACTGCTTAACGATGACGTACTGCATGTTGCCTCGGTACCCCTCGTCCCAATCGACAGAGTCGTCGCGAGCTGCAGTCACGACAGCGTACTTAACGTTGA
>NZ_AEEB01000026.1 GCF_000179775.1 Ahrensia sp. R2A130
GGTGCACCATTCCTTCTTGCACAAAATTTTCTAGCGTCAGATTAGCTTCGGACGGGTTTGGTGCATGATTTTTGTGTGTGCGGAAAAAGCTGGATCGTTTGATAGGGTCTCCAGCGCAACCGTAAGCTTTACCCGCCAGTTGGGATGTTCTGATGTTGTGCCTGGCATGTTGGGCTGGATGGTTGCGCCCAGCACATCATCAAGCTGCATCACGGCGAGGCGGCAGGGTGAAGCGGCTACGCTGGAATGAACGGCGAGAGAGATACGCGCGGTTTCTTCGCGGCTCAGGCTAGTTGCCTTGTAATCACCGATAGCCCGACGAAGAGCTTGCCGGTCTTGGTCACGGGCCAGCAATTCGGTTTCTAGTTGCGCGGCATCGAACTGGCCAATGGCTGCACGAGCCTCCAGATCAGCACCTGTCCACCAGCCTGCGAAGGTGGCCGTATCATGGGTCCCAACGCAGGCGAGAGCGTCGCGGTCCCATGTAGAGGGATCGTCAAAATCCGTTGCGTTTCGCTCGAACCAAAAGACCTTGTAGGCGTGCAGTGCCCGCGCTTTCATCACATCGCGAAACCCGTCCGGCACAACGCCGAGGTCCTCTCCGATGACGATGCAGTTCTGTTCTTCGCTCACCTTCGCCAACACATTGAGAAGGGGTGAAAACGGATAGCGGACATAGGCACCATCGAGAGCTGAAGCATTCGCCGGAATAAGAAACAGCCGTGCCAACGCCATGGCGTGATCAACGCGAACGGCCCCTGCATGACGCATCACCGTTCGCATCATATCGGCAAACGGCGTGGCATCCTGCGCCAAGGCTACGGGCGAAAGCGGGGCGAGCCCCCAGTCCTGACCGGTGGCGGAAAATGGATCGGGCGGCGCGCCGATTTTCACGCCTGGAACGGAGAGGTCCGGTTCCATCCATGTGGCAGAGCCATCCGGCGCAACGCCAACGGCAAGATCGAGATAGAGGCCGATACGAAGGCCTACTGCCCGTGCTGCGCGGTTGACCCTTGCCAACTGTTCATCGGCCAACTGTTGAAGCCAGACGTGGTAGGCAATTTCGCGTTGAAAGTCCGGCTCTTGCGTCAACACGCTGACGGCTTCGCTTTTGCGATCCTGATATTCCGGCGGCCACGATGTCCAACCAGCGCCATACCCTGCAGCGACCATCCGGCAGGACAATGCTTCGAACAGCGCATGGGGATGGTCGGCATGTTCGCAATCGAAGCCAATCACGGCAAACGCCTGCCGAAGCGCTTCGTCCTTCAACTGTGCCACCGCGCCAACGTCCACGAAGTCGCCTTCGCGAGCCGCTTCCATGCGGGTGCGGAAATCGTTGGATATTACCACGCTCTGTATCCAATCAAGCGCGATATAGATCGGATTGAGCGCCGTGCGGTTGGAAGGTGAGAAGGGTGAAACGCTATCAGGGTCTGCCCAGAAAAGCGCGTGAAGCGGGTTCAGGCCTATGAAATCGCCACCCGCTTCGCCAATGATTTTGCACAAAGCTGCCAGATCCGCGAAATCGCCCATGCCCGCGTTTCTGTCGGACCGCAGCGCACCCAACTGGCAGGACACGCCCCAGACACGGGCGTCCTGCAACTGTGCAGGAACGAAGCAGCGGGCTGGTTTAGACTGCTTTAAAGCTTGAGCAATTCCATCAATCTTTGCGGGCGGGGCATCCGAAATGGAAAAGGTGGTGGCCAGCGCTTCCAATGTTGCGGGCGGCACTGGGTTCAACGATTTGTCGATACCTTCCCAAACGGGTTCGATGCCGTGGGCTTCGCAGGCGGTGACCAACTGTTCGAGTTCGAGATTGTGCTTGTCGTCAGCCATTGCGCGCGCTCCGCAAATCTAAAGCGCTTCGGTTGCTTCGAGCAGCACGAAGGAGCGGTCCATCATTGGCAAAGGCGCTGCCCTTTTGACGAACCTGCTTTCCGGCTCGATCTCGCCATTCGCTGTATCCACCAACACGCGCCATTGTTCCGGCAGTTCGGTCGATGAACCGATGGGGGGAACGATGAAGTCTGCAGCTTCACCCGGGTTCAGCAACATCAGCAGTGAGCGCTGACCGATGCCGTTCAACATAAGCGATACGCTGCCGTCTTCGCTGTGCCATTTCTCCGCTGGTATCGCTTTGCCGTCCGGCCCGAACCAATGGACATTGGCGATGTCGTCGTAACCCTCGAGCATATCCGAATGCAGAAACGCGCGGCGGCGCAGCAGCGGGTGTTCGCGGCGTATGCGGGTGAGCGCAGAGATGAAGTTGGAGAAGTCGTGTTTTGGATCGTCAGCCTCCGGCCACTTCAACCAGTTCAGCTCGTTGTCCTGCGCGTAGCCGTTGTTATTACCGCTACGGGTGCGCGCCCATTCATCGCCCATCAGCAGCATTGGCGTGCCTTGCGAGAAAATGAGCGTTGCCATTGTGGCGCGGCGCAGTCTGTCGCGCAGTGCATTGATTTCGGGATCATCCGTCGGGCCTTCGATGCCGCAATTCCACGAGCGGTTGTCGTCGTGGCCGTCGCGGTTTCCCTCGCCGTTGGCATGGTTGTGTTTGTCGTCGTAACTCCACTGGTCCATCAGCGTGAAACCGTCATGGGCGGTGACGAAGTTGATAGATGACCACGACTTGCGACCGCGTTTTTCAAACAGATCGGCAGAGCCCAGCAGGCCGGAGGCAACGCCTGCCTGAGATAAGCCGTCGCCCTTCCAGAAAGAGCGGATGTCGTCGCGGTAACGACCGTTCCATTCCGCCCAACCGGGAGGGAAATTGCCGAGCTGGTAGCCATCGACGCCAACGTCCCACGGTTCTGCGATCAGTTTTGCAGTTTGCAAAATGGGGTCTTGGCTAACCGCATCGAGGAAGGTGGCGTTGGGGTCGAAGCGGTCGAAATCCCGGCCCAACGTCGTGGCGAGATCGAAACGGAACCCGTCGACATGGCACTCCTCGACCCAGTAACGCAGTGAATCCATCACCATCTGCAACACGCGCGGGTGGCGAATGTTGACAGTGTTACCGGTGCCGGTGGTGTCGAAACAGAAGCGTTTGTCTTCCGGCGACAGCAGATAATAGGACGCGTTGTCGATACCACGGAAGGATAGCGTCGGGCCCATTTGGTTGCCCTCCGCCGTGTGGTTGTAAACCACGTCGAGAATGACCTCGAGACCGGCGGAATGCAGCCGCTTCACCATCGATTTGAATTCGTGGATCGAGCCACCCGGCGAGATGTAGCGTGGCGCGGGGGCGTGAAAGCCAAGCGTCGAGTAGCCCCAATAATTCCGCAGCCCTTGCTTCACCAGAAAATGGTCATCGTAGAATGCTTGCACCGGCATGAGTTCGACGGCGGTGACCCCAAGTTTCAGCAGATGGTCGATGACGCGGGGGTCGGACAGACCTTCAAACGTGCCGCGCACGGTTTCCGGCAGATCGGGATTGAGCTGCGTGAGGCCTTTGACATGGGCTTCGTAGAGCACTGTGCGGGACCAGCGGTGTTGCGGACGTCGGTCGAGTGCACCACCTGCACCCCAAGTAAATGCAGGATCGATGACCACGCATTTCGGCATGTAAGCTGCACTGTCGCGAGTGTCGAAGGACAGGTCTTTATCTTTCGAGCCGACTTCGTAACCGTGAACGGCATCGTTCCACTTAAGGTCCCCGGACAGCATTTTTGCGTAGGGGTCGACCAGCAGTTTGTTGGCGTTGAAGCGGTGGCCGCCCTCGGGCGCGTAGGGTCCGTGAACGCGGTAGCCGTAAAGCTGGCCGGGCCGGACGTCCGCCAAGCGACCGTGCCAAACTTCGTGCGTGTATTCCGGCAGCTCGATACGCTCGATTTCGCGCTTGCCGTCTTCAGAAAACAGGCACAACTCGACCTTCGTGGCGTTGGCGGAAAAGAGGGCAAAATTCGTGCCGGCACCATCCCACGTCGCGCCGAGCGGATGGGGCAGACCCTGAGTCAGACGTTTGGTGATCGAGCGTTTCATGCAGTGCTTTCAGAGGCCTGCTAAGCGGCAGGCGTGAGGAAGAGAACGGCCAGTGGTGGCAGGGTCAAAAGTGCGGAGGCGGGGCAGCCATGGGATGGCTCGTTCACCGCTTTCACCACACTCTGTTTGTCGACGCCATCGCCGTTGTGGTTGCCGACACCACTACCGCCATAGATTTCCGCATCGGTGTTCAACGCCTCGTTCCAATCGCCAGCCAACGGCAGGCCGAGCTTGTAGCCTTCGCGCACAACGGGGGTGAAATTCACTATCACCACAATCACGTTGCCATTAGCATCGCGACGCTCCCAAGCCAGCACGGAATTGGTGTCGTCACCACCTTCGATCCAATGGAAACCGGCAGGGTCGTGATCGAGCGCGTTGAGCGGAGCGTGGTCGCGATATAGATTGTTGAGATCGCGCACCAGGCTCTGCATGCCTTTGTGATGGGCGGCGCTCTCGCCGTGCTCCAGCAGATGCCAGTCTAGCGAACGGTCGTGGTTCCATTCGCGCTCCTGCCCAAATTCGCAGCCCATGAAGAGCAGTTTCTTGCCGGGGTGGCCCCACATGAAACCGTAATAGGCGCGAAGATTCGCAAATTGCTGCCAACGGTCGCCGGGCATTTTCGTCAGCATCGAGCCTTTGCCGTGCACCACCTCATCGTGGCTGATCGGCAGGACGAAATTCTCCGTATAGGCGTAGTGCATCGCGAAGGTTGCAAGGTTGTGGTGATAGCGGCGGTTGACCGGGTCTTCGGCCATGTAGCGTAGCGTGTCGTTCATCCAGCCCATGTTCCACTTGAAGTGGAAGCCGAGACCGCTGGCGGAAACGGGAGCGGAAACACCGGGAAAAGCCGTTGATTCTTCAGCGATAGTCGCCTTGCCGGGGCAGCGCGCGCCCACTTGCGTGTTCACCTCGCGCAGCAATTCGATGGCCTCGAGATTTTCGCGTCCGCCATCTTTGTTGGGCAGCCACTCGCCGCCGTTTCGCGAATAATCGAGATAGAGCATGGAGGCGACGGCATCGACGCGCAGGGCATCGACGTCATGGCGTTCCAGCCAGTAGAGCGCATTGGCGGTGAGGAAATTCGCCACTTCCTTGCGCCCGAAATTGTAGATCAGCGTGTTCCAATCCTTGTGGAATCCAAGGCGCGGGTCGGCGTGTTCGTAAAGCGACGTTCCATCGAATTGAGCGAGACCATGTTCGTCCGACGGGAAGTGCGCTGGCACCCAATCGAGGATAACGCCAAGACCTGCTTTGTGCGCTGCATCGACCAATCGCGAGAAAGCGTCGGGATCACCAAAGCGAGACGTTGGCGCGAAGAGGCCGATGGGCTGGTAGCCCCATGAACCGGAAAACGGAAACTCAGAAACCGGCATGAACTCGAGATGAGTGAAGCCCATATCGACGGCGTAAGGAACGAGCTTTTCGGCCAACTCGTCATAGGTGAGGAAACGCCCTGAATCATCGTGGCTTTCACTCTCGCCCTCAGCGCGCATCCATGAGCCAAGATGCACCTCGTAGATCGACGCTGGCGCGTGGATGTTCATCGGTGGGCGTGCGGCAGGTTTTTTTGGCGCTATGGCTGCACCGGTGACTATGGAGCCCTGCCCGGGCAGACGTTCGGCCTGAAAAGCGACGGGATCGGCCTTTTGCGGAAGCGTCTTGCCGTCCTGTCCTATCAGTTCAAATTTATAAACCACGCCGCGTTCGACATCAGGAATGAAGAGGTCCCAGCAGCCGCTGTCCCCGTGGCGGCGCATTGGGTGGCGCCGACCGTCCCACATGTTCCAGTCGCCTAGAACTGAAACTCGTTTGGCATTGGGTGCCCAGATGGCAAACGCCGTGCCGCTGACACCGTTCATTTCGGTCGGATGCGCGCCTAGCTTGTCGTAAAGTTCCAGATGGCGGCCTTCTGCGATCAACCAAAGGTCCATTTCACCCAGCCATGGGCCGTGGAGATAGGCATCACCACGCGTCCAAGTGGATTCGCTTCCGGTGAACTCAAAGTTCTCATATGCAGGCTTACGTTTTGCGACGCCCATGAACAGCCCCGCGCTGTGGATGCTCTCCAGCGCCACCGCGGTTTTGCCCGAAGCGCCAATAGCCCGCGCTTCATGCGCCCCCGGCTCGAACGTTAGCACGCGCCAGACATCACCGATTTTGTGCAGACCAAGCCACGCGAACGGGTCATCCAGCTGACCGCGAACAATAGCATCGATAACATCATCAGGGATCATGTCTGCCGCAGCGGTTTTGGCGCTCATGGGTCGTCTTTCAGGCTGGCTGCACGTGGAAGCGGCGCTGTGGGGAATTTAATCGATATGACAGAACCGACCATACCACTCCAGTGCAACCCTGCCAGCGGGTAAACAAAGCCATGAGCCGATGAACTTGAACTGGGTCGCTGGACATGCATCGTGATGAAACGATGCTCAACGGGAGATGACTATGGCCGGTTTTGATAATCTGACGAAATACAGCCCATCCACCGGATCAGGCTCGCCGAACGTTTGGGGGGTCTATGAGGCTGCGACCGGATCCATTCAATATATCGTTGCCTGCCCCGATACCAAAAAAGCCGTGGTCATCGATGCGGTTTTGAACTTCGACACCAAAAGCGCGTCCACCACCACGCGCAGTGCGGAATATCTGCTCGGCCTGATTGATCAAAACGGCCTGACGCTGGAACGTATTCTGGACACTCACCCCCACGCCGATCACGTCATGGCCTCCCATTGGTTGAAGCAGAAAACCGGTTGTCCGAATGCTATCGGTGCCAAGACGCGCAACATTGCAGCCATGTGGCGCGACTTTTACAACCTACCGAACGGGCTGAACTGCGATGATTGTTTTGATGCCATGTTCGAGCACGGCGACACCTTTGAAGTGGGAAATCTCACTTTCAGCGTGATCTTGTCTGCTGGCCACACGATGGCTTCGATCAGCTATCTGGTGGGCGATGCTGGCTTCATCCATGACACATTGATGGTGCCGGATTGCGGATCATCACGCGCTGATTTTCCGGGCGGCTCCACCGAAGATTTGTGGAACTCCATTCAGGCCATTTTGGCATTGCCGGATGACACACGTCTGTTCATCGGCCACGACTACGGCAAGGGTGAGCGGACGGAACCGATGTGGGAAGCAACTGTAGCCGAGCACAAGGCTCACAATGCTCATGTGGGCAATGGCACCCCCAAGGCCGATTTTATCCGCACACGCGAAGAGCGGGATGCGACATTGGCTTTGCCGGACCGGATGCTACACGCGCTTCAGATGAACCTGTGTGCAGGCGCGTTGCCGGAAGCGGAAGCCGATGGACAGAGCTACCTGAAGATACCGCTCAACCGTTTCTAGGAAGCGCGTTTCGCGCGGATTGCTTTGACGGGCGCTTCGTCCATCTTCACATGGACCAAAGCCTTGGGATCGTCGTGCTTGCCCAGCCAATCATCCAGCGCATCAGCGGCCATTGGACGGGCGAAGTGGTAGCCTTGGCCATAAACGCAGCCCATGCCCAACAGAAGTTTCTGCTGCAGTTCCGTCTCGATACCTTCGGCCAACACGCCGATATTCATGGCTTGGGCCATCGCAATCATGGCTTTCAAAACATGGCGCATGCCGTCGTCGTCCATCGCACCGGCGATAAAGGAGCGGTCGATCTTGATGCGGTGCACGCCGAGGCTGGTGACGTTGGCGATGGAGGTATGACCCATGCCAAAATCGTCCAGCTCTATCCGCACGCCCAGATCGCGTAGGTCTTTCACCGCCTGCACAATGCCAGTGTCCGTGCCGTCAAGCATGACACATTCCAGCACTTCAATGGTCAGCAGTTCCACCGGATATCCGGTCACTTCCAGCAGCTCTTTCAGAGAGGGCAGGAAACCTTCATCAAGAATTTGTGCGGCAGATGCATTGACCGAGAGAGATGACAGAACAGCGCCCTGTACCCGCCATGTCGCCGCGTGGTGGACGGCCTTTTCGATGATTTGCATTCCTAACGGTATGATTTGCCCGGTGCGTTCTGCAACTTCTAGAAAATGATTGGGCGTTAGCACGGTCTCACCATCCTGAGCACGAAGTCGGGCCAAAACCTCCAACCCAATCATGCGTCCGGTGCGCATGTCGATCTGGGGTTGGAAATGCGGTTCGAAACGGTTTTCAGCGAGCGCCAGCTCGATCATGGCTTCGGTGTTGTTACGTTCGTTCACAGCCTCTTTCATCCAGTCCTCGAACATTGTCACGCGATTGCGCCCGCTGCCTTTGGATTCGTAAAGCGCGATGTCGGCCTCTACTAAAGCTTCGTGGAATGACTGGCCTGCGGGCCATAGCGTCACCCCAAAACTGGCGGTTACCCGATTGAAGGCAGGGTCCGTTCGGCACAGCTCTTCGAGGCTGTTGGCGACCCGTGCGCACACTTTCAGCGCATCGCGCTCGCATTCATCTACCGCAAGCAGCAGCACAAATTCATCGCCACCAAGGCGAAAGGCTCTGTCTCCCGTGCGGAGGACGTCATGGGCGCGTTTGGCGAAGCCGATCAGAAGTTCATCGCCCTTCGCATGGCCGTAGGTGTCGTTCACGGCTTTGAAGCGATCGAGATCTATGGACACTATTGCTTGAGATTTAGGATCTTTGGTCGCCTCCAACATCTTCACGACATCGCGAAGGAACTGACGGTTACCAAGTTCGGTCAAAGCATCATGACGCGACGCATGTTGCAACGCAGCCTTTGACTTTCGGATACGGTCGACGCTGCGCTGCAATTTCTTTTCCATGGGTCGGAAAATGAAAGCCGCTTCACCCAGCAAAATGAGCATTGTCATCAAAAGCAAAGCGAGATGAATGTGCTGTACGTTCAACGCGTATTTGCGTGCGTCGACTTCAAGAAAATCCACCACTGTGTTGAGTGAATTGAGCATGTCACCATAACCGAGATCACCCAGTCGTTCCGCCTGAACTTTTGCATCCTCAACGGTTTCGGCTTCCAACAAGGCGTAGGCAACTTCTGAGAATTCCTTGATGCGACTATCCACCCGGTGCGGTTCCGAGAAATAGAGTGCATGTTCACGGTTGTTGGTGATGCCGGGAAGTTCTGTGACCTTATCTCCGTAAACCAATGCGATATGAGAGGATTCCAGCTGTCCGATGGCTCCGGTTATTTCGTGGCGCAGCAGTAGCTGATCGGAGATGGCGGCGTTGCCCTGCATTTTGCGCGCCAGTGATTGACCCAGGCCAGTAATTCGTTGCGACAGCATACGCTGCCCCCCGGCGGTATTGATGATGGTTGCCGTCTTTCCCTGGGTGACGATCAATCGATCAAGCAAGATGTAGGACGTTCCGGCAAGCAGCGCGACGACAATTAGCGCCGCCACATAGGCAGTGCGCACATTGGCCGACAGATCGCCCACCAGAGATTCGGACAGTACGGGATCGGATGTGCTCATTGTGCGGACCGTCTGGCGTTCAGGATTTGCTACAATGCCGTTGAAAGCAGCCACATCACTTTAAATTTCGGCCCCCCGAATTTTGGGGTGCAGGGTCGATTGCCAACACCGCAAACAGGCCTTGCCCATCGCGCCTTTCCGTTCTCAAATGCCTCACCTGGCGCCGTTGTTCTTGGGAGAGATGCGATGAATTCGCATTACCGTGTGGTCGTGATCGGGGGTGGTGTCGTGGGCGCGTCGGTCCTCTACCATCTGGCGAAATTCGGCTGGACCGATGTGTGTCTGTTGGAACGCAGTGTGCTGACGGCTGGGTCTTCTTGGCACGCGGCAGGCGGCATTCACGCGCTGAATGCAGATCCGAACATGGCGGCGCTTCAGGCCTACACGATCGACCTGTTGGGCGAGATTGGCGAGGAATCCGATCAGGACATCGGCCTTCATATGACCGGCGGTTTGACCATGGCGGGCACGCCTGACCGCTGGGAATGGCTGCAATCGGCTTACCGTGTGTTCCAATCCATCGGCATCGATGATTGCCGGTTGGTAACGCCAGAAGAGGCCGGGGAGCTGAACCCGATCATGTCGACCCACGGCATGCTTGGTGGCATGTGGGCCGACCGCGAGGGTTATCTCGACACCACAGGTACCGTTCACGCCTATGCGAAGGCTGCAAAGAAACGCGGTGCATCCGTTCATGAACACACGAAAGTCGAGTCGCTGGAACAAACCCACGAGGGCTGGAAAGTCATCACGGATAAAGGCGTCATCACCTGCGAACACGTGGTCAACGCGGCGGGCCTTTGGGCCAAACAGGTTGGCCGCATGGCGGGTATCGAATTGCCCGTCTCGCCAATGAAGCATCACTACCTCGTCTCCGACACGATACCCGAGTTGGAAGCGTTGAATTTCGAAGTGCCAATGACCGTGGACCTCGAAGGTTTCACCTATCTGCGACAAGACCAAAAGGGTGTGCTGCTCGGTATTTATGAGGTGAACACCGAACATTGGGCGATGGATGGCGCGCCGTGGGATTACGGTATGGAGCTGTTTCAGGAACAGACCGACCGCATCGAAAACGAACTTACACTCGGCTTCGAGCGCTACCCATGTTTGCAAGAAGTTGGCGTGAAGACATGGGTCAACGGCGCCTTCACCTTCTCACCGGATGGCAACCCGCTAGTTGGCCCCGTTCGCGGAAAGCGCGGTTATTGGTCGGCCTGCGCTGTCATGGCTGGCTTTCTCCAAGGCGGGGGTGTCGGCAAATCGCTGGCAGAGTGGATGATCCACGGGGAACCGGAAGCGGACGCCTGGGCGATGGACATTGCGCGCTACGGAGAGTTTGCGGAAAACCGCGAGTTCATTCGCCAGACCACGGGCCAGTTCTATTCCCGCCGTTTCGTGATGACCTACCCCAACGAGCAACTGCCCGCAGGCCGTCCACTCAAGATGGCACCGGCCCACGATGCGATGACCGCCGCCGGTTGCCGCTGGGGCCAGAGTTGGGATCTCGAAGTGCCGCTCTATTTCGCCCCAAGCGAAGACTTCGTCGAAACGCCGACCCTCAAGCGCTCCAACGCCCACGACATCGTGGCAGCAGAATGCAAGGCGGTACGCGAAAATGTGGGGCTGCTCGACATTACAGGTTTCTCCCGTTTCGAAATTTCCGGTCCCAATGCTGAAGCGTGGCTGGATAAAATCCTTGCTATCCGACTGCCGAAACCGGGCCGCGCACGGCTCGCCGTTATGCTCGGTCACGATGGTCGTTTGAAGGGTGATCTCACCCTATTGAACTGGGGCGACGGTCGTTACTGGCTAATGGGCTCCTACTATCTGCGCGAATGGCACATGCGCTGGTTCACCGACCATATGGAAGACGGGATTACGGTTCGTGATCTCGGTGAAGAAGTCGCAGGCTTCGCAATTGTCGGGCCAAACGCGAAATCGGTAGTCGAAAAGCTGACAGAGGATGCCGTGGACGACCTGCCCTTTATGGCTTGCATGGCCGCCGATATTGGCCTTATCCGCACGCAGATTGCGCGCATGTCCGTCACCGGTGAGAAGGGCTACGAAATCAACTGCCGCATGGGCGACCACATTGCCTTGCGTTCGATGTTGCTAGCCGCAGGTGCTGGCGAAGGAATCGTGGAGGTCGGCTTCAACGCTATGCTGTCGCTTCGGTTGGAGAAGAGTTTTGGGATCTGGTCTGCAGAATTCACCCAAGGCTACACGGCAGCAGAAACCGGCATGGACCGCTGGATCGCCTTCCAGAAAGAAGACTTCATCGGACGTGAAGCGGCCATCGCAGAACGCGATGGTGACGGCCCATCCCGTATCCTCGTGACGCTGGAAGTTGACGCCAAAGATGCGGACGCCAGCGGCTACGAACCTGTATGGCACGGCGGCAAAATGGTGGGCTTCGTCACCTCTGGCGGTTACGGCCACACAGTCGATAAGTCATTGGCTATGGCACTGGTGGATCGCGATGCAGCAGCGGAAGGAACAGCCCTTTCCGTCCACGTTGTCGGGCAGGAACGAATGGCTAAAGTCATTGCACCATCACCCTGCGATCCGGACGGAAAAGCGATGCGCGGTTGACGGCGGCTCGCCACGATTCATAATCGCCCTTTCTGTTTGGAGAGCACGACCATGGCCGCCGACACTTTTGCTTCTGCAGGTGAAAACCTTCGCATCAACGGCGACCGGCTGTGGGAGAGTATCCATGCCATCGCTGAAATCGGCCCGGGAATCGCTGGTGGTTCGAACCGGCAAACGGTGACGGACGAAGATGCCGAAGGGCGCGCACTGTTTCAAAAGTGGTGCGAGGATGCTGGCCTGACCATGGGCGTCGATCAGATGGGCACCATGTTCATGACACGCCCCGGAACCGATCCAGATGCTCTGCCCGTCTATGTCGGCTCCCACCTCGACACCCAGCCCACCGGCGGACGTTACGACGGCGTGTTGGGCGTGTTGGCAGGGCTCGAAATTGCCCGCACGTTGAACGACCTCGACATCAAGACCAAGCACCCCATCGTCGTCACCAACTGGACGAACGAGGAAGGTACGCGCTTTGCACCTGCCATGATGGCGTCCGGCGTGTTTGCCAAACAGTTCACGCAAGACTGGGCCTACGCGAAGGAAGACGCCGACGGGAAAACCTTCGGCGATGAGTTGGCCCGCATCGGCTGGAAGGGCGAAGAGGAAGTTGGCGCACGGCAGATGCACGCCTTTCTCGAACTCCACATCGAGCAAGGCCCGATCCTTGAAGCGGAAGGCGTCGATATTGGCGTCGTTACCCACGGTCAGGGGTTGCGCTGGATTGA
Organism: Ahrensia sp. R2A130; assembly: GCF_000179775.1. GTDB lineage: Bacteria > Pseudomonadota > Alphaproteobacteria > Rhizobiales > Rhizobiaceae > Pseudahrensia. Next base: position 12,749 of record NZ_AEEB01000026.1, read on the forward strand.
ATGCACCGTCATCGGCAAGGAAAGCCACACCGGCTCCACCCCCATGCCCATGCGGAAGAACGCCGGTCGTGGATTGGCGCAGATTACCGAGCTGGTCCACACTATCGCCATGGACAACGCCCCCAACGCCGTGGGCGCCATCGGCAAGATCGACGTCCATCCCAACAGCCGCAACATCATTCCCGGCAAGGTGGTTTTTACCATCGACTTCCGCTCCCACGAGATCAACCGGCTGAACGCCATGGTCGCCCGCTTCGAAGATGAAGCACCAAACCTATGCGCCGCGCTAGACGTAGAACTAAGCCACGAAATCGTCGGCCAGTTCGACCCGCCGGAGTTCGACAAGAAACTCGTTCAAAGCATCCGCGAAGCCGCCGAACGCCTGGGCTACAGCCATAAAGACATCGTCTCCGGCGCAGGCCACGACGCCTGCTGGGTCAACAAAGTCGCGCCATCTGCGATGGTGATGTGCCCCTGCGTCGATGGATTGAGCCACAACGAGGCCGAAGAGATCAGCAAGGAATGGAGCACGGCAGGTGCGGAAGTGCTGTTTCACGCCGTGGTGGAAGCTGCGGAGATTGTAGGGTGAAAATTTTTTTGATCGCGCTTACGTCTCTTCTGTCTTTCGGTTTCTTCAATACAACATTAGCGCAAGACAAAGAATTCAAATCTTTAGCAATTTTGATTGAGAAGGGTGCAGAACAAACTTACCCATTAGCCCGTTGCGCGGCTTTATATCTCTCGATGGCTCAATGGGCGGGAGAAGAACGCCTAGGTAAGCAAAGCTATGCAAATACTCTCGCTGTTTCTCGAAACCTTCTCGATAGTTTGGCAAAAATCCGGTCTTCGAAAGGAGGAGGTTCTGAGGAAGAAACATTTGCGGCAGGCGCGCGTGAAATGGGCATAATTGCTCAAATTTATCTTGATAGATTTGAGCAAAATTATGCGCGGACTGGCCAAGCATGGTCGTCGGATAAGGTTTGGAAAGAGGATCTAGATCTCTGCAAAATTCTAACCTCAAAATAGGGAGCAATATCGTGAGGGTGTTTCAGCAAATTTTGATTGGGATTATATTTGCGGCTTTTGCGATAAAAATTACATCATTCGCCAGCGCCCACACGCTCCCCGGCAAGCCAGCCGAACAGCCCTTGCCACCAGCCGTGAAAATGCTCCTGCCCGCTGGCATCTCCGACAAGAACGTTCGCATCGTCGATGGGTGCTATGTCTTCATCCGCAACGGCAAGGTCGTTTCCGTCGGAGCAGACCAGCGAAAACAAGTCTGTCAGTAGGGCTTACCCGCGCAAATAATCCTCGTCGGTCACCTTCTCCATCCAAGTCACCAACGAACCGTCCAGCTTTTCCGCAATGGCGATGTGGCTCATGAAGCTGGTGTCCGTCGCGCCGTGCCAGTGTTTTTCACCAGGCGAAAACCAGATCACGTCGCCGGGGCGCAGTTCCTGGCGTTCGCCGCCTTCCGTGCAGGCCCAACCGTGGCCTGCGGTGACGATGAGCGTTTGCCCCAGCGGATGGGTGTGCCACGCCGTGCGGGCGCCGGGTTCGAATGTGACGAGCGCCCCGCTCACCCTCGCAGGTTCCGGTGGATCGAACGGCATATCGCGGCGCACATTGCCGGTAAAATAGTCCGATGGCCCCGATGCGGTGGGGATCGATCCGTTGCGTTTGATATCCATGTCATGCGTCTCCCGAAAAACGTTCAACGCAACGCTAGCACGGCGCGCCGGTGCCGCCAGCGGAAAGGTTCATCGATAATCCGTTCGAGGGTCTGGTCACGCCCGCCGTTTCATCGTTAGCTTTGCAAAACGAAGCAGATTTGGAGCGCACCATGGCCACCACCACGATCAAGAACGGCACCATCGTCACCGCCGACCTGACCTACAAGGCCGATGTGCAGATCGAAGGCGGCACCATCACCGCCATTGGCCCGAACTTGTCCGGCGGCACAGAATTGGACGCGACGGGCTGCTTCGTCATGCCCGGCGGCATCGACCCCCATGTGCATTTGGAAATGCCGTTCATGGGCACGTATTCAACAGATGATTTCGAGAGCGGCACCCGCGCTGCGCTCGCTGGTGGCACGACCATGGTCGTGGACTTCTGCCTGCCATCGCCCGGTCAGTCGCTGCTGGAAGCTATCCAGATGTGGGACAACAAATCGACCCGCGCCAACTGCGACTACTCCTTCCACATGGCGATCACCTGGTGGGGTGAGCAGGTTTTCGACGAGATGAAAACCGTCGTGCAGGAGCGTGGCATCAACACGTTCAAGCATTTCCTCGCCTATAAAGGCGCGTTGATGGTGAACGACGACGAGCTATACGCCTCGTTCCAGCGCTGCGCGGAACTGGGCGCGACGCCCATGGTTCATGCCGAGAACGGCGACGTGGTGGCCGAATTGTCCGCCCGTTTGCTGGCCGAGGGCAACACCGGCCCCGAAGCCCACGCCTACAGTCGCCCGCCGCAAGTGGAAGGCGAAGCCACCAACCGCGCAATCATGATCGCCGATATGGCAGGCGCGCCGCTCTACGTGGTGCACACGAGTTGCGAAGACAGCCACGAAGCCATCCGCCGTGCACGCCAACAGGGCAAGCGCGTGTGGGGCGAGCCGCTGATCCAACATCTCACGCTGGATGAAAGCGAGTATTTCAATCAGGATTGGGACCATGCCGCCCGCCGCGTGATGAGCCCGCCTTTCCGCAACAAGCAGCATCAGGATTCGCTCTGGGCAGGCCTGCAAGCGGGTTCGCTGTCCGTGGTCGCCACCGACCACTGCGCCTTCACCACAGAACAAAAACGCTCCGGCGTCGGCGACTTCACCAAAATTCCCAACGGCACCGGCGGCCTAGAAGACCGCATGCCCATGCTGTGGACCCACGGCGTAGAAACCGGTCGCCTGACGCCCAACGAATTCGTTGCCGTCACCAGCACCAACATCGCCAAGATTTTGAACATGTACCCGAAGAAGGGCGCAGTGCTCGTGGGCGCAGACGCTGACCTCGTGGTGTGGGACCCGGCGAAGGAAAAGACCATCACCGCCGACAGCCAGCAAAGCGCGATCGATTACAACGTCTTCGAAGGCAAAAAAGTCAAAGGCCTGCCCCGCTACACGCTGACGAGAGGCGTGGTCGCCGTGAACGATGGCGCCGTGGAAACCAAAGAAGGCCACGGCAAATTTGTAAAACGCGAACCGAACGGCACGGTGAACAAAGCGCTGAGTTCATGGAAAGCACTGAGCAACCCGCAGCCGGTGGTGCGAACGGGCATTCCGGCAAGTGGAGTGTAATATCGAACTTGCTTAAAAAATTCATCTTCAAAGAACCAGTTGGTTTTCTAGCGTTGACCATAAGTCTCTTGGGAACCATCATTCCTGCGGCAAATCATTGGATCGACCAAAAATTCTACTTTGCGAATAACTTCAATGTCTCATGCCCTTCTATTGGAACAAAGCCTGACACTTATGAGAACGGATATTTAGTATATAACACTCCGTGTATTTTTTCGAATAATGATGAGATTTCACATTCGATCGTTGGAGTTAAATCTGTTTTATTTCAAAGTGATAGATTAGAGTATCCAATTGGTCCCGAATTTACAACGGATGCCGTTCTACCCAAATATGTTCGGCCATCAGAGTCGCTTCCGATAACAATTCGGTTTCGAATTCCACTGCTGGAGCCATTCAAAAATTATCGAGAAAATCGCGAAAAATGCGGGACTGCGGCTGACATATCAACGGACAAGCCAGAAGCACTAGCTTTCTGCGAACTGGGGAGCGGTGCGGATAGCGCAGTTGTTAGAGTATGGGATCCGAGGAGGTATTTTTACAAAAACGGTGTTGGATACCGATTTGGCACTGCAAACAGAACTGGTGCAATTTTCTCACTGGGAGTAGGCACGAATATTCATTACACACCAAACGTAACAAAATATGGAATGGGATTTGGACCGAATGACAGCGATCGTTCAATAATAGATGATTTTGGAGAGGATTATTATACTAGCAAGAAGTTATTTTATCCCAATAGATCAAGTTCATTGACAAAATTTCAGCGGACTGTAATCGGATATATTTTTCTTCTCGTATATTCTTTAATAATCATTTTTCTTACGCGGTTTATTTGGATTTTTTTGAAAGATATATTCCGCAAATTTTTCCGCAAAAGACAAGAAGAAGTTCAATTGGATCTTTTTGATAGATGAAAATTAGATGACCGTTGTCTCAGCCCAAAACCTCTCCCTCACCTTCCAAACCGCAGACGCACCCGTTCATGCGTTGAAGGATGTTTCGCTTGATATCGAGGCGGGTGAGTTCGTTTCTTTCATCGGGCCATCCGGCTGCGGGAAGACGACGTTTTTGCGGGTTATCGCTGATCTGGAACAGCCGACGGGTGGCGAAATTCTCGTCAACGGCATGTCGCCTGCCGAGGCGCGCAAGGCGCGCAGTTATGGCTATGTGTTTCAGGCGGCGTCGTTACAGCCTTGGCGGACCATCGAGAAGAACATCGCGCTTCCGCTCGAAATCATGGGACTGGATAAAGCGGATCGCCAAAAGAGAATAGAAAGAGTGCTGGATCTCGTGGAGCTTTCCGGCTTTGCCAAGAAATACCCGTGGCAGCTTTCCGGCGGTATGCAGCAGCGCGCATCTATCGCCCGCGCGTTGGCCTTCGATGCCGACCTGTTGCTGATGGACGAACCCTTCGGCGCGCTGGACGAGATCGTGCGCGACACGCTCAACGAAGCGCTGCTCGACCTGTGGGCGCGCACCAACAAGACCATCTGCTTCGTCACCCATTCCATTCCCGAAGCCGTTTATCTGTCCACCAAGATCGTCGTCATGTCGCCGCGCCCGGGCCGCATCCACGAGGTGATCGAAAGCACCCTGCCGAAGGAACGCCCGCTGGACATACGCGAGAGCGCCGAGTTCCTGAAAATCGCAGCGCGGGTGCGGGAAGGTTTACGCGCGGGGCATGAGGCTTGATGAAAAGGGCCACCATCCGAAACGCCACGCCTGATGATATGTTGTCCTGCGCCGACATCATCAACGATTGGATCGACGCGACTGAATGGATGAAACGGGGCCCGAGTCGGGAGACGGTAGAGAGCGGCTTTACGCACGCTATGCTCGACCACCGCACATTGTTCGTCGCGCAACGCGGTGATGGTATTGTCGGCTATATTTTGCTCGAAACATCGCAAAATTACATTCACGGATTCTATGTTGCACCCACGGAGCGCAGGCGCGGAACCGGCAGAGCGCTTTTGAAAAAGGCCAAGGCAGGCCACCCTTTTCTGACGCTCTTCGTATCGCACGAGAACACCGACGCTGTTCGTTTTTATAGCCGCGAAGGGTTCCGTGAAATTTCAAATGCCGATGATATCCACGAAGATTACCGGCCGGATATCTTCATGCGCTGGGACAAGGCTGCATGACATTGCGCAGCGAAAAGACCGTTCCTGTTCTCACGCTCGTCGCTGGCTTGATGGTGATCTGGTACATCGCGACCGTCTTTCTCAACGCGCCTTTTCTGCGCGATCAGGCGGAACGGGCTGGAACGCCACCGCCGTCATTCTCTGAACTCATTCCACTGACCATGGCGCAGGAGCGGCCCGTTCTACCCGCGCCGCATCAGGTTGCTGCGGAGATTTGGAAGACTACCGGTGCGATGGTGCTGAAGGGTCGGCCGTTTTCCAAACGTTCTTTGATTTATCATGCGTGGATCACCCTATCGGCCACACTGCTGGGCTTCCTGATTGGCACGGCGCTGGGCGTCGCGCTGGCGGTTGGCATCGTTCACAATCGGGCGATGGATAAATCGGTCATGCCGTGGGTGATCACCTCGCAGACGATACCGATCCTTGCCATCGCGCCGATGATTATCGTCGTGTTGAATGCCGCAGGCATTTCCGGCCTGCTGCCCAAGGCGTTGATCTCGACATACCTGTCGTTCTTCCCCGTGGTGGTTGGCATGGTAGCCGGTCTTCGCGCGCCGGAACGGGCAGATCTCGACCTGATGCACACGTATTCGGCCAGCCGCGCGCAGACCTTCTGGAAGCTGCGCCTGCCTGCATCGCTGCCTTATCTTTTCACCTCGCTGAAAATCGCCATGGCGATTTCGCTCGTGGGTGCCATCGTGGGCGAAATGCCGACGGGCGCGGTGGCTGGCCTCGGTGCGCGGCTGTTGGCCGGTTCCTATTACGGGCAGACTATCCAGATTTGGTCTGCGCTCATCGTCGCTGCAGCGCTCGCGGCCACTCTGGTGGCGCTGGTGGGCGTCGGCCATCGCATGGTGTTGGCGCGCATGGGTATGAAGGAGGCAGCATGACCATCGCTGGCTTCTCGATCCTCGTATGGATGGCATTCGCCTTTTGGATTTTCGCGTGGTGGCTGAACCAGCGGCTGGTCGCCATCGATACCGGTCACAACATGGCGTTGACGCGCGCCATCGGTCTGGCCGTTCCGCTCATCTTCGGCGCAACGCTGTTTGTCATCTGGGAATTGCTGGTGCGCGGGTTGAACGTACCCACCGTGTTGCTGCCACCGCCGAGCATGATTTGGGAACGCGCGATCAATTCCGGTCCGACCCTATGGGCGGATTTCCAGCAGACATTCAAGGCGGTGTTTGCCGGCTATATTCTGGGCTGCGGTTCCGGTTTTCTCGTGGCACTTGCGGTGGACCGTTCGCCGTTTCTAAAAAACGGTCTGATGCCACTCGGCAATTTTGTTGCCGCGCTCCCAGTCGTTGGTGTCGCGCCCATCATGGTCATGTGGTTCGGCTTCGACTGGCAGTCGAAAGCGGCAGTAGTGGTATTGATGACGTTCTTCCCCATGCTGGTGAACACGGTGCAGGGATTGGCGGCATCCGACAGCATGGCCCGCGACCTGATGAAAACCTACGCATCCAGCTGGTGGCAAACTCTATTGAAATTGCGCTTGCCAGCAGCGGCACCTTTCATCTTCAATGCTCTCAAGATCAATTCCACCTTGGCGCTGATCGGCGCGATCGTGGCAGAGTTCTTCGGCACACCCATCGTCGGCATGGGCTTCCGCATATCGACGGAAGTCGGGCGGATGAACATCGACATGGTGTGGGCGGAAATCGCGGTGGCAGCCCTTGCAGGCTCCGCCTTTTACGGCACGGTAGTGCTCATCGAGCGCGCTGTGACCTTCTGGCATCCCGCCGTCCGGCGGCAATAAGGAGAAGACGCATGAAGAGACTTGCAACGATATTGGCGGCAGCCGCGATCACCATCGCAGCGCCTGCCGTGGCATTTGCAGATGCCCATTCCAACAAGGTCACGCTGCAGCTGAAATGGGTCACCCAAGCGCAGTTCGCTGGTTACTATGTGGCGAAGGAAAAGGGTTTTTACAAAGACGAAGGTCTCGATGTCGAGATCAAGCCGGGCGGTCCTGACATCGCGCCTGCGCAGGTTCTCGCTGGTGGTGGCGCTGACGTCGTTGTCGACTGGATGCCGTCCGCCTTGGCCACCCGTGAAAAAGGCGTGCCGATGGTCAATATCGCGCAACCGTTCAAGTCTTCCGGCATGATGCTGACCTGCCGCAAGGACAGCGGCATCGCAACGCCTGCTGATTTTGCAGACAAGACGCTGGGCGTCTGGTTTTTCGGCAACGAGTATCCGTTCCTATCCTGGATGAGCCAGCTCGGCCTTAAAACCGATGGTTCCGCAGGTGGTGTCACGGTTCTCAAACAGGGCTTCAACGTCGACCCGATCTTGCAGAAGCAGGCGGCTTGCGTCTCGACCATGACCTATAACGAATACTGGCAGATCATCGATGCCGGTCTCACACCGGACGATCTGGTGGTCTTCAAATATGAAGAGCAGGGCGTCGCCACGCTCGAAGACGGCCTCTACGTGCTGGAAGACAACCTCAAGGACGAGGCCTTCAAAGAGAAGATGGTCAAGTTCGTGCGCGCTTCCATGAAGGGCTGGAAATACGCCGAAGAAAACACCGATGAAGCTGCCGATTTGGTGCTCGAAAACGATGCTTCCGGCGCTCAGACCGAAAAGCATCAGCGTCGTATGATGGGCGAAGTGGCCAAGTTGACCGCCGGTTCCAACGGCGCGTTGGATGTGGCTGATGCCGACCGCACCGTGAAGACGCTGATGGCGTCCGAAGGTGACCCGGTCATCACGAAGGTTCCGGAAGGTGCCTGGACGTCGGTGATTACTGACGCCGCGCTTAACTAAACCACTCACACGAAGCGCTCCAACCACACGGTTGGGGCGCTTTTTCACTTCAAGGGATGGGTCACATGGCAGACATCAAATCGGGACGTTTGGACGAGGCGCGGTTGCAGCAAAGGTTTGCTGAGGTCTACGAACCGCTCGATCGGCACGAAGCTCATGTGGAATCCGACCGCTGCTATTTTTGCTACGACGCGCCCTGCGTGACGGCCTGTCCTACCAGCATCGACATCCCTCTGTTCATTCGTGAGATTTCAGTCGGTAACGCCAATGGCGCAGCCAAGACTATTCTCGACGCTAACATTATGGGCGGCATGTGCGCCCGCGTTTGCCCCACCGAAACGCTGTGCGAAGAGGTTTGTGTGCGTGAGGTTGCCGAAGGCAAGCCGGTGAAGATCGGTGAATTGCAGCGCTTCGCCACCGATAATCTCATGGCAACAACAGACGCTCACCCCTTCACCCGCGCGGCTGAAACCGGCAAGCGCGTGGCTGTCATTGGTGCCGGTCCTGCGGGCCTTTCCTGCGCTCATCGTCTCGCCATGCACGGCCATGACGTGACTATCTTCGAAGCCCTCCCCAAACCCGGTGGGCTGAACGAATTCGGGATTGCGGCTTACAAAGCTATGGATGATTTCGCCCAGGCCGAGGTAGATTTCATTCTCGGCATCGGTGGTATCGACATTGAATACGGAAAAGCGCTCGGCAACGGCGTGTCACTGGACACTCTCACCGCCGATTACGACGCCACCTTCATCGGCATGGGCCTGCCTGGCACCAACGAACTGGGCCTCGACGGCGAAGACGCTGACGGTTGCATTGATGCCGTGGATTACATCGCACAACTGCGCCAGAGCGACGATCTGTCGAAGCTGCCAGTAGGCCGCAACGTCGTCGTCATCGGCGGTGGCATGACAGCCATCGATATCGCGGCACAAACCAAATTGCTGGGCGCAGAAAACGTCACCATCTTCTACCGCCGTGGCATGGAGAATATGAACGCCTCGCAATACGAGCAGGATCACGCACAAAAGCACGGCGTCACCATCCGCCAATGGCTGCAGCCGAAAGCGCTGCATGTGACCGACGGCGCGGTGAGCGGCATGACCTTCGAATACACATCTGGCACCAACGGTTCGCTCAGAGGCACGGGCGAAACGGTTAGCGTAGAAGCCGATCAGGTGTTCAAAGCCATCGGTCAGACGCCCGCTTCCGATCTTCTGGCGGCAGCGGGCATCACGCTTGAACGTGGCCGCATTGCCGTGGACGCCAACCGCAAAACCAGCCACGTCAAAATCTGGGCAGGCGGCGATTGCGTCGCTGGTGGCGAAGACCTCACGGTAGTTTCCGTGGAAGACGGCAAACTGGCCGCCGAAGATATTCACAAGATGCTGAGCGCTTAAGGGAGCACGACCATGGCAGACCTGACCTCCAATTTCGTCGGCATCAAATCGCCCAATCCGTTCTGGCTCGCATCCGCGCCGCCGACCGATAAAGCCTACAATGTGGAACGCGCCTTCGAGGCCGGTTGGGGTGGCGTTGTATGGAAGACGCTGGGCGAAGCCGGACCACCAGTCGTCAACGTAAACGGCCCCCGTTACGGCGCGATCTGGGGGGCTGATCGCCGCCTGTTGGGGCTGAACAATATCGAACTCATCACCGACCGCGATCTTGAGATCAACCTGAAGGAGATCACCGAGGTCAAGAAACGTTGGCCCGACCGCGCGATGGTCGTATCGCTCATGGTGCCTTGCGAGGAAGAACCGTGGAAGCAGATCATCCACCGCGTTGCCGAAACCGGAGCGGACGGTGTGGAACTGAACTTCGGTTGCCCCCACGGCATGAGCGAACGCGGCATGGGCGCTGCCGTGGGCCAGGTGCCGGAATACATTCAGATGGTCACCGAGTGGTGCAAGACATATGGCGAACTGCCGGTCATCGTGAAGCTGACACCCAACGTCACCGACGTGCGCTATCCCGCTCGTGCGGCGAAAGCCGGTGGGGCGGATGCGGTGTCGCTCATCAACACGATCAATTCCATCGTTTCCATCGACCTCGACAAAATGGCACCGGAACCCACCATCGACGGTAAGGGCAGCCATGGCGGTTATTGCGGACCAGCGGTTAAGCCCATCGCTTTGCATATGGTGGCCGATATCGCCCGCGATCAGGAAACTGCGGGCATCCCGATTTCCGGCATCGGCGGCATTACAACATGGCGCGATGCAGCAGAATATATCGCGCTAGGCTGCGGCAATGTTCAGGTCTGCACAGCGGCTATGACATATGGTTTTAAGATCGTCGAAGAAATGATTTCCGGCCTCGAAGCATGGATGGATGAACAGGGCCACGCGACCATCGAAGATTTCCGCGGCATGGCCGCGCCCAACGTCACCGACTGGCAGTATCTCAATCTCAACTATGTCACCAAAGCGCAGATCGATCAGGACAAGTGCATCTCCTGTGGCCGTTGCCACATCGCTTGCGAAGACACATCCCATCAGGCGATCACCAACATAGTGGATGGCAAGCGACACTTCGAAGTGATCGACGAGGAATGCGTGGGCTGCAATCTGTGCGTGAACGTCTGCCCCGTTGAAGACTGCATCACCATGGTTGAGATGGCCGAGGGTACCGACCCGCGCACCAAGCGCGAGATCGACCCTGATTATGCCAACTGGACGACGCACCCGAACAACCCCAGCGTCATGCCGGAAGCGGCGGAATAGTGACGCCGGACGAACTCGCCGATGCAATAGAGGCACGCGCTGATAGCGCTGCGCGTCTGGTCGTCGCTATCGCTGGTCCTCCCGGTTCCGGCAAGACGACCGTTGCGGAAAAGGTGTTGTCCATCCTGAAGGCACGGGGCGCAGCGGTATCTATGGTTCCGATGGACGGCTTTCATCTCGATAATGCTGAGTTAGAAGCGCGAGGTCTGATGGCCAGAAAAGGCGCGCCAGAGACATTTGATGCTGCTGGTTTCGTCGTTCACATTGAGCGCATTGCGGAAGGCGACATCGATGTTTCCTTACCCGGTTTTGATCGTACTGCTGATGCGACCGTACCCGATGCGCATCTCGTCAAAGCTGACGATCATATCGTGCTGATCGAAGGCAATTACCTGCTGCTCGATATCGATCCATGGGCGCAGCTTTTACCCCATTTCGACATGACCATCTTTCTCGCCCCTCCTACCGCAGTGCTGGAACAACGGCTGATCCAACGATGGATAGACCACGGTCTCGACCCGAAGTCCGCAAAGGAACGGGCGATGGGGAATGACATTCCCAACGCGCTAACCGTGATGGGCCATTCCGGCGAGTCCGATATTGTTATTGGTTGATGAGCAAAGTCAGGCGTGGCCGGTGTCGGCTGACGCTTTCAGCAGGTGTTTCGTGTAGTCGTGATCGGCTTCCAGCCGGCGCAGTTTCTCGACCGGCAATGTTTCCACAATGACGCCGTTTTGCATCACCGACACCTCACCGCACAGATGAGCGACCACAGCTAGATCGTGGCTGACCATGACATAGGTCAGCGATCGTTCGGCGCGCAGGTCGACCAGTAGATTGAGAATTTCGGCCTGCACCGAAACATCGAGCGCCGAAGTTGGTTCGTCCAGCAACAAAATATCGGGCTGGGGTGCCAGTGCGCGCGCGATGGCTACGCGCTGGCGCTGGCCGCCGGATAGCTGATGGGGAAAGCGAAAACGGAAAGCCTCACCGAGGCCCACGTCTTTCAGCAATTGCAGCACGCGGTCTTCGCGGTCGCCAAAGCCGTGAAGTTTCAGCGTTTCGTTCAAAACCTGGTCCACGCTGTGGCGCGGATGCAGAGAAGCGTAGGGGTCTTGAAACACCATCTGGACGGTCTTGTAGAAAGCTCCGTTGCGCGGTGTGGTAACCGATGTTCCTTCGATAATCATCTCGCCGGATACGGTGGGCACCAACCCGACCAACGCCCGCAAAATGGTGGACTTACCTGAGCCTGATTCACCGACGATACCGTGCGACGTTCCTTGCGGCACGATGAGATTTGCATCGCGCACGGCATCTACACGGTCGCGACCCTTGCCGAACCAGACGTTCAGCTCTCGTGTTTCGATAGCAGCGCTCATGCGGACCAACTTGGGTCGCGTTGCAAAACATCAAGGCGCTCACGTGGTTCATCAAGGCGGGGCAGCGAGTTGAGCAAACCGCGCGTGTAAGGGTGGGTTGCCTCATGCAGCTTACCCGCTTCGCAGGTTTCGACCACCCGCCCAGCATACATTATGAGAATACGGTCGCAGAAGGCGGAGACGAGGTTGAGATCGTGGCTGATGAAAATCAGCCCCATGCCGCGCTCCTTCACCAGCTTGTCCATGATGCGAAGAACGTCGCCCTGCACGGACACATCGAGCGCTGAAGTCGGTTCGTCCGCGATCAGAATTTCGGGGTCGGGTACCAGCATCATCGCGATCATAATGCGCTGGCCCATGCCGCCGGACATTTCGTGCGGGTAGGCACGGAACACCCGTTCGGGGTCACGGATGGCAACCGCTTCCAACATTTCCAGCGCTTTTTGTTTCGCCTGTTTCTTGGAAACAGAGGCGTGCAGCCGGTAAGCCTCGACGATCTGATTGCCGACTGTCATCACAGGATTGAGCGAAAATTTCGGGTCCTGCATGACCATGGAAATTCGTTGGCCGCGCACCTTGCGCATGTCTCGCTCGGAGAGATCGAGCAGGTTCTGGCCTTCCAGATTGATATGGTCAGCGATGACTTTTCCTGGCGGACGCACGAGGCGAAGGATTGCTCGACCAGTCATGGATTTGCCGGAGCCGCTTTCGCCCACGATGCCAAGGCGTTCACGCCCCAGCGTAAAACCCAAATCGCGCACGGCATGAAAAATACCACCATCGCGCGTTGGGAAGGTGACGTTCAGCCCCTTTACATCGAGCAGCGGTGCGTCAGTCATCACCCCCTCAATCATCAGAAGAACTCTTCGGGTCCAACACATCGCGCAGACCATCACCCAGCAGGTTGAAGCCGAGCGACACGAGGAAGATGGCAAGGCCCGGAATGGTGGCCACCCACCAATGATCAAGGATGAACTTGCGACCTTCGGAAATCATCGCGCCCCATTCCGGCGAAGGCGGTTGCGCGCCAAGGCCAAGGAAGCCGAGACCGGCAGCGGCCAGAATGATGCCCGCCATATCGAGCGTCACGCGCACGATGAGCGACGATACGCACAGCGGCCAGATGTGTTTGGTGATGATATGAAACGCGCCCGCGCCCTGCAGGCGTATGGCGGCGATATAATCTGCCTGCCGGATCGTCAGCGTTTCCGCACGGGCGATCCGAGCGTAGGGCGGCCACGCGGTGAGGGAAATTGCAATCACGGCATTCTCGATACCCGCACCAAGGGCTGCCACGAAAGCCAGAGCCAGAACGAGACGGGGAAAGGCGAGAAAGACGTCAGTGACACGCATCAGCACAACATCGACTACACCGCCGAAATAGCCTGAGGCCGTGCCCACAAGTAAACCGGCGACAGGGGCGATCAACGCAACAAGTGCGACGATATAGAGAGTAATCCGCGAGCCGTAGATGACACGGGAGAGGATATCGCGGCCAAGCGAATCCGTTCCAAAGACATGGCCATCACTAAAAAGCGGTAGCAAGCGTTTGCCGAGATCTTGCGCGTAAGGATCGTGCGGCGCGAGCAATGGCGCGAAGGCAGCGACCAGCACGAGGAAGACGAGGATCAGCATACCGAACAGGGTTAGCTTGTTGCTCGTCATGCGCGTGAAACCGCGCCATAGCGCACCCATTCGCGCCTGAAAACGCGAGCGCGGCGTGTCGGTGTTCAGCCACTCGCGCCATGTTTCGCTTGTTGGTGTATCGGCAACGCTATTGGGCACACTATTGGGCACGGGGATCGAACACCTTGTAGAGCAGGTCGGAAAAGACGTTGAGCAGAACGAAAACGAGACCGACAACAACAGTGCCACCGAGCACTGCATTCATGTCTGCTGACAGCAGTGCGGTCGTGATGTAGCTGCCAATGCCCGGCCAAGAGAAGATGATTTCCGTCAGCACTGAACCTTCGAGCAAGCCCGCATAGGACAGCGCAATTACGGTGATGAGCGGCACTTTGATGTTGCCGAAAGCGTGCCGCCAAACGACCGCCCATTCACTCATACCCTTCACACGCGCGGTGGTGATGTATTCGGCAGACAGCTGCTCCAGCATGAAAGAGCGCGTCATGCGGCTGATATAGGCGAGGGAAAAATAGCCAAGGATCGAGGCAGGCAAAATGATGTGGGATACGGCATCCCAGAAGACATCGATTTTGCCGTCGATCAGGGAGTCGATGAGGATCAGCCCTGTCACGGTCGGCACGATATCCACGAAGAAAATACCCTGTCGTCCCGGCCCGCCGACCCAACCCAAAATGCCGTAAAAGACCAGAAGCCCGACGAGGCCCAGCCAAAAGATCGGCATGGAGTAACCGACTAGCGCGACGACGCGGGAGACGTGATCGATCCATGTTCCTTTCTTCACCGCGGCCAACACACCCAGCGGCACACCAAGCACGACGCCGATGATGGTGCCGATTGTGGCGAGTTCGAAAGTGGCGGGGAAAACGCGAACGATGTCGTCGAAAACGGGGCGTGCGGTCAGACGGCTGACGCCGAAATCGCCGCGCATGACATCCCAAAGATAATAGCCGAACTGCACGATGATGGGTTTGTCGAGACCCATTTCCAAACGCATTGCTTCATAGGCAGAACCGGACGCCCGCTCACCCAACACCGCAATGATCGGGTCGATGGGCATGACCCGTCCGATGATGAAAGTGAGAAATAGAAGCCCCACCATGGTGACCGCAATGGAGCCTATGGTGGTTAGTATTTTCAGACCGATGCCGCCCACGCGCTCCCAGGCAGGAGTGGCATCCGGCGCGCCTGCCGGAGAACCGGTAGGCGAAAAGGGCAGCCGTTGGCCGCCCCCTTCGATGTCGGTGGTGGTGTCGCTCATATCGGTGACAGTGCGCTTACTTCGTCACCTTCCAGTAGCCGGCAGCAGTGATGGCGCCGCCCAGCGTAAGGCCGGAGATGTTGGCCTTTTTGCCGTACTGCTCGATCTGCTGGAACATCACGGCGAAGGGCGCGGTCTTCTGGTGAATGCGCTGCATTTCTTCGTACATGCCACGACGTTTGTCGATGTCTGTTTCGGTAACTGCAGCTTCCACCATTCCGTTCAATTCGCCCGGGTCGTAAGCGTTACGCCATGCGAGAAGACCTGTAGCCTTGGCTTCGATAGCGTTGTCCGGGTTGTAGGCGAAGGTGCCTGCGTTGGTTTGTGGATCGGGATAGTCCGGTCCCCAAGCGCCCAGATAAACGTCGAGTTCGCGGGCGCGGTAGCGGGTGAGAACCTGCTTACCGGTACCGATGGTGATGTTCACCTTGATACCAGCCTGCGCGAACGTGTTCTGCACGGATTGCGCGATTTCCACACGCTCCTGCGCTTCACGCACACCGATTTCAATTTCGAATTCACCGACACCAGCTTCGGCGAGGAGCGCCTTGGCTTTTTCAGGGTCGTAGGAGAACGGCTTGTCGTCGATCTGTCCGAAATAGGTCGATGGCAAGAACGACTGGTGAATGACGTATTGGCCCTTCAGGAACGAGTCCTGCATGCCTTTATAATCGATCAGATATTTGATCGCTTCCAGCACCTTCGGGTTCTGCAATTCCGGCGCGCGCTGCTGGTTGAAGGACATATACATCAGGCGACCGCGCAGTTCTGACTCCACAGCTATGCCATCTTTGCCGGTGACGGCAGCTACATCTTCAGGGTTCAAGTTGCGGGCGATATCGATATCGCCACGCTCCAGCTGTAGGCGCTGTGTGGCGGATTCCTGAATGTGCCGCACGATAACGCGCTGCATGGCAGGTGCGCCGAGGTAGAAGTCCGGGTTGGCTGACATGGTGACAGAATCAGAAGGCTTCCAGCTGTCCAACTTGTAGGCGTATGAACCGGCGGAGTTGGTCCTCAACCACTCGTTGCCCATATCGCCGTTGGCCTCATTGGCCATCACTGTTTCCTTGTCGACGATAGCGCCGATGGTGGCCGTGAGGCAGTTGAGCACGAAAGACGTGGCGTATTTTTTGTCGGTGGTGATGGACACCGTGTTGCCGTCAAACGTGATCACATCATCAGCGTTCTCGGCTGTGAAACCGAACTGCGTGAGAATGAATGCCGGTGTCTTGTCTAGCTTCACCGCACGGCGCAGCGAGAAGGCTGCGTCTTCGGCGCGCACGGGATTGCCGGAAGTGAACTTCATGCCTTCGCGGATGGTGAAGGTGATGGTTTTGCCGTCTTCGGAGACGGTCCAGCTTTCCGCGATGTCCGGCTGGAAGCCTGCATCGAGATCGGTGGGATCGAAGTTGACCAGCTTGCCGTAGATATTCCGGATCACATCTGCACCAGCAAATTCGAAGCTTTCAGCAGGGTCCAGCGTGGTGATGTCATCGATGCGGTTAGCGATCACCAACATGTTATCCGGCGTCTGCGCCCAACCCGCATTTAGCGGAACGGTGGCAGCAGAAAGGCCGAGACCGAGCGTCAGGCCCGTCGCGGTGAGCAGCTTGGTGAAGGTGCGTTTTGTGGTGATCGTCATGGTGCGTTACCTCGTTTGGTGATTGACCTGCGCGAAGCGTGATACAGATCGGACCAGTTTGGAAGCCCGCCCGGTGCGTTTATTTCATACCTCTATTTCCAAGTGTTCTCTAAGACGCGCATCCAATTGGCATTGCAAAGTTTTTCCATGAGCGCACTATCGTAGCCGTGGTTTCGCATCGCTTTACGAAGTGGGACAAGCCCGGTCACATCGCCCATCTCTTCAGGAATAAGGGCGCCATCGAAATCCGAACCAAAACCAACGCGGTCTTCGCCTATCCGTTCGATCAGATGATCGAGATGTTTGAGCAATGTATCCAGTGGCGTGTCGGCAAACTTGCGGCCATCTTCGCGCAGGAAGGAGACCGCAAAATTCAAGCCCACCATGCCGTCGCTATCTGCGATGATGCCGAGCTGTTCATCGGTGAGATTACGCGATGATGCACAGATGGCGTGGACATTGGAATGGGTGGCGACGATGGGCGCATCGGAATGTTTCGCCACGTCGCGAATACCTGCTTCATTCAAATGCGCGCAGTCGATCATGATGCCGCGGGCGTTGCAGTGTTCGACGAGGCGAATGCCGTCCTCGGTCAACCCGCTGCCGATATTGCCGTCAGAGGGGTAGCGGAACGGCACGCCTTCACCATAGATCGTCGGGCGGCTCCAGACCGGACCGATTGAGCGCAGACCTGCGGTGTACAACACTTCCAACGATGCGAAATCACGGTCGATGGCTTCCGCACCCTCCATGTGAAGGATTGCTGCAATGATGCCACTCGCCATGCACGTGCGGATTTCGGAAACTGTGCGGCAGATTTTCAGCGTGCCGGTGCGTTCGAGGTCGAGCAGAATAGCGGTCTGCTCCATGCAGCATACCAAGGCTTCTGCTTGGTCGAGCATCGGCGGAAGCGGCAGATCGAAACTCGGCTCGCACATAGCGTCGATGCGATCGTCGATGGACAGCACCATATCTCCGACGCTGGGCACGTAGAGAGCGAAAAATCCGCCACCGAAGCCGCCTGCCTTCATACGCGACAGGTCGAGTGCGCCGCTTCTACCTTCGAGAAATGACTTCACCGCCCCTGCACGGTCATCGCGATGAAGCTGCAAGAGGATGTCGTTGTGGCCGTCGAAAACAAGGGGAGTGGTGTCGCTCATGTCGTGTCCTTCATCAGCCGGTTGGCGTTTGCAGATGTCTGCAAGCTACGGCGAATGAAGGCTGCGATGAAGATTGCGGTCAAGACCAGAACCACGGTGGGGGCGGAGGCAGCATCGAGGAAGAAGCTGGCATAGATGCCGGTGAGCATCGAAAACAGACACACCGCAACCGACACGACCAACATCCAACCAAAGCTGCGCACCAGAAGGAAGGCGATTGCTCCCGGCGTAACCAAAAGCGCGACTGCGAGGATGAGACCGACCGAAGCGAGTGTCGCGACGATGGTGAGCGACAGAATTGCCAGCAGCCCGTAATGCAGCCAGCCGGTGCGAAGGCCCGACGCTTGCGCCTGCGCAGGGTCGAAAGCGTGGAGCAAAAAGTCACGCCATTTGAGCAGCAGCACGGCGCAAACGCCCGCACCGATAATGCCCGCCGTCCAAAGTTCATCGCTCGAAATTCCCAGCATGTTACCGAACAGAATGTGATCGAGATGGGCGTCTGACGGGAAGGCGACGAAAAGTACGATGCCAAGCGCGAACATGCCGGAGAACACGACGCCCATGACCGTGTCCTGTTTCACGCGGCTGTTGGTGGACAGATAGCCGGTGAGCAACGCGCAGCCCATGCCAGCGACGAAGGCTCCGATCACCAGTGGAATATTCAACAAATAGGCCAGCACGACGCCGGGTAGGATGGCGTGGCTGACAGCGTCCCCCATCAACGCCCAACCCTTCAACACGAGGTAGCAGGACAGCAGCGCGGTGGGCGGTGCAATCAACAGCGCGATGAAGAACGCCTTCTGCATGAAGGGGAACTGGAAGGGCAGAAGCAGCGTGTCGAGGTTCATGTCGCGTCTCCTACGGGGAGCAGCGCTGCGCGCGCTTTGGCCCGTGCTGCCAGCAAGCCATGCTTGGGGGCGAATACGAATGCGACAAGGAAGATTGCGGTTTGCAGCAACACGATGATACCGCCGGTGGCACCGTCCAGAAAGAAGCTGACATAGGCACCAACGAAACTCGTCATAGCGCCCATGGCGACGGAGACGATCAGCAGACGCGGAAAACGGTCACACAGCAGGTAGGCCGTCGCACCCGGCGTCACCACCATTGCGACAACGAGAAACGCACCGACCGTCTGCATCGCAGCCACAACGCAGGCGGATAGTAGAACGAAGAACACGGCCTTCAGAATATCGGGACGCAGGCCGATAGAACGGGCGTGGTTCTCATCGAAAAACGCGACCAGCAGATCTTTCCATTTGGCCAACAAGATCGCCAGCGACACCGTGGAAATGATGACAAGCTGCAATGTGTCTGACGGTGTGATCGCCAAAATGTTGCCCATGGTGATGGTCTGCACCGAAACCGAAATCGGATTGATGGACACCATGAACAGCCCTAACCCGAAGAACGACGTGAAGATGATGCCGATGATGACATCCACTTTCAGACCCGACCGGCCGGACAGGAAAAGCATCGCACCTGCGGCCAGCCCACCGGACAGGAAAGCACCGAACGCGAAAGGCAGACCGAGCAAATAAGCACCCGCGACACCCGGCACGACGGAGTGGGCCAGCGCGTCACCGATGAGCGACCAGCCCTTGAGCATCAGATAAGCGGACAGGAAGGCGCAGACGCCACCGACCAGCGCCGACACCCACATGGCATTGACCATGTAGCTGTAGCCAAAGGGGTCGAGCAGCACGCTCACTTGTGGTCATCGCCATAAACGACGAATGGTTTTTCATCATCGGTAATGATGCGGATTTCGCGGGCGTCATCATCATCGTGGAGGTCTGTTCCGCCAAGCGTGAAGTGTCGCAACACGCCACCGAATGCGAGTTCGAGATTGTCGTGGGTGAAAATCTCGGGCGTCGGGCCGTAGGCGATGACCGTGCCTTTCACGAGCACGGTGCGGTCGCAGAATTCCGGTACGGAACCAAGATTGTGGGTGGCGACCAGCATCACACGGCCTTCGTCGCGCAGCTCTCGAAGCAAGTCGATGATTTGGTCTTCGGTCTTCACGTCGACGCCCGTAAAAGGTTCGTCCAGCAGGATCACCTGCCCCTCTTGCGCCAGAGCGCGTGCAAGAAAAACGCGCTTACGCTGGCCACCAGACAGTTCACCGATCTGGCGTTCCTTGAAGTCCGACATGCCAACGCGCACGAGCGCCTCATCGACGGCAGCGTGATCTGCGGCAGACGCGCGGCGCAGAAAGCCCATATGGCCGTAGCGGCCCATCATCACCACATCTTCCACCAGCACGGGGAAGGCCCAATCGACCTCTTCAGACTGGGGTACGTAGGCCACGAGATTTTCGCGCAATGCCTCGCGGACAGTTCTGCCGAGCAGGCGAATTTCACCGGCAGCGGCGGGCACGAAACCCATGATTGCTTTGAACAATGTCGACTTGCCTGCACCGTTCACACCCACCAGCGCGGTGATGGTGCCACGCGGAATGTCAAAGCTCGCGTCGCGCAGTGCCGTGTGGCCGTTGCGATAGGTGACAGTGACGCCGGTCGCTTCGATGCCATTGGTTACAAGACCGGGGGTCGCAACGCCGGGTGCGGCTTTCTCTGTCAGGCTCACTTTGCGGCCAAACCATCGGCAACCGTGGTGGCCGTTACGCGCAACAGGTCGAGATAGGTCGGCACGGGCCCACCTGCTTCGCTCAACGAGTCCACATACAATTCGCCGCCATAAGCTGCGCCTGTTTCGCGCGCCACCTGTTTGGCGGGGTCGGTGTTCACGGTGCTTTCGCAGAACACGACCGGAATTTCGTTTTCCTTCACAGCATCGATCACCCGGCGCACTTGCTGCGGCGTGCCAACAGCGTCAGCATTCATCGGCCACAGATAGAGTTCACGCAGGCCGAAATCGCGGGCGAGATAGCTGAACGCGCCTTCACACGACACCAGCCAGCGCTTGTCTTCGGGAATGGCAGCCAAGCGCTCGCGCAATGGCGCGATGGTGGCTTCGATCTTGGCTTTGTAGGCTTCGGCATTGGCCGCATAGACCGCTGCATTGTCGGGGTCGTGTTTGGAGAAAGCGTCGCGAATGTTGTCGATATAGATGAGTGCCGCTTTTGGCCCGATCCAGGCATGTGGGTTGGCCTTGCCCTCATAAGCGCCTTCTGCAATCGAAATCGGCTCGATACCGTCGCTCACTGTGGCAGATGGAACGTCGCCGAGATTGCTGAGGAATTGCTCGAACCACAGTTCAAGATTGAGGCCATTCCACAAAATCAGATCGGCTGAAGATGCGCGCACCAGATCACCCGGCGTTGGCGAATAGCCATGAATTTCTGCGCCCGGTTTGGTGACCGACACCACATCCGCTGCATCGCCAGCAACATTCTGCGCCATGTCGGCGATGACCGTGAAGGTCGTGACGACCTTCATCTTATCGGCCGAATGCGCAGCATGTGACATAATCAGACCGACAGAGGTCAAAAAAAGTACCGCTAGTAAACGTGCAGATTGTCTAAATCTTATGACCGTGAAGGACATGCCGTGAACCACTTGTTGCGAATGATTGGCAACAATGAGCCAGTTGCGAATGATTAGCAAGTAGCTCTACCCTGCGCCCTCCTGCCGTGTGCCAAACAGCCATTTCGCGAACCAAGAGCGACAAAACTTACATGAACGGTTTCTTTAACTTAGCAGCATAATCTGTCGCTTCATGACTGGGAGTGGCGGGCCATGTTGGCGGAACAAAAAAACGGGCTGAGTGCTCACCTTAGGTGTGTTGAACAGGCGCATGCTGTCACGAGTATGTTTCAGAATTCGGATATCGGCGTTGCCGTTTTCGACGAAAATCTGCTGCTCATTTCTTCCAACCCGACATTCCGGGACTATCGCAGACTTGGCGATGATCAGGCGGGCGCGGGCGTGTCAATGCGCTCCATCATCGAGGCCACTTTAACGAACATGTCTGTTCCGGCAGCCAACCAGCATGCCATTATCACTACTGATCTGGCACGTTTGGCATCGAACAGAACAGATCGCATAGATTTTGATACAGGCTCCGGCGAGTTTGCCCGTATCACCCGTGACACACGGCCCAACGGCATGGTCGTCGAAACTATCGAGATGCCGTCTAAAGAAAAGCCGCAGGCAACAGATGGCTACGCAGGCGCGCATGGCACCAGCGGCATAAGCCAGCGAAAGTTGATGGCCGCCCTTGAAAACATGCCGGATGGCTTTGCCGTGTTCGATTCATCGGGCGTTCTGATGGCGTTCAACCAACGATATCTCGATATGTCGCCGCACATCGCTTCACATATTAAAGTTGGTGTGCAGCACGAGGATATTATTCGTGCGGTTCACCGTTCTGGCGCGGTGCAGCTTGATCATATTGATGAAGAAGAATTCGTTGAATTTGCTACGCGCCAACGTCTTTCTCCCGGAGATCCGACGCATGACCTTTTGAAGGACGGGCGCTGGATACGCTTTGCGGCACGATTGATGTCTGACAACAGCACCATTTTTACGTTGTCCGATATTACTGAATCGAAGGCGCAGGAGGAGCGCGTCATCGCCAGCGATGCAGCTCTGCTGCGACGCACTCGCCAGATGGAGCAGTCACTGGAGGCAATGCCCACCGGCGTAATAATGTTCAACGGCGAACAGCGTATGGTGACATGCAACACGGCCTACCGTGAAATGCTGGGCTTTCCCGCATCGCTTCTCAAGCCCGGCGTGGCACGTGAAACCTTGATTGAGAATACCAAGACACTTGGTCTGTTTGACGAAAAACGGATGGAAGAGAGCCACAACGCCTACAACAGCAGCCTCAATCGTACTGATCATCATTCCTTTAGATACTACATGGCCGATGGCCGCGTTATTCAGGTCCATTTCACACCGATGTCGGACGGTGGCTCCATCGTCTTGTTTTTTGACATAACAGCGGAACTGGAAGTACAGGCCAGCCTCGCCAGCTACAGCAGACGGCTGGAACGCTCCAACGCTGAACTGCAAAATTTTGCTTATGTGGCGTCCCACGATCTGCAGGAACCGCTACGCAAGATCGAAGCTTTCGGCGACAGGCTATTGACCAAGCATGGCGAACACCTGCCCGAAGGCGGACAGCATTATCTGGACCGTATCAATGATGCGGCCGGGCGAATGCGCCAACTCATCAACGACCTGCTGGCCTTCTCGCGGGTGTCTTCCAAGGAGCGTAAGCTGGAAGAGATCGACCTGTCGGCTATCGTGGCTGGCGTCGTAAGCGACCTGCAAGTGCGAATTGAAGAAACCGGAGCGTCTGTTGACGTTACCGCCTTGCCGACCATCGAAGGTGATCCCACCCAGATGCGCCAGCTGATGCAAAACCTCATTAGTAACGCGCTTAAGTTCACCCGCGAAGATGTGACGCCGGTTGTGTCAATTACTGCGTCCACGCAGGGCGGAGTTGATGAAACCGGAATGCCGGTACGAACCTGCACACTTGTTTTCAGCGATAATGGCATTGGGTTCGAGAACCGCTTTGCTGAACAGATTTTTACGATCTTCCAGCGTCTTCACGGACGTTCGGAATATGCCGGTACCGGCATCGGTTTGACCACCTGCCGCAAGATCGCCGAACGCCATCATGGCACCATTTCTGCACAGGGCGAGATTGGAGAAGGCGCGACCTTCACCGTGACCATGCCGCTCAAGCAGCCGAAAGAGGAGGACTGATTGATGTCCCGCAACAAACCTATTTCAATTCTTGTCGCAGATGATGACGCAGACGACCGTCTGATGATCGGTGAGGCTTTTGAAGAAGCCATGCTGAAAAATCCGGTCGCCTTCGTGAAGGACGGCATCGAGCTGTTGGAATATCTGCGTAACGAAAACGGGTTTTCAGATGTAGAAGCGCACCCAACCCCAGGGATCATTCTGCTCGATCTCAACATGCCGCGCATGGATGGTCGAACCGCACTGGAAGAAATCCGTAAGGATCCTGTTCTAAAACGTATTCCGGTGGTGGTTCTGACAACCTCGCAAGCTGAAGAAGACATTCTTCGCACCTACGATCTTGGGGTGAATTCCTTCATCACAAAGCCGGTGACGTTCGATGGTCTTGTTCAGGTTGTGCAGGTTTTGAATCGTTATTGGATCGAAATAGTGGCCCTTCCAGAGGTTGCCTGAGGAAGAAAATATTCGCGGAGAAGCTTGCTAGGGGCAGGCATCCCCACAATGAAAGCAAATTCTCCGGGCGGAGGGGACACAATTGGCGGCTATTGAAATATTGATACTGGACGACGATCCAGACGATGTATTCCTTGTGGTGGACACATTGGATGATGTCGTTGGCACGCGCTATATCAACCACTGCTGTTCAACGACGGCGGAAGCGCTGGATGTGTTGGCGCGTCAGTCTATTGATCTCATCATTTGCGACTATCGCCTTGGCGCTGAAACCGGCACCCAGTTTATCGCTGATTTGCCGGAGCGCGGCTTCGATGTTCCCACCATTCTGCTCACCGGTATGGCCGACAGTGAGGCTGACCGTCTGGCACTGGAAGCAGGGGCCGCTGACTTTATTTCCAAGGCCAACCTGTCACCGTCTCTGCTTGACCGCACGATCCGATATGCAATCGCCAACAGTCGACGCCAAGCTTTGCTGTCTTCCGTGGTGGACAGCGTATCAGCAGCTATTTGTGTTGCTGATACCGACTCCAGCCCTGCGATCTGGAACAGTCACTTTGAGGCTTTGGCGCTGCGTCATCACGGTGGAGAAGACCGCACAAATGCTATTGCCACTCTTATGCAGTCAGCACTTGAAGACAGCGCTCCGCGAAATATAGCTGACAAGGTTTGCGATACCACCGTCACCCGTCTTGATGATGGTCGCCGGGTGGTAACGATGCATGATGTCAGCGAGCATGCGCGGGCTTTGGAAGAGCGCGAGCGGGCAGTTGAACGCGCAGACCATATGGCCATGCATTGCAGCCTTACCGGACTGCCAAACCGGGCAGCGCTTACCCACCGTCTCGAACACGCTGTGGCAAAAGCCGATGCTGGCGGAACAGGATTTACAGTGGTGATCCTTGATCTTGACCGGTTCAAGGAGATCAATGATGTGCACGGTCATCAGGCCGGAGACAAATTGCTGCAAGAATATTCCCACCGGATGAACCGTTGCTGCGGTAACAAGGAATTCCTGGGCCGTATGGGCGGTGATGAATTCGTGATGGTTTGCGAAAGCAGTGATCGCGGCGAGGGTTTGATTTCACGGCTGGAAACGGTGTTTGCCGATCCGTTCTCTATCGAAGGTCGCCAGGTCTTCATGCGCGCCAGTATCGGCCTTGCCGACTACCCGGAACACGGACGAAATGTCGGTGATCTTCTATCGAATGCAGATACGGCAATGTTCCGCTCCAAGGCCAACGGCAATGTGCCTTATCTGCGTTACAACTCAGAAATCGACCAACAAACACGATATCGCCGCAGGTTGTTGGTCGACCTTAAAGAGGCTGTCGAAGCGGATGTGATCGAGCCTCATTTCCAACCGCAAGTTTGTTCGCGAAGCGGAAAATTGAGAGGCTTCGAAGCGCTTGCCCGTTGGCACGATCCGGAACGCGGTTATGTTCCGCCGTTCGAATTTATTGAATTGGCCGAGAATAACGGGTTCATAGATATCATCGGTCGATCAATTCTACGCAAAGCTTGTCAGGAAGCTGTGAGTTGGCCAAACGACCTTATGGTTTGCGTCAATATTTCGGCCGCGCAAATCTCCGACCCGGGCTTCGCCCGTTTGGTGCATTCCACCCTTCTGGAAACCGGCCTGCCCGCAACGCGGTTGGAGTTGGAGGTCACAGAAACCGTTCTGATTGATGACTTTGATAAAGCACTTTTTGTGTTGCGAGGCATCAAAGACCTAGGCGTTGCACTCGCGATTGATGATTTCGGTACCGGCTTTTCATCACTCACCACGCTCGCATCTTTCCCGTTTGACCGTTTGAAGATCGACCGGTTCTTCGTCTCCGGCCTAGGCAACGATGAACGCCTGTCGACTGTTGTGCGCGCCTGTATCAGTCTGGCTAGAAGTCTCGACCTTGAGGTGATCGCAGAAGGCGTTGAAACGGTGGAGCAGGCAGAGGCTTTGGCAGCGCTCGATTGTGACCAGTTCCAAGGTTATCTCTACGGTCGCCCATTGGATGCCGCAGCCACACGCGCGTTGCAGGACGGTTTCGACGGCCACGCAATCGCGGCCCGCGCAGGCGATAACGCTAACTTTAATCAATCTGTAAAATCGGCTTGCGCCAAGGCGACATGATGCCAGAGTGCGCGGGCTGAACGGCCCCCGCCTGCGGAAACAGACGATGACTACTAAAACCACCCTCCCGGCGCGCAGCACTTATGATGTTGTCATCATCGGCGGTGGTATTATGGGTGCATCGTCCGCTTGGTTTCTGACGGATAATCCTGATTTCGACGGTTCCGTCTTGGTGGTCGAACGTGACCCGACTTACGCCACGGCTTCCACCACCCACACCAATTCTTGCATGCGACAGCAGTTTTCGACGGAATTAAACGTCCATATTTCCCAATTTGCGGCTGAGTTTGTGAAAAACATCCGCTCATTTATGGGAGATGACACCAGAATTCCCGAACTTTCCATCCGCTCTTTCGGTTACATGTACCTTGCCAACAACAAAGCCTTTGCCGACGTGCTGTGGGCCAATCAGAAAGTTCAACTCGCTGCTGGTGCCGCAACGCAGCTAATGAGCGCGGCCGAGATAAAGGCCGCCTACCCCTTCTACAATGTAGATGACATTACCCTTGGTTCCATCAATCTGGTGGACGAAGGCTACTGGGACGGTGGCGCAGTCTTCGACTGGTGGCGGCGACAATCGCGGGAACGCGGTGTTGAATATCTGTCCAACGAAGTGGTGGCGATCAACAAGAATGCAGCAGGGACTTCGGTCGACAACGTGACGCTGGCATCTGGCGAAATCATCGCTTGCGGAAAACTCGTGAACGCATCCGGCCCCCGTGCAGCGCGCACCGCGCAGATGGCGGGAATCGACGTGCCGGTGGAACCGCGCAAGCGTTACTCATGGGTCTTCTCAGCCGAACAACCGCTGGACCGTGATCTGCCGCTGACCATTGATCCAACCGGCGTTCATGTGCGTGAAAATGGCGGTGGAACTTATCAATGCGGCGCTCATGGCAATGTCGATCCCGCAGTGGATCATGATGATTTTGCGATGGATCACGACCTTTGGCAAAGCCATGTCTGGCCCGTTCTTGCCACCCGCATTCCACAATTTGAAGCCATCCGTGTGACCAGCGAATGGGCTGGCCACTATGCGATGAACACGTTTGATCAAAATGCCATCATGGGCTCGCATCCGCAGTTGAAGAACTTCATCTTCCTCAACGGTTTTTCAGGCCACGGCCTGCAGCAATCACCTGCCATGGGGCGCGGCACGGCCGAGTGGATTACGTATGGCGAATATCGCAGCCTCGACATGACGTCTTTTCATTACGACCGCATTGTCGAAGGCCGCCCGATCATAGAAAGAGCGGTCATCTAGACCGCGAAAGGAACACCATGAAACGCATCGTTCTCACTGGCGCAGCAGGCCGCCTCGGCTCCTACCTGCGCGAGCCGCTCAGCAAAATGGCCGACGAGTTGGTCTCGACGGATATCTTTGACGACATCGGCAAACTCTACGATGGCGAGCGTTACATGAAGGGCGATCTCGCTTCGGTTGATGATATGATGGCGGTGCTGGAAGGCGCTGACATGGTGGTGCATTTCGGTGCGATCCCCGATGAGGCTCCCTTTGAGGAATTGCTCGGCCCGAACTTTATCGGCGCTTACAACATCTGGGAAGCGGCCCACCGCCATGGGGTAAAACGCGTCGTCTATGCCTCATCAATCCATTCGGTCGGCATGTACCGTAAGAACGAATTCATCGACACCAAGGTCGCCCACCGCCCCGACACATTTTACGGATTGTCGAAGTGTTTTGCGGAAGATCTAGGCTCAATGTATTGGGAAAAGCGTGGCCTCGAAAGCGTTCACCTGCGCATCCTGTCCTGCGCACAGGTCAACAACGCGCGGGCGCTGGGCTCGTGGTTGTCCTATGATGATCTCATCCAATTGGTCACGCGTTGTATCGAAACACCTATTGTGGGCTTTTCTATAATTTACGGCGTATCGAACAATGATCGTGCACCAGTCGATAACGCTCAATCGAGTTTTCTCGGCTACCGCCCGAAGGACAATGCGGAGCAGTTTGCCGAAGAAGTGCTGGCGAACGAACCGCCAATGGACCCGCAGGATATCGGCCACATGTGCCAAGGTGGCCCCTTCGCATCAGTAGAGCTTGGTAAAAGCGGCGCGGCAGGCTTGAACATTATCGATGATAAGAAGACGACCTAGTCACAACTGCCTTCGCGGGGATTACAACGGAATGTGCGGGTAACGCAGTGACGTTACTCCACCTTCTCCACCGGTCCACCCGCCTTTTCCCACGTCGAAAAACCGTCTTTCAAATGCGCTGCGTCGAACCCCATTTGGTTCAACGTCTGCACGGTTAGCGCGGACCGCCAGCCTGATGCGCAGTGGAAAATGAAGCGTTTGTCTTCTGCAAAAATCGGCTTGTGGTAAGGGCTGTCCGGGTCGACCCAGAATTCCACCATGCCGCGCGGGCAGTGGAAGGAGCCGGGGATGAAACCGAAGCGCTGGCGTTCGCGGACATCGCGCAGATCGACAAAAACCACATCGTCACTGCCGACGAGAGAAATGGCGTCTGACGTTTCGACTTCTTCAATGTCCCGCCGTGCAGATGCCACCATGTCGGCGGCAGATGTTTTGAGCGGTTTCATGCGGGCGCTCTCATCCATTGGTCCAGCGCCGCGATTCGCTTTGCACCCAAGCGGATACCGAGTTTGGTTCGCCGCCAGCACACGTCATCGGCGGTGATTGCCCATTCGTGTTCGCGCAGATAATTCACTTCGCGCTCGGTTAGCGTCGCACCGAAATCGCGGCCCATATCGGCCTGCGATTCTACGCTGTCGAGCAAGGCCCAAACGCCGGTGCCGTACGCGCGGGCGAGCCGTGTCGCGTGGCGGCCTTTCATCCACGGCTGGGATGCTTTCACCTTTGCAACCAGAGCGTCGAAATCGCGAACTTCGAAATCGCCACCGGGTAGAGACGCACCTGCCGTCCACGATTTGCCCTTTGCGCCGATCTTGTCCTCGATCTCTTCCAACATGCTTTCGGCCAGCTTGCGGAAGGTGGTGATCTTGCCGCCGAAAATGTTCACCACCGCCGCTTCGTCTTTGCCGCCCTCAGCTTTCAACACGTAGTCGCGGGTGGCTTCCTGCGCTTCCGTTGCGCCGTCATCGTAAAGCGGGCGAACGCCGGAATAGGTCCACACGATCTCGTCTTCGGTGATCGGCTTCTTGAAATATTCGCTTGCCGCATCGCAGAGGTAGGAGGTTTCCTCCGGAGTGATTTTCACATCCGACGGGTCGCCGTCGTAATCGCGATCGGTGGTGCCGATCAGCGTGTAATCCTGCTCGTATGGCAGCGCGAAGATGATGCGCTCGTCGGCGTTCTGGAAGATGTAGGCGCGGTCATGATCGTGCAGTTTCGGCACGACGATGTGGCTACCCTGTACGAGGCGCACGTTCTTGGCGTCATTACGGCCCAGCGCCTGCCCTAATACCTTGTCGACCCACGGGCCGGCGGCATTGACGATCAGACGCGCGTGGCGGGTCTGCTCTTCATTGGTCAAATTATTGCGGGTGACGATTTCCCAAACGGAAGCGCCGTCTTGCTGAACGCGGCGCGCGGAAATGACCTCGGTGCGGGTTTCCACACTGGCGCCCTGCTTCACGGCGTCCATGGCGTTCAACACAACGAGCCGTGCGTCGTTCACCCAACAGTCGGAATATTCAAAGCCTTTGACGAACTCGTCTTTCAGCGGCTTGCCCACCGCATCCGTACGCAGGTCCAGCGTCTTGGTGCCGTCGAGCAATTCACGTTTGCCCAGCGAGTCATAGAGGAACAGCCCGATCCGCAGCAGCCAGCTGGGGCGCAGACCCTTGTGATGGGGCAGCACAAACCGCATGGGCCAGATGATGTGGGGTGCGGCGCGCAGCAACACCTCGCGCTCGCCCAACGCTTCGCGGACAAGACGGAACTCGTAGTGCTCCAGATAGCGCAAGCCGCCATGGATGAGTTTAGACGACCACGAAGACGTGCCGGACGCGAGATCATTCATCTCTGCCAGCGCCACCTTATAGCCCCGGCCCGCTGCATCACGGGCAATACCGCAGCCATTTATGCCACCGCCGATTACGAAGACGTCGAGAAGATCGGGCACGGCAGAATTTCCTGTAGCTTACTGTTGCACCCTATCTCGCAACTGCGGTGCCATGGGTCAAACGGACGTATCGTCCCGCATGATTTTATGAAGGGCGCTTGGGGGCGGGGCCGGTGTAGCGTGCGGCGTTTTCCGCGGCCACTTCGCTTTCATCATAGACGCCGATGAGGATTCCAACGGAATCCGATCCGCCGCGCCGGGCAAAGATATCGTCTTCTGAAACTGTGGTGCGCTGCGACATGCGGCGGCTCCACTTGGCTAGGTGTTCATACATTGTCACGATTACCTCAGCATGGTCGACACTTCGGCCCAGATCGTGAAATTCTTCCGGATCGTTCTTCAGGTCGAAGAGCATTGGCGGGAATGGTCCGTTCTCGTCGCCACCTTCCGCGTGCATCAATTTCCAGCGGCCGTCGCACACCATGAACAGCCGCGCATCGCGTGGGGCGAGGCCGAGTTTTTCCGCCATATCGGTTGCGGAATAATCGTACTCGCTGACCGCGATTTCCCGCCATGTGTCCGGTTCACGACCGTGCAGAAACGGCATCAGCGACCGGCCCTCTATGATATGATCGGGAACCTCGCCACCGGCGAATTCCACGAAGGTTGCAGCAAGGTCGATACTCTCCACCAGCGCATCGCAGGTCGTGCTGCGAGCGTTGTCGGCGGCGGCAGATGGGTTGTAAATGATGAGGGGAACCTTCACCGATTGCGCGTGGAATAGGTCTTTCTCGCCCAGCCAATGGTCGCCGAGATAGTCACCATGGTCGGCGGTGATGACGATCATGGTGTCATCCATTCGGCCCGTCTTTTCCAAGTGATCGAACAGCACGCCCATCTGGTCATCGCACTGTTTGATAAGGCCCATATAGGCAGGCAGCACGGCTTCCCGAACCTCGTCGCGCTGGAAGGCTTGGCCGATGCGATTGGCCATGAATTGGGCATAGACAGGATGCGGATCGTCGCGCTCGGCGTCATCACGCACGGGTGGCGGAACTTGGCCTGCATACATGTCGTGATAGGGGGCAGGCACGATGTAGGGCCAGTGGGGTTTGATGTAGGAGGCATGGCACAACCAAGGCTCGTCATTACCCTCACGACTGTCGATGAACGCCATCACCTCGCGCGTCAGCCACGGCGTTTCGCTGTCCTGCTCATCTATGTTGGCGGCCTCGCCCGCTGATTTCATGAACCAGCCGGATGCCATGTCGCCGTCTTCACCGACGCCCGCATTGGCAAAATCGTGCCATGGGTTTTCACCCTCATAGCCCTTGGTTTTGAGATATTCGTTATAGGGCGAACGCCTTGAATCGTAGAAGCCGTCCGGCCCCTGCGCCCAGAGGCCATCGTCACGCGCCCAAATGTCGAAGCCGCATTCCGCGACGCGCGCGCCAATGGTGCTGTCAGGCGAAAGGCCGAGCCGCTCCATGCCTTCGGCGTCAGCTTTCATGTGGGTCTTGCCCACCAGCCATGATGACATGCCGAGTTTTCGTAGGTGGTCGCCGATGGTCTGCTCACCCACTTTGAGCGGATAATTGTTCCACTGCGCCCCGTGGGACGATGAATAGCGACCGGTGTAGAAACTCATTCGCGATGCGCCACAAACCGGCGACTGCACGTAGGCGTTGCGGAACCGGACACCTTTGGTGGCCAAAGCATCGATGTTGGGTGTGGTGAGCGGCAAGTCGGTGTGGCGCGCTGGTGGCTCATCATCGAAGGCGCAGGACAGGTAATCGAACCGCAGCTGGTCGAACATTATGAAGAGGATATTGGGCACAGATCGCCTGCTTGCACCGTTACGAACGGCGACAACATGGCACGATCCCGGCGGCAACCAAAATCATGATGCGTTTGATCTTTGTGTTGGAGATTGCAGTAGCCGCGCCGCCTAATTGATACCACCAAATCATGGGGCGACATGACAAAGAGGCACAGGCAACGCGACTACCGAACCTACTTTAGCTTGTCTTGGTCAACTTTCCTATCAGGTGATCACCTGAAAATCGATTGAATATAACAATCTGCGATTTTAATGAGCAGAAAAACCGATCTCGATGCAGGTTCCTGCTTTGTCGTGATCAACCAACATAAGCGAATACCCCTGCCGACGACAAAGTTCTCGTACAATGGCCAAGCCGAGCCCATGGCCCGCTTCGCCGGTCATGTCCTCATCCAACCGGACCTCACGTGCCAATGCCGTTTGGAAAGCTTCGCGCGACAGGCCGGGACCGTTGTCACATATTCGCACAAGTGCAGTTTCAGTATCGGAACGTCCTGTGATCATCACGGTACCATCCGAGGTATATTTGATAGCGTTCTGAACGAGGTTGGACAGAATACGCATCGCGCTGAAGCCGTCGACTTCTATATCCAGCCCTTCTGCCTCAACCACCAGATCAAGTCCTTTGGCGGCTGCATCGTGGTGAAACATTGCATGTAATGTTCGCACCACGGCTGAAAGCGCGATCATGCGTTCACTTGCTAAGCGATCAGCTCGCTTGTTGTCAGTGTCAACTTCTTCGTCATGCGGCTCTTCCAGCGTAGTCGAAACAAGGTTTTCCAGATAAACGAAAGCGCCCTCAAGAGTTTCTGTATCTATACCGCGTCCGTTAGAGTCCTTTGCCATGCCCTGCACTTTCATGCGCAACGCATGGAGTGGTTGTTGGAGATCATGTACCGTGTCGCGTATGCGTTCCGAACGGTTGCGCGAGCGGGCAGCGGCCTTGGTATAGCGCTGCTCCAAATCGCCAAGCCGGTTGTTAAGTTCAAGATTGCGGGTGGCGTTGTCGAGGCTGGTTTGAAGAGCAGAGCGTTGCGATTCCCGCAACAAGGCATATCGGTCTGCAATGGCAAGGCCGAGCATCGTGGCATCGAACACCATAACCGCGCGCATGGAGTCCAAAACGACATCCTGCGTGAGATTGACGCCAAAGATGTGGTCCAGATTCAATAATGCTGCAGACATAACGGCCCCAACCCATGCCAGAACGTAAAAGCGAACCTCGCGAAAGCGATGTCTGGCAGCAGCAAGGCCCGCAATAAGCAACATGGAGATCGCAAAGAGCGACATCATCACCAAGAGCTTTTTCAACAGTTGGCCATCCAGTGGAAGCAAGATGGCGACCATAGCCACGGTGGTTATAACGATCCCGATGAGCAGTTTGTCGAGCCACGGGTGGTAGATCGCAGTGTTCAGCACCATACGTGAAAAGATAGCTCCGAAAATGATGATGCCGGTGCCTAGATAAACGGAGGCAACGGAGTTGAAGCCGGGAAAAGCGGGCCACAGCCACTGAAATGCTGCACCGTCGGAATGCATGACGTAAAGCAGTCCCGATATGGCGTAGCTGATATAGGCGGCAAAGATAGCGTTGCGGAATATGAGCAAACAGATCAGGGCCACGATGATCAACAACCCCATCATGCCGTAGAATAAAAAGTTTTTTGCGGTCCGGGTTGATGTCAGAATCTGGAAATCAGGAACGGTCAGCACCGAAAACTCGATATAGGACGAGCCTTCTGACCAAAGGGAGACGAGGATCGTTGCCTCTTCTCCCGGCGCAAGTTTCATGGGCGCAGTCAGTTCAGCGTAGGAGATTGGTCGCTTCCAGAAGGCGCTCTTCGCGTCCAAGTCGACAACGTGTTCCACAATTGGTGAAACAGACCCCTCACCGCGTACGATGTAGACGTCGAAAATCTGTTTGAAGTTTTCTGCGAAAAATATCCGCCACTCACGCACGTCCTGCGTGTCGTTTCGAACACGCGCGCGCAGCCAGACGCGTGACTTGGTGTATCCGAAATCCGCTGTCTTGCTGCGCAGTGGGATGAAGTCGGCAGTTCTGCTTGTTATGGCCAGTTCAGTGGTCATCGTCCAATCTGCGTCTATGTAATGATCCACATGCCGAACCGCTTCTTCGCTGCTCACCGAGCCTTCAAGAATGAGAAGCGAGCTGGAAGGCTGTGTTTGCACATTTTGCGCATCGGCCCTGTTGCAGAAGGCTGCAAACACCAACACAGTCAAAAGAAGGGTGTGGATTACTCCGAGACTGGGCGAAGGTGAGGGGTGGATATGGAGGTTGAAGACGCTGCGCGCGCATCTTCCAAACACAGTTTGGTTTTGGCTGACGATCATCCCCTGACCTCTGCCGGGCTTGCGGGTATTCTGGAAAGTCGCGACACGATGGAGGTTGTAGCGACCGCTGCCAACGGCATCGAAGCCATCGCGTCGATAAAGACCCTCCAACCTGATTGCGCCGTTTTGGATCTGGTAATGCCCGGCGCAAATGGGTTGGAAGTTGTGGCGGAAAGCCGTCGTTGGTCGCCGGATACGAGATACGCGATCGTTACGGGAACACGCGAAGCATCCATGTTCCAGGCTTTGGTCACGGCGGGCGTGTCAGGTCTGTTTCTCAAAACAACATCGCCTGTCGATTTGCTCTTGGGCATCGAGCGCGTCTGCAATGGCGAGACGGTTTTCGTGCCGGAAGTCACTGCCTTTATGGAGGCAGAAGAAGAGACGAATGAGCTTACTTCACGCGAAATGCAGGTGCTGCAATCGCTCGCAAAGGGACGCTCCAACCGCGAGATTGCCGAGGTATTGGGTGTCAGCCCGAAAACGGTTGATAGCCACCGCAGCAACATTATGCGCAAGTTCGGCGTCCACTCCATCGCCACTCTTCTGGTGGAGGCGATGCGGCAGGGTTTGATAGGTCTGGAGAACCAGCCGTAGGGCGTAATCATACCTGCGATGACGCCCTCCTGTCCGTGACGTTTTATTGCACGAGACAGTAAGGCAGCAACTTCGCTTTCGAGCAATCGGGCGAACACCTGATTACAGAGGGGAACTGAATGCTTAGGCGGCCAGCGGCAAAGGTTCAGCCTCAGTTGGTTCCATTGCCTCCCATTTGAGATTGCCGGTGTACCTGCCGTTCATCCGTCCCTCATCATCCAGCGTGAACAAATGCAGCCAGTTGTTGTCGAACAGCGCACGCACCCAGTCATGGCGCGCCAGAATGTCAGTGATCGCAGCTTCCGGCGCTTGCAGGCAGACCGACAGGCGCAGCGGATCGTGGGCGTAACCGGTGCCGTCATGGACCGATTGCAGCGGTAGGCCTGAGCGCAACAACCCGCCATTTCCTTCCACCACACCGAAGCCGCCGGTCACGTTGTGCAGCAGTTTGCTGCCGGAGCCGAACAGGTTGGGCGCAACAACCGAGCCGTAATACTGCAAGCTTATCCAACTCGCCACGACTACGGGAGCGGTGACGATGAGTTCGAGAATTCCGTAACCGTCATCGTTCGTGTGGTCGTAGTCGTGCAGGAATGCGCGGCCCTGAAGGTTCTTGCCCCGGGTGTTGGCGCGGGGCGCTGCGATGAACGCCTGACAATTTGCCAATGCCCATTCCGGACGCGTTTGTGACCAATCACGGCTGCGGTTGGACACGTTATCGCCAGATGGCGAACCGGGGAAACGCAAGGCCCGTTCTGTCCGGGCGATGCCACCAGCCGCAGCCAACCATTCTTTGGCTTTTGCCGTGTGCGGCGCTGCACCCGCCGTACCCGTGTCGCGGTCGTAGAGCTTCACTTCGTCTGTCGTGGTGTCGTGTAACGCTGCCACAAATGTTGTGTCGGTGGGGATCGCGATACCATCTGCGGAAAGCCCTTCGCGGACTGCCAGTTCGTTCAACATGCCCGCGAGCAGCCGTGCGTTCACCTCGCCCGAAAACCCGCCACAGGCACCGCAATGCAGTGTGCTGGCATAAGGGTTATTGACGGTGTTGGCGCCATGACCGGCGATCAGCACCAGCGGCGCGAAGTTTTCAGTCAATGACATTGCACGCAGGATTGTGCCTGCAGCAGCGATGCGATCTTTGAGCGCAAAGCCTTCGCCAAAATGCGGCTGCGGTTCGGGCTTTGGTGTCTTGTCTTCTTGGCCCAGCGCATCCTTCAACAGTTTGACGATATAGATCGGGCCGGTCGCCTCTACGAATGCGAAAGACGATACAGCGGCCAGCTTGAACCGGCCCCAGGCGCGCTTGGCCCGATTGGCAAAGCGTTTGGCGGTATCCGCATCTTGCGTAGTTTTGCTACCGGAATGGCTTGTCACGCCGCTGTTAAGCAGCACGGGCAAACGCTTCTCCACCACATCGGATGCAAAGCTGCGGTGGGCAGCGGTGAGACCGAAGAAGCCTGCAAAGCCAAGCGTGCGAATGGACGGATCGATGGATTCAAGTGCGCGCCGAAAAACCTCCGAACGCACATCGATACAAAACGCAGCCTGAAGTGCAGGGCGACCATCCGCGAGTTCTGCAGAAGGAGCCGCAAGAGAAAGCGCGAGCTTGCGCTGTCCAGCACGATCGGCTGCGTCCTGCATGATAACGTCGATGATCTGCGCGGCATTTGTTTCGGCAGGCGATGCGTGAGCGGTTAGCGTTTCGCCCCACGCCTCATCGAATTGCGGTTTGTAATGGCTGTAAAGCGCCTGTTCCCAGATGATGCGGATGGCAAGAAAATCGGCAATTGCGCCATCGGTCTTGCCCTCGAGTTCCGCTTCCCAAAGCCGGTAGCGCGCAGCTTGCGACCAACCGCCAAGGCCGAGCAAGAGCTGGTGAAAATAAGAGGGAGCAGCTTCGCTTGTCAGCCCAAGATCTTTTGCAGCAACGGCAATTGCACGTTCCGCTTCGTCAG
This sequence comes from Ahrensia sp. R2A130, assembly GCF_000179775.1. Taxonomy (GTDB): domain Bacteria; phylum Pseudomonadota; class Alphaproteobacteria; order Rhizobiales; family Rhizobiaceae; genus Pseudahrensia. The sequence goes on from NZ_AEEB01000026.1 coordinate 49,814, forward strand.
GCGAACGGTCCACGTGAGCTGCAAAACCTGACAGGCCAATGATTTCTGGCGTCAGATCACGGCTGGCAAATGTGCGCCAGCTGTCGAAGGCGTCGCTGGATGGGTCCGGCTGCCAAAGGGCTTGGCCTGTGTCGAAATAGCTGGCCGCCCAAGCGCCGATGCGTTCGGCAATCAGGCTGGGCCAGTCGATGCCGGACACGTCTGCTGCAAGGTCGGCGATGGTTGGTAGAGCGGTGCCGATTGGCGCATCTTCCGCCAAGGCTACGTGCAGTGCGTCAACTTCGGCAGGAGCTGCATCACCGTGATTATCCAACGCAGCCTGTAGATCAGCGTCGATAATCGTGCCGTCTTCGATCTGCTTGCGGTACCACTCGCGCGGCATGGTCGCTGCTGTACCCGCCAAACGGCTCAACTGCGCCGAGACGTGGGCAAGAGATTGATCGGCCTGACCAAGAAACGGGTTCACGGCAACCGATGATGAAAGCGGCCACAACGGCGGAATCGCCCGGATAGCATGTTCCGTGGCAGCTTTGAGTTTGGTTTTTGTGACGGTCATTTTGTCGATCCTTCAGAGGAGGCCGGCTTTTGTTTTGGAGTTTGGGCCCAACCGTCCAGCAGGCGGTCGGTGATCGCATTGGCGTAGAGGCCGTTGGCAAGGTGCACGCGCAAGCCTTGGGCGGCAGGGTGATGGGACCACAGCGGAAACGTCGCCTGCGCCAGCGCCACAGCGCCGAAACTGAAAACGGCCAGCGCGATCAATGCCCATTCCAGCGCGCCGGGGGCGGGTGTTGCGGGCAGCGTCCCTAGCGTCGCCCATTCCGACAGTCGCTGCAGCACGAAGTAGCTGAGAGCCGCCGCCACGGAATATGCTGCCGTGCGCTGGGTCAGTTCCTTTGGTGCTGCATCTGCAAAGCCTTGTGCCAACAGATAAGCGACGCCGAAGATCAGGATCGCGCCAAGCGCAAAGGCCTGCGGTGACTTGGTGCCGAAGCCCAGCAACGCACCCGACAAAAAGAAGACGGCAGCATAAATGACCAGCGACACGAGGAAGGCCATGCCCACTTTGTGGAGGTTCGGCACGGCAACCGGGCCCGGCCTGCGAATAGCCGTTACCCGTTCCACAGCGCCGCCTGATGACAGAAAGGCGTGCGCCTTATAAAGCGAGTGCGCCACGATATGCAGCAATGCCAGCGGGAAGAGAGCAAGACCGCATTGTAGGATCATGAAACCCATCTGTGCAATGGTGGACCACGCCAGTGACGCCTTCACGGTGGGTTGCGTAAGCATGACCAGCCCGCCGAAAAGCGCTGTGAAACCACCCACCATGGCAAGTGCTGCCAGCGTAAGCGGAGACAACAAGACGACGTCAGAAAAGCGGATGAGAACGAAGCCACCGGCATTCACGACGCCTGCATGAAGCAGGGCGGAAACAGGTGTCGGCGCTTCCATCACTTCGACAAGCCAGCCGTGGGTCGGGAACTGTGCGGATTTAAGAAGCGCTGCCACCGCCAGTAGAGCCACGGCTGCAATGGCAGCGGGGCCGCCTTCGCCCATACGAGCAGCTTCGAGAATTTCGGAAATGTTCGTGGTGCGATAGCTTATCACCAACCCAAGCGCCGCAGCTGCCAACGCGAAATCACCGATACGCGCAGTAACGTATTTCTTCCGCGCCGCCCGTTGTGCGGCAACCCGATCAGGAAAGAACAGAAGCAGTTTGTGCAGGCACAGGCTGGTGGCCACCCATGCGGCGACGAACTGAACCAAGTTGCCGGATGTCACCAGCATCATCACCGCAGCCAGCGTTGCCAGCAACCACACGAAGAAGAACGTCTGGCGCGGTTCACCTTCCAAATAAGTGCGGGAGTAGCGCGCCACGATCCAGCCGATGAACGACACCAGCAGCAGCATGGTGACAGAAACGATATCGAGCCGCGCCGACAGGCCAAAGCCGGAAAGTCCAAGCAACATACTGTCACCCGCACCATTGATGAGCAGCAAAATGGCGGAAGCTACGGCCACGGCAAATGCGGCCAACGTTGCTCCTTCGCCCAATGCCGCTGCGCTTGCGGCGCTGCGGTCGGCTTTTGCGTTCAGCATGACTGCTACCGCGATTAAAAGTGCAGGCGCGAGCAACGGCAGGAAGTTCATGAGCATGGGTAACGTCCCAGGTGAGGCATCGAATTCCCGACTGTGTAGTGCAACGGAAGGCTTGCGATAAATTCATTGTTCAGCACGAACCATTCGCTTAAAACGAACGATATGAATTATAATCATCTGCGCTATTTCTGGGCCGTGGCCCATGACGGCAACCTTACCCGCACGGCCCAACGGCTGAACCTTTCGCAATCGGCACTGTCGGTTCAGATCCGCAAACTGGAAGACCGTCTCGGCCATCCATTGTTCGAGCGACGGGGACGTAGCCTGCATCTCACTGAAGCGGGACGGGTGGCGCTGGACTATGCCGACACGATCTTCGCCGCCGGTAACGGCTTGCTCAACACGCTGGCCCAACAATCAGGCCCGCGCGACGTGCTGCGGGTGGGCGCGCTCGCAACGCTATCGCGCAACTTTCAGATCGAGTTTCTGCGCCCGCTGTTAGGGCGTGATGATGTGGAGTTGGTGCTGCGCTCCGGTACATCGGTAGAACTGTTGCAGGGGTTGGAGACACTGGGCCTCGACATCGTGCTGACCAACCGCCCGCCCGCGCCGGACACGCTGTCCAACTTCATCAGCCACACACTGTCGGAACAGCCCGTCAGTCTCGTGGGCACGCCGCAGCGGTTGGCAGGCAATGATGGCGTAGCGGATCTGCTGACCAATAATCCGATCATCGTGCCCACTTTGGAAAGCCCCGTGAGGATGGGCTTCGACGCCTTCTGCTCCCGCCTGTCGGTCAAGCCGATCATCGCTGCCGAAGTGGAAGACATGGCCATGATGCGCCTGCTGGCCCGCGAAGATATCGGCCTGGCAGTGCTGCCCCCCATCGTCGTGAAAAACGAACTTCAATCCGGCATGTTGGTGGAAGCCGACAAGATGCTCGGCCTCGCCGAGCGCTTTCAGGCCGTCACCGTAGAACGCAAGTTTGCGACACCTCTCATCGACGAATTGCTGGGCGCCTACGGCAGTCGCTGAGTCCGGGGGGCTGTGTGGTTTGCTCTTTGCTCTACAAACGGCGAATATGCACGAATCGAATGTCCGGGTGGGGCTCCGGGGATAGCGATCTGATCCAACAGATTTATATTACAGGGGAACGGGCCGATGGAATTTGAAGTTACCAATGAAGATACGGGCGATACTCGTGAAACAGGTTCTGTCATTGCGGAATTGCCCAACGGCAATTTGCTGGTGGCGTGGACGCAATTTGCTTCCAGCCAGACCAACGGCCGCACCAGCGGCGTTCGCGTTATCGAGGCGGATGGAACACCGGTTTCCAATGAGCTTTTTCCATCGGGTTTGGTCCCGTCAGGTGACACGCTAAGTCCGACAATACTTGCGATCAGCGACACGAAATTTCTGATCGTCGAAGCGGTTTTCGATTCTACATCCTTCGCTTTCACTTTGAGCGGCCATGTTTTGACGTTGAACGGTTCGACGCTAAGCAGTGGGCCAGCAATCGATCTCACGCCGACCGGTGAGTTCAGCAATGGCGGTCCTGAACTGGCACTCACCGATAGTGGTAAGGTGATCCTCGCCACAAGCGTAACGCCGGACGGCAACAATCCCACAGTTGAGATCGCGGTTCTCGACGACAACCTGAATGTTCTAACGCCTTTCACGCAGATCGGCGAACGCGACACCAATTCGCCCGGCGCTATCCATGTGGATACAAACGGCGAGACGGTCGTCGTGACGTGGACACAGAATAATATCGGTAACACGCAAACACCTGCTTTGGGGCAAACCGTAACTATTGCAGGCGACGGCTCGATCGCTCCGTTTACACGTGTCGACCACGTGCTTCGCGCTGACGACGCACTCGGTCACGGGCTGCGCGATACACTGGTTCTCGACAACGGCAATGTCGTAATTCTCACAAACGGCGGCCCGGACCCTGAAGATGGACAAGGTCTTGGCGACAGTGATCGTCTGTTCGTTACCATTTTCAATCCCGACCTTACCTCGGTCGTAAAAGCCACTGAGCGGGTCGATCAAGTGGACAGCAACAACGGCATTGCCGGTGCGTCGCTTACCGCCTTTGATGGTGGCGGATTTCTAGTCTCCTTCGCGCGCAAGCCCACCACAGCTGCCAACGGCTTCGAGTCCGAAATCTATACCCGTACCTATGACAACACCTACACAGCGGTCGGCGGCGAAAACCGCGTCACCATGAATGACGACCCCAACTCTGATGATGGCCAATATCTTCAAGATGGTGGCCCCAGTGTTGTCGTCACGTCACCGGATGGCGATGCCACGATCGTTTGGACTCAAACGCGTATTGGCACCTCCCCGTTCGACTTTGGAGACGAAGAGGTCTTCGGCGTCCAACTGAACAATCTCGATCCCAACCCACCTGCAGCCAACACCGCACCGACGCAGAACAACAACACCGGTTCGTCTCTTGCCGAAGGCGGTACGGACACGATCACCGCTGCCGAACTCGATTTCAACGATGCGGAAGAAGCGGACACGGCGATCACCTACACGGTGACCAACGCCACCGATAATGGCGCTGTTCGTTTGAACGGCAATGCGACAACCACTTTCACGCAGGACGACATTAACAATGGCAATGTCACCTATCTGCACAATGGCGGTGAGACGACGAGCGACCAGTTCACCTTCTCAGTATCAGACGGCACGGATACGGTGACGGGCCAAACCTACGATTTCACCGTCGCGCCGCAGAACGATGATCCAACTGCCACAGGAATTCCGGCCAGCCTCACAGTCGAAGAGGATGTTACGACCGGTATTGATCTTTCAGGAATCCAGATTGCAGATACCGATCTGAACCCGGGAAACCTTCAGGTGCGCCTCGTTGCGAGCGAAGGTATCCTCGAAGCATCGATTGCTGGCCCGGGTTCCACGATCACGATCAATGGCACACTCAGCGCCCTGACCAGCGTTTTCGGCCAACCCGGCTTCGTCACATATACAGGTGCTACAAACGATAATGGCGCACCTGGAGCCACGATAACCGTGTTGCTCAACGATAACGGAAACAACGGCGCAGGTGGTGGCACATTCGTCCAGGTCGGTGTGATCGACGTAAACATCACGCCGGTCGATGATGCTGCCATCGCTGTGGATGATGCTCTCGCTGTACTGGAGAACGGAAATCTGAGCGGCGTCAGCATATTCGGTGCAAATCCCGGGACGGCTGATAGCGATGTCGATAGCCCGCTTGTGGTGACGCAGTTCAATGGACAAGCCAACCTTGTAGGATCGCTAATCAATGTGGCGGGCGGAGCAACGGTACAGCTGAACAGTGATGGCACATTCGACTTCAATACAAACGGCGCATATGCCTATCTCACCGCAGGCAGCACGGCAACGAACAGCTTCACCTACCAGCTGAACGGCGATGATACCGCCACTGTCACCGTCACCATCAACGGTGTTGCAGGTGACGGCGATGTCTTCACCGGCACACCCAACTCCGACACGCTGATCGCCAACACGGGCATCAACACGTTGATTGGCCTCGCCAGCAACGACACTTACTCCGTCGATCAGACAGGCGACATCGTGGTGGAAGCCGCTGCTGAAGGCAGTGATGTTGTCTATTCCACAGCGACCTACACATTGCCGGTCAATGTCGAAGCGCTCATTCTGCAAAACGGCGAAGATCTCGATGCAACCGGCAATGCGGGCGACAACCAACTGTTCGGCAATGCAGGCGATAATGTTATCAACGGCGGCGGAGGCAAAGACCAGATGTCCGGTTCCGGCGGTAACGACACCTACATCGTCGACAGTTCCGATGACTCCGTTTTGGAGAATGCAGGGGAAGGTTACGACACCGTTCAATCCTCCGTTGATTGGGGGCTTGCCGGCAATATAGAGGCACTCGAGTTGACGGGAAGCGGCAATCTGAACGCCTCCGGTAATGACCTCGCCAATACGATCACAGGCAACAGTGGTAATAACAATCTCGATGGCGGCGCAGGAACCGATCTTATGATTGGTGGTGCCGGTAACGATACTTACCGCGTCGATAATTCCGGCGATATTGTCACCGAAATGGCAGGTGGTGGAACGGATGCAGTCTTCTCAAGCGTCGACTATATTCTGGCCTCGGAGGTCGAGAGCCTTTTCTTAACTGGCACAGCCGTATCGGGAACAGGCAACGCGCTAAGCAATGCTATCTCCGGTAACGATGCCGTCAATGTTCTGAATGGCGGCGAAGGCAGCGACTATATGCTCGGTGCCGGCGGCGACGACATTTTTGTCATCACTAAACTGGCTGGCAGCAGTGTCGACACAATCGGTGACTTCGAAGGCGCCGGTGTTGCCGGTGGCGACAGGATTGGTTTCTCAGCTGCCGACTTCGGCGCGGACGGAACGGTGACGCAGTTGTCGCAGACTTCCTTCTCGGTTGCGCGCTCCGATGGCTCCAACGCCCAACAGTTCATCATCGGCAATCTTCCCGGCGTCAATTCCGGCCTCATCGAAGACGACTACTACTTCGGCTAGAAGCCAGTTGGGCGGGAGGCTTCGCTTCCCGCCTCACACTTTCCTCACACCTTGCGGATTGTCTCGTCCAGCTTGTCGAGATGGGTCTGTTTCTCACGGTCGCTGAGAAATGATGCGGCAAACGAGTTCTTCGCCAGTTGCACGATGTCGGCTTCATCGAGGTTCAGCGCTTCACGCACGGCGTGAAAATTGTCGTTGATGTAGCCGCCAAAATAGCTGGGGTCGTCGGAATTGACCGTCACCAACACATCGGCATCGAGCGCTTTTTTAACGGGGCTTTTGCCCAGTGACGGGATGCCCTTCAGACGCCAGTTGGAAATCGGACACATGGTCAGCGGCGTTTGCTGCTTTGCCAGACGTGCAACAAGTGCCCGATCATCGAAGGCGTGGTTACCATGGTCGACACGCTCGATCTTCAGATCGTCCAGCGCGGTTTCGACGTTTTGCGACGTACCCTCTTCGCCCACATGGGCGACAGGTGTGAAGCCTTCGTTGCGGGCTTCTGCGAAAACACGAGAGAATTTCTCCGGCGGATGGCCCTGTTCGGACGAGTCGAGGCCGACACCGAAGATATGGTCTTTGTGCCGACAGGCGCAGGCCAGTGCGTCGAAGGCTTCGTCTTCCGGCAGATGGCGCAGGAAGCACATGATGAGTTTCGATGTGATACCTAACTCGCGCTCGCCTTGTTCGAGCGCCGACACCAATCCGCCGAGCACAGTTTCGAACGTCACGCCGCGCTCGGTATGGGCCTGCGGGTCGAAGAAAATTTCCACATGAGCGACGTTGTCCGCTTTCACCCGCAGCAGATAAGCGAAGCACAGATCGTGGAAATCGCGCTCTTCGATCAGCACCGACATGCCGAGATAATAGAGGTCGAGAAAGTCTTGCAGATTGTCGAACTCGTAGGCCGCGCGAACATCTTTCACACTAGCATAGGGCATGGTGACGTTGTTGCGGGCCGCCAGCGCCAGCATCATTTCAGGCTCCAACGTGCCTTCGATGTGGAGATGCAATTCGGTCTTGGGCAGAGCGTCTATCAGGCGGGTAGCAAGATCGGTCATAAGTTGTTCCGGGCGGGCATGTGTTGCCCGACCGTAGAACCCGCAGTGACCTGATGGAAGGTGTGCGTTTCAGATCAATCCTTGGGTTTGATCCTTGCACCACTCTTGTCAGCAAATGCTGCCAAGCGATCACCGGCAGCTTCCTGCGTGTTCACCACGCCCGCCACGAAGGCTTCCATGTAGGCGGCATCCATCGACGACATGTTGCGGGAGTGGGAAATTGCGGAGCAGATTGCGAAGTTGGAAAGCGGTGGTACCGACGCGCAGGCGTGGGCCAGCTCCATTGCCTTGGCCTCGCTGTCGGCTTCGACATATTGGCACAGGCCGACGTCCATCGCTTCGCGCGCTTTGTAGATACGTCCGGTCAGCATCATATCCGTCATGCGGGCGCGTCCCACCATTTCTGCCACGCGCAATGTTGCGCCACCGCCGGTGAACAGTCCGCGCTGGCCTTCAGGCAGAGCGAAATAGCTGGTTTCATCAGCGACGCGAATATGCGCGGCGGAGGCCAGTTCCAATCCACCACCAACAGCAGCGCCTTTCAGCGCAGCGATGATCGGCACGCCGCCATATTCCATCTTGTTGAAGGCCTCGTGCCAACGCAGGCACACATGCATAAAGTCGGCAGCGCTGCGCTGTTGCTGGTGGTGTTCCACGAGATCGAGACCGGCTGAAAAGTGGTCGCCCTCCGCGCGCAACACTACGGCCCGCGCACCGGATTTCGGGATCGTGGAGAAAATGGAAATCAGCTCCTCGATGGTTTCCGCATTCAGCGCGTTGCGCTTGGCGGCGCGGTTCAACGACACCACGGCGATTTCGCCATCAGCGGCCAAGGTGATGTTTTTCAGGTCGAGGTCTGGCAGTTGCATGGTGTCGGTCTCGCGGTGGAAATATGGATCAGATGAAAGGCAGGTCGACGAGTTTCGCGCTCACCTCACCGGCAGGTCGCTGGATGGTTACGTCGTCGCCTATCTGCGCCTTCACAGAAATAAGCGCGTAGCCGATATTGGCATTCATGCGGGGCGACCAGACGCAGTTCGTCATGTCGCCCAGATGTTCGCCGTTCAAGATGATCGGTTCCCAGTTCAGGCCGAGCGGTGCGGGCACATCGCCTTCCAGAATGACGCCTAGCTGGTGGCGCTTCGGGCCTTCTTCGGCAATCTTACGCAGCGCCTGAATTCCCACAACATGGTCCGGCACATGCAGGTCGACATATCGACCCAGCCGCACTTCGTAGGGGTTGGTGTTGTCGCTGGTGTCGCCACCCACGGACACGAGGCCACTTTCCGTGCGTTCTGCACTCGTGGGCGCGCCGGGGCCGATGCCCCATGGCTGACCGGCTTCCTTGAAGATGTTCCAAAGCTGCGTGCCTTTCGTGCCGTCACGCAGATAGATTTCAAAGCCGCCCTGCTTCGACCAGCCGGAGCGCTGGACGGCGACAGGAATTCCGTCGATGTGGCTTTCGCGGAACCAGAAATATTTCAGGTCGCGCACCCAATCGCCGCAGACATGGGCCACCACGTCTTCCGCCATCGGCCCCTGTAGCGCCATGGGGGAAACGTCGGGTTCGGTGATTTCCACGTCCAGCTTGCGCTCGGCAGCGATGGCGGAGGCCCACAGCCACACGTCGCTGTCTGCGATGGAAAACCAGAACAGGTCTTCGTCCAGTTTCAACAGAATGGGGTCGTTCACAATGGCGCCGTCGTGGTTGCACATGGCGACGTATTTGCCCTGCCCGACCTTACATTTGGTCAGGTCGCGGGGCGACAGGATTTGCGCCAGTTCTGCTGCATCCGGTCCCTTCAACTGGACCTGCCGTTCCACCGCGACATCCCACTGGGACACGCCGTTGATGAGCCGCCAGTATTCCGCTTCGCGGTCGCCATAAGAGGCCGGCAGGATCATGCCGTTATAGACCATCGCGGAGTTCATACCCTCCGCGACAGTGGCGTCGTAGAAAGGCGAGGGCCGCAAACGAGCGGTGGGGAATATCGAAAACATCGGCTTGGTCGTGATGCGTTGTAAGTGCGCTCATTTCGCTCTTGCGTTCCGTTTGGTCCAATAACTAATCTCCACCCAATGCACCAATTTTAGTTATGGACCATTTGGTCATGGCGGACCGTCTTCCACCCCTCAACTGGCTGCGCGCATTCGAAGCAACTGCACGCCATCTCAGCTTCACGCAGGCGGCTGCAGAGCTTGGGCTGTCGCAGGTCGCGGTGTCGAAACAGGTGAAGCAGTTGGAGGAGCATCTCGGCGACCGGCTGTTCATCCGGCATCCGCGATCCCTTGAGCCGACCAAAACGGCAGACGCCTATCTGCCAAAGGTGCGCGATGCCTTCGACAAGCTGCGCGACGGCACGCGGGAGGTGTTCGGTCGTCGTCGCGGCAAAGCGCTGGCGGTGCGCTCGTCCATCGGGTTTTCCGTCGCGTGGCTCGCGCCACGTCTGCCGCAGTTTCGCGCACTGCACCCGGACATAGATATTCGCATCACATCGAGCATTTGGAACGAAGCTGATCTACGCGGTGAATTCGATCTCGATATTCGCTACGGTATTGGGGATTGGCCCGGTGCGGTGGCGCATCAACTGACATGGGAAACCATTCAGCCGCTATGTGCGCCGCATATGGTGGAACGGTTGCGCGAGCCTTCCGATCTGGCCGATCAAGACCTTATTCACGTGCTCGGCTACGAACGGGGTTGGGCCACATGGCTTCGCGCTGCCGGATTGGACGATATCGACCCCGGTGGTGGTGTGCATGTGGACACGTCTCTCATGGCGCTGGAGATGGCGGCGTCCGGTGATGGCGTGTCGATTTCGCGATCATCGCTATCGCAACCCATGGTGGATGCCGGACGGCTGGTAGCGCCTTTCGATCTGAAACTGCCCATCGAAGAAGCATTCCATCTGGTGGAGACTTCGCCTGCTATTGCCCACCCGAATGCTGAGATTTTCAAAGACTGGTTGCTGGAGCAAGCAGCGGCCTAACCATCTTCGGCTTACTCTTCGCCGGGTAATTTCAGCCCAGCTTCCCGCGCCGTCACCCGCGTGACTGCAGCATCATCATCACCACCCCAACCTTGCCCGCTGGCCGCGAGAAAGCGCTGCATTGCAGCAGCGGTAAGCGGGGTCGGCACGCGGCTGGCTTTGGCGGCATCCATTACGATGCCCAGATCTTTCGGCCAGATATCAACGGCGGAACGCGGCGTATAATCGGCATCGCGCACATGGGGCGCACGGTTCTCGAACATCCATGAAGTTCCCGCGCATTGTGGGATGATGTCGACGATGCGTTCGATCTCGATGCCTTGAGACAGACCGAAAGCCAGCGCCTCACCCATGGCTGCGATGTGCACCCCCGCCAGCATCTGGTTCACCGCTTTCATGGCAGAACCCGCGCCGGGTTCGTCGCCAAGATCAAATGTGGTCGTGCCCGCCGCTTTCAAAACCGGACCTGCCTTGGCAAAAGCGTCGCGGGAGCCGGATGCGATGAAGGACAGTTCGCCCGTCATCGCTTTGGCCGCGCCGCCGGACATCGGCGCATCGAGATAGAGGCAACCGTGGTCGACACATCTTTGTGCCGTATCACGAGCGGCTTGTGGCGGTACGGTAGCGCAGGCAATCACCACCGCGCCGTTCATGGAAGCCAGCAGTTCATCGGACAGAACCGCATTCAGCTGGTCGGCATTCAACACCACCACAACGAGACAATCGAGCGTCTCAGCGACGTCCGTCAGCTGGCCATCGCCGCCGCCATGGCTCTTGAAATCGGCAGCGTTTGCCGCGTTGAGATCATAGCCCCAGACCTCATGTCCACCGGCAAGCGTGGAGCGGGCGATACCCATGCCCATTGATCCCAATCCAACAACAGCAACCTTCATAATCGTTCCCTCTCAACTGCCCATCGACATAACACTGTCACTAGCATCGCCAACTCATCTGCGGCAGCAAGCGAAACCATGACACGTTGCCACGCTATCCCCAACTGGTCTGACATGTTCTTGCTCTCACCGTCGGCTCGTGATTATCTTGAGTTAACGGCTGCATCGTCGCAGTCCGAATATGTCTGGGAGGACACCATGAAAAAGTTCTGGCTCGCCGCCACCACCGCGCTCACTTTTGCAGCCACTGCCTTCGCGCCCGCACACGCTGAATTTCCGGAAAAACCCGTCACGCTGATCGCGCCTTTCAATGCTGGCGGCGGTACCGATCTTCTGTTGCGCGGTTTGCAACAGCCGTTTGCAGATGCGCTTGGTGGCAACGCTGTCGTTTCCAACATGTCCGGCGGTTCCGGCACGGTGGCCGCATCGCACCTCGCGGGTCTGACGCCAGACGGGTATACGCTCGGCTACCTGTCGGTGACGGTGTCCACCATCCAGCCGCAGATAAAGAACGTACCTTACGACAAAGAATCGTGGACCCCGATCTGCTCCGTCGCAGCGTCGCCCACCATGTTCTACGTGCGCCCGGACGCACCGTATAATTCCATGGAAGATGTGAAGGCAGCCATCGAGGCAGACCCGGGCAAGTTGATCTTCGGCTCGTCTGGTCCCGGCGCCATCACCCATCTCACTATGGTGTCGGCGATGGAAGGCCTCGGCGTTTCCGACAAGGTGAAGCATCTGCCGCATAAAGGTTCGGGTCCTGCTATGAAATCCATGGCGGGCGGCATCATTCAGTTCTTCGGTGACACCGAAGTCATGATGTCGAAATACGAGTTGAAGCCACTGGCCGTGTTCTCCGACGCGCGCCTTCCCTCCTTGCCGGATGTTCCCACCGCAACAGAAGTGGGCATCAAACCGCCGCTCAACGAGCTGTACCTTTGGGGCGGTCTGTTTGCACCAAAAGGTCTGCCGGAAGATGTGACGGCAAAGCTCGCCAGCGCTTGCGAAACGGCAGTTGCATCTGACGCGTTTCAGGACTTCGCCAAGAAGACCGGCACGGTCATCAATCAGCGTGGCCCGAAAGAGTTCGACGAGTTCTTCCGCGCACAGTGGGATGCCAACAAAGCGCTCATCAAGGCGGCTGGCCTCTAGCCGGACCGTTTGAGGGAGACTGACGTGAGCGACACGTCCAAAAATACTCGGGGGGCGGCTGGTACAGGCCGCCCTCTCGAACCATTAGTTCTTGGTGCGGTGCTTTTCATCGCGCCATTGGTCCTTCTCATCGTTTCGCGTGATGCTGCCTTCGCCGATCTTGGCGGAGCGTTCTCGCCGATGTTCTTCCCCACCATTATCCTGTGGGGCTGGGCCATCACGGCTGGCATTGCGCTTGCTGTAGATTTAATGCGCCGCACCACCGACGGGCGCGCGCCGATTACTGGCAGTCGCTGGGCACAAATCATCGCGGTCAGCATTGCAATGGCGGTTTTCGTTTTTGCTTTCACGCGGCTGGGTTTTGTCCTGTCCGGCATCGGGTTCTCATTGGCCGTGCTTTTGATACTCGGTCTGCGAAAGCCGGTGCTGATCGTGTTGTTTTCATTTCTGGTGCCGGTAGCCCTCTTCGTGATGTTCCATCATATGCTGGGCCTGCCGCTACCGACCTCGCCTTTCTCCTACCGATTCTGAACCCGCCATGCTTGCAGTCCTTCCGGCAGCCGCCGCCTTGCTCTTCACACTGCAAGGCATTTTGACGCTTGTTGCCGGTACGACGCTTGGCATCATTTTGGGCGCCTTGCCGGGAATAGGTTCGACCGTAGCCGTCGCCTTGGTTTTGCCGTTTACGCTGACGATGGAACAGGCACCGGCCATTATTTTACTGCTCGCGGTTTACGCAGGCTCGGTTTACGGCGGGTCGATTTCCGCGATCCTCATCAACACTCCCGGCACACCGGCAGGCGCTGCTACGGTGCTGGACGGCACCCCTATGGCGCGCGCTGGCAAGGCAGGCGAGGCGCTTGGATGGGCAACCGTATCGTCGGTTTTCGGCGGTCTGGTTTCCGCAGTTGTCTTGCTAATGGCCGCGCCGCAATTGGCAGCTTTTGCGCTGCGCTTCGGACCAATCGAAACTTTCGCTCTCATCTGCCTTGGTCTTGTGTGCATCGTAACAGTGTCGAAAGGCTCCGTGGTGAAGGGGCTGACTGCGGGTGCGCTTGGCATCTTTCTGTCATCTGTCGGTGGCGACCCGATCACCGGCGAAGTGCGTTTCACTTTCGACAATTATCAACTCATCGCAGGTTTCAATCTGCTTGCGGTCGTTATCGGCATTTTCGCGTTTTCCGAAATCCTGATGCGGATTGCAGATGGCGCTGACGGCGGCGGCGCGCAGGTGGAATTCAACGGACTCGTGATACCGAGGCTTTCCCAATGGAAAGGCCGTATCTCTACGCTGCTGCGTGGCACCGCCATCGGCAATGTCGTCGGCATCTTGCCCGGTACCGGTTCCGCCACGGCAGCCTTCATCGCTTATGCGGAAGGCAAGCGATCTTCCCCGCGAGGCGATAAGTTCGGTACCGGCGAACCGGACGGCATTATCGCTGCAGAGAGCGCGAACAACGCCGTGACGGGTGGTGCACTTGTTCCGACATTGGCGCTGGGCATTCCCGGTGACGTCATCACCGCCGTTATGCTCGCAACCTTCACGCTGCACGGCATCACGCCCGGTGTGCGCTTGATGGAGGATAACCCGTCGCTCATCGCTGCGATTTTCCTCGGTTTTTTCGTTATCAATATCCTGCTTTTGCCCTTGGGCATGGTGGTGTCGAAACTGGCGGCACCGCTGCTGCGCATTCGTGAACCGCTGATGCTGGCGTCCATCGGCGTGCTCTGCGTCATCGGTGTCTATTATGTGCGCGGCAATCCGTTCGATTTGTTGGTGATGGTGGTTGCCGGTGTCGCCGGCCTGTTCCTGCGCCGCGCGGGTTATCCTATGGCGCCGCTCATCATCGGCATGGTGTTGGGCCCGGCTTTCGAACTCAGCTTGCGGCAAGGGCTCATCATAACCGATGGCTCCTTCATGGCTTTCCTGACGGACCACCCAATCGCGCTTTTCCTGTTGGTGCTTACCGCATTGGGGCTGATTATTCCGCTCGTGCGTTCCATTCGTGACCTGCAAAGGGCAAAGACCTCCGCATGACCACAGATGCACCTTCCAAAAAGCCCACCGCAACAGACGGCAAGAAAGATCGACCCAGCCTTGCCAAAGGCGTTCGCGACTATCTGCTGAAGCTTCTTGAAAGCGATGAGTATGGACCGGGCAGCCCGCTGCCATCTGAACGTGAACTGATCCGTCTTTGCGGCGTATCGCGCCCCGCCGTGCGCGAAGCGATGCAGGCGTTGGAAGCGCGAGGGCTCGTGGAAATCCGGCATGGTGGCCGCGCAAAGGTCAGCGAACCAACGCCGGATACTGTGGTTGGCCAATTGGCTGAAACGATCCGACATCTGTTGGTCACATCACCTGCCAGCCTCGACCACCTGAAAGACGCACGGCTTGAATTTGAATGCGGGTCTGCCGCTCGTGCTGCAAAAGATGCAGATGCAGATGATATCGTAAGACTGTCAGCGATCATCGACCAGCAGGCTTCTGTCCATGACGATACCGCGGCATTTCTGGCCCACGACCGTGCGTTTCATCGGGCACTTGCCAACATTGCCGACAACCCGATTTATGGTGCTGTAAGCGAAGCGCTCTTCGCGTGGATGCAGGATTTTCACGCCGACGTTGTCATTCAGCCCGGCCGCGAAGCGCTTACCATCGAAGAGCACCGCGATATCCTGCGCGCCGTTGAGCAAGGCTCTTCTGCCAAGGCGAGCCGCGCCATGCGCGACCACCTCACCCGCGCCAACCCGCTCTACCACCGCACCAACAAGCGCTGAACATCGACTAGCCAACGGCTGTCGCTTGACAAGCACGTTCGATTCAACTGGTATGACCAGTACTGGTAAGACCAGTTGAATCGAACGTGCACCGGCCTGGCCGGACCGGAAACAAATGAGGAATGAGATGAGGCTGAACAGCGTGATCTCTTTCAACTCTGGTGGCACAGCCGGTTGATTTTATGGCCCATCGCGGCCTTTGGGAGGTATCACATGAAGCATTTCGCAAAGGGCGCGCTCGCGGCCCTCGCCCTGACCACAGCAATCGCTGCTGCTCCGGCATCAGCGCAGGACAAGGCCTACACCGTTTCCGCCGGTTCCATTTCCGGTAGCTGGTTCGCCATCGTGACCACGATGTTCGAGACTTATCGCAACAATATCGATGGATTGACCTACACCACCGTTCCCGGTGGTTCCGTTGCCAACCCGATTTCCGTCGGTGGCGGCCAGTCGCAGTTCGGCATGTCCTACTCGACCAACCTGTTTGCAGCTGCCCGTGGCGATGCGCCCTACAAGGCGAAGATCGACAACGTTCGTGCCATCGCGAACACCGGCCTGTCCGCCTACATGCACATCTATGTCGACAAGAAGCTTGGCGTCACATCCATCCGGGAAATCGCCGACAAGAACATCGCGCTGAAGGTCGACACCGGCCCGCGTGGTGGTGGCGGTGAACTCGCTGCCGGTCGCGTGTTGGCAGCCCATGGCTCGTCCTACGACCAGATCAAGGAACGTGGCGGCTCGATCACCTATTCGCCTTACCGCGAAGCGATGGACCGCGTGAACGACAAGCAGATCGACGCCTTCCTGAACGATGATATTCCCGGTGCACCGCTGTTTGCAGAATTTGCCGCCAAGGAAGACATCCTTCTGCTGGCTCAGGAGCCTGCCGCCATCAAAGAGATGGAAGAGAAATACGGCTACGTGCCCGGCGTTATTCCTGCTGGAACTTATGAAGGCCAGACCGGCGATATTGCCACGACCTATCAGACGCCACTTTTCATCACCCGTGCCGATACGGATGAAGAGGTCGTCTATCAGATGACCAAACTGTTGTTTGAAAAGAAGGACGAGCTGGTCACCGGCCACAACGCCTTCAAGGCGCTGGACATCAACAAGGCGGCAACCGGTCTTACCATTCCGTTGCATCCCGGTGCCGAACGCTACTACCGCGAGGTCGGCGTTCTCAAATAGGTCTCTCCCGGACGAAAGGGGTGGGTGTACACACATCCACCCCGATTTTTTGGCGAACGACGAACTCAGATGACGAGAACGGGTGGGCCTGATGGCAGTTGAAGTCAGCGGACAGCGCGCACTAACGGGCGTTCACAATCACATTTTGCGGGCCGTCGCGCTCGTGGTCATCTTCTACCACCTCTACACCGTGCAGTTCGGCCAGCCGCAGGTGCTGATGTTCCGCTCACTGCATGTGGCCATGTATACGGCGCTCGCCTTCCTTGCGTATGGCACTTGGAAGAGCGCAACCCAGACCCGCATTCCATGGTACGACTACGGCCTCGCCATTCTGGCCTTCGCGCCCGCCGTGTTGATGATCATCGACTACGAGCGCATCTCCACCCGCTACCCCTATGTCGAACCCCTTACGACCGTTGATTGGGTCGTTGGCCTGATCGCCATGCTTTTGGCAGCAGAAGCCTGCCGCCGTGCACTTGGGCTAACACTAACGCTCATGCTTGCCTTCTTCGTAGGACACGCGATGCTTGGCCCGTATTTTCCCGGCGTGTTGAACCAACCTGCCATCGGCCTTGAGCGCTTGATTGACCACACCTTCATGACGACTGCCGGTCTCTACGGTTCGCTCACCGGCCTGTCGGCTACCTATGTGCTGATGTTCGTGCTGTTCGGCGCAATTTTGGATTGCGCGCAAGGCGGCAAGTTCTTCATGAATGTGTCGGCCCTGCTGGCCGGTCGCCTGAAGGGTGGTTCCGGCAAGGTTGCCGTCTTTGCCAGCGGCATGTTCGGCTCGATCTCGGGCTCAGCCGTGGCCAATGTTTATGCTACCGGCTCGTTCACCATTCCGCTGATGATCCGCACCGGCTTTAAGCCTCGCTTTGCAGCGGCCATCGAAGCGATTGCATCTTCCAGCGGTCAGCTCGTCCCGCCTATTATGGGATCTGCTGCATTCCTCATCGCGGACTTCACCGGCGTGCCTTACATTGACGTGGTGAAGGCCGCTGTTATTCCCGCGTTTCTCTATCTCTTTGCCGTTTACATGATGGTGCATTTTGAGGCGGCGAAATACGCGATACCGGCCATGGGTGATGGCATCATCGCCGAAGCAAAGCGCGACTTTGTAAAATATGTCCATCTGGGCATTCCGCTGGTGGTGATTGTTTATCTGCTGATTGAAGGCCGCTCGCCTTACAACGCCGCTTATTGGGGCATCGTTTCCACCATCGTTCTGGCGCAAATTTTCCCCGCTACCCGCATGACGTTAAAGGGCGTGCTGGACGCGTTTGAAACCGGTGGGCGTATTATTATTCCCATCGCCATGTCGTTGTTTGTGGCAGCGATGATCATCTCCACCATCGAACTCACCGGTCTTGGCCTCCGCTTCACGGCTTTGCTGCTGTCGGTGACCAACGGCGAACTCTACATCACACTGGCGCTCGTCATGTTGTCCTGCATCGTATTGGGCATGGGCCTGCCCACGGCTGCTGCGTATATTATCGTGGCAATTTTCGCTGCACCCGCGCTGATCAAACTCGGTATTTCGCCGCTCTCAGCGCATCTGTTCGTCTTCTACTACGCCATCGTGTCTGCCATTACGCCACCTATAGCGGTGGCCGCTTATGCGGCGGGGTCGATTGCGGGAGACAAGAACCTGCAGGCGGTCGGCTTCACCGCGATGCGGTTGGGCGTTGCTGTCTATCTGGTGCCGTTCATCTTTATCGCTACGCCAGCATTGTTGTTGGAAGGCACATGGCCGCAAGTTGTTCAGGCATCAATCACGGCGACGATAGGCATCATTGCGCTCGCAGCTGCGGCGCAGGGCTACATTGCAGCGCCAGCAAACGCGCTTATTCGCGTCTTGCTGGCAGCATGCGCTGTATTGTTGCTAATGGGTGGCAACTTTACGGACCTGATAGGGCTGGCGCTGTTCATAGCAATTTTTGCCTATCAGCGCTTGCGGCCAAAGGCTGAACCAGCAACCGCCTAGGCAGTGCGCTTCAGGAAGCCATCGGGTGCAACAGAGATCAGCAAGCGGTCATCCCAGCTTTTGTCGATCTCGAAATCGGAACGGTCCTTGATCCACTCGTGAACGGCGGTCTTCGGGTTGTCGCCCACGTCCCATGGGCGATCATCAAAGAAGCCCTTGGGCAAATCTTCCACGAACGTGTCAAACACCACGCAGTAAGAACCGACTGAGGTAAGCTCGGCATAGGCTTGCAACTCGCCCAACACGTGGTCGTGGCTGTGCATGGAGTCGAGGAACACCATCACGCGGTTAAAGTCCTTCGCGTAGGTGCGGACGTTTTCCACCATGTCTTCGGCAATGGCCGAGCCCTGCATCATTTCGATATAGCTGGCATATGGATGTGCCTCGATGGCCTCGCGGTTATGGTCGCGAATATCGATATCGATGCCTAAAACTTTGCGCTTGGATTCACCGGGAACCAACGGCTCACCTGTTTCCATGGCGTCAGCCAGATCAAGCGCCCCGAGCATCAGAGCCGTCTGGATGAGCGAGCCGCCATGGGCGATACCGGTTTCGATCACCAGGTCTGGTTTGATCTCCCAGATCAGTTCCTGTGCGGCAACCATGTCCTGCGGAAACTGAATAATCGGGCGGCCCAACGACGTGAAATTATACATGTATTTCGAGCGCATCGCTTCAGTTGCAAAGCTGTTAGCGATGGCTTTGAAATCATCATTCTTGCCCTGCTCGACAATACGGTCGCGGCATTCCTGCTCAAATTCTGTAATGGGGTTCATGTGACTTTACCTTTACAAGTTCCAGCGCGTGCGGCAGGCCCGACGGATGGCTGATAAAATGGCTCCACCCTCGACCCGCATTATGTTGACGGGCGCAAGCGGCGCGCTCGGCGCTTACGTAAAGCAGCATTTGCTGGAACACAATTCCGATCTTGGCAACGATGTAAGTCTCACTTGCATAACTCGACAACCATTGAGCGGGCATGATGTTGCTGCCGATCTGTTGGACACAGACGCAATGGCTGCGCTGGTGGAACAAATGAAGCCCGATGCCGTCATTCATCTGGCATGGGAAACCACCCACGGCAGTTATTGGACCGACCCTATCAACAGCTCATGGGCTGACGCTTCCATCGCATTGGCAAAAGCCGTCACTCGACATGGCGGCTGGTTCGGTTTTGCAGGAACTTGCGCGGAATACGAATGGGGCGAGGAACGGTTGAATGTGATGACGACACCAGCTCGGCCTGCCACGCTTTACGGACGTGAAAAACTGCGCGTCACGCAAGCGCTGGAGGAGATGAAGAATACATTCGCCGGACGCATCTTCTTCCCTTTCAGCGAGAAGGAAAACGAGAACCGTATAACCTCGGTTCTGCTGCGGAAACTCACCGCTAACGAACCGCTACACCTTCGCGCTGGTGATGCGTGGCGCGACATCGCTCATGCTGACGATATCGCCGCGTCCATGGTTGCAGCCTGTTTTGCGGGGCTAACAGGCACCCATAATCTGGCAACTGGCAAACCCACCCATATGGGCGAATTCTTGCGAAGCATTGCGGTGCGCTTCGGTAAGAAAGACCTCGTTACCTGGGACGATTGGGAAACCGGTTCAGCTGGCGCAACGGAGCCGCGCCATCTGGTGGCGAAGGTCCAACCGGTCGATGGTGTCTTGCCCGTCGCCTGCGACTTGAACGCCGGGATCGACCGTTTCCTCGAAGGCCAACTTTAACCTGCGATTGGTGGCCTGCCCGTAGCGCGGGCGGTAAGGACAGCTTCCACCAAAACGTCTCGACCTTCAATCTGCGCGCGGCGTTCTTCGACATCCAACGTGACGCGAATTTCCTGCGCCCCGGCATCACTGGCCAATTGCTCGACCAGTTCTTTTGCCCGCGAGCGCGCGGCTTCCACGGCTGTGTCTTCGGATGGAAACGGTTGGTCCAAGCCGGTGACTGCAAAATGTCCTTCCGCCGGTTGTGACACGGTGGTCTTTGCCGTCAGCGAAACCTGCCCCACCACCGCACCAACAGCGTTGGCGACGCCTGCATAGGGCGGGACGATGATATTGGTGCCCAACAATCGCGCTGCTGCAGGATGCCAAGCGTGAGCCGATGCGCCCAAGCCGATCAGCGGCCTGCCGAGCGTGACATCGACTTTCGCCATTGTGGCTGGAGAGTTCTCGTCATCATGCCCAACGCGTCTGTCCAACGCGGATGCGATAAGCGGATCATGAACGGCTTGCGGGTCTTGTCCATCAATTGCAAAAGCCGTTTGCAAAACCACTTCTGCCGAACGCCGCTCCACACGGGCAACGATCATGCGCGCCAGTTCCACAGGGTCGCCATAGACGGGTTTGCCGGTGCCATCTTTTACGCGACCGAACAGGGTGAGCATCTTTACGGCGGCCTCTTTGTCCCAGACGTCCTGTTGGTCGAGCGCGTGCAGCGCGTCGCTTGGTGTCAAACCGCAACGCAACACCAATCCGCGTTCCACCAGCCGGTCTAGCGCTGCGGAATCAGATGTCGCCTGCAATGCACGATCAAGCGGAAGAGGAGCATCGGCCAGCCGGTCGAACAGCGCCTGTTCACGGGAGGAAAGCCCGGCGGCGATACCAGTGCCGGAGCGCATGGCGAAGCCGCCATCGTTGCGGTTCACCAATGTGGATTTCAGCTGTTCGTCGAGAACGTGATGGACCGCATCGCCATGCTCCACCGCCAGCAAGCTGATCGGCACCACGCGACGCGGGCCAAGCTCGATCATCGGCGCAAGGCCCGTGCCGCCAAGGCAGACCTGGCTGTCACCGCCCAGCCCGAACGTGTGCATGGCCACCGCTTCCACCATGGTGCGGTAGGCACCCACTTGAGCGCCAGCAGGGTCGAGCCTTGGTCGCCCATTTTCCAGCACAGCAACGTCAGAAGTCGTGCCGCCGATATCGTTGACGAAAGCGTTTTCCTCGCCCGTCAGCCACAGCGCACCAACTAGACTAGCGGCGGGGCCGGAGAGGATGGTTTCGATGGGGCGGCGCGACGCAAAGTCTGCGCCGACCAGTGCGCCATCGCCGCGCACCACCATAACCGGCGCGTCGATACCCTGCGCGTCCAATGTTCGTGTTGTGGCGTCGATGAGACGGGTGATCATGGGGATCAGGCGGGCGTTCAGCACGGTGGTGAGCGCGCGTTTCGGGCCGTTGAGTTGGGCAGATAACTCGTGGCTGCACGTCACGGGGCGGTCGGTACGGGACAGCAGCAGTTCACGCACGGCCAATTCATGGGCTGGATTGCGAACTGCAAAGTACCCGGCCACCGCAAAACCTGCGACCCCTTCTGCAAGTTCATCCAGCTGGGTTTCTAACGCGGCCAAATCGAGTGGTGCTTGCTCGGCCCCATGGGTGGTGTGTCCCCCTGGCAATATAACCAGCGGGTCGGAGCCCAATGCATCTGCCAGCCCGGCACGCTCCAAATCCTTGGGCGCAAAGCCGATGGCAATCAGCGCGACACGACCGCCTTGTCCCTCGACCAGTGCATTGGTGGCCAGCGTGGTGGAAAGCGACACGAGTTTTATATCGCCAGCGTTACAGCCCGCGGCTTGCAACGCGGCTGAAGCTGCACCACCAATACCAATCGCCAGATCATGCCGCGTCGTCAGTGCTTTGGCAGATGCTACAATCGCAGTGTTGCGGGGTGCTGTGTTGTCCAACACGACGGCATCGGTGAACGTGCCTCCAGTGTCGATGCCTAGCAGAAGAGCCATAGTTGTAGAACCAGTGTGGAGCTAGGCTCCCGTTGGCCGCATCAAACCAGTGTGGCGCGGTCCGTCAAGCCAAAGCATGTGGGCTTCATCGCCACGCGCTTCGCCAGTTCTTTGATTTTTGGCGCGGCCTTCTCGTCCGCAGGCTTGGCTGTCTGTGCACTCCCGAACGGCGTATCGCGGCGCGGTGCGCGATTATCACCGGGAGGCGTTGCCGCCAGTTTGCGCTCCCATGCCATCGCATCGCGGGCGATGGTATCGAGATCGTCGAAGCGGGGTTTCCAATCGAGGCGTTTCATCAAACGTGATGGGTCGGCCACCATGTAAGGCACGTCACCATAACGGCGTGGTTTTTCACGCACTTCGAAGTCCGAACCCGAAGCACGTTTCACGGCAGCGACCACATCGCGCACAGACGACGCTTTCATATAGCCCGCATTGCCGGTGAAGCGACGGCCACCTTCACGCAGGAATTTCAGCGCCACGTAATGCGCGTTGGCAAGGTCCGACACGTGGATGAAATCGCGCACGGCGGAGCCATCATGGGTGTCGTAATCGGTGCCGAGAATATCAAACCCGTCGCGCTTTCCGGTGGCGGCTTCGCAGGCCAGTTTCATCACATGGGTCGCGCCCTTGGTGGCAAGGCCCGCGCGACCCGCAGGGTCAGCACCGGCAACGTTGAAATAGCGCAGCATGACGTAACGCAAATCGTGCGCGTCGAACGTGTCGCGGATCATCGTCTCGCTCATCAGTTTGGACGAGCCGTAAGGCGATGCTGGATCGAGCGCAGAATCCTCTGTCACCGGAACGTTTTCAGAAGGCGGCGCGTAAAGTGCCGCGGTGGAGGAAAAGATCAGCTTGTCGATGCCGCAGCGCACTGCAGTGTCCACCAGCGAGCAGGTTTTCGACGTGTTGTTGGTGTAATATTTGAGCGGGTTTTCGAAGCTCTCCGGCACCACGACGGAGCCCGCGAAATGCACGATGGAGTCCACTTTGTGCGTGGCGATCAGATCGGCCATCAGCACAGCGTCTGCAATATCGCCCTCCACAAAGGCTGCTGCATCCGGCACGGCAGCGCGAAAACCGGTCACCAGATTGTCCAGCACAACCACGTCTTCGCCGTGGTCGAGACATTCGAGAACCATGTGCGAACCGATATATCCGGCACCGCCGGTGATAAGGACAGTCATGGTGATGCTCCACGAACATTGATGCGTTTGGCGTAAATTTAGCGCGCTTCGATGACCGGCGAATTAAGGCCGCACTCCAAAGTCCCACATGCTTAATCAGAAGTTTGCTGCTCCAGCAGCGCTTCGACAGAAGCCAGAGTATCGGCCTCACGCGGAGGCTTGTCCCAACGCAGTTTGGAGATGCGGGGAAAGCGCATGGCGATGCCGCTTTTGTGGCGGGTGGAACGCTGAAGCCCTTCGAAAGCGACCTCCAATACCAGACCGAAATCCGGCTGCGCCTTGACCGAGCGCACAGGGCCAAAGCGGTCGATGGTGTTGTCGCGCACAAACTTGTCCATCTTCTTCAACTCTTCATCGGTGAAGCCGAAATAGGCCTTGCCGACGGGAACCAGCTCGCCCTCTTCGGTCCACACACCAAACGTGTAATCGCTGTAATAGCTGGAGCGTTTTCCGTGGCCGCGTTGGGCATACATCATCACGGCATCGATGATCATCGGGTCGCGTTTCCACTTGAACCACGGCCCCTTGGGGCGACCAGGCACATAGGTCGAATCCCACCGCTTCACCATCACCCCTTCGATGATGGGGTGAGGCAGGTTCTCGCGGGTTTCGGCCAGATCATCCCAAGTCTGGAACGGCACCATTGGCGACAAATCGAAACGCTGCGGGTTCAGCTTGGGAATGAATTTCTCCAACCGTCCGCGCCGTTCTTCAAATGTCAGCCCGCGCAGATTTTCGCCTGCATCGTCCAGCAGGTCGTAGGCGCGGATGAAGACGGGGTGAGATGTCAGCATCTTCTTCGACACGGTTTTACGGTTCAACCGCTGCTGAAGATCTGCGAAGCTACCGGCTTGGATGCTGCCGTCATCAAGTGGGCTGCCGACAAGCAATTCACCATCGATGGAGCCGTGGAAATCCAGCGCGTCGATCAGGTCTGGGAAGGCGCGACCGATATCATCGCCGGTGCGGGAGTAGAGGCGGCGCGTGTCGCCCTCGCCGGTGGCCTGCACGCGGATGCCATCCCATTTCCATTCCGCCGCGTAAGCCGAAGCGTCGAGTTCGGACATTTTCGCATCGGCAATCGGCGTGGCCAGCATGACGGGGCGGAACGGCGCTTCTGCGCGGTGGGTGGGTTTTTCAGCAGCCCCCGTCAACCAGGCGAACAAGTCTTCATAGGGCGCTTCCAGCCCGTGCCAGATTTCCTCGATCTCGATGATATCAACGTCCACGCCATTGCGCTTGGCCAACGCCGCACAGGCCTGTTTGGCAAGGCGCGCCGACACGCCAATTCGCATGCCGCCGGTCATCAATTTCAGCAGCGCGTAGCGGCCGGACGCGTCCAACAGATCGAGCCATTCCTCCACCTGCCGCAGCGCCTCTGTCTTGGGTAGGCGCAGCAGGCGGGTGACGACCTCATCAAGGGTAAGCGGCGAATTGCGCCCGTGTTTGGGTGGCGTGGCAACGCGCTGATCTCGGGTCATCAACGCCACGTCGGAAATGGACGGCGCGTCTTCTGCACTGGGTGCATCCACCAAGCCCGCCGTGCGGCGGTCCGCATCCCAAACCAGCGCAATGGTTTCCGCCAGATCGCCCACATAATCGTAGCTCATGCGGAACAGTTGCTCATCCATCCGCTCCGCCACCATGCCACGCAGCATGGCGGGTTTGACGGCTGGAATGTCGAGATCGCGCGTAATCGCAGCCAATCCCCACCCGCGATCAGGATCCGGCTGACTGGCAAAATAATCCACCATCAGCTGAATTTTCTGATTGCGCGACGGCGTGAGCGTGAGCCGGTCAAGAAGAGTGGCGAAGGGTTTCATGTCAACTCAGATTACCGTTCAGCTAACGAATTGATTTGACCATTTGAACGAATTTTGCCCATTATAGATTTCTCGACAAATCGACGTGAACATCGAATTTGGCCTCTCGTTGGTCATGCGTCTTCGGAATGTTCAGATACTAATATCTTTACACGATGGGGTAAATTCATGGCAGATCGGAAGCAATTTTTAACAAGGGTGACACCCGATAAGGAACTGCTGGAAATGCTAAAGGTTGCTAAGCCTGCAACGGACAGTGAGTTAGCTGAACAACGAATAAGTTTTGCTTTCGGCAATGCACCAGATTCCGATTTGATTACGAAAGAATCAGTTCGTCAGGCATCACGCACTACACGTCTTCGTTAGGGTCACACTTTGTCTGTTAGAGAAGCTGACGACCCAGTTCTATTTGCAAGAATTCAGGAGCACAATCTGCTCCGGCAATATGCATTGTTGACAAACTGCATTGAAATCGGTTTGTCGAAAGGCATAGAAGCGTTTGATAAATATACGCTTTGGTGGCTCAACTCGGCTGCGATATCAAACATTGCACAATTCGGTGGCCGCTATCGCGAACAGCCGATTTATGTCGGTAATCACATACCTCCGCATTATAATCATGTTCCAGATTTGATGGATCAGTTTTTGTCAGTAGTTCATGAAAACTGGAATCTGATAGATGGTCCTACCGAGCTTGCTGCCTACGCACTCTGGCGGATGAATTGGATACATCCATTCGTGGAGGGTAATGGGCGAACAGCGAGAGCTGCGTGCTATTATTTAATCTGTATGCGACAGGGCAAACTTCTTGGCGGGGAAAAAACTGTGCCTGAGCGAATTCGCGAAAATCGCATCCCATATTACCAAGCACTAAAAGAAGCGGATCAGAACTGGGCCGCTGGACACTTTGATGTCAGCGCTTTGGCAGAGTATTTGCAGGACTTATTAAAAGCTCAAATCAGAGACTCCTAACCTCCTCACTCGTTTTCATCCTCATACCCGATCAGATGCAGCGGCCTTGCTACTCGTCCGTTCAGCTCGCACCACCTGACCAGCGCATCGTCGCGCCCGTGTGTCACCCACACTTCCTTCGGGTCGATTTCTTCTATCGTGTCGAGAAGCTCGTCCCAGTCGCAATGGTCCGACAAGACTATGGGCAGTTCGACGCCGCGTTGGCGGGCGCGTTGGCGCACTTGCATCCAGCCTGAGGCGAAGCAGGTGATGGGGTCCGGAAAGCGCCGCGCCCATTTATCGGTCATGGCCGATGGCGGGCCGAGCACGATGGCGCCTGCGAAATTACCCTTCTCGCCCTTGGCCAATGTGGCAGGGGCAAGCGGGCCGAGATCGTAGCCCTGCGTCTCGTAATATTCGCACAACTTGGCCAGCGACCCGTGGATGTAGATCGTGTCCTTGTGGCCCTCTTCGCGCAGGTGGCGGATGACGCGCTGTGCCTTTCCCAACGCATAGACGCCGACCATGTGGGCGCTGTCTGGAAACTGCCTGCGGCTTTCCAGCAGTTTCGCCACTTCGCCTGCTGTATCGGGATGGCGAAACACCGGCAGCGCGAAGGTGGCTTCGGTGATGAAAGCGTCCAGCCGCTTGGGCGTGGGAATTACCTCGAACGGCGCGCAGGACGGGTCGCGGCGGCGCTTGTAGTCGCCCGATGCCACGATGCGCGTGTCATCATGTTCCACCAATATCTGCGCCGACCCCAGCACATGCCCCGCAGGCCAAAAGCCGATGTTCACGCCGTTGATCTCGAACATTTCCCGCAACGGCGCAGCAATCGGCGTTTTGCAATGGTCGGCCCCGTAGCGGATCGCCATGATGTCCAGCGTCTGGTCCGTAGCCCAAACCGTATCATGGCCGGAGCGGGCGTGGTCAGCGTGGCCGTGGGTGATCAGCGCGCGCGCGACCGGTGCCACCGGATCGATGTAGAAATCACCGGGCGGGCAGTAGAGACCTTTCGGGGTCGGATGCAGCAGCTTGTCTGGCTTCACGGTTTTGGTCCGGCGATGGTTGGCTACGATTACGATCAGGGTGACAACGGGATGGGCGGCCAAGCGTTGCACGGCTACAAGTCTTGACGTCGCGCGGCGCAATCCGCAACACGAAGGTAAGTTCTCCCAGCCCAAGGTTTCTGATGTCCGATATTTCCATTGCCATACTTCCAGGCTCCACCCGCGAAGCTTCGGTGAACAGACAGCTTGCCAAGGCTTTTGCGCTGGCGCTGCAAGCCAAGGGTGTGTCTGCAAGCGTTGTCGAACCGGCAGATTATCCGCTGGCCATGTATAGTGGCGATGATGAAGCCAATGGCAATTTTCCCGAAAAACTGGATGCGCTGGCCGCAGAACTGGCCCGTCATCAGGCTGTCATTCTGGTCAGCCCTGAATATAACGCCTGCACCACGCCGCTTTTGAAAAATATCATCGACTGGCTGTCGCGGGAGAAAGAACACAACGTCTACGAGAGACGCATCTTCGCATTGGCGGCGGCCTCGCCCGGCGGATTGGGCGGCATTCGTTGTCTATCCCATCTGCGCGATATGATGGTCAGCATTGGCGCTGATACGCTAACCGCGCAGCTGGCCGTTAGCGGAGCAGGACAGGCGTTTAATGATGAAGGCCATTTGACCGCAGAGCGCCCTGCCGCGATGATGGACGCCATGTGCGACAAGCTCATCGCCTCTGCCAAGCGATACGCATAGAGATGGCCGATCCCCGCCTCATCGTTGCGCTAGACGTTCCGTCAGTGGCAGATGCGCGAGCCGCCATCGAAACGCTTGGCGACGCTGTCTCCTTCTATAAAATCGGCCACCAGCTTTGTTATGCAGCGGGCCGTGAGAACGGGCTGCTGTTGGCGCAAGAACTGGCAGATGCTGGTAAGGACGTGTTTCTCGATCTCAAACTGTTGGACATCGACAACACCGTCGCCAAAGGCGTCGAAAGCGTATCCGCCATGGGCGTAAAAATGTTGACGCTCCACGCCTACCCGAAAGCGATGCGCGCAGCGGTCGAAGCGCTCGGTGACACGGACCTCACCCTGCTTGGCGTTACGGTTCTGACGTCTATGGACGATGCTGATCTGGCGGAGGCCGGTTATGCCGGCACCGCCCGTGATCTGGTTTTGAAACGTGCCGGCCAGGCACGTGACGCTGGCATGGGCGGTATTGTAGCCAGCGCACAGGAAGCGGCTGCGACCCGCGAAGTTGTTGGTCCCACCATGGCCGTCGTCACCCCGGGCATTCGCCCCGCTGGCGCAGATGCCGGTGACCAGAAGCGCGTTGTCACCCCCGCTGATGCCTTGAAGGCTGGTGCATCGCACCTTGTTGTCGGACGCCCCATTATGGCGGCAGACGACCCGCGCGGAGCGGCGCTGAAAATTGCAGAAGAAATGTCTACCGTTTGAGGAGAACACCCATGCCAAAAGCCTATTGGATTGCCCGCGTCGATGTAAAAAACGCCGATGGCTACCCTGACTATGTCAGCACAGCAAAACCCGCCTTTGAGAAATACGGTGCGAAATTTCTGGTGCGCGGTGGCAAGGCCCACGACCTCGAAGGTCCGGGCCGTGCGCGCAACGTGGTCATTGAATTTGCATCCATGAAAGACGCGCTCGCTTGCTACAATTCCGACGATTATCAGGCTGCCGTGAAGATCCGTCAGTCGGTGGCCGACAGCGAATTGATCCTCGTCGAAGGCGTTGAATAGTCAGCAAATCCGCCGTTTTGCGACGGTTTGCGACATATTTTGAGGTAATTTTTCTTGAACGGCGGGAAGGAATTCCTACGTTAAGGTCAACGGAGAGCCCGCCTTTTATCAACCTTGGGGCCGACCGACCATCTGTATGAAAGGTTCGTCTCATATGACAAACGCACTTCTTCGCCCCGCTTGGACGCCAGCCACAATCGCGGCCATGATTATCGGCTTCATGATCTTCTGGCCCCTTGGCCTCGCCATGTTGGCCTACATTATCTGGGGCGACCGCCTCGACAAGTTCAAAACGGACATCAACGACGCCACCGACAAAGCCGCTTCCTTCGTGAAGTCACCGCAGTTCAATTCCGGTCGCACCGGCAACGTCGCCTTCGACGACTGGCGTGAAGCCGAACTCGACCGCCTTCACAAGGAGCGTATGAAACTCGACGGAATGCGCGCAGAATTCGACGACTACGCCCGCGAATTGCGCCGCGCCAAAGACGCTGAAGAGTTTGAAACCTTCATGGCCTCCCGCGCCACCGAAGTGGACAACCAGCCAGCTGCCAAGCCGGTGAAGTCCACCAAAAAGGTGAAATCCTCCGGCGGAAAAACCGTCCCTGGCGTGTGAGCGCCAGCAGACAGACTTGTGAACTGAAATGAGGGATTATAGGTCTCCAGCCTGAACCATCCCAAAGAAAAGGCCCGCATCACAGCGGGCCTTTTTTATGACTGTTGCCTTACGGCGAATGGTCTCTCTGACTAGTTTTGTGCGGGTTCGACTTCGACTGTTGGCACTGTGATCGTCTTCTCCGTCATAACGACTTCTGGCACGGTCACGACCTTTTCGGTGGTGCCCACATCGACAGAACCTGTTTCGACTTCGACGGCAGGCATTTGGCCGCCTTCTACGGTGACTTCGACATCCGGCAGTTTTGCGCTTTGTGTCATGTCGACGTCGACAAAATAGATACCACCCACGACGAGAATGGCGGCTGCGGCGGCGATAGCAATTGTTGTTCCGGTTTTCATATTATCATTTCCTTTGGAAGCATTTGAACTGCGCCATCAACGGCTTACCGCTGTGGACGTTCCCAGAAAAATTGAAATCAAATATTGCGTTACGCCTCCGCGTTTCGTGCTTGACCCGCCAGAGCCATTATCGATGGGGATGACAAGGATGGGCGACGAGGCGTATTGCCTATATTGATGAATCACCACGCATCGGGAGAGTCACATGCTGTCATTGCTGAAAAAGCGCACCGCCCCGAAAGCCGGTCGTGTGGAGCGCTGGACGCTGCTGGATATCGATGGCCGCAATGTCGATGTGAAGATTGTCGAAAATCCGCGCACGTCCCGCCTTACGCTGCGTCTCGTTCCCGCCGCCAACACGCAGGAAAGCCTGAAGGTCACTGTTCCCCCCGGCACGCCGGACCATGAGGTCGACCGGTTTCTGACCAAGAACAAGGGCTGGGCCGCCGCTCGCCTTGCGCGCTTGCCGGATGTCATTCGCATTGAAAACGGTGCGACCATTCCCTTGCGCGGTGAACCGCACCGCATCGTCCATTCCGGTATCGGACGAGGTGTCGTATCTGTCGGCATGGAAGAGGACGGACCCGACACAATCAAAGTCATTCGTGTGTTCGGCGATCCGAGATTTCTGCCGCGCAAAGTGACGGAGTTCCTGAAGCGGCAAGCCAAGCAGGATTTGACCAAGGCGGTGAATATTCACGCAGCTTCGCTGGGCGTGAAGGCCAAGAGCATCACCATGCGCGACACCACTTCGCGTTGGGGATCTTGCTCGTCATCCGGTGCGCTGAATTTCTCATGGCGCATTGTGTTGGCGCCGCCCGCGGTGTTGGACTATCTCGCCGCCCACGAGGTCGCTCATCTACGCGAAATGAACCATTCAGACCGTTTCTGGGCGTTGGTAGAAGACATCTGCCCCGACATGGAAGCTCACAAAGCGTGGTTGCGCGCCCACGGTTCAGGTCTACACGCGGTGACGCCATGATTGATGTAAAGATTTGCGGCCTGTCGACAGTGGAAGCCGTGGAAGTCGCTCGGGATAATGGTGCAAGCCATCTCGGCTACATCTTCTTTGAAAAATCGCCCCGCAACGTAACCGCCGAACAGGCCCGCGATCTTGTCACCCACAAAGGTGAGGCGAGAAGCGTCGCTGTTACGGTGAATGCCGATGATGCCACGCTGGACCACATCGTCAGCACCATGCGCCCCGATATGCTGCAACTCCACGGCGGCGAAAGCATCGATCGGGTGCGCGAGGTGAAGGCCCGTTTCGGCCTGCCCGTCATCAAGGCGCTAGCGGTGCGCGATGCGGATGATCTGGCCCGCGCCACGACCTATGATGGCGAAGCCGACCTGTTATTGCTCGACGCCAAGCCCTCCAAGGGTGCGGACCTGCCCGGTGGCAACGGCGTGACCTTCGACTGGTCTTTGCTGGATGCCCTTTCCACCACCACGCCCGTCCTGCTGTCCGGCGGTATCGGTACCCACAATATCGACGATGCGCTGGCCGCCGTGCGCGGCAACGAGTCTCTTATCGGCATCGATCTTTCGTCTGGCGTGGAAAGCGCACCCGGTGTTAAGGACACGAGCGCGATTGCCGCCCTGCTGCAGCAAACACGCACGACGTAACATCCTGCCCGCCTGAACCGGAGCCGCCGCCATGAATGTGCAGAACCCTAATTCGTTCAAAAACGGCCCCGATGAAGAGGGTCAATTCGGCATCTATGGCGGGCGCTTTGTTGCCGAAACGCTGATGCCCAATATCCTGGAGCTGGACGAGGCTTATAAAGAAGCCAAGAATGACAAGGCCTTCGCCGACGAGCTGGCCTATTTGAACAAGCATTACACCGGTCGTCCCAGCCCGCTCTATTTCGCCGAACGGCTGACCGAGCATCTGGGTGGCGCGAAGGTCTATTTCAAACGTGACGAGCTGAACCACACCGGTTCGCACAAGATCAACAACTGCCTCGGCCAGATATTGCTCGCCAAACGTATGGGCAAGACACGCCTGATCGCGGAAACCGGTGCGGGCCAGCATGGCGTGGCATCCGCCACAGTAGCCGCACGTTTCGGCTATCCCTGCCTCGTTTATATGGGCGCGAAAGACGTGCACCGCCAGTCGCCCAACGTGTTCCGCATGAAGCTGCTGGGCGCAGAAATCGAAAGCGTCACCGCCGGTGCCGGCACATTGAAAGACGCGATGAACGAAGCCCTTCGCGACTGGGTCACCAACGTCGAAGACACCTATTACCTCATCGGCACCGCTGCCGGTCCGCACCCTTATCCGGAACTCGTCCGCGATTTTCAGTCGGTCATCGGTAAGGAAACCAAAGAGCAGATGATGGAGGCCGAAGGTCGCCTGCCGGATATGTTGGTGGCGTCGGTCGGCGGTGGTTCCAACGCCATCGGCCTGTTCCATCCCTTCCTCGATGATGATGCGGTTCAGATCGTCGGCGTTGAAGCCGGTGGTAAAGGGTTGGATGGCGACGAACATTGCGCCTCCCTGACCGCTGGTTCGCCCGGCGTGCTGCACGGCAACCGCACCTACTTGCTGCAAACATCCGAAGGCCAGATCGAAGAGGGCGCATCCATTTCTGCCGGTCTCGACTATCCCGGCATCGGGCCTGAACATTCCTGGTTGAAGGATTCCGGTCGCGTGAATTACGTGCCGATCATGGACGTGGAAGCGCTGGAAGCCTTCCAGCTGCTCTGCCGTCTCGAAGGCATCATCCCCGCGCTGGAACCCAGCCACGCGCTGGCCGAAGTCATCAAACGCGCGCCGGGTATGGACAAGGACCAGATCATCGTGATGAACCTGTGTGGTCGCGGCGACAAGGATGTGTTCACCGTGGGCGAGGCGCTCGGCGTCGAGATGTAACGAACAAAAGGGCAGGCAAGAATGGCACGTAAATTGGAAGCTGGAGACGTGGTGCAGCTGAAATCCGGCGGACCACTGATGACCGTGGATGAAGTGCGTGGTGAAACCGCAAAACTGGTGTGGTTCGACGACCATGAAATGAGAAACGGAACTGCACCCCTGAGCGGGCTTCAGAAAGCAAACGACTGATATGACACAACGCATGACCTACCGCTTTGCGAAGCTGGCTGAAGAAAACCGTCCGGCTTTCGTGACCTATTTCATGGGGGGCGATCCGGACATGGAAACGTCGATCGAGATCATGAAGGGTCTGCCTGCAGCAGGTGCTGATGTGATTGAACTCGGCATGCCGTTTTCCGATCCTATGGCCGATGGCCCATCCATTCAGGCTGCTGCCAAACGGTCGTTGGCGGGGAAGCACAATCTGCCGAAATGTTTCGAGATGGTGCGCGCCTTCCGCGAGACGGACAATGAGACCCCTATCGTGGTGATGGGGTACTACAACCCGATCTACATTTACGGTGCAGAGCGTTTTCTCGACGAGGCGAAAGCTGCCGGTATCGACGGCATGATCATCGTCGATCTGCCACCGGAGATGGATGAGGAGTTGTGCATTCCCGCGCTGGAACGTGATCTAAACTTCATCCGCCTGGCGACACCAACGACGGATGCCAAGCGCTTGCCAAAGGTGCTCTCCAACACGTCTGGCTTTGTCTATTACGTGTCGATCAACGGAATCACCGGTTCGGCTGCGCCTAATCCGGATGCGGTCGCCGCTTCCGTGGCCCACATCAAGGCGAGCACAGATCTCCCCATCTGCGTCGGCTTCGGCGTCACGAACGCCGAACAGGCCGCCGGTATCGGTCGCGCCGCCGATGGTGTCGTGGTGGGCTCTGCCATCGTGAAAGCCATTGCCGACAGTCTCGATGGCGGCAAAGCGACAAGCCACACGGTGAGCAACGCGCTCGATGTGGTGTCACAAATTGCAAAAGGTGTGCGCGGCGCACGCGCTTGATTGCATATCAGGATTGCGGGGTATGGCCCATTCCCCGTAACGTCCACCTATGACTGATATTCCTTCCTATCCTGCCCCATCGCGCAAACTTCGCATCGGCTTCGTCGGCGGCGGGCGCGGTGCGCTTGTTGGCCAGTGGCACGCCATGGGCGTTCGTATGTCGAACCGCTGGGATATCGTGGCCGGTGCATTGTCGTCCAAGCCCAATGTCGCGGCGGCCTCCGCTGCCGATTGGGGCATCGCCCCGGACCGCAGTTACGCAAGTTACGCAGATATGGCGAAGGCGGAAGCCGCGCGCGACAATGGTATCGACGCGGTGGCGATCTGCACGCCGAACCACACCCACGCGCGCATCGCAAAGGCCTTCATGGACGCTGGCATCGCCGTGGTGTGCGACAAGCCCATGACCGCCCATTGGGCTGAGGCAGAACAGCTTGCCGAGCAGGCCAGCACAGGCGGTCATTTTTTCGCGGTCACCTACCCCTACATCTTTCACGCCATGGCGCGGCAGGCGCGGGCGATGGTGGCGGCGGGCATGATCGGTACGGTGCGGCAGGCCCATGTGGAATATGTGCAGGAGCACGCCGCCGGACCAAAAAGAAACGGCACGGGCCGCTGGCGCGACGACCCGCAAAAGTCCGGTCGCACTGGCGTGACCGGCGATATCGGCACCCATGCGTTCCATCTGCTCACCCACATCACCGACCGTCCGGCGCGGAAGGTCTCGGCCCGCTTCCATCAATGCGGCACTGCGACGGGGCTGGAGGACACCGCCTTCATGCAGCTGCAGCTGGAAGGCGGTATTCCTGCCACGCTATGGTGCACCCAAGCGGCCCCCGGCAACGCTTGTGGTTTACGGATTCGCATTTATGGCGAAGCGGGCGGCATCGAATGGGACCAGCAGGAGCCGGAATTTCTGCGTTACACGCCAATAGGTGAAGCCACCCGCATCATATCACGTGGCCACGGCGCGGGGATTTTGCCGGAAGCTGAAAAGCTGGTGCGCCTGCCACGCGGCCATGCCGAGGCACTGCCCGATGCGTGGTGCAATCTCTACACCGAAATCGCCGTGGCGCTGGACGCGAAACTGAACGGCATTACGCTGGAAGCAGGCACCGTGCTTGTGCCCGATGTGACCGACGGAGCGCGAGGCGTGTTCTTCTCCGAAGCCGCTGCCGACAGCGCGGAAGCCGATGGCGCTTGGCACGACTGCTGGTGGGAGCCGAAAAATGGATAATCCGCACATCATAGTTCTGGGCCGCGCGGGCCTCGACCTTTATCCGGACCCGCCGGGCACGAAGATCGAAGACGCGCTCACCTTCACCTCCGCGCTTGGCGGCTCCTCCGGCAATATCGCTGCTGGCCTCGGTCGCCTCGGTTCCCGCGTGTCGCTGCTGGGTCGCGTGTCGGATGATGCGGTGGGCAAATATACGCTCAACCAATGCGCCCCCTACGGCATCGGTACGGACAATGTCGTTGTGGAACGCAGCGAAGTCCGCACAACGCTTGCCCTGTCGGAGACCCGCACCGGCGACACGCAAACCGTTATCTACCGCAACGATGCCGCCGATCTGAACCTGCAAGTTGAAGACGTCGAATGGGTCGAGTGGGAGACGGTGAACGCGCTCATCTTCACCGGCACATCGCTGGCGAAGGAGCCATCGCGCACCGCAACACTGACCGCAATCGACATGGCCAAGGCCCACGGCATCACGGTGATGTTCGATGTGGACCACCGCGCCTATAGCTGGGCGTCCGTCGAGGAGGCCGCGCAGGTTTGCGGAGCCGCTGCCGAAAAGTGCCACATCATCATCGGCAATGATGACGAGTTCGGTGTGCTGGCTGGCGATTACGACAAGGGCCGCGCCCACGCTGAGGCGCTGGCCACCGATGGACGCATCTGCGTTTACAAACGGGGCGCAGATGGTTCGATCACATTTGATGGCAGTGGGGGCGACGGACGCGACGGCGACAGTTTCGACACCGGCATCTACCCCGTCACCGCCATTAAACCCACCGGTGCGGGCGATGCTTTCATGGCAAGTTTCGCCCATAATTTCATGCGTGATGTCGATCTTCGCACTTGCGTCGCGCGTGGCTCTGCAGCCGCCGCCATCGTTGTCACCCGCGTCGGCTGCGCGCCCGCTATGCCCACCGAAATTGAACTCGCTGACTTTATGTCTGCCCCTTCTTCGCAAACCGCCTGAGGCTATCCGATGCACTTTCCGCCCCATGACAATGCCAACGCTCCCATCGTGGATGTCGAGGACAGCCGCGTTCCGCTGAACTATTTCAACATCGTCAAACTGAAGCCCGGCCAGGCCTTCGAATATCAAACACCCGGCTACGAAACCTGCATCGTACCCGCCACCGGCACTGTGCATGTCGACGTCGAAGGCGAGCGGTTCGAGAACCTCGGCAACCGCACCGGCGATGTGTGGGGTGGTGAGCCGGAAGGGCTGTATGTGCCCGTCGGCGCAAAAGCCGTTATGGAAGCCGTCACCGAAACAGAAGTGTTCGTGGCGGGCGCAAAATACGACAAGGTGCTCACGCCCTTCGACGTGCGCGAGGCCGATCTCGATCTGGTGCAATACGGCTCCGACGACACCAAGACCCACCGCAAGATCAAGCACATTCTCGGCACGAAATATAACGACCGCGTGGGCCGCTTACTGGTGTCGGAACTGTTCACCGTGGGCCAAGGCGGCTGGTCGGGCTTCCCGCCCCACAAGCACGACACCGATCGCCTGCCGGACGAGAGCCGCCACGACGAAACTTATAATTTCCGCTTCAAGCCCGACAACGGTTTTGGCCTGCAACTCGAACAGCGCGAAGACGGCAAGACCGGCGATGCGTGGCATCTGACAGACGGGTCCACCATCGTGCTGGACAAAGGGTTCCACCCCTGTGTCGTCGCGCCTGGCTACGAGATGTATTATTTCACCATTCTCGGCGGCCTGTCCCAGCGCCCGCTTGTGCAGTATTTCCAGCCCGACCATGCGTGGCAGATCGAAACCATCCCCGGCATCAAAGACATGATCGCCAAGTTCAAGTGAGGCGTTAGCCTCCCGACCTTGCCTTCCTGCATAAAGAACGAGTCCGTACATGCCTGCCGTTTCCATCACACGGATGCTCGCCGATACCAACGCTGCCCCTCTCGGTGAACGCCGCGCTGTTGCGGGCGTGGTCGTACTCGGTTGGGAAGACGCCCGCGCCTATGTGGACGCTGCCGAAGAGGTCGGTTGCCCACTTATCCTGCAAGCCGGGCCGGGTGCGCGGGCCCATATGCCGGTGAACCTCATCGGCCCGATGATGCGCCATTTGGCTGACGCCGCCAGCGTGCCGGTGGCCGTCCACTTCGACCACGGCAAAGCGCTCGACGAGTGCATCGCCGGTCTTGAGCACGGCTTTACGTCAATTATGTATGATGGCTCATTGCTGCCCGTGGATGAGAACATCGCGACGAGTTGCAAAATCGCGGAAGCCGCACGTTCTGCCAATGCTTCCTTTGAGGGCGAAGTTGGCGTTGTGGGTTATACCGATGGTGCAGCTTCTCATGGCACATCTGTCGAAGAAGTTGCCCGCTACGACGCTGCCGTGGAGCCGGACGCGTTGGCAATCTCCATCGGAAATGTGCATCTGCAACAGGAGAAGGCGGCAACCATCGACCGCGAGTTGCTGACGGAAATAGAAGCCCGCACCACCGCGCCACTTGTGCTGCACGGCGGCAGTGGCATTGCCAATATCGACCGCCGCTGGCTCGCCGCAAACAGCCGCGTCGCCAAATTCAACATCGGCACAGAACTGCGCATGGCTTTCGGTAAATCCCTGCGCGACGGCCTGGCCGCGGAGCCGGACCAGTTCGACCGCAACCGCATTTTACAGGCAACGATGGACCCTGTGAAAGCGACCGCTATCGACGTGTTGCGCGGTCTGTGGGAGCCGTCAGCCTAAGTTTTCTGCGCACCTCAAAGCACAAAGACCCGCGTAACATGCTGTGATGAATCTCATTGGTCCTGCTGCGCAGCCTGCTTAACCTTGTGCCACGCCGTAACCGAACGGTAACCATGCCGCTTCATTGAAGAGAACAAGTGGGGTAGGGCTTGTCGGACAGATTGTTGGCCGGTGCGGCATTTGCCGATAGGAGCGGGAATATCATGACAGCTTTGAAACAGGCCTCGGCGGCCTTCAAACGAGCCTGCTGGTGGCTTGCACTGTTCTCCTTCGTGGTGAACCTGCTGATGCTCACAATGCCTCTCTACATGCTGCAGATTTATGATCGCGTGCTGACTTCGCAGTCCATGAGCACGCTGACGTTCCTGTCGATCTTTGCAGCAATCTGTCTGGTAGTTTTGGGCCTGATGGAAGCCCTGCGCGGCATACTCGCTTCCCGTGCTGCAAGCCGTCTCGAAGTCATGTTGGGTTCGGAAGTGCTTGGCGCCATGATGAGCCGTAACCGCGCGCCGGAGGCTGCTGGAAACGGTATTAACGATCTCAATCAGGTGCGTGGCTTCGTCGGCTCCCGCGCTGTCTTTGCTTTGATGGACGCACCCTTTGCGCCGCTGTTTATCGGCATCCTTTGGTTCATTCACCCGGTGTTGTTCTGGATGACACTGGCCGGTGTCATAGTTCTGGCCGCACTCGCTATTTTCAACCAGTGGCTCATCAACGGTCCTTCGCTGGAAGCTGGCCAGCAACAGGCCGGTGCCGGTGCCATGTCGCAAGCGCTGTCGCAAAACGCTGAAACGCTGCGCGCCATGGGCATGATGCAAAACGGCATTGCCCGCTGGGGTTCGTTCAACGCGGAAAAACTCATCGCGCAGGACAAGCTTGAGCAACGCAATAACTGGATCACAGGCTTGTCGCGCACACTCCGCTTGGGCTTGCAGATTGCCATTTTGGGCGTCGGTGCCTTGCTGGTGTTGCAGCAGGAAATGACTGCCGGTGCGATCTTCGCATCTTCGATTATTGCAGGCCGTGGTCTTCAACCTATCGATCAGGCCATTGGCTCGTGGAAGCAAATGGTGTCCGCCCGCCAAGCTTGGAAGCGCGTGCAGGCCATGTTGCAGCGCGAGGGCGACCCTATGCCCCGCACAGAAATGCCAACACCGCAGGGCGCGATCGATGTGCAGGGCGTGTTAGTTATGGACCGTTCCGGCGCATCCGCTCCTCCCATTCTCAATCGTGTTTCGTTTGCGCTTAAACCGGGTCAATCTCTCGGCCTCGTGGGGGCTTCCGGTTCAGGCAAGTCGACACTCGCGCGTTTGCTCGTTGGCGCGCAGGTTCCGCAATCCGGTTCCGTGCGCATTGACGGGCACGACCTCACCAACTGGGATCCTGAGCAGATCGGCCCCCATATCGGCTATCTCGGGCAGCAGGTTGATTTGTTGCCCGGCACGATCGCGCAGAACATTGCCCGTTTCGATCCGCAACCCGATGACGCGATGATCCGCGAAGCGGCGAAAAAAGCGCAGGTTGAGTCGCTCATTCAAAATCTGCCCGACGCTTACGAAACCCGCGTCGGCATTGGCGGTACCGGTCTGTCCGGTGGCCAGCGCCAGCGCATCGGTTTGGCCCGTGCATTCTACGGCAATCCGCAGATCATGGTGTTGGACGAACCCAACGCCAATCTCGACGAAGACGGCGAAATCGCGCTTCACAAAGCGCTGCTCGCTGCAAAGGATGATGGCCACACTGTTGTTCTGGTCACCCAGCGCAAACAGGTGTTGGCGGCAGTTGATATGGTGCTGCGTCTGAACAGTGGCAACGTCGAATTCTTCGATACCCGCGAAGAATATGCGAAAAAACTGCAGGAGCTAGTGGATGCCCGCAAGGCGGAAATCGCGTCCCGCAATCAGGGTTCGCAAGGCGGTGTCGAGGGAGCAGTGCCCACTCTGCCAACCGCACCATCAGGCGGCCCGCGGCCCGGTTCCGGCTCAGCCGCTGCACCACCTGCTGTGGTCAGCGCCAGCGCTCTGGCTGGTAAAGCACCAAATGCGCCTAGGGGTCGTCCGGACTTCTTAAAACCGCGCAAGACAATTGATGCGACCTCAAACGAAAGCCCACCAAAAGCCTGACGGGCAACTGAGTTGACCGGAGTTTTATCGCTAAACCCGTCAGCACAGTTGGTTCATCTGTGACATATCACTCCGCTTAGCCTCGTGAACGATGCCGCACAGTTTAGTCGTGATTTGGCGGGCGGGGATAATTGCCACTGAAAACGAAAAAGACCCCGCCGAACCGGGAGGAGGTTCGACGGGGCCGCTATGCTCCGGGGCCTATCTGGGAGGAAAATGGCCCGCGGAGAGTCTGGTCTTAAAAGTCGCCGTTAGGCGGCTTTCTTGCCATATGGCCACACGTTCATCGCGCTTTCGCGTGCAACGGTGAAGCCATCGGAAGCAACGTCGCGGACGGTTTCAGCAGCGTCACGCACGTAGTTGACGTTTGCGGAAGTGTTGTCGCGAACATAGTCGGACTGGATGCGGACGGCTTCAGAAACCGATTTGGCGTTTGCCAGTTTTTCGACGGTTGTCAGTGCGCGGTTGACGTTGTTGTGGGTCAGTTCTGCAACGGAACCCAGCATGGAGACGTAACCGGAAGCCATACGCTTCAAGGAGCCTTCGAGTGTGGTGTTCAGTTTTTCGGAACCTTCATACAGGTCATCAGCACGCTCTTTAGCGGTTGCAGCGGAGCGACGAACGAACTCACGAGTGCCTTCGGCAACTTTCGTCGTGGCGCGGGTAGCGGCCGTGGTCACGTCTTCAGCTTTGATGGTGTCGTCGGTTTTGATGGTTTTTGCGGTCTTGTTGGTCATTGTCATGTTTCCTTGGTTCAAGCGGTTCTGCGGTAGGCTC
This sequence comes from Ahrensia sp. R2A130, assembly GCF_000179775.1. Classification (GTDB taxonomy): domain Bacteria; phylum Pseudomonadota; class Alphaproteobacteria; order Rhizobiales; family Rhizobiaceae; genus Pseudahrensia. The sequence continues at coordinate 90,738 of NZ_AEEB01000026.1, forward strand.
ACCCTCAATTGGCATGAGCGTCGCGGTGACAAACCCTATCTAGGCCGATTTTTGTGCGTTGCAACAAAATAATACATCTTACGTAAGCGTAAGTCGTGCAATTTTGATTAAGTCATTGAATTTTAGTGATAAGAAATTTTCAGATTTTTCATTTTATCGTGTTGCAGTGCGATTTAGGTGGCCTCAAAGCACCCTACTGATATGGGCGATTGTTCCTTTTCGCTTCCCTGCACGCCCGCCATGCGCCACACCAAGCGGTATAACTAAGAACCAAACGGATTGCGGAGCGTTTCCCGTTTCACCGTGGAAAGTATGTAGAAAGCACCCAGCCCGAAGATGAGCCGCGATCATAACATCGATTTGACCGCGCAGGATAAAGAGCGGCTCGCACGGCTGGCGCGCATCAAACGTGTGGCCGTTGCAGCACTTATCGGTTGTTTCGCAATTTTTCTCACCGCCCGCTGGGGCATGAGCGCCTTTCCCGCGCAGGCCGCATGGCTGGGTTTCGTGGCAGCAGCCGCAGAAGCTGCGACAATCGGTGGGCTGGCCGACTGGTATGCCGTCGTCGTGCTGTTTCGCCATCCGCTAGGCGTGAAAATTCCGCACACCGCTATTATCCCCTCCAATCAGGAGCGGATTGCCGAAAACATGGGCACCTTCATTGAAGACAACTTCATGAAGCCGGAACTGGTGCGCGAAAAACTCGAAGAGATCGACTTCGCCCGCCACGCTGCCGATTATATCGCAGATCACAAACGCGCGGAGAACCTTTCCCGGTTGGCGCTGAAAATGGTGCCGGAAGTGCTGGGCGCTATCGAAAATTCAGGCTTCAAGACATTTGCGACCAACGAGGTGAGCAAACAAATATCCAAAGTGCAGATCGCGCCGCTGGCAGCAAACCTCGTCGACAGTTTCACCCACGACCGGCGTATGACACAGTTGACCGACGAAATTCTGTCAGCCCTCGACCGTCTGCTCCACGACGAAACAACGCTGGACACGCTGCGAAAGCACGTCGCCGACGAGCTACCGACGCTGCTTTATGTCGTCCAAGCAGAGTCCACGATCATCAGCCGAATCGTCAAATCCGGCTCCACGCTGCTCGCCGAGGTACGCGCCGACCCCGAACACCCCATGCGCGAGGAAGTGCGCGAACTGTTCGGCGACTACGTTACCCGCCTGAAGAGCGACAAGAAATTTGCCCGTCGTGTAGAGCGGTTGAAGAACGATCTTCTCAACAGCCCCGAACTCGCCAATCTCGCTGATGGCATCTGGCACAATCTCCAGCGCTATGTGGCCGCCGACGCTTCCCGCGATAAGTCTGTTCTGGCCCGCGAATTGGCATCGATGCTGGTCAGTCTCGCTGCCCGCGTTTCCGCCGATGACAAGCTGCGCCACGATATCAACGAGGGCATGGTCACCGCGCTTTTGCTGCTGGTGGAGGCCCGCAAGCACGAAGTTTCCGCTTTCGTCACCGATCAGGTACGCTCCTGGGACTTCAAGCGGCTGGTCACGCTGATCGAGGCCAATGTTGGCGCTGATCTGCAATATATCCGCTTCAACGGCATGGCGATTGGTGCGGTGGCAGGCGTTATCCTGCACAGTTTCGACATCACGCTGTTTTAAAATTATGCAACGGGATCACGGCCTTCGCCGTTACCCCCACAGAAATTTTCAACGGGAGACAATCACATGGCAGACGATAAGAGCAATCCAGCTGGCCCCTTCTTCGACGCGTTCCGCAATTTCGGCACCAATCTGCGCCTGCCCACGGTGACGGTCGACGACATGATGGCCCATCACCGCGCCAACATTGCCGCGATGGAAAAGGCTGCCCGCAACACCACTGAAGGCACGAAAGCCGTGATGGCCGAACAGCGCAAGGCGCTGGAAGCGACGCTGGCTGACATCACCAAGATGGTGGAAACCGCCCGCGAAGGTGGCATGAACCGCGAAACGGCGCGTGAGCTGCTGGCTGAACAGGTGGCCTTCACCCAGCGCAGCTTCGAGCGCACGCTGGAAACCGCAGGTGCCGTAGGCTCCGCCATGCGAGACACCACGTCCGACAACATGGCAGTGCTGCGCGAGCGCGTTCAACAGGGCATCGAGGAAATGAAAACCACGATGGACCGCAATGACGGCGACGAGCCGCCGGTCAAAGAGAGCTGATCCCAGCCAATCATACAGCTGTCATCCCCGCGAAAGCGGGGACCCACTCCTCCGCAAGACGTGGCGGCGGCTACTTTGCTGCCACGCCGGTCAGCAACCAACTGAATCGCCAACAATGTCATCCGCTGGAAAGTGGGTCCCCGCCGGAGCCTGTCCTCGGGCTTGACCCGGGGGCGGGGATGACGGCGGTGGGTGGATTGCGGGCGTGTGAAAACCTCGATCCGCCTTCCGGCGTCCAAACGATAAGCAAGGTGTCGCCATTCGCCCTTTGCGAATGGTGACACCGTAAAAATGAGCAGGCGGCGAAGAGCCGCCCGGCAATAGCTTGCCGCGCCCGCGCAGCGAAGGCCAAGAGGCCAACAGCGTGAGCGCAAAGATGAGCCAGCGAAGCGAAGGTCTTCGTCTCTTGCCGGTAGTCTCGGCGTTGGTGACAAACACCTTCGCCCCGCCCGGTTCTGCTGCGGATGCTTCCCAGCACCAATCCCGTCACCTCCCCGAACACATATTCATTGCTGAACATGCCGGCCTTGCCTTCGGCCCGCCATTGCTGACATTCGACGTCCGGTCCCGGGCTATTGTGGTGTCCGTCGTCAGGGTTTTTGGGAGGGATTGCAGCTTAGTTTGAGCGAGAGCTTGGCTCATCTGTTGGTTGATTTTATGCGGCTTGGTTGCGGTATTGCAAACGCCGCTGTTTAAACGTGTCTCGTTTGATCCTTTCGCGTTCGAGTAAGATGGTCTGGCCACGTCTGAAGTAGACGTCGGCAGGCGTCAGGTTCCGCAGGCTCTTGTGGTAGCGGTGGTGATTGTAATGCTCGACGAAGCGCTCGATGCTGGCTTTGAAATCACCGGGCAGAAAGGTGTTCTCCAGCAGGATCCGGTTCTTCAGGGTCTAGTGCCACCATGCTGGAAGCATGTCTCCGACATGGTCGATCTTGCCCTGCGTTTGTGGATGATACGGAGCGCCACGAACGTGATCCATGTTCTGCGATCCCAGCCAATCTGCGAGTTCACTAGAGACGTAACTGGAACAGTTGTCGGACAGCAGGCGTGGCTTGTGACGAACAGCACCTTGATCGCAACCGGAAGTCTGTAGAGCCAGCTCCAGCGTGTCGGTCACATCGCTGGTCTTCATGGTGGTGCACAGCTTCCAAGCCACCACGTAGCGTGAGAAGCATGCCCTCGGGCTTGACCCGGGGGTCGTCGAGGAGGGTCGATAGATAGTACCAGCCCCAACCGACGATCCCCGGATCAAGTCCGAGGACAAGCCTTGATGGTGGTGAAGTCCGTCTGCCACATCTGGTTAATAGCCGTGGTTTTGTCTCCCAAAACATAGGGGAACTCATCGGCTGCCTTGATAACGACGAAGGCCGGACTGGTGATGAGATCGTGCGCCTTCAACAATCGATAGACGCTGGCTTCGGATATCGAGCGCGCAGGAACGCCACTGGTCCAAGTGACCAGCGCGAGGGTAGCGCTGGGTGTCTGTGAACCGAACGGCCAATTCGCGTGGCGACAGTTCTGGTTCGTCCAGTGCCATATCGACGATCCGCTTCCTAACATCATCGGGAATGCGGTTCCAGGCGCGCAAAGGCTTGGGAGAACGGTCCTCCAGAGCCTCAGCCCCACCGGTCAGGTACTTGTCGTACCAGCGATAGAACGTGGTGCGGGGAATACCCAACCTGTCGATGGTCTGCTTTGTCGGCAGATGTGACTTTTCCACCAATCTGATGATCTCAAGCTTCTCGGATGCGCGATATCTCATTCGATCATCGGCCTTGTGCTCGAACCGGCGGCGCACTGGCGGCCTCTATCCCCATCCGCGATCATGCTTTTTTTGAGAAGGCGAAGTTAAAGACGTCGCGGTCCGAGGCGTAGAGCGTTGTAGTGTCCTTGGTGACGTCGACATTCGGGTTGTAGACGCCCCTCGACCAGTTGAGCACGCCCGGAACCTTCCAGCGCGAATCGCCAACGCAGTCTCCTGCGATGCGCTGCAGGGTCGAGACCAGCTCGTGGTCGTAGATGCGACCGTAGTCCGGACCGGTGACAGCGCGGGGTGGCCGCTCGTCATTTACATCATTGTCGTTGCTGTTCTCCTAGACGGACGGTCCGAGAACCTCTCTCTCGACCTCCAAACCCGTCACGGCGACAGCCGCAGGCCTCTTCCTCTAAAGGGGGCGTTGCGGGGTCTCCCCGCTGAAGGGGTAGGGCGAGACTACAGGCTCGACCGCAGGGAAAGGCTTCCCCCTCCAAAAAAATCAATTTTGTTTTGATTATTAATTTGGAACTTAGGCCGGCACGCCGAACAGCTCACGTCGCCTGGACCGATAGTTTTCGGCACGGAAATGACCGGCAACCCACCCATCGTCTTCCTGCAGAAAACGGATATTGGGATCGCTTTTCCCGTCTTCGGCTTTCCGATTGGCGACCTAGTGGAAGTAGAAATGGTTCAACAGGCGGAAAAACTCGGTGACATAGACGTCGGCGACCCGGGTATCTCCACGAATGAGGAGCATGTTTTCATCATTGCTGGTAAGTGAGTCGGGAGAGAAATTTGCCAACCCGGTAAATATCAATGGATCGTCGGTCATGACATCGACGCCCATATATTTCGTGTGGATGAAGAACACGTGGCCGGATGACCGGAAATGATGCTCCCGCCACATCCAATGTTCGAGCTCGAAGCCCGGGACCTCGCGCCAATTGCCCATACTTCCGACGATGCCGAGGCCCTGACCAAAGACAACACGCGTGTCCCTGTCCCGCTCGACCATGTCCTGAGCGCCTTCGCCCCGGCTACTTTGCTCCATCAGCACGTAGCGCAGATAGTCGCGATCATTGTCAAAATATTTTGCAAGCCGCGTAGTAACGCCGAAAGCTGAGGTCAGCATCACCGTCTGTTGCGCTTCTTCGATACGACGACCGTACCAATCGAGCATGGCGGAGCCTGGCCGCGGCGAGAACAGCGGCGTTATGCTGTTCTGCGGTAACTGCTCATTCGGATCTGGATTATGCTGCGCGGCGAACGCTTTCATGTCTTCGCGCTGTGCATCGACAGCAAGCAATTCGAAGTAGTCCGCATAGGTTCTTGCGACCGCTTCATCGCGGACGATATGTCCGGTGTTGCTTTGACCGCAAAATCCGGATTCGGTGATGTTGGTCGACCCCGTCCAGACCTGTGTCGGGTGGCCGTTCTCTTTCAGGACAATGAACTTGTTGTGCGTCAGCGCGATAAAGTTGATCTGCTCTTTGAAGTGTAGATTGGCTCGACCGGTGAAGGGCTCGATGGCAGCGCGGTTCATCTTTCCATATTTGGTTTCGACCCGGCGGTTCTCGCTGCGTTTGAAGAAGTCTGCCTCGAAGGCGACCTCAACCCGCACGCCGCACGTCGCGCGCCGCAGCGTCGGCAAGTGCCTGCAATATGGGCAGGTAGGTCAATTCATAAAACCCGCAATGCAGGCTGAAACGACTGTCACGCGCCTGCGCGATGAAGGACAGAGCGCCTTCCAGCAGCCCGCGCGAGATCCATTTGGTAGGCTCTGCTTCGGGATCGTTAAGCTCATCGGCCAGCTCTTGCTGTGTTAGCAAACTCCCTTGCTCAAATTTCTCGGCATAGGCCTGACTGATAATGGCCCCACGATTGAATAAGATCGAGTGGGTGCCGTCGTCTTTGGATTCGGTTCGGACAGTGATCTCGATATCCGTTCCCGCGCGCAGGTTGGATGAATCGCCGTTCGCTGGCCGAAACATTGGGCGGATCACATAGTGGTATTCGGTGTCCAGCTCGGCCCAATAATGACCCCATTTGAAATCCTGCACCGGGTGTTCGGCGGTTTTGAAACGTTCCGCTCGTTCCGGATCGGGTTCAACTTATTGGAAGCATTTGAACCCGTTGAGCCAACGAATGGCGTCACCAACTGCGGGTTTTATTCCGACCCCAAAGCCGAGGAATCCATCCAGTGCATTTTTGCGCGCATTCATGGCGAGCATGACCGCGCGCGTCCCTGATATTGCTTGGACAGAAAACCCGTCTGTTTTTTCAATCAACCGCATTTCAGAACCATCCTCAGTATTTCTTAGAAAATTACTGATTATTATGATATCAATCTAAATTTCTACAATATATATGAGGTGCGGACAGCCGTCGGATTCATTCATCAGAATGAGAGGTGCGAAAATATTGGTCTCCTAGAAGTATCGGCTGTCAGAGCTCTATCCCAACGTTCGGTCGGCTGGCATTGTCACGGTGTCTCTGGCTAATTTGGTCGCCCCACAGGCGACAAAATTCATGATCACTAAAGTGAATAGGCGCTGAGCTTTGAAATTATATCTTTATATCGCCATGGCCATAAAAGAGAGACAAAGCTGAACTGGGTTCTCAACCAGTTGCTGAACTCTTGGCATAACTGTCAAGGATAGTTGCGCCCACACGTTTTTTCCGCAAACAGTCATATTTGACGGCTAATAACTGGAAGAGCGTCAGATATGGCAGTTAATATAAGTTCACTGAACGCACGGCGGGCGCTTGAGGCTCTGGGCGCGAACGTCAAGACTGCGCGCTTGAAGCGACGCATCTCCGTAAAGGGGTTCGCCGAGCGGGTCGGTGTGTCCGAAAGCACCATCACACGCCTGGAGAAAGGCGACGACGGTGTCAGCATTGGCACGCTGGCGATGGCTTGCCTCGTCCTTGGCGAGATCGAGCGCATTTCCGATTTTCTTGATGCCGGGTCCGACGATACCGGGCTGCTTCTTGATCGGGAAGCGCTCCCCAAACGGATCGATAAAAAGCGAAAACCCGGATCACCGCCATCCGACAAAGGCCACTCCGCCCCCTTGTCCGATGCGGATGATGAAGAAGGGGTCGGTTTCTGATGCCGGAAGCGATCGTCGCCCTTGGAGAAGGCAAGCGTGTCGTCGGCCGTCTGCGCTTTGAGAGTGACGGGCGGCGTCAGCATTCGCAGTTTGAGTACGCCGACGAATGGCTGGCCGCATCCGACCATTTCGCGCTGTCGCCCGGATTACCCCTGCGCGAAGGCCGCCATTTCAGCACCGGCAAGGAGGACAAGCGTTCGGCATTGTCCGGATGCTTTGCCGACGCCGCACCGGATTCCTGGGGGCGGGCTTTGATGACCAAGGCGCTCGGCGGCGGTCTCAGCGAGTTCGACTATCTCGTGCTGTCCGACGATCGCACACGGCAGGGCGCGTTACGGTTTCTCGGCGAAGACATGGAGCCGCTGTCCGACCTGACGCCGACGATCCCGCGTCTGGTCGAGCTTGAACGGTTGCGCGGGCTTACCCAGCGGTTCGAACGCGATCCTGGTGGCGCGGAGGAAGAGGCGCGCGATCTGGCCGGTATTGCCGGCTCGCTCGGCGGCGCGCGCCCGAAGGCCAATGTCGAGGGGGATGGCCACCTCTGGATTGCCAAGTTCACCTCCGCGCAGGACACCAAGCCTGTCGAACGCGCAGAGGTCGCCACGTTGAAACTTGCGGCCATGTGCGGATTGCGGGTTGCCGAGGCGAAGTTGGAGTTACGGGACAGTGACAGCCCGATCGCGCTCATACGGCGGTTCGACCGCCGCGGTGAGACGCGCATCCCTTATATTTCAGCGAGAACCGCGCTGGACTGGCAGGGTGACGAAGGCGGCTACTATACGGATATCGCAGATGTGATCCGGCAGATTTCCAGCAAGCCCGTGGATGACCTGCACGAGCTCTGGCGGCGGATCGTCTTCACGATCCTCGTGTCAAACAAGGACGATCATCTGAAGAACCACGGATTCATCTATGCAGGTGGTGATCGTTGGCGGCTGTCACCAGCCTTCAACATCAATCCCTCACCATCACGGCACAGGGTTCTGGAGACCGGTATCGTCCAGGGCGGTTCGTTCCACGCCTCGCTTGATATCGCGCTAGAAGCCTGTGAGTTTTTCGACATTACGCCTGTCGATGCTAAGCAGAAGGCGTTCCAGATGGCGGAGATGATCGCGAATAACTGGAAACAAGCATTGCGCGAAGAAGGATGTTCCACAGTAACCGTGCAAATTTACGCCGATGCGTTCAATCATAATGAGAGCAAGCGTGCATTAGCTATCTGATCCGGCCCGAGAGCATTAATGCTTACAGCCATGTTTAGCTCTGCTCTATCATTGTTATAGCCTTGCATTGGCGAAGATGCCGTAGAGACCGTATATAGATGAAATCATTTTGGAAGTAGGAACGCATTGTGTGGCAGTATTGAAAAGACGAACAAGCGGAATCCCGAACTGTATTCTCCGGGGTCGGGCGATCTCCGCAAATGCGGATTTCTATCTCGCTCATGTTACAGCGGTTGGGGTGGCCCGCGAGATTATTCGAGCAGATTAAATCGAATCCCGTGTCTGCAAGGCACTGGGGGAGAATCTCATATATTTTTTCGCGATGCGTCCAGCATACAAGTTACTGGGCGAAGACCAGAAGAATGACATTCTCGATTATTTCCCATTTTTTCCTGGTCAGTACGGAAAATCTCGGCGCTCCTTATCATGTATACCCTTTTGACACGGGCGGCGCCCTCGATGAGGGGGCCAGCCCCGCAGTGTATCTTGAAGATTATGCGCTCGAAGAAACACTCCGAGCTGTCAACAATCATATTGCATGGGCTTTCGGGAATTCTGCCGATTATTACGATGGCAAGTTGAGGTCAGACTTTGGAAAGGACATTCCAGACTGGGATTCCGGTCCAAAAACATTCGGTAAGATAGCAAGACTGGCTTCTGTCGGCAGCAATCGTCCGGATCGACGCGCTTCCGCCATCGAAGTGGCATATGCTCGGCACGTACCGTTGAACGATGTGAAATTTGCGGTTCTGCCGTATCAGTTTCTTGAGGATCCCAGCGGACGCAATACCGACATGATCGATAAGCTCACAGCCTGGAGTTGCCTGGGAAACCTATCAATGGCGACCAAACCGCGCGCCTGCCGACTTCCATAGTGAAATAAACAGGCTGGTTCGTGAGCATCTCGCCGCAAGTGGCCAGTTATGAGCGACGTAGAGCTTAGCCTCAGTCTGATTGGCTGACCTGCGATCCGACTTCCCTCCAGCCATAGGGAGAATTCGTCGGTTGATTGATGGCCTTATGCGGCCTGTTTTTGCAGCGCCGTTTTCATGGCGAACTCGATGGGCGTGATGTCGCCCAGCGAGGAATGTGGTCTCTCCCGGTTGTAGTCTTCCTTCCATTCACTGATCTGTTGGCGGGCCTGCCGCACGGACGAGAAGAGCGTCTCGTTGAGACATTCATCCCTGAAGCTGCCGTTGAAGCTCTCGACGAAGCCGTTCTGCATCGGCTTGCCGGGCGCGATGTAGTGCCATTCGACGCCCGTTTCCTGGCACCACTTCAGGACCGCCATGCTGGTCATCTCAGTCCCGTTGTCAGAGACGATCGTGCGTGGTCGTCCACGCCGTTGGATGATCGCATCCAGCTCACGTGTCATCCGCAGGCCGGACAGCGACGTATCAGCGACGTATCAGCGACGAGCGCTAGGCATTCCCTGCTGAAGTCATCAACTACAGCCAGCACCCTGAACCTGCGTCCATCGGTGAAGGCGTGCGACACGAAATCGAGGCTCCACCGTTCATTGGCACAGCTTGGCACGACCATCGATCGACGCGTCCCCAACGCCCGCTTGCGGCCGCTACGCTTGCGCACCTGAAGCTTCTCCTCGCGATACATCCGTCGCAGCGTTCCGCCGCAACCGCCTTCATGGCCTCACGCAGATAGGCGTCATTCGGCTTCACATTTGTATAGCGCACCGTCGACCTATCAATGTCCAAAGTGGAACACGCCCGCCGCTCGCTCACGCCGTGCGTCTCGCACAGGTGCGCCACGGCTTGCCTTCTGGCGGCGGGCGTCACCACTTTTTTGCGTTGATGTCTCGCAGCATGGCATTGTCGAGCATCTGCTCCGCCAGCAGCTTCTTTAGCCTGGCGTTCTCGTCTTCAAAGGCCTTCAACTTGCGGGTGTCAGACACATCCATGCCGCCGAACTTCGCCTTGTATTTGTAGAACGACGCCGTGCTGACACCATGCTTCCGGCAAACCTCAGCAATCGGCAGAGGAGACCTGCTCCTTCACAATTCCGATGATCTGTTCGTCGCTGAACCGTGATCGCTTCATAATCCGCCTCCTTAAAGATGACAAATTCTACCCAAAACTGGATTAAGAAATGGGGCGCAGGTCAACGCGTACCCTCTAAGTCCGGCGTCAGCACCAATGGAATAGCACGCGCTGATTTTCTAACGGAGTGGTCTGGCTCATCATCACCCACGATGAGTGACCGATGAGACAGAAGACAGAACTCCACCAGGATGCCGCCGATCGGACGGCGAAGGACATCCGTCGCAAGACACGCAAGCGCTCCGCCAGCAAGGAGAATATCCGTATCTTGCTTGCTGGACTACGCGGCGAGGACCGCATTTGGCCGGAACCAGAAACTTCATGATCCTCGAAATTCAACGAAAAGCGGACATTTAAACCTAGCTTACTTTATCATCTTTACAGGCAGAATGAAGACTTGATCTGCCGGTAAAGTCGAGCTCTACATATCAAGTTTCGCCAAGCTCTTCGTTGAGACAGTATCATGACTTTGCGTGTTTTCCCATTCCGCGATCAGGGCATCACCTTTGCCTTTGAACTCATCAGCCAGGAAAGTGCATTTTGAAACACGGTCCAACCTGAAGTGGTGCGCTGATTGTCGTAGTTTGCACCATGCAACGGCGAGCGCCATGTCGACATAACATATAAGCACCAGAGGCCAGATAACCCGTACCGTTCATCGTTCTTTCACATCAGCGTAAGTTAGTTTCATCTTCTGCTCTTGCCGGATAACTAGCCTTAGCTTCGACAGGTCGACCGCAGGTATATTTTTCGCGCCCAATGACGATGCAATCAATTTGCAGGTTCTGGCAGCAATTGTTTGCAGTTTGCTCGACGCACGACGTGCGGCCTGCCACAATTTTGGATCGCCGGTTCGCGCGATCATGTTCAAACCGACTGCAATAGCCTCCGCTTCATCCCCATCGAAATTGACGGGGGAAGATCGCATCCCTGCCTCATGACGCAGCCTATTCTAGGTTCGCATAGAATCGGGATTTGCATGGCCTGCAAGGTAGCAATGTCACGATATATCGTTCGAATATACACCTCCTATGTCGCTGCAAGATCGTGCGCCAAGACCGATTTTCTGGCAGTGCGCAGAAGCTGAATGACTTCGAAAAATCTTGTTGCCTTGGACACGATCAAACCTCGTAGAATTGCATCGAACTGAATTACTACTGACGCATAGTTGGCAGCAGCGACCCAGTATCGATAGCGCAATCTCTTTGAGAATCGTGCTGTGAAAAATCAAGAATCCGAGACCTGAACAACAGGTGTCGCGCTAGTTGTCCTGCCTGCAATCGTTTTCAGCTCTGCGGGCATATTTACCAAATGGGCGCCCACACCATCGGGGATATCGTTTTTGGCGCGGTGTTTCCGCTGCGAACTTTACGCTGATTTATCTGGTAATGCGCAGGCATTCGGTCCTCGAAATGTGCGTGCTCGGTAAACCTGCATTTTTCGTCACGGTCATGATGGGCCTTGGGACAGCCACATTCATTCCGGCCTTCAAGCTGAGCAGTGTTGCAAATGTTGCCTTGATCTATGGGGCTGCACCATTCGTGGCGGCAGCGTTGGTCTCTATCTTCACCAAGGAATTGCCGACCCACACTGTGATGATAACCAGTTTCGCTGCGTTTCAGGGCGTACGGGTGGTGGTGTCTGGTTCCCTTGGCAGCAGCCGTTTGCAAGGCGACGACTTGGCCATGTTCATGACCGTGATGATGGCATGCACAGTGGCGGGATACCGAACATATCCGGCCACGACAGCGGCGCTGCCAGCAGCACTGTCATTCATCATCCTGCTTTCGTTCACTTTTGTTTTTGGCGATCCTTTTTCCGCGTCCTCCACACAGTTGCCAGTGCTGATCTGTTTTGGGCTCGTATTCGCAATTGCATCTGTCACACTGTCGGAAGGTGCGCGGCGTCTGCCGTCTGCCGATCATTAAAACCTAAGTCGATTTCTGATGAGGCCCCAACCTTCCAACATAATCTTCCCGATGGTACGTTCGGTTTCGACCATCTGGTGCGCCTTGCGGATATAGACAGCGTTGACCGGCGATATGGTCTCGGTGCCCGTTGCACGAATGCAGCCCGCGTCGATTTCGCCTGCTACCCACGTCAGCAGCCTGTGCTGTTCTATAATATCTGGCGTCTTATGCATGGCGCAGGCAAACATGAACTCCCAATGAAAGGCTCGCCGCGACCAGCACGATCTGCGGCGTGTTCAGTTATTCATAAACATATGCTCGCGTTGCCAAAATATCTGGCGGGCTAACGAGCCGATGTTCGCCGTTAGCAATCAGTGGTCGCGTTTCAAGTGGCGCTTGCAGCAGGCTGATCGGCGATCATAACCATCTTCTCTCGGAAGTTTTTTAAATTGAGGTCAGCTTTGTCGATGCAGCAATGCACTGCATAATTCGGTGCGTCCTGAAAGACGGGGTGATCGACATCGGAGGATATGACGACGATTTTTCCGTCGAAGCCTGCTTCGCGGATTTTGGGCACAGTTTTGCGGAAGTCTGTGAACGGGTGCAGACGGTTATCCAGCAGCACGATGTTGGGCATATCTTCGGCGATCACATCGACGGCCGCTTGCAGCTCCTGCGAGTAGCGCATTTCGAGATCATCAGAATTCATCGTGTAACACCGAAACAGCTCGTGCTGGTGGGCGTTATCATCGATCAAGAGTATTTTCGTCATTTTGGTCGTTCTTTCAGGTTCTACGTTCCGCCCGTATTACGCTGAATTTTTACGCTGGATTTTCCTCTTCTGGTTGCCTGTTTCGTGCGATTTTACGCCGCCCAGACCAACTGTGTGGCGGCATCGTTTTCAGTGATGTGCAATTGGTCGATGACTCCGCAAATGGCTGCAAGGCATTGTTTGTCGAGTGGTTTGTTGACGAAGAAATGCGCGCCAGCCTTGAACGCGTTTTGCCTGTCGGCAGGATCATCGGAACCGGAGCACATGCCGGCGATCAGGCGCGCATCGCCGAATTCTTTGTCGATCAGTTTCAACGCCTCGTTGCCATTGATGCCCGGCATGTTGAGGTCGACCAGAATGACCATGGGCTGGTCTGCATCGCGTTTCTTCATCGCGGCTTTTAAAGACGCGTATGTTACGTGATGCTTCAGCCGCACGCTGACCTGCTGCCGTTCCAGCAGCAGCTTGGAGATGAAAGCCTCGTCGTCTGAATCATCGAGATAATGAATTTCCGGGATCACCATATCAGCCATCTTCTGACACCTTGTGCGGCAGGTAGATGTGGAAGGCCGCGCCGCCCAGCGCGCTGTCGGTGCATTCGATCGTGCCGCCATATTGCATGACGATACGCTGCGCGATGGACAGGCCGAGGCCGGTGCCTTCCACCTCGTCGCGGCGCTGTAAGCGGCTGAACAAGTTGAAGATGTCTTTTCGCGAATCGGCTGGAATGCCCGGTCCATTGTCTTCCAGCACGAAGAGCCAGCCGGTTTCCGTTTGTGATGTGGAGAGCTTTACGACGGGCTTTAGTTTGTCGGAGAATTTCAGTGCGTTGCCGATGAGGTTCTGAAACAGCTGCATGAAATGCACCGATGCACCCTTGATAACGGGAAGGTCGGCAACCTCGATGACGGCGTTGTGTTCCTTGATGGCCAGCGCGAGGCCATCCAGCACATCCTTCATGATTTTCGACAGGTCGGCATCTTCCAGCTCCACCCGCGCGTCGATGCGGGAATAGGCCAGCAGGCTGTCGATGATGCCTTTCAACCGCGAGGTGTTGCTGCCGATGCGTTTGAGAATTTCGGTCTGCTTTGTCTCATCCACATTGAAATCAGGATCGATGAGCAACGTGGCCATGGATTCGATCAGCCGCACCGGCTCCTTCAGGTCGTGGGAGCAGACATAGGAGAAGCGGTTCAGCTCTTCGTTGGAGCGGCCCAGTTCCTCCAGCGTGGATTGCAGATCGACCTCTTTCTTCTTTTCTTCCGTGATGTCGCGGAACACGCCGAACAGGGATTCCGCTTCACCATCATCACCCTTGTGTAACGTGGCGATGGTGCGAACGATGCGCTCCTTACCATCTGCGCGGATGATGCGAGCTACCATTTCAAACGGCGCATTGCGCTCCACCGTTGCTTCCAGATGGTCGCGTACCATCGACACGTCGTCGGCATGATAGAAGTTCAGCGCGCTTTCCAGATCAGGCGAATAGGTCTCATGGGTGGTGCCATGAATGACGTGCACCTGCTCGGACCAGAACACCTCATCGTGTTTGAAATCGACCTTCCAGTAGCCGACGCCGGACAGGGCCGCGGCGAGTTCCAGCTGCTCTTTTCGTTCACGTATCGAGTTCAGCATATCGCGGTCGGCGGTCACGTCCGCCATTGTGCCCACCAGCTTGATCGGCGTGCCCTCGTCGTCGCGCACCACCTGCCCGTAAGACTTCACCCAGATATATTGGCCGTCGCCACGCTTTACCCGATAGGTTTCGTTGAAGGGGTGGTCGCTGGTGAGGTGTTGCTTGCGGCTGCGGTTCACCTTCTTGCGGTCTTCGGGGTGAATATAAGCATCCATGGCGCGGCTATAGTGTCTGCCGCCCTCACTGCGCACACCCAAAATTTCGCTCTGTCGTTCCGACAGATAAACATCGCCGGAAATCAGGTCCTCTTCCCACAGCCCGATGCGGGAGGCTTTGAGGGCCTGGCTCAGGCGCAGTTCGCTTTGCATCAACGCGGCTTCTGCCTCGTATTGCTCCGTTACGTCTTGCACGATGGCGTAGATGGCGGTGTCGTTTTGGGTGGGGTGTTTGGCCGGAATGCCGCTAGTGCGCGCCCAGATGTCCTGCCCGTTTTTCAGCCTGTAGCGCGATGTCTCCGATAATTTGGGATCGCCTGTTTCCAGAATTTCCAGATCGCGCCGCTTGATCGCTGCCCCGGAATCCTTGCTGAAATTGTCTGCAAACACGCCCTTTTTCAAATCTTCAACCGTGCTACCCAACAGCTTGGCGGCCTGACCGTTGGAGCGGATAACGCGGCCTTTCCGGTCGCGCACCATGATGCCAACCGGCACGGTATCGAAGATCAGTTGCAACTCGTCGCGGGCGCTCATCAGTTCCGACGTGTTGTCCACCACCAGCACGATGGCACCCAGCAACTCGTTTGAGCTGGAAAAATGCGGCACGATCTTCATTGTCGCGCTCTGCGTCTTGTTGCGGATATGCCATTCCATCGGCTCGCCTGTATCGAGCGCCGCCTGCAGGCTGTCGACAAGATCGGGATAGCCAGGGCGCATTCTGCAGCGGCTGGCATGGGCCAGCGTCAGGTCGTGGGAGATGCCGAAAAATTCCTCCGACACGACACTGGCATTCGTGATCGAAAGGTTGCGGTCCACCACCAGCAGCGGAATGGTGACATTGTCCAAAATGCTAGACAGGCTCTGGTTGAGGATCGACAGCTGTTGCGCGTTAACCTGTAATTCCTCGTTGACGGTGGATAATTCTTCGTTGGTGGATTGCAGTTCCTCGTTCGACGTTTCCAACTCTTCGTTGGTGGACTGCAACTCCTCGTTGCTGGATTGCATCTCTTCGTTCAGCGCCTGCAACTCTTCATTCGAGGTTTCCAACTCCTCCACGGTTTGTTGCAGCGTGGTCTTGGCGATCACCAATTCGCTGCTGAGGTCCGCTACCTGTTTACGAAGAGCCGCGGCCGACGGGCTGGCATCGAGCGGTTCGATCTCGACGCTTTCCTCTTTCCATTCCTTGAACACGGCCAGCGCCATCGGCCCTTCGCAATGTTCGGTCTCGATTGGGTAGATCGTCACCTTTTCGCGCAGGGTTCCCTCGCTGCCCTCTACCGTTTGGGTGAACCCTTCCGACACGATTTGATTGCGCAACACACCGGGCACAGAGGCTTGCAGATCACGGCAAAAAGGTTCGCGAATAAGCGACGTTACCTTGGTGTCGACCATGCCGGAGGACACGCCGACATAGCGCTGAAAATCGCCGTAGGATTTCACGATGTTTAGTTTCGTATCGATCAGCACCGCAGCCGTACCAAGCCGCGCGATCAAGGCCTCCAACCGGCCCTCCGCCTGGGCAAGTTGGACAGCAGGCACCATCTCGACATTTTGCTGCGCTTTATTAATGGGCGCAGGGCGCTGATACAGCATTTCGCGCGGTGCGCGGCGCTCCTTCGACGGGCGTTGGAAAAACAGATGCTTGTCGCCATCGGCGGGGCTGAATAACGCTTCGGAGGCAGACACGGCTTCCGATTTCCCCAAGAACAGCAGCCCGCGCGGCAGCAGCGCGTAGTGGAACCTGTTGAACACTTCCGACTGTAAACTGGCCTGAAAATAGATCAGCAGGTTGCGGCAGCTGATCATGTCCACCTTCAGGAAAGGCGGGTCCTGCGCGATGTTGTGGACGGAGAACACCATCTTTTCACGCAGCATTTTCTTGACCGTGTAGCCGGACGGCACCTCGTCGAAATAGCGGCGGATTAAGTGCGGTGGCACCTGGTCCAGCGCGCTGTGCGGGTAAAAACCCCTGCGGGCAATTTCAATCGCATGGGTGTCGATGTCGGTAGCGAAAATCTGCAATTTCGCGTTATCGGCGGCACCGTTTTCTCGCATGGCTTCGGAAAACAACATGCCGATGGAATAGGCTTCTTCGCCCGTCGCGGTGCCCGGCACCCAAACGCGGATATGGTCCTTGCCCTTACCGGCCACGATGGCCGCGATATGGGTTTTCAGCGCGTCGAACTCGACCGGGTCGCGAAAGAAGGACGTGACCGAGATCAGCAAATCCTTGAACAGCAACTGCACCTCGTCGGGCGAGTGGCGGGCGATGTCCACATAGTCTTCCAGCCGTGCATTTTTGGTGGCCGCCATGCGCCGCTCGACCCGGCGCTGAAATGTGGCCGTCTTGTAGTGGCGAAAGTTCACTTTGGTCTGGTCGTGCAGCAGCTGAACGAGTTCCGACGTCGCATCCAAATTCAGCGGCGAAGCCCGCAGCGCCCCCAGATTGCGCGGCAGTTTGGTGATCTTGGGAATTTGCGCGCCGATCTCCTCCGGCGACATCACGAGGTCGATATTGCCGCCCTCCATGGCAGCCACCGGCATGCTGGAATATTTCGCGGTCAGCTCGTCCTGCGCGATGGTGATGCCGCCATGGGCACGAATGCTGGAAATGCCCTTGGCCCCGTCGGACCCCGTGCCTGACAGGATCACCCCGATCGCAAATTCCTTCTTTGCCATCGCAAGCGAAGTGAGAAACGTATCGATGGAAGGCTTCGGCGCACCCGGCTCGGTGCTGGGGTCCACCAGTCTGATTTTGTTGTTTTTGACGATGGCATTCTTGTTGGGCGGCGTGATGTAAATCGTGTTCGGCTTCGGAGCCAGATTGTCCGTCACATCCTGCACATCGATGGTCGCCTCGCGACCGATGATTTCCGCCAGCATGCTTTTGTGATGCGGCGCCATGTGCTGCGCCACGATATAGGTGACGGGCAAATCATCCGGCAGGTTGCGCGCCAACCCCCGCAGCGCCTCCAACCCACCAGCAGACGCACCAAGGCCAACCCAAAACCGGGCCTTCTTGGCATCACCCCCCGCACGCTTATTCGCTTTAACCAACGACCCAACCCTCACGCAACAAAAGCGTGTAGGTTAAGAATTGCAATCTATGATTGTGAGGTCAAGCGATTAAACTCCTATCCGCAACCGAGTCTTAATGTTGGTTTCCGCCAGCACCTGCAACGTCCTGCAAAACCAGTCTTACTTGTCTAAACAAAACTCCGCAGACTTCTGTGCCAGATGGAAATTGCTTGACCATAACCGGTCGAAGACAAGCGAGCTGTCGTTATAGAAAGCACTGCCGGCAGATCGGAATCTGCCGAACGCTTAGACAAAGAAATATACCATACCATTCTTATACAACTTTTGTGATTTGCAAGAATGCGCTCAGTCAGTCAGCCGACTCACTGCACTTCTGCCAAAATCTCAGAGGGTGGAAACAGTGTGCCGGACCGTCGATGGCCGACGACCATCATCACCTGCACATTGGCCGTGTTTGGACGTTCAAGTTCGCATACGTCGCGGTAGACAGCATTTGTTCGGAACAGCTGCACAAAGATTACCACCGCCGATTTGGAAAACGAGTCCGGATGATCATACGCTTTGCTGTGACCGGTGGCATCGTAGGCTCAGGTCACGTAACTCTGTTTGATGTCGGTTGCTAAACGTCTGCAGCAAGGCCAATGGTGTTGCTACCGGTCGCGACTGAAGATTGCGGCTCGTGTGAGACAAACCAAAGTGGGCGAGCCTTGCCGGGCGAAAGCCGGTGATGGGGAAAAATGACCGTGAGAGACGATACAAACACACATTCGGCTTATTCTGACTGGAGCATCATCGGCTGGCAGGAACACATAGCGCTACCCGACTTCGACATCGACACTATCAAGGCCAAGATCGACACCGGTGCGCGAACTTCGGCGTTGCATGCCGTCGATCTCAAGCAGGAAGACGTTGATGGCGTCCCGCATATTTCGTTCCACATACCTCGATCAGGCGTTCCGCGAACTCATCGTGACCGGGCTCCGCTCGTGGACAAGCGGGATATCAAGAACACAAGTGGCGTGGTGGAAAGCCGTTACGTCATCGAAACACTGCTGCTGATTGGCAAACGGAAATGGCGCATTGAGGTGTCATTGGCCGACCGCGAAGAAATGGTTTTCGACATTATTTTGGGCCGAACCGCCATCCGTCGACACAAGCTGATGGTCGCGCCGGGGAAGTCTTTCCTTATAGGCCAACCTGTTGCCAGGCGCCCGAAATAAACCTCTAACAACAGCCGTCGGCAGTAGCGCGCCTCTTTAGGAGATTGCACATGAAAATCGCCATGATGGCCCGCAACCCCAACCTATATTCGCACAAGCGTTTGAAGGAAGCGGCAGAACAACGGGGCCACACGCTCGACATCATCAACACGCTGCGCTGCACCATGACCATCGCTTCGCGTAAGCCACATATCTACTACAATGGCGAAAAGCTGGTTGGCTATGATGCGGTTATTCCCCGAATCGGTGCGTCGATCACCTTCTACGGCCTAGCCGTGCTGCGGCAGTTTGAAATGGCTGGTGTTTATCCGCTGAACGAAAGCGTCGCCATCGGTCGCTCACGCGACAAACTTCGCTCTACGCAGATCCTTGCACGTGAAGGCATCGGCCTCCCGGTCACAACTTTCGCGCATGATCCTAAGCAGACGGAAGAAGTGCTGAAGCTTGCAGGTGGTGCGCCGTTGGTCATCAAGCTGCTGGAAGGCACGCAAGGGTTAGGTGTCGTTCTGGCCGATACAGATCGTTCCGCGAAATCTGTCATCGAAGCCTTCCGGGCCTCCAACACCAACATCTTGGTGCAAGAGTTCATCAAAGAAGCTGGCGGCACCGATATTCGTGCGCTGGTCGTTGGTGGCAAAGTCGTCGCCGCGATGATGCGCACCGGTGCCGATGGCGAGTTTCGCTCCAACTTGCATCGGGGCGGTACAGCGAAGACACTGAAACTATCACCGGAAGAACGCTCGACGGCTATCCGCTCTGCCAAAGCGATGGGCCTCAATGTCTGCGGCGTCGACATGCTGCGTGCCAACCACGGGCCTGTGGTGATGGAAGTGAATTCCTCGCCCGGTTTGGAAGGCGTAGAAAAAGCGACTGGCATCGATATTGCAGGCAAGATCATCGAACTGTTGGAAAAGAAGGCCCCCAAAGGCGGTACCAAAACCAAGGGTACGGGCTGAACGGAATGTCGAGCAAAACGCGCGATGGCTTTACTGTCGGCGAGCACACGATTGATGCAGGAACCCGTAAAACGGTGGACCTGCCCGTCAGCGTGTTGTCTGACCACACGCCCGTAACGCTTTCTGTACATGTCGTGCACGGCAAAAGGCCGGGACCAGTGCTGTTTGTCAGTGCTGCCGTTCATGGCGACGAGGTGATCGGTGCTGAAATTGTACGCCGTCTTTTGCGGACTCCGGCGCTTCGCAGCATTCGAGGTACGTTGCTGGCGATCCCCATCGTCAACGCCTTTGGGCTAATGAATCACTCGCGCTATCTACCGGACCGACGTGACCTGAACCGTTCGTTTCCCGGGTCGCCAAAAGGATCTCTGGCCTCACGGTTGGCCCATCTGTTTTTGACCGAAATTGTGGAGCGGTCCGACTTGGGTATCGATCTGCATTCCGCCGCCGTTCACCGCACCAACCTGCCTCAAGTTCGCGTAACGCCGGACCGACCAGAAGTTATGGAACTGGCGCATGTTTTCGGCGCACCACTGACGCTGACTTCAAAAATTCGCCCCGGTTCGTTGCGCGATGCAGCTGATAAGAAGGGCGTGAACATCCTTCTTTACGAAGCGGGCGAGGGCCTGCGGTTCGATGAGTTTGCCGTACGCGCGGGTGTGTCCGGTATCCTGCGGATCATGCGTCATCTGGACATGATACCCGGCATCGCCACACCGAAACGGAAACTGCCGACCATTGTATCACGGTCAAGCTCTTGGTTGCGCGCTCCGGCAGGTGGGTTGCTGCGAAGCCACAAGAATATCGGGGAAGCCGTGACCGAGGGCGATATACTCGGCACCATCTCCGATCCGTTCGGGGAGGAGGAAACCCCGGTCGTGGCCGAGTTCTCAGGCCTGATGATTGGTCGTACCCATCTCCCGATCGTCAACGAGGGTGACGGCCTGTTTCACGTCGCACGCATCGGCTCCGACATACCTGCAGAAAAGCGTATCGACGGGCTGACCAGCGAACTCGAAGATGATGTGTTGCTTGATGAAGACGAGATTATTTAGACATAAAGCGCACGCTTTCGTCATCCCTTTCGTAGCGTATGGCGAGTTCCGGTTCTATGGCTCTATCGACACTGCTTAACGTATGATGTTTTCACCAGACCTGTTCGCTTATGATGATACTTTACAACGACTTAGCGATGCGCTCTGCCAGTTGCTTCCATACCTGTGCGTGGGCGGCGACAATGTCTTGGGCTTTTAATGAGGCTGCATTTGTTTTGACCGAGAAAGGTTGAACGGTATCGCTGGTTCGGGATGAACCGCGGCGCACTGCATATTGACCTGACAACGTCATGACGCGGTTTGCATTGACGATCATTTCTTCAACCTCAACCCGCAAATCGGCTTCGGGTTCACCATCTAGTGGCCATGGATCAAGAGCCACCTTTGCGCCGGTAATCTCTGTCAGATTGCGCACCAACGTCAAACTTAGCGCGCGTTCTGGATCATCGGCCCAGTCCGCCTGCGGCACCGGCACCAAGGCTCCGGCTGCATTGCGCATGAAGAGGTTAGTTTCCTTCGCGTAGGATGGCAGCGTTACCTTATCGACTGCGATCGTGCGCGAACGCGGCGTTACCTTCATGGTCGACAGAACGGTGTCGACCGAAAATCGGGGGGACGGTTCGTTTACGCAACCAACGAGGCCTGCCATCAGGACGACAGGTAGAATGAAAGTGTATGCGATACGCAAGTTAGCGACCTCTGAGAACGGAGCTGGGGTCCCGCTCAATGGTGCGGGCTAGGGAACGGAAAGATTCCGCAGTGGATGCGAGTTCGCGCAAAACACCGCGCAGATCCTTGTAAACGCGCGATTGTGGCGAGTAGCCGTTGACCACGGCCTGAAGGCCATCTGCGGCGCTATTGAGGCGTTTGGCAAGACCAGGCAACGTCTTGGCCGCACCGTCGATGGATTTGAGCGCCCCGTTTGCCGTTCGCAGCGTTTCGTTGAGGTTCTGGATAGCACCACCCTTGCGGATGTCTTCGGCAAGGCCCCTGATTTCCGCCAAAGTCAGCTCCAGCGACTTGGGAACTTGGGCGACACCATCCGAACGCAACACGTCCTCTGCAGCCGACGTGACACTGGCAACACCTGCCAGCGCTTGGGTCGCATTGGTCAACAAGGCCTCGAACGGTAGGTTGGAAACGCGTTTTATGAGGCCGTTGACGCCTGAATTCTCATCGGCAATCGCCGCCGGGGCGGCAGGAAGGGTCACGCGACCGAACTGGTTGAGCGATATCTCGCCAGCAGTTGCATCGGGTAGCGTGACGAGCTCGACAATTGCGGTTTGACCGAACAGTCCCTCACTGGCGACGCGTGCGCGCAACCCCCTACTTACGCGTTGGGCTAGAATATCCTGCATCTCTTCGACGCTCATATCTTTTCGCATTCCCAATCGCGTTGGCGAGATGTCCATATCGATGCGCAGCTTGACGGCGTTGGTTTCGCTATCATCCCCTGCGACGCCCACAACATCGACAACTTCGCCAACCTTTGCGCCGCGTTGGCGGACTATGCTGCCGATACCAAGACCTTCGACATCACCGTCCAAGACAATGGACACAGGTAAGTCAGGCGCCACATCGGATTCAAATGCATCGCTCCGCGCTGCCGCCTCTGTGGTGAAAACATCATATACGTGACCTTCCGCAACCGGTTTGCCGCCGGTGACGGGCGTGCCGAAGCTAACGCCGCCTTCGAGCAGCGCGGCTAGACTATCTACCTTTAGCGCCAGACCAGAGGCACCAACATTGACGGAAATTCCCGAAGCGTTCCAGAAACGGGCGTTCACCGTAAGGCGCTTGTCGTAGGGGGCCTTTACAAAAGCATCCATGGTGACGGTAGTTCCACTTTCCGAAAGCAACGGTTGGCCAATGCGTCCGACTTCGATGCCAGATGCCAGAACGGGAGCACCGGCTGAGAGTTGACCACCTGCCCGCGTGCGCAAGACGATACGGGTACCTTCTTCGCCCGGTCCGACCAATGGTGGGTTAGGCAATGCTTCAAAATATTCTGCCGGTGCGCCGGACTCTCCATCCCAGTTACCGGCGATGTAAACACCGGATAACAACGTACCGATGCCACTAACCCCGCGTGCGCTGACACGCGGCTCGACAAGCCAGAATTGGGCATCGGCATCGACAAATTGGGCAATCGATTTATCGAGACGCAACTTTGCTTCGATAGCGCCCATTCCATCAGAAAACCCGACCTTTTCGACCACGCCGACCCGAAGATCACGCACACGCAATTCGGTAGAGCCCGCGGAAATGCCCGAGGCTGACTGGAACACGATAGTGATGAGTGGCCCACGCGATGAGTAGTTGCCCCATACCACCACACCCGCAACGACGAGCGCGAGGAGAGGCATCAACCACACGACCGATAGGCGGCGCTTACGTTTTTCGGGTGTTGGCTCGGCGAGGTTCAGCCGCTCGCCAGACACTTCAAACTCATCGGCCATGCGCAGGTTCACCTTCGGCGTTTAGAGACTTTGGAGCAGTATCCCAAATCAGACGAGGGTCGAATGCCTGAGCGGACAACATGGTGAAAACCACTGAAAGCGCAAAGGATATTGCAGCGATGCCCGGTTGAATGGAAGCGAGGACATCGAACTGCACGAGCGCAACAAGAATGGCAACGACGAAGACATCGATCATCGACCAGCGGCCGACAAACTCAACGATTGCGTGAAGAGTGTGCAGGCGGTGAGGATCATGTCCTCGACCGCGCCCAAGCAATATCGCCAGATACGCAATGACGATAAATTTTGCGACAGGAATGACGATACTGGCAAAGAATACAATGCCCGCAATACCGTAGGCATGATGATGGATCAGATCCACAACACCACCCACGATTGTGCTCTCGGTCGTCCTAAATGCCTGAGTGGTCTGGATCATCGGATAAACATTGGCCGGCACGAAGGCGATCAGTCCTGCGATCAACCACGCCCAGACGTGCTGAAGGCTCGTTTCGTCCCGGCTGGCGAGCGGTGACAGACAGCGCGGGCACTCGCTCTCATCAGGCGACGCGACAAGGCCGCAACTGCGACAGCCAACCAGCCCCGCATCACGCGCGGTGGTCAGCGAATGTTGGTGTTCAGACCGGTCCAAAGCGTGTTCCTGCACATGAAGGTGTCTTGAAAAGCATTGACCGCAACGAGAAGAGAAAATGCCCAGAAGGCCGTGCCCATTTCGATGCTGGCCATGCCTGCGAGTTTAACGAGAGCGACGGCCACACCCACCATAAAGATTTCCGCCATGGCCCACGGTTTCAAATAGAAAGCCCATCGCAGAGCTATCCGGGCCCCTGGCAAATTTGCCGTGCCCATTACAAGGGGTGCTAGAGTGTAGATCAGCAGCAGCGCTCGCGCCAAAGGCAGCACAACGATAAAACCCAACACCGCAAAAGCGAGCGGCGTCATTATGCCGGAGGCAAAACCAAGGATCACGTCCACCACCGATGCATTGGAATTAAACGACCCGGCTTTCAAATCGAGAAACGGTGCAAACAGCACGATGAACATGAGTATGGCAGAGGTGATGGCCAAGCCCGTTACCCGCGCTATCGCTTCCGGCTGGCCGAGCGTCAGTTGGTAACCACATTGTACGCATCGCATGCGTTCACCTGAATGCTCCGCGCGCACACGGTGCAGCACATCGCAGTGCGGGCATGCGATGCAGCTTTGATCCAATATCATAAGTTCATTATTTCAAGTGCCAACGGTCGAAGTCACGTTTCATGGTATCATTTAGCCTATCGCACAGGACTGCTTTCAGAGCATCAAATTTCTCCCGCGCTTGCGCAGCCATCCTTTAAACTACCTGAAGTCAAACCGGCCTCAGCAATCAGGCAAAGCCTAGCTTGGATCTCGAATGTCGTAAGAGCGACGTACGCTAGAAGGGTTTTTGCAGCAGCTGGCCGCACAGCAGCCGAACACCGAAGTGGTGGGCCGCCGCGAGAACATCCGTCCGCTTTGCCGCTACAACATAGCAAAGATGGAAAGGTTGATCCGCGATGTCGTCCCAATGTTAGCCTATGCTGGCTTCCCGCTGAATCTGCACGATTTGCTGATGTGCTGATGGTGAATGGCTTGCCCTTCGCGAAGGCGGCATGAACCGCGAGACCGCGCGTGAGCTGCTGGCTGAACAGGTGGCCTTCACCCAACGCAGCTTCGAGCGCACATTGGAAACCGCAGGGGCCGTAGGCTCCACCATGCGCGACACCACGTCTGACAACATGGCCGTGCTGCGCGAACGCGTTCAGCAGGGCATTGAGGAAATGAAAACCACGATGGACCGCAATGACGGCGACGAACCACCGGTTAAAGAGGGCTGATCCCAGCCAATCATACAGCTGTCATCCCCGCTTTCGCAGGGATGACAGCGGTGGGTGAATTGCGGGCGTGCAAAAACATCGACCCGCCTTCCGGCGTCCGAACGATAAGCAAGGTGTCGCCATTCGCCCTTCGCGAATGAAAGCGACCCCGTAAAAATGAGCAGGCGGCGAAGAGCCGCCCGGCAATAGCTTGCTGCGCCCGCGCAGCGAAGGCCACTTGTGGCCGATAGCGTGAGCGCAAAGATGAGCCAGCGGAGCGAAGGTCTTCGTCTCTTGCCGGTAGTCTCGGCGTTGGTGACAAACACCTTCGCCCCGCCCGGTTCTGCTGCGGATGCTTCCCAGCACCAATCCCGTCACCTCCCCGAACACATGTTCATTGCTGAACATGCCGGCCTTGCCTTCGGCCCGCCATTACTGACGTTCGACGTCCGGTCCCGGGCTGTTGTGGCAGCCCTGCCGGTGCGACATAGAGCTCCGCCCGAAACCGTACGTTACACGGCCAGCGACGGAAGAACCGCTCCCCCACAACGATCAGGACGGTCCGGACCGTCGGCTCCCGTGGGGAAGAAGGGGTAGGATAAGGGAGATGGGGAGTGCGGGGATAGAATATCTGCGATCAAGTGACAGGCGTATGTCCGCTTCGAGTCCATTCTTCCCAAAGCCTCCTTGTCGCTAACAAAAAATTTCAGAATGACGTAATTCGTCGTGGAAGGTCTAAAGCAGATGCTGGTTTATTGCTAAAGGCTGCCAAGTTGAAAAATCGACGAAATGAAGAATTGCAACCCTCTTTTGTGGCGCACATATCGATTGCTTCATTTGCGTTAGAAAACAGGCTTCAAGGAGTGTTGTTACATGAATTTTAGAGGTAGGAATGTTGTTGCAGTATTACACATATTAGAATTTTTTAGAACATGAGTTCCAAGAGCGAGTCAGAACACATCGTAGAGCTAGCTGGAGAAATCCTCAACGACATCGAGTTGAACCGCTTAGAATCCGACAAATTGTTGCTAAAATGCAGTCGTTTGGCACGACTGGCGGGCTCGGATGAGATTAAAAGATGGATCGGATTTGAAATGCAAGGTTTTAACAGCACCGATCCCGTTTCGATACTATATATGTCGAAAACAGGACGATGGACAGATAGGAAGGAAAACAAGGGCTACTGGGGGCCCCTTGCCCAACATGAGGAAACAATCCTGGCTCAAAGAGCGCGATTGGATGCCAGTAAATTGAGCAGCCTTTCAGGTGAATATGCAAATGCAACGAGAATTAACCTAGGCCGCGAACAGTCTTCAATCTCCGGCACTATATCAAAACTCGCAGGCGTCAGGTCACGTGTGGTTGGATTGCTTCATTCCTTTGTGTCCGGCATCTATTACGAACGTCAGTTCGCAAACTTAGCCGAAAATACTTTTGAAACGTACAAACGGGATGTTGATGCGCTCATTGCCAAGCACGCAGGGGACGTCCTGAGTAAAATACCTTCCGTAGTTGAACGATTGAAAGAAGGTGATCCTGAAGCAGTTAGTCAAGCTCTTTCAACATGTCGTCGAATTCTTGAGACATTTGCAGATGCAGTCTATCCACCAACAGATGAGACAATTGAGTTGGGGGGGAACACAATTAGACTCGACGCTTCAAAACATCAAAACAGGATCAACGCTTATGTTGCAATCCATACGGAAAGCTCCACTCGTCGGACCAGAATCCGACAAAACCTTCGCAATTTATTTGATCGCGTATCCACTGGTGTCCACGATGATGTTACAAGCGAAGAGGCCTTTTCTTTGTTTCTCAACGCTTATCTTTTCTTAGGGGAGGTTTTGCACTTGAGCAGTTCAAAAGAGCCAGAAACCGCATCAGCCATTCCAACAATTGTTGCGGAAGAGGAACCGAACGCATTGAAGACTGAAGTTTGAGTTCACAAACTTGTCGCAAGTTGAATACTGGTCGAATTAGAAAACGGTACTTTGTCCGCTTAGCGGCCGTTTGATGCAAAAATCCTCTTCGCGCGATAATCGCGTATCTTTACCCCCGCCGAACTCGCCAAGCCTCAGCCAATTCCGCACCCATAGCGCTGGCCGTCTCTAGTCCAGCGACAGTTCCCGCCTGATCGTCTTCGCTTTTGTTTTGGTTCAGCTTCCAGCTTCCTTCTAGGCGCTCCACCGTGATCTCTAGGCCGACGATGCCGCGCATGCGGGCTTCTATGTAGCGGTCAGGCGCGTCGTTGACGGCCCATGGTTTTTCGCGCGGCGCTTCCTTTTCGTCGGTCATTTCGTTGAGGTGGCGCAGCAGCCATGCGGGGTCTTCGGTGTGGCGAAGGTGGCCGTGGGCGTGGATGGCGATGTAGGTCCAGGTGGGCACGATTTTGCCGTGCTCGGCCTTCGATGGATAGAACGAAGGCGAAATGTATTCCTGCGGGCCTTGGAAGATCACGACAGCCTCCGGCGCGTCTTCACCACCGAGAGCGGGGGTGCTTTGCCAATGGGGGTTGGCGCGGGCGATGTGGTTTTCCAGCACTGCCGTAACTTACATAGACATCAACGAATGACCCGCGCCCCTAACTATCGACGATCCGGGCTGGCGCTTATTGTCGGGAATAGTGGGAGAGAAAAGTCGCCGCAGAATTCAACAGTTCGACTAGTGAGTGCCTGATGATCTCAGACCAGGCCTGCTGATTTAGCGAATGGGTCCCTATTGGCGTCTTTGTGCCATTCGTATTCACATCCCAACGCAATTCTATCGGCCATCGCCATTCCAAACAGATCAGCCATGACGGCTAGAGCCATGTCCATGCCTGCAGACACCCCTGACGATGTAAAAAACTTGCCGTCTTCGACCCAACGCGCCTCTTTCACCCAATCCACCTGCGGTGCGAGGGGAACGGTCTTTAAGAAATCGAGCTTGTTTGTTGTCGCTCTGCGTCCATCCAGAACCCCTGTCATTCCCAGCAACACGGTGCCCGTGCAGACGGCCATAACGCGCTCAGCGTTTGCAGAAGCTTCCCTGAGCCACTGCATAAATTCTTCGTCCTTGGCCTCATCCAATGCAGAATCGCCACCGGGAATGAACAACAGATCGTAGTCGTTCTTCTCCGCTATGGTCTTGTCGACCATGATCCGCTGGCCATGAACGCTAGGCACCGGGTCGCGGGTCTTGGCAACGGTTATGATCTCGGTTTGCCCGCCGAGGCCACCCAGCATTTCCATTGGTCCAAAATAGTCGAGTGTTTCAAAGCCGGGGAAGACGACTGCTGCAAGTGTTTTCATGTCGATGTTGTCCTGTCTTCACGTTCTGAGATGAGCGCATTCGGGATGGTCTTTGACAAAACGCTCTGTTGATCCCGGGAATTTGGCCAAGTGTTTTGCTGGTCGAACAGGCCGACGCAAAAGCTCTCCACCGCAATTGGGACAAGCGCCATGAAAGACGGTGTCGGCGCAGCTTTTGCAAAACGTGCATTCAAATGAGCAGCTGCGCGCGTCTTGGCTGTCTGGCGGCAGATCGGCGTCGCAGCATTCGCAATTGGGTTTCAATTTCAACATGAGCTGATCCTTCATTTGGTTGCTGTCAGTAGATTAACGAAAATCTATCTGGCATAAATGAC
This sequence comes from Ahrensia sp. R2A130, assembly GCF_000179775.1. GTDB lineage: Bacteria > Pseudomonadota > Alphaproteobacteria > Rhizobiales > Rhizobiaceae > Pseudahrensia. The sequence continues at coordinate 119,799 of NZ_AEEB01000026.1, forward strand.
AATATGACCTCGTTTTATGCCAATGTTCCTGCTGACCCTTCCAAGAGGGAAACCGACCCGATGAATGTGTTATTCATTGTCTACCCCGACATCGTGCTGCTTGATCTTGTCGGCCCTCTGCAGGTGTTCACCCACGCACGCAAAAACGCGCAATCGGGGCCTGCCTATCGGACGCATGTCGCCTCCTTTGACGGTGGCCGCACTGAAACAAACACGATTTTGCAAATCGAAACCGATCCGCTGGCAGATTGGGTTGCGAAAAATCGAGATGTCCCGATCCATACTTTGGTAGTTGTTGGTGGCGACGGTGCCGTCGTTGCAGCCCTCAATCTGTCGTTTCTCGATCAGGTCAGGCAATTGGCCGAGCGATCCCAGCGAGTGTGTTCCGTATGCTCCGGCGCATTTGTGCTGGCGGCTGCTGGCCTGCTTGATGGTCGTCGAGCGGTGACGCATTGGGAAGATTGCGAGCATCTTGCTGCTCAACATCCGGCAGTTCGCGTAGAGGTCGACCCGATTTATATCAAAGACGGAAATGTCTGGACGTCTGCTGGCATCACGGCTGGCATCGATATGGCTTTGGCGATTATAGAGGAAGATCTCGGCATGCCCGCAGCAATTGAAATGGCCCGATCATTGGTGACGCCGATGGTCCGATCCGGTGGGCAATCGCAGTTCAGTCCGGAGTTGGATCGGCAGGCGCGTGACACCAAAGGGCGGTTCAAATCGTTGCATGACTGGGTAAGTGGCAACCTTGCACACACGATCTCGGTAGATGAGATGGCAGAACGCTGCGGTATGAGCGGGCGAAATTTTTCCCGTCAGTATACGGCCACTATGGGAGTGTCGCCTGCGAAGGCCGTTGAAGCCATCCGTGTAAATGCGGCGCGTGATTTGTTGGGCGCGACCCAAAACAGCATCAAAGTGATTGCAGCAAAATGTGGTTTTCAAGACGATGAACGCATGAGACGCGCATTCCTACGTCAGATAAAAACCACGCCGTCTCAATATCGCGCTCAATTCCAACTCGAGTAACATGGGCTAACGGATACAGCAGCAGCTTGATCTGACGATGCCAAAGTCTTGGGCTTCGGCAACTTTGAGGAGGAGCAGATCAGGCAACTCGCCATTGCATCCCTCACCCCCGACGCACCCTCCAAGCTTCAGCCAGTTCCGCACCCATAGCGCTCGCCTCTTCCAACCCTGCGACCGTTCCCGCCTGATCGTCTTCGCTCTTGTTCTGATTCAGCTTCCAACTTCCTTCAAGACGCTCCACCGCAATCGATAGGCCGACGATGCCGCGCATGCGGGCTTCTATGTAGCGGTCGGGGGCGTCGTTTACGGCCCACGGTTTTTCGCGCGGCGCTTCCTTTTCGTCGGTCATTTCGTTGAGGTGGCGCAGTAGCCATTCAGGGTCTTCGGTGTGGCGCAGGGTGCCGTGGGCGTGGATGGCGATATAGGTCCAGGTGGGCACGACTTTGCCGTGCTCGGCCTTCGATGGGTAGAACGATGGCGAGATATATTCCTGCGGCCCTTGAAAGATCACGACCGCTTCCGGCGCGTCTTCAGCATCCAGAGCGGCATCTATAGAAGTGGCGCTTTGCCAATGGGGGTTGGCGCGGGCGATGTGGGTTTCCAGCACGATGCCGGTTGCCGTTTCCTTAGCCACGCATGGAACGTGGGTGACCTGAAGGCCCCCTGCGCCGTGGCTTACTATTGCGCCGAAGCGGATGTCCCGCACGGCAGCTAGTAAAATCTCGGTACGGTCTTCCTGAAAATGCGCGGGTCTATACATTTTGAAGCGTGGGCATGAAAAAGGCCTGCTGGATTGGTGGGTTTTCCCGACAATCCTAACAGGCCTTGTTCAATGTCTGCATGTAGCCAGCAGCGCGTGCTGCCGGAATTCGTTCAGTCCAGTTCGCCGACCTTGGGGAAGGCAAAGCCTTTGACGCCGGTGCGGTCGAAGGGTTTCCACCCGCCTTCCGGCTGGGCCAGACGGTCTGCAACGGCATAGACGGCTGCAGGGTGGTGGCCGAGGCCGCAATGGCTGGAGCGCACGCGGATATTTTCGTGAATATCGGACGGTTCTTCCATGCAGTTCTGCCAGTGGCAGATTCCGTCGGAGCGAGAGAAGATCGCCGTGCTTGGCACCGGCGCAGGAGCAGCAATCGTGCCGCCCATATGGTTATCGCGGTCATCGACCTTATGGCCGGAAGCGTATTGGTAAAGCTTCCATGCGTTCGTTGCGCGGGGATCGCCTTTGAAGGGGGAACCGAGTGTGATGACCTGACGGACGAGGTCCGGCATCATCTTGGCCATCTGGCGGGCATAAATGCCGCCCAGTGACCAACCAACGATGGAAACCTTGCGATTGTGTTCTTCGGCCAAGCGTTCGAGCTGGGATTTCAAGCCATCTTCGACACCGGGAAGTGGACCGAAATTGCGGCCCTGTTCCCAACCGGAAACGGAGTAGCCTTTGGCGGACAGAAAGCCGCGAAGCGACAGAGTGGAACGGTCCGACGTCACCAGACCCGGCAGCACGAGCACGGGCTGGCCATCGCCGCGCGGGGTGGCCGCCAGCAGGCCGGGAACAGCGGCGGCAAAGCCTGCCAGTTCCGGGATCGCCCGCAGTTCCATCAGCAGCAATTTGCGGCTTGGCGCTTTCGGATGGTCGGAAGGTTCGAGAACTTGGTCGATAGTTTGTGCAGCTGCACTCATAATTCGCTCCTTGGGTCGGCTGCCTGATGAGGTCTGCCGGTTCGCCCTGTTGCCGTCAGTTCAAGCGTCGAGTGCCACCTCTCCCTAACTGTCCAAAATTTTGGACAAGGAAGCGTCAACGAATATATCGAGTATGGGGCTTAAATCCTCTTTGGCAATGGGGTGTTGACGTTTACGTCCAAGTCCGTTGCATTTTGAGCAACACCCAAATTAACGGCGCAATTAGGCACTTCGCCGCGAAGTGCGTTGAAATTTCAATCGGTTGATAGAGCAGACTAGGCTGCCTGTTTAGCGACAGCGTCCTTCAACTCGTCCAGCGAGACCTGCAACAAATCTGCAAGATCAGCGATGTCCGGCATGGCGCGGCGGCCGCCGACAAGGCCGAAATCCATCGAATCGCAATAGCTTTGCACCGTGATGTTCAGGCCAACGCCGTGGGTGACGATGGACACAGGATACAGATGCGTCACCTTCGCGCCCGTACAATACATCGGGAAGGGAGGACCCATCGTGTTGGAAATGCACAGGTTCACCGCTTGCGGCACAACATCGGCAAGCTGGGTCTGGCCGTAAAGTTCGACCAATGCGGACACCAGATGCGGCGCGCCCAACACGGTGTAGTCGGCGGGAATCATCGGTTTGACCGCGTTCACGACTTCTTTCTGGATGCCGGATTGGTCGGCGATGGCGCGCAGCCGGTCCATCGGATCAGCAATCTGGGTGGCGATGGGAATGTTCATGCCCGCCACCTGATTGTTCATGTCGTCATTGCCGGCTTCGCGGGTGGAGACGGGAACGAAGGCCACCAGAGGCTTGGTGGGCAGCTTTTTCTTGTCCTTCAGATAGTGGTGCAGCGCGCCGGAACAAATGGCCATCACCACGTCGTTCAACTTGGTGCCGGTGGCTTTGGCGATGGCTTTCACATCCGTCAGGCGAACGGTGCGGGCAGCATAGGTACGGCCCTTACCCATGGTGACGGAGAACGGCACTTTCGGTGCGCCGATGGCGTTGGGGTCCAACTTTGAGGCGAGGTCGGTGATGTCTTTACCGAGATTGCCGGACGCGAGGCGTTCAGCGCCATCCAACATCTGGTCCATCATTTTCGGCACGGCTTCCCATGCCTTCAACTGTTGGGTGACGACATTGGCCACCACATCGTGGACACCAAGAATGCCGCGCTCGGTCAGCGTTGGTTTGCGAGCAGGTTTCACTTCGACGGCGGGCGCAACATCGCGGGGAACCGGTGTGAAGTCGTAGAGCGCCTGCGCGATTAACATGCCTGCGCCACCGTCAATAGCTGCGTGGTGAACCTTGGAATACAGACCGGCGCGACGTGTGCCGTCTTCGGCGTCTGCCATGCCTTCAATGACGACGAACTGCCAAAGCGGCTTTTTACGGTCCAACGGCTTGGCGTGAATTTCAGCAACGAACTCTTCCACCTGCTCCATCGAGCCGGGCTTGTTCAACTTCACGCTGGTGATGTGGTAATCGAAATCAAGATCATCGACTTCCACCCAACCCGGGTGGTCCAGTTCGAATACGGTGCGGGCAAGCTTGCGGTTAAAGATCGGGACCAGATGCACGCGGCCTTCAAAGAAGGTGCGGAAATGGTCGTAGAAGGAACCCTTAAAGCCTTCCGGCAGTTCGTATAATGTGAGGCCGGCTACATGCATGGGCGTGCGATCCGTCTCCAGATAGAGGAAGGAGGCGTCGATACCGCTGAGCTGTTGCATGAGGAAATGTGTCCCGTGGATTTTGAGGCAGCATAATCAAATGCTTGCCTTTAGCAAAACATGGCCTGCAATACGGTTTGTAACGGGTGCAAAACGCGCATTCGCTTGCATTCCGGCACCCCGCAATGCAGTTTCACACGATTGACGCATACGTAAGAGGTGCAACGCAAGCACCTGCACTTTGAAAACCGAAAACCAAGACGCCGGGAGCAACCGGACGTCGCATACGGGAGGGCACAAAATATGGCCAAAGCCACCACACCAAAGAAGCCGACAGCAGCAAAAAAACCGGCCGCAAAGCCTGCAGCAAAGAAAACCGCAGTTAAGAAGACTGCGGCTGCGAAGCCGGTTTCGAAGCCTGCGGCAAAGAAGGTTGCAGCTGCTAAACCCGCTGCCAAGAAGGTTGCTCCAAAAGCAGCAGCGAAACCGGCGGCGAAAAGCTGGTTCAAGAATTATCCCGCAGGCGTGCCCCACGAGGTGGACCTGTCGCAATACGCTTCGCTGGTCGAGCTGATGGAAGAGAGCTTTTCCAAATACCGCGACGACAACGCCTACGTCTTCATGGACAAGTTCCTCACCTATAAGGAGCTGGACGAGCAGTCCGCAGCCTTTGGTGCCTACCTTCAAAGCCTTGGCCTCGTAAAAGGCGACCGCGTCGCCATCATGCTGCCCAACGTGCTGCAGTACCCAATTGCCTGCTGCGGTATCCTGCGCGCCGGTCTTATCCTGGTGAATGTCAACCCGCTCTACACCGAGCGCGAGCTTGAACATCAGCTGAAGGATTCAGGCTCCAAGGCCATCGTGATTTTGGAAAACTTCGCATCGGTTCTGGAAAAGGTCGTCGCGAAAACGCCGGTCAAACACACCATCGTTGCTTCCGTGGGCGACCGTCTCGGCATGCTGAAAGGCGGCATCGTCAACTTCGTGCTGCGCAATGTGAAGAAGCAAATCCCTGCTTACTCGCTGCCCGGCCACGTGAAATTCAACGATGCTATGAGCGGCGGCGCGGGTAAGAAGCTGACCAAGCACACGCTCGCCAGCGATGACGTTGCGGTGCTGCAATATACCGGCGGCACCACTGGCCTGTCGAAGGGCGCAACCTTGCTGCACTCCACACTGATCGCAGCCTTGCTGGCATCAGAAGAGTGGATCCGCCCCGGACTGGAGCGCAAAGGCGGCATCTCCGGTCAGATGACATCCATCTGCGCCTTGCCGCTCTATCACGTGTTCGCCTTCGTCTCCTGCTCACTGCTGGCGCTGCGGACAGGCGGCATGTGCGTGCTGATCCCCAACCCGCGGGATCTCGACGCCACGATCAAGGAAATGGCAAAGTATCCGTTCCACACGCTGCCTGCGGTCAACACGCTGTTCAACGGCCTCGCCAATCATCCTGAATTTGCCAAGCTCGACTTCTCGCAGCTTCGCATTTCCAACGGTGGCGGCATGGCTGTTACCAAAGCGGTGGCAGAGCGCTGGCTCGACATTACCGGTTGCCCGATTTGCGAAGGCTACGGCTTGACGGAAACGTCCTCCGGCATCACCTGTAACCCGACAGACACCGACGCCTATACCGGCACCGTGGGTCTGCCCATGCCGGGCGTCGAAGTTCGTATTCTAGGTGACGACGGCAAGGAAGTTGCCACCGGCGAGCGCGGTGAAATCTGCATTCGCGCGCCGCAGGTCATGCGCGATTACTGGCAGCAGGAAGAGGCAACGAAAGAGTCCTTCACCAAGGACGGTTTCTTCCGTTCCGGCGATGTCGGCATCATGGATGACGAAGGTTACACCCGCATCGTTGACCGCCTGAAAAACATGATCATCGTGTCCGGCTTCAACGTCTTTCCCAACGAGATCGAAGACGTTGTCGGCTCCTGCGATGGTGTTCTGGAAGCCGCTTGCGTCGGTGTACCGGACGCCAAGGCTGGCGAAGCGGTGCTGCTCTATGTCGTGAAATCCGATGAAAGCTGCACCGAAGATCAGGTCCGCAAATATTGCGAAGCCAACCTCACCGGTTACAAGAAACCACGCTACATCCGCTTCGTCGCAGAATTCCCGAAAACCAACGTCGGTAAAATTCTACATCGTGAGCTTCGCACCGAAGCCATGAAGGAGTTTGGCTGATATGGGAGACCGTAGCTTCAAAGACATGGGCGCGCTGGCCGAAGGCACCGAACTTGGTGCCTCCGGCTGGACAACCATTTCGCAGGAAATGATCAACTCTTTTGCCGAAACAACCGGCGACAAGCAGTGGATTCATATCGACGTCGAACGCGCCCAGAAGGAGTCGCCCTTTGGCGGCCCCATCGCCCACGGCTACCTCACGCTCTCGCTGCTTGCGCCCATGTCCTACGACATCGGTGCAGCACCTGAGGGTGCGGCGGCAGCCATCAATTACGGCTCTGACAAACTGCGATTTTTGGCGCCTGTGCCGGCTGGTTCCAAGGTTCGCGCCCACCAGTCCTTCGTGTCCTTCGAGGACAAGGGCAACCGCATGTATCTGATGACGGTGGAGAACAAGGTCGAGATTGAAGGCAGCGACAAACCAGCGTTGATCGCGCGGTCTTTGACGATGTTCGTCGCGGGGCCGACTGCCGAGGTTTGAGGCGCTGGCTCCATTTTTCGCTCTCATCCAACCTCACCCACCGCTGTCATCCCGGCCTCTGAGCCGGGAGCCAGCGCGCAACAAATTCCGTTTCGACAAATGTGAGTGACAGTCCGCCCACCCGATAACCAAACCGCCTCATCACGAAGACGAGAAATGGGTCCCGGCTCAGAGGCCGGGATGACAGCGGTGACTGTGGCGATGAATGGCGATCTGACGAACGTGACAACACCACCGCATTGACGTAAACGTCAATTATCTTGATACGCACCATCGTACCCACCACCTGCCTGCCTGAACGCCCGAGGAGAAAACCATGCCAGATAAAAAGTCAGCCGAGGACGCCGCTGCGCGTAAAGGTCGTCAGGAACGGGTGAAGGCTGACATTGCGGAGGACGCTTCGGAGTCCACGCTAGCGCTGAACCCGATCATGGGCGGCCTTCCACCGGCAGACGCCTTCAAGGCATGGAATAAAATGGCGCTGGCCATGACCACCCGCCCTGATGTGGTGGCCCGTCAGTGGCTCGATTTTGCAGCCGACTTCACGAACATCATCGCTGGCACGTCCGAAACCGCGCCTGAAAAAAAGGATCGCCGCTTCGCTGATCCGGCATGGCAGAAAAGCCCGATGAACAAGGCGCTAATGCAGTCTTATCTGTCGTGGCAGAAGGCGGTCGCCAACACGGTGGACAATCTCGCACTGTCCGACCGTGATGCAGCGCGCGCACGTCTCGTCAGCCAAATCTTCACCGATGCGGTTGCCCCGTCCAACAACATCTGGACCAACCCGACCGCACTTAAAACGCTCATTGATACCGGCGGCCAAAGCGCCATTGAGGGCATGAAGCACTTCTTCGAGGACATGACGAAGAATGGCGGTCTGCCATCTTCCGTTGATGCCTCGAAATTCAAGGTAGGCGAGAACATCGCCACCTCCCCCGGCACCGTGGTATTTCGCAACGAAGTGCTGGAACTGATCCACTACACTGCGACGACCGACAAGGTGTACGAACGCCCCTTCGTTTTGGTGCCGCCACAGATCAACAAATACTATTCCGTCGACTTGTCCGACGAGAAATCGATCGTCAAATTTCTCACCTCGCAGGGCATTCAGGTCTGGTGCGTATCATGGCGCAACCCGACGCCTGCACAACGCGACTGGACGCTTGCAACTTATATCGAGGCGCTGGACGAAGCCGTGGAAGCGGCGATGGAAATCACCGGCACGAAGTCCGTCAACATGATGGGCTCTTGTTCCGGCGGCATAACGCTATCCGCCTATGCTGCATGGATCGCCGCGCAAGACCGTTCCGACAAGATCGAAGCGCTCATTCTTGCCGTTTGCGTGCTCAACACGCAGGCTGAATCCGACAGTGATTTTGGCGCGCTGGTTACGCCGGAAACCGTGATGGTCGCCAAGCAGGCTTCCGCCACGCTGGGCGTTTTGGACGGGCAGGAAATGGCGAAGATGTTCGCCTGGATGCGCCCTAACGATCTGATCTGGAACTACTGGGTCAACAACTATCTGCTGGGCAACAAACCGCCTGCTTTCGACGTGCTGTACTGGAACGCTGACACCACGCGCCTGCCAGCTGGTCTGCACGCGGACTTCCTCGACCTCATCTTCACCAACCCCTTCATGAACCCGGGCACCCTGTCGCTAAACGGCAAGTCCATCGACATGACCAAGGTGAAGCACCCAACCATGGTGGTGGCCGGTACGACCGACCACATCACGCCATGGACTGCGGTGTACGAAACAGCACGCATTTTCGGCGAAGACACGGAATTTATCCTGTCCAATTCCGGCCATCTGCAAAGCCTGCTGAACCCTCCCGGCAACCCGAAGGCGTGGTACGTTAAGGGCAAGGCGAAAGCTGAAAGTCCCGATGCTTGGGTTGATACTGCCGAGAAGCACGAAGGCTCGTGGTGGACCGACTGGGCGCCATTCCTACACAAACATTCCGGCAAGCAGGTTGCACCACCCAAGAACCCCGGCAGCAAAAACAACCCGCCGCTTGGCCCTGCCCCCGGCACTTATATCTTCGATTAAGAGGCAACAGCCTCTTTATCTCTGCTTACCCCATCAAGGACGACCTTCATGCCATCCAGCACCGCCGATAACATCGTAGACATGATGACGGGTAAAACCGTCGCAGAGCTTGCAGGTCAGGCGGCCAAGCTACCTGTTCCCCGCGCGGGAACTGAAACCTATGGCGATATCGACATTCGCATGATTGATGTCGGCGGGCAGGTGCTGCGCGTCGCCACACGCAACGTGGGCGGCAAGGAAGCGGGTCGCCCGCCACTGCTCATGTTCAATGGCATTGGGGCGAATCTTGAAGTTGGTTTTCCGTTTCTGGAAGCGATGAAAGACACGGACTCCATCATCTTCGACGTGCCAGGCATCGGCGGTTCCCCCATGCCGAAGCTGCCCTACCGTCCGTCCACGCTGTCGCGTTGGGCAAAGCAGCTTTGTGAAATTCTTGGCCACGATCAAGTGGATGTATCCGGCGTGTCTTGGGGTGGCGGTGCTGCCCAGCAATTCGCTTATCAATACCCGAAATTCTGCCGCCGCCTCGTGCTGGCGGCCACCGCCCCCGGCTGGACCATGGTGCCGGGCCGCCCCAACGTGCTGTCGAAAATGGCGTCCGTAAAACGCTATACCGACCCCGGTTACATGCGCGAAATCGCTGCTGAAATTTACGGCGGTGATTTCCGTGGCGACAGCAAAAATGGCGGAGGACAAATCGGCTCCCACATCCGCGCGATCAAACCGGCCCGCTCGGCCGGTTATACACTGCAACTGCTCGCGATGATGGGCTGGACTTCGATCCACTGGCTGTGGCGCTTGAAGCAGAAAACGCTCGTCATGGCCGGTAACGACGATCCGCTCATCCCGCTGGTCAACGGCAAGATGCTGGCGAACCTGATTCCCAACGCGGAACTTCAGGTGGTGGATAACGGTCACCTGTTCCTTGTCACTCGTCCTGAGGAGAGCGCCCGGGACGTCGAAGCGTTTTTGGCGAGTTAACTGCCAACGCTAACCTGCCCGGGGATGACAATGGTAAGTGGAAAAGTCAGACTGCCGCTTCTTTAAAGGCAGGAAATGATCTGATGAGCGAAAATCACTGGGATGTCCTTGCTCTTCGCTACGCCACCCGCGCGAACCGTACCCGCGCCGCGTCCTTCCTGCTGGAAGAAGACATCCACGCCGCCCATCCCATAGACTATTTCCTGTGGGTGCTGCGTAACGAGGCTGGCCGCGTTGTCGTAGTGGATACGGGCTACGACACGGCTGAAGCCAATGCCCGAGACCGCCCCATCCTGCACGAACCGACCGACATGCTGGCCGGTATCGGCGTTGATATAGAAACCGTGACCGATGTCATCATCACCCATCTGCACTATGATCACGCCGGTTGCTTGGCGAAATTTCCCAACGCTAGATTCCATCTGCAGGAAGCTGAGATGCAATACGCCACCGGCCCCTGCATGTGCAGCGAAGTCATGCAGGATCCGTTCAGCGTTTCACATGTTTGCGACATGGTGCGGCACGTCTATTCCGGCCGTGTGACGTTCGCTGATGGCGCAGCGCAAGTCGCGCCCGGCGTCACCGTTCACAAAGCAGGTGGACACTCACGCGGCCTGCAATGCGTTCGGGTGGAAACAGCGAAAGGTCCGCTGGTACTGGCCTCGGATGTCGCTCATTTTTATGAGAATTTTCTGGAGCGAAAGCCATTTCCCATCGTGGTTGATGTGGAAGATTCACTCAAAGCTTTCACTCTGCTGGAAACGCTGGTCGATGACCGCAATCGCGTTATCCCCGGCCACGACCCTCTCGTTTGCGAACGCTTCCCTCTGCTTGGTGCGGGTCCGGAGGTCTATCGTTTGACGTAAAGAACCGGTCTCGCAACCGTGATGGGCAATTGACCGGGAGCGATTGTATATGTTGTGCATTGACCCGTGAAACGTCATTTCAAAGATTGGTTCCCTATGACCCGTTCGACAAACATTGCCGCAGTTGCAATTGCAGCCATTATGGCGGCTATCACATTCGTTCCCACTCAGGCCCACGCAGTTTCTGATTATCAGCTAAGAACCGCAGGGGACCGATCCGGTGCTTGGTGTGCGCAATACATTGGCGAAGACACATCGAACACGCGTTTCGGATCAAACAATCAGAGGCATTTTTTCACCTGCTTCAACTCACGGTCTGCGTGCCAGAACTGGTTTTTTCAGGTGCAGTCCAAATATCCAAACTACCGCCTCCGAAAGTCCTGTTACCGCCGCTAAGCTCAGCTCTTGAAATGATCTCCATGAGTATTGCGCAGAACATTCTTCTGCACCTTGCCCATGGTGTTACGCGGTAGAGCTTCCATCACGAAGATTGCCTTGGGTTGTTTGAACCGCGCAAGCTTTTCGCCCATGGCAGCCATAAGGTTGGTGGTGTCGACTTCGCCGTTTGAAGGCACGACAGCCGCAAGCAAACCCTCACCAAAATCAGGATGGGGCACGCCGAATACGGCGGATTCCAGCACGCCCGGCTCGTCGTCCAGAACGCTTTCAATTTCCTTCGGGTAGATGTTGTAGCCGCCCGAAATCACCAGATCTTTGGAACGTCCGACGATGGTGATGTAGCCGTCTTCGTCCATGGTTCCCAGATCGCCAGAGATGAAGAAACCGTTATCGCGGAATTCTTCTGCGGTCTTTTCCGGCATGTTCCAGTAGCCAGAAAACACGTTTGGTCCGCGGATTTCGATGGAGCCGACCTCGCCTGTCTTCAGCTTCTCCCCCGAACCGGCATCGACAATTCGCACCTCGGTGCCGGGCAGAGCCGGGCCAACCGTACCGATCTTGCGGTCGCCATCGAACGGGTTCGACGTGTTCATGTTGGTCTCAGTCATGCCGTAACGTTCCAGCACGCGCTTGCCGGTCAAGGCCTCGAACTGCTGGTGCGTTTCCACCAGCATCGGTGCGGAGCCGGACACGAAAAGTCTCATGTGTGAGGCAGAATCTGCGGTGAAACGGTCATCCGCCAGCAGGCGGGTATAGAAGGTCGGAACGCCCATCATCGCCGTGCAATCGGGCAGAGATGCCAGCATATCGTCCGGCTTGAAACCGGGCAGAAACACCATCGAGCCGCCTGCTTTGAGTGTCACATTCGTGGCGACGAACAATCCGTGGGTGTGGAAGATCGGCAGGGCGTGGAGCAACTTGTCGTCACTCGTGAACTGCCACAACTCCGCCAACACTTCGGCATTCGATACCAGATTGGCATGGGACAGCATCGCGCCTTTGGAGCGCCCCGTCGTGCCGGACGTGTAGAGAATGGCGGCGAGATCATCAGGGCCACGCGGTAAATTCTCGAAACCATCAGCAGTCTTCGATGTGGCCGCAAACAAAGTGCCCGCATCTCCATCGCGCCCGTCATGTTCGGCAGCCCACACACCCATGGTGAGCAGTCTCGCACCGGCTTTGTCGGCAACCGGCTGCATCTCTGCTTCACGCCTCGGATCGCAAACTAATATCGCAGGCGATGCATCGGTGACGAAATATTCGATTTCCGCTGCGGTGTAAGCTGTGTTCAGCGGTAGAAAAACGCCGCCAGCGCGCACGGTAGCAAGATACAGCATCACCGCTTCAATTGACTTCTCCACCTGCACAGCCACGCGGTCGCCGGGCCTCACGCCTTGTTCTACCAGCATGGCGGCGAAACGGGCTGACACATCCAACGCATCACCGTAGCTGTACGAGCGATCTTTGGAGTTCCATGCCGCCCCTGGCATGAAGGCCAGCCGTACCTCGGCGTTGGCCTCGCCCAAAAGTTGGTCGAACAGGTGATTGGTCATGAGGCTTCTCTAAGTGTGGGCCGGTACTGGCTGGCGCGGTTTCGCACGGCACGTGCTGTGGTGACAGTGCCTTGGCTGGCAAAGGCTTCCTGATTGGCCTCCACCCGCTTCAAATCGTAGAGATAGTTTACCATCACCCCATGAGATTGCCGTATGCCGTTTTCCGATGTGTAGGCACCGGCGTGGACCGCGTGGACCTCCGCGCCGTTGGCGAGATGGAAGCGTGCGACAGGATCGAGCGGCTGGCCGTTAGGGCGTTTCTCGGTGGTTAGATAATGTGCGGCCTGCGCCTGCAACGCTTCGCCGGTCGCTGCTACCTGCTGCTGATCTTCAAGCCATTTGGCGAAGCATGGCAGTGGCGACAGGGTAAGGAACGTCTTCAAGTTGGGCAGTTCGCGGGCAAGGTCTGCCACAACTTGCTTGATGAGAAGGTTGCCGAAGGAAATACCGAGCAGGCCCTTCTGGCAATTGGAGATAGAGTAGAACACGGCGGTGTCCGCCGCTTCCGCAGTCTGCTCGTCGCGTTCCTCATCCAGCACCCGCTGCACACTGTCCGGTACGCCTTTCACCAAGGCCAGTTCGGTGAACACCAGCGGCTCGCCGGGCATGGCGGGATGGAAGAAGGAGTAGCAACGCCGGTCCGCCGGTTGCAGCCGCGAGCGCAAATCGCTCCAGCCGTTAATTTCGTGCACGGCCTCATAGGCGATGATCTTGGCCAGCACCGATGCGGGTGAGTCCCACGTGATGCGCTGGAGGTCGAGAAAGCCGCGGTTGAACCACGACGAAAACAGATGCGCAAAATCGAGGTCAGCGCGCTTAAGGTCCGGTTCGGATCGTAAAGCTGCCAGTAGGTCAGCACGCAAGCCGACAAGCGCCGCAGTTGCGCCGGGCTGCGCGTTCAAACGCCGAAGCAACTCCTGTCGCATTGGTTCTGATGCCTCGAGCACCTCGCGCAACCGCTCTACAGTTGGTTCTTCGTCATAGGCTTTTGCCAGAGCCGCGAGCTGTTGCGGATCGAGGTCCAACTGTTTGTTGAGAAACCTGAAGAAACGCAGCCGGTCATTATCGTCCAGCCCCGCGTAGGCCGCGAGAATGCGTTGCGCCACGCGCTTACCGGCATCTGGGCCAAGTTGCAGCAGGGCGCGGCAATCGTCTTCGATGCTAGCGACATCGGCTTTGATGGCCCGACGCCGCGACCCGACAATGGTCGCCAAAACCGCGTCCAGCATGGAGCGGTCTTTGGGCGCGTCCGTCACACCGATGGTCCCATCACGAGGTCCGGCAGACCGGTGACGAGGCCGGGGAAGATCGACAGGATGATGATCGCCAGCACCATGCAACCCACGTAAGGCAGTGAGCCTTTCAGGATCGTCTTAAGCGGAATGTCCGGTGCGATGCCATTGATGACGTAGAGGTTCAAACCAACAGGCGGCGAGATGAGGCCGATTTCCATGTTGATGGTGAGAATGACCGCAAACCAATAGGGGTCAAAACCTGCGCCCATGACGATGGGCAACAGGATAGGTGCCGCCATGAGGATGACCGCAACGGGAGGTAGGAAGAAGCCAGCAACCAGTAGGAAAACGTTCACGAAGCCCATCAACACCCACGGGTTCACATCCAGATTGCCTATGCTCTGGGCGATCGACTGCGTGATGTAGAGCGACGACAGCATGTAGGAGAACACGCCGGAGGCTGCGATGATGAAAAGGATCATCACGCTTTCCCGCGTCGTGTCTCGCAACACGTTCCACAGCGCTCTAAAGTCCCACAAACGATAGACGATCATGGCGACGATCACGCAGAGCAATGCGCCCACGGCGGCCACTTCGGATGGCGTCGCAACGCCACCGCCGCCGTAAAGTGCAAACAACACGCCGACGATGATAAGCAGGAACGGCAAGACGCGGGGTAGGATGGAAAACCGTTCAGCCCACGAATAATGGCGAGGTTCCAGCGCATCGGAATTATCGCGTGCCGTGGCGTAGATCGACCAAGCCATGAACAGTGTGACCAGCAATATACCTGGCACGACGCCAGCAAGAAACAATCGACCAATCGAGGTTTCGGTGGCGATGCCATAGACGATCATGGTGACCGATGGCGGAATGAGAATGCCCAGAGTACCGCCAGCGGCGATGGAGCCGGACGCAATGGTGTCGGGAAAGCCGCGCTTCCGCATTTCCGGAATGCCCATCTTACCGATGGCCGCGCAGGTGGCGGGGGACGAGCCGGACATGGCGGAGAACAGCGCACACGCGCCGAGGTTGGACACCACCAGCCCACCGGGAATGCGCGTCAGCCAGCGCTCTAATGCTTCATAGAGATCGGCCCCTGCCCGGGTGGAGGCGATGGATGCCCCCATGAGAATGAACATGGGGATGGCCAGCAGCGAGAAATTGTCCAGCTTGCCGAACAGCAGCTCGGGCATTAGCGCGAGATCGCGGGTGCCTGAATTGAAAAAGAGGAAGACCGCAGAAACCACCAGCAGGCCGACTGCAACGGAGATGCCGGAGAAGAGAACGACGATGGTGGACAGGCCCACCAGAATGCCAAGAAGGATCGGATCCATATCAGTGGCCCTCCCGCGCGGTATTGGTAAAGCCTTCGTCCGCCGCCAGCCCGAAAGGCTCTTCGTTGCGGCTGGTCACGGCGAGAAAATCTGCCACCAGTTGCAGCAGATAAAGGCCAAGGCCCACAGGCACAGCGAAATAGGGAATGGCGAGGCGAACGCCCCAGACAGTGTCCGAGGTCCAACCTCTGCTGGTTGCCTCCCACCACATTTCCACGCCGTAAAAGAACATGCCACCGATTACGAGAATGGCGAGACCGACCACGGTATAGAACAGCGCGTGGCGCGCGCGGCCACGCAACATCAACGGCGCGAGATCAACGTTCACATGGCCGCGCAGCTTCTGCACATAAGGCAGGCCCAGCAGGGTGGAGGCGACCATGAGATAGGTGATGAACTCCGTCTGCCAGACGGTGGACCAGTTCAGCGCATAACGCACGAAGATCATCTGGCAGGTGACCGCGACAGACACGAGGATCATCAGCGCAGCGATGACGCCCGCAATGGTGGAGATTTGTCCGACGATGCGGATGAAACTGGTCATGGGCTGCACTTTGGTTCCGCAACAGCAACCCCACATACCGCTGTCATCCCCACGGAGGCGGGGAACCACTCATCCGCAAAACGGATGTTGGCGGCAGGGTGGGAAGTTGCATCATTCAAGATACAAAGATGTGTTGCATTGAGAAGTGGGTCCCCGCCTTCGCAGGGATGACAATCGAATAGAGGCCGAAAGAAAAAGGGCGCTGCGATTTTCACCGCAACGCCCGTTCAATCACTCGACGCTAAGCGCCATGTCAAGCAGCTCCTGGCCGCCTTCGGTCTGCTCAACAAAGGCTTTGTAGGACGACGCTTTAGCGATGTCCTGCCACGCTTTGAACTCGTCGGTGGTCATCGCTTTGATTTCCACACCGGCAGCTTCAAAAGCTTTCACGGACTGCGCGTCCTGCTTTTTGGCTTCGTCCAGATAGAAGGCTTCGGCCTTGGCGGAAGCTGCATCCAGCGCTTTTTTCTGTGCGTCGTCCAAGCCGTCATAGGCCGCCTTGTTCATCAGCAGCGGCTGATACATGAACCACAGTGCTGTATCACCGGCGGGCGTGTAGCACTTCACCTGTTCGAAGATGCGGTAGCTCTCGAACGAAGACGAAGACGTGTTCGCTGCATCCAGAACACCGGTCTGCATAGCGGAATAGATTTCCGAAGATGCCATGGACGCGATGGATGCACCGGCAGATGCGAGCATCTGCTCGAAGCTCTTACCGGCTGCGCGGGTCTGCAGGCCTTTCACATCGTCAGGCGAGGTGATGCACTTGTCTTTACCGGCAAAACCGCCAGCCAGATAACCGTGCACCAACACCTTCACGTCGTCCTCAGCCATCTGCTCTTCGAGCTTGGCCATGAACGGGCTTTCATTCAGGCGCGCTGCATGGTCGTGGTTCTTCACCAGACCGGGCATCAATGTCAGGTTGAAGGCGGGGCGCTGACCGGCAGCATAGGCGAGTGGGAAAATCGTCATGTCCAGCTGGCCGCGGGACAGCGGCTTGTACTGCTCGCGGGGTTTGAACAGCGACTTCGACGGAAAGATCGTGATGTCGAGATCAACACCGGCAGCCTTCACTTCGTCAGCGACCATCTGTGCCACCTTGTGGCGCACATCTTTTGTGGACCACTGATGCGACAGGCGCAGTTCTTTGGCGGAGGCTGCAAATGACATAGTGCCGGCAACGGCAAGTGCGGTGGCACTAATGAGTGCACGTGTAATGGTTTTCATGGTGTGTCCTCCCAGACAGTTTCAATCACATTTCATTCTCAGTGGTCGGACAAGTTAGCGTCACGCAGCCCCACACGCAACATGGCCTTGATGTCACGCTGTTCCCTGCCATGATTGGTGTCATCGCTTTGGGAGGAGCATTGATATGGACAAATGTGCAGGCGTGGTGGGCATCGGCAATATGGGGTCGGGGTTGGCAAAGAATCTGCTGGCCAACGGTTTCACCGTCACCGGCATTGATCTGAAACCCGACCGTATGAAGGCTTTCGCTGCGATGGGTGGCACACCTGCCAGTAGCCCGGCTGAGGTCGGCGCGGGTGCCGATGCAGTCTTTGTCATGGTGATGACGGGTGACGAGGTAAAGGAGGTGGTGTTTGGCGAAAACGGCCTGCTCTCCACGCTGGCCGAAGGGTCGGCAATTATCCTCACCGCGACAATCAAACCCCACGAAGCGGTCGAGATCGCGGCCCGCATGGAAGGTTCCGGCGTCAAGCTGATCGACAGCCCAGTGTCCGGTGGTTACCCCGGCGCGCAGGGCGGAACGCTCACGCTCATGGCTGCGGCACCGGGCGAATGGCTGGAAGAGTTCAAACCATTCATGGAGGCCGTGTCTGCAACCATCCACCATGTCGGCACGGAAGCTGGTATGGGACAGACCATGAAAGCGGTGCTGCAATCCATCATCGGGTCGATGTTCTCCGCCACTTTCGAAGCCACTGTGCTTGCGGCGAAGGCAGGCTTGTCCGGACAGGCTGTGCTGGACGTGGTGCAGTCATCCAGTGCGGGCAACACGATCACCAAGACGTCGCTGGAAAACATAATTGATCGCAAATTTGTGGATACCGGCAGCCACATCGACACGATGCACAAAGACCTCACCATCTCTATGGACCTCGGCGAACAACTGCTGGTGCCACTGCATACCGCATCTGCTGCCATGCAGATTTTCCACGCGGGCAAGGCGGCCCATCCCGAAGGGGACAACTGGGCCAGCACGCTGGTGATGGAAGCGATTTGCGGCGCGAAACTGACGCGATGAAAAACTCATGAAACTGGGTGTCATCACCGACGGTATCAGCCGGAACTTATCCCACTCGGTGGACGTGATGGACGAGTTTGATCTCACCTATGCGGAGCTGCAATTCGTCGGTGAAAAAGAAGTCGGTGATCATTCGGTTGCAGAAATCGCAGAAATCGACCGTCTGCTGCGTGACCGGGGCAAGCCGGTGTCATGCCTGTCGCGGCACATTTTCGCCGGACTGACGGTGGCAAACAAAGCGGGCGATGACCAGCACACGAAACACATGGATGCTCTTAGGCGTGTCATTGATATGGCTCACATTGTCGGTTCCCCGCTGGTGCGGATTATGACCAACAAGAAAGAGCAAATCCTCTTTGGGTCTGGCGGTGCTGAAAAGTGGAACGTCGCTCACGGGGCGTGGGACAAAACCCTGGAATTGATTGCACCGGCCTGCGATGTGGCCCGCGATGCTGGTATTCGTCTGGTGGTGGAAACCGGCAACGGCACCATGGTCAACTCCAACTACACCGCGCGCAAGCTGATTGACGACCTGAACGCCAAGGATGTGCTGCAGGTGTTGTGGGACCCTGCCAACAACTGCTGGTGCCACGAGCGGGCATGGCCTGAAGGCTATGATGAATTGCGCGGCGGCTATTGCGGCCACATCCACGTAAAAGACGTTCTAGTGGACAGCCCTCGCGCCAAACTGGAGGTCAAACGCCTGGGTGAAGGCCAATTGGCCGACCAGTTCCAACCCATCGCCGACGCCTTGCGAGAAGACATCTATGAAGGCGTCATCTCGCTGGAGTCGGTGTTTCATCCGGGTAACGGAGACTTCGAGGCGGGCTTCCGCCTCTGCATTGACCGCTTCAAAGCGCTCTTCGGCTAGGCGTTAGCCGAAGTAATAATCATCCTCGATCAGGCCGGAATTGCCCGGTGCCAGATCGGCGAGGATGAACTGTTGTTCGCCGCTGCCATCAATGCGTGATACGATGAAAGAGGTCTGGCTGAGTTGTGTCACGATGCCGTCGGCACCGAAATCAGCAGCCGAGAAACCAAGCCTGTCACCGCCTGCAACACCAGCGCCTTGGAAATCTGCGATGACGTCGAAATCGGACGCATCGGTCTCCCGATCGATGACGAAGATATCGTCACCGCCATTTCCGACCAGATAATCTGTACCTTGCTTGCCGCTCAGCACATTGATAGCTTCGTTGCCGATCAAACTGTTGTCGCCGCTATTGCCCACACCTATTGTTGCGGTGCCTGTAAGCACCAGCGTTTCGACAAAATCGCCCAGAATGTAGTCGATGGATGCCAGAACCCTGTCAGCACCATCTCCGTTCAACTCGGTTACGACGTCTGCAGAATTGTCCACCACATAGGTGTCATCACCTGCTCCGCCGCGCATGATGTCGGTTCCGGTTCCACCATCAATATAGTTATTGCCGCTGTTGCCGGTGATCGTGTTGGCCAACCCGTTGCCCACTGCGTAGATATTGTCCGACCCGGTGAGGGTCAGTTTTTCAAAATCGGCACCAAGGCTCCAGTCGACGGACGACTCAACCGTGTCATCGCCTTCGCCAGCGTTTTCCGAGATGGCATCGTTGACGTTGTCCACCACATAGATGTCGTTGCCTCCGGACCCGCTCATGCCGTCGGCACCGCCGCCGCCATCTAACCGGTTGGAGCCGGCATTGCCGAACAGGAAATTGCTTTCCGCGTTTCCGGTACCGTTGATGTCATCACCACCGGTCAAGATCAGGGTTTCGACATTGACCGGCAAACTGTAGCTGGCAGATGCGTAAACCACGTCGTGGCCCTGCGCTGCGACTTCCACCACTGTGTCGCCGGTATTATCGACCGAATAAACATCATCACCATCACCTGCGGTCATGGTGTCGGCACCTATGCCACCATTGAGAACATCACGGTTAGCGGTGCCGAATAATTCGTCACCCTCGGAATCGACACCGGTGATTCTGATGACGACATTGGCCCCCGCTCCGCCATTGAGGCGGTACGAGAACACGTCT
The DNA here is from genome assembly GCF_000179775.1 of Ahrensia sp. R2A130. GTDB lineage: Bacteria > Pseudomonadota > Alphaproteobacteria > Rhizobiales > Rhizobiaceae > Pseudahrensia. The sequence continues at coordinate 140,101 of NZ_AEEB01000026.1, forward strand.
GCGGCGCTTGTGTCTCCGCTTGTGCCGGAAGCGGCATCAGCCAAAGCGGAAAATGCTCCGTTTTGTTTGTATAAGAAGGTGCCGTCTGCGTTCACGGTCAACAAAGCACCAGAGAAGAGCGTAATTTCAGTGCCCACCGATGCACTGGGAACTTCGATGATTGTGCGACCGGTTGCGATATCAATCGTGCGGCCCGGTCCATTGGCTGCAAACAGGTTACCTGTCAGATCGCCTGCTGCTTCTACGACCGCGAAATCATCATTGCTGATGGCAACAGGCAGGTCTGAATTTTCGAGCGTCTCATTGTTATCGTCGACTATCGAGCCGTTGCGTCGGTCGGTATCGTTTCCAACCATGCTGGCGCCTGTGAGATCCGGCAGGCCGAATGTAGTGCGCCCATCACCGCCATATTGCGTACCCAGCAAAGAAAAGAGCGCCGAGTTCTGCGCGATGGGCAGCAGGGAGCCATCGGCCAAGGCAAAGCCCTGTGGAATTGTCGAACCCGCAATCCAGACCACTTCTCCCAAAACGGTGCCCTGGGCAGGTGAAAAATCCCTGCTGGGGAAGAGACCCTGTGTAACGACGATGGGTGTCAGCGCAACGAAGGGATCACGATCATCGTAGCTGTTCCCGTCCCCGCCACTAGTCACGGGAATCAGTGATGTGGTGAGAGTCTGTTCCGAAGACCCACCCTGCGTGCCCAACGGGGCGGTGCCGTCGGCTCCGTAAGGCGTGCGGCCCTCCATATTCGGCAGCTGGAAAGTGGTTAGGCCGTCGCCGCCAAAGGTGTTGCCTATAGCGCTGAACAATTCGGGATGGTCAGAAATTTGCAGCGTCCGTCCGTCCGCTTCCAGAAAGCCGCGTGGCGCAAAATTGGTGGCAAAGGCCCGCATCGTTCCTGCAGGAAACCCCGTGCCGTCCGATTGGGTGTCGATGACCCACATTATTTCTACGGATTCTTCAGCGGTTGAAAATGTTTGTCCACCACCACCGTCGGCAACAGGAACATTGGCTGTGGTCAGCTGCGTCGTATCCGAACCCGCGAGTGCTCCGGGTTGCGACGAGCTTTTGCCGATAAGCAGCTTGTCGCCCAGATCGGGCAAACCAAATGTGGTACGGCCATCGCCGCCAAAATTGGTGCCCAACAGCGAAAACAACGCGGAATTGGAGGCGATGGACAACAACTGTCCGTCGGTGGAAGCATCGAAGAAACCGTCTGTCTGACCGAAGAAGCGGATTTCAGAAAGGTATCCGTTGCTGTCCCCTGCCGTTGAGCTTGTTCCCCCACGTGACGGGAATATCCCCTGCGTCGTGATGTTGATTTCAAGCGCGGTGGTATTTTGTCGATTATCGATTGTCATGGATTTTCTATCCCCATTTCCATCATCGGCGATATCAACGCCGATGAACCTGTGCACAAGATACGATCAAGCGTTTTGACACTCGGCCAAAACCATTTGCAATTCTGCACAACCCAGATGCCCCTGAGCCAACGTTTACACACATAATCTGCATTGTCGCATAATTTGAGCGCCTGAGCAGTCTCTGTTGAACCGTGATGTTGGATTATCAGAGCAAACAATAGAAAACTTCTATCGATTGCGGCGAAAACCGGGATGGTAACGCCGTGCACGGCTCCCCAATTCCAGATCATAAGACGATTTCCGGAGACGCGACGATGAACCTTCAAAACATGCTCGGCGAATTGCTGGGCCAGGCCCAAAACCATATGCAGACCGGCGGACAAGCCGCCAGAGACGCGGTGCAGCCCAACCAGCAGGGCGGTGGTTACAGCGGCAAGCAGATGGCCGGCGGCATGGCGGCCAGCGGCGTCTTGGGTCTGCTGATGGGCAACAAAAAAGCCCGCAAGAAAATGAAAAAAATGGGGGGCGGTATCGTCGGTTACGGCGGCGCGGCAGCACTTGGCGCCGTGGCCCATTCCGCCTATCAAAAATGGCAGGCCCAGCAGGCCGGCAACACCGCGCCTCCGGCCCAACCTGTGCCGCAACAGCAGGCCGACCCGCTGATGCTGGCCGCGCCGGACGAACGCGCCGTGCCGTTCCAGCTGATGGTGGTCAAAGCGATGATCGTCGCGGCCAATGCCGACGGGCACATCGACGCCGAAGAGCGCACGACCATCCAGAACGCCCTGCAGCAAATGCCGATGGAAGCCGACCACAAGGCATTGATGCTGGACACCATGTTCGACCCACCATCGGTGCGTGAACTGGCGTCTGCGGCCAACGACATGGAACAGGCCAGCGCCATCTATATGGCGTCGCGTCTGGCCATTGACCCCGATCATCCAAAAGAGCGCGCTCATCTGGATAACCTCGCCGCAGCCATGGCGATGCCGGATGATCTGGTGCGCTCCATCGAAGCGCAAGTTGATGAAGCGCCGGAGCCTATGGGCAAAGTGCCGCCTGCCAGTGGCCCCAACACCTACGACGGCAACTGGTCCTAGAGGTCAGCTACCGAAGTTAGGATAGGCGAGGTCTTTGTCGGAAATGACCGAGATCTCGCGTGGCCAGAAAATATCGAAAGCCGGATCATTCCAACGAAAGCCGGTGTTCGCGTCCGGCACAAAGCGACTGCCCATCAAGTAAGTGACCAGCGTATCGTCTGCGAGTGTCTGAAAACCGTGGGCGAAGCCTGCGGGGATGTAGAGCGCCGTCGCTTCGTCCTGCGATAATTCAACCGTCAGGGACTGGCCGAACGTTTCTGACCCTTTGCGTATATCCACCACCACATCGGCAATCGCCCCGCGTAGCACCTGCACCAGCTTCACCTCTTCGTGGGGCGCATGCTGGTAATGCATGCCGCGTACGGTGCCCGCGCGGGTGTTGAAGGAATGGTTGTGCTGCGGATAGTCCGCATGCAGCCCCGCCTCATGAAATGTGTCTTCACAAAAGCTGCGGGCGAACGCGCCACGCTCGTCTGACATCAGCCGCTGCTCGATAAGCACAAGCCCATCGAGCGAAAGCGGCGTAAAGTTCATTTGACGATCGTGAGTTCTGGAATTGCGGTCACAAAATCGCCGGTCAGGCCTTCATGGCGCAGCTGCGCCATGATCTCATCGCGCAGGTTCCATGGCAGGATGAGAATGTGGTCGGGATTATCCGCCTGCATGTGTTCCACGCCATAGGTGGGAATGCGGATGCCTGGCATAAAGCGGTTCTGCTTGTTGGGGTTCCGGTCCACCACGTAGGACACGTATTCCGTGCCAACGCCGCAATAGTTCAGCAGCGTAGAACCCTTGGCGGCTGCGCCATAGGCAGCAACTGTTTCGCCCTTGCGGCGGGCTTCAATGAGGAACGACAGCAAGCCGTCCTTAATGCCGCGCACCCGCTCACCGAAGGTTTCGTAGGTGGTGATGTCGTAGAGGCTGTATTCCTCTTCCGCGGCCAACACCTCGGCTACGCCGGAATGTTCGTCATGGGAAGCACCTTCGTGGCAGGCGAAGACCCGTAGCGAGCCACCATGGGTTGGCCATTCCTGCACGTCGAACACACGCAGCCCGTTTTTGGCAAGCACCTCCATCACCGGGCGCAGGGCGAGATAGGAAAAATGCTCATGATAAATTGTGTCGAACTGGTTGTAGCGCATCATGTTCAGCAGATGCGGAAACTCGAATGTCACCACGCCTTCCGGTTTCAACATCTCGGCAAACCCGCCGGTAAAGTCGTCGAGGTCCGGCACGTGGGCCAGCACGTTGTTAGCGGCCATCAGGTCGGCCTTGCCACGTGATGCAGCAACGGCACGGGCGGTTTTGCGACCGAAGAATTGCTGCTCGGTGTGAACGCCCACCTTGCGGGCCGCTTCCGCGCAGCCGTCTGCCGGTTCGATGCCGGTGACCTTTTGGCCAGCGTCAGCAAACCAGCGCAGCAGGTAGCCATCATTGCTTGCGACTTCAGAAATATGAGCGTCAGGTCCAAGGTCAAAGCGCGCCGTCTGGTCCACCGCATAACGCTTGGCGTGTTCTAGCCAGCTGGTCGAAAACGACGAGAAATAGACGTAGTCCTCGGCGAAGATCGCCTGCGGAGTTTGGAATTCTCCCAGCTGCACCAGAAAGCAATCCTGGCAGGTGAATGCGTGGAGCGGGTAGCTCACCTCACCCTCATCGGCGCGGGCAAATGGTACCATCGCGTTGGACAACGGTGTCATGCCGACATCAATCAGGCTTTTGAGGTTTGTTTTGCCACATGCGCGGCAGCTTAGGTTTGTCATGGTTGTCTCTAACTGGTCATTTGGACA
>NZ_AEEB01000025.1 GCF_000179775.1 Ahrensia sp. R2A130
GTAGGAGATCGTCTCCGATCCATCGGTATCGTTAAGCGAACCACCAAGGGCTGCACCGACAGCAACAGCCGTATCTTCCTCGGTGGGAATAGGCGCAACAGGAACAACAACGTTCGGCGCATCAGCAACAGCAGTTACCGTGACAGGCACGGCGAAGGTCGTGTCGGCAGTAGCCGTGGTTACCTCACCACCAACAGGGCTTGTCTCGGTCGCAGTCAGCGTGACCAAAAGATTGAAATCAGCATCGGAGTTGTTGGGAGGCGTTGCCGTCATGGCAGCGAGCGCTGCATCGATCTGCGCAGGTGTACCCGTGATCGTCCAATCCTGACCGGCTTGCACCACAGTTGCACCCGATGGACCAAAGCCGCCCAACACGACACCGGTAGGAGCCGTGACCACAGCCTGTGTGATTGTCTCAGAACCATCAGTATCATTCAGCTGCGTGGTAACAGGAACGGCGATCGCCGTATCCTCATTACCCGCACCAACACCGGAACCGGAAGGCGCATCGGCAACAGCGGCCACGATCAGATCATGGGTATCGGTCGCGCTTGCAGTCGAACCGCCATCATCGGTGGTGGTAACCTCGACCGTCAGCTGCACATTGGTGTCGTCATCATCAGCAGGGTCATAGGCAAACGTATCCAGCGTCGCGCGAATATCGGCCTCAGGGCCAGTGATCGTATAACCACCGGCAACAGCGGTCACAGTCGCGCCGCCTGCTGCCGTGAACGTAATATCAGCACCGGCAGTAATACCCGTGACAGCAACCTGAGACACAACCTCGGACCCGTCCATATCAACCAGCGCATAGCTGATGTCCGCGCCGAACACCGTCGTCACATCCTCGTCAACCGAACTCGAACCACCCGTAACAACAGGTGCATCCGCAACTGCGGTGACCGTGACATTGAACGTGTCCGAAATCTGTTCCGAGCTACCATTGGACGTTTCAGTCGCAATGGATGTCAGCGTGAGCGGGAAAGTTCCGCTAAAATGCAGTGGTGGCGTGATGGTGAGACCGGCAAGCTCCGCCGACGTCAACAAGACACTTCCATCTGGTTGCACGGTACCAGCAGACAATGTGGCACCCGCAGGAATATTGGAAATGCTGAACGTCTGAACTTCAGAGCCGTCAGTATCGGCCAGCGTACCGCCGAGACCTACCAATGGGATTGGCATGTCTTCATTACCTGTCGCAGGCGCAACGATAGCGCTTGGCACATCTGCCACCGCTTCAACCGTAACAGGGTGTTGCCCGGTATTTGTGCTTGTGCTGCCATCGGCATCAGTCGCAGTGGTTGCGATATCGAGGATGAAATCATCATCAGAATTTTGTGGAGGCAAGACGGTCAATGTCGCCAATGTTGCAATGATATCGGATTCAGGACCGGTGATGCTAAAACCACCGGGAACCGCAGTCACAACAGCTGCACCGGTAACGGTCCAATCCACAACCGCGCCAGCGGGAGCGTTGGTTACCGAAACATCGGTAATCGCTTCGGACCCATCAGTGTCAGTGACACCCACCGCAATAGACTGGCCAACTGGGGCGGGCTGGTCTTCGCTGGTGGCCGATGTTCCGGGCGTCAAGTTTGGCAAATCAGCTTCTGCTTCTACCGTTACGGTAAAAGGTACGGATGTCGTGCTGGTATTGCCGTTTGAGCCTTCCGTGGCAGTTGCTTCGATGACGAGGTCGATCACACCATGAAAATCAGCAGGCGGCGTTAGTTCCACGGTCGCAAGGTCAGCGGGACTGATAGACCAGACACCGGGAGCAATTTCTGTACCAACGCTCAATGTCGCGCCGGTAGGCACACCGCTAATTGTAACGGCAATAGTTTCAGAGCCGTCGGTATCATCCAACGCAACGGTAAGCCCTGCCAATGGCACAGGTATATCTTCGTCAGTTACGGTGTTGGCAGCCGTAACGATTGGCGCATCAGCAACCGCGATAACATCAATAACAACGACTGAGGTGCGAACCGTACCGGAGGCAGGGTCGGTCAGCGTGTAGGTAAATGTAACCTCTCCGGAAAAGTCGGGATCAGGGTCAAACGTAAAGGTGCCGTTCGGGTTAAGAACGAATGTTCCATTTGCAGGCGGCGGACCGGACAATGCAAAAATTGCGCCCGGGTTTGGCACACTGTCGTTAGCTGCAAGGTCGCCAGCAAGCGGCGTATCTTCGGAAACAGTGAAAACATCAGGTACCGTTGTCGGCTCTTCAGCAGAGATCCCTCCACCTTCTTCGATAACCGGGAAAATGGTCGGGTCCATGCCCCGGATATAGTCCTCATCGGGGAGTGGTGGCAGGTGATAGAGATCAACACCAACACCCGCATTCACACGCCCGAACAGGTTGGCAAATGTTTTCAGTTCCAGCGAAACGGAGAAATATATTGAAGCGCCGTTCACCCCACCAAGAGCCTCGATCAGCGTTCCATCATTGTTGAGCTGGTTGCTAAAGAGACCATCGCGCAACGTCTCATCGGAAAGTCCTGCAAGCCCTTCATATTGACCAACGGGTTGGCCATGGGCCGCGATGAAACCTGCCTGAAACTCCACCCCCAACTCGGCAAAAGATACGATCTCGGCAGCATCTGCCAACGTTAGCAACAATGCCGGGTCCGCATTGAGAAGCTGAGCAACGTGCTCGTGAGGGACATTAGCAGCTTCAAGAAGCTCTTCAGAACGTGCGATGAGAAGCTCTTTACCCTCAGAGCGGAACGCAAGCTCACCGCTTTGGGTGATGACAAATCCTTGCCCGCCACCGCGCTGCGATTCCAATGCAATTGCTACTAATTCGATCAGCGTTTCGGCCGTGGGTGCCAGAAAACTAGTCGCAGCTGGGGTATCAATTGTCATCGCGGTACTCAGAACTCAAAACACGTTACACCCCCGAATCTAATGGGTTAGCGTTAAAAGAAATGAAACCTCGTTTGAAATTTACCGCTGGCTGTAGATTCAATCTGCCCAAGGTACCCAGCCCAAGTCTAAAGGCCGGCATTGATTCACTATATTGTTTGCAGATTTTTCTTAGCCTGCAGAATGATTTGGGAATTTCGCAACTGAATCTATCAGAAATCGCGCTTTTTTCGTGAAGTTTCGCTCTTTGAAAGAGTGGGCATGACCTCTCATCCGCAAAGAAGAATGATCAGGATTGGAACTCTAGGCCTGCTTAAGCCGAAACCTCATCAACAATCCGATTCCGTAATAAGCCAACCTTTTCGATTTCAACCTCTACGACATCACCGTCCTTCATCCAGAGCGGCGGTTTGCGGGCATGGCCAACGCCAGACCGCGTGCCCATGAGCACGATGTCACCTGGTTCTAGCGTCAAGCCCTCGGTGAGATAGACTAGAGTTTCCACAACAGGGAACATCATCATATCGGTGTTGCTGGATTGGACAGTTTGGCCGTTCAATCTGCATTCTATTTTCAGGCCCTTCGCAGCCTCTGGCAGTTCGTCCGGCGTCACGAAAACCGGACCTAGCGGACCAGTGGCATCGAAGTTCTTGCCCATGGTCCATTGGATCGTATGGCGTTGATATTCACGCACAGAACCATCGTTACAGCAGGTGTAGCCAGCGACGACATCCAACGCGTTTTCAGCTGTTAGGTGTTTGGCGTGTTTTCCGATCACCAGTGCAAGTTCAGCTTCATAGTCCAGCTGAATGCTCTTTGACGGACAAACCATGGGCTGCCCGTGCGGCACCATCGAAGAAACGCTGCGCATAAAAATCGTCGGATAGGGCTGCTTTTCAAAGATACCCTCGTTGACATGCTCCATGTAGTTGAGGCCGAGACAGAGTATCTTTCCCGGACGTTCTACGGGCAGCAGGAATGTCAGAGCGTCGTAGTTGAGACGATCATCGCCAGCATTGTCGGCTGCAGCAGCGTACTCGCCAATTCGCCCGTTTTCGATAGCTGTTTGAATATCGCGCGGGGCGTTTTCATCGATTGCCGTGACGTCGATCACACCACCATCAGAAACCACACCCACATGCGGGCCGTCCGCTCCTTCAAAAGCTACCAAACGCATGCCATTCTCCCAACTATACTGCTCAGCAAACTTCTATCGTGTGCGCCTTGGGCGAACAACGGAAAACCGATATATCTGACTGCAAGAGCAAAAAATCTACAAAAAGGAAATTACGGCATGGAGAGGGTAATCGAAGCTGAACAAGCTGATTTCGCGAGCGAAGGAATATCCCTGGGCAACGCCAGTGCAGGTTCACCATCCATGACAAGCCGCGCCTACGCAGCGCTCAAGCAAGATATAATTTCTGGCGCACTCCATCCCGGTGCGAAATTGAAGATCGAACAGTTACGGGAACGGTATGATGTGGGCACAAGCCCTATTCGCGAAGCACTAAGCCTTTTGACGTCAGACCATTTCGTGGAGCGGATTGATCAACGAGGGTTTCGCGTATCAAAGGCCAGCACTGCAGAATTCGCCGAACTCCTGAAAACCCGTTGCTGGCTTGAAGAACGGGCATTGCGGGAAAGCATCGCAAACGGCTCCCAAGCTTGGGAAGAACAGGTTGTGTTGGCCAATTATCGCCTGTCACGCATCCCGCGCTCGCAAGCAGCCGACCACTTTGTTGCTAATGCTGAGTGGGAAGCAGCACACAAGCTCTTCCACATGACGCTGATCGCAGAATGCGGTTCTACGATGCTGCTGAAATTTTGTGACCAGCTCTACGATCAGAACGTTCGTTACCGACAGCTTTCAGGAACGCAGGCCTATCCAAATCGTGATGTAGCAGAAGAACACAGCGCCATTTGCGATGCAGTTCTGGCTCGGGATGCAGACCTCGCCAGCCAGCGATTGATGGAGCATTACCAGCAGACCAGCATCTATCTCGCCGACAGCCTTTAGTTTTATAATTTAGCCGGAAGGAAACCGTCAGACCGCGTCAATCGGTTGCTTCGCACCACATCAGGCAATTGCAGAAACACGATCAAGACGAGGGAGAAGATCACTACCTCGACCACACCGCGCAAGGGAGAGTTGAAAACACCCCGCGCGATAACATCGACATTCATTATGCCAACAAGGACGAAAATGACTGCAGTACCGATAGCGTTGGCAACAATAGCGATGCCGAGCGCTGGTGAGAGAATGCGGCGGAAACCGTTTTCCATAATAATCCAGTCCCCGCCGTGTTAGCCTAGCTTAAAGTTCAGCAGCCCAATCACGCACCGGCGTGAAACCAGCGTCTTTGAGTTTCTGGGTATAGGCTTTCAGCATGTCGGAACCCGGGGCACCGGCAGCATCCAGCTTTTTGGCCCAGTCGACAGCAATGTTCGGTATGGATTTTGCCCAAGCCGCGCGGTCGTCAGCAGACATTTCAACCACTGTGCCGCCGCCAGCTTTGTAAGCCTCAAGCGATGCGGAAGCGCGATCCATTGCAACACCTGCAATATGGTCACGATATTTCAGGGCAACTTTCTGCAGGACATCTTTCACTTCGTCAGGAAGCTTGTTCCAAACGTACTTATTCACCGTCACGGTTTTTGAGTTAACGGCTCCAAGGTCCGCTTTCAGCATGTAGGGCGCAACCTCCGCAATCTTGAAGGTCTTAGCAGCTTCCGGCCAAAGCATGGCTGCATCAACAACACCGGTTTGCACCATCTTGTAGAAGTTCGGCAGCACCTTCGATACCCTCAAGGTAGCGTAGATTGTAGCCAGCGCCAGCAACCTTTTTGCCCTTTAAATCAGCAAGCGAATTGATCGGCTCTTTGGAGAACATCTGGTAAGTGTCGAGCACAACGCCGGTCGCTAGATAGACCTGATTTTCAGCGTCCAACTCCTTGTTCATCTGCGGAAATTCTTTGGCAATCTCGTCCACCGCCTTGGCAACCACACGAGCATCAGCTGCGATGAAGGGCGTGACTGCCGAGATGCCTTGGCTGGGCGATTTCGAATTGTGAAAGATCGTCGTAACGATGCCGATGTCGCCAAGACCAAGCTTAATGCCTTCCAGCACGCCGCGTGGTTTCACGATCTGGCCGCCATAGGCTTCCTGCCATTTGATTTCGTAATTGCCAGCTTTGGCCAGCTCTTCATCCACGCGCGGAATGAAGAAGCCGGAAAATTCTTTCACCCACATTGCCCGATCAGGATAGCCATCGATCGCAATCATATTGATCGTTTCGGCAGCTTGTGCAGGTGCAGAAACCGCAAAAGCTGCGGTGGAAAGCGCAAACGCCATTAGAGCGCGGCGGGTCGTTGTTACAAAGCTGGTCATGTTATTCCTCCCAGAATGCCATTAATTTTATCGTCCCCTGCCCGGCTTATGGTCGCCGGTTCAGGCAGTGTTTAGTTATTCGAGCTCGTCCATTCCTCAATGATCTCTGTTCCTGCTTGCCGAAACAGTTTTGCCAGCGGACAGAATTTGGCCACTTCAGCGGCCAGCCGGTCAAGGTCTGGTTGTGAAACGAGTTCGCTCGTCTCAACGCTCAGGTGAATACGCTGGAAGGGAACGTCGATCTCTTCAGCCAAGGTCACGCCACGCCGGTCGAATTCGCAGACCGCAGACCGCAGACCGCAGACCGCAGAAATATCAAAATGCCCGACTGAAATATCGAGGCTTTTTGCGCATTTATGACCGATAACATTCGTGCAACCGATCAATGCGGCTAACGCAGTGTCAGTTGGTGTTGGGCCAATATTGGTACCACCACGTTCTACCGGCACCACCAGATTCCGTATCTCGACATTGGCAAGCGAATGCGAAGGACAGTTGGCTTTTGCGCGAAGTTTAACCGTCGTCTTGGGGCGAATGGTTGGACTAGATGACATCACAAACCTCGTCGAAATCGAAACGGGGCAACCGCTGAAAGAGCGCGGTTTCATCGGCAACGCCAATATTGCAGAGGAAGTTGGATTTTAGCGTGGTGCCCGCAAAAAACTCTTCGTCGACCGCAGCATTGGAGAAGCCGGACATCGCACCAACATCCAGACCGATGGCTCGCGCTGCCATCATTAAATAGCCGCCTTGAAGCGTGGAGTTGCGGATCGCGGTGTCCAGCGCAAAAGCAGGATTATCGGCAAACATCTTCCGGCGGTCTTCATGGGGGAATAGCTTTGGCAGTTCGCGCCAGAACTCGGTGTCGTAAGCCACGATTACGGTCAGTGGCGCACCAGCCATTTTTGGCACATTCGGTGGCTTCAACGATTTCGACAAGCGCGCCTTGCCTTCCGGCGTCCGAACCCAAACGAAACGCGCCGGGCATGAATTCATGCTGGTGGAGCCCATTTTCACGATGTCATACATGCGATGAATTTGGTCGTCGGTGACGGGCACATCTTTCCAGGCCTAGTGCGACCGCGCGCGGCTAAGAGTAAGCTCAATACCTGCTTCGTCGAGTGCTCTTATTTTCTCGCGCAGGTCTCGCACATCCTGCTGCGCTTCCGCGCGCATATGCGCCAATTGCTGCTCGTCAGGAGTGTTAGCGCTCAATATCTAGCTCTTCGAGGGTCGTAGATGGCATACAAAAATACCCACATTATCATCGATTGATCAATAAATATCGATATTTTTATTGAAGTCAGAATTGGCTAAGATGATCTTCGCAATTCATCGACGGGAACCAATTCCTCATGCCAAGCTGGAACGAATATAAAGAAACCGCACGCGGACGTGGTGCATTGGCATTCGAGCTTTTTGTGGTGGAATCAACACTGGCCGTCGCCCTGATATTATGGTCCAGACCTTACCCGCACATCTGGACTATCAGCGCGAGTAGGAAGCTTTGGGAAAGCTTTTTCTTGCCGGTCCATTGTCCGATCTAACCGGCGAAGAGATGGAAGGCTGCGGCCTCATCATCTACCGCGCCAGCAATATGGACGAAGCAAAGGTTTTGGCAGACGGCGACCCAATGCACGCAGAGGGCAAACGGACCTACACTCTTCGCAAGTGGATGGTGAACGAGGGTTCACCATCATTTTCTACCGCACTTTCGGGCGGCAAGGTCACGCTGACCTAACCAGCATGCGGTGGACGCCAACAAAATCCTGATGGTTGACAGCCGATCGTTGGCGACGAACGACGATTACCTAGTTTTGCGTAACTTGCTCAGTCGAGCGCTTGGGCAACGCAGCCAAACGGTCCGTTGCTGCGGTAACGCCCGCCAACGTAAAACCAAGTCCCAAAGTGCTCTTGCTTTTCGTATCGGTAAAAATGAGAGTGAAGTGGTTGCCGCGCCGGATCTGCGCAAGTTGCGCGGGGCTCAACGATAGGCTCGCACGGCACCCCTTTAAGGTGCACGTTTGCACCTGAAGCAGGATCGGCTTTCCCTTATCCACGCGGTAGCCGACGCCTCTTGGAATATCGAGACCTAACGGCAGGCGCACGTTGAGATACCAGCGCATCCCATTCTTCAGTTCCACACGCCCCAATATCAACCGCGCTATCAACTGACCGTTATCGGTGTAAAGATTATTTCGCAGCTGACAGGTCGCCTGACTTTGAGCTTGCTTGGCAACGCAGCCAAGTTTCCAGATGTCTCGGAGGTCAACAGGTTTTTGCGCGGTTTGAGCCATTGCTTCTCCACCCGCAAGCACAGTTATTAGCGGCAGAGCAGCAGCAAATTTTGCCAGCATTTTTGTGAATTTCATCATCACTTTTCTCTCCTACGGAAAGCAGAACGCCCCACCTTTTGAGCGGGGCGTTCCAGATTTTTGCTTTGCTTGCGCTTAGAAGGCGAAGCCAATGCCTGCACCGTAAGCCACTTTGCCGGTTGTTCCGACAGCAGCAGAAAGGTTCATGGACGTGGTAGCGTTTGGCGAATAACCCAGTTTAACCGCACCGGCGAATTCTCCGTCATAACCACCGACACCGAAGCTCAAAGAAGTGCCAGTCGCGCCGCCCTGAATGACAGGCGCGTTGGCGATAGCAACCGCAGCTGCAATGCCGCCCTTCAGATCATCGGTCTCTTTTTCAAGACGCGATACGCGGCTTTCAAGTCCGGTGATGCGGCCCTGAACACCCGTCGACAGTTTGTCGAAGGTAACCGCGTTGTTCTGGATAGCAGCGGTATCGACAGCATCATCAGCCAGTTCTGAAGAACCAATCGCATTAGCTGCGATTTCGTTAGCCGTGATCGTGTCCACGGCAATATCTGCAGCCACGATAGAACGGTCTTCGATGGTGCGGCTGTTAACGGCATTGTCCTGAATGGCGGCATTATCGACGGACAGATCAGCCAATTCAGATGCCGTGATGGCGTTGGCCGCAATATCGTCTGCGGTCAGCGTGTCATCCAGAACTTTCGCGGAGGTCACAGCGCCATCAGCAAGATCGGCTTCTACGATGGTCGCATCAGCAATTTTGGCAGACGTTACAGCGCTGTCGGCAATGTCAGCTTCGACAATAGTGCCATCAAGGATCTTGTCAGTGGTGACGGCATCTGCGGCAAGGTCGGCGTTGGAGACGGTACCATCGGCAATTTCGTCAGTGCCAACTGAAGCGGTGCCCAGATCGTCAGCCGTCAAGCTGTTGTCCACGACGTTCGCGCTGTTCACAGAATCCCCAGCAAGATCGGCGTTGCCGACCGTGCCATCAGCAATTTCGTCAGTACCAACTGAAGCGGTGCCAAGATC
>NZ_AEEB01000024.1 GCF_000179775.1 Ahrensia sp. R2A130
TGATGGTTCCGCAGGTATCACCGATCTCGCCGAGCGTATCGTCCAGATCGCCGACAGCGACATGGCGCAATTCCAGACGCTCTACCCGGACGACATGCCACTCATGGGCAAGATCGAAACCATTGCCAAGCGCATCTACCGCGCCGACGAAGTGTTGGCCGACAAGAAGGTCCGCGATCAGCTGAAACAGTGGGAAGATGATGGCTTTGGCCATCTGCCCGTCTGCATGGCAAAGACGCAATACAGCTTCTCCACCGACCCCAACCTGCGCGGCGCACCCACCGGCCATTCCGTGCCGGTGCGCGAAGTTCGCCTCTCAGCAGGCGCAGGCTTCATCGTCGTCGTCTGCGGAGAAATCATGACCATGCCCGGCTTGCCACGTGTCCCATCATCAGAAACCATCATGCTCAATGATGAAGGGCTCATCGAAGGCCTGTTCTAATGCTGAAATATCTTGCCAGATTTTCTCTTGTCGCGGTCGCTCTAACGACGACCCCGGCTTCTGCTGGCGAGTGGTTCACCCACCCATTTGGAGAGTTGCGGGCCTATCATGGCTCGTGGCTCGCCGTTTGCAGCGACAGCGGTCGCGGTGAATGTCGTGCCGTTCAAATGGCGGGAGACGATGGCAGCGGCTCGTTCTTCGGGTCACGCCGCATGAGCATCGTCGTCAAGGAACCACAAGGCTACACCGTTGAGATTTTCCAGCGTGGAATGACAACTCCGATATCCGGCAGCGTCACACTGAACATCGATGGCTCCAGAACGAACCTCACAGATGATCAATGGTCAGACGGCGCACCTGAATACACCAATGTGCTGGAAACATTTTCTCTGCGGGGAGACGGTCTGATGAACAAGCTCGTTGCCGAAATGAAGGCAGGCAACCAACTTTATGTCCGCCATTCGCCTTCAGAAAACGATCGCCGCACCATTCGCTTTGACCTGCACGGCTTCACGTCTGTGATGAACGCAATAAACAAGCACCTGCAAAACAGAAAGAACTAACCCATGGCTGACATCATCGACGGCAAGGAATTCGCAGCCAAAGTTCGTGCGCAGGTGGCGGAACATGTGACCGCTATAAAGAATGACCACAACATCACACCCGGCCTCGCCGTTGTGTTGGTGGGCGAAGATCCCGCATCACAAGTCTACGTCCGCAACAAGGGTAAGCAGACGCTGGAATGCGGCATGGCGAGCTTCGAGCACAAGCTTGATGTCGACACCGATCAGACAACGCTGATGGCGATCATCGAAAAGCTGAACGCTGATCCTGCCGTCCACGGCATCCTGTGCCAGCTTCCATTGCCAAAACATCTCGACGAAGAAGAGGTGCTCAACGCCATCCTGCCGGAAAAAGACGTGGACGGTTTTCACATCTCCAATGTCGGCCTGCTCGCCACAGGCCAAAAAGCAATGGTGCCCTGCACACCGTTGGGCTGCCTGATGATGCTGCGGGAAAAGCACGGTTCGCTGTCCGGCATGAACGCAGTTGTCGTCGGTCGTTCCAACATTGTCGGCAAACCCATGGCGCAACTCCTGCTGCGCGACAGCTGTACCGTCACCATCGCTCACAGCCGCACCAAGGACATCGAAGCGCTGTGCAAAACAGCCGACATTCTGGTGGCAGCGGTCGGCCGCCCTGAAATGGTGACGGGTGATTGGGTGAAACCAGGCGCCACCGTAATCGACGTAGGCATCAACCGCATCGACGCGCCTGAAAAAGGCACAAAGGAAGACGGAAGTGTCAAAACGCGCCTTGTGGGCGATGTGGATTTCACGTCTGCTGGCGAAGTCGCAGGGGCCATCACGCCGGTTCCCGGTGGCGTAGGCCCCATGACCATCGCCTGCCTGTTGGCTAACACGCTCACCGCCTGTTGCCGCGCCAACGGTTTAGCCGAACCACAAGGCCTAACCGCTTAAACAAAAACGAGATTTCGCAGGTTCACTCTGGGTCTGCGACATAAACTCTCACTGCCAGATCGTTGACTTGTCATTGATCTGATCTAGACATGCCCGATCACTGTGAATAGATTGCCGACGGAAACCACTTGAAATATAACGACGATCACCTCGACCCTGAAATCCTGCGCTCCATGCTGGCCTACCGCTTCATGGTCATCCAGCCGAAGCTGAATGCGCAGGCTGCTCAACTGGTAAAAGAGCAGGCGGGCCTAAGCCTGACGCAATGGCGTATCGCAGCTCTTGTAAAAATGTACGGGCCGGAAGTCGCATCTACAGACATCCTGCGTGACGTCAAAATGGACAAGGGCATGTTCAGCCGTTCGCTAAAGAGTCTCATTGATCAGGGCATCATCACACGCCGTGCAGACGAAAACGATCAACGCAGAACACTGCTGTCACTGACGGCTGCGGGTGAGACAATCTACAAGCGCACACTCCCCTACATTCATGCCCGCGAGCGCCATCTGGTGCACGACTTCACAGAAGAAGAGCAGGCTTGCCTTGATAGCGTTCTGACTAAGCTCGAACGAAATTCGGAATTCCGAAAATTCAACGTGGGCATTGAGGCCTAAGGGCCAGCACCAAATTCCTGCCGAACAGCTTCCGTGTGTTCACCAATATCAGGCACAGCACGCGCCTCTATCTCTGGTCGGAGCGGCGGGACAGCCAACGTAAAATCGCCGCCTGATACGCTTGCCTTGGACCTTCTCACCGCGGGGTGGTTTGTAACACCTGACACCGTATTGATCCGCGCCCCAGCCAGATTACCGGCCTCAAGCCGAACGAGCGCATCTTCGCATGTGAGCTTTACAAAGACTGGCGCCATTTCACCGTCCAGCGCTGCACGATTTGCATCACGCGCGGGATTGTCGTGAAAGCGCGGGTCGTGCTCGAGGTCTGGCCGCTGCAGAGCCACCGTGCAAAAACGCGTCCACTCCGCAGGGTTCTGCACCACCACCATTACTTGCCCGTCGGAACACTCGACCGGCCCGTAGGGATAGATGGAAGCGTGCGCCAAACCGGAACGCGGCACCTCACGGCCCAGATGTTCGTAATGCATCATCGGCACATTCATCCAGTCGGCCATGGTGTCGAACAAAGTCATCTCGATAGCGCGTCCATGACCGGAAATAGATCGCGCGATCAACGCCTCCAGCACGGCGGCGTGGGCGTTCATTCCACACGCGATGTCCGCCAGTGATACGCCGACTTTCACCGGTGTGTCCGCAGTTCCTGTGACAGCACAGACACCACTTTCCGCCTGCACCAGCGCGTCATACGCGCGGGCGTTGGCGTAGGGCGTGTCGCCGCCATAGCCAGCAATCTGCACGGCGATCAGCTTTGGGTTGGCAGCTTTCAATTCGTCGAAACCAAGTCCCAGCCGGTCCACCGCGCCACGCGCAAAATTGCTGACAAGCACGTCGGCCTGCTCCGCCATACGCCGCACAATGGCGAGGTCATCGGCGTTCTTAAGATCGAGAACTGCGCTTTCCTTGCCCCTGTTCAGCCAAGCAAAATATGCGCTGGTGCCGTGGACAGCTCGGTCGTAGTGGCGGGCGGTCTCGCCACCGGCACGCTCGATTTTAATCACCCGCGCACCGGCATCAGCCAGCCGTTGCGTACACATGGGCGCGGCCACCGCCTGTTCGATGGCGACGACGAGAAGGCCGGAAAGCGGTTGGGCGGGGTTGCTCATGGGTCGAACCTACACGCCGAGGTAACGGTCGGCCAAATCATCTGTCAGATCAGACGAAACTCCCGACCAGACCGTCTCACCCTTTTCGATCAGCACGCAACGGTCCACCACGCGTAACAATTCAGCCAGCGTTTTATCGACGATCAGGATCGCCTGTCCCTCGCGTTTCAAACCCGCGATAGCGTCCCAGATTTCACGACGCACAACCGGGGCCAACCCCTCTGTTGCTTCGTCCAAAACCAACAAACGCGGGTTCGTCATCAACGCGCGGCCAATGGCGAGCATCTGTTGTTCTCCGCCGGAAAGCGTATCGGCCATCTGACCTGCCCGTTCCCCAAGCCGCGGGAAGAGGTCGTGAACCTTCGCCAGCGACCATGTTCCGCGTTGGGCAGCTACGGTCAGATTTTCAGCGACCGACAGGTTGGCAAAACAGCGCCGCCCTTCCGGCACCAAACCGATGCCAAGCTTTGCGACACGATGGGCAGCCATCCCACCGGTTTTCATGCCGGCAAATTCGATGGACCCGCCGGACAATGGCAACAGGTTCGAGATGGTGCGAATGGTCGTGGTTTTGCCCATGCCATTGCGCCCCATCAGCGCGACGGCTTCGCCTTCCGACACATCGAGATCGACACCGAACAGCGCCTGCGTTGCGCCGTAGTGGGCGGCAACCGCTTCGAGCTGCAACAACCGGCTCACGCGCCCTCCCCCAAATAGGCTTCGCGCACTTGCGGGTCGCTGCGAATATCATCGACGGACCCGTGGGCGATCACCTTGCCGCCCACCAACACGGTAACACGATCAGCCAGTGCGAATACCGCATCCATGTCGTGTTCGACGAGCAAAATAGGTGCCTGCGCGCGAAGACCATCGAGAATGGATGTCAGTACCACCGAACCGCCGGGCCCGATACCGGCCATGGGTTCGTCCATCAAAAACACCTTCGGCTTCAACGCCAACGCCATGCCAAGTTCCAACTGGCGACGTTCGCCGTGGGAAAGGCTCGCCGCCTTCTCGTTGGCGCGGGAACCGAGACCAGCGTCGGTAAGATGCGTCATCGCAGGTTCGGTCAAAGCCTTATCGTTTGCCGCACGACGGAAGAACGAGAAGCTGCGGCGGCTATGGCCCTGCACAGCGAGCATCACATTTTCCAGGGCTGTAAAATCGTCGATCAGCGAGGAAATCTGAAACGTGCGCGCGAGGCCTGCTGCGCTGCGGCGGGGAACATCGAGCGCGTTGATGTTCGCGCCATCAAAACTCACCTCGCCTTCGTCAGGCACCTGCTCACCGGTGATCTGGCGAATGAAGGTGGATTTGCCTGCGCCGTTAGGGCCGATCAACGCATGGATTTCACCAGCGCGCAGATCGAAATCCACAGCGTCACAAGCCGTCAGCGCGCCGAAGCGTTTGGTGATCGCGGCCGTGGAGAGGATAGGTTCAACCATGGTGCGACGCCTTTCCCGACAGAAAAGCGATCGCACCACCACGTGCAAACAACACGACGCCAAGCAAAATGAGACCGACGAAGAACTGCCAATGTTCCGTCCAGCCACCCAACGTGTTTTCCAGCACAACGAACAACGCAGCGCCGAGCAGCGGGCCGAACAATCGCGCGGTGCCGCCCAGAATGATGAACACGATCAACTCGCCAGACGTCTGCCACGACAGCATGGAGGGCGACACGAAGCGGTTGAGATCGGTGTAAAGCGCCCCTGCCAAACCGGTGATCGCACCCGACAAGATGAATGCAACGTAGCGGATGCGGAAGGGTGCGATGCCCACCGCCTCCAACCGTTCGCCGTTCTGTCGCGCTGCCGCCAAAGCCAGCCCGAAGCGGGAATGGGTGAAACGATCCACCAGCCAGATGACGAGCGCAAGAACCACAAAGCAGACGATGAAGAACGGCAACGGCACCAGCGTGTTCAGCCCCGGAAAACCGTTACGAACGTAAGTCGGCAACCCGTCCTCACCGCCGTAGCCGGGAAATGAGATGGCGAAATAATAAATCATCTGCGCGAAGGCGAGCGTGAGCATGATGAAATAAACACCCGCAGTGCGAAGCGCGAAAAGGCCGATAAGAGCGGCCAATAGGGCAGACACCACTATTGCGACCAGCCAGATGACCGGCATGCTCTTCGTGCCTTCGATGAGGAACGGCACCGTCATCAAAGGTTCGGATGTGAAGGCGTGACTGGCGAGAATTCCGCAGACGTAACCGCCCGCACCAAAGAACGCCGCATGGCCAAAAGAAACCAAACCGCCATTGCCGAGCGCAAGGTTCAGGCCAGTGGCGGCGATGGCAAGGATTGCGATGCGGGTGGCCAGTGTGATGGTGAACGTCTCGCCCGTCGCCGATGCCCACAGAACCGCAGCGGGCAACATGAGCAGGACGGCCAGATCAACGATCCGTTCGCGGGACATTTTGAAACCCATCAGTGTTTCGCCCCGAATAAACCTGTCGGGCGCACCACAAGCACGCAGGCCATGACGATGTAGATAAGCATGGAGGACAAGGACGATCCCACCGCCGTTGCGCTGGACGGCTCCATGAATTGCGCAAAAAGCGCGGGCAGCATGGAACGGCCCAATGTGTCGGACAGGCCCACGATCAACGCACCGACGAACGCGCCGGGGATCGAGCCAAGGCCGCCGATGATGATAACGACAAAGGCGAGAATAAGCACCGGTTCACCCATGCCCACTTGCACCGATTGCAGCGATGCCACCAACGCCCCGGCCAGCCCTGCCAGCGCTGCGCCAAGCGCGAACACAAGTGTGTAGAGACGGTCTATATTCACGCCCAATGCAGAGATCATCTCGCGGTCGGATTGTCCGGCGCGGATACGCGCACCGACACGGGTTCGCGCAATGAAGATCATCAAGCCAGCAGCCAGCGCAAGACCGACACCGATGATGAAAAGGCGGAACAGCGGATATTGAATGCCGCCGGGCAACGTCACCGCGCCGGACAGGCCTTGCGGTACGGACAGGTAGAGCGGGAACGAGCCGAACAGCCACCGCGTGCCTTCGGAAAAAACGAGTATCAGCGCGAAGGTTGCCAGCACCTGATCGAGATGGTCACGTTTGTAGAGACGGCGGATCACCGCCAGTTCCACCACTGCACCTGCAGCGGCGGCAAACACAAGGCTCGCCGCAACGCCGAGCCACCACGAGCCGGTCGCAGCAGCAACAGCGGCACAGGCAAATGCGCCGACCATATAAAGCGAGCCGTGGGCGAGATTGATAAGACCCATGACGCCGAAAATCAGCGTCAGCCCCGCCGCCATGAGGAACAGCATGACACCGAATTGCAAGCCGTTCAGCGCCTGCTCCGCGATCAGGGTCCATGTCATGTAATTGTTCTGCCTTCAAACAAAACGGGCGGCAGACCGATCATCGGCCCACCGCCCGTTGAAGCTGCGCGTCGCCTACTTAAGCGCGCACTGTTCGGCGTAGGCATCGCCACGGGCAATGAGGCCGGTGGAGATGATCTTGTTTGTGAACACATCACCTTCTTTCACCACTTCGCGGACGTAGATGTCCTGAATGGGGTGCTGGTTGGTGTTGAAGCTGAACTTGCCGCGAACGGAATCGAATTTCGCAGCCTTCAGCGCGGTGCGGAATGCGTCTGCATCCTTCACATCGGCTTCCGCCATGGCGGACAGGATGAGGTTTGCCGTGTCGAAACCCTGGCTTGCGTAGAGCGATGGCAGACGACCATATTCAGCCTGAAACGTTTCCACGAACGCTTTGTTGGCAGCGTTGTCGATGTCCTTGTTCCACTGCGACGTGTTCTTCACACCCAGCGCCGCTTCACCCACGGCCTGCAAAATGCCTTGGTCGAATGAGAAAGCAGGACCAACCAACGGTTTGTCGACGCCGGAACCAGCATACTGCTTCATGAAGGCGATACCCATGCCGCCGGGCAGGAAGAAGAACACGCTATCGGCACCCGATGCACGGATCTGCGCGATCTCGGCGGCGTAATCGGTCTGGCCGAGCTTGGTGTAGATCTCGCTTGCCACTTCACCTTTGAAAAACCGTTTGAAACCGGTCAGCGCGTCTTTGCCAGCGGGGTAGTTGGGCGCAAGGATGAAGGTCTTTTTAAAACCGGCATCGTTGGAATAGGCACCGGCAGCTTCGTGCAGGTTGTCGTTCTGCCACGCGACGTTGAAGTAGTTCTGGTGACAACCGGCACCAGCCAGTGCGGATGGGCCAGCGTTAGGCGACAGGTAGAATTTGCCCTGCGCGGTGGCAGCTGGAACAACAGCCATGGCGAGGTTAGACCAGATGATGCCTGTGAGGATGTCGACCTTTTCCGACTGGATCATTTTATCAGCAAGCTGCACGGCGATGTCCGGCTTGCGCTGATCATCTTCCACCACGACGGTGAGGTCGGAATTGCCAGCCTGTTTCGCGGCCAGCATGAAGCCGTCCCGCACATCGACACCAAGGCCCGCACCACCACCGGTCAGCGTGGTGATCATACCGACTTTGACAGGTTCGGCCTGCGCGGAAAGCGTGCTTGCAGCCATTAGGGCCAGTGCAGCTGCGCCAGCGGCCAGTTTGGAAATCGTCTTCATTCTAGATCCTCCCGAGATCATCTGTTGCCGTTCCTCAAGAGCCGGTCATCGCAAACAACCTAGAGTGGCTTTTCCGCCGCGCAAAGGCCGCAGCGAGGAAAAATGCGCGCTTATTTAACGGGTGCCACAATGGCTTTCACGAAACTGTCGCAAATGCGATGACAGGTCGTGCGGTTGCCGAAACCACTGATCGCGCAAACACATGTCGCTCTTCAACCCCATGCCCCGCAAACCAGACTGGACCCAATGTCAGACCCGCGCTTTGCACTGCTTGATGAGATTCATGATCTGGTTCTGGTGCTCGATCCAGACCGCACGGTGGTCTTCGTCAATCGCGGTGCGGCGGTGCGACTGGGCGCAATGCATCTGGGGCGGCCCTTCATTCACGTCATCCGCAATCCGCAATGCCTTGATCTGTTGGAACAGGTGGAGCGCGGCGCAGCATCTGCTGCCGATACGATCACACTTCGCACGCCCACCCCCGGCACGTTCCGCATTCGTGTCAGCCGCAGCGATGCCGGAAATGATACGCGCGAAACACCTTTTATCGTGGTCGCGATGTTGGACATCTCCGAACAAATCGCCGCCGAACAAATGCGGTCGGACTTCGTGGCGAACGTCTCCCACGAATTGCGCTCACCACTCACGGCATTGTCCGGTTTCATCGAAACCCTGCAAGGACCGGCCAAAGACGACGCGGATGCTAGCGACCGTTTTCTCACCCTCATGCAGGCCGAAACAGGCCGCATGACGCGGCTGATCGCCGATCTTTTGAACCTGTCGAAGGTGGAGGGGCGACAAGCGGCGCGGCCCACAGACGAAATCGAACTGCAGAGGATTTTGGCCCGCGCATGCACTCTGGTGCAGCAGCGCGCCGATGATGCGGACAAGGTCATTCGCTTCGATATCCCGTCGGAGCTGCCGTCGATCCGCGGCGATGAAGATGAGCTGGTTCAACTGGTCCAGAATCTGCTGGAAAATGCCGTGAAATATTCAGCGCCGGGAACCGCGATCGACGTCAGCGTCACGCCGGACACGCGAACCCCCGGCATCAGTGGCCCAACCCTCACCGTTGCCGTTCGTGACCACGGTGAGGGAATCGCCCGTGAACACCTGCCTCGCCTGACCGAGCGATTCTATCGCGTGGACGATCATCGCGGGCGCAAAAGCGGTGGCACAGGCCTGGGCCTAGCCATCGTGAAGCACGTTGTTCAGCGCCATCGCGGTCGTCTGCATATCGAGTCCGAAGTGGGTAAAGGCAGCATCTTCAAGGTTCACCTGCCGATAGAAGGCTAGCGTTACCGCCAACCGGTGTTGCGAAACCGCTTTCACCCACAGGCTGTCACGAAAACTGTCACACAAGTGTCACCCACCGTTCCTAGGCAACACCTGCAAGGGGCAAACGGCCACGTCTGGCCACCCCTGATGAGACTCTCTTCCGACCTTTCTAAAAGGATCAATCATGAAAAAGACAATAGCTCTCAAGGCCGCTCTGCTTGTTGCAGCAGCAGCCATCGTATCCACACCAGCCGCAGCACGCGACCAGATCAATGTCGTCGGTTCCTCCACTGTGTTCCCATTCGCAACCGCAGTCGCTGAACGCTTCGGTAAGGGCACCAGCTTCGGTACGCCTGTTGTTGAATCAACTGGTTCCGGTGGCGGTTTGAAACTGTTCTGCTCAGGGACAGGTGCCAACACGCCGGACATCACCAACGCCTCGCGCCGCATCAAGGCATCTGAAGTTGAACTTTGCGCGTCCAACGGCGTGAAGGAAATCGTTGAAGTTAAAGTCGGCTATGATGGCATCGTGCTCGCCAACTCCCGCGCAACAGCGCCGCTGGCTGTCGACATCAAGGACATCTACAACGCGCTCGCCAAAGAGGTCGAAGTTGACGGCAAGATCGTCGCCAACCCCTACACGATGTGGAACGAGGTGAACCCCGCTCTGCCCGCCACCAAGATCGAAGTGCTTGGCCCGCCACCAACCTCCGGCACGCGCGACGCTTTCGTTGAGCTCGTGATGGAAGAAGGCTGCGACATGTTCCCGGCCATCGCCGCGCTGAAAGACAGCGACAAAGATCGCCACTCCACGGTGTGCAAGTCGGTGCGCGAAGATGGTGGCTACGTCGAAGCCGGTGAAAACGACAATCTCATCATCCAGAAGTTGGAAGCCAACGCAGACGCCTACGGCATCTTCGGCTTTTCCTTCCTCGATCAGAATGCCGACAAAGTGCAGGGTGCCACCATCGGTGGCAAGGAACCTACGTTCGAGAACATCGCAGACGGTGCCTATCCCGTGTCGCGCTCGCTGTTCTTCTACGTGAAGAAGGCTCACGTCGGTGTCATCCCCGGCATCGAAGAGTTCCTGGCCGAGTTCACCTCGGAAGGTGCTATGGGTGAAGACGGATATCTTGCCGATAAAGGCCTCATCCCGATGCCGGAAGACGAGATGGCCAAAATTCGCGATGATGTGAAGAACTTGAATCCCCTCTCCATGTAAGCGGAATTTCCGTTTAGACCCCCTTTCAGAACAGGAACCCGGCGGTCGATTTAGGCCGCCGGGTTCAACACTTTCCACGACGAGGTGGCTTTCCATGAACATGGCGATTGATGACCCGGCCACACGGTCCAGTTCTGGCGCGGTGCATTCGATTGTGCGCACCTCATCACGCGACCTCTTTGTCGACCGTGTGGTGCGCGGCGTTCTGATCGCCTGCTCGCTGGTGGCCGTGCTGACGACAATTGGCATCGTAGCCTCGCTGCTTTTTGAATCCTTGCGCTTTTTCCAGCGCGTCCCGATCACAGAGTTTCTCTTTGGCCTGCAATGGAGCCCGCAGACGGCTCTTCGCGCCGATCAGGTCGGCTCATCCGGTGCATTTGGCGCTGTTCCTCTCATCACCGGCACATTGTTGATTTCGGCCATCGCGCTCATCGTTGCGGCACCGTTGGGCCTTCTATCGGCTGTCTATCTCGCCGAATACGCATCGGAACGCGCCCGCGGCATTATCAAGCCATTGATCGAATTGCTCGCCGGTATTCCAACAGTTGTTTACGGCTTCTTCGCCGCCCTCATCGTCGCCCCGATGTTGCGCGGCGGAGGAGACCAAGTCGGTTTCGACATATCATCAGAATCAGCGCTAGCCGCTGGCCTCACCATGGGTGTGATGATTATTCCGCTGGTCTCATCGCTCTCAGATGACGTTATCAACGCCGTTCCCCGCGCGCTGCGTGAAGCCTCATACGGTTTGGGTGCAACGCAGTCAGAAACCATTCGTCAGGTCGTGTTGCCCGCAGCAATTCCCGGCATCGCAGGCTCCATGTTGCTGGCAGCATCCCGCGCGATTGGCGAAACCATGATCGTGGTCATGGCAGCCGGTCTTGCTGCAAACCTTACGGCCAACCCCTTCGAGGCCGTCACCACAGTCACCGTGCAGATTGTCACGCTGCTGACAGGTGATCAGGAATTCGACAGCGCCAAGACGCTGTCCGCCTTTGCACTCGGCCTCCTGCTTTTCGTCATCACGCTGGCGCTGAACGTCCTCGCGCTCCGCATCGTCGACCATTACAAGGAGCAGTACGACTGATGCCCTCTCCAGCTTCCTCGATCCTCCGCAGCGGCCCCACAAAGCGCAGCAAGGCGGAAACCCGCTTCAAGATGTATGGCCTCGCCGCCATCATCCTCTCGCTCGGTTTCCTTGCGCTTATGGTCACGTCCATCGTTGTGCGCGGCACCGGTGCGTTTCAGCAAAGCTTCATCACCCTCGACGTCGCCATTCCGGCAGACGTCGATGTGAACGACATCAACGCCCCCAACTGGGGCGGCGTGTTGAAGAAGGCGTTGCGCGAACGTTTCCCCGACGCCAAATCCCGCAACGACAAGCGCAGCCTCTACCGCCTCGTTTCATCCACCGCAGAGTTCACGGTGCGCGATGCGGTGGCCGCCAATCCGGCGCTCATTGGCACAACGGCCCCTATCGCTATTCGCGCATCGTCCGACATCGACATGCTCATCAAGGGTAATGTCGATCTGGAGCTACCGGAAAACCAGCGCCGCGTGACCGACCAACAGGCCGCATGGCTGACCGATCTTCAGCAGGCCGGAGTGGTGGAAACATCGTTCAACAAACAATTCTTCACCGGTGGCGATAGCCGCGAACCGGAACAGGCCGGCATCTGGGGCGCTGTCGTTGGCTCGTTCCTTTCACTGATGGTCTGCTTCACCCTCGCCTTCCCGCTAGGCACCTTGGCCGCCGTCTATCTGGAAGAATTCGCCCCCAAGGGACGCATCAGCCAGATCATTGAAGTGAACATCAACAACCTCGCTGCCGTGCCCTCCATCGTGTTCGGTCTGTTGGGACTGGCGATCTTCCTCAACTTTTTCGACCTCCCGCGTTCCACTCCGCTCGTCGGCGGCATGGTGCTGGCGTTGATGACATTGCCAACCATCATCATAGCGTCCCGCGCCTCGCTGCGCGCAGTACCGCCCTCCATCCGCGAAGCTGCTTACGGCCTTGGCGCTTCGAAAGTGCAAACCACGTTCCATCACGTGGTGCCGCTGGCCATTCCCGGCATGCTCACCGGCTCCATCATCGGTATGGCTCAGGCGTTGGGCGAAACCGCACCTCTGTTGATGATCGGTATGGTCGCCTTTATCGTCGATATCCCATCCGGTGTGCTGGATGCTGCAACCGCCCTACCCGTTCAGATTTTCCTCTGGGCCGACGCGCCGGACCGTGGCTTCCTCGAGAAAACTTCCGCCGCCATAATGGTGCTGCTGGGTTTTCTTATCATCATGAACATTATCGCGATCGTGCTTCGCAAGAAACTGGAGGTCCGCTGGTGACCCTTAATCAAGAAGCGACCCTCGCTGAAACTGCCCCCGTCGCAGACCAGGTTGAAACCATCATTGATGTCAAAGATGTCGACGTCTTCTACGGTGACAAGCAGGCCATTCATACGGTCTCCGTTCCCATCGAAGCCAATACCGTAACGTCCTTCATCGGCCCGTCAGGTTGCGGCAAGTCCACGCTGTTGCGCTGCCTGAACCGCATGAACGACGTGATCCCGATCTGTAAGGTAACCGGCGATATTCGCTTGGCCGGACAAGACATCTACGCACCCGAAGTCGATGTTGTGGCGTTGCGCCGCCGTGTCGGCATGGTGTTTCAGAAACCGAACCCGTTCCCCAAATCCATCTTCGATAATGTCGCCTACGGCCCGAAAATCCATGGCCTCGTAAAGTCGAAATCGGATCAGGAAGAAATTGTTGAAAGCTCGCTAAAACGGGCAGGTCTGTGGAATGAGGTGAAGGATCGTCTGTCCGAACCCGGCACCGGCCTGTCCGGTGGCCAGCAGCAACGCCTGTGCATTGCTCGTGCCATAGCCGTGCAGCCCAACGTTATTTTGATGGATGAGCCATGTTCTGCGCTCGACCCCATCGCCACCGCCACGGTAGAAACGCTGATCGACGAATTGCGCGAAAAATACACGATCATCATCGTCACCCACTCAATGCAGCAGGCCGCGCGCGTGTCGCAAAGAACCGCGTTCTTCCATCTGGGAGAACTCGTAGAATACGGTGACACGGAATCGATTTTCAACGCACCGCGCGAAGAGCGGACGCAAAACTATATCACCGGCCGGATAGGCTAGAAGAAAAATCCGCATCGGCTGAGGGAGAACAATGCCATGGAAAACGCACACATAGTCAAAAGCTTCGATGCAGATCTGACACGCATCGAGAACCTGATCCTCGAAATGGGCGGGCTTGTCGAAAGCCAAATCACAGGTGCGCTGGAAGCGTTGCTGGCGGGTGACGAAGAGCGTGCATTGGAAATCCGTGCGGCGGATAAGGCCATCGACGCGCTTGAAAGCAAGGTCGATGAACAAGCGCTCAGCGTGCTTGCCCTGCGTCAGCCTATGGCCACCGATCTGCGCTCCGTTGTTTGCGCGTTGAAGGTCGCGGGCAACCTTGAACGCACCGGCGATTATGCCAAGAACATCGCCAAACGAACCGTCGTTCTGGCGGATGTAAAATTACCCGGCAGCGCACCAAAAACGCTGAAGCGCATGGGCGCGTTGGTGCAACAAATGGTTGCTGACGTGCTGAATGCATACGTTGCAAAAGACCTCGCCATGGCTGACGAGCTTATCCTGCGCGATGAGGAAGTGGACCAGATCCACAACACCCTGTTCCGCGAATTGCTCACCTATATGCTGGAAGAACCGCGCAACATCACACCCTGCATGCACCTGTTGTTCATCGCCAAAAATCTGGAGCGGATGGGCGACCACGTCACAGCGATTGCCGAGCAAATTCACTACGTCGTCACTGGCGCCATGCCGACGGACGACCGCCCCAAGGCTGACCAGACCAGCGTTATGCCGCTCTAAGCAATCACGGGATATGGGATGAACAACATGTCAGACCCCAAAATTCTTGTCGTAGAAGACGAACCCTCCCAGCAGGAATTGCTGGTCTACAATCTGGAAAAAGCGGGCTTCCGCGTTGTCGCCACCGGAGATGGCGAGGACGGTGTTGCGGCAGCTCAGGACGAGAATCCCGCGCTCATCGTGTTGGATTGGATGCTACCCGGCCTGTCCGGCATCGAAGTCTGCCGCCAGTTGCGCCGCGATGCGGACACCCGCCAAATTCCCATAATCATGCTCACCGCTCGCGGCGAAGAGGGCGACAAGGTACGCGCGCTGGACACCGGGGCAGACGACTACATCGTCAAACCATATTCAGTAGCCGAACTGCTGGCCCGCGTGCGCGCCCATATCCGTCGGGCAAATCCCGCAGAAGTCGGCGAGATGCTGGAGCACGGAGACATAAAACTGGACCCATCTCGCATGAAGGTAGAGCGTTCCGGAACGGGTATCAAACTCGGCCCGACCGAGTTCCGCCTGCTCACCGTTTTCCTGTCACGCCCCGGTCGCGTGTGGACGCGCGAAAGCTTGCTTGAAAGAGTGTGGGAACACGATCTCGATATCGACCAGCGCACGGTGGACGTCCATGTCGGTCGCCTGCGCCGCGCGCTAAAGGTCAACGGATTGGCAGACCCGATCAGAACCATCCGGTCGGCAGGTTACTCGCTGGATTTCGAAGACTAGTCTCGCAGCGCGGACATCCAGTGCAGCGTTCCAGCAGTCGGTTGCGTGGGCTTGTATTCAGCCCCAAGCGGAACCTCCCATCCCATATCGCTGAGCAGAGCGAAAATGTGCTCGTAGTTCACTTCGCCATGATCGGGCGTTCCACGGTCGGGCACGGAAGCGAACTGGATGTGACCAATTACCGGCAGGAGTTTCCGCAACCTGTTGGTCAGGTCGCCGCCCATCAATTGCATGTGGTAGCAATCGAACATTAGCTTCGCCCGCTCGTCGCCAACATCGGCCAGAACTTCTTGTCCTTGTTCAACGGTGGACAGAAAATAATCCGGCGCATCATAGCGGTTGAGCGGCTCGATCAGAATGCCAATGTCGTGGGGCGCGGCCCGTTCGCAGGCATAGCGCAGGTTTTGAACAAATGTAGCATGAGCTTCCTGCCCTGACGCGAAACCCGCCATGACGTGAACATTCGTCGCTTCGATTTCAGCTGCGTAATCCACCGCCTGATCGACAGCAGCACGCGCATCCGCCTCACGACCGGGCAAAGCGGAAAGGCCGTTTTCGCCACCGACAACATCACCACGATCCGTGTTGAGGCCCAGCACCGGCAGGCCTGTTTCAACAAGTGCAGCCTTCACCTCATCAGCCGGTGTCGCGTATGGCCAATGCAATTCAACCGCATCGAAACCGGCTTTTGCAGCTTCGCGGATGGCATCTGGCAGACTGTGCTCGGTGAAGAGAAAACCGAGGTTGGCTGAAAATTTCGTCATGCGTCCCACTCCACATCGAACTTGGTGACAACGGCCTGCACTTGGTCAGGCGTCAGTCCGCGCGGGTTCATGCCTCGTGTCATCATCGCAAGACGCGCGGTATCCTCTAATTCTTCGACAGCATTACAGGCCGCTTCTATATCACGACCAGCAACCACCGGCCCGTGGTTGGCGAGCATCACCGCACTGCGTTTTCCCGCCAACCCACGCACCGCATCTCCCATGGCAGGATCACCAGGCAGAAAGAACGGCAGCAACTTCACGCGGCCCAATTTCATAATGCCGTAGGGCGTGAGTGGCGGCAGGAAATTATCTTCATCAGCATCAGTCATCATCGATAGCGCAACGCTGTGGCAGGAGTGCAAATGCACCACCGCACCCGCTGTTGATCGCGTGTCGTAAAAAGCGCTGTGAAGCGGCATTTCCTTCGTCGGCGCATCGCCGTCGATCAGTTGACCAGAAGCGTCAAACCGCGACAGCCGACCCGGATCAAGCCTACCGAAGCTCGTGCCGGTGGGCGAGACCAGCAGGCCGCCATCTTCAGTCCGCGCAGATATATTTCCCGTGCTTCCGCCGGTCAGACCACGCTCAAACATTGAAGCAGCCAAGCGGCAAATCAATTCGCGAAGATCAGCTTCCGCGCTCATCGTGGCGTTCCAGACAGCAACGCATCGGCTTTTGCGAAGAAATCGGGCGCACCGAAATTCCCCGATTTCAAAGCAACCACCAAGCCCGGTCCAGCGCGAAGAGCAGGCACACCGGGATCGATTTCCGGTCCAATTTCCAAAGTGTTCAATGCCAGCCCCTCAACCACTGCACCGGACGTTTCACCGCCCGCCGTGATGATGCGCGTGAAACCAGCCGCCACCGCAAGACGGACCAATTCGGCGAAAAACTCTTCCACCGCACCGGCAGCCCGTTCGCGGCCATAGCGCTCCTGAATATCGCGAACGACAGCAGGGTCGGCAGAGGAATACACCAGCGGCAAGCCATCAGCAGCAAGCGCCCAATCCAGCGCACTTTGGGCAGACACCTTACCTTCGATCACATCGGCAGCATCCACCATCATGGCAGGCGCAGCCTCGGCATGGAGCGCAACTTGTGCCCGCGTGGCGTTGGAACAAGAACCGGAAACCGCAAGTGCACGGCCCGCCTGCCTCGTCCATGCCGACCGAACATCAACAGCTTCAAACTCATCGAAATTCGCAGGCAAGCCCATTGCGACACCAGAGCCGCCGGTGACCAGCGGCAGGCCTTTCGCAGCGCGCCCAATCTCTAAAAGATCTTCATCGCGCACGGCATCCACCACAATGTGGCGATGTCCAGCGTCGTGCTCGCGGTCGAGCGCGGCCTTAACCGCTTCGCTGCCCGCCCAAACATCAGCAGCCGAGACATGACCCACCGAATGTTTCGATTGCAGCGCCATCCAACGCCGCAGGTCACTATCGGTCATGGGCGTCAGCGGGTGGTTCTCCATCCCACTTTCTGAAAGCAACTTGTCGCCAACGAACAGATGCCCCTGATAAATCGAACGACCCGTCCCGGGAAAAGCGGGGCAGACGATCACGCGGGCTGCCTCCAACGCTTCAGCCAGCGCGTCTGCGACCGGCCCAATATTCCCTTCGGCTGTGGAGTCGAATGTGGAGCAATATTTGAAGACGATCTGCTGACAGCCTTGATCGAGCAACCACCTTAGTGCTGCAAGCGACTGCTCCACGGCATCGGCAGGAGCAATGGATCGCGTCTTAAGAGCCACAACACCAGCGGCAGCTTCGACATCAGCCGGGCCATCTGGCACGCCTGTGTACTGCACGGTGCGCATTCCAGCCTTCGACAGCGTATTGGCGAGATCGCTGGAGCCGGTAAAATCGTCGCCAATACAACCGATCAGCACGAGCGCAAGACCATTTCCAAGGTCAAAGTTAGTTTGAACATCAGCACTCTTTCAGATCCGCAGGCAAAACAGTCTTACCGCACACTATGAAGGGCTATGTCGCCGAAGGAAACCGCTGGTCGGACCACTACATCGTCTTGCTGCGGCTAACCCGCCGTTTCGATATTTTCGCGCAAGGCTTCAGCCAGCAGCCGACGCTCCTCTTTCAGCAGCAGCAAATTTTTGGTGTTGGATTTGAACGCGAAGTCGAAAAGGTCTCCGACGACAGGAATGAGGCCAACGGCAAAATCCACACCGACATTGGCGATCATCTTCGCAATGATGTGTTTGCGCGCGCCAATCTTATAGGCGTCAGCAACAAAGATCGCAGACATGCCCGTTGTCG
The DNA here is from genome assembly GCF_000179775.1 of Ahrensia sp. R2A130. Taxonomy (GTDB): domain Bacteria; phylum Pseudomonadota; class Alphaproteobacteria; order Rhizobiales; family Rhizobiaceae; genus Pseudahrensia. Next base: position 18,401 of record NZ_AEEB01000024.1, read on the forward strand.
CAATATCGCCCACGACTGGCACCAGCCCAACGACACCGTCCAGCCCAAAGCGCATCTGCGTGCCAGGGAACCGGAAGCTGCTGTCAAGCCAGCGCTCCAGCATTTCCAAATGGTGGTCTTGCAGCACGCCATTGGGCCCGTCCGCCAATGTCAGTTGCTCGATCTCATCAGCGGTAAGGTCTCGGACGGCCAAGTCAGGAGAGATTTCTCTGCTCACAGCTTACCGTCGCGGGCAATGATCCAGACAGCATGCACAACGCCGGGAATGTAGCCCAGAATGGTGAGAATGATATTGATCCAGAATTGACCACCAATTCCCACGGTCAAAAAGACACCCAGTGGTGGCAGTAGGATCGAAAAGATTATGCGCAAAAGGTTCATGTTTGCAGCTCCGTTTGTCGTTCCCAACGATAACGCGTAGACCGTCACAATGTTGCGCTCCGCTCAGATATGATTCCTGAAATCTCGACAACGAGATTAGGGAACAGATCAACGGCTGCTGCGTTTTAGTTATAGTGGTCGTACGGCGACCGTAAAAATGGAGACGTGAATGACCCAGAATATCGCACCGCAAGACGCTCGTCAGGGCCGCAAAAGCCGTCGGGTCGTCAAAGTACTAGTAGCAGCACTTGCTCTGACAGCCGTAGCGTGGGTTGTGCTGGAATATGTCTGGAGCTAGCGCAGCAAAACAACAGTACTGTAAATGAAAAAGACCCGCATGGCGTAGCGCCATGCGGGTCTTTTGCATTTAAGAACTCAAATTTCGAGGTAGAATGCCGCTATCCGCGCCTAACGGCGGGAGTCCAAGGCCACTGAACCAACGATATGGCTTGAAATGGCATCCGGCCCGAACTCGCCTTCCTCATCAAGACCGAGATCTTCAACCAGACGACTTCTGGCGCGCGAAACGCGACTCTTAATGGTCCCAACGGCCACGCCAACAATTTCAGCCGCTTCTTCATAGGAAAATCCGTTGGCCCCGATAAGAACCAATGCTTCGCGCTGGTCTTCCGGCAAATCCTCTAGAGCTGCCTTGAAGTCCTGCATATCCATGTGGCCCTGCTGCTCGGGATGGCTTGCCAATTGAGACGCCAGCACACCCTCGCTATCCTGCACCTCTCGCCCACGCTTACGCATTTGCGAGTAAAACTCGTTGCGCATAATTGTAAACGTCCAAGCCTTCAGATTAGTGCCTGCCTGAAACAGGTGGTGCTTGTTCCACGCCTTCATCAGCGTTTCTTGCACCAAATCATCAGCCTTATCGGCAGTCTTGGTCAGCGATAGCGCAAAAGCCCGCAAGTTGGGAATGACGCTCAAAAGTTCAGTTTTAAATGTGTCGGGAACACTCATTGAAGCTCAAATCAGCGTTTGGTTGAGCTGGAATTTTCCAACTCTTGAAGCAGGTCGAGAAAACGGTCAGGAACCGGTTCAGAAATCACATCGGAATAAACCTGCTGCAATTTCTTACCCAGTTCCGCCTGCACTTTTGCCTCTAAAACGGGCTTAGGTTCATTTGCGTCATCATTACTATTCATCAAAAAAATTCCCGGCCCATCCAATTACCATTGCGCCGGCTACAAGGCCGGTAAGCTTTCAACGGGCGGCTGCAGATATGGTTCCAAAACATATTTTTTGGTCAATTGACACGGCAGCATCTGCCAGGGAAATGCTACGCCAGCGAACCGCTCAGGTTCACGAAAATATAGAATTCACACCCATTATGACAGGTGCCAGTTTTGTCGATCGTTGAAAATATCAAACCAAACCTCCCCTATCTACGCCGTTACGCCCGCGCACTCACCGGCACTCAGGAAAGCGGCGACACATACGTGGCCAACGTGCTGGAGGCGATAATTACCGATCCCTCGCAGATTGACGAAAAGCGCAATGCGAAGCTCGCTCTGTTCCATATCTTCTCGCGCATTTGGGCTTCGCTTGATGTGAATTTGGAACACGACCGTGCACCGACACCGGCTGAACGAAACGTAACCGGTTTGTCTGCATTACCACGCCAGGCCTTCTTGCTAACCTCCCTGGAAGGTTTCGACACCGCAGAAGCTGCTGAAATTCTGGAATGCAGCAAGGACGAGATCGCAACCTTGATCCAACAAGCGGGTGAAGAGATCGCCAGCCAGGTCGCGACATCAATTCTGATCATTGAAGACGAACCATTGATTGCGATGGATATAGAGCAGCTGGTCACAGATATTGGCCACGAGGTCACCGGGATTGCCCGCACTCATACTGAAGCTGTCGCGGAGATTGCAAAACGCAAACCGGGTATGATCCTGGCCGATATTCAACTTGCCGACGGATCATCGGGCATTGATGCCGTGAATGAGATTTTGGACCGCATTAATGTGCCGGTCATATTCATAACGGCCTACCCGGAGCGATTGCTCACCGGTGAGCGCCCTGAACCCGCGTTTCTGATCACCAAGCCGTTCCGACCGGAAACGGTGAAAGCGGTGATTTCCCAAGCCCTTTTCTTCGACCAACGTGCAGGAAGTTAGAAAAAAAGCTGCAGTCGGCTGACATCTAATGTGAACCAAACCGGCTGCAGCTCGTTTTACCTCACCGAAGAAGCTTTCCGCACAAAAACTTTTTCGCATCGTGTCAGACTGGGCGACAGAGGGAACTGCAATGAATTCAGCAGAACCAAAAATCTCCGCATCGCAACTCATGCGCGCACTGCAAGGGACAGATATCTGCGTCTTTTTCCAAGACTGCGATCTCGTTTACCAATGGATTGAGAACCCTCTTGCAGGTTGGAGCGAGGCTGACCTGATCGGTTTTTCCGACCGGCAAATATTTGAGCCGAAAGTCGCCGACCATCTGGTCGGGACCAAGCAAGACGTTCTGGCGTCGGGTAAGAACCAGAAAATTGAAGTCGAGGCTTCAAAAGACGGCGTCGTAAGCTGGTTCGACCTTTATTTGGAATGCGAACACGGAACAGATGGACAGCTGGCAGGACTACTATGCTTTGCGGTCGATATCACAGAGAAAAAGCGACGCGAGCACAATATGCGCGAGCTTTTGATGGAGGTATCGCACCGGTCACGCAACATGCTGTCTATGGTCCAAAGTCTGGCCAATCATTCGTTGAAGTCCGGCGACAACGATCACTTGCTTGAACGCTTCAACGACCGCCTGCAGTCCCTCGCGTCTACACTTACCGTCGTTACAGCGGCCGATTGGGATGGGGCTTCTCTTCACAAACTCATTCGAGCACAGGTTTTACCATTCGTGGAACGCGATAGCGTAATTGATATTACCGGACCAGATATCGATATTACGCCCAACGCTGCCATTCACATCGGACTGGCTTTCGAAGAGTTGGCCGCCAACAGCGCCCTACATAGGCAAGCGCCGATTATCGCCAGCGAAGTTGGCATCGCGATAAATGAAACTGGCGATGGGATTCTCGCTCGGTGGCACGAGAAGACCGACTACGACGCAAAAGGGGACGGCTTGGATGCGCTAACTCTGAAAAAAATCGTTCCGGCCGCAATTGGTGGAAGCTCACAGATCGATCACATCGACGGCAAACTGACATATAAGCTGCACGTTCCTGCGATCAATTTGCGAGAATACGCTGATAATTAAAGCGCAGTGATCCGCCTTAACTGCGACAGTTAGGCGTGTAGGAATTATATCAGCATTCTTTGACACGGGCACCTAAACATGACCCTAATGATCCACGCCTGAGGGGGCCTGAACACCGCTTTTTAGTCTGACATAGCGTGAAAAACCGCAGTTACAGACTCGCAAGCCAGGGATCAAGGGCCGCTATTTTGCTAAACGATCCAATCAACAAAAATTCTGCAGGCATTTCTTTGACGAAGCCTGACGAAACACGCGGCATGCGTGAGCTATCAAACGGCGATATCCACGCGCTTCTCGACGCCAGTCCCGATTGCATCAAAGTCGTCGAGATTGATGGATCCGTCGCCTACATGAATTTCAATGGCCAATGCGCCATGGATATAGATGATTTTAACGCGATACGTGGTCGTCAGTGGGTCAGTCTGTGGCCGGAACACGCGCAGATGTTGGTGCAGCAGGCGATCGCAAAAGCCATGCAGGGCGAGATCAATCGCTTCGAAGCTTTGTGCCCAACCGCAAAGGGCAAGCGCAAATGGTGGGACGTTTCAGTGTCGCCAATCACCGATGAACAAGGTCGGGTTAAACGATTGTTGGCCACGTCGCGTGACATCACAGAAATTGTCGAGCGAGAACGTAGATTGCGCGAACACGACACGCAGTTGATGGACTACGCCGAAGCGCAAAGCGACGCGTTAGCCGCAAAAGAAGAATTGTTGAAGGTGCAGGACACACTGCTGCGGGAAATCGACCATCGGGTGAAGAATTCTCTGGCGATGATCTCTAGTCTGTTGCGCATGCAGGCCTCGGCCTCGCGAAGCGAAGCGGTAGAAGACGAGCTACACGATGCGGCAAACCGTGTCCTGACCGTCAGCCGTGTGCACGAGAAGCTGTATCAAGGCCGTGACGTGTCTTCAGTGAACATGCGTGATTATATCGAGCCGCTTTGCACCGAAATCCGCGATGCAGTGTCGTCCGATGCGATCGAAATCAATTTCGATTTGCCCGATGAATTTATCTCCGCAGACATGGCGGTGGCTTTGGGTCTGATGGTCTCGGAACTGTTGTCCAACGCATTGCGTCACGGTTTTGAAGACAACGAAACGGGCCGGATCGACATTTCCTGCAAAGGCAACCGCGACGCATTCGTTTTCTCCGTTGCCGATAACGGCAAAGGTTTGCCAGCTGACTTCACGCTGGAAAAAGAGACAGGTTTGGGCATGAAGATTGTGCGGCTATACGCCAGCCAACTTGGCGGACAACTGACCCACACAAGCGAAGACGGCATCGGGGCTGAATTTAAGATTGCTGTGAATGTCTAAGGCAAGCTCCACGGAAATCTGATGGCTGACGACGACAAATCTTCCAACGAGTTGGCACAAGACCGGACAGACTGGGCGGAAGATCGCACAGTTCAGGCTAACGAACGCACGTTTGCCGGTTGGATGCGAACCGGAATGGCAGCAATCGGTATCGCAATCGCATTGCAGGCTGTATTCGGTGAGATGGAGAGAACATGGATACCAAAATCCGTCGCAACTGCGTTTCTCTTACTTGCTATGCTTATCTTTTATGCGGCTTGGAAAAATGCCTGCAAGCTCATTCAACGGCTAGACGCTCACGCCGCAGAGCCAGTATCTGCAAGCCGCTTTGGCACTATTGCATCGATAATGGCGGCAGGCGCTTTAGGGACCGGAATCGTGCTGTGGCTGATCTAACGCCTCACGTCTTGGCCTGTGCCCGAATGTAATCTGCAGCCTCCTGCCGTGTTTCGAAAATATGCGGCGGTATAGAACGGCTCTTCAAATCCTGCCCCAGTTTTTGCCGTAAAAATGCCGACGTCGTGTAACGGGTCGCTTCCAGATAATGATCGGTTTCCAGCTGTGCCATGAGATTGGCAAACCGTTCCGTCATGCGCGGTGCGATGAAAATGCCATCATAATTCGAAACCAGATTGACCTTTTGCCCCAGCGAATTGAAAAACGCATTCAGTCCGGTCGACAGCTCTTCTAGGTCATGCGGATCTTCGATTTCCAAACCAGACAGGTTGGCGAAGACGATGTTGTTTTCTCCATCATGCGTCAGCCGGTCTGACAGAGGAATTTCCAGCAATTGCTTCCGCAATTCCATCGGCTCCTCACTGAAGATACGGCTGTCCATCAGCTTCGGCTCACCATCGATGATAGGAGTGAATTCCATCAAATCGAGAATGTCTTTTTGAACATCGATACCCGGCGCAACCTCGGTCAATTGCAATCCGCCATCCACAAGCCGGAAAACGCAGCGCTCGGTGATGTAGAACACGTCTTGCCCACGGCTGGCGCCATAGGTGCCGTTGAAAGTGATCTGCTCCACATCGCCGATGAACTTGCGGTTGCGGCCTTCCGTGACGATCCGAAGCTTGTGATCCTCAACCGCAACTTCCAGCCCGCCCGCTGTAAAAGTGCCGACGAAAATCACCTTTCGCGCGTTTTGCGAAATGTTGATGAAACCGCCAGCACCGGCAAAACGTGTCTTGAAGCGTGAAACATTGACGTGGCCGTTCTGGTCAGCTTCCGCCATGCCGAGACAGGCGAGATCAAGCCCGCCACCATCGTAAAAATCGAACTGCTGGTTCATCTGAATGATGGCGTCGGCATTGATACCAGCACCAAAATCAAGCCCTGATTGCGGAACGCCACCCAGAACACCGGCTTCCGTGGTGAGCGTGATACGGTCGATCACGCCCTCTTCGTTGGCCACCGCAGCCACACCTTCCGGCATGCCGATGCCCAGATTGACGACACCGTTGACCGGCAATTCCATCGCCGCGCGCCGCGCGATAATTTTACGCTGGCACAGCGGCATGGAAGGTGGCGTGCCCACATCGGCTTTCATGCGGCCGGTGAAGGCATGGTTGTAGGGTGTCTTATAGGTCTGGTGATGTTCGGAATGATCCGCCATCACGATGCAATCCACCAAGTTGCCCGGCACCATGACTTGTCGCGGGTCCAGCGTGCCACCAGCTGCGATGCGCTCAACCTGCGCGATCACAAGACCGCCGGAATTCTTAGCAGCCATCGCAATCGGCAGCATGTCCAGCGTCAGCGCTTCACGTTCCATGGTGATGTTGCCATAGCGATCCGCCGTGGTGCCGCGAATGAGAGCGACGTCGATAGGAATGGATTTGTAGAACAGCCAATCCTCGCCGTTGATCTGCATCACCTCCACCAGCTTTTCAGTGGTGCATTCGTTGATCGCCCCGCCGCTCTGGCGAGGGTCCACGAAAGTGTGCAGGCCAACTCGGGAAAACATCCCGGGCTTACCGGCAGCGATGTCACGGTAAAGCTGCGAGATGCAGCCGAGCGGCAAATTGTAGGCTTCGATCTTGTTGTCGATGGCCAGCGCACCAAGCTTCGGCACCAGCGACCAGTGGCCGCCCACCGCGCGCTTCACGAGGCCAGGCGCTGCCAGCCGGTTGAGGCCTTTTTCGCCACCATCACCGGGGGCAGCAGCAAACAGAAGCGAGATACCGGATGGCGATTGCGTTTCAGCAAACCGCTCCTCCAACCCGCGTAGCAATGCTTCGGGCGTTCCGACACCAACAAAACCAGCCACACAAACTGTGTCGCCATCGCCAATCGTGGCAATCGCCTGTTCCAACGAAACGAGTTTATCGACCATTCCAACGCCCCTCCCAAGGCTGCCGCTTAGGGCTACTGCTTCGTCTTGCGTTCCATCCAGTCGACCAACCCACCAGCGACAACACCTTGCGCCTTGCCGGATACGAACACGCCGACATGACCGCCCGGAAAGCCGATTTCTTCGTAGAGATCATCCGCCACGAACTTACCCAGCGCCTTGGAACAAGATACCGGAATGATGTGATCGCGCAGCGCGAAAATATTGATGACGGGCATGTCGATCTTCGTCAGGTCCACCGCCTCACCACAAACCTCGAACGTGCCTTCGACAAGTTTGTTCTCGCGATAGAGATCGTTGAGCCATTGCCGTGCCGCCTCACCGGGGTGGTCTGGTCGGTCGGCGATCCACTTTTCCATACGCAGGAAATTGTCGAGCGCCTTCGGGTTACCGTCCATCGCGGCCAGCCCGATATTGTATTTCGTCATCGACGCCATCGGCGTGAGTGATGAGAATACGGCGCCCGTCATAGCACCGGGCAGATTGCCGTAGGTGTCGATGATCTTGTTCACGTCATCGGCATCCAGATTGCCAATCCAGGAATTGAGGAACCCCTCACCTTCCCAAAATTCATCAGGCCTGCCGTGAAAATCCACTGGCGTAATTGCCAACGCCAGACCGGAGAAAAGCTCGGGCCGTGTGGCAGCCAGCATCACCGCGAACGTGCCACCCTCACAAATGCCGAACAGGTTGATCGGCTTGCCGCCATTGGTCTCCACCACATGCTCCACGCAGTCGCCGAGATAACGGTCCACATAATCATCAAATGTGAGATAGCGGTCGGCCCGCGTCGGCGTGCCCCAATCCACCACATAGACGTCGATACCAGCAGCCAACAATGTGCGGACCAGCGAACGGTCATCTTGAAGATCGATCATGGTCTGACGACCGAACAACCCATAGCAAATCAGCACCGGTGGAATGTCGGCCCGTATGTCTGTGACAGGATGATAGTGGTCCACCCGAACCTTGTCGGTACGGAAAACCGTATCGGCAGGCGCGTCGGCAATCTTCACCTCTGAATCGCGTTGAGCCGCGATATAAGCGTTGGACTTCAGCGCCCGCGCACCGGTGGCGGCCATCTCAGACCACGCCAATTGCCAAGCCTGCATCGCTTGCGCGACCGGATCGGCCTCCGGTTCTTTTGCTGGACCGTCTTGGCTCAAGATGCGTCCGTATTTGCTGTGTCAGTCTTCGCTGTATTGGTAGCTTTGGACTTGCGGGCTGATTTGCTGGTCCGGCGCGTCGGTTTTTTCACATCACCGCCCTGCGCTTTGATCACCGCTTTCAGTTGGCGCTTCAGATCGCGCACTTCGCCGCGCACGTCGTGCAACTGTTTGGCCATGTCATCGACTTCGGAACGGGTGGGCATCTGCCATGCTTCTGCCCACTGCTCCGCCGCTTCGTTCATCCGCGCTTTCACATCGAGACCTGCGCGCAAAAGATTGCGTTGGGCATCAAGATAATCGCTCTGGCGTTGCGTCGAAAGAAGCTCGGCATTGGCAATCTTAAGCCATGCTTGCAGCGCCGCATTCACATCACCGGTCTTCAGATCATCCAGCGACCAGTCCTGCGCATAGGTGCTGTAGGCACGGCCCCATGCAGCACGAAGAACGGCGGCAAATTCACCAGCCGCCTTTTGATAATCCAGCCATTCACGGCTGGTCTGCGCAGCATCCATCCACGGCGCAGCAAGGTCTGCAAAGCGCGGGCCTTGAGCCACAGAATCCAGTATTTCGCGCAATTGTTCGGGTGCGAAATTAGCCCATGCATCCATTGCGAATGGCGCAGCTTTCGACGCATCGAATTGCTGGAACCCTTCCGCGAAATTTGGCATCGAACCGAAGGCAAAACCCGGCATTGTCATCGCCATTGGGTTGAACATCTGCGCGAACATGTCGGTGCCACCCCCATTCCAGATCGTGTCGGAACGGATTGGCGCGTTCGGCGCGCCATCTCTGTAGCCAGGCATCCATGCAGCCATCAGCTCACGCCACGTGTCCACAAGGTCATCGCCACCGGCGGCGCCGGGCGGGTTCATGCCGCCATTCATCGCGCCGCTCATGGCAGCCTGAAACTGCTCTGTGGCTTGCGCCTGAGCGTCCATCATAGCCTTGCCACCTTCGCTCCACATCTTCGCCATTTGAGCGAAAGCGTCACTGTCATCCTGTGCCATGGAGTTTCCTTTAGTTCAGAGCTGCGGTGTAAATCGCCAGCGCCGCATCATAGGTCATCTCGCGCGGATTGTTCACGAGCAAGCGGGTCTGTTTCATAGCATCTTCCGCAAGCATAGGCAGTTGGTTGTGGTTCACACCAACCTCGGCAAGCGTGGACTGCATACCCAGTTTCGGGCCAAGCGATTTGAAGCCGTCGATCATGCCCTGACCGATTTCGCTATCGGATTTGCCGGCAAGTTCAGGGAAGATCAGCGGACCAATTTCGGCGTACAGACCTTCGGCTGACGGCATGTTGAATTCCAGCACATGGGGCAGAACCAGCGCGTTCGATAGGCCATGCGGCACATGGAAATGGCCGCCCAGCGGATAGGCCAGCGCGTGAACCGCAGCCACCGGTGCGTTGGCAAATGCCATACCGGCGAGCATGGAACCGAGCAGCATCGCAGAGCGGGCTTCGCGGTTTTTGCCGTCGGAGCAAGCGGTTTCGATGTTAGCACCCAGCAGTTCCAGCGCTTGACGGGCCAGCGTGTCAGAAAGAATGTTTTTCTTATGCGCCGAGGTATAAGCCTCAATCGCGTGAACCATAGCGTCGATGCCGGTAGCCGCGGTCACAGCCGGTGGCAGACCGACAGTCAGTTCAGCGTCCAGAATAGCCCAGTCCGGCAGAAGCTGCGGCGACACCACGCCCTTCTTCTCATTCGTGCCGGTGGTGACGATGGAAATCGGCGTCACTTCCGAACCTGTGCCCGCCGTTGTTGGCGCAAGAACCAGCGGCAAGCGACCGCCGGTCACGAGGCCAACGCCGTACATTTCACCAATGGGCTGATCGCTGTTCATAAGCACCGCGATGAGCTTGGCCGTATCGAGCGATGAACCACCGCCCACCGAACAGACGCCATCGACGCCCGCAGCTTTCGCTTCTTCGACAGCCGTCAGCACCATGCTTTCCGGTGGGTCCGGCACAACGTCGTCGATGATGTGGGCGTCGATACCAGCAGCCTTCAGGCTGTCTAGCGCAGCAGCGGCAAGACCGAGTTCAAGAATGATCTTGTCGGTGACGAAAGCCACCTTCTTGCAGCCCTGCTTCGCCATGATCTCACCGATCTTCGCGGTGGAGCCCACTTCGGACAGGACATTGGGTGTGGTCTGGAATTGGAAGGCGTGCATGTTCGGGAAACCCTTTTGTTCGGTATCAGGTCGTGCTGTGCAGGTGTGTAATCAGACGTCTTCAGACTGATCGAGGCTGGTCATGCCCTTCAGGCGTTCCGTCAGCTTCATATTTTCAGAATAGTCGATCGGGCAATCGATAATCGACACGCCACCATCGTTCATGGCTGTCTTGATCGTGTCCAACAGATCTTCGGTTTTGGAAACGTGGTAGCCCTTGGCACCAAAGCTGTCGGCAAATTTTACGAAGTCCGGGTTGGTCACATCGATGTTCGACTTACGACCGTACTCACGCAGCTGATGCCACTCGATGAGGCCGTATTTATTGTCGTTGAAAATCAGGATCGTGATATTGAGGCCAAGGCGAACTGCCGTTTCGATTTCCTGATTGTTCATCATGAAGCCACTATCGCCGCAGACGGCCAGAATGTTGCGTTCGGGATAGACCAGTTTGGCAGCAATCGCGCCGGGCAGCGCGATACCCATCGACGCAAAGCCGTTGGAGATGATGCAGGTGTTAGGCCGTTCCGCTTGGAACATCCGCGCCATCCACATTTTATGCGCGCCGACATCGGAAATGACGATGTCTTCCGGGTTCATGGCCTTGCGCAGATCGGAGATGATTTTCTGCGGTTTGATCGGGTGCGCGGTGTCATCAGCGTAGCGGTTCAATTCCTTGACGATCTTCTTGCGAAGTTCCGGCATCGCCTTGTTCTTATCCTGATCACAGCGCGACGCGATGCGGTTCATGGAGTCCGTCAGGTCGCCCACGACACCGGCTTCAACGATGTAATGAGTGTCCACCTCTGCAGGTGAACCATCGATATGAACGATTTTCTCTTCCAGCTTCGGGTTCCAATAAGCAGGGTCGTACTCGACAAGATCGTAACCGATGCACAGCACCAGATCCGCTTCTTCGATACCGAAGGCGATAAGATCGTGCGCTTTCAGGCCAACGGTGCCCAGCGACAACGGGTGAGATGAAGGGATCGCACCCTTGGCCATGAATGTCGTGGCAACGGGAATGTTGACGGTTTCGGCAAGGTTCAACAATGCGTCGCATGCATTGTGGCGGATGACGCCATTACCCGCGATGATGATCGGGTTCTTGGCTTCATCAATCAGCTGCGCCACCTGACGGCATTTACCGGATGCTGCCTGTGGCGGCACCGGTTGCTGCACGCGCAATGGCGGCATCTCGTCGATTTCCATCTCAGCGACGTTCTCGGGAAAGTCGATGAACGCGGCACCGGGCTTTTCGGTTTGCGCAAACTTGAACGCCTTGCGGACGATCTCCGGCACAATTTCAGGTTCACGAATTTGCACGGAATACTTGGTGATCGGTGCAAACAGGTTCACCAGATCGAGCACCTGATGGCTTTCTTTGTGCATGCGGGTCGTTGCGCCCTGCCCGGCAATCGCAACCATCGGTGCGCGGTCCATATTGCCGTCGGCAACGCCGGTCACGAGGTTCGTGGCACCCGGGCCAAGCGTCGACATACAAACACCGGCACGGCCGGTCAGGCGGCCGTAAACGTCGGCCATAAACGCAGCTCCCTGTTCATGGCGCGTGATAACGAACTGGATAGGGCTGTCGAGCAGCGCATCCATCACACCGATATTCTCTTCACCGGGAATGCCGAAGATATATTCGACACCTTCGTTTTCAAGGCATTTTACAAGCAGTTGTGCGGAGCGAAGCCGGTTAGTTGTTTTCACAGAAGTTCCTTTGGCCCTTGATATGGCGCGTTAAAGTTGACCCAAACCTGAACACGAAACGTCGCAGTTTCTTGCCGGTTCCGATAGGGTTAAAAGCAAAAATTGTGCAGACGCACAATAAAAATGTTGCGCCGCACAAATTAAATGCTATGTTAGCTTCAATAGCGACGCAGAGTCGCTCGAAAAACGACCATCACAGGAGTGAATCACATGGCCAGCACCAAAGAAACAATGAACGAGCAGACTGCCGACATCATGGGCAAGAGCCAGGAATTCGTTACCACACACATCGCCAATTCCGAAAAAGCGATGGAATCGCTGATCGAGCTGAACGCAGCCGTGTTCAAGGGCGGCGAAGCAATCGCCAAGAAAATGTACGAAAACTACGTTTCCAACGTTGCAGCCACCTTCGACGGCGTAAAAGCCATGAACAAGGCCGGCGACGTGTCCGAATTCTTCAAAATCGCAACGTCCAACGTTGCTTCCGGCACCGAGCGCCTCGCTGACCAGACCAAAGGCGTTGCTGAACTCTCCGGCAAAGTCATGAAAGACACCGGCGAAGCAGCACGCGCAGCCTACTCCAAAGGCTTCGCAGTCAACCTGTAAAGACGAAGGTCGCCGGTTCCTCCCAACCGCGCAGACCACCTTTACCATTCAAGCCGTCGCGCTCGTTAATTCGGGTTCGGCGGCTTGTTTGTTTCTGCCCTTGCCCTATCATGATGCAGTGCAACATTCCTGATGGAACCGCACCGCCCCTCATCTGTTTAGACCGCAAGAACCGGAAACCGACACCCCATGTCTGACGCCAAATCTGACCCAAGGCCGACAAAAGCAGCGCCTGCCGCCAAACGTGGCCGCCCTTCCAAGAAGGAAAGCGGGCAAGATGGTTCTGATGGCTCAACAATCGTCATCCGCAAATACCCGAACCGACGTCTCTACAACACGGCGTCCTCCAGCTACATCAAGCTAGATGACATCGTAGACCTGATCGCCGATGACACGCCCTTCGTTATCGAAGACGCAAAGACGGGCGAGAACATCACCCGTTCGATCCTCAACCAGATCATCTACGAGCGCGAAAACGGTTCTGATGACGCCTTCCACTTTCCGCTGGAATTCCAAAAGCAGCTGATCGGCATGTATGGCGACAGCTACTCGAAAATGGTGCCTGACTATCTTACCCAGTCGCTTTCGCTTTTCGCGCAGGAGCGGGAGAAGATGGGCGAAGCCATGACGAAAGCCGTTGGCACCGCCATAGACCGCAACGCCCGTGCCATGATGGATTTCAGCCAGGCGCTCGCCAAGCAAAATATGGCGATGTTCAAACGCTCCTGGTCAATGTTTCTGCCAACGCTGAACCAGTCCGGAACAGAAACAACACCACAGGCCGATGCGGAAAAGCCCGCCCCCCGTGACGCCGAACTGGAAAATATTCAGGCGCAAATCGACGCCCTGCAATCCCGCCTCAAGGACATGAGCTAGACGGCTTTTCGCCTCGTCATTAGCCGCCCGCTCTCCCCACAACGGAACATTCATGCCCCACCGTAAAAAGCAGCCTGCCAAAGCCTACTCCAAGCACTACCATCTCGGTCTTGGATTCCACGGCTTCCACCGCATCAACTATCTGGAGTGGGGCAATGCGCAGGACTTTTCCCATCAGGAAACACTGTTCTGCGTCCACGGCCTGACGCGCAACGCTCGCGATTTCGATTTTTTCGCGAACCGCATGTGCGACATGTATCGTATCGTCTGTCCGGACGTTGTGGGCCGTGGCGACAGCGACCACATTCCCGAAGACGGCTACAACTACCTGCAATACAACGCAGATATGAACAGCCTAATTTCACGTTTGAACGTGACCGAGGTGAACTGGATCGGCACGTCCATGGGCGGCATCATCGGCATGGTGTTGGCATCGGTCGCCCAGTCTCCCATCAAGCGGCTTGTCATCAATGACATCGGTCCGGAAGTGTCCCGCGAGGCGCAGCTGAAGATCGCCGAATATATTGGCAAGAGCATCGATTTTGCGTCGGTGGAGGCCGTCGCTGACCATCTGAAGAACATCTATTACGAGTTCGCCCCCATGACGGAGGAGGACTGGATGCATATGGCAAAATACTCATGCCGCCGCACAAAAGCCGGCACGTGGCGGCTGAAAGTCGACAATCGCGTCGGCGAAGCGTTCCGCGAAAGCATCTCCTATTTCAACGTCGATATGTGGGAAACTTGGGAACGCATAACCTGCCCCGTTCTCGTATTACGCGGCAAAAATTCGTCCTTCCTGTCGGAAGAGACCGCTGAAAAAATGCTGACCTGCGGGCCGCAAACCACATTGGTGGAATTCGACGATACCGGTCACACACCGACGCTGCGCAACGAAGAACAATGCGACGTCATCGCCGAATGGCTGGCCAGCAACTAATCTCACCCTATCACGTCGCAACCACCCCAAGGCAAACGACGGGAATGCAGGCGCAACGAACGACTTTCAAGGAACGACTACATGAAAAATCTCCGCAGAACACAGTGCCTCATCAACGGCGAATGGACGGGCGGCGAAGACATGCCCGTGCTCGACCCTGCCACAGGCGAACAGATCGCCATGGTGCCCAAGATGGGTGCCGACGAGACCAACCGCGCCATCGATGCCGCAGCCACCGCATTCGAAAGCTGGTCCAAAACCACCGCCAAGGAACGCGCAGCCATCCTGCGCCTCTGGTACGAACTCGTCGTCGAAAACGCCGATGAAGTCGCCGCCATCCTGACATCCGAACAGGGCAAACCACTGGCAGAGGCCAAAGGCGAAGTTCTCTACGCCGCATCCTTCATCGAATTTTACGGCGAAGAAGCCAAGCGCATTCATGGCGAAACCATCCCCTCCCCGTGGCCGGACGGACGCATCGTCGTCATCCGTCAGCCCATCGGCGTGGTCGCTGCAATCACCCCGTGGAATTTTCCGGCTGCGATGATCACCCGTAAGGTCGCCCCCGCATTTGCCGCTGGCTGCACGGCTATCGTGAAGCCCGCCGAAGACACGCCGCTGACCGCATTTGCGCTGGCCGCACTGGCACAGGAAGCTGGCCTTCCAGCGGGCGTTTTGAACGTCGTGACCGGCGACGCGCCAGCCATCGGCGGTGCCATGTGCGATAGCTCCGATGTGCGCGCCCTCACCTTCACCGGCTCCACGCCCGTGGGCAAAATCCTAATGCGCCAGTGCGCCGACACCGTTAAGGTGATGGGTCTAGAACTGGGCGGCAACGCGCCCTTCATCGTCTTCGATGACGCCAATATCGACAAGGCCGTCGAAGGCGCCATGGCGTCCAAATTCCGCAACGCCGGCCAAACCTGCGTCTGCGCCAACCGCATCTATGTTCAAGACGCGGTCTATGATGAATTCGCCGAGAAACTCACTGCCGCTGTCAACAAACTCGTCGTCGGGCCCGGTGACGAAGCCGCCTCCACGACCGGCCCTCTCATCAATGATGCTGCCATCGACAAGGTGCAGAAGCTGGTCGCAGACGCCATGGACAAGGGCGCAACGGTCGCAACCGGCGGCGTGGTTTCCGACAAAGGCCCACGCTTCTACGAGCCCACCGTGTTGACCAACGTCACCACCGACATGGCTGTAACCAACGAAGAAATCTTCGGCCCCGTTGCACCGCTCTACCGGTTCGAGGACGAAGAAGAAGTGATCGAGCTGGCCAACGCAACACCGTTCGGCCTAGCCTCTTACTTCTTCGCCCGCGACATCGGTCGCGTCTGGCGCGTAGCGGAAGCGCTGGACTACGGCATGGTGTCGATCAACTCCGGCGTGCTCTCCACCGAAGTCGCTCCGTTCGGTGGCGTGAAGGAATCCGGTCTGGGCCGCGAAGGCTCCACCCACGGCGTCGATGAATTCACCGAGATGAAATACCTGATGATGGGCGGCCTGCACGACTAGACCGGTAACCGCGACACATCCCCCAACACTCCCTTGTCATCCCCGCCCCCGGGTCAAGCCCGAGGGCGGGGATGATAGCCGAATTGTGGTGAGTGGTTGAGAAATCTATCCCCGCTCTCCGTGCCCACCCCATACTACCCCTTCTTTCGCGCATGAGCCGACGGTCCGGACCGTCCTGATCGTTGCGTGGAAGCGATCCTTCCGTCGCGCGCGCTTAACGGTCGCAAGCGGGCGGAGCTCTATGTCGCACCGGCAGGGCTGCCACAACAGCTTCGGGACCGGACGTCGAACGTCAGTAATGGCGGGCCGAAGGCAAGGCCGATGAACCGCAGATTATCGCGGTTCATTTTCGGGGAGGTGACGGGAATGGTGTTGAGACACACTCGCAGCAGGATTGAGCGGGGCGAAGGTGTCATGCCTTTTCGCCTGAGACTACAGGCTAACGGCAGACTTCTTCGTCCCGCTGGCTCTTTATTTTACGGGGTCGCTTGCGCTTTGGCGCAGCCAAAACGGCGACACCTTACTCCCCGTTCGGACGTCGTGAGACGGGCCGGGGTTCTTGCTCGTCCGCAATCCCAATCCTCCGCTTCAAACAAGACGCAGGCAACTAAAAGCTCTGGCCTTACCCCTTCGCGCAGCCTGCTACTGCATCACCAAGCGCGGCCATCATAGATTCGTAAAGCTCCGGTCCATCGGCTTGTTCAAAGCCCAACTGATCTACTGTTACGACCACCGTGTCTCGACCTTCAGTTAGCGTGCTGATCTGCCCGGGCTTGGTGCTGGCCTCGACCAACAGGCAACCGGGTTTTTCGGCAAGCGCGGCGCGGACCGACGAAACACCTTGTGCGCTGCCACCTTCGGTATTCGCACCCAGCAGCGTGTCGCCCTTGGTCAGCCCATAGCGCTCCATAAAGCGGGAGATGGAATCGTGGACTTGATAAATCGGCAGGCTGCTTTCACGCACGGCCGCGGTCTTCTCACGCAGGCTGGCATCCAACGCCTTCAGGCGGGCGGTCAACGCTTCGGCATTGGCGCGATAGGTCGCTTCGTTAGCAGCATCGACAGATACAAGACCATCGGTGATGGCTTCCACCATCTCGACCATCTCAACAGGGTCGAGCCACACATGCGGGTCGTCACCATGATTATGGTGGTCGTGGCCTTCATGGCCATCCTCCGCCTTGGCTTCCTTAGCGTGGTCATGGTCGTCATGCCCATCCTCAGCCTTAGCCTCCTTGGCGTGATCGTGGTCATCATGCCCATCCTCAGCCTTAGCCTCCTTGGCGTGATCGTGGTCATCATGCCCATCCTCAGCCTTAGCCTCCTTGGCGTGATCGTGGTCATCATGACCGTCTTCGGCTTTAGCCTCCTTGGCGTGGTCATCATGATCGTCGTGCTTCTCTGCGCCATGCTCGCCCTCTTCGCCTTCCATAAGCGTGATCACCTTCGATGTATCGGCAAGAGAATCGATGGCCTTATCGAGGCGTGTCGACATGCTTGGCCCAACCCAAATGACGAGATCCGCGTTAGAAAGCGCCCGCGCTTTTGATGGTGTCAGGCTAGCGGTGTGCGGGTCGGCATTGCCCTCAATCAAAAGTTCAGGAGTGCCAACGCCCTGCATCAGGGTGGCAACCACAGAATGAATTGGGCGAATGCTGACAGCAACATCAACGGCCCATGCTGCTGTGGTAAACTGGGTGGCCGCAACCGTTGAGAGTGCCGTTGTGAGTGCCGTTGTGAGCGCTGTGGTGAGAAGCAAGCGTTTGAACATGATAGATAAGACCCTGTGTTTTAAGCCGCCCGGTTTGTGAATTTTTGGGCTTTGTGTCAGGTGAAAGATGTGGCATTTAATGTAACAATGAAAAG
Source organism: Ahrensia sp. R2A130 (assembly GCF_000179775.1). Taxonomy (GTDB): domain Bacteria; phylum Pseudomonadota; class Alphaproteobacteria; order Rhizobiales; family Rhizobiaceae; genus Pseudahrensia. Next base: position 36,554 of record NZ_AEEB01000024.1, read on the forward strand.
TACGATATACTGATCTCATGAGCGAACGCAACATCATTGAATTAAAACAGGCAGGCTTTCGAGCTGGCGAGCGCTGGGCCGTTCGCGATGTGTCGTTCACCGTGCAGCCGGGCGAAATCGTGACGTTGATCGGCCCTAATGGTTCCGGCAAATCCACCACCGCGAAGCTGGCACTCGGTATTACCAAACCAACAGCAGGCACCGCTACCCGCACCGCTGATCTGACCATCGGCTACGTGCCGCAGAAGATGTCGATTGACTGGACCTTGCCGCTGACGGTCTCGCGCTTCATGCGTTTGACCGACCGTCTTACGAGCGATGAAACTCTTGCAGCACTGCAACGCACCGGTGTTGCCCAACTGGTGAACGACCAAATGAGAACGCTTTCCGGCGGAGAATTCCAGCGCGTCCTTCTGGCCCGCGCCATCGCCCGAAAACCGGATTTACTCGTGCTGGACGAACCCGCGCAGGGCGTTGATTTTCAGGGCGAGATCGAACTCTACCAACTGATCGGAGACCTGCGTAACGAATTAAATTGCGGCGTGTTGATGATCTCCCACGACCTGCATCTCGTTATGGCGCAAACCGATAAAGTGATCTGCCTCAACGGCCATATGTGCTGCGCGGGAACGCCCACCACGGTCACGGAGAGCGACGATTACCGCAACCTGTTTGGCACCCGCGCAGGCGAAGCGCTGGCCATCTATCAACACAGCCACGACCACAAACACCTGCCCGATGGCACCGTGCAATTGGCAGACGGCACAGTTGCCGACCATTGCGACACCTGTGGTACCGAACACGGTGAAAACAGCTAATGGATGACTTTCTTATTCGTGCCGGCGTGGCTGCGGTCGGTGTGGCGCTGGTTGCGGGGCCTTTGGGCTGTTTCGTGATCTGGCGGCGGCTTTCCTATTTTGGCGACACGCTGGCCCATGGCGCACTTCTTGGCGTAGCCCTATCCTTCCTCTTGGGTTTAGCACCCGTAGCAATTGTATTTCTGGTCTGCGCATTCATCGCGCTGGCACTGTTTGCACTACAACGCGATGGCGCGCTGGCGTCTGATGCAATTTTGGGCATCCTGTCCCACGGATCGTTGGCGCTTGGCATGGTTGCAATCGGGGCGATGTCTTGGCTGCGCGTCGACCTCACCGGACTTCTGTTCGGCGATATCCTCGCGGTGAACATGAATGATATTCTCACCATCTGGATCGGCGGCGCGGTCTGTCTTGCCGTTCTTGTGCTGATCTGGAACCGGCTTTTTGCAGCCACCGTAAACGGCGATATCGCAGCAGCCGAAGGGCAGCAGCCGGAACGCATCACATTGGTGTTCATGTTGTTGGTGGCAGGCGTGATCGCCATCGCCATGAAGGTGGTTGGTGTGTTGCTGATAACCGCGTTGTTGATCGTGCCTGCCGCCACTTCGCGGCGGTTGGCACATACGCCCGAAGCAATGGCGGTGGTCGCGTCACTGCTGGGCGCAGCGTCTGCCGTGCTTGGATTATGGGCGTCACTGCAGTGGGACGTTCAAGCAGGCCCAGCCATCGTCGTGGCCGCGCTGGTACTGTTCGTGGGAAGCCTCGCCATCCCCCAGCGGTAGAAGCCGTGGTAGGGTGGCGGTTATCGCAGCAGTGTGCGTCCATCGGCACCAAACAGGTGCATCTTGTCGGGATCAGCGGTGAATTTCACATGCTCGCCGCGCTTAAAATCACCGGTACCTGGGGTTTTTGCGACCAACGGATCAGGCGTTCCTTCAAGATCGAAATAGAGGTTCGTGACTTCGCCAAGCGACTCAACCAATGAAAGAGGCCCCTCAATCAAAGCCTTCGCCTTACCCGTGATGAGCGTCATATCCTCAGGGCGGAAACCGAGCGACACGGCAGTGCCTTCCAGTTCCTTGTCAGTGGCAATCGGCACTTTGACTTCGTTGCCGGATGCGAGCCGCACGGTAGAAATTTTCCCGGCCTTGGCCAGCGTTGCCGACACGATATTCATGGCTGGTGAGCCGATGAATTGCGCCACGAACAAATTGGCTGGACGTTCGTAAAGATCGATAGGAGCGCCGACCTGTTCCAGATAACCGGCAGACAGCACCACGATGCGGTCGGCCAAGGTCATGGCCTCAACCTGATCGTGAGTGACGTAGATCATCGTCGTTTCCGGCATAGACTCCTTCAGCTTCGCGATCTCGATACGGGTCGCAACACGGAGCGCGGCATCGAGGTTCGAGAGCGGTTCGTCGAACAGGAACACTTTCGGATCGCGGCAAATGGCGCGGCCAATAGCGACGCGCTGGCGTTGGCCACCGGACAAAGCCTTGGGCAGGCGAGTGAGATATTCGTTCAGCTGGAGTATTTCGGAAGCCGAACGCACACGGCGGTCGATCTCTTCGGGCGACGCTTTCGCGATCCGCATGCCGAAGGCCATGTTGTCGTAAACCGTCATATGCGGATAAAGCGCGTAGGACTGGAACACCATGGCAATGCCGCGCTGGGACGGCGGCATTTCATTGACGCGTTCGCCACCGATTTGAAGCTCACCGGCGGTGATGCTTTCCAGCCCCGCAATCATGCGAAGAAGGGTAGATTTACCGCAACCGGATGGGCCCACGAAGACGATAAACTCGCCCTCGTCGATTTCCAGATCGATACCGTGGATGACCTCGGTCTCGCCGTAGCTCTTGTAGACATCGTTCAGTTGCAGCGCACTCATACCTGTTCTCCCCCGTCGGCCCGTTGTTCCTTCATTGCGTAGTAAGCGCCGAAGGGGGGCAAAGTCAGTTTATGGTCTTCGATGGTCGCCCCGCTTCCGGGGCCTTCCAGTGTCGATAGTCCGCCGTCAGGCAGCGTCGTAGAAACGCTTTCGTCGCTCATATTCAGCGCGACAAAAATCGTGGTGCCGCGATACGTGCGTGTGAAGGTGAGCAAGTTCGGATTATCGCCGATAAAACGGATATCGCCCTTGGCAAAAGCGGGATGGGCCGCGCGGAAATGGATGATTTCCATGTAGCGGGCGAGCAAGCTATCATCATCACCAAGCTGCGCGTCGGCGGCCAGATGGATGTGTTCGGCAGCCACCGGCAGCCATGGATCGCCCTGTGTGAAACCGCCTTTGGGATCGTTATCCGTCCAGACCATCGGCGTCCGGCAACCATCACGGCCCTTGAAGGTGGGCCAGAAGCGAATGCCGTAGGGGTCCTGCAAATCCTCATACGCAATCTGCGCTTCGGTGAGGCCGAGTTCTTCACCCTGGTAGAGGCAGACGGAACCGCGAAGCGCCAAAATGAGCGAGGCCGTCATCCGCAGATAGGCATCGCGTTGCTCAATCTGGTCCGCCCAGCGGGAAGCGTGACGGACGACATCGTGGTTTGAAAACGCCCAACAGGCCCAGCCATCCGGCGCGGTTTTCTCAAACGCCTGCACAACTTCACGCACCTTCGGTGCAGATACCGGTTCCGGCGCGAGGAAATCGAAAGCGTAGCACATGTGGACCATGTCATCGCCAGACGTGTAGTCGGCAACAATCTGCAAACCGTTCTCGGCATCACCCACTTCGCCCACAGCAGCGGCGGCAGGGTACTCGTCCAGCAACGCGCGGAAGCGTTTCAGAAAGTCGAGATTTTCCGGCTGGTTCTTGTCGTGCTGGTGGCTCTGATAATTGTAAGGGTTCACCGTTGGCGCGATGGAATTGTTCCGCTTTTCCTTCGCCAGCGCCGGATTGTCAGCAAGCCCTTCGGAGTGGAAATAGAAGTTGATCGTGTCCAACCGGAAGCCATCCACGCCACGGTCGAGCCAGAAACGAACAGTGTCGAGCAACGCATCCTGCACGTCACGATTGTGGAAGTTCAAATCCGGCTGGGAGGTGAGGAAGTTGTGCAGGAAATACTGGCAGCGGCTCGTGTCCCACTGCCACGCAGAACCACCGAAAATCGACAGCCAGTTGTTGGGCGGCGAACCATCTTCCTTGGCATCGGCCCACACATACCAATCAGCCTTGTCGTTCTCGGCATCAACACGACTTTCCTTGAACCACTCGTGCTGATCGGAAGAATGAGAGATCACTTGGTCGATCATAACCTTGAGGCCGAGGCGGTGGGCCTCCGCGATCATCGCATCGAAATCGGCGATGGAACCGAACATCGGATCAACGTCGGTATAGTTCGACACGTCGTAGCCAAAATCTTCCATCGGCGATGTGAAAAAGGGCGAAATCCAGATCGCGTCCACGCCGAGCGCTGCCACATAAGGCAGGCGCATAGTGATGCCACGCAGATCACCGATGCCGTCATCGTTGCTGTCCTGGAACGAGCGCGGGTAGATCTGATAGATCACCGCGCCGCGCCACCAATCCTTGTCCGGATTATGTGCGGTTACGATGCCCGGCACGTCCTGCGCCCTCGTGTCATGCAATACGTTCAAAAGTCAGCCCCCTTTCACGGAACCGGCGAGCAGGCCGCGCACGAGATAACGTTGCAGCGAAAAGAACACGATGATCGGCACGATAATCGTGACGAAGGCAGACGCTGTGAGAATTTCCCAGTTGCCGCCCCGCGACCCCAGAAGCTCGCGCAGACGCCCAGTCAGCACCAACTGCTCTTCATTGTTACCGAGGAAAACGGTGGCCACGAGCAAGTCGTTCCACACCCAAAGGAATTGGAAAATGGCGAACGACGCGAGCGCAGGAAACGATAGCGGCAGGATAATTTTGCGGAAGATATCAAAGTCCGACGCACCATCGACGCGGGCGGACTCAATAATTTCCTTGGGCAATCCGACGATGTAATTTCGCAGCAGATAGATCGCCAGCGGAAGACCAAACGCGGTGTGAGCCAACCATATGCCGACGTAACTTTTCGCAAATCCCGACCCGCCTTGAAGTCCGAGAAGATTGTCGAGACCGATATAGATTTGCAGCAGCGGAATGAGCGACATTTGGAGCGGTACAACCAGCAGGCCGACCACAACGGCGAGCAGCAAGGCACGCCCCGGAAACTCCATCCACGCCAGCGCATAAGCAGCATATGCCGCAATGAGGATCGGGATGATCGTTGCAGGTATCGTGACGGTCAGCGTGTTGATGAACGACTGCCCCAGCCCTTCGGCAAACAACACTTTCTCGTAATTTTCGGTGGTGAATTTCGGCGGTTCCGTAGCGGTAACGAAAATGCGTTGCCCACGCCCGCCGTCCCGCGCCTCATCATATTCGATCCGCCAAGACCCGTCGGCATTCACCGTCAACGTACCGCCCCGGCGCAGTTCGGCAGACGCGCCCGGCTCGAAAGCCGTAGGCGCGCGGGAGGATATGCCGAACGCTTCAATGGACCCACCGGACCCGTCGAAAACATTGCCTTCCAGAACCCACTTGTCACCGTCCTGGACAGCAGTTTCAGGCCCGGGTGCGCGGATAGCAGGAAGATTGCGTTTGTTAGAGCTTCCCGCCGTCCACCAACCGGTGACGGCAAGTTGATCCTTGTCACGTAACGACGAAACCAGGATGCCAAGGGTAGGGATCGTCCATACGATCACCAGCAGCAAGGCGGAGATATTGACGACCCATGTAAGGGCCGGACGGGAACCAACCATACCACTCATGTCATATCCTTCCGGGCTTCGCGGATGTTCCAGATCATGATCGGGATGACCATCGCCATAATGACCAGCGCGATGGCCGAGGCTCGGCCATAGTCGCCGCCACCGCGGAACATCCAGTCGAACATGTAGTTGGCCAGAACCTGCGTGTTCCACTGACCGTTGGTCATGGCGAGCACGATGTCGAAAACCTTGAGAACCAGAATGGTGATCGTGGTCCAAACCACGGCAATCGTGCCCCAGATTTGCGGCACCTTGATCTTGAAGAAAATCTGCAATGGGCTTGCGCCATCGATAACCGCAGCCTCAATCGTCTCTTCGGAAATGCCTCGCAGAGCTGCTGACAGGATGACCATGGCAAACCCGGTCTGAATCCATATCAGGATGATCATAAGGAAGATGTTGTTCCAGAAAGGCACCGTAATCCACGCCTGCGGATCGCCACCAAAGAAGGTCACGATAGCGTTGATGAGGCCAATCTGCTCGCTGTCGGGACCGCGATATTCGTAGATGAACTTCCAGATCACCGACGCACCGATGAAGGAAATCGCCATGGGCATAAAGATCAGCGATTTGGCAAAGTTGCCCCACGCAATGCGGTCAGTCAGCGCCGCCGCAAGCAGTCCGAAGAGCGTCGCACCGGCAGGAACGATGAGCAGCCACAAGATATTGTTGAAGAAAGATTCGCGAAATTCCGGATCGTTGAACAACCATTGGTAATTGGCCGTTCCAACGAATTCGCGACCGTTCACATCCTTGAAAGACAGCCACAGAGAATTGAAAACCGGATAAACGAGATAGAGCCCTAACAGCACTACGGCAGGGCCAAGAAAAAGCCATGGGCGCACCTGCGCGGTAACCGCCATGTTCGCAACAGCGGCATCGCCCTGTGCCGGATAGACGCGGTCAAGCAACCAGTTGGTGCCGAAGAAATAAGCAAAGCACGCGGCCACGCCGAGGATGACCACAAGGCTTGCATTGATGAGCGGTCCCATGGGGAAAACCGCCGCGATGAGAGAATAGACAACCAAGGCAACGAAGGTCGCGATCACTATTGCAATCGTGATGATACCAAGAACAAGCCCGAGTATCTTCAGCGGGTTCGCACGCACCGGAATCACCGGCACAGGCTTCTGCTTAACGGCACCGGCGGCAACCGGCCCGGTGGCTGCAAGGCCGCCCGCAATTGTGGACGCACGTTCTTCCATGGCTCCCTCCCCGCTCCGTGGCTATGCACGGAAACTGTCTCCCTCGACCCGTCAGCGCTTATCGCGCGCCGTTTACGGGCAGTTCGGGTCTGCGCGGAACAACTGCCCGCGCAGGCCCTGATCCGTCGTAGGCATGAGCCTACTTGATGGCGTCCCATTCTTTCTGGATGCCTGCGGCCACTTCTGCTGCGGGCTTGCCACCAGCGTAGTCGACCATGCCGGTCCAGAATGCGCCTGCGCCAATTTTGCCGGGCATCAGGTCGGAACCATCAAAGCGGAAGGTCGTGGCATTGGTGAGAATTTCACCCTGCTTGCGGGTGGAATCATCCGGGTAAGTCGCAGCGTTTGCAGACTTAGACGGCGTCAGGAACGCGCCCTGCGCCATCATGATTTCGCTTGCGATTGGCGTCTTCAAGAACTGCATGAACGCACGAGCCGCTGGCGACTCCTTGGTCATGGCAAGCAGGATGCCAGCACCCAAAACCGGCGTGCCGAGATCTTTTTCAGCAAATGCCGGGAAGTAGAAGAAGTCGGCATCCTGACCGAGCTTCGTCCCCTCTGGGAAGAATGCCGGAATGAACGACGCCTGACGGTGCATGTAGCACTTGGGTGGCGAAGCAAACATGCCCTTCGGTGAGTCGCGGAAGTCGGTTGTCGCAACAGCACCGGCACCGCCATCGACATATTTGTCGTTGCGGGCAAATGCGCCGAACTCGTCGATAGCCGCCACAATGCGCGGATCATCAAAGCCAATTTCGTTCTTCACCCACTGGTCGTAGACGTCTGGCGACTGTGTGCGAAGCAGCAGGTCTTCCACCCAGTCGGTTGCCGGCCAACCGGTGGCTGCACCTGAACCCAGACCGATGCACCATGGTGTTTCGCCATCGGCAACAATCTTGTCGGACAGCGCCTTCAACTCTTCCATCGTAGATGGAATTTCATAACCGGCATCCTCGAAATTTTCCGGGATGTACCAGACCAGCGATTTCACGTTCACGTTGAACGGAATAGCGTAGAAATCATCATTGCCGCTGGCGTCTTTATAGGTGCCAAGTGCTGTCCAGGATGGACCGGCGGCGAACTCGTCATTCACATAGGCTTCGACATCATCAGCCAGCGGAACCAGTTGGCCTTTTGCGGCAAGGTTTGCTGCAAGACCGGGCTGCGGAAATGCGGAGATGTTCGGTGCAGAACCGGCTTCGGCGTCGATTACGATCTGCTGCTCGAAGCTGTCGGAACCAGCGTAGGTAGCGTTGGCACCGGTGGCCGCGTTGAAATATTTGATAAGCTCGTTGAAATTGTCTTTCTCAGCACCGGTCCATGGGCCGAAGATGGAAAGCGCTTCGCCTTCAAGCTTTGGGGCAGCCGCCTTATAAGCGTCGTAGCTGGCCCAGTTGAAGGCGCCCTCACCCGGTGCAAATTTCATGTTGCCGTGGCCGTCCGCAAGCGCCGGAGTGGATACGGCAAGTGCCAGCAGACTGGCAGCGATCAATTTTTTCATGGTGTTCTCCCTGAACCATTTCCCGCCGGCTTCACGTTTGAGGCCAACAGTTGAAAATGTTGCGCTGAACAGGATCTTCGCCCGGATTTCAGCAAATTTTACGCCCGAAAAGAAATCCAAAGCGCTTTGGAAGATGAGGTTGACCATCGCTAACACCACGTGTCAAGCCAGTTGCTGACTTGTGGGAAACTCGAAATGTCACGTTTCAGGTGGCACGATGGGGAACCTGAACCGTTGGGGAGACGGAACAGAAGTGTCTGGAAATGCCGTCAATTTGAAGTCGCTATCGCGGCAGCTGGGTCTTTCACAGACCACGGTCAGCCGCGCCTTGAACGGGTTTCCCGAGGTTTCCGAACGCACCCGACGCCGCGTACAAAAAGCCGCGCAGGACGCCAACTATCGCCCGAGTGCAATCGCATCTTCACTTGCAGCCGGGCGAACACGTGTCATCGGGCACGTCATTCCCATGGCGCAACACCGTATGATCAATCCGCATTTTTCCGACTTTCTTGCAGGCGCAAGCGAAGCCTATGCCAGCGCCGGTTACGACATGCTGTTGCGCGCCGTACCGCTTGATGAAGAGGAAGACGTCTATCGCGATCTGGCGCGCCAACACCGTGTGGATGCCGTCGTCGTGCACGGCCCGAAGCTTGAAGAACCCCGTATCGACCTGTTGCAGAAACTGGGCCTGCCCTTCGTTGTGCACGGTCGTTGTGGCGATGCGGAGCACAAAAGCTACAGCTTCCTCGATGTCGACAATCAAGGCGCAATGGAAGTTGCCACGCGCCATTTGATCGAGTTGGGCCACCGTAAAATCGCGCTGGTGAACGGGTTGGAGACCATGCGTTTTGCTGCCGACCGGCGGTCTGGTTTTACCGCCGCCATGGAAAAAGCAGGTTATGACATCCGCACCGATTACATGCACTCCGCCGACATGACGGAGCCCTTCGGACACTCCGCCACACGTGAACTCATCACCATGGATGAGCCACCCACCGCCGTGGTTTACGGGTCCATGCTCATGGCTATGGGTGGAATGCGCGCGGCAGCAAATGCCGGAATCAAGTTGCCCGATGATCTGTCCATGGTCACTTACGATGATGCCCTGTCGTTCCTCGAAGCAGAAGGCGCGGAACGCGACGACCCCTTCCTCACCGTCGTACGGTCCTCCATTCAGGAAGCGGGAGGAAAACTGGCCCACATGTTGATGGAAAAGATCGAACATCCGGATCGTTTGCTGCAGCAGGTCATGCAACCGGACTTTATAAACGCTGCCAGCACAGCATCTCCACGAGACAACGCATGAGCGGTATCAGCTGGTCGCGTAGCGATTTCCCCGAAGATTTCCGCTTCGGCACCGCAACGTCATCCTACCAGATCGAAGGCAACGCCAAGGGCGGTTGCGGCCCCAGCCATTGGGACGCCTTTGCACGCGACGGCGGCACGTTGCGTGGTGAAGATGGATCGGTTGCTTGCGACCACCTGAACCGCTGGCGCGAAGACCTCGATCTGGTTTCGCAGGCAGGCTTCGACGGCTACCGTTTCTCTGTCGCTTGGCCCCGCGTGCAACCAGCGGGCTCCGGTCAGGTGAACCGCGAAGGCTTGGATTTTTACGATGCTCTCGTGGACGGATTGCTGGCGCGAAACGTCGAACCACATCTCACGCTCTATCATTGGGATTTACCGCTGCCTTTGGCTGAAAAAGGCGGTTGGACCAACCGCGACACGGCCAAGCGCTTCGGTGATTTCACAGAGATCGTGATGGACCGCATCGGTGACCGTATGGCTTCTGTCGCCACAATCAATGAGCCGTGGTGCGTGGCGTGGCTGTCGCATTTCGAGGGCCACCACGCGCCGGGACTGACCGACATCGGCGCGGCAGGAAAGGCGATGCACAACATATTGCTCGCCCACGCCCACGGCCTCGACGCGATCCGCGCCCACGGCGACCGACCAGCAGGTATCGTGTTGAATTTCGAAGCCGCCCTGCCCGCCCGTGCGAACGATAAGTCAGAGACAGCAGCAGACCTCTACGATGGCATCTACAACCGCTGGTTCCTGCAGGCGCTCACCACCGGCACCTACCCCGAAGCTGTGCTGGAAGGATTGGAAAGCCATCTGCCCCAAGGTTGGCAGGACGACATGGCAAAAATCGCCCGCCCCATAGATTGGCTGGGCATCAACTATTATACCCGCTCGCTGGTGGACCGTGACGACACGCTGCCATGGCCCCACCTGAAAACCTCGCGCGGTGAGTTGGAACGAACGGCCACCGATTGGGAAATCTACCCGGAAGGCATCCACCAGTTCCTCACCCGCATCGCGGAACAGACCGGCGACCTGCCACTGCACGTGACCGAAAACGGCCTTGCAACCAACGAACGCCCGGACCAATCCGACGATCAGCGCATCCGTTATCTCGACCAGCACGGCGAGCAACTGCTGCGCGCTATTGCCGATGATGTTCCGTTGCACAGCTATTTCATCTGGTCACTGCTCGATAATTTCGAATGGGCGCTGGGCTACGACATGCGTTTTGGCCTCACACATGTGGATTTCGACACACAAGCGCGGACACCGAAGGCGAGCTATGGTGAGGTTCGCGACGCACTTTCAAGATAGGCAAATTTTCGATGTTCGATCCCACAACCCGCCACGCAGACACCATCGCCGTCATCGCAGGCGGATCGAAAGGGTTGGGGTTCGCCACCGCCCAACAACTGGTGGCAGAAGGCTGCACGCGCATCGCCATCGGCGCACGGGGGCGCAATGAGGGTGTGGCTGCAGCCAAGCAATTGTCAAAACAGGGCGTCGATGCGATCTACATTCCGCTCGATCTGGCAGAGGTGAAAAGCTGTACTGCGTTCATCGCAAAGGCCATCAGCCATTTCGGTCACATCAACGCGCTCATGAACTCCGGTGCCAACACCCAACGCAGCACGCTGCTGGAAACCACGCCGGAGTTTTTCGACAAGGTGATGGCGATCAACATGCGCGGCCCGCTCTTCACCATGCAGGCGTTCGTGCAGCACTTGCTCGACACGAAACAACGCGGGCACGTGGTCAACATCCTGTCTACCGAGCACCATTGCGGCCACGCCAATCTGACACCCTACGCCGCATCGAAAGCAGCACTCGCCAACCTGACCAAGAACAGCGCCGCCGCCCATCTGCGCGACCGCATCAACATAAACGCCGTCGCCCCGGGCTGGATGGACACGCCCAATGAACACGACGTGCAGATGCAGGAAGACGGCGCGTCAGAAGACTGGTTGGTGGAAGCCGAGGCGCAAGCGCCGTTCGGCCAACTCATCAAACCGGCAGAAATCGCCGGTCTGATAAGCTACCTGTTGTCACCGCAGGTGGGCGTGATGACCGGGGCCATTATCGACCACGATCAACACGTTGCGGGCAGTTTTCCAGAAGACGATTAGAGCACGAACTCCAGCGGCTTGGCGCTGTCGATTTCAGGCGTGTCCTTCAGCTTCTCCAAGAAGTCCGCAGGCACCGGATGGTCGAGCTGGATCAACGAGATCGCATCGCCACCGGCATGGTTACGGCCCAGATAGAAGTGCGCGATGTTCACGCCGGCTTCACCGAACAATGTGCCCAACTTACCGATGATACCCGGTGCATCGGAGTTCGTGGTGTAGAGCATATGCTCACCAGCCTCGGCCTCCATATTGATGCCTTTGATCTGAATGAAGCGCGGCTTGCCGTCGGAGAACACCGTGCCAGCCACTGAGCGTTTGCTGTCGGAGGTTTCGACATTCAACTGGATGTAGCCCTCGAAAACGCCGGACTTGTCCCGCGTCATTTCCAGCAATTTGATGCCGCGCTCGGTCGCCATCACGGGGGCCGAAACCATGTTCACATCAGCAACCTGCGCCCGCAACAGACCGGCAAGCACGGCGGATGAAAGCGCCTTGGTGTTCATCGTGGCAACGTGACCATCATAGAGAATTTCGACGCTCTTGATCGGCTTGTCGGTCACCTGCCCCACGAAGGAGCCAAGCATATCGGCCAGCTTCACGAAGGGCGTCAGGCGCGGCGCTTCTTCGGCGGTGATCGACGGCATGTTGAGCGCATTGGAAACGGCACCGCGCGTGAGATAAGCCGACATCTGTTCGGCCACCTGAAGCGCAACATTTTCCTGCGCCTCGGTCGTTGCTGCACCCAGATGCGGCGTGCAGACGACATTGGGCAGGCCAAAGATCGGTGAATCGGTAGCAGGTTCCGTTTCGAACACATCGATACCGGCACCGGCAACCTTGCCGGATTTTAGGGCTTCTGCCAGCGCCGCTTCATCGATGAGACCACCGCGGGCGCAGTTCACGATGCGAACGCCGTCTTTCATTTTCGCCAACGCATCGGCACCGATGATGCCGCGTGTTTTATCGGTCAACGGCGTGTGCAACGTGATGAAATCGGCGCGGGGGAACAACTCGTCCAATTCGACTTTTTCAATGCCCAGCTTCTCGGCCCGTTCTTCCGACAAGAACGGATCGTACGCGATGACGCGCATCTTCATGCCCTGTGCACGGTCGGCGACGATGGAACCGATGTTGCCCGCACCGATGAGGCCGAGCGTCTTGCCGGTCAGTTCAACACCCATGAATTTCGATTTTTCCCACTTGCCCTGCTGGGTGGAATTGTCGGCTGCGGGGATCTGACGGGCGACCGCCATCATCAGGGACATGGCGTGTTCGGCGGTGGTGATGGAGTTGCCGAAGGGCGTGTTCATCACAATGATACCGCGACGCGATGCAGCTTTGAGATCGACATTGTCGACCCCGATACCAGCGCGACCGATGACTTTAAGATTGGTTGCAGCCTCGATCAGTTTTTCGGTCGCCTTAGTGGCGGAGCGGATGGCAAGGCCGTCATAGTCGGCGATCTTGGCCAGCAGCGCGTCTTTGTCCTTCCCGAGTGCGGGCTCGAAATCGACGTCGCAGCCATTGTCTTTGAAAATTTGAACGGCGGTCGGAGAAAGCGCGTCGGAAACGAGGACGCGGGGTTTACGGTCGATCATGGGAGTTGGTCCTTTAGTTAGGAAGCCACACCACCCTCCAACTGTCATCCTAGCGAAGGCGGGGACCCACTTTTCAGCGGGTTCAACAGGTGGCGGATGAGGCGACGTTGCGACAGCTAGACTGCCTGAAAGATGGGAACGCTTTGATGAGTGGGTCCCCGCCTACGCGGGGATGACAACGAGTGCGGGGTAACAGTTGTGGAAGAGGCTAGGCTGCGGACTTCAAACCGGCTTTCGCCTGAGAAAACGCCCAGTCCAGCCACGGCGTCAGCGCTTCCAGATCGGAAGTTTCCACAGTTGCACCAGCCCATATCCGCAGGCCCGGAGGCGCGTCGCGATAGGCGCCGATGTCATAGGCGACACCCTGCTTGTCCAGCGCTGTCACCATTGACTTTGCGAAAGCCGCCTGCCCGTCCTTGTCCATCGCCGCCACTTCAGGGTCGGTGATGGCAAGGCACACGGACGTGTTGGACCGCGTCGCCGGGTCGGTGGCGAGAAAGTCGACCCAATCGGTTTTCGCAACCCATGAGTCGAGCGCAGCGAAATTTGCGTCTGCACGCGCGATCAACGCATCGAGACCACCGAGACTTTTGCCCCAGTTCAGCGTGTCGATATAATCTTCGACACAGAGCATGGACGGCGTGTTGATCGTCTCGCCCTTGAAGATACCCTCGATCAGTTTGCCGGATTTGGTAAGACGGAAAATCTTCGGCAATGGCCGGTCCGGCGTGTAGCTTTCAAGACGCTCGACAGCGCGGGGCGACAGGATGATGATGCCGTGCGCAGCCTCGCCACCCATGACCTTCTGCCATGAAAACGTCGTCACATCGCATTTGTCGAAAGGCAGCGGCTGGGCGAATGCGGCGGATGTCGCATCCACCAGCGTCAGGCCTGCGCGGTCTGCTGGAATGGCGTCACCGTTGGGCATTTTCACGCCCGACGTGGTGCCGTTCCATGTAAAACAAACGTCGCTGTCCCAGTCGATCGCCGCCATATCCGGCAGCTCGCCGTAGGGCGCGGTGACCTCGGTGGTGTCGTCCAACTTCAACTGTTTGAGCGCATCCGTCACCCAGCCTGCGCCGAATGATTCCCAAGCCACCATGGTGATCGGCCGAGCACCGAGCATGGTCCACATGGCCATCTCATAAGCGCCGGTATCAGAGGCCGGCACAATGCCGATGCGGTAATCCGCAGGCACCTGCAGCACTTCGCGGGTGAGATCGATTGCTTCAGCAAGTTTCACCTTGCCGCCGCCCGCGCGGTGGGAGCGGCCCAACCAAGCGTCGGTTAGCGCGTCGAGCGACCAGCCAGGTCGTTTCGCGCAAGGGCCGGATGAAAAGTTGGGATTAGCCGGGCGCACCTGTGGTGCCCCGACCTGTGTGGTCTCGTTCATAATCTATCCTTCCAGATAGCTGGCCCTTCGTTGGGGAAGGGTGTCCCACGGACTGAGCTATGGAAGGATTATGTCGCCGTCAAGACAGCGTTTGACGCTTTCGCGCCAAATTTTCGCCGCCTAGAAAATATCGAAGCGCAGGCCGACCTTCACGGAATGAAAGTCGGTCGGAGTGTCGGTGGAATTCACCAACGTGGAGCCACCCCACATTGCGTCTTCCATCATGTGGGTCCACTGATAGGAGGTATCAAAATGCATGTATTTGTTTATCGGGACAGAGACACCTGCGGTGAGGCTGGTGGCAAGGTGATAGGAGACACCGTTGTCTCGCAAGCCTTGTTGCGTGTACTCAGCGCCGAAACCATCTGAGTCCGACGGCAGTTGCCCACCATCTGTTGGGGCACAGCGTTCTTCGGGACGCGGCGAACAGGTAACATCACCAGCTCTGCTGTTGAAACTATTGCGGATGACACCCAAACCGGCACCGACAAACGGACGGAAACCGTAGAAACTCGTATCGAAATCCCAGAAGGCGTTCACACCAAAATGCTGCAGGCTGTACTCGTTGAATGAGCTCTCGTTACAATTTTCGATTGTGTGTGCGGTGTCGATAAATTCGACACCAGTGGTCGTGTTCACACGACGTGCATCTGCAGGGCTACACGGGCTGCGCAGAGGCTGCGCCCTGCCCTCGCGCTCGGTAGTACCTGAACCAAGGTAAGCGTAGCTCGCATCCAGACGCACATTATTTGTAAGACGTTGACCAACGGCCAGCGTGCCGCCGAACACATTATCAACGTCGGTAGTGGTTCGCTCGAAGGTTCCCGTCGCAGGGATTGGTTCGGAGCGGTCAGATAAAAAGAGCGAACCGTTATGGTTGAGCGAAATCTCGCCGCGGATGTACCATCCGGTACCGAATTCCACGACCGTCTGCGGCATGGCTTCCTGCTCCAGCATGTCGGCAGCAAAAGCTGAGGCCGAAAGAGAGGCTGACAGGCTTGTCGCCAGTGCGGCTGCTGTGGTGCAGAGCACCAGGCGGCGGGCGATATGAGAGAGAACGGTCGTCATGGCCGGGGCTCCGGATTACGCGGGACTTAACTACTCGAGACTTGAATCAACGACCGTCTGGCCGTTGCAAAAGGCTCCCCTGAAGCGGAGAGAGAGTTTTTGAAGAGAGTTCGGTGCGGACAGGCTGTTCGGCGATCCGCACCGGAAGTTCGGGGGCTGTCGCCTACCAGATCTGGTAGCGAAGACCGGCGCGGATCACGTGGGAATCAATACCCTTGTCGTGGCCGCGAACACCGGTGCCGTTGTCCCATTTGAACATGTCGCCAGCTTCGATGCGGGAATAGGTGTAACCCACGTCCAGCTTCATGTTGTGCGTCAGGTCGTAGGACGTACCGGCGTGAAGAGCCCAGGCGAAGCGCCAGGAGTCCGCGCCACCGGTGGTGCGGCTGTTATAGGTAGTGGTCTGGTTACCGTTGGCCGCGTAGTTGGCAGCGTCATAGGGGCAAGGGCCATGATTCTGCGTATCGGTGTTCACGCAGGTCTCATTGGTGTTCAGGTTGTCATAGCTGACACGTGCACCACCGATACCGACACCCACGTAAGGTGTGAAACCGTTGAAGTTACCCAGATCAGCATAGGCGTTGGCCATCAGCTTGAACGCGGTGTAGCTGGTCTTCTCGGTGGACGCACAAGTACCGGGACCGCCGCCACAATTGTTGTTGCCAGATGTTTTGAAGTGAACGTCAGTGTCGAAAACATATTCGCCCGTCGCATCGACGCGGAACGTCTCGTTGATCTGGTAACCGATACCAATGCCAAGGTCGAAAGCATCGTCAGCTTCGACGTGACGCTCATCGATGTGGATCTGGCTGTTGCCGGCGGAATAGTCGACACCTTTATGTGTCTGGAAATCGTAGGTGATGTCACCGCGAAGATACCAACCGCCCTGCTGCTGCACGACCACTTCAGGCACGTGCGGGGGATCGATCAACAGGTCGGCCGCATTGGCAGCTGGCGCTGTGAATACGGTGCCAAGCGCAATTGCCGACACCAGATATTTCAATTTGTGGTAGCTGCGCATCGCAACATCCTTCCTTTACTGACGCCAATACTCATGCGGCGGAACTGATAATCTGGATGCGATACTGACGTGCATTCGTTAAATGACGCTTAACCGTGTTTTTTAACCGTGATTTTTAACGTTAAGAAAAGATGAATACTGGCGAAGCTTTCTGTTAATATTTGAGCGCAGAAAAATGCCGCTGGCCGGTTGCCAGTCGCCGCAGGGCTGGTGATAGAGACGATATGAACGTTGATCGCTATCCGTTGGCAGCCAAATTTTTATCCTGGCTGCTGTTTCTTCCCTATGTCGCCCAAGGAATTTGGGTGAGAAGTCGGTCTTTGCGCCTATCACCCGCAGCTGGCCCACGCTCCGGCGTTTACGGGTCCGGCAAACCGGCAGTGTCCATATTAACCGTTGGCGACTCGTCCGGTGCCGCTGTCGGCATCGAGCATACGGATGGCTCTATTGGCGCGCAGATAGCTCGCAAATGGCATGAGCGGCGCAACGAAACTGCCCATTGGCACATCTCCGGCCACAACAGTGCGGTGGCGAGCGAACTTCGCGACTACGTGGTGCCAAACCTGGAACCGGTCGACTACACTCACATTTTCATCATGCTCGGCACCAACGACATGAAGAACTGGCACACAACAGGCCGCTGGAAGCGCGATTTCGGCTCCCTGCTTTATGCGCTGCGCACACGCTTTCCCGAGAGCAAAATCTACTGGCATCAGGCCATCGATATTTCCACCGCCCCTGCCCTTCCAGCATTTCTGGGTTGGGTTATGAATTTGCGAGTGGGATTGTTCAATCGCATAGGCGCGCAACTGTGTGTCGAGCGCGGCGTGGTGTGCATTCCGCCTTTGCCCGTTGAAGATCCGTCCGGTTTTTGCCGCGACGGCTTTCACGCCAACGAGTTGGGTTACGACTATTGGTCCGATCACATGATGAAATTCGTTGACGAGACGCCGCGCAGCACGCCGCCAGTACAGGATTATATTCGCGAATAGGCTGCAAGGCGCACACACCACCATCGGCTCAATAGACACCGCCTCCAGCCAGCGCTAACTCATTGGCACGAAATGGTTGGCTGGGAGGCGAGACCGATGGGCACATATGCAGACATCTATAACGGTTGGAAAACGGACCCTGAATCTTTCTGGATGAAGGCGGCCGACGCTATCGACTGGGTGGATAAACCGACCAAAGCGTTTTTCGCCGATCAGGGTGTGGCCGGTCGCTGGTATGCCGACGGGTCTCTCAACACTTGCCACAACGCGGTGGACCGCCACGTTGCTGCAGGTCGCGGCGAGCAGACCGCGCTGATCTATGACAGCCCCATCACCGGCGCCAAGCGCAGCTACACTTATGCCGAAGTCAAAACCGAGGTCACCGCGCTCGCCGCCGTACTGCGCGAACAAGGTGTCGGCAAGGGCGATGGCGTCATCATCTATATGCCTATGGTGCCGGAAGCCGCTTTTGCTATGCTGGCCTGCGCCCGGATTGGCGCACCGCACTCTGTTGTCTTCGGTGGCTTTGCGGCAGCCGAACTCGCCACCCGCATCGACGATTTCGAACCAAAACTCATCATCTCCGCATCCTGCGGCATCGAACCCGCCCGCGTGGTGGCCTACAAACCGCTGCTCGATGGTGCGATCGATCTGGCCGAACACAAGGTCGAAAGCTGCGTCATCCTTCAGCGTGAGAAACAGACCTGCGATCTAATTTCCGGCCGCGACGTGGACTACGATCACGCAGTCACCATGCACCGAGATCTCGGCACAGACGTTCCGTGCGTCACGGTGAAAGCAACCGACCCACTCTATATTCTCTACACATCCGGCACGACCGGCCAGCCCAAGGGCGTGGTGCGCGACAATGGCGGACACGCAGTGGCTCTGCACTGGTCGATGAAAGCGATCTACGGCGTTGATCCCGGCGAGGTCTACTGGGCTGCCTCCGATGTCGGCTGGGTCGTGGGGCACAGCTACATCGTTTACGCCCCGCTGCTGGCGGGCAACACGACCATCCTGTTTGAAGGCAAACCGGTTGGCACGCCGGACCCTGGCACGTTCTGGCGGGTGATGGCGGAGCACAAGGTTGCATCCTTCTTCACCGCCCCCACCGCCTTCCGCGCCATCAAGGCGCAGGACTCAAAAGGTGACTGGGCGCAAAAATACGACCTGTCAGCACTTCGCACCATTTATCTTGCTGGCGAACGCGCCGACCCGGACACAATCCATTGGCTGGAACGGGTGAGCGGCAAGCCCGTTATCGACCATTGGTGGCAGACCGAAACCGGCTGGACCATCGCGGGCAATCCGGTGGGTATCGAACAACTGCCGGTCAAATACGGCTCCCCCACCGTCGCCATGCCCGGTTACGATATTCGTGTGTTGTCCGATGAGGGCGAAGACATGCCCGCAGGCGAACTCGGCAATGTGGTGGTGAAACTGCCTCTACCACCGGGCTCATTCCCGACCTTGTGGAAAGCAGATCAGCGATTCAACGACGCCTATCTGGCTGAATTCCCCGGCTACTATAAAACCGCCGACGCCGGCATCATGGATGAAGACGGCTACCTCTTCATCATGGCGCGCACCGACGACATCATTAATGTGGCGGGCCACCGACTTTCAACAGGCGGCATGGAAGAGGTCATCGCGGCCCATCCCGACATTGCTGAATGCGCCGTCATCGGCATCGCAGACGAAATGAAAGGCCAGCTACCAGCGGGTTTCGCAATATTGAACGCAGGCACAGACCGCCCCATCCCCGACATTCAAAAAGAGGTCGCAGCCTTGGTGCGCGAAAAAATCGGCCCAGTAGCAGCGTTCAAGATTTTAGTGCCAGTCGCCCGTCTGCCAAAAACCCGCTCCGGCAAGATCCTACGCGCGACAATGCAAAAGGTAGTCGACGGCGAGGAGTTCAAGATGCCTGCGACAATCGATGATCCGGCGATTTTGGAAGAGATTGCGGCAAGCTGGAAAGAGCACTCAGGGAGATAGTACGCCCTCACCTCACCTCAACACCGCTGTCATCCCCGCCTGCGCGGGGATGACAGCGGTGTGTCTGATTTCCAGACCATACCATCGGAAATCAGCCTTAGCGTTCACTCCGTGGCTTCTCACCGAACCGCGCAGCTACCGTATTCCGCTGGCCCGCGCAGCGCTTGGAACAGTATTTAACTTCGTCCCAATTCTTCGCCCACTTCTTGCGCCACATGAACGGTCGCCCGCAGGTTACACAGGGCTTTTCAGGAATTTCTGCTTTCTTGTGCGCCATGATCTAACCGGCCTTTTCGACGGCGGCTTGCAGGGCGCGAATGCGATCAGCGAGAGATACATCATCGGGTGATTGTGCAGCTTTTGCACGCGTGCTCTTGCGGCGGGCGGTATCGCTTTTGCCTTTGCTTGCACCTTTGGCCAGCGCTGTGTTGATCGGCGAGTCCGGTCCTTCCAGCGTCGCCGTCATGGCGGTCACTTGGGCGGCGAGATCGTTGATACGCTCGCGCACCAGCGCATTCTCGCGACGGTCGGCTTCCCAATCATCACCAGACGCCAGACGAATACCGTCCAACTCAACGCGCAGGGCATCGCGATCCTGCTCCGCCTGTTGCAACGCGTTGCGAAGTTCACGTCGCTCGCCTTGAAATGCTGAGAGCGCAGAATCGGTATCGCCAGTGACCGTGCTTTCCACCAACGCTTCCATACGCAGCGCCGTTTGCGCGAGTTCGGCCTGTAGACCCAACCGATCGTTCAGCGCATCATCCAACTGTTTCTGCAGATCGGAATTCTGGTCGTCAGACGAACCGGAACGGTTGCGCAAACGGTCGAGGTCCAGTTCGCGACGCTCCAGCCGGCCTTCAAGGTCAGCCAAATTGGTTTGCAGGTCAGCAATCATCTCCTCAGCCGCGTCCGCCCGCTTGGCCTCACGACGGGCAGCGGCCTGCGCGGCTTTCATCTCGTGCTCGGCAGCCTTCACACGCTCCCGTTCAGCCAACAGGTTCGCGCGGGTATCGCGGGCTTCATCTGCGATGGAATCAACGCGGGTTTCGCGCGCCACCATCTCGATTTTCTGCCCATCGAATTCGTCCACCGCGTTGCGGTAGCGGTCGCTCAACTCTTCATAATCAAGCGTTTTACCGGCGAGTTTCTCTTCCAGTGAAGCAAGTTTTGCCTTCACGGCGTTCAACCGGTTCTCGCGTTCGCGCAGTTCTGTTCGCAGATCACCGCCCTGATTTTCCAACTCGGACATGCGCTCAAGTTTGCGCTTGTGGTCTTCTTCCAGCGACAGCATTTCGTCCCGACGCCGGTTGATTTCGATCATCTGTTCAGCAGAGCGGGTTTTCAAATCTTCCAGAGAGACTTCCAGCCGTCGCGTGCTCATGGCGAATTCTGCGCGGAGTTGATCTTTATCCGCCTGAATTTCGTTCAACGTGAGCGGCACCGCGCTTTCGATACGCTGGCGGGTCAAAACGACAGCACGCCGCCAGATCGCAGGCGCAACCATAAGCGCAAGCAAGCCGGAACACAGAAAACCAAGGGTAAAGAAAAGGCCGGATTCGAGCATGGAGAAAGTCGATTTCGCCTGAATTCAAAAGACGCCGAACCATGACACGATTGCGGCGGCATTCCCATCGGAAAGCCGCCGCATCGTTAAAAGTAGATATAAATGCGTTTCACAGGCGCGCTGAACTAATAGCTAGAAGCTGGCAACAGCGAGCGAAAAGCGAACCGCCAAGAATCTTGGCGCCCCGCCGGAGCGAAGGCCACAGGCCGACAGCGTGAGGCCTAAAATGGATTCCAGGTCGGCTGCGGGCGCATTTTCAGATAACCGACATTGACGCCGAGGCGGGCACCAACACCGGTGCGAACGGGAACGAGAACGGTATCGCCGTGCTTCATGACGGTCATACCAAGGCCGCCCACCAGATAAGCGGAGCCGGTAACGCCGACGTAGCGGCGGAAGATTTTGTCGGTATCGGTGAGGTTATAGACCAGCATCATGGTGCGGTTGCCATCACCACCCCAGTCCCACCCGATGGATGGGCCCTGCCAGAAGACGGTGTGGTCGCCAGCGTTCTTGGTGAACAGCTTGCCCTCGCCGTAGCGCAAACCGGCAACCAATGCGCCGGAAGCTTCTTCACCCAAAATATAGCCATTGGGCAGGCCGTATTGCTGAACCGCTTTTTCCACCAATGTACCGAGACCGGTGGATGCGGAGCCGAAAAAGCCGTGCCCCGCGTTCACCAGCTCGTTGGGCGAATAACGGTTCTGCTGCTGGCTGGCGCTGTAGTCCTGCGCGCTAGCAGATGTCGACACCACGAGCGGTGCAATGGCGACGCCTGCGATAAGCGCTGCAACTGCGGCCAAATGAATGGCGGCTGCACGAATACCGCGGCGGCTTGCAGCTGCGCGGTCGGACTTGGAAGAGCTGTTGGACGAATTGTAACTGGTCATGGAACGGGTCCTTCACCTGAACGCTGGAACTGGAGGCGTGAAAGGCAAATGCGGCCTTTCGCGGGAACTTCACTCAAATTGGACCAAAAGGTTTTCGATTGGGTTAACCAAACCTTTCCGACACTTGGCTCGTTCGCCTCCACCAATTTCATCAGCCGCCTTTGCGACAAGAACACGCGCGTGTATCCGTGAAGGCGGAGAGGCTTTGGGGTGATTCGCCATCACTGTGTTCAAGGCTTCGACGATGCGATCCGAGGAACCAACCATGCCTGAACTTCCAAAACTGTCTCCGCTTGATCTCGCGGCGTTGATTGCCAGCCGTGTGTGCCACGATATTATTTCGCCAGTTGGCGCGCTCGCCAACGGTTTGGAGGTGCTGGAAGAAGAAGACAGCGAAGAGATGAAAGCCTTCGCCATGGAGCTGATCCACAAGAGCGCGAAGACGGCTTCAGCCAAGCTGAAATTCTGCCGTATCGCTTTTGGTGCATCGGGTTCTGCAGGATCGTCCATCGACACGGGGGAGGCCGAAGAGATGGTTGGCCTCTACATGAATTCGGAAAAAGCCGAGTACACGTGGGAAGGCTCCCGGTCGTTCGTCCCGAAAAACCGCGTGAAGCTGCTTCTCAACCTGTTGCTCATTTCGCTAGGCGCAATTCCGCGCGGCGGCAATGTCGGTGTGCAAATCCACGGCGAAGGCGAAACCGCAACCTTCACCCTGCGCTGCGTCGGCCCCAAAGCCCGCGTGCCTGCCGACTTCGTGGATATGATGAACGGCACCGTAGAAGGCGACATCACAGCCCACGCCGTGCAGCCGTATTACACGGTCATGCTGGCGCAGGATTGCGGACTGGAACTGGGCGCGGTGCTGGAAGGCGAAGACGTGGTGTTTACGGCGAAGTAGGGTTCAACCCCGCTCCGCTTCCGCAGTCCACTCGCCCTTTGCAGCCAAGCCATTCATCCGCGCACGGTGGGTGAACGCCTTTTGTGCGGCTGGCACGTTTTCCGGCAGGCCGGACCACGCGGACAGGCACGCAGCCTGTAGTGCGCGGCCGTAGGAATAGGTTAGCGCCCACGGCAGATCGTAATTGGCGTTCATCGCGGCAAGGTTCGCTGTCGCTTCTTCATCGCTCTGCCCGCCGGACAGGAACGCGATGCCAGGTACGGCGGATGGCACGGTGCGCTTGAGGACGGCGACTGTGTGATGCGCTACTTCTTCCGGCGTGGCTTGCTTCTGCGCTCTAGAGCCGGGCACGACCATGTTCGGCTTCAGGATCATGCCTTCCAGCTTCACGTTGAGCGCGGAAAGCTGCTCGAACACTACCCGCAGCACTTCTGCGGTAACCTCGTGGCAACGCTCGATAGTGTGGTCGGCAGGGTCGGCATCCATCTGAACTTCCGGCTCGACGATGGGCACGATGCCGGCACGCTGGCAGTCTGCCGCATAGCGGGCCAGCGCGTGGGCGTTGGCGAGAATACCGCCACGGGTGGGCAGCGCATCGGTGATGGAAATGACGGCGCGCCATTTGGCAAAGCGCGCACCGGCCTCGTGATATTGCGCCAGGCGCTCCGGCAGACCATCAAGACCGGCGGTGACTGTTTCGCCCGGATGGCCAGCAAGCGGCTGCGCGCCTTTATCCACTTTGATGCCGGGAACGGCACCGGCCTTGCGGATGAGGTCGACAAACGGCGTACCGTCAGCCGCCTTTTGAAACAGCGTTTCTTCGAACTGGATGACACCGGCGATGTTGTTGTTCATCGCATCATCGGAGCGGAACAGCATCTCGCGGTAATCGCGGCGGTTGGTTTCCGTGTTCTCCACACCGATGGAATCGAAGCGTTTTTGTATCGTGCCGGTGGATTCGTCTGCTGCGAGAATGCCCTGCCCCGGCAGCACCATGGCGCGGGCGATGTCTTCGATTTTTTCACTCATAGGGAGGGCTCTTGGCTGAACGGAAGATGTTTGTTCTTATACAAACCCATCCGCCACGCGGAACCACAGCGGCCTGATGCTAAACGATTTTAGCCGCCGCAGACCCCAAGTTTTCTCAAGAATGGTTACGAAGCGCGGCGACACCGGGCAGTTCCTTGCCCTCCATCCATTCCAGAAACGCGCCGCCTGCGGTGGACACATAGGTGAAATCATCCACGACGCCTGCGTGTTTCAGCGCGGCAACGGTGTCACCACCGCCAGCGACAGACACCAGCGTTCCCGCTTTTGTTGCCGCCGCTGCCGCTTGGGCGGCTTGCACCGTGGCCCTGTCGAAAGGTTCGATTTCGAAAGCTCCCAGCGGGCCGTTCCAGACGAGCGTTTTGGCGGAAGCGATACGGTTTTCGATCAGCGCGACGGTTTCCGGTCCAGCGTCGAGGATCATCCGGTCGGTGGGCGCATCAGCAGTTGGCACAGTGTCGTTGGGGCTGTTGGCGGCAAAACCGTCCGCCACCACTACGTCCACCGGCAAGATGATTTCGCAATTTGCAGCTGCAGCCTTGGCTTCGATTTCCCGCGCGGTGTCGGCCAGATCGTGCTCGCACAGTGATTTACCGACTTCCATGCCCCGCGCAGCGAGGAATGTGTTGGCCATGCCGCCGCCGATGACGAGATGGTCGACCTTGGCAACCAGATTGCCCAATAGATCCAGCTTGGTGGACACTTTCGCACCACCCACAATAGCGATCACCGGATGTTCAGGCGCACCGAGGCCTTTTTCCAGCGCTTCCAACTCCGCCTGCATGGTGCGCCCGGCATAGGCGGGCAGACTTCCGGCGAGGCCATGGGTGGACGCATGGGCGCGGTGGGCGGCAGAAAATGCGTCGTTTACATATACATCCCCCAGCTCCGCCATTTGCGCTGCCAGCGATGGTGCGTCCTGCTCTTCGCCTTCGTGAAAGCGGGTGTTTTCCAGCAGCACGACATCGCCGCCGCGCATATCAGCGATGATGGCTGCTGCCTGCCCACCAACGCAGTCCGGCGCAAAGCGAACTTCTTGGCCGAGGACTTTGGAAAGAGCGGGCACGATCTGTTTCAAGCTCATATCAGCCACCACCTTGCCGTTCGGTCGGCCGAAATGTGCCAGCAGAATGACTTTGGCGCTCTTTTTCACCAGCTCGGAAACCGTCGGCACGATGCGTTCCATGCGGGTGGTATCACTGACCTGACCCTCCGCCATAGGCACGTTGATATCGACACGCACCAGCACACGCTGGCCGGAGATGTTTTTCAGATCGTCGAGGGTCTGGATGGTCATGGCGCAATGCTCCGGAATCGGTTGCCCTTGCTTTAGCCGATGGCCGCGCGGGATTAAACGCTCAGACCACTCATATCATATGGTCGGCCAGACTTCCGCCAAACGTCCGCCCACCCGCAACGGCTCGACACCGGTCGCCAAGCCGGTGGAATCATCCGTCACCACCAACACGCCGCAAACCGTCGCTTCGCCACTAGCGGGTTCCATGCGACCTTTGGGTACTTTGGTGAGGAAGCGGTTGAGCGGCTCTTCCTTATCCATGCCCAGCGAAGAGTCGTAATCGCCGCACATTCCCGCATCGGACAGATAGCCCGTGCCGCCCACCAGCACCTGATGGTCGGCTGTTGGAATGTGGGTGTGGGTGCCGACGACGAGGGATGCTCGTCCATCGACGAAATGGCCGAAGCATTGCTTTTCACTTGTGGCTTCGGCGTGAAAGTCGATGACAATGGCATCCACCACATCGCCCATAGGCGCGGCGGCCAGAATATCTTCGGCAGCTTTGAACGGATCATCGAGTTCGGGGTGCATGAACACGCGGCCCATGATGTTGGCGACCAGCACGCGGCGGCCATCATTGGTTTCCACCATGGTGCTGCCACGACCGGGCACGCCGCCGGGCCAATTGGCGGGGCGCAGAAAGCGGTCTTCCTCGCTTGCCCAGTTCAACACTTCTTTTTGGTCGAACACGTGGTTGCCCGTGGTCACCACATCGGCCCCGGCATCCAGCGTTGCCTGATAGATTTTGCGGGTAATGCCGAAACCGCTGGCGGCATTTTCACCGTTGACGATGGCGAGATCTACGGAGAGGCGGTCACGAATTTTGGGAAGGCGGTTATACACTGCCTCACGGCCGGTTTTACCGACCATATCGCCAAGAAAGAGTATGCGCATATCGGGAAGCTGCCTCCGGGGACCAGCCTCACCCACTTACGGGGAAACCGGAATCCATTCCGTTTCGGTTGCGATCCCGTGCAATACGCGATCATGCTCCCCCCGAGGCACGTTGTCTGCCTCCTGAACCGCAAAAGATAGCCCCCACAGACGTGTTTTCATGCCGCGCCCTTCAAGCGCAGCAATCGCGCGGTCGTAAAAGCCCGCACCGTAGCCAAGGCGGTTGCCCTGCCGGTCGAAGGCCGAGAGCGGCAGCAGGATGTGATCGGGATCGACCACCTGAGCATCATCATCAGGTCCGATGGTCCCGAAACCCGACGCCACCATAGGCGCACCACGAACCAGATCACGAAATTCCATCGAAGTTTCACCCATCACAACAGGCAGGCAAAGCCGCGCACCAAGTGTGGCGAGTTCCGCCATCAACGGACGCGGGTCGAGTTCGGAACGGATGGGATGATAGCCGGCAACAATCTGGCCCGGCTCGATTTCGATGTTGGCAGCGGCGATGCTGACCAGCGCAACGGAGCTTTCAATACGACCTTCCATCGACAGCGCATCCCGGGCCGCAAGCGCCCGCTTTCGCAACGCATTCTTTTCATCAGCAAGCGACAATTTCACAAATTCCCATCTCGACCGGGTGCGTCCGCAAGAGCCGCCCATCTCTATCGGGTGCGCCCGCAAGGGCCGCACCATGCGGCACTCGCCGGAGCGAAGAGCGACCGGGCGGTCAGCCCGCGCCAACGCAGCGCAGCCCGTAGGGCGACAGCGTGAGTTCAAAAATGTGACGGACCACCTCTGCCGTGTGCCTGTTTTCGATCCTGGAACCTACAGCGTAGGTGGGCGCCGTGTGCTCAAGCCCACGGGCGAGAACAGGGACAGCTCCCTTCAGAAATCGTAAGGCCCCGAGGATGAAAGACATCACGGCCAGCGCAGCCCGTCGATGAGTAATCTAGGGGCAAACGGCGGCGATTGCGAGGCGCGAGTTGAGCCGTGGCTTTTATTTCGCAGCGTCGTCGAGTTTTCTGGCAATTCCGTCGATGCGTCGGGCTGTTGCAGACAATGCTTCTGCGACACGGCCGTCGCGATCTGCGTCTCCTGCACCATTGGCGGATGTTGTAGAGGTGCCGCGCAGCCGGGCCACTTCGCTTTCCAACCCTGCGATCCGCTGCTGGAGCGATGTCACTTCATCGGTCACGAACACGCCAGCCATTACTGTGAGGCGTTGATCGCCGATTTCACCGAATGAACCTTTCAGCTGATTGATCGTGGTGTCGAAGCGCTGGGCAAGATCGAGCAGATGCGCCTCCTGCCCTTCTTCGCAGGCCATACGATAGGTTTTGCCGTTAATCTGAACTGCGACCTGGGGCATATCAGCGACCTCTTTTCGTTGCCGGTCCGGAAGCTGCATCGCTGTCCAGCACACCGCGCACGGTTTCCATCACATCGACGAGACGTCGCGAAACTTCGCCATTCACGCCGGACAGTTTTTGCGCCCGTGCTTCGGACTCGTCGAGGTCTTGCGCCAGCCGCGAACGGTCTTCCGCCATGCGCTGCACTTGCTCATCGACGCTGCGGCCAGCGGTGCTGCCTTCGATATGACGGTCGACAGCACTGTCCAAACGGTCGAGCGAACTGGTCAACGCAGCGAATGCTGCGGCCAGCGGATCGCCGCCTGCATCTTTTTTGGACTTGTGGTCTGCCGCCATGGAACCGTTCGCAAAATTGAATGTCGCTGTGTGTCTGCCCATCAGATGGGATACACACGCTTGGAAGTGAAACGCCCTCACGATAAAAACGTCAATTGCGGCGGCGCGTTGTCCCGCTTGTTTTATCCAACACAATAGAGCGAAGCCGTGTTTTGCGGTGCATGGCGCGATCACGACTGTGGAGAGCCGGTTGGACAGTTGCGTTCGAGGTGCTAGAGCCTCGCCGCAACAGGCACGCGCAGCCGTAAAGCCGGTACGCAGCCCAAACATTCCAGCGCCCCATAATGGCGCATGAAACACCACGTTCAAGGAACGAAATCCCATGTCGAACAAGAACGCACGTATGGCACACGCCATCCGCTTCCTTTCCGCAGACGCTGTGCAGAAAGCCAATTCCGGCCATCCCGGCCTGCCAATGGGCGCAGCCGACATCGCAACCGTGTTGTTCACACGCTTCATGACCTTCGATCCGAAGAAGCCCGACTGGCCCAACCGCGACCGTTTTGTTCTGTCCGCCGGTCACGGTTCGATGTTGCTGTATTCCTCGCTCTACCTGCTGGGCTACAAAGATATCGACATGGAGGAAATCAAGAATTTCCGCCAAATTGGTGCAAAAACCGCAGGTCACCCGGAATACGGCCACGCCGCCGGTATCGAGACCACCACAGGCCCATTGGGTCAGGGCATTGCAAATGCCGTGGGCATGGCAATTGCAGAAAAGAAGCTGTCCGACGAGTTCGGCGCAGATCTGATGGACCACCACACATATTGCCTTGTAGGCGATGGCTGCCTGATGGAAGGCATCAGCCAGGAAGCCATTGCACTGGCGGGTCACCTCAAACTGAACAAACTCATCGTCTTTTGGGACGATAATGGCATCTCCATCGACGGCGCGATTTCGCTGTCCGATTCCACCAACCAGATCGAGCGTTTCGAAGCCTCCCAGTGGAACACGATTTCCATCGACGGCCACGACCATGACGCCATCGCCGGTGCCATCGAAGAGGCAAAAACCTCCGATAAACCAACGATGATCGCATGCAAAACCACCATCGGTTTCGGCGCACCCACCAAGGCAGGCACCGCAGGCAGCCACGGTTCGCCATTGGGCGACAAGGAAATTGCCGGTGCCCGTGAAGCGCTGGGCTGGGAAGCGGAACCATTCGTGGTTCCCGAAGACATTCTGGACGCCTGGCGCATCGCCGGTCTGCGCTCCACCCACGAGCGTAAAGAATGGGAAGACCGTCTTGGCGCTGCCGATGGCACCAAGCGCGGCGATTTCGAACGCCGTTTCCGTGGCGACCTTCCCGGAAAGTTCGAAGAAGCCATCACGACGCTGAAAAAAGAGCTGGCGGAAGAGCCACCGAAGAAAGCCACCCGCAAAGCCTCGCAGCAGGTGTTGGAAGTCATCAACGGCGTGCTGGACGAAACGCTGGGCGGCTCCGCCGACCTCACCGGTTCCAACAACACCAACACCAGCCAGACGCCGCCGATTTCACCGGACGATTTCTCTGGACGCTTCATCCATTACGGCATCCGCGAACATGCGATGGCAGCGGCCATGAACGGCATCGCATTGCATGGTGGCTTGATCCCTTATTCTGGCGGCTTCCTCGTGTTCGCAGATTATTGCCGCCCGTCGATCCGTCTGGCCGCACTGATGGGCATTCGTGCAATCCATGTCATGACGCATGATTCCATCGGCCTTGGCGAAGACGGCCCGACCCACCAGCCGGTTGAACATCTGGCTTCGCTGCGCGCCATCCCCGGCCTCCAAGTCTTCCGTCCGGCAGATGTGACGGAAACAGCAGAGTGCTGGCAGCTGGCGTTGGAAAGCCGCGACAAGCCATCCGTCATCGCGCTGACCCGCCAAGACCTCGAACCGGTTCGCACGGAATTCGACGAAGAAAACCTGTGCGCCCGTGGTGCATATGAAGTCGCAAGCCCAGGCGATGACGATGCTGCAGTCTCGATCTTTGCCAGCGGCTCGGAGGTCGAAATCGCCATGGAAGCAAAGGCTGCGCTGGACGCTGCCGGTCATCCCACCCGCGTCGTTTCTGTACCAAGCTTTGAACTGTTCGCCGCGCAATCCGGCGGCTACCGCTCGTCGGTCATTGGCAATGCGAAGGTGAACGTCGGCATCGAAGCCGCCGTTCGCATGGGCTGGGACGCGATCATCGGTTCCGATGGCATCTTCGTCGGCATGGATTCGTTCGGCGCATCCGGCCCCTACAAGGCGCTGTACGAACACTTCGGCATCACATCCGACGCGGTGGTCGAAAGGGTGAACAAGCGCCTCGCTACCGAAAGCTGAGCCCGCATCACCCGCCGTTTAAAAAAAGCCCGGTTGCTCCAATGAGCAGCCGGGCTTTTTGTTATCTAGAGTATCGTGCGTTCCACGAACCAGTAGGCTCCCATCGCACCGATGAAGAGCGAGGCTGGAATGGCGATAGCCTTGCGATACCACGGCTTGTTGAAAGCCCAGAACAGCAGCAGCGCCGCGATTGCGATAACGAATAGCTGGCCTGCTTCCACGCCAATATTGAACGAAATCAACGCCAGCGGCACCTGACCTGCAGGCAGGCCGAATTCTGCCAACACACCGGCAAAACCAAGGCCGTGCAGCAGGCCGAACAGGAACACGATAACCGGCCGCCACGGGTGCAACTCCTTCGTCACTATATTCTCCACCGCTACATAAACGATGGACAGCGCGATGATCGGCTCCACAATGGATGGCGAGATGTTGATGATGCCGTAAAGGCCCATCGCCAGCGTGATCGTGTGGGCCAACGTAAAGGCAGACACCTGCCACAACAGCGGCTTCAAGCGCGGGGCAAGGAAGAACAGACCCAACACAAAAAGAATATGGTCCAGCCCCTTCGGCACGATGTGATCGAAGCCGGAGACCAGATAAGTCCACGCGGTTTCATACCAGGGCAACTCGGCCGCGGTGCCGACTTCCAGAGGACCAAGGCTGCCGCCAGCGGGCACGAATTGCGCCTGCAACTCCTGGCCGGGGCGGGCAACGCGCAAAACGCTTGCGCCATATTCATTCGGGTAGGCCCATGTGAACTGTTCGACACCGGCAGGAACGGTGACGTCGAAGGTAAGAACCGAATTACGGGCAGACTCAATATCACCGACCTCGGGAATTTCAATTCCGGTGAGGTTCAGTTCGGCAGCAGAATCGCCAAAGTTCAATGGCGTTTTTGCAAGCCACTTCGGCAAGAACTCGCGGAAACGGGCTTCCAACTCGGACGGCGGTAAAGCACGAAGCTGATCGTACAGCTCGGCCTGTGGCGCATCGTCTGTGTCGGTCACATCCGGCGGAATTTCTGCCAGCAACGCCTCTAATGTGGCATCTAGTTTCAAGACCGCCCCGCCATTTTCGGCGAAGGTCAATTCTGCAATCGCAGGACGCACTTCATGAGCATATGCGTGCTGGGGCAGATTGGAAAATACGGCGGCAAAAGCTGCTACGATGAAAATGAAAAGCGGGCGCAAACCGGCTGGCATGATAGGACGTTCCTGTAATGTTGTCGTGAGTTTGGTATTCCTACCTTGCTCAAATGACAGGCCTTTGACAAACACAACGATGTGCTGATCGGATAAGTTTCCGCAGGAAAGGTTTCCCTTGATTTCCCGTACCCTCATCGCCGCAACTGTAGCTTTTGCCACCATGATGGCGACCGAAGTGCAGGCGCACGAATATTACCTTTTGCCTCAAACATTTACGCCCGCTGTCGGTGAAACCGTGCCCGTCAGTCACAAGCTGGGGCAACGGTTCAATGGCAACGAGATGCCCTATGTCGGCATCTGGAATGTCCGTTCCGAACAGTGGAACCCATCCGGCATGGAACCAGTGAAAGGCCTCGATGGAGACCGACCTGCCCTGCAAATCACCGTTAGCGAACCGGGAATCACGGTGGTGGTCCACCAGTCCAACATCGATAAGCTGACGTTCAAAAGCTGGGAAAAGTTCAAGACCTACGCCTTCAAGGAAGGTTTGGGCGATGCGGTTGCCGCAACGCTCAAATCAGACAAACCGAAGGACACCTTGAAAGAAGGCTACTCCCGTTACGCCAAGACGCTGCTCGTCACATCCGGTGACACAAGCTCGCTCGACCGGCCCACGGGCCTGAAGATCGAACTGGTCGCACTCGCCAATCCCAATGCGCTTGACCAGAACGAACCAATGCCAGTGCAAGTCTTGCTCGACGGCAAGCCCCTGCCCGGCGTGATGATCAAGATGTTCACGGGCATCGACACGGAAGCCTCCCACCGCATTTTGACAGACGCTGAGGGCAAAGCCCCCATTCCCGCGCGCGGACCCGGTCCCTATTTGCTCAACGCCATCCATATGAGCGAACCACAGTCGGAAGGCTTGGTCGAGGACGGCGTGCATTGGGAAAGTTTCTGGGCATCCCTGACTTTCGCCAGACCCAACTAAATCGAATTTATGAGAGTTGCTGCCAGCCTACTTCTGCTAGCCTCTGCGCTGTGCCTGCCGCTGGGTCTGACACTGCCGCTGCTGCATCTGCAAAAGCTCTACTTTTTCAGCGACACACCATCGCTGATCAATGTCATTACGGGACTCTGGACGCAGGGCAGCGTGGTTATCGCGATTGCAGTCGCGCTGTTTTCCGGCATCTTTCCGCTGGCAAAACTCACTCTAACCTTTATCGCAGCCGTCGCCCCACAAGCAGCGATCGCTCGTTCGCCGCTGATCGCCACGACAGGTGCTCTGGCAAAATGGTCGATGATGGATGTGTTGCTGGTGGCAATCGTCATTTTCGCAGCAAAAAGCTCAGGCTTCGCCACGGCATTTGCCCAACCGGGTTTGTGGTTTTACGGTGCAAGCGCACTATGTGGCGCAGTGGCAGCAGCACTTCTCAAGCGCAGCTGATAGACCTTATCAGCTTGGCAAACGGCGCCCGGGCTGGAAGCCCTGTAGCAGAACCATATGCGCGTCTTTCGGTTCGGCCTGCTTCTGCTTCACTTCGTCTGCTTCCGGCGCGCGCAGCTCGATCAACTTGTCGCGCAGGGTCATCAGGTCGATGCCAAGAATATCGGCAGCCCAAGTGCGGTTGCCGCCACAACGGGCCAACGTGCCGCAAATCAATTCCCGTTCCACGTCTGCAAGACTGCGCCCAACCAGCTTTTGCACGGTATGGGAAAATCCAAAATCGCCGTCTTTGTCAAAGGGGTGGTCGAAGGAATGATTCATGGGGAGCGCGGTCCTGAGAAGCTGAAGCGCCGGTGGCTGTCTGTATCGAGAGCCGCCCGGCCGTGTTGATCCCAAGATTGACGCGACATGGTAAACCGTCGGTAAACCGTCGTGTAATTTTCCACAAAAAACGCCAAAACCGCATCGCCGACCGTTAGGTCAGGCAAAGCGGAGATCGCGGATTCGTATAAGAAATCAGAGCGCTGCCCGCGCCCTTAGAAGATCAGTGGCGATATTGTTGGATACGCGTGGTGCGCAAACCGGCCAGACCGTGGTCGTCGATGGATGCCTGCCAAGACAGGAACTCCTCGACCGTCAGCGTGTAACGCTGACAAGCTTCATCCAGGCTTAGCAAACCACCACGAACTGCTGCTACGACCTCTGCCTTACGGCGGATCACCCAGCGACGCGTGGTCGTAGGCGGAAGGTCGGCAATCGTCAGGGGGCTCCCATCAGGGCCGATGACATATTTCACCCGAGGGCGCATTTGTTCGGTCATGATACTCTCTACTCAATACAAAAAACGGTGTCTGACCAGACAAGCCAAAGCTATGCGGCATGGCTTAACAACGGATGAACCTTGCCACTGCATTGCCACATTGTGTCATGATGCAAGCCCGTGTGACCGGATTTACTGGGCTTCCGCGCTTGCCAAATGCCCATTCCACACCATATCAGACGGGCAATTCCACCCGTTCTGCACCCATTTACAGGCTATCCCATGGCGCTGAATTCCCTTGGCTTTGATAAGGCACCTGCCGACACCCGCGTCGTTGTTGCGATGTCGGGCGGTGTGGATTCGTCAGTGGTGGCCTGCCTTTTGAAGGAACAGGGCTACGAAGTGCTGGGCATGACGTTGCAGCTCTACGACCACGGTGCTGCCGTGCAGAAAAAAGGCGCGTGTTGTGCCGGTCAGGACATTCATGATGCCCGCCGCGTGTCCGAGCAGATGGGCTTCCCCCATTACGTGCTCGACTATGAACAGAAGTTTCGCGAGCAGGTGATCGACCCCTTCGCCAAAGCCTATATCAATGGCGAAACACCGATTCCTTGCGTCGCGTGTAACCAGACGGTCAAATTCTCCGATCTGCTGACAACAGCTCGAGAGTTGGGTGCAGATTGCCTCGCCACGGGCCACTACATTATTTCAAAGCCCGGCGACGACGGCCCGTTGAAAAACCGACAGCTGTTCCGTCCGGCAGATGCCGACAAGGACCAGAGCTACTTTCTGTTCGCCACGACGCAAGAGCAGTTAGATTTTCTGCGCTTCCCTCTCGGTGACGTGCCAAAATCCCGGACCCGCGAAATGGCGCAGGAAATGGATCTGATCGTTGCTGAAAAAAGCGACAGCCAGGATATCTGTTTCGTGCCGCAGGGCAAATATGCCGACATCATCGCCAAGATTCGCCCCGATGCGGGCGTTGCGGGCGATATCGTGCATCTTGATGGCCGCGTGTTGGGCCGTCACGACGGCATATTCAATTTCACCATCGGCCAGCGCCGCGGTATCGGCATCGCCACTGGCGACCCTGTCTATGTCATATCGATCGATGCCAAGACCGCGACAGTAACCGTCGGCCCACGCGAAGCCTTGGCCACGCGCCGCATAGCGCTGCGCGACGTCAACTGGCTGGGCGATGAAACGCTGGAAGACGCCGTATCCGAGGAAGGCATAGATCTTCATGTGCGCGTACGCTCTACAAGACCGCCCCGCCCTGCCCGCCTGACGTTGGAAGACGGCACAGCCTTTATAACGCTCACGGACGGCGAAGACGGAATTTCACCGGGGCAGGCCTGCGTGTTCTATGTCGATGAAAACCCGCAAACCCGCGTGCTGGGCGGTGGCTGGATCGCAAAAACATGGAGCGCAGCCGGTGCCGTTGATGCGGCAGTAACCGCTCCGCCTTCACAGCCGCTGGTTACAAGAAGAGCAATCGGTTAGTGCAGGGAAGGCTCTGCCTGCACTATCGTGACCGTTGCGGCACTCAGATCGTAACACTGGGTGCGATGAGACAAACAGCAGAAACAGGGTCGCAAAGCCTCATCATCACCCGCTCATCAATTGTAGGCCAGCCATTGCGTTTTCACGGTTGACGCAGCCTGCCCACCTTCCCTATAGAACGCCGGTTCGCGTAACCAATTCGGCAACGCAAACAGTCCGACAGGACCACCCCGTGGCGGGGTAGCTCAGCTGGTTAGAGCAGCGGAATCATAATCCGCGTGTCGGGGGTTCAAGTCCCTCTCCCGCTACCATTTTATTCAATTAATTCAATTCCTTGCGAAGATTCAATCTAAACTTTTCATGCGCACTCAAGTTTGTTGCTACAAGCGCTCTGCAGGAGTAGCGAATGATTAAGGATACTACGTAGCACGCTTGACCCAGAGTTGGGTTGTGCAGCCTAGTGTCACTAAACCCGCAGGTTACCAAAACCATTTGGTTCAAAACATGGCTATGACGCCCAATTGATACGGATCAAACGAACATCATTGGCGCGCGCGGTGCTTTACATAACGTCCGAAGCACGTCGTAAAATACATCAATCCAATCGTCCGCTTTCCGCCCCAGATTGGATGTTCAAAAAAACGCGGCGCTGCTCCAAAACGGACACAAAAATGCTCGGGGGTAACCAGCAGTCGACGGCAAAGCCTGCTTTCAAAGGGAGAGCCGCCGCCCTTTGCAGACAGCCGTAACGTGTTGTTTTTACCACATTTTGGCGGAAATATGGCGATAAGCACCGTTTTCCAAGTCGGATTCGACCTGCAGGATTGCAAACGGCCCCACTTCACTAAATTTTTCTTTTAAGAGCCTGTTAAGGTTTTATTTGACGCTTGCAGGGGCATGCCGGGGAAAATTCTATGATCTATTCGCTAAAAACAGCACTGCGCGGCGTTGCTGCCTCATCATTGACTGCCGGTATGTCTCTTTCACTCGCCCTCAGTGTTTCAACAGTCTCGCTCATCGCATCATCCACCAGCGCCCACGCTGCTTGTGCAATCGATGCTGCTAATCCGTTGCTGGCCACCTGTACCGGCGCCGACGTGGACGGTTTTAGTGTTCCAAGTGACGGTTTTACGGTCAATGTTCTCGATGGTGCCACTGTCACCAATGGCGGCGATGCCATTGGTGGGAGTTCCCGAGACAATGTGCGTGTCGTGAATGATGGCTCTCTGACATCCACTAGCGCTGACGGAGTCGATTTGGATGACTTCGGCACGGTAATCAACAACGGTGCGATCGTTGCAGACGATAATGGAATTGAAGGCGGAGACAACGGGGTCTATATCAACAACGGCACGATCACTGTTATTGATGATGATGGAATTAACGTCGACAACCGCTCACGAGTGGAAAATCACGGCACAATCATAGCCGATGACGAAGGCATTGAAGTGGATGAAGGTTCAACTGTCGTAAACACCGGGCTCGTAAGAGCCAGAGGCGGCCAAGCGATTGAGGGAAACGAAGCCAACACCAGAATCTTCAACTCCGGGACACTTATTTCAACCTCAGACGACGGTATCGATATTGGCGACCAAGGGTTTATCCAAAATTCCGGCTCAATTTTTGGAGAAGATTCTGGTATAATTGCAGATGGCGGTACGGTGACAATCGTCAATTCCGGGCTTGTGGCCGATCTTGACGGCCCGACTGGTAGGGCGATCAGGGCGGTCGGCGCTGATCTTTCACTAACTCTTCTGCCGGGTTCCGTTCTAGTGGGTTCGTTGGAGCCAGGCGCAGGCACAGATATGCTGACACTCGCACCAGGCCTCGATGCGATCTTAGAAGTCAGTGGCACACAATTTGAAAGCATTGCATTCGGCTCACCACTACAAACCATCCTCGGCCAACAGATCGTACAAGTTGATACCACGACAATGGCGCTGGTGGATGATGCGTTTGCCGATGTTGCAGGCAATGTTGGTCTCAATGTCCAGAACCGTATCGATTCAGCATTTGCAGCACCCGGTGCGCCTGCCGAAGGCGTGGCAGCTTACGGCAGCAGTTTTACATCCGGGTTCTCACCCGCAGCTGGCGCGCGCACTTATTGGAGTTCAGCCTTTGCTGCCAGAACGGCTAGCGATCAGTCTTTTCCTGCCGGATCTGCAGCGAGCGGTTCAATCGGCACAGTCTCCGGTATCGATATCTCAACGGGTAATGCCGGTCTCTATGGTGTATTCGCCGGTGGTGCATATGGCCTTATCGAAAGCAGCGACAACAATGGCGCAGAGATCGATTCCCAAGCTTACTATGCAGGCGTCTATGGTCGCACCCAGCTGAACAGTATAGCATTCAATGCCGTGTTGACCGGTGGCTGGATGAAATTCGATTCAAACCGCACAGTGGCCAACAACACCGTAGTTGGTGGCCTCGAAACGGCTAAAGCTGACTATAGCGGCTTCTTCATCGCTCCCCAGCTTACAGCATCCTCTCAATGGGGTGTAGGCGGCCACTCTATTCTGCCATCTTTCAGCGTCGGCTACGCTGGCCTGTTTCTCGACGGATACACCGAAGCTGGTTCTGCGGCCAACGTGACAGTCAACGACCGTGATATTCACGTGTTTAACGCCCGCCTGAAAATCGCGCTTGTTCAGGACGTCGAAAACAGTGACGGCACGATGACAACATTGCGCCCCTATTTGGGTGTCGAAGGCCGCACCGCCACAGGTGATGCGGACAAGATCAACGCCACCTTGCTGGGCAACAATGTGTCTTTCGATCCGGGCGGCGAAACATCGAAAGCACGCGGTTTCGTTGGTTTTGACTTTGCCCGTCCAGTCACTGACACGATTTCCGTATTCGGTCGGACAGAGGTTGGTTACGAAACCGATGACCGCTGGTCCGGCGCCGTACAACTCGGTTTTAGTGCCACCTTCTGATATGTTGCAGCGGGCCTGCCGCTTACAAGCGGCAGTTCAGAAAATTTGTGCCCGCGCGCTCGAACTGTAAGCTGCAGGCGCCCGTGAGACACTCTCTGGGTTGGTTCCGCCACAGATCGTGACCGTAAAACGCCCAACCGGTGATCGCAGCATCGTTCACATTCTTCATCTGCTTGATCACATAGGTGAGGTGGTGGGTTCGACATGATAGTGGTGGCCGCCACCTCGACCGGCATGACAGCCGCACTCGCCTAATTGTCCCGTATTGATGTATCGTGTGCTGCGCCTGATAGTGTTTCAGGCCGTCTTGAGCGTTTCCCCAAATCGGTAAAATCCCGAATCGAAACCCCATCCACGGCAGCGGCTAAAGCCGCATTGTGGGTCTATGGCATGCCACATGAAACTGGCGTTAGCGGAACGGGCCTCGAATAGGCTTTCGCGTGAACCAGCACTTGCTGATTGGTTCCGATTTGTCTGCGTTTGAGGAAATTAGAATGCATGAAATACGCCCTCAAGAAAATGACGCAAGCGCAGGGTCTCTTCGCTACCGGTAAAGCTCCATAAATCGACGGTCGTTCCAGTCCTTTAAAGCCAATGCAGACTTGCCCCGCCACCAAACAGACCCCCAAGAAGCCAGCCCTGTGCCATCTCCAAGGTTAAGCGCAGCAAACCAAATTTTTTGGGGCTTGTAAGCACGAAGTGGTTCGTCTGCGGCACGTGCCATGAGGTTTTCGGTGAGAACAGGCGACGCGCGAACACCAAAAACGCCGACCTTTGGCAAATTATATCCCCGAATCGACGCACAATCGCCTACCGCAAATATACGGTCGTCATCTGGCGATTGCAGATACGACGTAACGATGAGACCGCTCTCGTTGTGGTCAAGTTCACAGGCTGTAACAAGTGCAGATGGCTGCAAACCCGTCGCCACCATGGCGACATCAAAAGGCATTTCACTGCTGTCTGCCAGCGTCAAAACCTTTTCCTCAATGGCGTTCACATACGTGTCACACATCACACGACAACCGGCAGCTTCAAGCACGTTCCGCATTGCCTTTCGTGCCCCGACAGGTTCGTTTCCGATCAAATCGACATCTGCACTGACGAGCGCTGCATCAAGGTTTCCGCCTTCAGCACGGGCTAGCGCCATAGCATTGAGAGTGAGTTCGCAACCTGAATGATTGCCGCCAACGGTTATCCACCGCACTCGATCACCCCTTTGAAAACGCCCCTTCAGGTCTTCACGCAGTTGCAGGAGATCGGAAATCGGCTTCGGCGACCAGATGCCATCGCCTGAGATCGAAAATGGCGGTGAGACATGAGAACCGACGTTTAGCGATAGAAAATCGTATGGAACCCTTGTGCCATCACCAAGCACAACATCGCGAGCAGTACGGTCGATAGATACCGCCCGACCTTTTATGAAATCGATCCCGTGTCGTGTAGCGAAAGCCTCAGCATCGATGACATCGTCAGCGCGCTCGTATCGCCCGCCGAGCATACCGGAACCAATCGAAGAGTACCAAAATTCGCCATCATCTATGAGTGTAAGCCGCAGGCCTTCGCGCCGAAATTGCGCCGCCCGCGAACCAACGTAAAGATGGGCATGGCCCAGACCAACAAGTACGACGTGCTGCATATCCGCCAAGGGTGCCAACTAGTTCTTCGCTGCAATGTGATTTACGATCCGCTCGCCAGATGCATCCAGCCAGACAATCGTTTTCAGCTCATCATCAGCAAGCAAATCGAAGCAAGCCCAGCCATCAGCAGGAGGCCATTGGGAACAATATTGATCGCCCTGCACGCGCCAACTGCCATAGCTATCACGCCCTTTGAACGAGTAGGTCGTGGCGCCCGCTTCGGAGAAAGTTTGCCGTGTGTCTTGCCCGGTTGCGATAATCGTAGGCAGCAGCGCAGCAACCGCAGCGCCGTCGAGTTTTCTTTGGCCAGCTTGCGCGGTGGAGATCATCAATAGCGCAGCCAAAAGCAGTCTCATGACAGTCCCCGCATGATGAGTAGGATTGATGCGCCGAGCGCAATCATCAACAATGCGGGACGGTACCTCGTGTCGAAGCGTCCGCGCAATCGCCGCCCGAACCACGTTCCTGTGATTGCCGCCGGCACCATGAAGAGCGCCATTTGAATATCCACCCAATCGCCGCGTCCACTGGCAAAAATGAACGCCAGCGAAAACGCGCCTCCCAATGCAAAGAATGTTGCAAGCGTTGGACGCGAAGGAATGGCCGGTCGATTTTGGTAGATCAACGCCAATGGCGGCGCACCCACCGATGTGATGATGCCGGTGAAGCCGGAAAGCAGTCCCATCGTCACAAGATTGAAGCCGTTTAGCGCAAGCTGCCACCCGATCGTTGTCAGCACCACCGCAAACAAGATGGTGCACCCGAACACGAGGCTGAACAGTTTTACATCGGTGAGTGATAACAACACCCATCCGCCCACTAGAATTCCTATAAAACGTCCCGCAAACCCGATACCGACTTCGCGCCAAACAATGTGTTCGCGCTCCGCCCAGGCACCCGCAAACGATGTGGCTGAGCCTAGAAAGAGCGCAGCGGTCGGAACCATCATCGGATCGATCAAAGCTAATAGCGGAGCAACCGACAACCCAAACCCCATGCCAAGACCGGCCTGAACAATGGCACCAGCAAACACGACTGCAAGCACAACCGCTGCCCAAAATAGCGAGTTGAAGACCAAAGGTGTGGCGTCGAGCATGGCGGCGTTCCGAAGCGACGAGAACAGGCCGACGCATGCCATTTCACATCACAGCCAGCAAACTGTCACAAGTGCTCAAGAAATGAAGCATCAAACTGGATGTTCAGTAGCGCGGCACCATCGCCGCGCCAGCGGATTAGGTATCTTCCGCAGCGCGGAGCTTCGCCATCGCTTCAAACAGTCCCGACGCATGTTCCTGGGCGTTATCGCCAACCTGACAATATTCAATGCCCGGTGCGTCCGCGATGCTGCGAAGCTGGTCATTGAAGCCTAGTCCTGCCGAAGATCCATAGCCGGACACCACCAAGGGTGCAGCCAGCGTAACGGCTTCAATCTCGCCGGTTGGACCATCAATGCGAACGCCGCGCGACACCACAGAACCATCTTCAAAGTTGGCGGAAATCTTCAACTCCAGATCCCAAAGGCTCGCAGGCCGCTCAGCCACCACGAACCCGTCACGTACAATCCGCAGCCATGATGGAACCGGTGAACCGTCCAGCATTTCTACCGAATAACGAGCGACCATGCCCTGCACTTCAGGATCGAACGAGTTGTTGATGTCGATAAACAGAATGCGGTTACGCACATAGGTATCGATGATGAGATCGCCGCTTGTGCGATCGTCTTCAACACCGTCACTGCGCAACGCATCGCCCTCGCCACCGGAACCAAGCCGGAGTGAGTAACCCGTCAGGCCTTCGATATCCCAAGAACCATTGAGCTCATCACGACCTTCAGCCTCGGTGCGGCTGGCGCTGAGCGCAGCAATTGCGTTCACAGCATCAAGAACAGCTGCGTCCTCACCCACCACATTGGAGGTGGCACGGGTGTCAGCAATGCCGTTCACCGCATCGCGTATAATGCCTTGTTGCCCGCCAAGGTCAGCAGTGCCGCTCAGATCGGAAATACCGTCGATAACATTTGTCAGGATTGGGTCGACTTGATCGATACCGGACGTCGGACGAGGCTTGAGCGGCTCAAATGCCGTGGTGCCAGGATCATCAGTGGTGATGATACCCGGATCAACAACCGGTAGCGGCGCTGTTAGCGTTACACTCGCAGTTGCCGTGCCGCCCTGCCCGTCATCTGCGGTCACCTGGAAGCTAAAGCCTTCGCCCGGCTGCACATCATCCGGCACGTTGCCTGTGGCAATGCCGGTGGTGTGGTCCAGCGTCAGCCAGACCGGCAGACCGGTTGCAGTGAATGTCAATGTGTCGCCGTCGGGATCGACAAACAGACTTGCCACATTCAACACGACGCTTTCTTCGGGTTGGATCTGCTGGACACCATCACGCACTGCAATCGGAGCTGGGTTGGTGAAGCTCAAATCGATCTCGACTGAGACCGGCGCACCAGTATCCTGCGCGGTCACAGTAACCCGCACAGTTGGTGTTTGCGAAGCATCAGATGGCAACACGCCAGAGATCACACCCGTCGTAGCGTCGATAGCGAAACCAAACGGTAAGTTGGTCGCAGTGAACACCGCACCATCGGCATCGGCAAACAGGGGGGTCGTGGCAATGGCAGCGGTCTCACCGTCGATCAATGAAAGTGCAGACAGCGGCACCGCGACTGAGACCGGATCGTCCACCGGCGTCACTGTAATATCGACCGTGATTTCGCGTGTACCCGCTACCGGATCGCTCACGCTCACGCGGAAACTGTCCGGGCCGTTATAGTCCGGGTTCGGCGTATATGTGTAATCGCCAGTCGCCGGGTCGGTGATGATCACCGTGCCGTTGGTTGCATCAAGAACAAGCGTGGCAACAGGATTGGCCGCAGCTCCGATTTCGATAGAACCGGTGAGCACTGTGTCCTCAGGCGTGGTCTGTGGAGGCTCGGACACCGTGATCGTAATCGGCGTGTTCACCACCTCGATCGTGACCGTCACTTCTGTGCTTTCGCCGCTTCCGTCCTGAACTAAGACAGTGAAAGTGTCGGTGCCAAGGAAGCCTGCATTCG
The DNA here is from genome assembly GCF_000179775.1 of Ahrensia sp. R2A130. Lineage (GTDB taxonomy): Bacteria > Pseudomonadota > Alphaproteobacteria > Rhizobiales > Rhizobiaceae > Pseudahrensia. The sequence continues at coordinate 79,463 of NZ_AEEB01000024.1, forward strand.
GTGTGTAGTCCCATGTCAGATCAGGATTGACGATCACGGTGCCGTTGACGGGCCCTGTGCCGAGGATTTGGGTTAGTGCATCTCCATCAGGATCGGTAGCGATGGTCGTGCCGCCGATTGTTTGGGATGGTCCCGTCTCTACATTCTGATCAGTTCCCACCGGTGCGCTGTTCACATCGGTAACCGTTATGGTCACAGTTTCCGTCTCGGTCGTACCGTTTGCGAGCACCGAGTAAGTGAAAGTGTCAGTGCCAACGAAACCGGTATCCGGTGTGTAGGTGATGTTACCGGCACCATCGAAAGTTACAGAGCCATTGCCGCCTTGAGTGACATTGTTCACCACCGCAGGCCCGGAGAACGTATCTGCCGATGCACCAGTTGTTCCGGTCAACACGTTGAAGGTTGCCGCTGTGTCTTCACGGGTCGTGACATTGTCAGGAACAGTATCGGTCACCGCAGTAACAGTGACGGACACGGTTGCGCGGTCCGTACCACCCATGCCGTCATCAGCAAGAATGATGAAGCTGTCAGCTCCAACGAAGTCAGCTTCTGGCGTGTAAGTCCAAGAGCCGCTCGGATCGAACGTCAGCGTACCGTTTGTGGGCTGGGTATCGACGCTGAATGTGAAAGGGTCGCCCTCGGCATCTGTCGCTGTTACGACACCGATGACTGTCGTGTCTTCTGCCGTGGTCACTGCATCATCATCAGCAACCGGGGCTGCGTTGACAGCACCAACTTCGATAGTCAGTTCCGCATTGTCTGCGCCACCATTTCCATCATCAATAGTGTAGGTGATGAGAGGCGTGCGACCGTTGAAACCTGCAGCAGGGTCGAAGGTCCATGCGCCTGCAGCGTCCATGGTGAAGCTACCAACGCTCGGAATGAGCGTCGATGCACCGAGGAAAATGGGGCCAGCGTGACCGTCAATTGTGTAGCCAGTTACCGTCAGCGCATCGCCATCAGCATCGCTATCAACAGTAGCAGGATCACCACCTTCGTCGTCAGTGATGACGTTGCCGTTGACTGAAGTATCCTGCGTCGTGGTCGCAAGATTATTCTGCGCGATAGGATTGTCGTTGACCGCAGTCACCGGAGAAAACGACAGCTGTGCCGTACCGAAACCACCCTGACCATCGGTCAGAACATAAGTCGCAGAGGGCACAACACCGGCATAGTTTGCTTCCGGCGTAAATGTGTAACCACCGCCTGCGCCAATGGTCAGCGTGCCAACACCCGGAATGGTTGCCGTATCACCCGCATTGAAGGAACCAGGAACACCACCAACAGTGAAGGATACCAGCGACAACGTATCGCCGTCAGCATCAGTATCATTGGACAACACGTTGCCGCTGGATGGCATATCTTCCAACACCGCAATCGGGCCATCATCGACACCGATCGGGCGGTCGTTGACAGCTACGATGGTGAAGGCAATCGAGCCTGTTGATTGCGGACCGGATGCAGAAGCATCGCCTTCATCATCAGCAACGACGTACGTCGCATCGTCCACGGCGCCGGAATAGTCCGGCGCACCGATGAAGTTCAACGAGGCGAATTCAGTCACAGTGAGGACTGTGCCGTCAGCGACGGGCAGCGACGCGCCGCCGCCATCTGGCGTGTAGCTCAATGTACCCTGCGATGGCAGCGGCACGGAACCGAAGGTTATGTTGAGCGAGCCAACTGCATCGTCAGCATCTGTCGGCAGCGTAGGCGAGACGGAAACAGCAACATCTTCATCGGTGCTGACCGTATTGACGAAGCCAACGGGGCTGTCGTTTACAGGCACAATTGTGATCGTGAGAGTGCTATCGGCGGTGCCACCTTCAGGGTCGGCCACCGTGTAGGTGATCGTTGGGACAGCGCCATCATAGTCCGGCACCGGCGCGAAGCTGTAGCTGCCATCGCCAGAAAGCGTAAGCGTACCCACCGCTGCACCACCAGTTCCGAAGATAACGGTAGGCGTATCCAAAGCAACGGCATTTGTACCACCACCGGGGATCGGAACGACAGCACCGGTAAGGGTCAACACACCGCCTTCAGGATCACTATCAACACCGCCAAGCAGTGCGCCATCTACGATACCCGTAATGAGGTTGCCGGTAACCGTTGCATCTTCAAGCACGGTCACAGCATCTGCCAGCGCAACCGGCAGATCGTTCTGCGGTGTTATGGTGAAGGTCACGGTCGATGGCGCTGCCTGTAGGCCTTCATCGTCTTGCGCGACATAAACGAAGTCGGAAACAGTGCCTTCATATTCCGCAGCAGGGACGAAAATCAGGCTTGTGAGTTCCGCAATGCTTAACACATCGCCATTGGCGACTTCGAACGGACCGGGACCGACAGGAGCGTCTGGCGTATAAGTCAGAACACCTTCGCCAATTGCAGGAATGGCTTGTACCACGACCGAAAGATCAGCGGCCACATCATCGACATCCGTCGGCACGGTGATCGTCAGCGCGAGCGGTGTGTCTTCCAGTACCACGAAGTCATCGTTGGAACTTGTTGGCGCATCGTTGATCGGGTTCACAATTACAGTCACCGTCGCCGGTGTAATGCCTGCCTTGCCGTCATCAATCTCGACCGTAAACGTATCAGTGCCGCTGAAGTCGTCGGTTGGTGTGTAGGTATAAGTGCCGTCCGGGTTCACCGTAACCGTACCACTAGCTGGCGGCACGGTCAGCGTTGCAGTGGGTGTGTCGCCATCAATATCCGTGATCGTGATAGTGCCAGAAACCGGAGTACCCTCGTCGGTCACCGGTGCATCGACCACCGCCACGGGCGCATCGTTGACCGGATTGATAAGCACGGCAACGGTTGCTGTCGTCGTACCACCCTGCCCATCGCTCACTTCGACAACAAAATTATCATTGCCGTTGAAGTCGGGGTTAGGCGTGTAGCTATACGTACCGTCCGTGTTCACGACCACGGTACCGTTTGTAGGTGGTGTCAAAAGCGTCGCGACAAGTGGGTCACCATCAACATCGCTCATGGTGACAAAGCCGGTGACAGGGTTGTCTTCGGACGTCACCGCCGTGTTTCCTGATGCTGTCGGAGCATCGTTCACCGATGCCACATTCATCGTGATCCGCGCAGTTTCCACGAGGAAGCCGCCCTGCCCGTCCGGTGTCTGCACTGTGTAGAGGAATGTATCCGTACCGAAGAAATTCGCGTTTGGCGTGTAGGTGATCTGACCGGCATTGATACCGCTAGTTTCCAGAACCGCGACACCAGACTGCGGTCCGTCAACGCCTGTTCCCAGAACGGTTACGGTAGCTGCTGGACTGCTGAAACCATCAGCCGTCGCGCCATCAGGCAGACCGTTGGTCAAACCCGTAAGCGGGTTGAACACGACGGCATTGTCCTCATCCAGCGCCAGCGTGTCATCGACAGCATCAGCGGCAGATGTGATGGCAATCTCAACCACAGACGTGGCATCGGGAACGACGTCCCCGGCATCATCAAAGGTGTTCATGGTCAGTGTTTCAGCAAGGCCCGCATCCGTATGGACGTCAGCATTCGGCTGATAGGTAAGGCCATCCAGCGCAGCATTGATTTGTGCAACCGTGCCTTCAAGGGTCAATGACCCGCTGCCATCACCGGATGCGATCACGCCAGCAGTAACACCAGCCGGGCTGATCGATAATGTACCGAACGTGACGGTGACCTGAGTCGTGATCAAGCCGCTGTCGGGGTCGGCCACCGACAACTCGTTCGCAGTCCCTGCGGTAAACACAAGCGGCGTGTCTTCATTCGTCGTGGTGGACGGTATCGGACCTGTCGATGTATCTGGAGCTGTGTGCACTGCAGGATCATCCACCGCTGCAACGGTGACATTTACCTGTGCAGTTTCAGATACGGTTCCACCCTGCCCGTCCGGCGTGGTGATGGTGTATTGGAAGGAATCCGTGCCACTGAAATTCGCGTCCGGTGTGTAAGTCAGCTCACCATCGGCAGAGAATGTAACGGTGCCATTGCTTGGTCCATTTGCCCCTGTTCCGATAGCGGTCAACGTCGGACCAGCCAGCGTACCAGGCGTCTGCAGGTTCTCGAAATTGTCCGCACCACCGGTCGATCCGCCGCCTTGAACAGCGCCTGTAAGGACGTTCAACGTGACAGCGACATCTTCTTGCGTGGTCACAGTATCGTCCGCCGCGTCAACCCGAGCAACCACATCAATGTCGACACTGGTCATGATAGTGAGAGGGATCAGAACGCCGGTGTCGACGGTAAGCGTAATAGTATCGCTACCGTAATAGTCTGCAACACTGTTATAGATCAGGCCGTCCAGTGCAGCCGTTACATCCGCCCAAGAACCTGTGAGGGTCACGGTAGAACTACCATTATCAGGCGACACTACGCCCGCAGTAAGATTTGCAGCCAGCGTACCGTGGTCGGCCGACAACGTTACATCAACCAGTGCTGTGGGCAGCAACCCCAGTGGTGGGCGAAGATCAAACCCGATCCCAGTGGCGACCGAGAAAATCAGAGGCGTGTCTTCCGCAACAATCTGCAGACCCGGAACTGGGTCCACCACTTCGATTGCCAATGCGGCAGTATCTGTAAGTGGCCCGCCGACAGCAGCGGAACTATCCGTCACAGTAACGGTCACCGCAGGAACCGGCCCCGAGAATGTGTTGAGCGGCAAGAAGGTAAAGTCACCATTAGCGTCGATTGTCAGTGTACCGGCAGTCGGAACATTGACGGTAGCACCGGCAGCAAAGGTTGATGGCAGACCGGCAACCGTGAAGCTTTCCACCGTTACGGTTTCACCATCCACATCAGAGTCGAGACCAGCACCTGTATCTTGCGTCAGAACGTTGCCAACAAGGCCGCCTACCGCGCCCGAATTGACGACATATGAATTGTCGGTCGCAACCGGCGCGTCGTTCACCGGTGAGATGGTGATATCAAGCAGGGCGATATCCGTACCGCCATTCCCGTCACTCAACGTGTAGGTGACGGATGGAACTGCCCCGTTAAAATTCGTCGCTGGCGAAAAGACGAAGCCGCCATCGTTATCCAGCGTCAACGAACCGACAATTTCACCGCCTGCATCAAAAATATCAGTAGCAACGCCCAGTGTGATCGCCACCGGTGAACCGGCAACGTCGACAGTTGCACTTGCAATCGCCAGCGTATCGCCATCAACATCACTGTCGAGGCCAGCTCCGGCGTCTGTGATGATGTTACCACCCACAGGGCCGCTGTCTTCATCAGCGGTGTAGGTGTCGTCAGCAGCGGTCGGACCATCATTGACGGATGTCACGGCGATATCGACTGTCGCAAGCGACTGCGCACCGGCAGTATCTTCGATCACATAGTTGATTTGCGGAACGGTACCGTTGAAATCAGCAGCAGGCGTGAAGCGAAGATCACCATTGGCGTCGATTTGAATCTCGCCTTCAACCAACGTAACCGGAACTCCCGGCGTAAGGGTCTGGCTGGTCGATGGAATGAACGCGGACACAACCTGCAAATCGGCAGTCAGGTCTTCCTCATCACTATCAACGCCATTGCCAAGATCATCGCCAATCAAGTTGACGACGGTCAGGCCAGAATCTTCAGCAACGCTTAGAGTATCGGGAGTGGCAAGCGGAGCATCATTTTCCGCAAACACAACACCCAGCTCGAAAAGCGCCGTGGACGTTTCGCCGAACGGATCGGTAATCTCATACTCAATGTCCACAATCGGACCGGTATAGGTGCCATTTGGCGTAACGACAGCATTGCCTGCGTCATCAATCACCACTTCGCCAACACCCGGCAAGGTCAGCGTGTCGCCAACCAGTACCCAAGAAGCGCCTCCAGTATTTGGACGGTAGCGGGTGACTTCTAACACATCACCATCGGGGTCAATGTCGTTAGCCAGCACATTGACGTTTAGCGGTGTGTTTTCACCGATGTCGTAAGCCGTTCCAAGATCATTATCGTTGATGGCCGTTGGCGCTACGTTGTCGTCCTGCACGTCGACCGTCAGCACCGCGCTATCGGACAAGGTACCGAGATCCGTCACGGTGTAGTCGATAGCGACCGTTCCAACGAAGCCACCATTACGTTGCAGGGAAAGCGCTTCGAATTCCGCAACCGACAGGGTCCATGGTCCAGCACCTGTCAAAATGATCACAGTGTTCGTGACATCTTCACGATAGCTCAGTGCAGCATCTGCCGTAGGCGTCCATCCATCGATTGTGACGGTCAATTCGGTCGCCACGTTATCAATATCAGTTGGCGCAACCGGATTGAGCGCGACCGCAGCATCGCCTTCAACAGCGAGCAGTTGATCGGTCGCCACAGGCGCATCATTCACAGGCAGCACATTGACCGCAATAGAACCGTTGGAACCAGCATCACTTTCAGAGGCATCGCCCTCATCGTCAAACGCTCGATAGGTGAGCGCAGCGACAGAACCATTAGCATCGGCAACGGGGGTGAAAGTCAGGCTGCTGAATTCAACAACCGTGATGATCTGACCTGTCGCTACAGGAACAATCGCCCCGCCAGGCACAGCGGTATAGCTGAATGAACCCAATGTCGTTGATGGCACCGACGTAATCTCAACCCGCAAATCGCCAGAGACGTCATCAACATCAGTAGGCAATGTTGGGTTCAGACCAGTAGGCGTATCTTCCAGAACATCTATCGTCTGAACGAAACCATCAGGCGCATCGTTCTGTGGGTTCACCGTGATGGTAACAGTCGCCGTGTCTGTTCCGCCATTGCCGTCATCGACAGACACAGTGAACGTGTCCGTGCCGTTGAAGTCGGCAGCAGGCGTGT
>NZ_AEEB01000023.1 GCF_000179775.1 Ahrensia sp. R2A130
GCCAACGGTTTTGTCACCATCAATGGCGATGGCACATTGCGCTATTCGCCGAACGCGGATTTCAACGGTACCGACACCATTGTTTACACGATAACCGATGCCCGTGGAGGTACGGATACCGGTCAGATCACAGTGACGATCAATCCGGTCAATGATGCACCGACAACGACACAGCTTCCCGCTCAGCTCGTTGACGAAGATGGCGCCATTGCCACGATTGACGTTCTGTCTTTGGCAAGTGACAGCGACGGTGACGTGCTCAACGTTCGCCCCGGCTCTCTTTCTGCCTCAAACGGCACGGTCACGCTGAATGGTGATGGATCACTACGCTACACTCCAGCCGCTAATTTCAATGGTATAGACACGATTTTCTACACCATTGAAGATGGTAATGGCGGCAGCGTTTCAGCTTCGGCAAACATCACCGTTAACCCGATCAATGATGCACCCGATGCAGGTAGCCCCGCGCCGCAATCGACCGCAGAAGATACGGCTATCGCCTCCATTGATGTCCTTACCGCTGCCAGCGATGTTGAGGGTGATACGATCAGCGTGGTCGCCGGTTCTGTCTCCGCCC
>NZ_AEEB01000022.1 GCF_000179775.1 Ahrensia sp. R2A130
GGCAACGGTTCGGATACCACGCACAACCCGCCAAACGGTGGTTCCGGCAAAGGATCTGGCAAGGGTTCTGGCAAAGGCTCAGGTAAGGGCTCCGGTAAGGGCTCCGGTAAGGGTTCCGGTAAAGGCTCAGGCAAGGGCTCAGGTAAAGGATCCGGCAAGGGCTCCGGCAAAGGCTCCGGTAAAGGCTCTGGCAAAGGCTCCGGTAAGGGTTCTGGCAAAGGATCCGGCAAGGGCTCAGGTAAAGGCTCCGGTAAGGGTTCTGGCAAAGGATCCGGCAAGGGCTCAGGTAAAGGCTCCGGCAAGGGTTCCGGTAAAGGCTCCGGTAAGGGCTCAGGTAAAGGCTCCGGCAAGGGCTCCGGTAAGGGCTCCGGTAAGGGCTCCGGTAAGGGCTCCGGTAAGGGCTCAGGCAAAGGATCCGGTAAAGGGTCTGGCAAAGGTTCCGGTAAAGGGTCTGGCAAAGGTTCCGACGACGACGACGATGATCACGAGTGCATCGAATATGATGAAGAACACGTCACCCAGTACCTTCAAGGCACCTCTGGCACCGATACGTTCGTCGTTTCAGGCAACTCTGCAGACTACAATTGGGGTGAGACCCAGGATGGTTCAGGCATTGTAGTTTGGGGTGAGACTGGCAACGATCTGCTCTGGGACTTCGAACAGATCCAGTTTGACGACAAGCTTGTGACCTTCGATGAAGGGAATAGTGAAGATGGTACGGGGTCGACCAATCCCGATGCTGGCCAGACCGTTTCCGATGTAGCAGGCGAAACCCAATACCTGTTCGGCGGCGAAGGGGACGATACCTTCAAGATTGCTGGCAAGGAGGAAGATTTCGGATTTGCCAAGCTTGAAGGGGAAGACGGTTACGTCGTTTGGAACACCGAGAACGATACCCACGATATCATATATGAATTCGAGGCAATCGAATTCGAGGACGCAACCGTCGATCTTGACGGCATGTGATCCAACTCAATTGAGCCAAGAAACGAAAGGCCGGGCTGAAAAGCCCGGCCTTTTTCATTTTCCGAAGGGTCAGCCGCGCAGTTAAAACCTGCTAAAATCTGCGCACACTGCCTAAAGCGAGAAAACTGCAATCGTGAAATCGCTCTTCTTCATGTCGCAGTGGCAGTAAAATTCGAATTGGCGAAGCCGACCTAACATTGATCCGGACTGCACAAATCAAGAAAAGACATTGTATTTAATACGTTGCCCGGCCTCCGGAAATATCAAATACACCGCCGGTGGTGAAACTGTTTTCCTGCGAACACAGCCAAGCGATCATGGACGCTGCTTCGTCAAGTTCGAGGAAACGAGCGCGGGGAATTTTCGACAGCATGTATTGTATATGCTCCTCGCTCATTTGATCGAAAATTCGGGTGCGCGCGGCAGCAGGCGTGACGCAGTTCACCGCCACATCCACATCTGCCATCTCTTTGCCGAGCGATTTCGTCAATCCGATTACGGCCGCTTTGGAGGACGAATAAGCCGACGCACCGGGATTACCCTCTTTGCCTGCGACTGAAGCAATGTTGACGATGCGGCCATAATTCTGCGCGCGCATTGAGGCGGCAACCACCTTGTTCACGTGGAAAGTACCAAGAAGATTGATCTCCACGATCTGCCGGAATTCTTCAACGTTGTAGTCCGCCACCGGCGCGTTAGAACCCGCGATGCCTGCCGCATTCACCAGTATGTCGACGCGACCAAGGTCACGTATGGTGCGGGCGTAAGCCGCCTGAACACTGCTCCAATCAGCAACGTTGACCTCCACCGCTTTTGTATCGCCGTTCAAGTGGGATGCGGTGCTCGCAGCAAGATCTATGTCCATGTCCCATAGGCTGAGCGTCGCTCCACCCTGTTTCAACCGCTCGGCCACGGCTTTTCCTATGCCCTGTGCTCCGCCGGTAACGACGGCCACACGACCATTGAAATCATAGTTGTTCATGATCAGGTCCCTCTCGTTTGAAATTTATCGAAGCGCGGCAATGACGGCATCAACGTTGGTAACGGTAGATACGCTGGTCAGCCCAAATTCAATGGATGCGCGGTGCCATTCTGCGTTCATAGTCGAACAGGCATCTTCCGGCACGATGACAGTGTAACCCTTGTCGGCTCCTGTACGCGCCGTGTGCTCCACACTCATATTCGTCCACGAGCCTGTCGATATGATCGTGTCTCGAAACGCCCCCTTCACATAGTTCTCCAATCGGCCGGATTCCCATGCACTCATGGAAAGTTTTTCTACCACAAGATCGCCGGTTTGCGGCTCAAGGCCCGACACGGGTTGAACACCCCACGTGCCCCGAACCAACGCATTGCTGTCGACCAAACCTTCCATAAGAGGCGAGTTTCGCCGCATTGCCGGATGTCCCGGCTCGGCGACCATCCACACATGAATGATGAGGACACCGGCTGCCCGGCATGCCTCCGCCAGACGTTTTACGTTGGCAACAACGTTCTGCTCTCTCGCGTGATCCGGCGACCCGGTGTCAGCAAATGCCCCACCGTCCATCATCACATCATTTTGCAAATCCTGAATGATGAGAACAGTGCGGTTGCCATCAAGTTGCAGGGAAGCATCATCAGCAGAAGCAACATCGGTGGCTTGAGAAGCAGAAACAGGCGCGCCGCCTACTCCTGAAGACGGTGATGCGATAGGTGCGGCATCCTCATGCTCAGCCGGTGCATTCAAAGCAGCTGCCATGAACGGCTCACGGCGCGGCAAAACCTTGGTCTTGACCGCGTACAATGACGTGCTGGCGCAGATGAAAAGGGTGTCCCAATTGTTACCGCCCCAATGCAGATTTGCAGCCATCTCCGGCACATTGAGCTTCCCGATCAAGCGACCGTGGAAATCGTAGACCCAAACACCACCCGGCGCTGTGACCCACACATTGCCTTTGGCATCCGCCTTCATCCCATCGGGCAACCCCGCCTTGTTTGGATCGCTGATACCAGAGGCAAACAGCCGTCCGTTTGTCAGTCGACCATCATTGGCAACATCAAACATGCGGATGTTAGCTTGGTCGGTATCGTTCACCCACATCCAACGCTGGCAGGGAGAGAAGCACAGACCATTAGGCTGGTTGAACATGTAGCGATCAGAGACCAATTGCGGTTCATCTCCGGGCCGATGATCCGTCGGCAGACGATAGACTCCCTGAAAACCCAATTCCGTCTCGCGAGGCACACCGAAATGCTCCATCCGGCCATAAGTCGGGTCAGTAAAGTAAATCGAGCCGTCGTTTCGCACGATCACATCGTTGGGCGAGTTCAACTCTTTGCCTTCGAAATGAGAGCACAGCACCTCTCGCGTGCCATCGGGCCGGAACCGCACCAGCGACGAGGTGGAATGCTCGCACACGATCAAATTAAGCGCAGCATCGTAGGTCATGCCGTTGCCTTTATTGGACGGACGCTGAACCTCGTGAACGCCGGAACTGTCCCACAATCGGCGCACATCACCTGGCATGTCGGAGAACAACAGATGATGCTCGACCGGATGCCAGATCGGCCCTTCCGTAAAGATGAACCCTGTACCCAACTGTTCGACAGGCGCGTGCTCGTCGATCAACTCATGGAACGATGGATGGATTGCTTCATGGTTCATATGACCGTCCTCCTTCGCGTTACATCGGGAACCAGTCACGGTCCGGCACTGTCTCTGTTATCGGTCCCGGCACCTGCATACCGAGGCGGCCAACGACCTTCTGGTTCTGGATTTTTGCAGGCTTATCGTGGATCGGCAGCAAGAACGTATAATTGTTCAGCAACTTCTTGATCGCCCCCTTCTCCTCGCGTTTCGTCTGCGAATGGTTTCCTGTCACGCGTGGCTCCATGTAATTGTTGGTCATCACATGGTTCACGATCTGATCGTTGAAATCGTAGATCACATCACCGCAGATGCAGGCGAGGCCTTCGGCGGTATCCACGATTACATTCATTGATCCTTCTGTGTGCGCCCCTGCCGCCTCACACCAAACGCCGGGAATGATTTCTTCAGCACCGGTGATTTCCAGATCAAGAAACCGCATAGCCTCATCTTCATAGATGCGGTCCACCAAGTGTTTGATGTCCGGCTTCGGGTATTGCGGATACATGATGCCCGAGACTGAAAATTCCATCTCCCGCCGGTTCAAACATACCGTTGTGTTCATTGGGAATTTGTCGTCCTGACCGGCGTGATCAATGTGCAGATGTGTGTGCAAAATGTACCTGATATCGCCAAGTTTCAGCCCGTGTTTGGCCAGCTGGTTTTCAATCAGGTTGTCGTGGAATTGCAGCCCGCGCATCCCGAGCGACTCCATGATCGCGTTGTCACGATAACCGGTATCCACCAACACAGGGTAAGTGCCACCGAGGATCAGAAAGCCGTAAACAGGCACACGCCTCGCGCGACCACATTCGTGACCGAGCACGAGAAAGCTTGTTTCCAGTTCGATGTCACCATAGTCGAGCACGTGAATTTCGAGTGCCATGTCGGTCCCTCCCAGGATGTGATTCAGATGCGGTAAACCCGCGCTGCCGTGTCGTTAAAAATTGATTTTTGTCGTGCCTTGGACAGGCCTGCCGTCGCGTTGCGAAAGGCCGCGAACAAATCGCCATACGAGGTCCAAAGTTTTTCGATGGGGTAGTTGGAACCGTAAAGACAGCGCGTCGCACCGAAGATGCGAACGGAATTCTCCACCATTTCCGCAACGAAAGCTGGATCGTTGCGATGAATGAACGTGCCGAAGGCAGATAGCTTGCAAACGACGTTCTTGGATTTGGCGAGACGCTTCATTCCCGCTTCCCAGTTGCGCCAACCTTCTGGAGTCGTGTCCTCCAACATGCCCGCGTGCTGCAAAATGAAAGTGACGTCAGGGCAAGACTCTGCAAGACCGGCAGCATCCACCATCTGCGCCTCGAACACCTGTAAATCGAACGACCATCCGTAGTCGGCCAGATGCGCAATATTACGCCGTACTGTCGGGTCAGCGGGCAGACCTGCATGGGGTGCGAAACGATAGAGTGGGTTCGGATGCCAATGCAGTTGCTGACGAATGCCCCGCATCAGCGGGTAGTCCTTCAGCTTGTCGAACTGCAGACGAACGTCATCCACCGTAAAATCCGCATAGCCGACGATAGCGTGGGGCCAGCCCGTGCGGTCGGCCTCCGACTGCACCCAAGCTACTTCATCAGCTGCCCAATTCGGAGCCCAGTTGGCCTGCACGTAAACCGACTTTTCGATACCTGTACCTTCGATGTCGGTGAGAAACTCCTCGATTGGATAGTCACGCTTAATCGCGGCATAGGGGCCAAAAATGCGTGGTTGCTCAGGGCCGAGCAACCAAGGCAAGTCCTTCTGCCGCCAGATGTGATGATGCGCATCAATCATGCCGCACTCCTCGACTGAATCTGGGTCTGCGGCCGTGGCTGGCGATGACGGGCAAGGGACAGGATATGCTCGGCTACGGCTGCAATGGAGCTGCCGTCAGCAAGCGTGTTCAAGTACTGTTGCGACGCAGACAGCGCTTCAGTGCGCGGAGCGAATTCAGGATCAGCAGCAAGGGGTGATAGCCAGTCCAATCGCCACGCCATACGCGAGATACGAGCAACGCAATCAACCATCGTGTTTGGCTCGCCGCGTTCCAGACCGTCAGAAAGAACCACCACCGCAGCGCCCCGCAAAGCACCCGCAAAACGTGGAACAGCAAGAAGGGCCGCCAAGGCATCACCTATTCGGGTGCCACCATCAAAGTCGGAAACAAGACCCGCGACCGTATCAAGGGCGCGTTGGGTTTCCTTGATCCGCAATGCCGGCGTTACCCGGGTGAGCCTGGTTCCAAGCGTGAAAACTTCAGCGCGATCAGCCGCCTGTACCACCGCATGGGCCAATCGCATGGTCGGCTCGGACTGCTGCGCCATTGATCCGGAAACATCCACCAACAAAACAAGCGGACGTTGTCGGGTCTTTCGCCTAGTAGTGGGCAGTTTAAGGAGCTCTCCGTCACGGCGCACCGCCTCCCGCAAGGCACGACGCATATCGAGCCTGTCGCCGCGATTGGCTGGCCGACGCCTGTACGACAACCGCCTCGGCAAAAGTTTAGGAGCGTTTCGTGTAAAATGGCGCAGAACTTCAGCACTATCGAAGCCCACAAATTCACGCTGCGATAGTGCTTCTGATCGAGATGCCTCCGCGCCGACTTCCGTATCGTCGCTATCCACTTCAACATCACGACTTGTATCGCGCGGGTCGAGCGCCTGCATTTCGTCTTCATCATCTCCGGTAGCCGGAGCACTTATGGCCTGATCAAGGAAAAAAGCGCGAAACAGCGCATCGTAAATCGACCATCGTGCACGAGGAATGGCAAGCATCGCGATACCAGCCTTGTGAATGTCGTTGATATCGCGCGGCCCCAGAAGCCCCACCGCTTCAATGAAGCCAGTGGTTTGTTCAGGCGCGATGGCAAAGCCGTTGTTGCGCAGCACATGGGCGAAATCGACGAAGGCGCGAGTTGCCTTTGGCATGATAGACGGCATGGTGGATGCCATTGCGGAACCGAGCGCGTTCATGCCGCTGCTCCCTGCAACAGGTCGTCTAAACGCGGTGCCACGAAATTCAGATCGTCATGGTCCTTCAGTGCCACGCCGATAGCCTTGCGAAACGCATCCGGCCACGGATCGCCTTGACCATGAAGAAGCGTGACGGCTTCCGACCATTCGACGGTCTCTGCAACGCCCGGCGGCTTCACCAACGGCTCCTGCCGCAAGCGCCCGACCGCTGCCACGACAGCATCTGCGGTTGCACGCGCAACTGAACTCGCACGAGCCATGACGATTTCGGCTTCCAGCTCAGGCTCAGGGTAGTCAATCCAGTGATAAACGCAGCGGCGACGAAGAGCTTCGTGCAGGTCCCGCGTACGGTTGGATGTGAGCAACACAACCGGCGGCGCGATTGCGCGCACCGTACCTGTCTCAGGAATTGAGATCGAGAAGTCGGAGAGAAACTCCAAGAGGAACGCCTCGAACTCCTGGTCGGCACGATCAATTTCATCGATCAGCAACACACAATCACTTGGATGGCGAAGCGCTTCCAGCATGGGTCGTTCCAGCAGGAATTCGTCTGCATAGATGTTGATGTATTCATCGCCCGCCTGTCGGATCGCCAGCATCTGGCGGGGGTAGTTCCACTCGTAAAGCGCAGCTGACGCATCAATGCCCTCAAAGCATTGCAGGCGGACCACACGCCGCCCCAAGACCGCACCAATTGCCTTTGCAGCCTCCGTTTTGCCAACGCCGGGGGCGCCCTCCAGCAACAACGGCTTACCCAATGCAAGGGACAGATAGCCTGCGGTCGACAGCCGTTCATCGGCAATATATTGCGCACCAGTCAGCGCAGCCTGCAGCGCCTGCGCAGAGTCTATGCCGACAATGGAGCGCTGCACGGCCATCAGATCATGCCCCCCAATTCATACCTTGAGGACGCGCGCCACCGTTGGCCTGCATACCGCGCAAAATCTTTTCCGGCGTAATCGGCAAACTATCGCAGCGAACGCCGACAGCGTTGTATACTGCGTTTGCTACGGCTGGCAGCAGCGGGTTGGCACACATCTCACCCGGCCCTTTACCGCCGAATGGCGCACCTTCAGCAGGCCGCTCCAAAATTGCCAGATGGTGCGGAACCACCTGCCCCGGTCCCGGCATCAGATACTGATTGAAGTCGGTAGGGCCATGCTTGCGGTCCGGGTAATAAGGCTCAGTTGTTTCGTAAAGCGCATGGGAAATACCCATCCATGCACCGCCAACGAGCTGTTGTTCCACCATTTTGGGATTCAGCGCGCGGCCAACTTCGTAGGCCGAATTTACCTCAAGCACTTCGACATCACCGGTTTCGTCATCGACCTGTAGATCGAGCACGACGGCAGCATGAGCGAAGCAAGATACTGGTGTTTGCTCGCCTGTTTCTGGATCTACATCGGACATGGGAACAAGGAATATACCTCGTCCGGAAAGCGTACGTCCCTGTTCGAATTGTGCGGCAAGTGCTGTGTCCATGACGGTGATTGAACGCGACGGCGCGCCCTTCACATGGATATTGCCCTTGCCATCCGTCTCAAGGTCGCTGGCGGAAACTTCCAGTTCTTCAGCAGCGGCTTCCAACATGACGCCCCGTGCTTCTTGCGCTGCGGCAATAACGGCGTTGCCCATGCGGTGGGTGCCACGCGATGCAAACGATCCCATATCATGCGGGCCGGTGTCGCTATCAGCGGTATCCACATAGACGTCTTCAATTGGTACGCCCAGCGTCTCCGCCGCGATCTGACGGGTGACGCTTTTCATACCCTGCCCCAGATCGATAGCAGACAACGTAACCATGAACTTGCCGTCTGGCGTGGAATGCACCAGCGCTTGTGAAGGGTCGCCGCCAAGGTTCATGCCGATAGGATAGTTGATCGCCGCAAAGCCGCGGCCCTTGTGCCAAGTCATCTTCTTCTCCCCGAAATGAACGGTGATGCGCCCGGCCGTTTTACACCGCGCGAGAATGGCTCCGATGGGCGGTAAGGCTGCTCGCTTTCCGACGGAGGAGTTGGTGTCGAAGGTTGTGGCTCGACAGGTCTGGACTGGCTCGGAGCAGCAGGCTCGCTCGCCTGCAAACGCGCAAATGCGGATCGCTGTGGCGCGGCTGGAACTGCGGATGTTGGAGAAGGTGTTTGGGACGGCGCCATAGCTGGAGCAGGTGCAGGAGGCGCACTTGGCTGTGGCGCAGGAGACGTTGCCTTGCCGACTTGCGGACGCCCGGCCGCCTGTTCACCCATAGCTTGCGTGGCTTCCAATATCGGAATGACCGAAGGTGCTCGACCGGAATCTTTTGTGATTTTCGATGGTGCTGTGTCGATATTCGCTCCGCGCTTGCGTTCGCCAATACGGCCTTCTTCATCAATCATAGTAAGAGGAATGGAGGCGCGTTCGCCGCCACCATCACGCAGGCTGGACATGGCTGAATATTCAGGCGCGATGGCCCAATCAGCCTTCCCAGCCGCAACCTGACAGCACTCAATATAGGCCGTGTTCTTGGCCACGCGGCGGTGAGGTTTCATATCACCATCACGATAGGCGTTCAGTAGACGAAGCTCGATCGGATTCATCCGTACCGTCTCGGCCACTTTGTCCATATGGCACTCGATAGCAAAATCCACACCGGTGATACCAAACCCGCGCATAGCGGTAGCGGGCGTGCGGTTGGTGAAGACGCAATAGACGTTGGAGGCAACATTGGGGATCGTGTACGGCCCCGGCAAATGCGCTGTGCCCTTCACGACAGCATAGGATGACAGCCGTGTGTAGGCACCGGAATCGAAGAAACCGGTGAATTCGCGCGCAATGATGCGACCGTCGTTCATAACACCGTCACGGATGCGCCAGCGCTCTGCACCACGCGGTGCACCCACCTGCATTTCTTCTTCACGGTCCCAGGTAAATTTGACCGGGCGGCCGGTCAGCTTCGCACCCAACACAGCCATGGGTTCATTCAGACTATCGACTTTCCCGCCGAAGCCGCCGCCAACCGTACCGCCTTTGAAGTGCAGTCTGCTGGAAGGCGTATCGAGCAACTTAGCCGTTGTCCCAAGCGAGAAAAACAAGGCCTGAGAGCACGTATGGCATAATATGCGGTCGTTGGTTTCCGGGACAGCAATCGCACCGCAGGTTTCCATCGGCGCCTGCTCAATAGGCGACATCTGGTACTCGCCTTCGACAATATGATCCGCCCGCGCCATCGCGGCGTGCGGGTCTCCGAAGCGCAGTTTCTGATGGTCGTAGCGATCATAATAATCGAACGTATTGTTGGGGTATTCTTCATTCACCACGGGTGCTTGTGGCTTCAATGCCTCTTCGACATCCAACACATGAGGCAACGCCTCGTAGTCCACCCGCACAGCCTGACATGCCTTGCGGGCCTGCAATTCGGTTTCTGCGATGATGGCGAGAATAGCCTCGCCGCGATAGGAAACCTTCTTGTCTTGCAGCAATGCCTCATCGTCGCGCCCGAATCCGATGAGCGACAACAACGTGTTGATGTTATGCGGCACATCGGCTGCTTGAATGACACGAACAACACCCGGCATCATGTCTGCACCGTTGAGCGAAATCGAGCGAATGCGCGCGTGGTACTCGGAGGAGCGAACCATGCGCATGTGCAGCAGACCATCGTAGAGATTGTCGTCATAGTATGGCGAGCGGCCTGTTACGTGGCCCAGCGCATCCTGCCGCTGCTTTGGCAGGCCGATCTCATTGAGATTTTCCGGCCTTTCGTCAGCGAATAGATCTTTGCGGAATTCGACGGAGGACATCAGCGGGCACTCCCGTAGCTGGGGGAGCGGTTGCCCTGGCCGCGCTCTGCCGCCAGCAATATTGCATCTATGATCGGTTCGTAGCCAGTACAGCGGCACAGGTTACCGCTAATCGCTTCGATCACCTCGTCCCGGGTCGGGTTCGGATTAGTATCGAGCAACGCCTTGGCTGCCATCAACATGCCGGACGTGCAATAACCGCACTGCGCTGCGAAATTTTCCATAAAACAGGTCTGCAAGGCATGCAGGTCAGGGCCATTCGATAGACCGGACACTGTCGAAACAGAGCGTCCTTCAATAATTTCCGCCAGCGTCAAACAGGACAGGTGGGCTTCCCCATCAACCAACACGGTGCAGGTACCGCAGGTGCCCTGCCCGCAGCCATATTTTGGAGATAAATCACCAGCGCCACGCCGAAGCACATCAAGCAGGTTTGCGCCGCCATCAACGAACAACGCGGTCTCACGACCATTGAGGGTGAAGCGAACAGGAACCTTGGCCATTAGGAGACCTCCTCGTCGAGCAGTAATCTACGCAGATGAACCGGCGCGACTTCGCTGCGATACCAAGATGATGCGATGGGATCGTCCGGCGGCTGCAGGTCGGTTCGAACGGCGCGTAAGGCTTCTGCGATGCCGGACACATCAAGGTTTGCACCTTCCAGAGCCCGCTCCACTCCATTGGCACGCACGGGCGTGTTTCCCATGGCACCGAATGCAACGCGGGCACCGGACAACCGACCACCCGAACGGGGCAACCAGGCAGCCAACGACATGACCGAAACACCTTTGGGTTTGATGCGTGACACTTTGCGATAACGGAAATCGCCGGTTGCAGGCCGCGCGATAGAAACTTCCGTTACTACGCCGCTAAACGATGAGCGGCGGGCCAAGAAAGCACCCAAATCCTCTTCGCCTGATCCCGCGACCGAAACCCGTCCGTCAAGCGCCAACAGAGCAACCGCAAAGTCTCCATAAGGGTGGCTCGCAAAGAGATTGCCTCCGACCGTCGCCATATTGCGGACAGCCGGACCGCCAATTGAGCGAGCGACAGGAGCAAGAAACGCAAGCTGAGGGTTAAGCATTACGTCGGACATAGTTGCGGCGGCACCGATTGAAATACGCTCGCCGGACGTTGAGATACTCTTCATTGCAGGGTCAGTGCTGCGGACGATCCGTTCGGTTTTCAGATCGCCATAGTTGACGGCGCGCATTATCAAAGTGCCGCCACCAAGAAAGACAGCATCACCGTGTAACGCTGTGGCGGCCTGATCGGCGCTTGCATAAGTTTCGACCGCAATCATGCCGCCACTCCCTCATGATGTTGATTTTCCAGATGCGTGCGGATCGCTTCAAAACCGGCGCCATAAATACCGTCACCGACTAGGTCCATCAGCTCATTGCGACGCCCTTCGGGCGTATCGAAGCGGCCTTCCCACTGCCAGAAAGTGGCGTTGCCATCGATCACTGGCAGTAGCCGCACATGCGACACATAATTGAAAAGCGGAACCGGCGTATCCAGCAGGCAGTAGGAATAAGACTGCTCCAAATCAGAGAGCGTCAGCAATTTTTCGCGAAGCTCTCCGCCATCCGCAAGCGTGAAACGGCGTACGCAGCCAACACGGTCGGACGGGTCGCCACGCTCGATTGCGCTCGTTGCAATAGCGGGGTGCCAGACATCGTGACCGTTGAAGTCGCGCAGAACAGCCCAGACATCATCGCAAGGGTGGTCGAGTATGGTGGAGCGCAAAACGCGAGGCATCTTAACGCCCTCCGAAATGACGTTTGAGCGCGTCGAAGCCGCCCTGAAACACGTTTGTTCCGATGCCAGAAATGAGATCAGCCTGGTCCGACGCAGCGCATTCAAATTCTGCTGACCACTCCGCAAAGCAACGTTCGCCATCGGTGATCGGAGTCAGACGCAGGGTCGCTAGATAATCCGTAAGCGGCATCGGGCTTTCTAGGATCGCATAGCTGCAGAAGAGATCGTAGTCTGACAGTCCGACCAATTGCTCGCGGATGTTGTCACCATTCTGCAAATTGAAATTACGGATGCAGCCAACCTTGTCGGCAGGAAGAGCATCCTCAATGCGGCTATCGCGGATACGCGGGTGCCAGTTGGGCAAGCCGTTGAAGTCCCGAACACGCTCCCAAACCTTGGCCGCAGGCGCTTCGATGACGCTGGAAATGTAAACGCGAGCCATCAGCTGTCACCCTTTGATGACGGCTTGCCGCTATCACCGGCAGCTTTTTTAGCCTCGGAGGCAGCGCGCGACATGTCGCTGGCATCACGGAATATAGTGGAGCGCGCGATGTTGGAACCATCCAACCCGATATCCGACAGAAGACTGTCTACCATCGGAGCCTGCACGCGGTAGCGAAGGGCGGAGTTCATGACCTCGTCGGTTGGACTGCCACCAGCCCCTCCTCCGCCGCCACCATTAACGGCACCATTTGCCCAATCGAGCCCGGTCGTTCCGGACCCACCCAACTGCATGATTTTGATGTCGTTGATTTTCTCCAACGGCTTGGCAGATGCGGAAACAATGCCTTCAACATGTTCCAGCATCTTACGTTTGAAGAGCGAATGGCGCGCCTCGTCTGTAAGCACGTTTTCGGCTTCGTTGATGAGCCGTTGAGCTTCTGCTTCCACGGCGGCGCGAACCTGCTCTGCCTTGGCGGCAATGCGTTTTTCGTCTGCCTGCTTTTCAGCCATGGTCACGTCGACGCTGCGGCGACGTTCGGCGATTTCCTTTTCACCGGCGGTTTTGGCTTTCTCGGTCGCTTCGACTGCGTGAGCCCGGGCGATTTCAGACTCCGCATGTGCCGCGCTTTCATCCAGCGACTTGCGATAGAGCTCGATGGCCTTGTCCATCTGCGCGCTCTCGACGGTCTTCTCACGTTCAACTTCAAGACGACGCCGCTCAGTTTGATGACCGATACGGGCCTCATCGAGACCGCGTTCGGATGCGATCTGCGCGCGTTCGACCTCTTCTTTTGAAGCGATCTCTGCTTCGCGAAGTGCCTGCGTGCGAGCAATTTCCAACTGTTCGGTGGCGCGCTTCCGCTCAATGCGTACAGCTTCTAACTCACGTTCTGCCGTTATGCGTTCGGCATCGACGACCTTTTCTTTCGCGACTTTCGCCGCTTCGACAGCTTCGTCAGCTGCGATCTGAGCTGCATCGATGACCTTATTGCGGTCGATCTCAAGCGAGCGAATGGATTCATCACGTGAGATACGTTCGCGCGAAGTTTCCTGTTCTTTCTCAATCCGCATCTGATCAACCAGCCTGCGTGAAGAAATTTCAGCGCTTTCGATGGCCTCGTTCTTCTCAATTTCGCGAGAACGAATCTCGGCATCCTTTTGGATTTCCAGCGCCTTCGTCTTGCCTTCCTCGTCTATGCGCCGGGCGCTGATATCGGCCTGCGCATCGATATTGGCAGCATCCAGCGTGCGGCTTCGAGCGATTTCACGTTCACGCAAATCCTGTTCGTAGGCGATCCGCTCGGCGGCAACTTTCTTCTCTTTGGCGATACGCGCTGCTTCGGTGGCCTCGTCGGCCGCAATCTCGGCTTCACGGATAGCGCGTTCGCGTGCGACGGCGCGCTCCTTGGTGGCTTCTTCGCTTTCGATACGCTGAACCGCCAGCTTCTTGTCTTGAGCAATGCGAGCAGCTTCAACGGACTCGTTGGAAGCAACCTCGGCTTCTTCGACAGCCTGATTGCGTTCAATCTCCAACTCACGAGTTGCCTTCTCGAAAGCAATACGGTCGGCTGCCGTAGCTTTTTCCTGCGCGATGCGTTTGGCTTCTGTCGCCTCTTTCGCTGCAATTTCAGCAGCATCCAGCGCAGCCTTGCGCGACACTTCGAGACCGTCGGTTTCCTCGCGCGACGCGATACGTTCGACACTAATCTGTTTTTCCTGCGCAATCCGCGCTTTCTCCACGCTTTCGCGCGCTGCAAGTTCAGCTTCATCAACCGCTTTGTTGCGAAGAATTTCCAGATTACGAATGCGTTCTTCCTGCGCGATGCGAGTCGCATCAGTGGCTTCGCGCGCCGAAATTTGCGCCGCTTCCAAAACCTTGGCGCGCTCAATTTCCAACGACCGCGTGCTCTGCTCAGAAGCAATACGTTGGGCCGAAAGAGATTGTTCCCGTGCGATACGGGCAGCTTCTGTGGCTTCCTGAGACGCAATTTCCGCTTCTTCTAGCGTCTTCTGTCTTTCGATTTCCAACTGTCGGGTAGCGCGATCCGATGAAATTCGTTCAGACGAAATCACTTGTTCTTGGGCAATGCGAAGTTTCTCCGAAGCTTCGCGCGCTCCAATTTCCGCTTCCTGAACCGCTAGGTTCCGCGCGATTTCGCGTTCTTTCGTGTTCTGGTCCAGTTCAATGCGAGCTTCCGAAATGGTTCGCTCCTGAGCAATTCGAGCGGTTTCAACAGATTGGAGAGCGGAGATTTCGGCAGAGTCAGTTTGCTGCTTGGTACGAATACGCTCTTCAGTGAGCGTTTTCTCCTGCGTGATGCGAGCCTTTTCCAACTGCTCGCGGGTAACGATCTCCGCTTCCTCGACAATACGTTGGCGCTCCAACTCCAGTTGGCGAATTTCACGTTCAGACTCGATACGAGCCTCGGAAATCTGCCGGTCATTTGCGATATGAGCGCGCTCGATGGCTTCTTTCGATGTAATGCTCGCGCGCTCCGATGCTGTTTCCTGTTCGGCGCGTTCGCGGGTTAACTCGGCTCGCTGTTGCGCACGGCGGAACTCGACGTCGCGCTCTTGATCTAGACGGGCTTCTTCGCTTTCCCGGTCGATTTGTAGCGCCTGTTTTTCAGCTTCCAGATTGCGCGTTCGGATAAGTATCATCGAGTCCTGCTCGATATCGTTGCGCAGCTTGCGCCGGTTCTCAATGCTTTCGATAACGGTGGTCAGACCTTCTGCATCGAAGGTGTTCGACGGATTGAAATACTCGATATCCGTCTGATCGATATCAGTAATCGCTACAGATTCCAGTTCCAGACCGTTCTTATCCAAACCTTCCTGTGCAGCCTCGCGGACGCGACGGACATATTCGTTACGCTGTTCGTGCAGCTCTGCCATGGTCATTTCGGAGGCAACTAAGCGCAGCGCGGAAATAAACTTGCCTGATAACAAGGAATGTATGCGCTCAGGCTCAAGCGTGCGCCGACCGAGAGTTGCCGCAGCCAGCGCAACGGCTTTCCGATCTTGCGCTACGCGAACGTAGAACTCCGCATCGATATCAACGCGCATCCGGTCGCGGGTGATGATCGCTTCTTCCCGCTCACGCACCACTTCCAACTGCAATGTGTTCATAGAGACCGGAGTGATGTCGTGGACGATAGGCCAGACGAACGCGCCACCGTCGATGACGACCTTCTCGCCAAGGAAACCGGTTCGTACGAAAGCAACCTCCTTCGTGGAGCGCCGGTACAGCCAGTTCATCACCCAGTAGAGGATGAAGATGACGATGACCGCAGCTATCAGCCACAGCACCAGTTGTCCGATCAGTTCTCCGGTCATGGTCTTATCCTCCTACCGTTTGGCCGAGTTGGTTCTCGATCAACGGGTGCGTCCAATTGATTTGAATTTCCGCGTTTGCTCGGTGAGCGCGATTTCTGTCGGCAGGCGTTCCATTGAGGATGCGCCGTAGAAGCCGTGGCAATATTTGGTATTTTGCAGAACGAATTCTGCGTCTTCGGGCATCGCCACAGGTCCGCCGTGGACCAAGACCAATGCATCGGGGTTCACGTCCAGCGCAGCTTGTGCCCACTCATCGGTAAGCGCAGGAGCCTCCTCCAAAGTGCAGCCGGTTTCGGCCCCAATGGAACCACCTGTGGTCAGACCCAGATGGACGACAATGATGTCTGCACCCGCTTTGGCCATGGCCGTCGCGTCGTCGGTGGAGAACACGTAGGGCGTCGTCAGCATGTCCTTGCCTGCCGCCATTTCGATCATGTCGACTTCAAGCGCGTAGGACATACCGGTCTCTTCCAAATTGGCTCGGAAGGTGCCGTCGATCAGGCCTACAGTTGGAAAGTTCTGGACGCCGGAGAAACCGGCTGCCTTCACCTCCTCAAGGAACTTGTCCATCAGCCGGAACGGATCAGAGGCACAAACGCCGGCCAGCACAGGCGTGTTCCTGACCACCGGTAGTACTTCGCCAGCCATCTCCATGACGACAGCATTCGCGTCGCCATAGGGCATCAAACCCGCAAGCGAGCCGCGGCCCGCCATGCGGTAACGACCCGAATTGTAGATGACGATAAGGTCAATACCCCCGGCTTCCTCGCATTTAGCGGAAAGACCGGTACCGGCGCCTCCGCCAATAATCGGCTCACCCGCATCGCGCATGGTTCGAAACCGGCTCATCAATTGAGAACGATCATGCATGTTCAACCTACCTTGCGTGTTTGGGTGCCAAAGAAGCCGCGGAAGGTGGAAACCACCTGCGAGGCAAACTCTGGATCATTGATATTGTGGGGAACGCGAACGAGCTGACGTTGCGCCGTCTGCCGCACCGTCTCTTCAAGGGCTGTGAAAAGCGCCTTATTTGCTGCAGGGTCATGGAAAGGCTGGCCCGGTGCATCGAGCGCAGAAACACCGCCCTCCGGCAGGAAAAAGCGCACTGGCCCAGTCATTGCGTTCAACCGCTCACCAATCCATCGACCAATCTGCTCATTCTCTTCCACAGTCGTGCGCATTAGCGTCACCTGCGGATTATGCTCGTAGAACAACCGGTCAGCGTAGCGTTCCGGCACCGTTTCCGGCGCACCGAAATTGACCATGTCGAGTGCACCGCAGGCCCCGATATACGGAAGCCCCGCGCGGATGGATGCGCCAAAGCGATCCTCATTGGCCGGGAAAACCCCGCCCGCAATCATATCACAAATCTCAGTTGTCGTGAGATCAAGGACGGCGGTCAGCATACCTGAATCAAGAAGCTTTTCCATTGAACGCCCACCGGTACCGGTGGCGTGGAAAACCAGACAATCGGTCGTGTTCTCCAGTGCAGCCGCAACTTGTTGCACGCACGCTGTGGTCACCCCGAACATGGTAAGACCGACGGCAGGTTTATCGGCAACAGCCTCAGCCTGTCCGCCAGCATTTCGCGCCTTCACCATACCCGCCAGCGCGTTGGCACCGTTGGCGAGCACTTGTCGCGTAATAGAATTGATGCCCTGAACATCTGCCACCGAGTGGAGCATGAAGATGTCGGACGGGCCGACATATTTTTCCACATCGCCAGACGCGACAGTGGAAACCATGACCTTGGGAATACCGACGGGTAACGCACGCATCGCTGGCGTTGCCAGTGCTGTTCCGCCAGATCCACCGGCAGAAACTATCCCGGCAACATTGTCCTGAACCGCCATCCAGCGTTCAAAGGCCTTCGCCATGCCAGCAACCGCCGTACCGCGATCACCTGTGAAGACGCCGGATATGCCGTGAGGATGAAAACCTGCAACCGCATGGGGCGGAACTTCTGCACCAGACGGTCGCCCAGTAGTCGACAAATCGACCAGTTGAACGTTCAAACCCTGTGCCTTCAAGATGTCGCGCATGAAGCGCAGCTCGGCACCTTTGGTATCGAGCGTTCCCGCAACCAATACCCTCGTACCCAACCCGCGAATGCGTGCTGAAAGCGGCTCCATTTTATTGGCCTTGCCAGAGCCCGCTGATGCAGCCTCGGTCACGGTTCGTGCAGCGCCCTCAATTACTCGTACCGGAACCGCAGGCGACCATCTGGTCGGAACGGTTGGGTTGGAGATATAAATACGAGCCGGGCGTGCGCTTTCGCTTTTCGCAGCATCTTTGCCCAACGCGGTCGGAGATCGCGAAAGCTCCTCATCGCCATCATGGGCGTGGCGGCCAACACCGAGCAGGCTTTGTTGCAAGTTACGATCAGCCGCCAGAACTCCGGCATCCATAACCCGGTTGATGCGCCCGTTGACCATGATGGCAACAGACTCTGAAACTGATGTCGCAACGCCGATATTCTGCTCGATAACGAGCACATCAATTTCGCCCTCCTGTCCCAACCGGATCAGCATATCGGCAACAAGATCAACAATGACCGGAGCAAGGCCCTCCGTCGGTTCGTCCATCACCAGAAGGCGCGGATTGAGAAGCAGAGCACGGGAGATAGCGAGCATCTGCTGTTCGCCACCAGACAATTGCGCACCACCATTGCTGCGTCTTTCAGCAAGCCGCGGGAAGGTCGAATAAACGCGCTCGATGCTCCAAGGGCCGTTTGGCTTCGACACCAGCTTGAGATGTTCATCCACAGTAAGTGAAGGCCACAACCGACGGCCTTGCGGCACGTAGCCAATGCCGGAGCGCGCACGTTCTGAAGATGAAAGCCCTGCCAGCGACTTGCCGGCGAACGAGATCGTGCCGCTGGAAGCGGGCTCCATTCCCATGATAGCTTTGCACAAGGTCGTTTTGCCCATGCCGTTGCGGCCAACAACCGACAACACACCGCCGGGCAACGTTAGATCCACACCCTGCAAAGCATGGCTCTGGCCGTAGAAGACGTTGAGGTCCTTTACCTCAAGGATCGGAGTGCCGCGTTCAGTCATGCCCGCCTCCGAGATAGAGCGCCTGAACTTCCGGATCTTCTTCGATTTCGGCAGGCTTCCCTTCTTTAAAAATGCGCCCGTTATGCATCATCGAAACCTGCTCCGAGACGCGCAAAGCCACGTCCATATCGTGTTCGATGATGATGTAACCCATGTGACCAGGTAGGCCCGTCAGGATCTCGATCAGTTCGGATCGTTCGGTCGGAGAAAGACCTGCAGCGGGCTCGTCGAACAGAATGAACCGTGGAGCACCAGAAAGCGCCATTGCGATTTCCAGCTGCCGTTGTTGGCCATAGGCCAACTCGTTGACAGGCCTCAGGCGGATGTCTTCCAAGTGGACAACGCGGATAAGATCTTCCGCAGTTGCCATCAATGCATCGTTACGGCGTGGACGCAGGAACGAGAACCGGTTCCGCGAAACACCGCAGCAAGCAAGATAGATATTGTCCAGCACGCTAAGGCCGTTGAACAACAGTGAAATTTGATAGGTCCGTCGCAGGCCTCTGCGGATGCGTTCGTGAGCAGCGAACTCGGTTACGTCCTCACCAAAGAAGCGTACGGTCCCACCGCTTGGAAGGAAGTCGCCGGTAATGCAGTTGAACAGTGTCGTTTTACCAGCACCGTTAGAGCCAAGTACGGCTCGTCGTTCGCCCGGCTTCACCGACAAAGTTATATCTTCAAGTGCCGCCAATGCGCCAAAATATTTGGATACACCGCGTAATTCCAAGGCGTTTGATGTGCCGGTCGCTTCCAACCGATCGGAAACACTTCTACCGGGTGAAAGGGCTGTAACGCTCATGACCCCTCAACCGTGTTGGCGCCTGTCAGCGGATCGCGGCCACGTCCGGCGCGCCATTTATCCCAAAGGCCTAACAGGCCATCCGGCGAGAAGAATACAATGAGCAAAAACGATATGCCGACCAGCAATTGAAAACGGTCACCCGACAGACCCAGCGAAGTGAGGATGTCGATCGCAAATGTTTTGAGAACCACATAAACGATCGCTCCAATAAACGGACCAATGGGGCGTCCCAATCCTCCAATCACCGCGATAACCAGAATGTCGATCACTGGTCCTGTGCCTGCGGTTCCCGGCGAAATTTGAGAGGATTGCCACGTCAACAAAATGCCGCCGATGCCTGCTATGAAAGCCGCAAACGCATGAGCTGCAACACGGTGTGCGTTGACGTTAAAGCCGAGAGCAGCCATGCGGCGAGGGTTGTCTCTTACCCCCTGCAACGCCAAGCCAAACGGCGCGCGCGACAGATACAGCACAGCCAAATAGGCCAGCGTGGCAAAGAACAATGACAGGTAATAGAACGGAATATCCGCTCGCCAATCCACGCCAAACAATTTCGGAGGGAAGACGCCGTTAAAGCCGGAAAACCCGTTGAAGACGACGTAGTTCTGGCGGGTGAAATAGAAGAACGCTGACGCAATCGCCAACGTTATCATGATCGTATAAATACCCTCTGTCCGAACAGCGAGCGCACCGATGGCCGTTCCAAACAAAACGGCAATAATCAACGCCAAAGGAACGGCGACCCACCACGGCCAGCCAAGCGATACGGCATCGATAGAGCTGACGCCGAAAATCGCCACCATGTAACCAGCAACAGCTGCGATGGTCAGTTGCGCCAGCGAAACCATTCCGCCGTAACCGCCTAAGAACATCAGCGACAACGCGATCATGCCAAGTACAAATGACCAACCAAATATCTGGTTGAGCACGAAGCCCGAAGCGATGGCAGGCATGATGAGCAGGAGCGCGGCAACGACCCAATAGGCAACCGGAATCCGTTCGTACCAAGCCGTTTCCAAACGACCATCTACGACGAACTCGGAAGATCCATTGGCGTGCTCAACAACACTCATGGTTCAAGCTCTCCCCATCAGCCCTTGCGGGCGGAAAGCGAGAACAACGACCATGATGAGGAAAGTTAGAACGACGGCATAAGTCGGGAAGTAGACGGAGCCGAACTGCTCCGCACACCCAATAATAATCGCGCCAATTGCAGCGCCAGTGATTGACCCCATACCGCCAACAATAACCACCACGAGAGACGCCAACAGGAAACGAATGTCTTCGCCCGGCGCGACTGTTTGGAAGGTGCCACCAACCACGCCTGCAAGACCCGCAAGGCCTGCACCGAAGGCAAAAACACCGACAAACACCCACTGAATGCGCGCGCCTGTTGCCGACAACATGTCACGATCATCCACACCCGCGCGGATCAACATTCCAATCTGCGTACGGTTCAGCAGCAACCACATGGCGACGCCAATGACGATTGCAGCTGCAAGGATCACGAGCCGCACAACGGGGTATTTCAGGAATATTGGATCACCCGTCGACCGGCTTAAACCGGTGACAAAAAAGGTTTCGATAGGGCCGGATAACCAGCCTGGAGGAGTGATATTGTAAAAATCGCCACCCCAGTACCAAAGCATGAGATCAGCCATCACAATCGATATGCCTATGGTCACAAGCGTTTGGCGTAAGTCTTCGCCCTCCATGCGCCGGAAGACGAAAAACTGAAGCAGAATGCCAATTGCGCCCACGGTGATGAAGGCGACAGGAAATGCAAGAAGCCATGAGCCGGTAGCGTTCGATACGCTGTAGCCGATGTAACCACCCAGCAGATAAAGCGATCCGTGCGCCAGATTGACGTTGCGCATAAGACCGAAGATCAAGGTGAAACCGGAGGCTACCAGGAAATAGAGACCACCCAACGTCACCCCGTTAAAGAGGGCGTTGAGGAATATCTTCTTGCGTCCGATGGCATCCTTTAGCCATTCCGGCCAAACCGCGAATATCATCCACAGCAGAACAGCGACGACCACGAATGTGATCGCAGACCAAACCGGGTGACGTTCGATAAACCGCCTCAAGACGCTTCGCGACGCGCAAAGGCTCGTAAGGCACGTTTATCCGTGTCTACCTTCCAAGCCATTGCGTCCTCCCAGACTATCTCATTGCAGCACACCATCTTGGCGCGGTGTCAGCTTTTTTAGAGACTAGGAAGGGATGCTCGGGATCGTGATACCCCAGAGTATCACGGGGTGGCGCATCATCGCCAAATGACAGTTGAGGTTTGGCGGCACAAACGACAACTAGGTTTTAAGAGTTGTCGACCATCAGTTGCGATACCCGCTCATGCGATATGGGCAACACGCCTGTAGTCGCTCGGTGGAATGCCCACATTGGTGGTGAAGAAACGAGTGAAACTTGCTTGGGATGCAAACCCCAAATCGTAGGCAATGTCCGTCACCGTCGAACGCGTCCCCATAAGGTCGTCAATCGCCTGCTCGGCTCGTAGTGTGTTGAGATACAGGTTTGGCGTGATGCCCATCTGCTTCTTGAAAAGTTTGAAAAAATGTGGCCGCGACAGACCAGATTCCTTTGCCAGCCAGTCGATCTGCATGTCTTCGCGAAAACGCTGCTGCATGAGCCCGATTGAGCGACGAACACGGAAATCGAGAAACCCTCTGCCGAACCGGCTAGCAGTGTCATCTCGCTGGCCGCAGGTCCAACTCTGCTCATAACATTGCCGTGTGGTTTCGAAGAGAAACGGATCGAATAGGTCTGAACTTTCTTGATCCATCAGCAACGAGGTAAGGCGGTTTACCCAACTGGAAACCACAGTGGTGACGTCAATGCGGGCGCTGCCAAATGCGAGTGCGAAATCGTTGGATCGGTTCTGCTCCAGAAACCAGTTTGGCTTCACATAGAGCGTCAACGTGATGAGCGGATTAGCTGGATCTTCGATCTCGAAATTATGCGGTGCCCATGGCGATACAGCCACGCCACGGTTTCGATCTATGGGGTGAACCTCGTCACCAATCCGAACGCGCCCTGCACCACCATCCAGCCAGAAGATGAGATGCGCTTCGCGATGCGCGTGCGTAATTATAGGTTTGTCCAACTCGTAAAGAGCTGCACGGCCAAACTCGCCGTGATGGACGGAAATTGCTCCACTCATGTATTCCTCCCACGCCAGCGGCTCCCAAACGTGCCAGCGAACCAACAGCATCGGGCGCAGCGCCGCTAAACGTCAAGGTTGCGGAGGGACAATGCGATCACAAGGCATGAAAGGAGACTTTGAGGTATGGTAATTTTTGCAAGAGTTACGGCTCCACATAGGCCGTCTTTAGAACAGTGTAGAACTCCGCCGCATGGCGACCTTGTTCTCTGGGCCCCATGCTGGAAGCCTTTGTTCCGCCAAAGGGAACATGATAATCTACCCCTGCCGTTGGCAGGTTTACCATCACCATACCAGCGCGAACAGAACGTCGGAAATGGGACGCATATTTCAAGCTGGTGGTGCAAATTCCAGCGCACAGACCAAACTGCGTATCATTAGCCACATATAGCGCCTCTTCATAATCGCGCACGCGCATCACGGAGGCAACCGGCCCGAAGACCTCTTCACGGTTGATCGTCATTTGTGGCGATGTATCCGTCACCAGCGCTGGCGTCATGTAGAAACCGGGACGTCCACACTCGACACGTTCACCACCACCTCGAATGGAACCGCCCTCGCCTCGTGCGGTTTCGATGTAGCGAAGATTGTTGGCCAACTGCTGTTGATCGACGACCGGGCCGATAGTCGTATCATTATCAAGCGCGTGGCCAACCTTGAGGCCACGCATCCGCTCCAGACATCCTTCTACAAAACGAGAATGAACGGACTCGGTGACGATCAACCGAGACGATGCGGTGCAACGTTGCCCGGTCGAGAAGAAGGCGCCGTCAATGGCACAATCGATTGCCTGATCGATGTCAGCGTCATCCAGCACAACCAGAGGATTCTTACCCCCCATTTCAAGCTGAACCCGTCTCATATGTTTTGCACAAGCAGCAGCTACTCGAGCTCCCGTGGCCTGCGAACCGGTAAATGAGATCGCATCAATCCGAGGGTCTTCAAGCATCGCAGCACCAACGATAGACCCTGCCCCCATAACAAGATTAAACACACCATCGGGAAGACCGGCGCGCTGCAAAATATCGGCAAGCATCCATGCGCTGCCTGGCACCAGCTCTGCAGGTTTCATGACAACGGCATTGCCATAACAAAGCGCAGGAGCAACCTTCCACGCCGGAATTGCCATCGGGTAGTTCCAAGGCGTGATAATGCCCACCACTCCCACCGGCTCGCGGGTAACGTCGACTTCAACGCCAGGGCGCAACGAGGCAAGCTTTTCGCCACTGATGCGCAAAGCCTCGCCTGCAAAGTAAAGAAATATCTGGCCGGCGCGCCTCGTTTCCGCAACCGCCTCGCGACGGGTCTTGCCCTCTTCGCGTGCCAGTAACTCGCCGAGCTCATCGCTGCGGTTGAGTATCTCGTTGCCTGCCTGCGCTAGAATATCATGACGCGCCTGAGGCGTGGTTTCGCCCCATCGCGGTTGTGCTGCACATGCCGCTTCAATGGCATCGCGCATATCGTCGGCATCTCCCTGCGCGTAATGGCCAATAATCTCATTAGTATCAGACGGATTAACGTTGGGGCTTGAACGCCCGCCGCTCCTCCATTCGCCTGCAATCAGCATACCTTTAACGTCAGTCATATCGCGATATCGCTCCACTAAAACAAAAGGGCCCCGAACCGGGAGTAGGTTCGGAGCCCAAAGAGCTGCGTAAGATCTAAGTGATCAGTCGCATTTGAGAATGTCGCGCGATGGAAGTCCCAAAGCCCGAAATTCTGCTTCGTCCATGCCAAGTGTCTGGTTCACATTTTCCGCCATAGCGACCATGTTATTGGCCAACGTGCCGTCGGCTTGTTCAACCACTTCGGTCACGAAATTCGTGCCGATAGCCTGACGGTTACCGTCCAACTTGATCATGCCATTGGGCGCGTCGAGTTCTAGTGAACCGAGGCAGCCACGAAAGGCCGCGTGGCCGTCGGACAGATCACCGTTAACGGTGTTAAGGCACTGCAGCGCAGCATTAGTGGCATTGTAGTAACCGGTGGCCAGCAACGACGGGCTGGGGAAGCGTTTCTCAGGCGGGAAAGCGTCCTGATAAGCCTTCACATAGGCCTGCCATTTCGGGTTATCCCAAGTGTCAGCCTGTGGTCCGGATGATGGCGTGCCGATCAGCGCGTTCTTGGCGTTACCTTTTGCAGAAAGCACCGTGCCATCAACCATGATCGAACCACCGATCAGGTTCGCGTCACCGCCAGCCTGTTGGTACTGGTTGAGGAAGTTGACGGCATCACCGCCACCCAAGCCCAGATAGATCGCATCCACATCGTCTGGAAGCGATGCAATGATCGAACCGAAATCCTTAGTACCAAGCGGGACCCACTGGCGTTCAACGATCTTACCACCGGCTTTGCAGTATCCCTGCGCGAAGCCGAGGAAGTTGGTGTAGGCGAAGGAATAGTCTTCCGCGACCGTCGCAACGGTCTTCCAACCTTTCTTGTCGAACACATACTCACCAAGACCAGCACCCCATTGCGCACCGTCCATATTGAAGCGGAAAAAGTTTTCAGCAGGGTCCACAAAGGTCGTTTCCTGCGCACCAGAAATGCCGTTGATGATCGTTGTTTGAGGTTGCGTCTTGGCGTAGTCGCGCAAAGCAATACCTTCAGAACCTGAAAGCGGGCCAATGACAAAATCGACCTTGTCCTGCTCCACCAGTTTGCGGGCACCGCGCACGGCACTGTCCGGGCTGGCGTCTGTCGACTGAATAATCAGTTCGATCTCTTTGCCGGCAGCTTTACCATCCGCCTGTTTCATTGCGGTCTGAAGACCACGAATTCCGTCCTCACCAAGGACAGTGTAGGTACCTTCCAGCGTGGCAAGTACGCCAATTTTGATTTTGTTGCTGTGGGCATCGGCCAGTGCAGCGCTTGTTGTCAGCGCAAGTGCTGCAACGGAAACGCTCGTCAAAAGAAACTTTTTCATTCAATCCTCCCATGGATGCTCAGCACAGCGCGCTTTAGGCGCATCTGTGTCAGCCAAAAGAGTGGAGGATGCCGCCATACAGCCGCATGGCGTACAGTTACACCGCATACCGCCAAGTCTTATTATCAGAGCTTTCAGGGACGTTATTGCCCAGCAAACAGCATGAGCAGTTCGTGATCGGTGGTTATGGGTCTGCAGGATGTGCGATCTAGAGCAGGCATCAACTCGGTGATTTGTCCAGCTTGAGCAATGCGCTGGATCTTTGTTTTGATCACGGTGATGTTGAGACCCAACACTCCACTAAAACCAACCCACTCTGTTCAAAAGGGTCTGACGCAGACACAACGATGTTGAAAATAGCCTGTTATCGGCATCAAATTGGATTTCAGACTATGAGATAGAAAACCAATTCTTAGCGTGGCGAGAAACGTAGTTCGCGACCTGGTCCGGAGCAGTGACCGGTATCATGTGTCCGCTGCCCTCCAGAAGTTCGACGTCCCATCCATAAAGATCATGCTGATCAACACCATGCTCGTTATGGTCGAGCAGTGAGTCCTTTGTTCCAAAAATGATGGCAATCGGCACACTTATGTCTGCGTAACGCTCAACCATTACCGGCAGAGTATCAAACAGACTGGTGAAATCCATTGAGGTCGAACGAAAGCTTTGAGGTCTTAAGCCTAGGAGACCGCCACCGCGTATTCTGAAATCTTCCGGAACAGGCTCCGGCTTAAAAATATATGCCAGTGTTTTTTTAGCGCGAAGAATGGAAATTGGAACTGCCACCGTATGCGCCACAATCTTCCGAATGGTATCGTTGCGAATGGCCAACGCGCCAAACACTTCCGGAACATTCTCGCTTGCCGCGGTTAGCGGCGCGACCAACACAGCGCCCCTGATAGATCCGGCATGGTCCAGCGCAGTGGCGAGTGACACCGCTCCGCCCATCGAATGGCCAACGAGAACCGGCCGGTCCAGTTCAAGTGCGCCGATAAGATCCGAAACAGCCGTCGCATGCTCATGAAGGGTGGCCCCACCACCGCCGGATCGTGTCGAGTAGCCCGCACCTATGCGGTCCATAGTGATGACTCGGAAGTCTTTGGTCAGACGTTGCGATAGAGAATGGGTTAGATTGCGCAGCTGCCCGCCAAGGCCGTGAATCAGCACCAACGACGGGAGAGCCGATGCGTTCGGATCACCATCGGCGCTATCAACATAGTGAAGCTTGTTACCATTCACTTCTAGGAAGCGACCGTCCGCAGGCACCAAAGCCTCAACCTTCCGCCGTGTGCGTTCAGCAAATGCGGCAAGGCATGCAGCTAGGATCGCAACAACCAGACAAACAAACAGCAACGTGTTCATGGCCCGCCAGTGAAAGGCGGGGTGACAACAATATCCACATCCTCAGGCACATTTGGATCAGTGATGCCATCATCAACGAAATCGTCGATAGGATCGATCGGGATTTGTATATCTAGCTGACCTGACCCTTGTGAGCCTGTGCCTGTCAGACCGGTAGGGTTGACCGGCGGACCGTTGGGGGCAGAGCGCAGGAAGAAGTCGAGATAGTCCTGCATTTCCATAGTCAGTTTAAACGGTGCGCTGGGTGTGGCCCCCGCGCTTGCAACAAAAACAGCGTATCCAGGCTGTGCAATCTGGCGCGATCCACCAGAATTGGAGATCACTATGGAGCCAGGACGATCAATTGTGTTTCGAGATTTTCCCGGGCCCCGCAGAATGACAATGCTCGCAGCCTGCTGATCAGCACCCACAGTGTTCAGTCCGGCAAGGTCAGCAAGCGCAATTGCGTCGATACCGACGATACCTTCAAAGAAGGTACCGCGAATGCCAATGGTGGCTGATGGCGTCGAGACGGATGCATTGGTGGGGTTAGCCTTGCCGATGTTACCCGACATGAAACGGAACGCCCCCTTGGTCACGCGAGCGGCAAGTTCACCGGAATCCTGTGTCGGGTCGTAGATGAATTTGGTGATGGTCAGATTGGCATTTTGGCCGACGGTAAAGGTTGTGCGGTCCACCAGAAGTATCTGCAGCGCACTGTCGTCTTTGGTCAGCACCTGATCTTGCAGGCGGATGGAGTCGCGCACCTTTGCAACGCGCTTCGTGCCAGTTGTGGTCACAAAGACATCGCCCCGCACAGCGGCGGACGTGCCGATAGATGGTGCAGCATAGGCCGCGGTGGTTGTGAAAATTGCCGCAGTGAGAATGAGGCTTTTGAAGCGGGTCATGGTGCGTGCTCCCTTTCTCAAAACGCGAAGCGTTTGGTGAAGAGTATGTCACCGGAGACATTCTCGATATCGAGCAAGGGAACATTGGCGTTCTGATGAGAATAAGTGACACCCACTTGCGCGACTATGTCACCGATAGCTTCTGTCAGCTCGAAGCCGGACTTAGCGAACAGGGTGGAGAGTGGCACGCCAACGGCTGCACGGGCCTTCACCAAAGTTTCCTCGCGCGCACCGGTGGCAGCGCTTGTGTAGAAATTGTCGAATGTGTCGTAATCGGTCCGGGTGGCTGCCAAGCTAGTGTCTAGATACCATCCATCTCCAAGCAGGGAGAACGACCGCAAACGGACGCCGTGTCGATTGTAGGAGTAGCCGTCAAAATCCGCGTTTTTGTCAGCCCATAGACCGGTGAGCGTGAATGTCTGGCGGTCAGTGGGTCGCCAGCGAAATCCGGCACGCACTTCATGACGCCAACCATCGCGTTGACTTCCGATCGTTGAGAAATCGGTCACTCTGTAGTCTTCGTAGGATGCGCGATATTTTGCGAGCGCTGTCACGGTATCTGACAAGGCAAAAGATGTATCCACACCAGCGCCCCACTGATTGCGAAATCTATCATCCTGCAGCCAGGTCGTGCCATAGTGGATGTAGGGCGAGACGATAAAGGTACGGCCATTGAAAACCACGCCTGCTTTTTGCTGGGAGCCCAGGAAATCGGCCTGATCACCATCTGCAAAGATGTTTGTCGCACCAACCGATTGAAAGAACAGATAGTCTCCGGGATTAGTGGGGATATCGTATTCCACGCGGAAGCGCGACGACCCGGTAAAACCAAAATCAGACTCATCGTCGGGATCTGCCACCCCATCGCCTATGCGATTAGGATTGGAGTCGACACGCGCGCCAAGTGAAAAACGTGATGTTACTCGCAGCCGTTTGTTCGCCTGCTTGGCCAGTGCCAGATATTTGACGCGATCTTTTTCTTGTGCCGCGCTGAGCGGGCGGTTCTCCAAAATGCTCAGCTCGCGGATAGCGCCCTGCATGTCGGCTAGCCGGTAGAGCACAACACCATAATAGAGCCGGACACCATCCCAATTTGGGCGTGACAGAAGCAACCGTTCCAAAGCAGCAGATGCCTGCTGCAGCCTGCCGGAGCGAACCTCTTGTTGGGCGTAGTCAAGATTAAGTTGGGGATCATCCGGCGCTGCAAGAACCTGATCGAAGGTTATAAGGTCAGCGGTCGCACTTTGCGCCGAAGCGTCATTCATCGCAGTCGTCGCAAGCGAGAGGGACAGGACAGCAGCAGCCACGCACTTGCCAAGCTGTTGCTTGCCAATGCGCTTGCATACGGTTGTCGTCACATGACAATCTTGCATCATAATCTTGCCGTTCCCGAGTTCGGCCCCTGACGAATTGGGTACGAGGTCTGCGTTGGACGAGTCAATGAAAGCAGCTACATGAGCGACCCGACCACTCCTGTCTGTGTTGAATCACACAGGCGATGAGGCTTCTGCGCAACAAATTTGTCTCGGTTTGGCTGTTTGGCTTGTTGGCGGCACTTGCAGTTTGGTCCATGGCATTCTGGCCATCCAAGCCTTTGACCACATTGGATACTTTAGCCTTCGATAGCTATCAGCGGTTGAAGCCGCGTGCGTGGTCCGGCTCCGATGTGGTGGTGCTCGATATTGATGAAGCTTCGATCCGCCGTGTCGGGCAATGGCCTTGGCCCCGCACGGTCATCGCAGATGTGGTGCTCCGTTTGCAGGAGTTGGGCGTTGCTGCAGTCGTCTTCGACGTCATCTTTTCCGAAGCAGACCGCACCTCGCCATTAAGAGCAGTGGAAGGACTGACACAAGCGGGAGCGCAAGTGTCTTTACCCGCCAAGACCGACATTCTCGACAACGACCGCGTTCTGGCAGACGCCTTTTCAAACGTCGCGGTTGTGACTGGCATGCGTTTATCATCCAGCTCCGATCAAGCAGCGCCTGCGCCCAAGGCAGGCCATGCCGTCTCAGGCACCGTGCCGGAAAGGTTGATGGGAAAAGGTCTTAATGCCGTCCGCAATCTCCCAATACTCGACGCGGCGGCCACGGGTATCGGTGACGTGAACTACGACCCAGAAGAACAGTTGGATGCAGTGGTGCGCCGCGTCAGATTGGTGATCGGCAATGACGGCAAGTGGTACCCTTCGCTTGCAATGGAAACCCTCCGCGTCGTGCAGGGAGCCGGAGCTTTCATTCTGAAAGCCAGTGATGCGTCAGGAGAAACAGCGGGAGGCGAGACCGATCTTGTGGCGGTGAAGGTAGGGGCATTGGAGGTGCCGACGGATGCCGACGGGGCAATCACTATCTGGCATTCTTCACCCGACGTGAAACCTACGATCACCATGCGGCAACTGCTTTACCCTGATGAGAACGACCTGAGCGATGATGCGCTGGAAAAAGCCGTCGCCAACCATATCGTTTTGATTGGTACGTCAGCTGCCGGTCTGCTGGATCTTCGTGCCACACCTTTGGCACCGCTTGTGCCAGGCGTGACCATCCACGCTGATATTCTCGACCAGATCATATCCGGACAGTTGATAGCGCAGCCAGACTACGGCCCGGGCGTTGAGCGGTTAGTGGCAATTTTTCTGGCACTTATCCTTTTATGTGCCATGCCTTTCCTGCCGCCTCTCGGTGACGGGCTCGCGGCTTTAGTAATGGGAACGGGCACGGTGCTTAGCTTCTGGTACGCATTCGATGTCCACGGGCTGCTGTTCTCCCCCGTATTGCCATTGCTGACTTTGGCTGCTGCCTATATTGGCGGCGTCGCTGCAGACTTGTTGGTGACGGAGCGCCAGGGCAGGTTCGTCCGTACGGCCTTCAGTCACTATCTCGCCCCCTCCCTTGTGGAGCAATTAGCGCAAAATCCGGACTCGTTGAAACTCGGTGGTGAGGAGAAGGAACTAACGATCCTGTTCTGCGATATCCGCGGCTTCACCACCCTGTCCGAAGGACTCGATCCGACAGCGCTGACCGAACTGCTGAACGACTTTCTGACGCCGATGACCGATGCACTGCTGAAGCGTGGCGCGACGATCGACAAATATATGGGTGACGCCATAATGGCGTTCTGGAACGCGCCGCTCGACACACCGGACCACCGCACAAAGGCCTGTGCTTCGCTGCTAACCATGCGTTCTGAACTAGCGATCATGAATCAGGCTTCAGCGCGACCCATCGAAATTGGTATCGGCCTCAACACTGGCGCATGCTGCGTAGGCAATTTGGGATCGTCGCAACGTTTCAATTATTCCGCCATCGGGGATGCCGTGAATGTGGCCTCACGGGTGGAGGGTCAGACGAAACTCTACGGTCTCGACAATTTGGTTGCAGAAGAGACGCTGGAAAACGTCACCGGTTTCGCCACCTTGGAAATAGATACACTCGGCGTCATAGGCCGTGATCAACCGCTGACAGTCCACACAGTTTTAGGAGATGCCGCTTTATCAAAATCTCCTGCTTTCAACACTTTATCTCAAAGCCACACTCGAATGATAAATGCGTGGCGCTCCGGAGACATGGAAGAAGCTCTGATAGCCATGTCGCAGGCTTCAAGCGCAGCTGCGGATGCACGAGGCACTACAGCAGAAGAAGCCACAGACTTCCCCTCACTGGACAAGCTCTACGCTCTGTACGCAGAGCGCATCGATAAAATGATTCAGATCGGCATCCCTGCCGATTGGGACGGAGTGTATCGGGCAACATCCAAATGAGAGGCTTGCTTCAAACATCATCCGCACAAAGACTGCGCCAACACCGACCCGAAGACTCGATTCAAAAGGTCTATAGCGAAAACGGCATCGCCCGTTGACCTGCGACCCGACTTTCCTCCAGTCATATGGAGAATTCGTCGGTTGATTGCTCTGGGACCGAAAGTTGGACCGATGTCCGGTAGAGTTTCCGAGCTTCGATCACGGTGACGGGCTGGTTGCGCCACCGGGAATATGTATGTCGATCGGGACCTTGTATCCGATCAAGCTGTGAGGCCGGACCTCGTTGTAGTCTCTACGCCAAGCATCCAGCTTTTCAGCCGCATCTGCAAGCGTCATGAACCAGTGGGCGTTCAGACATTCCTGTCGGAACTTGCTATTGAACGCCTCGATGAAGGCGTTATCCGTCGGCTTGCCAGGCCGTGAGAAGTCGAGCGTGACCTTATTCATATAGGCCCATAGGTCGAGATCGCGCGAGATGAATTCGCTGCCGTTATCGACCCTGATCGTCTTTGGATAGCCGATCTCTGCGCAGACGCGTTCGAGCGTTTCGACCACGTCAGGCCCTTTGTAGCTGAAGCATGGATCGGTGGCTGGCGAGTAGCGTGAATGGGTGTCGACGATGGTCAGGATCCGCAGCTTACGCCCAGTTGCGAGCTGATCGTGGACGAAGTCCATCGCCCACACATCGTTTGGTTCGACGGCCGTCTCACGGTCATCTCGAAGCTTCGCCTTCACCCGTCGCTTAGGCTTTTTGTTACGCAGCTGCAGGCCTAACTCCCTGTAAATACGATGCGTCTTCTTCATATTGATCGTCCATCCCTCGCGCATAAGCATCACATGCACGCGACGGTATCCGTAGCGTACGCGTGTCTCGCAGATCTCCTTAATACGGCGTTCCAGTGGGGCCTGACCGGGTCGACGGGACTTGTAGTGGTAGGTCGAGGTGTCGAACAGAAGCGCCTTGCACGCGCGCCGGATCGACACTCCCCAATCCACCAACATCCCGTCGACAAGCTTGCGCTTCCGGGCAGGCCTCAGAGCTTTCGACGGATGACATCCTGCAGCATCTCACGGTCTAGCGTCAGGTCAGCGACGATCCGCTTCAGACGACCGTTCTCATCCTCCAAAGCCTTCAGCCGGCGCATCTCGTCCGGCAGCAGACCCTTGTACTTCTTGCGCCAATTGAAAAACGTCGCCTGACTGATCCCGGCCTTACGGCATATCTCTGCCACCGGCGTTTCATCATCGCCTTGCTTCAAAATGAACGCCTTCTGCGCGTCCGAAAAATTGGATGCCTTCATGGCTTCTGCTCCTTCTTCCAACCAAGAAATTGAAGCCGAAAACTCTAACCAAATTCGATCCAGTTATCTTGGAGCAGGTCAATTCCTATCGCCCTCCATCGTGGAAACGATCTGCACCGGTCAGCAACCGCCTGAACTGACCAGCAGGAAGGTGCTGGACATCGGCATCCCCGATGACTGGACCGGGCAGGCACAATTGTTCCAACTGGCATAGGCCATTCTATCAGCTGGTCGGTTTAACTGGCCGCAGTCCAACGAGCGCGAACTCTCCGAAATCGCAGATGCTAGATGCGAGAATGCTCACCACGCGCTCTACATCTCAACACCGAAACTCATGATCGTTCCCAAAGGGCACTGGGTGACAGAATTTTATTTGACCAACACCAGCAACTTGGGACTGACGATCTACGCGATCACCGCCGCCGCAGATTCAGAGTAACCAAAACCACACCCACTGAAATCGCGGTTTGAAACTGGAGGGAGGGAATTCGGCCCTACCGCGAGACGAAACAGAGATCGTTCGAATCCGCTCACGCGTAAGGCATCGAAAAGTCGACACAATAGCGCGCTCTAGAGAAAACCCAGCAATATTAGAGATTAATGGCGGAGAGACAGGGATTCGAACCCTGGAGACGGTCACCCGCCTACACACTTTCCAGGCGTGCGCCTTCGACCACTCGGCCACCTCTCCGCAGGTCCCATGGGACCGAGGGCGTTATACATGGGCGGGCGCATCATTCAACCGCAAAAGAGCACTGAAAACGATGGGCTTTGCAACCGCTGGCGATTAGCAGTGTTGCATTGGTGAGCGCAACGCCCCATTTCTGATAAGCGCTCACGAATGCACCGACAATTGAAAGAGAAAAGAGCCGTGTTTTCCGTTTTGCTTCGAGTGGTTGGCCTTGCAGTGTTGGCGTTCGCGCTGGTTTTAGCCGTGCTCGATCTAACACGCTCCATTTCTGCTGCTGCCCCTGTGGTGACGCCATTGGCCGAGCTTTGGCAAACAACCAGTGCAGGCACGTTCGAATGGCTGCAAACGACTGTTACAGGTCTCCACGCTTTGCTGTGGGACCCGACGCTACTGTTCGTGCTGCAACTTCCCGGCTGGATTGTTTTCTTCGCCATCGCCATGCTCATGATGTGGAGTGGGCAACCAAAAAATGACCGCTTCGGTCGTTTCGCCAGCCGCTAGACCAAGTACTTTTTGAAAGGCTCCTGACATGTTTCTCATCGACCGCCTGACCTCGAAAATGAAAATGCCAACCAGCGATACGGCTCTGCCCGGGCGCACCAATGCCATACCCACCGCCGACACGCATTTCGTCAACGGCCGCTCCATCACCGCTGAAGTTCCAGAAGGTATGGAAGAGGTCTATGTGGGCATGGGCTGCTTTTGGGGCGTCGAACGCCTGTTTTGGGAACAGCAAGGCGTTTGGGTTTCTGCCGTCGGCTACCAAGGTGGTGCTACACCGAACCCGACCTATAACGAAGTTTGCACTGGCCTCACCGGCCACAACGAAACGGTGCGCGTGGTTTTCGATCCTGCCGAGATTTCGTTCGATGCGCTGATGAAACTGTTCTGGGAAACTCACGATCCGACACAGGGCATGCGGCAGGGCAACGATACCGGCACGCAATACCGCTCCGGCATTTACACCACATCAGCCACGCAGAAAGCTGCTGCAGAGGCCAGCCGCGATGCCTATCAGGCAGAACTGACGAAAGCAGGACGCGGCACCATTACAACCGAGATCACGGATGCACCAGAATTCTTCTATGCCGAAGAGTCCCACCAGCAATATTTGGCGAAGAACCCCGGCGGCTACTGCAACCTCGGCGGCGTAGGCGTTGCCTGCCCTGCGCCCGCATTGACAGCATAGCGCGGAGGGCTGACGCCCTCCTCCAAGCGCTATTGGTTGACGCTGCAGCCTATTGTGCCACGCCCTCGATAGCGCGGAACGACGGTGTCGCGATGCGCCCTGTGGGCTGCTGATAGGCAACAGCGCCGGCTGCTACCGCTGGCGTTCCCGCGGTTCCGGGCGCGGCCAACACCGCTCGGCACTGGCGCGGCAATTGCGCTAAAGTAATCTGGCGCTTTGGCTTGCGCGGTTTCGGCTTCACACCAGGCTTTGGCTTACGGCGCGGGCCGTATGCAACCTTGAACCAATAATCCATCGTGGCCTTATCGCAGCCCATGGATGGCACCCGACGCTGTGGCTTGCAGCCTGTGGAACCAGCTGGGCAGCCGATACGAATGTGAAAGTGATAATGGTGGCCGAACTGCGCCCGCACTTTCTTGAGCCATGCTGGCCGGTCTGGGTTCTGGCGGCACAATTCCTGCTTGATGGTGGGATGCACGAAAATACGCTCAACATTGCGGTAGCGCGCAGCGGTACGAATGATACCGGCATGAGCGCTGGTGAAGCGCTTTTTGTCGAGCTTTTGATTGGTCAGCTTGCCGTTTCGACTGGCCAGCATGGACGTAGCCGAAATGTTCTCGCGTTCCTTGTTGGACAGGCGACGGTTCGGCATGGGTGTCAGCCAGACATCAGCATCGAGACCGGCCTGGTGGGAGGCGTGACCGGACGTCATTGGCCCACCGCGCGGCTGCGTAAGATCGCCGACAAGCAGACCGTTCCAACCGACTTTCTTTCCATCGACGGAAAGCTGTTCAACTAATGAGATGAGTTCAGGATGCGCCCAATGACGGTTGCGCGAAAGACGCATGGCCTGCCAGTTCGGCCCGTTGTCAGCGAGTTTTTCGGCACCTGCGACACAGCCCTTGGCGTAGGATCCATAAACGGCAGGCGTCATTTTTGCGCCATCGCGCTTTGCGCCAAACAGGTTTTTAGCGGGCGTCGCGCCGTAAGCTACGCTGGTGAGAGCCAGCGGCACGGCCAGCGCACCTGAGATCAAAATCTTGAATTGGACCATCGAAATGTTTCCCCCGAAACAACTGCTTCGGTTCGAACATTACGATGAATGCGACAGCAATGCGACGCCCCTCACAACAAGAGGCGTCGCTGAGTCATATCTGCATCAATGGGTGCGGGACACTTATTTTCCAGGTTGTGGAACGACACGCAGATACGGGCGCACTTCGTTCCAACCATCTGGGAACAGCTCTTTGGCATCTTCATTGGAGACGGCTGGCACGATGATGACATCTTCGCCCTGCTGCCAGTTCACAGGTGTTGCCACCTTATGCTTCGCGGTGAGCTGCAGCGAGTCGATGACGCGGATGATCTCGTCGAAATTACGGCCCGTGGACGCGGGGTATTGCAGCGACATTTTGATTTTCTTGTCCGGCCCGATCACGTAAACGGAACGCACCGTCATGGTGTCGGAGGCGTTTGGGTGGATCATGCCGTAAAGGTCAGCCACGGTGCGATCATCGGCAATCAGCGGAAAATTCAGCGCGGTGCCCTGAGTGTCTTCGATGTCTGCGGCCCAACCGGCATGCTCTTCCAATTTGTCGACGGAGAGGCCAAACACGACCACGTTACGCTCGTCGAACTTGTCCTTCAGTTTAGCTGTATAGCCCAACTCGGTGGTACAAACCGGTGTGTAATTCTTGGGGTGCGAAAACAACACGGCCCATTTTCCGTCGATGGCTTCGTGAAAATTGATTTCGCCTTCGGTGGTCTGGGCAGTGAAATCCGGCGCTTCATCGCCGATCAGCAGAGCTTTGGTCATGGGGCAATCCTCGTTGTTTGTGTTGGATTATAGATAGGAACCAACTGTCACCTTCGCCAGAAATACCGTTCGCCTTAAGCGACGAACGGAGAAATTTTCTGCCCTAGCCTCGCAAGGAACCACCGGTGGTCTTCTCAACGTTGGCCACCACCTTACCAGCCACCGCATCGATTTCCTCATCGGTAAGGCTGGTGGCTGCAGGCTGCATGGTCACTTCGATTGCGAGCGACTTCTTGTCAGCACCAAGGCTCGCGTCCTCGAACAGGTCGAAGATTTTCACATCGGTGATGAGCTTCTTGTCTGCTCCCTGTGCGGCACGCAGCACCGCGGTGGCCTGCACGTCACGATCCAAGACGAAAGCAAAATCGCGCTTTACCGCCTGCATTGGCGAAAGATGCAACGCACCCTTTGAGCGGGTACCCTTGCGGCGCGGCTCCGGCACGGCATCCATGAAAATCTCGAAACCGCACAACGGTCCGGTCACGTCCATGGCTTCCAACGTCATGGGGTGGAACTCGCCAAAATAGCCGAGCACGACCTTGGGGCCAAGCTTCAGCGTGCCACTGCGGCCCGGGTGCATCCAGTCAGGCCCACCGGCTTCGATCTGCACCTTCGACGGGTCCATACCGCAAGCAGCGATAACGGCCAGCGCATCGGCCTTAGCGTCGAACACGCCCACTGCATCCGTATTGCCCTGCCAATCACGACCGGTTGCTTCCAGCTTCGCTGTGCCACGGCGAATAC
Organism: Ahrensia sp. R2A130; assembly: GCF_000179775.1. Lineage (GTDB taxonomy): Bacteria > Pseudomonadota > Alphaproteobacteria > Rhizobiales > Rhizobiaceae > Pseudahrensia. The sequence continues at coordinate 37,588 of NZ_AEEB01000022.1, forward strand.
CGGACGCTGCGCGATGCTGGTCGGCGACTTCGACACCACGATAAACGTGCGACACTTCGAAGATAGCCAGATCACCGACGCCCCTCGCAACATTGCGACCAGCAGCGGCCAGCAGGCTGGGCAAAAGGCTGGGGCGCATATGGGACATATCGGAGGCGATAGGGTTCGCCAGTTCCAACGCATCATCGCCACCGCCGAACAGTTCCGCCTGCGCTTTGGAGATGAACGAGTAGCAAACCGCTTCGCTCATGCCCCGCGTCGCCAGTGTGCGCTTGGCCAGACGTGTTCGAATTTGCGGTGTGGTCAATACACGCTCACCGACAGAAGCCAGCGCAGGCAGCGGCTGCGGCTCGATATTATCGACACCGTGCATCCGCATCAGCTCTTCCACGATATCGGCCTTGCCGTGCACATCCGGACGTGTGCCAGGAACGCCGATGGTCAACGTGTCGCCGATACCACCGACGGTGAAACCAAGACGTTCCAACGTGGCTTTCGCCGTATCGCCATCGACGTCGATGGACGTTAGACGTTTCGTTTCCGACAGTGGGAATTCGATCACCAGATCAGGCGTCGGCACTTCACCAGCGATGACCGCTTTCGACGGTTCACCACCGCAAAGCTCCATCACCATGGCGGTGCCTAGATCGAGACCAGCTTCCATGAACTGCGGATCGACACCGCGTTCAAAACGATAGCGCGCATCGGTGATGATGCCGAGGTCGCGACCCGTGCGGGCAACCGTCAGAGGGTCCCACAAGGCAGATTCCACCAGCACATTCACAGTCGTTTCAGTGCAGCCGGATTCCTCACCACCCATGATACCAGCCAGCGATTCCGGCCCGTTATCATCAGCGATCACATAATGCTTTGCAGTCGGCGTGTATTCCTTGCCGTCGAGACCAAGCATCGTCTCTTCACCGGTGGCAGGGCGAACCACAAGTCTGCCCTTCACCTTGTCAGCATCGAACACATGCAGCGGGCGACCGCGGTCGAAGGTGATGTAGTTGGTCACATCCACCAGCGCGGAAATCGGACGCAGACCGATGGCCTTCAACCGCTGCTGCATCCATTTCGGTGACGGCCCGTTCTTCACGCCACGCACAAGGCGCAGGCCGAAAGCCGGACAGAAATCGCCAGCCGTCGACAGATCGACAGAGACAGGGCAATCGCCCTGCCCTTCGATGGCCGGTACAGCAGGCGTTTTTACCGTGCCCATTCCACTGGCAGCAAGATCACGCGCGATGCCGGACACGCCGAGCGCATCAGGCCGGTTGGGCGTGATGCCGATTTCGATCACCGGATCGTTCAACCCTGCGTAATCCGCGAATGACGAGCCTACGGGCGCATCAGCCAGCACAGTTTCCGGCAAGTCGATGATGCCGTCATGTTCTTCGGAAAGCTCCAGCTCGCGCTCGGAACACATCATGCCGAAACTCTCGACACCACGAATGTTGCCGACACCTAACGTAACATCGATACCCGGCACGTAAGTGCCAGGTCCGGCAAACGCACCAACCAGCCCAGCCCGTGCATTCGGCGCACCGCACACAACTTGCAACGGATCAGCCGCGCCAATATCGACGGACAACACTTGCAGCTTGTCAGCATCAGGGTGCGGTGCCGCGGACAGCACCTTGGCAATTGTGAACGGCTGATAGGACGAGCGGTCATCGACCGCCTCGACTTCAAGCCCGATCATCGTCAACCGCTCGACGATCTCGTCCAGTGTGGCATCGGTCTCAAGGTGATCCTTGAGCCAGGACAGGGTGAATTTCATGACGAAGCCTCCAAGGCAATCTCAACAATGAGCTGCGCCACAAATGCGAAACCCAGTATGAAGAAAATTAAAGCAGTGACATTGAATGCATTGCCAAAATTTCTGTTAGTCCAAAACCTTACTTCCTTAGCCTGAACCTCCGAGCATTTCACGGAAGACACAAAACCAGCGCGCCTGTTAATATAGACACTGTCTATGATGACCAATTCCCCCGGAGATATGTACGGAATACAAACCACTTCATCGCCACCTGAGATGGATTTTATCTCATGTTCTCGTGGCTCCCAAACTCGAATACTGTTGGGTTTTGTAGAGAAAACAAACTCGACATTCGTTGCGGGCTTTCTTCCAGTATTCTGTAGATAATGCTTTACGCAAAAAATTTCAGTATCGGCATCGTCATGCTGAATGAAGTTCAAACTGTTGTTGGCTTGACCCCATATTAATTTAACCCGGGCTCGGAAAAGCCAATAAATAAAACCGAGAAAAAGGGTGACGGCCACGGAGAGAATTTGAGCGTGTATCGGTTCAAAAAATCCCCATAGGCTATCTAAGACTTCTAGCATCACGCACTCAACCCACCGAACAATGTTGGCATGTCCAGTGGGCGGAAGCCGTAATGGTCGATCCAGCGTTGGTCGGCTTCGAAGAAGGGGCGCAGGTCGGGCATGCCGTATTTCAGCATGGCGATGCGGTCGATACCGATGCCCCATGCGAAGCCTTGATACTCGTCAGGGTCCAATCCACCGGCGCGCAACACGTTGGGGTGCACCATGCCGGAGCCGAGAATTTCCATCCAGTCATCGCCTTCGCCGAACTTCACTTCGGCACCTGACCGGTCGCACTGAATGTCGACTTCCAGCGATGGTTCGGTGAACGGGAAGAAGGACGGGCGGAAGCGCATATTCACGTCATCCACCTCGAAAAACGTGCGGCAGAATTCCTGCAGCGTCCATTTCAGGTTCGCGATGTTGGCAGTTTTGTCGATCACCAAACCTTCGAGCTGATGGAACATGGCGGAGTGCGTTGCGTCGGAGTCCTGACGATACGTCTTGCCGGGAATGACGATGCGGATGGGCGGCTGTTGCTTTTCCATGGTGCGGATTTGCACGGGCGACGTGTGGGTTCGCAGCACGCGGCGCTCGCCGTTCTCGTCCGGGTTGAAGAAGAATGTGTCGTGCATTTCGCGGGCCGGATGGCCTTCGGGAAAATTCAGCGCTGTGAAGTTGTAATAATCGGTCTCGATGTCCGGCCCTTCGGCAACGGCGAAACCCATATCGGCGAAGATCGCGGTGATCTCATCCATCACCTGCGTAATCGGATGAATGCGCCCGCGCTCTTGCGGTCCGGCCTGCACGGGCAAGGTCACATCGACCCGCTCCGAAACCAGCCGCGCTTCGATAGCCGCACGTTTCAACTCTTCATGGCGCGAGGCAATCGCATCACCCACGCGGTTTTTTAGGCCGTTGAGCGCTGGGCCCATGACCTTGCGTTGCTCGGCATCCATACCGCCAAGCTGCTTCATCTGGGCGGAGACAGTGCCTTTTTTGCCTAGTGTTCCCACCCGCACACCTTCCAGTGTGTCGAGATCGGATGCGGCGGTGATGTCGGCCAGCGAGCGCTCTTCCAGCGTCTCCAGTTCCGTCATATCGGTCATGAGATCTTTGTCCTCAAAACGAGAAAGCCCGTGTCAGCGTTTGCTGCCACGGGCTTCCCAAAATTACGTCAGTTCGGAAAACGCGGTCAGCTTTTGACGGCGGCTTCAAATGCGTTCGGCGTGGTGTCCTTGAGATATTCCAGCGCTTTCTTCGCTGCGGCAACAACGGCTGCAAACGCCTCGGGCTGATTGATCGCCATGTCGGACAGGTTTTTACGATCCACCTCGATGCCGGCTTTGGTCATGCCGTCGATCAGGCGGGAATATGTCAGGCCGTGCTCACGGGCAGCCGCGTTCAAACGCTGGGTCCACAGCTTGCGGAAATCGCGCTTGCGGGCCTTGCGGTCACGATACTGATACTGTGCAGCTTTTTCGACTGCCTGGCGGGCAACCTTGATCTGCGTGCGGCGGGCACCGTAGTAACCCTTGGCTTTTTTGAGAACTTTTTTGTGTTTGGCGTGGGATGTAACGCCCCGTTTTACGCGTGCCATGATTTGGCTCCTGAAAATGTGCCTTCGCTTTGGGAAGGCCGGTCGGTCGGTGAATTACTTGGCGATGTACGGCATGAATTTCTTCACGATCCGCGTATCCGGCTCGGAAAGAACCATAGTGCCGCGTGCATTACGCAGAAACTTGTTGGATCGCTTGATCATACCGTGCTGTTTACCAGCCTGACCCACTTTCAGCTTACCGCTGGCCGTGACCTTGAAGCGTTTTTTAACGCTCGATTTCGTCTTCATCTTGGGCATTTGTCGCTCCTTGATACACATTGGAAATTGCCCGATCGAAGCCGGATAAGCCCATATGCGCTTGATTATGGTGTGTGGCAAAAGTGGCCGATGAAGCCGCCATGCCGATGGCCAACTGGAAGTGTTGTCCCATCTTCGCGCTCAGCGAACAGCCCAGGCATGCCCTGCCCGACCGTCGTGTTGCGCGTGCGTGTTAGACCGTTTGAATGCGTCTGGCAAGCGTATCGCGACCTTGCAGGCAACCCAGTTGCGGTCTAGCGATCATGCGGTAAACCGCACCCAACCAAACGGCTAGCTTCGCCCGTGTTTTCACGCCTCGCCATATTGCTGATGACCATAGTGCTTGCAGCCCCTGCCTTGGCGCAAACTGCACCTTCAGACGCACCGCGCATCCCGAATTTCTGGGACCCGCAGGACAGACTTATCAAACCCGACGTGCGGGCGCTGCCCCGTATGCGGTTCCTCACGGTAACAGATTTCCCGCCATTCTCTTTTGTAGACGATCAAAAACGGCTCGTAGGTTTCCACATCGATCTCGCCCGCGCCATTTGTGCAGAGCTGGAATTGCTGCCGGTCTGCCAGATACAGGCTCTACCGTTCGGCGAGTTGGAAGCAGCTTTGCGCGATGGCAAGGGCGATGCCTTGCTTGCGGGCACGGCGATCACGCCCGCAACCCGCCGCAATCTAGATTTTTCCAAACGCTATTTCCGCCTGCCCGCACGGTTCGTAGGGCGAATCGATACATCACTTCAGGAACCGCTGACGCGGGCACTGTCTGGAAAAACCGTGGCGGTGGTTGCAGGCACCGCACACGCCGCTTTCGCCAAAGCCACCTTCGACCGCATCAGTCCCCGCGCGTTCCCGACCCTGAACGCCGCATTCGCCGCTCTGAAAGCCGATCAGGTGGACGCGATGTTTGCTGACGGTTTAGCAACGTCGTTCCTGCTGCAACGCGAAGAAGCAACGGCGGCACCCTGCTGCCGCTTTGTCGGCGGGCCGTATCTGTCGAAACAATATTTCCCCGGCGAACTGGCCGTGGCGCTACCAAAAGATAACCGCACACTGCGTGATGCCGTCGATTATGCGCTGCGCTCGATCAACGACAAAGGCATCTTCGCAGAACTCTACCTGCGCTGGTTTCCGGTCAGTCTGTATTGAACGACTGCGCCCGCCGCACGGGCAATCGCGCATAAAGCGTGATGCCGCGAACGCCAAGAAACACATTCAGCGCCAACCACAATCCGTGATTTCCCATCAGCGGTACGGCGAACCACCACACGATGAGATAGACGACCAGCGAAAGGATCATCATGTTCCGCATATCGCTGGACCATGTTGCGCCGATGAAAACACCATCCATCTGAAACGCCACAACACCCACCAGCGCCGTCATGGCGGCCCACGGCAAATAGGTGCGGGCGATTTCACGCACGGTCTCGTCGGTGGTCAACATATCGATCAACCACGGCCCGCCTGCGAAAAACGCGAAAGTGGCAAAGCCCGCCAGCACGAAGCCCCAGATCAATGTCAGCCGAACAGAGCGATCGAAGGCGGGACGGTAATTTGCGCCTAGTGCACGACCGGCGAGCTGTTCGGCGGCGGTGGCAAAACCATCGAGAAAATAACCGGAGACGAGAAAAAAATTCATCAACACCGCATTGGCAGCCAATGTTTCTTCCCCAAATTTCGCGCCTTGGGTGGTGAAAAACGCAAAAGCAAAAAGCAGGCAGAACGAGCGGATCATGATGTCACGGTTCACCCCGAACAAGCGCTTCAGCGCTTCGGGGTTGAACAGACGAGCCATACTTGGAAACGCAAATCCGCGCATGGAGCGGGCGATTAGAACGAACCCGCAGATGACGGCCAACCCTTCGGCAATGACGGTCGCCCAAGCCACACCTTCAATGCCCCAGCCGAGATGCAGGCCAAGATAGATCGACAACACGATGTTGGAGCCGTTCAATATGGTTTGCAGGAACAGCGCCACACCGGCCCGCGCCTGCCCCAGCAGCCAGCCAAGCGTGGCATAGTTCAGCAGTGTCAGCGGTGCAGAGATAATGCGGATGGTGAAATAATCCTGCACCGCGCCTTCCACGGCGTCCGTGCTTTCCATCGCCCACAAGCCACCCGACAAGATCAGCGGCGACAGCAACAGAACCACAAGCCCGATCGCAGCCGACAACGCCATAGCGCGCAGCAGCACGACCCGTTGTTGCTCTTCATCTTCGGCACCAACCGCCTGAGACACCAGCGCCGTGGTGCTGGCGCGCAGGAAATTGAACGTCGTGAAAACGATGTCGAAAAGGATAGCGCCCAGCGCAAGACCACCGAGCAGCGCGGGGTCACCCAACCGCCCAACCACACCTGTATCCACAAGCCCCAACAGCGGGGTGGACAAGAAAGCCAGCGTGGTGGGCCATGCAATCGATACCACCTCACGGTGGCCGACATGAAAAGGACGTGCGGTTTTGTTCACGCCCTAGCTTGCCCGAGCAGCGTCAGTCGCGCGAGCGAAAGCTGAACAAACGGATGATGAAGAAGGCCGGAATGACCACGGCAGCGCCGAGCAACAGATACTCCGCTGAAGACGCCAGCGCATCGAAGCCCAGTTCCCAGATATTGGCGAAGAAACGGATCACACCGTCCCAGATCACCATGGGCGTCCAACCGAGCGTGCTCATGATGACGCCGACGATCAGCGATGCGATGAAGAGCTTCACCGCCACCGCTGCGGGTGAACCACCGAGAAACCGAGTGACCGAACCTGACATAGTTTTCGTCTCCAATACGCTCGCGGTGCAAGCTCGACGCCTCTCCGCGGATCGGCCTGCATGTAGGCAACCGGTTCGTGCCCATCAAGCTGTTCATCCAAGCGGCGATTGCTGAACCGTTGCAAAAAACGCGACGACAAGTGCGCCGGTAACAATCAAAGTCAGCCACAAGCGCAGTTTTGAAAACCACTGGGGAAAGCCCTGATCCGGCCCTGTGAAAGCGTCCCACGCACCCTGCCCCGCAAAGGCCAGCGCCTGAATGGCGAAAACATACGGCACAGGAGCCAGAAGGCTGAACCACCCAACCAGCGACGGTACGATGGATAAGACAAGCACACGCGGCGCAACATCTTCATTGCGCGTTTGCAGCGCTAGCCCCCAACGGGTGCCGCCAAGAAATGATAAAATTACCGCGCCATAAGTGGCCAAAGCCTGTTGAGCCAAGCTGTACCACGGATGGTCATCGGCAAGAATGAACAACGACAAAGCAAGTGCCGCAAAAGGAACGTAACCAGCCAGCGACAACAACCAACCGGCGCGGCTGGTCTGTTCTAGCGCGTTTGCCGGTGTAGCATCCGGTTTCTGTCTGGGTATCTGAAAGGCCAAGGAAGTAAGGTCTCCCGATCAGTCCTTGCGGAAAATCACGCTGGCAGCCCAGCCGGTGAACATCGCAACCAGAACCGCGATGATACCGTAAAGCAGACCGTTGGAATGGGCCAAATTATAGGTGAACTGTTCAAACCCGATCTTGCGAACGGAGATTTTCTCGAACTGCGCATCAAGGAATTTGCCATCTGCGAATAGAAACACCCGCGCGGTGTGTTCGCCAATCGGTACATTGGCCGGAATAGGCAGTTCGACCTTGAATAAGGTCGGCGACAGGAATTGTACGCCACCAATATTTTCCTCGAAAAGATCCTTGTCGATCTTCAAGCGTGCCAGCGATTCGCGGAAGACTCTTTGCAGGTCTTCAGCAGTCTCGGCGGTGCCTTCTACTTCTTCCACTTCGCGCGGTACCACAGACAAGTTTTCGAGACCGATCTGCAAGAGTTTCACGTCGACAGCTTCGGCAATTTCAAACAAAGGCCGTGTCGTGGCGTAGGCATAGGAGGCCGGCACATCACCAAACTTAACCGAAGCGCCGTTGGCCCAAATGCCGAGGATCTTTTCCTTACGGCGCACGGTCACTTCCTGCATCGGTCCGGACAAGACCACGACCACATCATAGCGTCCCTGCCCGAGCATCTGCTGTTCGGACACCAACATGGGGTCGGGGTTTTCGATAGAACCGAAAACAATAATATCTGTCCCATCAAAAGATGATGAAATCTCGATCACCTCGTCGGACAGACCCATCTGGATGCTGCTTTTCGGACGCTCCTGCGCGACAGCACCCTTCATCATGAAAATCGGGGCGATGAAGAAGGACAGTACGACGATCAAAAAGCGTTTCATGATCAATGCCCTCCCAGATCGAGGGAGAACAGTTCGGTCGGCATATTCACCAAGTCCCAGCCAAGGCGGGCACACACGGCCAGAACGATGAGGCCAAGTAGGGCGCGCAACTGCTCGCCCTTTAACTTGGTGCCAGCACGCGCGCCGAACTGCGCGCCGATGACGCCGCCTACCATAAGAATGAAAGCCAGAACGACATCCACCGTCTGGTTGGTCGCGGACTGCGCGATGGTGGTAAAGGCGGTCACGAACATGATCTGGAACAGTGATGTTCCAATCACGACATTCGTCGGCACCCGCAACAGGTAGATCATCGCTGGCACCATGATGAAGCCGCCGCCGACCCCCATGATGGAAGCAAGGATGCCCACCAACATGCCGAGCACAAGAATGGGAATGACGCTGAGATAAAGCTGCGATTTTTCAAACCGCACTTTGAATGGCAGGTTGGTGATCCAGTTTTTCTGCTCCGGAAGCGGCGCCACCTCTTCCGGCGAACGGCGGCTCTTGCGGATGGCATTGATGCTTTCGATGCACATCAAAGTGCCAATGGAACCGAGGAACACCACGTACAAAATAGAAATGATAAGATCGAGCTGACCGGCCTTGCGCAGCTCCGAGAAGATCGCGACCCCGATAACCGAACCCGCAATACCGCCAATCAGCAGCACCACGCCAAGCTTAATATCAACCGTGCCTCGCCGGAAATGGGCCAGCGCTCCGGAAAATGATGATGCAACGATCTGGTTGGCTTCGGTGGCAACAGCCACAGCAGGCGGAATATTGTAGAAGATAAGCAGCGGCGTCATCAGAAAGCCGCCGCCAACGCCAAACATGCCGGACAAGAAACCAACGCCCGCCCCCATGCCAAACAGCACGAGGATGTTGACCGACATTTCCGCAATCGGGAGGTAGATATTCACAAACGGCAACCTTGAACTAAGGCGCACGGCAAGACGCAAAAAAATTGCGTCCCACTGCGGTAAAAACATGGGCGACGTGCCGGATCGCAAAGGCTTGCCCCCGCTGCCCGGCGTTAATCCGTCATGCGCCCCGACCGGCCCGGTGTCAAACGGTCGCGGGGCTCATTGGCAAGGAATTTACGCCTCTGACGACATGGAGTCGCCCGAAAGCGTAATCTGGCACCAAAAGTACCAATTTCGGCTTAGATATTCAGCGCGCGCAGTGTCTCGCGGTCGATCTCGCCTGTCACAGGAATCCCCGCACTGCGCTGGAAGTCACGAACTGCCTTGCGGGTGTTGGGACCGGCCAGACCGTCAGGTTGACCGACATTGTAACCGCGCTGGTTCAACAGCGCCTGCGCCTTCAGAACTGTTGGGTTACCGGAAGACGACGCATTGCGAACTGCGGAACCGTTGCCTTCCCATTCTTTAGGAAGCTCGGCGCGGTTTACATCATCGTTCAACTTGCCCGGTGCCCAGTCGTTGACCGTTTTGCGTGCAGCGGAAAGATCGGATGGGTCCATGGCGTTGGCAACTTCGTCACGCTTGTTGGCAGCGTCGGTGTCACCGGCCTTGGCAGCGAGTGCGAACCATTTGTAGCTTTCGCCCAGGTTCTGTGCCGCACCGCGACCCTGACCGTAGAGAATGCCAAGGTTGAACTGGCTGTCCTTGATGCCAAGACCGGCGGCCTTTTGGAACCAGCCAACGGCCTTGTCCATGTCGGCTGCGAGTTCCGGCGGTTTGCCGGTGGCGTAAAGGACTGCAAGGTTGTGCATGGCGCGGGCATTGCCCTGCTCGGCAGCCTTTTCGTACCAGGACGCAGCCTTGGCGATGTCCTGCTTACGGCCGATGCCTTTTTCGTAGATCGAACCGATGGAATATTGTGCGGGCGCGTAGCCTTTTTCAGCGGCACGTTCGAACCATGTACCAGCGTTGGCCATATTGCGGGTCACGCCTGTGCCATCGCTGTAGCGCATGCCCACATGGAACAGCGCGCGGGCGTCGCCTGCCGATGCTGCGGCAACCATTGCAGGCGAACCCGCATCACTTGGAACATCGTAGGCAGCGGTGGCAGGCGCCGGTGTAACTTCGGGAGCTTCAATAGCAGCCTGCTCCGTCTGCGTATTTGTCTGCGTATCAGCAGCAGGTGCAGTGTAATCGCCGGAAGGAGCCGCAGGTTCGATAGTTGCAGAAACACGTTCGGCATCAGCCGGTGCTGCACCAACTTCACGAGTTGTCGAACCTTCAGCGGCAGCAAACTGCGTGGATGGCTCGGCGGAGTCGGAAGCATCCCCAATCACGGACTGCTCGACTGCAGGCTGTTCAACAAGCGGCTGCTCGATGACAGGCGCTTCTGCCATCATAGGGTCGCCAGCGGACATGAATTTGCTCACGCCGGTGAAGGCCGCGATAGCCAGCAACAGCGCCGCAGCGCCCATGACCAATGGTTTGCGCAGACGGGCAAAGTCGATATTCGCAAGCGGACCCGGTAGTTTCGAGGTGCCGACTTTGGCGCTCTTCACTTCATCACGCACTGCATTCATTTCAGCTGTGGTGGCCTGAAGGGCGCGGCGGGCTGCGGCGACAGCATCAGGACGGCCATCGCCGGTTTCCATCGCCGGAGCACCAATCGAAGGCGCACGCGATGATTGCGGCATACCAAGCTGCTGTGGCTCGGGCTGCGGCGGCGCCATGTCATTCAGTCGCTCGCTCGCATCCGCGATCATACGATCATAGTCGTTCGGGCGGCTACTTTGCGGGCCAGCTTGTGGCTGCTGACCTGGCTCAAGCGGCTGGTCGTCAGCGTCATCAAACAAGTTCATGTCACGCGGCGCAGCCTGTGGAGCTGGTTGTGCCATATCAGCGTATGGATCGAGCGCAGGCGCTTCCATTGCAGAACGCGGCGGTTCCGGCATCGGCTGCGGCGCAGCAGAGGCAAGAGTGTCAGGCATCGCAGCACTGGCGGAAAGGCTTGCAGCGGTTGCAACATAATCAGGTGCAACCGGAGCCGCATGTGAGACATTGGCCATGGAAGCTTCGATGGAACCGAGACGGTCCACAACCTGCAACAGCATATGCTCGATACCAGAAGCATTCTCGTCACGGGCAGACAGTTCCGCCTGAGACATTTCCTGCAGCTTTTGCAAATCGGCAGAAAGACCAGCTATCACCTGAGCAGTCTCGGCATCGCCACCACCGGAATTGCCCATCATGGACACGGCCTGCTGAGCAGCGAACTGCGCAGCTTCCAAGCTTGCAGTGTGTGACGCTTCGATGCGATTTTCAATATCGCCCAAACGGGCTTCAACCGGCGAGAAATCTACCGTGGCAACAGGCGTGGACTGTTTGCCCATCTGGCGCACGATCTGACCCAACTGTGCTTCCAGATTTGACATCTGGGCTGCAGTCGAATGGGTCGCAGACGCCTCATCAACGCGGGCAGCCAACATATTGAGCTGACGTTCAAGACCCGAAGTGCCGGAATCAGCAGATTGGGCGAGCTGTTCGTCCAACCGGTCGTTTAGAACTTTCAGCTGGCTCTCGATCTGCGTGAGATCGTGGGAAGCGAAGACGCCGCCTGAACCATCAGCAGATTTCGTGAATGCTTCGAAAGAACCAAGGCGCTCGTGCAAGCCATCGATACGCGAAGCCAAGCCACCGAGATCACCTTGAGCGCCCTTCTTGGACGCCATGCCCTTGGCCATTTTTTCAACAGCGCGACCAAGGTCGCCCATACGGGCTTCGACACGGTCTATACCGGTCATATCCATCTGCGGTGCGCGGCTGCCCTGATTGGACACAGCGACGAGCGCACGGGAAATTTCATCAAGACGCGATTCCAGCGACAACACGGAATCCTGCGGCAGACCACCGGTGTCCAAACGATCAGACATTTCGCTCAAACGGCTATCGAGACGCGACAGTGCCAATGTCTGCGGAAGATCATCGACGGTCAGGCGCAACGCATCGATCTGCGATGCAAGATGATCGACGCGAGGCGTAACGGTGTTGGCAGAATTTGTGGTCAGTGCATCAATATGGCGGGCAAGCTCTTCCAACTGCTCAATCTGCGGCGCGACCGAATCGGAAACGACCGTACGCATTTCGGAACGAATGCCGGTACGCAGCTCGGAGAGCTCGTTTTCGAGGCGCTTGAAGTCATCAGAATCAAATTTTACGCCCCGGCGCATTTCCTCGATGGCACCGGCCATGCGGGAAATTTCATTGGCGGGCACCGCGCTGTGAAGCTGCGACAGCTCCTGGCTGATGCGACCAAGATGATCGTCAATCTTGCTCATGCCAGCGCGCTGCGCTTCTGCACCAGCGTCAAGTGCTGCCTGACGTTCGGCAATCTGTGCGGTCAAACGATCAATAGGTGCGTTCGACCCGCCACCGGTCTTCGTTTGGAAATTACTGTTCAGCGAATCAATCTGCTGGCGCATCGCGGCCAGCTGGTTGTGCAGGCCACTATCGGCAGGCTGGGCCATGTAGCCTTGGTTCGCCATCATCATGGGAGCGCCACCATAGCCCATGTTCATTCCATGGGCGGGGTTCTGCGACTGATGCAGACGTTGCTCCAGCTGTTCGATGGTGCGGCGCAGGTTGGAAATGCGCTCCGCTTCTACATCTGCCGGTCCACCCATGCCTACAGCGCTATGGCCTGCCGCGTTTTGAAACGGGCCACGGTTCACCTGAATGGTGCGGGTGGGCTGCTGTTGATTGGGCTGACGCATCTAAACTCTCACAGTAACGAACGACACCAAACGTATATGGGTCGATACGGAACGCACCCGTCGAAAGGATGCCACTGCGCCGACCTTTTATTATCATGGTAAACAGGCCGTTAAGTTGAGCGAATTCGTTAACGATGATTGCACCCATCGCATTCTGATCTGCACTCTGTAGGGCTCAACTTGTCCACAATCATGGGTCTAAAAAATAATTGACGTATACGTAAACGGAAGAGTTCTGGACTTGAATGCAAAACCATGTCAGTTTCCATGTCGAAACGCGGGGTACGCACACGCCCTGCGATGACTTTTTGGCCGCGACCTTGGTGATCAAGGACAAACCCGGCCCGCAGGAGGACACACCATGCCGACATATACCGCCCCCGTTCAGGACTCCCTTTTCATCCTCAACGATGTGCTCAACATCGAGCGCTACAACAACCTGCCCGGTTTCGCAGACGCGACACCGGATATGCTGGAAGCGATCCTTGGTGAAGCGGGCAAGATGTCTGCGGAAGTTCTCCAGCCGCTCAACGAAGTCGGCGACAAGGAAGGCTGCGTCTGGACCGAAGGCGATGGCTTCGACAACACGGTGAAAACACCGACAGGCTTCAAAGAAGCCTACGACCTCTATTCCGAGTCCGGTTGGGGCGCACTGCCCTTCCCTGAAGAATATGGCGGACAAGGCCTGCCAGCCACGCTGAACGCCGTCGTTCAGGAATATGTTTCTTCCGCCAACATGGCCTTCGGCATGTATCCCGGCCTTACAGCCGGCGCGGCGGCTGCGCTCGTGGAACACGCTTCCGAAGAACAGAAGCAGGCATATGTTCCCAAAATGCTGTCGGGCGAATGGTCCGGCACCATGAACCTGACCGAGCCCCATTGCGGTACAGACCTTGGCATGTTGCGCACAAAAGCTGCCCGCAATGATGACGGTTCTTTCGCCATTACAGGCCAGAAAATCTGGATCTCCGCTGGTGAACACGACATGTCGTCCAACATCATTCACCTCGTGATCGCCCGCATCGAAGGCGAACCGGAGGGCACCAAAGGCATTTCGCTCTTCGTCTGCCCAAAATACATTCTCGATGAAGACGGCAATCCCGGCGAGCGCAACAAACTGTCTTGCGGTTCGCTCGAACATAAAATGGGCATCAACGGCAACGCCACATGCGTGATGAACTACGAAGGCGCAAAAGCCTTCCTCGTTGGCGAAGAGAACAAAGGCCTCGCCGCCATGTTCGTGATGATGAACGAAGCCCGCCTCGGTGTGGCCGTTCAGGGCCTCGCCCAATCCGAAGTCGCCTACCAGAACGCTGCCGACTGGGCCCGTGACCGTGTGCAGGGCCGTGCGCTCACCGGCGCAAAATACCCCGACCAAAAAGCAGACCCGATCATCGTGCACCCGGATATCCGCCGTGTGTTGCTGACGATCCGCTCTTTCAACGAAGCAGCCCGCGCGCTGGTTCTGTGGACCGCGCTGAAAGGCGACCTGTCCCACCGTTCCGACGATGAAGATGAAAAACAGAACGCCGACGACATCATGGGGCTGCTCACTCCGGTTCTCAAAGGCGTGCTGACCGACAAGGGCTTCGACAACACCGTTATGGCCCAGCAGGTCTTCGGTGGCACCGGATACACGAAAGACCAAGGCGTCGAGCAGTTCGTTCGCGATGCCCGCATCGCCATGATTTACGAAGGTGCCAACGGCATTCAGGCGCTCGACCTCGTGGGCCGCAAGCTGCCCTCGAAAGGCGGTCGCGCCGTACAGGCCTACTTCAAAGAAGTCGGCAAACTGTGCTCCGAGCATAAAGATGACGAGGCGATGAAGCCCTACGTCGAGCCACTGTCCAAAGCCCTCGGCGATCTACAGGCCGCCACAATGTGGTTGGTGCAGAACGGCATGGCCAACCCCAACAATGCAGGCGCCGCCTCCACCGATTACATGCACCTCTTCGGCCTCGTTGCCATGGGCCACATGTGGGTGCTGATGGCGAAAACCGCGCAGGACAAACTGTCCGCAGGCGCAAATGGCTCGACCGACTACATGAACAACAAGCTGCTCACCGGTCGCTTTTTCGCAGAGCGCATGATGCCGGAAACCCGCTTGCTGCTGAAGCGCATTGAAACCGGCGCCGACACCATGATGGAAATGGATGCCGCAGCTTTTTAGGAACGCCAAACACCAAGGAGAAACGTAATGGCAAAGGCAGCACCGAAACGCATGCCCTTGCCGAAGCGCTTCTCCGCCGCACTGACTGAAGACGCTTACGCGAGATTACGGGCACTGAACGAACAGCACGGATTGGGCAACAACTATCTGCTCACCGTGCTGCTGGAACATCTCGATGACTACGCGGATGCTGACAAACTCGATGAAGTTTTTGACAACTTCATCGCCGAATACGGAAGCCCCTCCCAGCGCCCCACTAAGGGAAAGCCCAAATGAGCGACCACGCAGCCCCATTGCCGGAATATATCGCAGGCGTTCGCCCGCCTTCGGCGGCGTGGATGGGCATGGATGTAATTGAATACTGGCCCGACGAGATGCGCGTTCGCGTGTCATTCGCACCCAACAAAGACATGTGCAATTTCGGTGGCACCGTGCAGGGCGGCTTTCTCGCAGCCATGATGGACGACGCTATGGGTTCACTCGCATTTCATGCATTGGGCGCGAAAGTGGCCCCTATGAGCATAGACCTGCAAACGCATTTCATGGCCGCAGTGCCGTTGAAGCGCATCGAGGTCGAAGCCAAAATCATCCGCGCGGGCAAAGCTGTGGTTTTCGCAGAAGCACGCCTCTACCGCGAAGACGGCGAACTTTCCGCACAAGCCACAACAAGCATGAAACTGCGCCCTTTCGTAGGTCTTCAATTCGACCCGTCGCAAAACGCCGACACACCAATCGGCAAAGCGGAACAAAAGGCATCGAAATGACCGACTATACCCTTCACTGCTTCCTACAATCCGGCAACGCCTATAAGGCGGCTCTTATGCTCCAACTGGCCGGTGCAGACTGGAAACCGCAATTCGTGGATTTCATTAACGGTGCACACCGCTCCCCGGAATTTCGTGCCATCAACGATATGGGCGAAGTCCCGGTTCTGGTCGACCACACGCAGGGCGACCTGACACTCACACAATCCGGTCTGATTCTCTGGCATCTGGCAGATGCCTTCCCACAATTTGCGGCAACCAATCCAGTCGAACACCGCGAAGTACTGCGCTGGATTCTCTTCGACAACCATAAGATGACGGGCAGCCTGTCGATCTTCCGCTTTCTCAAAGTCTTTATGAACAAGGGCGACAGCCCTGAAGCCCAGTTCATGAAGGGCCGCATGGTAGCCGCGCTGAAAACCCTCAACCGCCGCCTTGATGGGCGCGACTGGGTGGCCGCTCCCCACTGCACTATCGCCGATATTTCACTGGCCGGTTACCTGTATTGGCCCGACCAATCCGAAATTGACCTCGCAGACTATCAACACATCGCGAAGTGGCTGGATCGCATCGCTGCGCTCCCCAACTACGCCAGACCTGAAGACATCATGCCCGCATCTGCGGAAGTTTAGGAGGCCACCATGGCTGACGCATTCATTTACGATCACGTTCGCACCCCACGGGGCCGCGGCAAGAAGGACGGCTCGCTCCACGAGGTGCCGACCAACCATCTGGCAGCAGGCATTCTGGAAAACCTGCGCGACCGCAGCGACCTCGATACATCCAACATCGACGACGTCATTCTCGGTTGTGTCGATCCCGTGAAAGAAGCTGGTGGCGACATCGCCCGTACCGCGGTCATGCAGGCAAACTACGCGGAATCAGTCCCCGGCCTACAGCTGAACCGCTACTGCGCGTCCGGCCTCGATGCCGTGAATTTTGCAGCTGCAAAAATCATGGCTGGCGCAGACCAGATCGCCATCGGAGGGGGTGTGGAATCCATGTCCCGCGTGGGTATAGGCGCAGCAGGCAACGCTTGGCCGGTGGACCCTTCCATCGCCGTCCCGTCCTACTTCGTACCGCAGGGCATTTCGGCAGACATTATCGCCACGAAATACGGCTTCTCCCGCGATGACGTCGATGCTTATGCCGTCGAGAGCCAGAAGCGCGCCGCCCAGTCCTGGGAAGAAGGCCGTTTCGACAAATCCATAGCGCCCGTTAAAGACGTGAACGGCATGACCATTCTCGCCAAAGACGAGCACATGCGCCCCGGTGCCGACATGCAGGCGCTCGGCGGGCTCAACCCTGCCTTCACCATGATGGGCCAGATGGGTGGCTTCGACGCCGTCTCCATTCAGAAGTACCCTGAACTGGAAGAGATCGATCACGTCCACCACGCGGGCAACTCGTCCGGCATCGTGGACGGTGCAGCCGCTGTGCTGCTCGGTTCGCAAGAGGGCGGCAAAATGATGGGCCTCAAACCCCGCGCCAAAATTCGTGCCTTCACGAACATCGGCTCCGAGCCAAACATCATGCTCACTGGCCCCGTGGACGTGACGGAAAAGTTGTTCAAACAGGCAGGCATGAGCGTCGATGATATCGACCTGTTCGAGCTGAACGAAGCCTTCGCTTCCGTCGTGCTGCGCTACATGCAGGCATTCGACATTCCCCACGACAAGATCAACGTTTGCGGCGGTGCCATCGCCATGGGCCACCCGTTGGGTGCCACCGGCGCGATGATCCTCGGCACGGTTCTCGATGAACTGGAACGCCGCGACCAGAACACCGCCCTCGTAACGCTCTGCATCGGCGGCGGCATGGGCACAGCCACCATCATCGAACGCGTTTGAGCGGCGGCAGAAGGAACACAGATATGAAAAACTTCGCAATCGAAACCGACGCCGACGGCATCGCTACCATCACTTGGGACATGCCGGGCAAATCGATGAACGTCATCGACATCACGGTCATGGACGAGTTCGAGAAACTCGTGGCTGAAATCGAGGCGGATGAAGAGATCAAGGGCGTTGTCCTGACCTCCGGCAAATCCACCTTCGGCGCGGGTGCAGACCTGACCATGTTGCAGGATATGCTGGCGAAATTCGAAGCAGAAAAAGCCAGAGACGCAGACGCTGCCATGCAGATGCTGTTCGATAATGCCTACCGATTGAACCTGCTGCTGCGCCGCGTGGAAGCGGGCGACAAGCCGTGGGTCGCGGCCATCAACGGCACCGCCTTGGGCGGTTGTTTCGAGATGGCGCTGGCCTGCCACGGCCGCGTGATGAGCGAAGATGAAAAGGCAACCGTCGGTCTCCCGGAAGTCAAAGTCGGCCTGCTGCCCGGCGGCGGCGGCACCCAGCGTGTTGCCCGTCTTGTGAACCCGCAGGATGCCGTGACCATGCTGCTGCAAGGCAAAGCCCACCGCGCAGCCAAAGCCAAACAACTCGGCCTCGTGCACGAAGTCGTTCCAGCTGGTGATGTGATCGCCAAAGCCAAAGAGATGCTTAAGGGCGGCTTGAAGCCGAAAGCCCCTTGGGACGAGCGCGGCTTCCGCGCGCCGCTGAATATCTGGTCGCCGGACGGCATGCAGATGTTGGCCGCTGGCAACGCGATCATGCGCAAGGAAACCTACGCGAATTACCCCAACGCCACCAACATCATGAAATGCGTTTACGAAGGCATGCAGGTGCCGTTCGATACCGCGTTGAAGATCGAGTCGCGCTACTTCGCCAACACGATCCAGTCGCCGGAAGCTGCGGCCATGATCCGCTCGCTCTTCATCAACATGCAGGAGCTCAACAAGGGCGCCCGCCGCCCCGACGTGCCAAAGCGTGAGTTGAACAAGATTGGCGTCATCGGCGCAGGCTTCATGGGCGCAGGCATCGCCTACGTCACCGCAAAAGCCGGTATGGAAGTGGTGCTGATTGACCGCGACCAGGACGCTGCCGACAAGGGCAAAGACTGGTCCCGCGAAACGCTGGACAAGGCGATCAAGCGCAAACACTCGACCGAAGAAAAGCGCGACGCGCTGCTGGCGAAAATCGAAGCGACGACGGACTACGGCAAACTCTCCGATTGCGACCTCGTGATCGAGGCCGTGTTCGAAGACAAAGGCGTGAAAGCTGACGTGACGAAACAAGTCGATGCAGCGTCATCCGGCACCATGATCTTCGCCTCCAACACCTCCACCATCCCGATTGGCGAATTGGCGGAAGCGTCGAAGAACGCCGATAACTTCATCGGCATTCACTTCTTCTCGCCTGTCGATAAGATGATGCTGGTGGAAATCATTATGGCTGAAAAGACCGGCGATGATGCGCTAGCGCTGGCCATCGACTATGTGACTAAGATCAAGAAGACACCCATCGTGGTCAACGATACCCGCGGCTTCTACGTGAATCGCGCGGTAATCCGCTACATGCAGGAAGCCTGGTCGATGCTCATCGAAGGCGTGCCCGTCCCTATGATCGACAACCTCGCCCGCGCCGCCGGCATGCCCGTCGGCCCGCTGACATTGAACGATGCGGTTGCGCTCGATCTTTCCCAGAAAGTGATGAAGCAGACGCTCGCCGACCTTGGCGAAGAGGAAGCGTTGAAGGTGCTCGACAAGCGCCATATCGACCTCATCGACACAATGGTCGAGCACGGTCGCGTGGGCAAAAAAGCTGGCAAGGGCTGGTACGATTACAACCCCAAACCCGTTGGCGCGAAGCTGTGGCCTGACCTGAAAACAATACACACGCAGCAAGATGCAGACGCCATCGACCATCAGGAAATAGAAGACCGTTTCCTCTACACCATCGCGCTGGAAGCGGTGCGCTGCTTCGAAGAAGGCGTCGTCACCGATATTCGTGAAGCTGACGTTGGTGCCATCCTGGGCTTCGGTTTTGCACCCTTCACGGGCGGCCCACTGTCCTTCATCGACGGTATCGGCGTGGAAGCCTTCACCGCCCGCGCCAACGATCTGGCATCACGCCATGGTGAGCATTTCTCCCCACCCGCACTGCTGGTCGAGATGGCGAAAAACGGCGAAACCTTCTACGGTCGCTTCTCACACGAAGAGCAGAAGCAGGCCGCCTGACCGATCAGGTCCGTCCGTTTCTCAAATAGCGGACGGACCAAAATGGCCACCATCGACTACTACTTTTACGGCGCATCCCCCTTCACCTATCTCGGCAACGGCGCGATACGCGAAGTTGCTGACAAGCACGGCGCGACGCTGAACTACAAGCCCGTGAACCTGATGGGTCTGTGGGAAATTTCCGGCGCAGTCCCTCCCGGCCAGCGCCCACCCGTTCGCCAGCGCTACCGCCTGCTGGAACTGCAGCGCATTGCAGAAATACGCGAGCGCCCGGTCAATCTGAAACCGGCACACTTTCCCGTCGATATGACACTGGCAGACAGCTGCGTCATCGCCATCGCGGAACGCGGCAAAGACCCGCAAGCCTTCCTCGATGCGGTGGGCAAAGGTGTCTGGCTGGACGATCTCGATATGTCCAACGAAGCGCAGATCGCCGATAAACTGGCCGAATGCGACTTCGACCCGGACACCATCATCACCGCCGCGCAATCGGAAGACACCGCAGCCATCCGCGCCGCCAACACACAGGCCGCAATCGATGCGGATGCTGTGGGTGTTCCAGCCTATGTGTTGAACGGCGAAGTCTTTTGGGGTCAGGACCGCATCGACCTGCTGGACCATGCGCTCACCACAGGACGTGAGCCTTACAAAGCCGGATAATCGGCCGATTGTGTACAAAAATACCACCCGATGGACATGGCGAAACAAGCACAATAACGTAGGATAGTTTTCTTAACGTTGAGATTCGCCATGTTCTCTCACAAACAGGTTTGGGCTGCCATCGACGCGCTGGCGCAGGACAACGATATGTCCGTCTCCAAACTCGCCCGCACCGCCGGGCTGGATGCGACTACCTTCAACAAGTCCAAACGCATAGGCGCCGATGGTCGGCAACGCTGGCCATCCACCGAGTCGCTATCCAAAATCATGGATGCCACAAAAACCGATATCGACGGTTTCATGGCCACCATGCGCGACGGGCAAGCCAGTTTTGCTGCGGGCTTTGCAGGCATGAGCGAAACTGGCGGAACTTACGTGCCTGATGCCCCCGGACACCCGGTGCCCGTTTCCATCCCCCTGCTCGGTTTGGCACAGGCAGGCAGCGGCGGCTTTTTCGATGATGCGGGGCTGCCAACAGGCGAAGGCTGGGAAGCGGTAGAATTCCCACAATCCGACCGCGAACCACTCTATGCCTTGGAAATCGCGGGCGATTCCATGGAACCGCTTTACCGCGATGGCGACCGTATCGTTGTCTCCCCCACCGCATCCGTTCGCCGCGGCGACCGCGTGGTCGTCCGCACAAGCGACGGGGAAATCATGGCCAAGACTCTGGCTCGACAAACGGCGAAAACGGTGGAGCTGGATTCAGAAAACCCAGAGCACCAGAAACGGACCTTTGATTTAACTGAAGTCGATTGGGTCGCTCGAATTATGTGGGTCAGCCAGTAAACCCAAATCAGATTACCATCCCCGCCCACGCGGGATGACAGAGGTAGGTCGAGCGATTACCGCTCCAAGGCCTCGCGGATCATCGCAACGGTACGGCTCTTGTCATAAAGCGCGGCAAAGGAACCAAATCTCGGTCCCTGATCTTGCCCCAACAACACCTGATACAGCGCTTGAAACCACTCGCGTAGGTTCTCGAAACCGTGATCTTTACCCACCGAATACACTTCTGTCTGCAACGCTTCGCCATCAGCATCATCGGGCATGGCATCCAACCGTGACGCCAGATCCTCCATCGCCGACCGCTCTTGATCAGTCGGTGCGCGGAAGCTTTTGGCCGGTTTTACGAAGTCGCGGAAATAGGCGATGGCATAGCCCACCAACTCATCCAACTTGGGGTTATTCTCCGGCGTGGCGGCGGCATCATACTGACTGATGAAGCCCCAAAGCGTTTCTTTATCTTCGGCGTTCGACGCGCTGACGAGGTTGAGCAACATCGAGAACGGCACCGGCATATCCAGTGTCGGCGGATTGCCCGCATGAATGTGCCAAACCGGATTGTTCAGCTTCGTCTTCTCATCATCGGCCTTATGGTATGCGGCAAGGTGCTGGAAATACTCGTCCACCGCGCGTGGAATGACATCGAAATGTAGCCGCTTGGCCGTCTTCGGCTTGGCGTACATGAACAGCGACAGACTTTCAGGCGACGCATAGGCAAGCCACTGATCCATGGTGATGCCATTGCCCTTGGACTTTGAAATCTTCTCGCCGTTTTCATCAAGAAACAGCTCGTAGATGAAATGTTCCGGCGCACGTGCGCCCAGCGCCCGGCAGATGCGGTCGTAGAGCTGCGAATTGTTCTGGTGGTCCTTGCCGTACATTTCGAAATCGACGCCGAGCGCCGCCCAGCGCATGCCGAAATCCGGCTTCCATTGCAGCTTCACGTTACCGCCGGTCACGGGTAGCGTTTTGGTATCGCCATCATCGTCAGCAAACGTCACGGTACCTGCGTCGCCATCGACCTCACACGGCACGTAGAGCACTTTGCCTGATGCAGGTGAGATAGGCAGGAACGGCGAATAGGTCGCGCGGCGCTCTTCGCCCAGCGTTGGCAGCATGATGGCGAGAATATCGTCATTCTTTTTTGCAGCCGCGGTCAGCGCATCATCGAACTTGCCGGACGTGTAGTAATCCGTGGCCGAGGCGAACTCATAGGTGAAGCCGAAGCGGTCGAGAAAAGCGCGCAGTTTGGCGTTGTTGTGATAGCCGAAGGAACCATGCCCCTCTTCGCCTTCACCCGCAAACGGGTCCGGCACACGGCTCAGCGGCTTACCGATATTGGCTTTCAGCACATCTTGATTGGGCACGTTGTCAGGAATTTTCCGCATGCCATCCATATCATCGGAAAAGCACACCAGCCGCACCGCAACTTCGTCACGCGTCAGCAGACGGAAGGCATTGATGACCATCGTGGTGCGCGCAACTTCGCCGAACGTGCCGATATGGGGAAGACCTGATGGGCCGTAGCCTGTCTCGAACAAAACGCCATGGTCGGGATAGCCACCTTTTGCATACCGCTTGACGATCTTTCGCGCTTCCTCGAACGGCCAGGCCTTGGAGGCGTGTGCAGCATCAACGAGATCGTCGGAAATGGTGAGCGGCGAAAAGGATGTGTTGGACATGATACGGTCAGCGTGTGCAGGAAGATAAGCCTTGCAGGTGGTATGGCCGCGCGGGCCTAGCGTCAACAGCCGCGCATTGCGTCAAACGATGCGTGCTGCGCCTTGAAACCGCCATCGTGGCTGCGGTATTCATGGCCACCCGATCACCGAAAGCCGCACCGCCATGAACGCCATCTCCGTCCCCGACACGCTCGTCTATATCATGGTCTCGGTTTCTGCCGTGGACAGCGACATGCGCGAGGCAGAAATGTTGCGTATCGGCAACATCGTCAAAACGCTGCCCGTGTTCGAAAATTATGACCCTGACCGGCTTGTGGAAGCTGCAAAAGCCTGCCGTGATATTTTGCAAGCCGATGAAGGTATGGAAACAGTGCTGCAGATCGCGGGCCAACTACCCGCGCATCTGCATTCCACCGCCTACGCACTGGCAACAGAAATTGCCGCGGCAGACCGTAATGTTTCAGCAGAGGAAGTGCGGTTGCTGCAACTGCTACGCCAGCATTTGAAGCTGGATCGCCTTACATCCGTCGCGCTGGAAACTGCCGCGCGGGCAAGACATCAGATCGCTTAATCACAAGCTGAATTAGCGCGCGGCCCATTCAGCAGCGTTACGCCCGGTCACGTCTGCAATCGAATATGCATCATCACTTTTCAGGCGTTTCGAAAGGCCTTTGATGATGGACGCCGACAAGCCTGGTCCGGCGTAGATCATGCCAGTGTAAAGCTGCACCAGCGAAGCACCCGCTTCGATTTTTTGCCACGCAGTTTCCGCATCGCGAACTCCGCCCACGCCCACCAACGGCAAGCATTTACCCACGCGCTGATACATCTGCGCCAACCGGATTGTCGAAAGCTCGAACAGGGGCGCACCGGACAGTCCGCCCGTCTCGTCGCGGTTGCGCGAGCGCAAACCATCACGACCCAACGTCGTGTTGGACACGATCAACGCATCCATGCCGGAGCCATCCAACGCTTTGGCAATCGCATCCAGCTCGTTCTGGTCGAGATCGGGCGCGATCTTCAAGAACAGCGGTTTTCGCCCGTAGGCATTTGTTTGACCGTCCCGCGCATCCGATACGCGAGACAGCAGGTCAGCCAGTGGATCGGCACCTTGAAGCGCGCGCAGGCCGGGCGTGTTGGGAGATGAAATGTTGACCGTAAAATAATCAGCCAGATGAGCAAAGGCTTCGATACCCGCCACGTAGTCGGCGGCAAAATCATCGCTTGTCTTGTTTGCACCCAGATTGATGCCACGCAGGCCAGAAGCGGGTCGCCCCTTCTCCTCCAAGCGTTCACGCACCACCGCATGGCCTTCGCTGTTGAAGCCAAGGCGGTTGATGACGGCATCATCTTCCACCAGTCGGAACACGCGCGGCTTGGGATTGCCCGACTGCGGCTTCGGCGTAACGGTACCAACTTCGGTGTGGCCGAAACCCATGGCCAGCAGCGCCGCAGACGCTTGCCCGCCCTTGTCGTAGCCTGCCGCCATGCCAATCGGATTGGCGAAACGCAGACCGGCAACATCAACGGCCAATGCCGGATCGCGGGCAGCGTCGAATCGCGGATGCAGACCGGATTGGAGAGCACCGATAGAAAGACCGTGGGCTTTTTCGGGGTCGAGCGAAAAGAGCGCCTGACGGCCAATCGCAGAAAACAATCCGCTCATTGCGCGTTCAATTCCTTTTCGGTCGGCATCATGGGGTTACCGTCTTCGTCTTGAACCAGTTCGAACTCTGCTGTTGCCAGCGCAGGGTCTAGCGTCGCGTAGAGATGCGGAAAAAGTGCGCCACCTCGTGACGGCTCCCATTTTAGTTCCTCGCCCATCGCGTCCGCATCGAACGCCAGCAATAACAGGTCGGCTTGGCCAGCGAAGTGTTTTTCCAGAGTTTCGCTGGCCTGCCCGGCCGTTGAAAAATGAATGTACCCATCAGCCTTATCGACAGGCGCACCTTCGAACACGCCCAGTTCAACGGCGTCCTCCCAAGCCTTGCGTTCGGCGATTTTATAGATCGTACGGCTCATGAAGAAGGTTCCTTGCGGTTGGCGGCGGCGTTCAAAAACCCGTCGATACGAGCATTGCTCGCTTGCGCTATATCGAGGTGGCGAAACGACTGAAAGACGTGAACACCGCCTGGTGTCACATCCAATTCGGTATTGCCGTTGGCAACATGCCAGCGCGTTGCCATCAACAATGTGTCGTCCAGCAGCAAATCTTTAGTGCCAACGCTGAAAAGGGCTGGTGGCATATCATTCAATGAAGCGAAGAGAGGCGACACGACAGGCGACCGTCTGTCTTCATCTGCGGCCAGAAATGCACTGGCAAAATTCGCCATGTCGCGGGTGGCGAGCACAAGCCGGTCAGCGCCCCAGTTTAGAGAGCTTGCAGTTTGCCCCAGATCATAGACACCGGCGGTCAAATTCGCAGCGCAAAACCGGCCACCATGGCCGGCATCACGCAACCGCAACAGTGTGAGAACCGAAAGATGCGCACCCGCGCTTTCGCCACCGATAGTCATTATCTCGTTCGGCAAACCGTGTTCCGCTTCCAGCAGAAAACGCGCAGCGTCGTAACAATCGTCCGGTCCGGCGGGATAGGGATATTCCGGCGCGAGGCGGTAATCGACCGAGACGCAACCTAGTCCCGTTGCTTCGGCAATTTCTTGCAGGCGCTCGTCTTGAGCATCAGCTGCGCCGAGCATCCAACCGCCGCCGTGAATGTGCAAATAAAGCCCGCGCATAGGCCGTCCGATCGGCTCGATGAGCCGCAAAACAATATCACCATCACCGTTCGCGCGCGGCGCAAGCAAAGTGCGTGCACGCGTGGATTCAGCTTCCAACGGAAACGGCCCCTTACCTTCCAACCGGTTCGCCCGCACCTGCGCAGCCGGTATCGCCCACATGTCGCCACCAGCGCTGATTGTGGCCAACAGTTCAGCGTTGAAAGCACAGATGTGTTCTGGAATGGCGTCATCGCGAAAGAGAGCCGGATCAATGATCAAGGTCATGCTATGGCCTCACGCTTACGCTTCTGCGCGGGCAAAATACTCCAAGCTGCCGCCAGTGATGTGAGCGCTGTTGTGAGCGCAAGACCTGCCGCACCGGACGTAACGAGCCCCATGGGGGAGCTTGCAAAAAACACCAGCATGAACGTAGCGAGCCCTGCACCAGCCAAGCCAGCGGCACTTGCCGCAAAGGGTGGTACTGTGGAAAGCCAGATGGTGGCGAAAAGCGGAACGAACAGACCGGATGCTGCCAACACCAAGGCAACGCCCAATGCCAGTTCCGGCGGAACCGTTCTCAAGTCGGGCAAGAACAGAAGGGCAGCTAGCAAGGCGATGATGAGACAACGCGTGGCGAACATCGAGCGCAAACCGGGGTCGAGATTGCGCGCCCGCCGCAGCGTACGGGCCAACGAACCGGCCAACACAAACAACGTCACCGCCAATGCGTTGAGCGCCAAAAGAACGAGACCGATGACGGGCAGCGCTGCCAGCACGGGTTGTTGACGCAGCAATGCTGCCAGATCAGGCCAGACTGGCCGTGTGCCCAACAGACCCAGCGACAGGGCAACAGCACTCAGCATGAGGAAAATCACAAGCCCGCTCCATGCCCGGCATTCCTGTGCGCGCAGTGGTGAAGGATTGAGCGCAGTGCGCGCCAGAGCATGGGGCATTGCGGCAAAGCCGAGGCTTGCCAGCAACCAGGCCAACAAGCCTTCAGCATAGTTCATGCCGCGATCAGGACCGGACATGGAAACTGCGGTCCATGAATGATCAACCAGCGCGACTGTTCCACTTTTTGGGGCAAGCGCGCCGAGCCAGCCTTCGAAAAATCCGGTGGCAACAGCAGGCACAAGCAGACACAGCACGACCACCATAACGAGTGCGCCATTGACCACAGCCAGTGCACGCCAACCGCCCAGAACGGGTGCAGCTACCACAATAGCGATAAGCCCGTAGCGCACGTTGTCGCTGCGAAGCGGTGGCACAGACGCCTGCAGCGCATCGAACAGTGATTGCAGCGCGCCATATTCCGCCACAGACATTGCGGCCAGCACGCTACCTGAAATAACCATCGTCATCAGCGCCACCACCCGCGCTTCACCGACGCCGCGGGCACGAACACCCATGAAGCCGGTGAGCGTGGCCATTTGCGCGCGCTGGAAAATCGGTACGAACAACACCGCCTGCACCACCATGCCCGTGACTAAAGCTGCCACAAGCACAGACTGCTGACCCGAGGGCATGCCAAGCACGGCCAGCAAAAAGGCGGCACCGACAAAATCGGAAGCCCCACCGATGCCCAACACGCTTGGGTCCAGCTTACGACCTGCAAAAAAGAACAAAGGGCTGGAAAGTGTCGTACCCGCCAGCACGATAATGATAACCAACAGCGCCAGGGCCACGCTTAAGACGGATAAACCCGTACCCAGCGGCAAGCCCAAGCGATCCAGCAACATCAACACCAGAATCGCAGCCAGAAAAGCCGCGCCTGAAAACCACTGAACGACGAGCGCCCGCCGGCTGGTGTTGAGTTCGCGATTACCGCTTCTCATAACAGTTCGTCCACATCGGCACCGCGTATGGGGTTGAGCGGCTGTAATGGCTCCGCATCGCTACGCATATCGATGCGCTCCTGAAGGCGAATATGAACACCAATGGCCAGCAGTCCGGCCAAAGGCAGCATGGTGAAAATGAGAAATCCGCCCCGTGCCAACCCGCGTCCGCTTAGTATTGCCCAAATAGAAAGCGCTGCAACCGCAGCAATTGCGATGGCAGCATTCAATGCAGACGGGCGCCACCAACTGATGCGCTTGCGACGTGAGCCGCTGCTCCTGCGTTCAGGCAGGCGGCGCAAGCGATTCCACATCGAGCTTTCAGCGGTTTTTTGGTCGGGTAAGGCCATGGCGGGTTTGATGCCGGACAAGCGATGGCTGTGCAAGCAAAAGGCCGTGAGCGGCAATGTTCATCCCCCGCATGCTGCGCTGTTCATCTGGACTGCGGACAACTGGTCCGATAACCCACAAAGGTATCAAGACAATCTAGATCCTACCGGAAACACGCCCATGCCCAGCCCCTCCCCGCTTTTCGACCTCACCGGCAAGACAGCCCTCATCACCGGCTCGTCGCTGGGCATCGGACGCGGCTTGTCGAAGGGGCTGCAGGAAGCTGGCGCAACAATCATCGTAAATGGCCGTAACGCCGAACGGTTGACCACCGCTGCAGAGGAATTGCGGGCCGATGGTGCAACGGTCCACGAACTGCCCTTCGACGTAACAGACCATGCAGCAGCGCAAGCCGCGGTGGATGGTTTTGAAGCCGAACATGGCGCAATCGATATTCTCATCAACAATGCCGGCATGCAGCATCGCGGCCCGCTGGAAGAGTTCGACGCGGCAGCATTTGCAAACATCGTCACCACCAACATCACGTCGGTTTTCAATGTCGGACAGGCCGTTGCCCGCCACATGATCAAGCGCGGCGAAGGCAAGATCATCAACATCTCGTCGGTACAAAGCGCGCTGGCCCGCCCCGGCATCGCGCCGTACACGGCAACCAAAGGCGCGGTCACAAACCTGACCAAGGGCATGGCGACCGACTGGGCAAAATACGGCTTGCAGTGCAACGCCATCGCGCCCGGCTACTACGATACGCCGCTGAACAAAGCGCTGGTGGACGACCCCGAATTCACCGCATGGCTGGAAAAACGCACCCCCGCCGGTCGTTGGGGCGAAATCCCTGAACTGGTTGGCGCTGCGGTGTTCTTGTCATCGGCAGCATCCAGCTTCGTCAACGGCCACACGTTGTTCGTGGACGGCGGCATAACGGTATCGCTTTGATTAGAATCCACATCGTCATGGGCGTTGCCGGTTGCGGCAAGTCCACCATAGGCGAAGGTTTAGCGGGCGAACTCGGTGGCATTTACGTCGAAGGCGATGAGCTGCACCCGCAGGCCAACATCGACAAGATGAGCGCGGGCGAACCTTTGAACGACGACGACCGCATGCCGTGGCTGACGAAGATCGCCCAAGCGCTTGTGGAGCACAGCAAGCGACAGGATGGCCCCGTTTTTGTGGGGTGTTCCGCGCTGAAACGAATATACCGCGACCACATTCGTAACGAGGCCGAAGCCCCAGTCACTTTCGTCTATCTAGATGGATCGCGCGAATTGATCGAAGGTCGCATGAGCGCGCGCAAGGGACATTTCATGCCAACGTCGCTGCTCGACAGCCAGTTTGCAGATCTGCAACCACCGCAACATGACGAGCGCTTCATACGCGTGGATATATCCGCAGAGCCGACAAAAATTATCGCGCAAGCCACAGCATCGCTTGCCGAGTTAAACCCACAAACCGCCTGAACGGGAGCCGAACATGGCCGATACGAAACCGCATAACGGCCTCATCGGCCTCGGCACCATGGGCGCTAATCTCGCGCTCAACATCGTCGATAATGGATACGACCTCGCCGTCTTCAACCGCACGACGCAGGTAACGAAAGACTTCGTGACCGATGCAGCCGACCTTGCTTCAAAGCTGACCGGCACAGAGACGCTGGAAGATTTCGTGGATGCCATGGCAGAACCCCGCAACATCATCCTTATGGTCCCTGCCGGTCCTGTGGTGGACAAACAGATCGAAGCATTACGCCCGCTGTTGGGTGACGACGACCTGATCATTGATGCGGGAAACGCGAACTACCACGACACCAACCGTCGTGCCGAAGACGCGCAAAACAAGCCGGGCCATTTCCTCGGCATCGGCGTATCCGGCGGTTCCGAAGGCGCACGCCACGGACCTTCCATCATGGGTGGCGGCGACAAGGCGGCTTGGGATCGTGTGGAAGAAATGCTGCAGGCCATTTCCGCCAAACATGAAGATATACCATGCGCCACCTATATGGGCGCAGGCGGCGCCGGCCATTTTGTCAAAATGGTTCACAACGGTATCGAATATGCAGACATGCAGATGATTGCTGAAATCTACGGTTTCCTTCGCGACGGCTTGCAGATGGACGCCAAAGCCATCGGCGACGTGTTCGAAAAGTGGAACGAGGGCCAGCTTTCCTCCTACCTGATTGAAATCTCCGCAGCCGTTGCGAAAGCCGATGACGCAAAAACCGGCAAGCCTGTATTGGACATCATTGTTGATAGCGCAGGCCAGAAAGGCACTGGCCGCTGGACCGCAATCGAAGCGTTGATGATCGGCTCACCCGTCACAGCCATCGATGCCGCAGTGGCCGCCCGCAACCTGTCGTCCCGCATGGACGAGCGTAAGCGCGGTGAAGAACTGTTCGACGCCGCGCCACAAGCCATCGCCGCAGGCGACCTGCCGATGGAAATGTTGGAACAGGCGCTGCTTGCCGGAAAAATTGCCTGCTATGCGCAGGGTTTCGCCATGCTGCAAACGGCCTCTACCGAGTATGAATGGGGTCTGCCCATGGCCGAAATCGCGAAAGTATGGCGCGAAGGCTGCATCATCCGCTCATCCATGCTGGACGATATGGCGACCGCATTGGACGGCAACGAAGACACGAACCTGATGTTCACCGAGCCTTTCACCGGCCTGATGAAGGACAGCCACAACGACCTTCGCAAGGTCGTGTCGCAAGGTTCGCTGTCCGGCAACGCAGTGCCCGCACTATCAGCCGCTCTCTCCTATTTCGACATCATGCGCACCAGCCGTGGCACCGCCAACATGGTGCAGGGCCAGCGCGACTTTTTCGGCGCGCACAGCTTCAAACGCTTCGATGAAGATGGCGACCACCACGGACCGTGGAATGATTAGAGGAAAGCTAGGCTGAAGGTGAAGGTTTAGTGCGACGGGCGGGCTTTAAGACCCGCAGTTGAAAGGTCACAACAGCCGTCGCTGCAAGTGCAGCGAGGCTCAAGGCCCACTTGCTCCAGCCTTCCATCGTGCCTTCTATTAAAAGCGCGTGGACCACGGTTCCGACCACGATCACCAGCGCTAGCGCGTTGTGGATTACGTGCCACGTTCGCGGGCGCATCCGCCACACACGCCGCAAAGCCACGAAGAGCGCAGTGATAAAAACCGCCCACATGGCCGCGACACCGTAAATCGAAAACGGCGTCGGCGACACCAGCAACAGCGCATCCACCGCGTCCATCGGGCTGGTGAGGTATAGACCGCCAACATGCATGACGACGGCGATGATGAGCACAGTGCCGGTCCATCGGTGCCAAGCCCGCGCCCGCAATATGGTCATGCCGGGTAGATAACCACCCGCCAAAAGCGGTTGGACTAGGGTAATCGCCAGCGCAAACGCGCCCGCCACGCTAGCAACAATGTAAGGCAGCTGTCGGCTAGGTAAGTAGGGGCTGACGAAAATCAGCGCTATTGGAACAAGCGTAAGCGCACCGAGCGCGGTCCATATCGCTGCAGACCGCAACTTCGCAGACATGACGTTTTGAAACCAGTTATCAGGCGGGCGCGAGAACGAAGTCTGCCGTCAGGCTCGTGTCCTTCGCACTCGGCATGACGGGGCGCAGGAAGACGGTGTCGAACTCGGGATCATCATAAGCCAGATGCGCGTGCGGCTGGCCGAAATTCGGAACAATCTGCTCCATCTCCAGCACATAAGTGCCGTCTGCTTTCGTCAGCACACTCCCGTGGTTGCGCGGTTCGCGCTCACCGCCAAGTGTCGTTGCCGCCCAAATCTGAATACGAACACCTTCCAACGGCTCGCCGGTTCCAGCCTTCAGCACTTTACCGGACATGAAAAAGCCGTTGCCCAGCTTATCAACCAGCGGCGCACCGGCGCGATAATTGTTGGCGCCACCGCGCATGGTTTGCGTCGGAGCAAAACCACTGCTGGCAGCAGCAGGAACAATCAAACCTGACGCACCAGCAATAAGGCCGGCACCAGCAAGGCCACCACCAATGATGAGAGAACGGCGATCAATCTTTGAAGTTGTCATACGGTCATCCTTGCAAATGTGTGGAACATCCCGAGGACTAACTTAGGTCTGACCGATGGCAATATGAAGACAGCCCACCATCACGACATGGTCAAAACAGCGCAGCCCCAAAAGAAAAAAGCCCGCCGGTTTCCACCGACGGGCCTTCCAAATTCATTGCGACTGGGAAAATTAGATACCCAGACCACCGAACTTCTTGTTGAACTTCGACACGCGGCCATCGCGGTCGAGACCGGTACCGGTTCCACCGGTCCAAGCCGGGTGGGACAGAGGGTCGACGTCGAGGTTCATCGTGTCGCCTTCTTTACCCCAGGTGGAGCGGGTTTCGTATTGGGTGCCATCGGTCATAACAACTTTGATGGTGTGGTATTCTGGGTGAATATCGGCCTTCATGTCCGTATGCCTTAAATCTCTGCGCAACCATGGCAGCCTTCGGGCTTCCATGTGAAAACGACTGTTGAGGGAAGATGTCCGTACCGCGCCGACCATATGGTCCAAATGGCGCACAACGATCACCTTTGTTTTTAGTCGAGGAGGCTTTACATCGGGTTTAAGCATACGGCAAGCCGTGTGCAGCAGGCTTGCTTCACCCGCACGAAGCTGGCCCTACATTATTTACTGCCGGGAGCCGTATGACGTGAGCGAAGAGACGCAGAAGGACCGCACGGGCCTGGCACCATTGCGCCATCTTGTACCTTATATAATGCGGTACCGCGGCCACCTGTTGGGCGCGTTGGTATTCCTGTTCATAGCAGCGCTCACCACGCTGTCGCTGCCGCTGGCCGTACGGTCTATGATCGACAACGGGTTCCTCAACGAAGACGCCGTTTTCGTGAACCAGTATTTCTACGCACTTTTTGCAATCGCTGCCCTGCTCGCGATCTCATCTTCCCTACGCTATTATTTCGTTATCTGGTTGGGTGAGCGTGTGGTGGCGGACCTTCGCAGTGATGTGTTTGCCCATATCACAACACTGTCGGCAGACTTTTTCGACACCGCCCGCACCGGCGAACTGGTGTCACGGCTGACGGCTGACACCACGCAAATCAAATCCGCTGCCGGAGCCACAGCTTCCATGGCATTGCGAAATGTCGTGCTGATTATCGGCGCGATTGCGGGCATGATCTGGAGCTCGCCGTCACTGTCTCTCATTGTGTTGGCCGCGATTCCGCTGATCGTGCTGCCCATCTTCGCGTTTGGCCGCAACGTGCGAAAGAAATCCCGTTTCGCGCAGGACGAATTGGCCAATGCCACAGCTTTTGCTTCGGAAAGCATCTCGTCGGTCAAAACGCTTCAGGCCTTCACCAACGAAACGCTGACATCCACCCGCTTTTCCGACGCCATCGAAAGCTCGTTTTCCGCTGCCCGCTCGTCGGTCGCAGCGCGCGCAACTCTGACGGCCTTCGCGATCTTCATGATCTTCACCAGCGTCATTGGCGTGTTGTGGATTGGTGCTGGCGCTGTGCTGGAAGGT
The DNA here is from genome assembly GCF_000179775.1 of Ahrensia sp. R2A130. GTDB lineage: Bacteria > Pseudomonadota > Alphaproteobacteria > Rhizobiales > Rhizobiaceae > Pseudahrensia. The sequence goes on from NZ_AEEB01000022.1 coordinate 71,250, forward strand.
ACGATGACGCCGGGCCTTTTGGGTCAGTTCCTTATTTTCTCGGTCATGGCTGCCGGTGCGCTGGGTGCCTTGTCAGAAGTCTGGGGAGAACTGTCGCAAGCCGCTGGTGCAGCAGAACGTCTATCCGAATTGCTGGCGACGGAACCGGTGATAGCCGTACCGACCAACCCCGAAGCCTTGCCGGAACCAGCGCGCGGCGAACTGATCTTCGATCACGTCGCTTTCGCCTACCCCACACGTATGGACGACCCCGTGGTCAAAGACCTGTCGCTAGCCATCAAGGCCGGTGAAACCGTGGCCGTTGTCGGCTCGTCCGGCGCGGGCAAAAGTACGCTGTTCAATCTCGTGCTGCGCTACTACGACCCCACCGCTGGCAACATCACGCTGGATGGTGTCGATATTGCCCATGCAGACCCCGCAGCCTTGCGAAACCGCATTGCACTTGTTCCGCAGGACACCGTTATCTTCGCCACCACCGCGCGTGAAAATATACGCTTCGGGCGACCCGATGCATCTGATGCAGATGTTGAGAAAGCAGCGAAATTAGCGCTGGCTCACGACTTCATATCAGGAATGGCGGATGGCTATGACACAACCGTTGGCGAACGCGGCATCACATTGTCCGGCGGCCAGCGCCAACGCATGGCGATTGCCCGCGCCATTTTGAAAGACGCTCCATTGCTGCTGCTCGATGAGGCAACCAGCGCGTTGGATGCGGAGAGCGAAAAGCTGGTTCAGAAAGCGCTGGACGGCCTGATGGTCGACCGCACCACAGTCGTCATTGCCCACCGCCTCGCCACAGTTCTGAAGGCCGACCGTATCGTGGTCATGGACGCCGGAACGATTGTTGAAGAAGGCACCCATGCCGAACTCGTGAAGCGTGGCGGCATTTACGCCCGCCTCGCAAAGCTGCAATTCGAAACCGACTTCGCTTCCGTCGCCTAAGCGGCACCCAAAGGAAATATAATGTCCGACTCCAATACCCGCACCACGGGCGCGGATATCATCGCGCGCAAACTGGCCGCCAGCGGCGCGGACCGCGCTTTTGGCATTCCCGGTGGCGAGGTGTTAGCGCTGCTGGAAGCGTTGGAGCGGGCGGGCATTTCCTTCCACCTTGCAAAGCACGAAAACGCGGCGGGCTTTATGGCCGAGGGCGTTTGGCACGCAAAGCCTGAGGGCAACCGCGCTCCCGCCATTTTGCTGGCCACAGTTGGCCCCGGCGTGGCGAACGCGACAAACGTCATCGCCAACGCGATGCAGGATCGAGTGCCGCTGATCTTCCTCACCGGCTGCATTGATGGTGCGGAAGCTGACACTTACACGCATCAGGTTTTCGACCACCAGCAAATGCTGCGTCCCATTGTGAAAGCCAGCTTCCGCGCCAATGCCGGTTCGCTCGATGCGGTTATGGACAAAGCGCTCACCATCGCTTTCGAAGGCCAACCCGGCCCGGTGCATATAGATGTGCCAATTGCGGTGGCAGAAAACGAAACAGACGAAATCGCCCGACCACTTCCGCCGATGGTATCGCCAGCCATGCAGCGTCCCGGACCGGAGCTTGCCGAAATTCTGGAAGCTTTGAACGGCGCAGAACGCCCGCTGGTGATCGCAGGCGTCGATGCCGTGAACGATGGGGCGAGCGAGGCAATCACCGCGCTTTGCCTCATGCACAACATCCCGATTGTGACCACCTACAAGGGTAAAGGCCTGCTGGATGAAAGCCATGAGCTTTCACTCGGCGGCCACGGCTTGTCGCCGAAATCCGACACGGTGGTTTTGCCGCTGGTGAAGCGCGCCGACGTTGTCATACTGGCAGGTTACGACCCCATCGAAATGCGCATCGGTTGGCGTGATCCGTTTGCCGATGATGCCAAGGTGATCGACGTCACGCCGCAGTTGCGGGACCACGGCGTTCACCGCGTTACCCACACTTTGCGCGGTTCCATCAGCGGCACGTTGGAACAGCTGTATGCCGCCATGGACGTGCGCCCCCGCTGGCCGAACGACGAAGCGGCAACGGCCCGCGCAGAATTGCAGGCCATGTTCACCGGCTTCAAAACCTGGGGACCGGGGCAAGCGTTCGAAATGCTTTCAGACATCCTGCCCGACGACACGGTGATGACAGCCGATGCCGGCGCGCACCGCATTCTGGTGTCGCAAGTCTGGCAATCCAAACAGCCCCACGCCGTGCTCCAATCCACCGCGCTGTGCACAATGGGTTGCGCCGTGCCGCTGGCCGCTGGCTTCAAACTGGCAAACCCCGATGCGCCCGTCATCGCTTTCGTCGGCGACGCAGGAATGGAAATGGGCTTGGGCGAACTATCGACCCTGCGCGATCTGAAAACTCCCGTCATCATATGTGTGATGGTGGATGAAGAACTCGCGCTGATCGAAATCAAACAGCGCCGCAGCCAGCGTCCCAACGCAGGCGTCGAATTCTCCGGCACTGACTTCCCGTCCGTCGCCCGCGCCATGGGTGGCGAAGGCTATTGGATCGACGATGCCGCCACGTTGGCCCAAGCCGCAACCGAAGCGTTGAAAAAAGACACGTTCACAGTGCTGGCCTGCCGTATCGGTCGCCATGCCTATGACGGGACGTTCTAGAAAACAGGCAGGCTAAAACCCAAACCGCATTCGCGCCTTCACCATCATCGAACTGCCGGTGAAGGCGACGATGCCCCACAACACGCCGTGCATCGAGCCGGACACGATGCCGCCGAGATAGGCACCGATGTTGCAGCCGTAAGCAAGGCGCGCACCATAGCCCATCAGCAGGCCGCCGATCACCGCCGTCGCCAAATCACGCCAGCCAATCCGCATAACCGGCGACCATTTGCCTGCCAACGCAGCAGCGGCCATTGCGCCAAAAATGATGGCGAAATTCATTACAGATGTCGCATCGGCAAACACGCTGCGTTCCAACGCCCGTGACCGTCCGCCGGACCAATAGCTCCACGACGTCACATCGATGCCAATACCGCTGGCAATTTTGGCACCCCACAGCGCAAAGCCGGAAGTGATGCCCCATGGTCGCCCCAGCGTCAGGATCGTTGCCACGCTGACCACCACCAGCGCGATCACCCCCAGCGTATGGCTCCACGGCCCGCCAAAAACCGACCCGCCCTGCCGTCGCGGTTCCAACTCACCATGCGCTGCACGCTCGCGCCGCACCGACCACACGATGATAGCGATGCCCAGCACCGCAACAATCGCCACAGCCGCCCAAGGTCCGAATTCCTTCACAACCGAAAACGCTTCGAGACGCGGCAAGCCTCGCCAAGCCGGTAGATGCCATGTGCCGATTAGAGACCCGGTTATGAAAGCAGACAACGTCACCACCATCCGCGTCGAGCCACCGCCCACCGTAAACAATGTGCCGGACCCGCACCCACCGCCAAGCTGCATACCGGCTCCGAACAAGAATGAACCGACCAGAGCCGTAACCCCAAAGGGAAGCACCCAAGCGCCGCTGCGGAGACCGTCGATAGGCGCACCATAGGCGATGAGCGGATATGTAAAGGCGCAAGCAGCAATCAGCAGCACCATCTGCGCGCGCAGCCCCTGCCCGCGCTTTTCAGAAACCACGCGCCGCCAAGCACCCGTGAACCCGAAAGCCGCATGATAAAGCGCAAAACCCGCCAGTGCACCGATGGCAACCGCCACGCCATAGCGTGGGCCACCGAATGGCCAAGCCATCACAGCGACGAAAAGCAACCCAAGACCAGCCAAAACAAGCGGCCCAGTCTGAAAACCACCGTGTCCCATTCCGGAAGAAACAGAAGTGGTAGGAGCTGTTGGCAATAAAGTGGACCGTGACATCGGCGCCTCTCGTTCAGGTGCGGTTCACACAAATTGTGCGATGGCACGATATCGTGATCGCAAGGCACCGGTAAGCGCCCCATTTTCGTCTCCTACGTGAACCAAAGCAAAATATGCTCACGATGAGCCTTTCGGCGCATCACGATTATGTCACGTCATTTCATTTCAGCATTGCCCCAGTTCTGGGCCATGCAGATTGGGAAACGTGACGCCGAACCCGAACCGACATTCGTCGGTACATCAATTTCAGGAATTGCACATGTCCGCCACCCGCACCGATTTGTTCGGCCAAGCCGTCACCCTGTCGGCTTCCGGCGATATGGAAGCATGGAATGCTATGCAGTTGGGCTTTCTCGCCCACAGCGCGGCCACGCCAGACAGCCTGACCAAGGTAATCGAAAGCGACGCTGACTTCGCTATGCCGCTTATCTGCAAAGGGCTGTTCACGCTGCTTCTCGGTCGCCGCGAATTATATGAAACGGCAGCCGCCTGCGAACGTGAGGCCCGCGCCGCCATTGCCCGTCGCCCGGTGACAGCGCGCGAAATGGTGTTCCTCACCGCACTGTCCGATTACAGCTCCGGCAACCCCCGCCGCGCTGCCGATGCGCTCGATCAGTCACTCATGCACCACCGCAACGACATGCTGGCGATGAAACTGGTGCAAGCCATCCGCTTCATGCTTGGCGATGCCACCGGCATGCGCGCCTCCATCGAATTGTGCCTGCCGCATTTCGACAAAAACGGGCCCGCCTTCGGCTACGCGCTGGGCTGTCACGCCTTCACGCTCGAAGAGACCGGAGACTATTACAACGCTGAATTGATCGGGCGGAAAGCAGTAGCATTATGCCCGGACGACGCTTGGGGCCTTCATGCCGTGGCCCACGTTCACGACATGACCAACGCCATCGACGATGGCATTGAATGGTTGTCCAACCGCCGCAGCGCATGGGCGCATTGTAACAACTTCCGCTATCACGTGTGGTGGCATCTGGCGCTGATGCGTCTGGACCGCGGCGAGATCGACGCCGTTTTCGAACTCTATGACCGCCATATCCGCGCCGACCACACCGACGATTACCGCGACATTTCAAACGCGGCATCCCTGCTGGCCCGTCTTGAGCTGGATGGTCACAAAGTCGGCAACCGTTGGGAAGAACTTGCTGATCTTTGCGAAAAGCGCACCGATGATGGCTGCCTCGCCTTCGCCGACCTGCACTACGTTCTCGCCCTGACCGGTGGTGGTCGCGACGACGCAACACAACGCCTGATCAGCCGCATGAAACGCGACAGCCGAATGGAAGCTTCCGAAACAGCCGCCATCTTCGCCAAGCCGGGTTTGGATGCAGCACAGGGTCTGGAAGCGTTTGGCGAAGGTGATTTCGTCTCCGCATTCCGCCATCTCGCAGGTGGTCGCGACGCAATGTGCGACATCGGCGGCAGCCATGCCCAACGTGATGTTTTCGAACAGCTCACCATCGAAGCTGCCCTTCGTGGTGGTTACCACGACAGCGCAAGGCGCTTTCTCGATGACCGCTCCACCCGCCGCAACGGCAATGTCGACCGCTACGCTGCTGAACGCTACGCGCTGCTTGATGACGGTTCATCGGCACAAACAGCAACAGTCGCAAACATGTGATCGCAAAAGCCTGATCTAAAACCTGTTGCCTAATTGAGGCTTTGCCGCCATTCCATCGCTCATGTCGACACAACAAAAAACCATTCCAGATGTTGCCGCAGCCGCAGGCACTTCAGGCCGCACGACGCGTGATCCGAGGCTCGATTTCTTTCGTGGCATCGCGATGTTTGTCATCTTCATCGCGCACACGCCACGCGACTGGTGGGCGCTATGGATTCCCGCACGCTTCGGCTTTTCCGACGCAACCGAAACCTTTGTTTTCTGCTCCGGCATGGCATCGGCCATAGCCTTTGGTGCCGTGTTTCAAAAGCGCGGCTGGTGGATGGGCGCAGCCCGCATTGCCCACCGCATATGGCAGGTCTATTGGGCACATATCGGGTTATTTTTCGCGGTTCTTCTGCTGATCACGATGTTCGACGCCTACAACCTGTTCAAGGATGCTGATGGCTGGAACGGCTCCTATGTTGCATCACTGAACCTGCAGCACTTTTACACGAAGACCGAACTGCTCATTCCCGGCCTGTTCACCCTCACCTATGTACCGAACTATTTCGATATTCTGCCGATGTATCTGGTGATTTTGGCCATGGTACCAATCGTCATGGGGCTTTCGCGCATCTCGCTCTGGGCCGTTGCAGCCTTTGTTGTCGGCGTCTGGGGCCTCGCCAATCTGCCCTTGTTGGGTCTCGACCCCATCACCTTCCCCGCCGAACCATGGTCGCAACGTCAGTGGTTCTTCAATCCCTTGGGCTGGCAGTTGGTCTTCTTCACCGGCTTTGCCTTCATGCGCGGCTGGATTCCGCAGCCGCCGGTGACAAAAAGCTTGATCTGGCTGGCAGCGATCATCGTTGTCGCCACCATCCCCTTCGCGTGGTTCCGCATTTACAACGCCGCCCCAACCGCAGCGCTTTACACCGACTTATCGCCCATCTTCAAAGAGGGGCGAGAAGCGTTGAAGCCGCTCATCAACAAGTCGCAATTCGGTATATTCCGCTACATTCACTTCCTCGCCACAGCCTATCTGGCTTGGGTTGCCGTCGGGCCCATGGGCTCGCGGTTGAAAAACTGGGGCCGGTTTGAGGTCGTGGTCGATACGATCCGCAAAGTCGGCCAGCAATCGCTTGCCGTTTTCATGTCATCGCTGGTTGTGGCGCAGATTATCGGCGCAGCCTTCCGCTATTGGGGCAACGGCTTCTGGCAGGCACTGATCGGCAATCTGGTGGGCTTTGCGGCCCTCATCGCGGTGGCATTTGCGGTGTCGTGGTTCAAGTCTCAACCGTGGCGTAAACAGAAGGTGATCGCCCAAACAGGAACCGCCACGCCCGCTCCACATTCTAGTGGTGTCTTGCCGCCCAACAGCGCGGTCGCGCGCTTTCCGGAATGATAAACACCACATGATGAATCGCCGCGACATCCTCGCTCTTGCAGGTCTCACCGCTATGCTGCCCACAACTGTAGGCGCAGAAGGTTCCACCGCTACGGTGAATTCACCCAAAGTGCGATTGGGCGAGGCCACACCATTCTCTGTAGGCGAGTTGACCGAACAGGTGCGCGGCCTTGCCAAGGAAGCCTATGTTGCCCAACCTAAGGTGCCGCAGCCATGGCTTGATATCACCTACGACCAGTACAAGGCGCTGAACTTCAAGCATCTGTCCGCCCTGTGGCGAGACACCGAACTGCCTTTCGAAACAGAGTTTTTTGCACCTGGTCTCTACTTCCCCGAACCGGTGCAGGTGTCGGTTGTCGAGGACGGCCAGTCCCGCGCCGTGCTTTTCGACATAGGCCTGTTCGACATCTTCGCAGACGATTTCCCCGACCTGCCGGTGAGTGATGATCTCGGATTTTCCGGCTTCCGGCTGAACGCGAATATAAATGATCCCGAACACAAATCGGAATTCGTGGTCTTTCAGGGCGCAAGCTATTTCCGCGCTATCGGACGCGACCAGAATTACGGCCTATCAGCCCGTGGGCTTGCCCTACGCACCGGTGATGCCGGCGGCGAGGAGTTTCCGCTCTTCTCAAAATTCTGGCTCGAAAAACCGGCTGCGGGTGATTCCGCAGTCATCGTCCACGCCTTGTTGGACAGCCCAAGCGTCGCGGGCCTGTATTCCTTCACCATCCAGCCGGGTCGCTCGACGCAAATGGATGTCGAAGCGCGCCTCTTTCCCCGCGTCGAGCTGGACCACGCAGGCATCGCGGCGGGGACGTCCATGTTCCTGTTCGATGAGACTGACCGCGACCGTTTCGACGACTTCCGACCAGCAGTCCACGACAGCGACGGCTTGCTCATCGAAAATGGCGCTGGCGAACGTATATGGCGGCAACTCGCCAATCCGCGTGCATTGCAGATCTCGTCCTTCGTTGACGACAACCCACGCGGCTTCGGCCTTATGCAGCGCCCCCGTGAGTTTGAAGATTACGCAGACCTTGAGGCCAATTATCACAAGCGCCCCGGTCTTTGGGTCACGCCGAAAAGCAGTTGGGGCAAAGGCGCAGTGACGCTGGTGGAAATTCCTGCTGACAAGGAAATCTACGACAATATCGTCACCTATTGGCGTCCCCGCGAGCCGATGGCACCGGGCAGCCGACACGACTTTTCCTATCGTTTGGAATGGACCGATGCAGCCCCCGTCACAGCAAGCATTGCCAAGGTTACTCGCACCCGCATGGGTAAGAATTTCGACGGCAAGGAGCTAGCAGCAATCGATTTTGTGGGCATGGACGGATTGCCGGATGACCTGTCGAAAATCACCGCTCATGTTAGTTCCAACGGCGTGAAAACGAGCGTCGGCATCTTGCAACGCAATCCGACAACCGGCGGCGCGCGGCTTTCCTTCACCTTCGAACCGGGCGACCGCGCAGCGGTCGAATTGCGCGCGCAGCTGGTGGTCGAAGGCAAGCAGGCGTCCGAAGTCTGGCTTTACAGGTGGACACCATGACCGCCCGCCAACGCCACCCGCTGATGCCACATCCTGCACCGATGGCGATGCCGGAGCAGAACCTCGCGCAGCCGTTCAAGGACCCTCATGCTCCCGGTCGCCGTCCTGTGCGCTTGATGCGACGCTGGGCGCGCAACGCAGTTTTTTGGCCAGCATTTGCCATGGCAGCGGCACTCGTCGCCATCTTCGCTGACTGGTTTTCGCCCGACGGTTACATGGCTTTGGAAGTGATGATCATCGCCATCGTCGCCATTTCCGCGTTCTGGATTGCCATTTCGGTGACCACCAGCGCCTTGGGTATGCTGGCACCCGCCGATGAGATTGCGCCACCTGCAACAACGGACAACGCTCTCAATATCGCCCTTCTGATGCCGGTCTATAACGAAGACACGAACGCCGTGTTCAGCCGCATCCGCGCCATGGTGGCCGAGCTTGCACGGCAAACCTCCGCCCACCGGTACACATTCTACATTCTGTCTGACACGAACCGTCCAGAGATCGCCGAACGCGAGCGGCAACAGGCTGCGTTCTGGCAGCATGACAAGCGCTACACCACCGCCATCCACTACCGCCACCGCAACAAAAACACCGAACGGAAAACCGGCAACATCCGAGACTGGATAATGGGTTGGGGCGCGCGCCACGACGCTTTCATTACGCTGGACGCTGACAGCGTCATGTCGGCCGAGGCTATCACACGCCTTGCCGATGCCATGTCGGCAGACGGCCGCGCAGGCCTGATACAGAGCGTGCCGCGCCTTATGGATGCCGACAGCGCGTTCTCCCGGGCCCAGCAATTTGCCAACAACGTTTATGGTGGTGTTCTCGCCCGTGGTCTTCGCCAATGGTCCGGCCCGGACGGCAACTATTGGGGCCATAACGCGATCATTCGCACCGCAGCTTTTGCGGCCTGCTGTGGCCTGCCGCGCCTTTCGGGCAGCGGTGCAACGGGCGGCACGATCAAGAGCCACGATTTTGTCGAAGCCGCACTTCTCCGCCGTTCTGGTTGGGACGTGCGCCTGCTGCCCGACATCGAAGAAACTTACGAAGGCACACCGCAAACGCTGATCGACTACGTCATCCGTGATCGCCGCTGGTGTCAGGGCAATTTGCAACATCTACGTCTGCTCACCACACCCGGCCTCACCGCCGCATCACGCTTCCACATGTTGCAGGGCGCGATGGCCTATATCGCTTCTGTAGGCTGGTTTGCGCTGCTGGTTTTGTGGGTTCTTATGGGCGTCAGTGCCAACGAAAACGTCGTCGTGTACTTTACCGCCGCCAACCCCTTCTTCCCTGCCTGGCCACATGTCGATGCCGTTAGCCGCGCACTTGTGGTCGGCATTATGGCAACGCTTTTGCTCGCCCCCAAAGTTATGGCGCTGACAAAAACCGCAGGTGACGCACGACAGGTGAAGCGTCTCGGTGGCGGTTTGCAGCTTGCGCTATCAGCCACCAGCGAAATTCTACTGTCGTTCCTGCTAGCCCCAATCATGATGGTGCAGCATGTCGGGTCAGTGCTGCGCACCGTGGTCAATATCGACACCGGCTGGGCGCCGCAGAATCGCGACGGCAGCACCCACGGTTTCATGGCGACACTGCGGTTTCACGCAGCTGAAACTGTGTTGGGCATCGTACTGGCGATGGGCATGTTTGCCGGCCTCGTATCGCTCTGGCTTCTTCCAATCTCGGTGAGCCTTTGCCTCGCCGTTCCACTTTCCATGGCTATGAGCCGTCCGCTGCCGACATCGCTTCGCAACTGGATGGCAACAGGCGAGACGACTGCGCCTTCATCGGTGCTGAAATTGGCAAATCAGACAGCAACGCGCCAAGCAATAGTGGCTTAAACCACTTGCCGAATGGCAGCTTTCTGCCGCTCCCGGAACCAGATGATGATGCCTGCCGTAACGATAATGGCAGCGCCTAGGATCGTCCATTGATCAGGCAAATCATCGAACAGCAACCAGCTCCACACCGCCAGATACACGATGAAGCAATAGGCGTATGGCGTCAGCGTGCTGGCCGGCGCGAAACGGTGTGCTGCGGTGAGCAGTTGATGACCGGCCCAAGCCCATACCCCAAGCGCCACAAGCAACACCCAGTGCAACCAGCTTTCCGGCCACACCCATTGCGCCACCGCAAAGGGCAGCAGCGTGGTGAACCCGACCGCGCCGGAATAAAACTGCATCGTGTTGGTGGACACTTTGCCCGCCAGCTTGCGTGTCAAAATCGAATAAAGCGCGAAGCAACTGGCTGCAGCCAGCGACAGGAAAACAGCCCAGTGGAAGCTATCATCAAAGGGCCGAATAGCAATGACGATACCAACAAAGCCGAGCATAATTGCCGCCCATCGCACCGGCCCCACGCGCTCTCCAAGCAACGGCCACGACAACGCGCAGACTATGAGAGGCGCAGCAAAAAGGATGGTCGATGTCAGCGTCAGCGACAAGTATTTGACCGCAAAGAAATTGCAGACCGTGGACGCCATGATGAGCGACCCACGAAACACCACCCAACCAATTTGCGGCGCACGGAATGTGTCGCGATCCAAGCCATCGCGAGCTAGCAAGCCGGTGGCAATTACGAAGTGAGCGAAGTAGCGCATGAAGGCGAGCTGCATGGCCGGAAAGCCAGCAATCGCCAGCCACTTCACCGACGTATCGATGAGCGAGAAGCAAAAATAGGCGACCAGCATGAACGAGATGCCCAGCAGCGGACGGTCGCTCAACGGCGCGACCGTGCTGCGTGGCACGCCGCCCGCCCCAACGGATGGGGCGGTGACGTGAGGTAGCTCGACCGGCACCCGCCGTGCGCCTGACTACTTACCGGTCTTTTCGTCAAACAGATTGGCGAAGAAATCGACCATCTGGCAGACCATGTCGTCAGCCTGCCCGCTATCCCGCGCCATGCCGAGTGCGGTTTTAGTGCCGCCAGACATCAGCGATGTGACACCGGCATCATCAGCCATGGTGGCATAATAGCCGACATCCTTGCGGCCATTCTTGATCGCAAAGGCTAGCTTGGTCGGGTCGCCATCGACGGCAAACGCTTTGACGAAATCCATCATCCCAGAATGCACCGGACCGGCTGCCATCACATCATAAACCTGCTGGCGCGGGACGCCTGCCTTGTCGGCCATCGCAAACGCTTCCGACACGGCACAAGCTGTGGTCATGCCGATGAAATTGTTGATGAGCTTGATCGTATGTCCGGAACCCAACGCACCCAGATGGAAGACGTTCTCACCCAAATCCTGCAACACAGGTTCAACCTTGTCGAAAGCAGCTTTGTCGCCGGACGCCATGATGTTGAGCAAACCGTCGACTGCATGAGCTGGCGTGCGGCCCAACGGCGCGTCGAGATAAGTACCACCGGCAGCGGCAACCTTCTCGCCCAACATGCGGGTGGAGGCAGGTAGCGACGTGCCGAAGTCGAGGACCGTTTTGCCATCAGACAGACCTGCGATGATGCCATCGTCACCCATCATTCGCGCTTCCACCGAAGCGGACGTGTCCATGCACATCATGGTGATGTCGGATGCTGCAGCGACCTCGCGGGCGGACCCATGTTCGGTTGCGCCGCGGCCCACAGCCTTGTCGATAGCCTCGCGCGAACGGTTGGCAACGACGTGCAAATCGTAGCTCTTGTCCTGCAAGCGCCCCACCATGGCAGCGCCCATAAGGCCGAGGCCGATAAATCCGATGGATGGTTTGGTCATGTTATTTCTTCTTTCAAAACGTTCAGCATCAGCGGCGGCAAGCACCGATTTGCCACTCCGGCGGAGCCGGAACACAAAGCACAAGCCATGGCAAATAGGAGCTACATAGTAGCGCCAATTTGCCATGGCACGAATTCGTAGTCACCCAAACCTTGGGCCTCGGACTTGCTGACTTCACCGGAAGCGGCGCGCAGCCACATCTCGTAGATCTCGCGGCCAGCGTCTTCGACGCTCACCTCGTCATCAAGAATACGGCCTGCATTGTAATCCATGTCGTCGGTCATGCGCCCGTAGAGAACAGAGTTCGTGGCGACCTTCAGACAGGGCGCGGGTTTGGAGCCGAATGCTGAACCGCGACCAGTCGTGAAGGTGACGAGATTGCAACCGGACGCGATCTGGCCCGTGACGGAAGCAGGGTCGTAGCCGGGCGAATCCATGAACGCGAAGCCTGGCCTGTCGACCTGCTCGCCGTAAAGATAAACGCCGGTAAGCGGGCTGGTACCACCCTTCGCCGATGCGCCCAGCGACTTTTCAAGGATTGTCGTCAGCCCGCCCTTCTTGTTGCCGGGGGACGGATTGTTGTCCATCGACCCCATATTGCGCGCCGTATAATCCTCCCACCAGCGAATGCGGTCGATCAGCTTTTGGCCGACCTTGGCGTCCACCGCGCGGGCGGCGAGCAGGTGCTCGGCACCGTAGATTTCCGGCGTTTCCGCCAATACACCTGTGCCACCCTGTGCCACCAGCAGATCACAGGCATAACCCACAGCGGGGTTGGCAGTGATGCCGGACCATGCGTCCGAGCCGCCGCATTGCAGCGCGACCATGAGGTCCGACGCAGGGCATTCCACCCGCTGCGCTTCGTTGGCGAGCGGCAACATCGCGCGCACTTTTTCTATTCCGCGATCGACCGTGCGCTGGAGCCCGGCCACATCCTGAATGTTCATGGCATGGAACAGCGGGCCGGGCGTGATGCCATGGGCTTCCAGCAGCCAGTCGATTTGGTTCATTTCGCAACCGAGACCCACCATCAGCACGGCGGCGTGGTTGGGGTGGCGGGCGTAACCCCACATCACCCTTTGCAGCGCGTCGAACCCGTCGCCCGCGCCAGCCATGCCGCAGCCGGTGCCGTGCACATAGGCGGTGACGCCATCGACATTGGGATAAGCTGCCAAGTCCTCCGGCCCGAAGGCTTCAGCAATGCGCCGCGCAGCAGTGGCCGAACAGTTCACGCTGGTGATGATCGCGATATGGTTGCGGGTGCCGACACTGCCATTTGCGCGGCGGTAGCCCATGAATGTATCGACGGTTTTTGCCGGTTCGACAGGCCGTAGGTCGGTGGCGAAGCGATAGTCCTGATCGGTGTTGCGGAATTCCACATTGTGGGTGTGAACGTGATCGCCCGCCGCGATATCTTGCGCCGCATAGCCAATCAACTGCGCGTATTTCATCACCGCTTCGCCCTGCGCGATTGCGCTAGTCGCAATCTTATGACCACGCGGGATCATTGCGGATGTGACAATGCCGTCCGTAGTCACCCCGACCTCCAGCGCACGGATGGCAGACACCACATTGTCGGCAGGCGACAGGCGGACCGTGAGGCGTTCTGAGGATGAAGAATTTTCAGGCACAGGCGGCATCCGTTCCGTCCCAACGATGAATGGGGATATGGGGCTGCACAGCAAGCTGCGCCCTCGCCTCTTTCCACATGTCGCGCCACGCATCGCCATCACGAAATTCGCGGTCGGGATGCGCGCGGGAGCGGGCTATGAAATCGGGGAAGTGGCTGCGGCCCGTGGGTTGGCCGGTGACGTTGTAGCGAATGTCGAACGACCAACGGATGCTGTCCGAGACGTTGGGCAGCGCCGCATGGGGAGTCATCGGGTGCAGCAGCACGATACCACCGGCGTTCACCGGCAGCGAAACTGTAGCGGCCTCATCCAGCTGTGAGGCGGGAATGGCGGGCTGGTTTTGCACGGGGCAATGGTCTCGCAGATGGTTGCCCGTGGTGGAACGCGGCTGCGCGATGAGGCAGCCGTTCTCTTCCGTGGCATCCGTCACGGCGATCCACACGGTGACCATATCGGTTTGGTCCGCCTCGTCATGGGTCACGCCGCGGTCCTGATGCCACGACGTGTTGCCCATATGGGCACTGGTCTCGTCAGCCCTCACCACGTTGCCTGGCATCTTGATGCGGACGTGTTGAATGGGGTTCGACGTCAGTTCCGGTCCCACCATGCTTTCGGCAATATCCAGCAGTGCTGGTGCGGTGAGCATATTCAGCAACGGCTGGCTGAAATGCATCGGCGTGTCGTACTCGATCTTTGAAAACGGCAGCGAGATGTCCATCGGCTGGAACCAGTCCAATCCGGCCGCATATGCAGCTTTTAACTTAGGCTCGAAACCATCGACGTCTTCAACCAAACCATCGCGTTGCCAACCGGCATAAAGAGCATCGAGCAAAGCTTCGTACTCCGCGCGTATGGGCGCAAGCACCTCGTCGTCCAAAACGTCCGGCACAACGAGATAGCCCTCGTGCTCGAAGCTCTCCAACTGGGCTGCGGTGAGCATCCCACCCTCCCTAATTCAGGAACAGCGTAGTGATGCTCGGCACCAGCAGGATAAGCGTCAGGATGCAAAGCTGGATGGCGATGAACGGCAGGAAGCCGCGGAAAATATCCGGCAGGGTGATGTGCGGCGGTGCGACGGATTTCAGGTAGAACGCTGCCGGCCCAAAGGGCGGTGACAGGAAACTGACCTGCATATTCACACAGAACAATATGCCGAACCAAACCTGCACAGCGGTGCGCGAATCAAGACCACCGAAAAGGCCGATCTCATCCATCGGCAGTTTCAGCACGATGGGCAGGAACACGGGCATGACCAGCAACACGATGCCGGTCCAGTCCATGAACGCGCCGAGGAACAGGAAGATCACCATCATCACCAGCAACACGCCCATGGTGGGCAGCTCGTAGCCGACGATGAGGTTCGCCACATAGGTGGGGCCGCCGGCAATTGTGTAGGCACCGGCCAGCGCGGTAGCGCCCAGCGTGACCCAGATAATTGTGCCGGTCGATTTGAACGTCCGCATGGAAGCTTCGCGCAGCAGCGTGAAAGAGAACTCACCGCGCAGCACGATCAGAACCAGCACCGCGATGGAGCCCATGGCCGCAGCTTCGGTGATGCCGGTGACACCGCCATAGATGGACCCCAACACGATGAAGACCACGAGCAGCGGTTGCACCATACCCTTGCCCTTCGCCCATGCTTCTCTTGAAGTCTCAAGGTTCACGCCGAAGGTCAGCCATGCGGCGGACAACAAGAAGATCGGGCCTGCGATATAGGCCACCCGCATGGTCTGGAACCATGTGGTCTCTTCGACTTTCACCCATTCCATTTGCACGAAAGTGAAACGCGCCAACAAAATGAAGCAGGCAACTAGGCCGATCTGGGCCAACAACGTCAGACCCAACGTCTTCTTCTGACCTTGGGTCAGGTCATCATCAGTGGGTTCCGGCAGTGGTGCCAGCGACGGGTTCAACCGCGTGCGGATGAGAATATAGACGATGTAGCAACCGGCCAGAATGAAGCCGGGCACGAACGCAGCCTGAAACAGCGCGTGGATCGAGGTCTCGGTGATGAGTCCGTAGAAGATCAAAACAATAGACGGCGGGATCATCGTGCCCAGCGAACCGGAGGCACAAATGGTGCCGATGGCGAGGTTCTGATCATAGCCCAAACGCAACATCTGCGGCAGCGCGATAAGACCGAGCAGAACAACTTCACCGCCAATGATGCCGGACATTGCAGCCATGACGATGGCCATGATGGCGGTAACAACAGCGATGCCGCCGCGCAGGCGGTTCATCCACATGGAGAGCGAAGAATACATGTCACGTGCAATGCCGGAACGTTCCAGCAGCACCGCCATGAAGATGAACAGCGGCACGGAAATCAGAACGTAGTTCGTCGTGATGCCATATAATCGTTGGGCCAGCACATTGAGCGGCCCTCGCCCGAAGTCTCGGGTCAGGATGCCCTCACCCACCTTCCAGGCTTCAAAATTGAAACCATGAACGAATGGATCGGTGATGAGCGTTGGTTCGAATTTGAGCACCAGCACCATCACGGCCAAGAAGCCGGAGGCAAAGCCAAGCGGCATGCCGATCGCAAGCAGGGTCAACATACCCAGCAAAAGGATCAGCGAGATTGTGCCGATATCCATAAGTCATTCCTCCCCAACCCCGCATTGCGGGGCGTATATTCAAAACCGCACGTCGCACGGCACCGATTTGAGGCCGCGTTTTGCGTGTCCTCAACCACGCTGGGCGCGGTAATTGTAGTCATGCCCCAAAGGGCGTGGTCTGCGCGTTAGCCCGCGTTGTCTTTTGCAGCCACGCGGCCTGCCGCAGAATCCACCGGCGGCGGGTTTCCAGATAAAACCTGATCGGGAATGCCGTGATCTTCTTCGAACTCGTCCAAGGTCTGCGGTTCGTCGTTAAAGTCTTTCACCAACCCGTAGACCATCAGCCCCACTGAAAAGACGATGAGGCAGCTCAAGAACACACGCCAGTGCAGCGGAGCCTTCAACATTCCGTCACCGTCAGTTGCGCTAAACAGTGCAGGGAGCGCCATCACAGACAAGGCAATCACACCGAGGGTGCAGGCAATGTCAAAAATTCTGCGCACCAGTTTGGACGCCGGCCAATCACGAATGAGGTTGGACGTGGCCTGCATTGCAAGCACAACGACGGTGAGCAAAATAAGCGGCTTGTTGGTGGCCGGAATGGGTGGATCCCACGCGGTGCCAAAAGCTTCCCAGCGCCAGAATTTCGCAAGCGCCTCGCCAAAACCACCCCAAACAACTGCGATGGCGAAAATGACGACGCAAAGCGTGGAGATAATATCGAACACCCGACGCAGCCAAAGCGGCGCCAGATCGTAGATGACGAAAATGCGGATATGGCTGCGCTGCTGCATGGCATAGAGACCAGCGGTCACGTAGATCATGCCGCCCACCCAAAGGGACATCTCGTTGACCCAAAGCGTCGGCTTCGACAGCACGTAACGCATGAAAACTTCATAGAAGATGATGGAGACGATAAAGGCGGGGCCCCACATGGCAATCCGCGAAAAAGTCCAGGTCAACCGGTCAACTGGACCAGTGTGTCTATGTTCTTGCATGCGGCCCTCCCAAGCCTGAACGGTACCGCTTACGGCCTCTCGCTCTCTACTGCGTAGTGGGCCAGAAAGTCGCGGTCCGGGTCAACCCCGATTCCGGGCTTGTTCAACACTGCTACCGTACCTTTTTCGGCCGCCACCTGTTTTTGAATGTGCAGCGGTTCTTCCAGCAACTCATCGCGGAAGGCGTTGTGCGTAGTGTCGAACTCCAGCCACGGCTCAGACGGAAAAAGCCCACCCGGCATCGGCTCAAGTGCCGCGACCAGATGAATGTTGGTGGCCACCGCCACGGCTGATCCCCAGACATGGTTCATCACCGGCACCATGTTCGCCTGACACAGCGCCAAAACCTTCAGATATTCAGATATTCCGCCCAGCGCGCAAACTTCCGGTTGCGCCAGTGAAAGGCCTTTCGAGGCCAGCAAATCACGCCAACCAAAGCGCGTGAACTCAGCCTCACCACCGGCGATGCGCGTGGTCAACCGTTCACGCAAAAAGCGGTACCCGTCGTGATCTTCCGGCGCGACAGGCTCCTCGAACCAAAACGCATTCAGCTCATCCAGCGCTTGGCCGACATGCAGCGCATCGCCCGCAGTGTAGCAATGGTTGGCATCCACCATCAACGGGAAATCATCGCCAACCCCTTCGCGGACGGCTTGTGCAAGGCGAATGTCAGCGCGCAGCCCAAGCCCGACCTTCATTTTGGTGGCGTGAAAACCGGCGTCTCGTATCACCTGCGCTTCATCTTTGAAGCGGGCAACGTGATCGTCCGTGCTCTCACGCTTCAACATCATGCCGTAGCCATAAACGCCAACACGGTCGCGCTGCTTGCCGCCGATCATCGCGTGAAGCGGCAGTCCGGCTATCTTTCCGGCAATATCCCACAGGGCGATATCGACACCGGACAGCGCCTGCATCGGCATGCCCTTCTGGCCGTGGTCGCGCAGCAGATTGTAAACTTGGTGCCAGCAAGCGGATCGTTCCAGCGGATCTCGCCCGATCAACATCGGAGCAATCACCTGCTCGACGATGGTGCGGTTGACCAGTGCGACACCGCCGGGACCGAAACACTCGCCCCATCCTGTCACACCTTCATCGGTGGAAACCTCCACCAGATGCGCGGTACGGCGGGTGTAATATTGTTGCGAATACCCCAACTCGCCATCGGGCAGATCGTAAGCAAGCACATGGCTTTTGATGGCGGTAATCTTCATTTCAGTTTCCAAAAAAAAGGGCGGCCCCGAAGGACCGCCCGATTTCATTCAAAGCGCAGGGTTTACTCTTTCACGAGGCCCAGCTGCTTCAGGTAAGCGATGTGGCTTGCGACAAGCTCTTTCGCTTCCGGTGTGGTGGCGAATTCAGGCCATGTTGCCTGTGCTGCATCACGGAAAGTCTGCAGGTCTTCAGCAGACCAAGCCGAAATCGTCACGCCATCGGCTGTCAGTTTAGCAACAGCTTCCGCGTTTTCTTTTTCAAAGATCAAAGCCGACTTCAAAGCAATGTCGGAAACGGCGGTGGACATAATGGCCTGATGGTGAGCGGGCATCGCGTCCCAGACAGCTTTGTTGCACGCCAGGTGGTCGGAAGGCATGGAATGGAAGCCGGGGAAGTTAGCGTATTTCGCGATGTCGTAGAGACCCAGACCAACGTTGTTGGCCAGACCCGAAGCATCAGCACCATCAATGATACCGGACTCAAGCGCGGTGAAGATTTCGGTGAAATCCATCACGATTGGCTTGGCGCCAAGCTTTTCAAAAATCTTCGTTTCCATGCCTGGAGGGGAACGGAACTTCCAGTCTTTCAGATCAGCAATGCCAGCGATTGGCTTGGTGGAAGCGAAGCTTTCCTGACCGTAAACAATCCAGCCGATGAGCTGCATGTCGTATTTGTTGTAAAGCTTCTGTGCCGCTTCACGACCGCCACCATAATAGAGCCATGACAACTGCTGTGCGGGGGTTGCGTAACCGCCCATGATGTCGCCGACGAACTGGAAGGCAGGGTTTTTACCTGTCTGATAACCACCACCCGTGGCATCGCAATCGAGGATGCCGGTTGCGGCAGCGTCAAAAGTTTCCACCGACTTCACAACAGCAGCGGAATAGAATGCTTCGATGGCGATTTCGCCGTTCGACATCAGTTGGATGTTTTCAAACATCTCGGTCAGCAATTTGCCGGATGTGGTTTCAGGCGCGTAATGCGTCTGGATGCGCAGCTTGGTTTTCGCGTGGGCGTCGGCCATTGCAGTCGTTGCAGCGGCAGCGACAATCGCCGTACCCATGAGGGCAGCGGTAAGGGTTTTGAGCAGTTTCATGTGATCCTCCCAGATCGATTAAAAGAACGTGGAGCCATTCCCATGACAGCCCCTCCCTGTTCGACGTTGACGCTAGCAAGTGGTCTGACGTGTGACAAGGCGTCTTCCAGTGGCTCGGATAAGTGTCTTTAACGCGCTGTCCACTCTCCCAAAATCACCGTTTCATAAGGGCGGAAGCGATGCGGCAAGCGCATTTACTGCTGTGTTCATCGACCAGACAGGGCGGTCGACAGCCGCAGAAATATCTGACGCGTAGGGGGCCATGTTCGTACATTCCAGCACGATAGCGGCAATCTGCGAATCTGCTTCCACGAGCTTTTTTGCAGCGTCCACATTGTCCCGTCGCGCCTGTTCCACATCGAGTTCGGGCAGGTTGCCGAGGATGACGCGGTTGAAATGGCTTTGCGGATCGGTGCCGCCGATTGGCGTGTCCGGCGCGACACCGGCAGCACCCAGATGCGCCCGCGTCAGGCTCTTGGGTTCGATGGTGAGAATGCCCACACGGCCATCCGGCCCGCAGGTGCGCGCCACCATCGGCACCTGAAACAACGACGATGTCACCACCGGAACTGATACAGCCTCGGCCAGCGCCGCTTGCTGCAAGGTCAGAAACCCGCAGGTCGACACGATGGCCTGCGCGCCCTGCTGCTCCAGCTTTCGCGCTGCATCGATGAAAGGCCGCAGCAACCCGGGCGCACCGCGCGTCACCACCCGTTCTGGCGATGCGCCATCGACAATTTCGTAAAGGGTCGGAAAATCCCACGTCGCAGGGTTTCCGATATCGCCCAAAATGCGGGGAAAGCGCGTGTCCAGCATGATGATGCCGATTGTCGGGCCAGATTTAGAAGCAATACGATCAGGCACTTTGAACAGCCTGAGACACGGCTGGAAACTGCCTCACCCACAATACCTCGATAATTTGTTGACAAATTGTCATCGTTATTCGACGTTGCCTATCACGCGCTTGGGAGGGCACGTTATCGTATGAGCCAGACTTCGCCATCACCGAAAGCCAAAATCCAGCACGTCGTCATCATCGGCGCGGGCATTGTCGGCGTATCGGCGGGCATCTGGTTGCTGCGCGCCGGTGTTAAGGTGACGGTGATCGATCCCAACGGTCCCGCTGGTGGCACATCCTACGGCAATGCCGGTGTGCTGGCCGCGTCCTCCATCATCCCAGTCACAGCGCCGGGCTTGATGGCAACCGCGCCGAAATATCTGATGGATCCAAAAAGCCCGCTGTTCATGCGCTGGTCCTATCTGCCGAAACTCCTGCCGTTCCTCACCAAATATCTGCCCTACGCCCGCGAAGACCGCACGCGCAAAATCGCTGATGGTCTCGCCGCCGTTCTGCACGACACCGCAGACCAACACGTCGCCGTATCCAAAGGTACGGGTGCAGAAAATTATGTCGACGTGGGCGACTACTTGTTCGGCTATGACAGCGAAGCCGCGTTCCACGCCGACAAATTCTCTTGGGACATCCGCACCGACCACGGTTTCGAATTCGAGCCCATGGATGAAACTGCGATCGCTGCCTTCGACCCCTTCATGGCAGGCCGCTTCCCTTTCGCCGTGCGCTGCCCCAACCATGGCCGCATCACCGACCCCGGCGCTTATGTGAAAGCCCTTGCTGCCCATCTGGAAAGCGAAGGTGCAACCTTCGTTTCAGAAGCGGTGAGCGATGTCGTGGTGGAAAATGGAACAGCCAAAGGCGTCACCACCGATAGTGGCACAATAGACGCTGACGCCGTGGTTCTCGCCACCGGCATCTGGTCGAAACCGCTGGCGGAGAAGCTCGGCGTCTCCGTCCCCATGGAAGCCGAGCGCGGCTACCACATGGAATTCATCGACCCGCCCGTCATGCCCAAAGCGCCCGTTATGGTCGCATCGAAAAAATATGTTCTGACCCCGATGGGCCAAGGACAAACAAGCAGGCTTCGCTGCGCGGGCATCGTGGAATTCGGCGGCCTGTCACCGGACAAAAGCAGCGCCCCGCTCGATCTACTGCGCGAAAACACTCTCGCGCTGGTGCCGGAACTGGGCGATTGCGAAACCACCGACTGGATGGGCTTTCGCCCTTCAACTTCGGACTCGCTGCCCGTCATCGGCGCAACGCCTTCCGCATCGAACGTCTTCACCGGCTACGGCCACCAGCATGTCGGCCTCACCGCTGGCCCCAAGACGGGCCGGTGGATCGCGGGCCTCATCACCGGCGATGTTCCCAACGCGGACCTCGCCGCCTTTTCACCCACAAGGTTCAACCGGCGCGCTGCCTAAATTGAGCGCCACAACAGGGAGACTACCATGAAACTCACCACCGCACTGCTCGCGACCACCGCGATGGCCTTCACCGCCACCGCCGCATTGGCCGATGGCCACGCCAAGAAATGGGATATGCCGCTGGCCTATTCCGCATCCAACTTCCATTCCGAAAACGCGGCAGAATTCGCCAAATGCGTTGGCGAAAAATCTGGCGGCGCGCTGGAAATCGTCACCCATCCCGGCGGTTCGCTGTTCAAGGGCGGCGAAATCAAACGCGCCATCCAGACCGGTCAGGCCCCAATCGGCGAACGTCTTCTGTCGGCCCACGCCAATGAAAACCCCGTCTTCGGCATCGATAGCGTTCCCTTCCTCGCCACATCATTCGACGATAGCGTAAAACTGCACGGCATCGCCAAGGCAGAGCTGGAAAAAGCGCTCGACGAACAGAACCTCGAACTTCTGTATTCCGTGCCGTGGCCGCCACAGGGTCTCTACTTCAAAAAAGAAGTGAACTCGGTCGCCGACATGAAAGGCCTGAAATTCCGCGCCTATAACGCGGCCACCTCGCGCCTTGCAGAACTCACCGGCATGCAGCCAACGCAGATCGAAGCTGCCGAAGTGCAGCAGGCGTTCTCGACCAACGCTGTCGAATCCATGGTGTCCTCCGGTGCCACCGGCTACGACCGCAAGGTGTTCGAAGCCGGCGTCACCAACTACTACGAAGTCGACGCATGGCTTCCGCGCAACTCCGTCCTCGTCAACAAGGACGCCATGGCGTCGTTGAAAGACGATCAGAAAGCTGCACTTACGGAATGCGCCGCGACCGCAGAAGCCTCAGGTCTGCAGAAGTCGAAAGACTACACGCAGTTCACCTATGACGGCCTTCGCAAAGGCGGCATGACGGTCGAACCAGCGTCCGACGGCCTCAAAACCGAACTTCAGGCCATCGGCGCAACGATGACCGAAGAGTTCCTCGCCTCGGCAGGCGACGCCGGTAAGGCCATCGTTGACGAGTTCAACAAGTAAGCAAAAGCCTGAAAGGGGCGGAGAGAAATCTCCGCCCTTTTTTCTTTTTGACCAAAAGCCGGACGCTCATCATGCCCCCCAAAATACGTCGCGCACTCGATGCCTTATACACCGCCTGCGGAGCCATTGCGGCTGTTGCGATCATGGCTATCGTCGCCATCATTTTAACGCAGGTTGCGGCGCGGTATTTCGGCTTCGCTTTCAGGGGCGGCGCGCAATATGCGGGCTACGCCATGGCGACCGCGTCCTTCTTCGGCTTCGCCTATGCGCTGCAACACGGGGCGCATATTCGCGTGTCGCTGCTGCTGTCCGTGTTGGGCCGACACCGCTTCTGGGGTGAGGTCTGGTGCTACGGCTTTTCCATGGTCGTCGCGATCTGGTTCGCCTACCACGCCTGCCTGTTCACGTGGCAGACCTATAAATTCAAAGACGTGAGCCAAGGGCTCGACGCGACACCGCTATGGATACCGCAGATGGCCATGGCCATCGGTGCCGTGGTTTTTGCAATCGCCTTCATCGACAATTTCATCACCCTGCTGCTGACGGGCAAGTCCGCGATCAATGAGGGAGGGCTGGAAGAACCAGCCCCCGCCGTTGCCGATATACACGCAAAGCGGGGGAACTAACTTATGGACCAGCTCACCGCATCGATCATCTTCATCACATTTCTTTTTGTCTTGCTCGGCTCCGGCGTTTGGGTGGGTCTGTCGCTCATGGGCGTTGCCTTTGTCGGCATCGAATTGATCGCCGGTCGCGCATCCGGTGGCGCGATGATCAACATCATCTGGGGCGCTTCGTCTTCTTGGACGCTAACCGCCTTGCCGCTGTTCATCTGGATGGGCGAGATCCTGTTCCGAACACGCTTGAGCGAAGATATGTTCAAAGGCTTGTCGCCCTGGCTTGGCCGTTTGCCCGGCGGCTTGGTGCACACCAACATCGTCGGCTGCACGGTCTTTGCCGCCGTCTCCGGCTCGTCTGCAGCGACCCTCACAACCGTGGGGCGCATGTCCATTCCCGAACTGCGAAAGCGCAATTATCCCGAACATCTGGTCGTCGGCACATTGGCAGGTGCGGCCACGCTGGGTCTAATGATCCCGCCCTCGCTGATGTTCATCGTCTATGGCGTCACCATCAATGAATCGATCCGCGAACTGTTCATCGCGGGCACCATCCCCGGCCTCGTGCTGGCTTGTCTCTTCATGCTGTATGTCGGCGGTTACGCGCTGATTTCCAAGAAGTGGAACCCCATCGAAGACGAGCGCATGAACATCAAGCAGAAGCTGTGGAACTCACGCTTTCTGCTGCCGGTCATCGCGCTCATCGTGGTGGTCATCGGCTCCATGTATGCCGGTATCGCCACCGCAACTGAGGCTGCTGCCTTCGGTGTCATCGGCGCGCTGGTGTTGGCCGCAGCACAGGGTTCGTTGACGCTTTATGCCTTCAAGGAATCTCTGATGGGGGCTGTACGAACATCGGCCATGATTGCGCTCATTTTGGCCGGTGCCGCCTTCCTGTCACTCGCCATGGGTTACACAGGCCTGCCCCGGGCGCTGGCCGACACTATCGCCACGTTCGAGCTTTCCCGCTTCGAACTGCTCATGGCGTTGCTGGTGTTCTACATCGTGTTGGGCTGTTTCCTCGACGGCATCTCGTCCATCGTTCTCACCATGGCCATTGTCGAACCGATGATCCGCGATGCGGGCATCGACGTTATCTGGTTCGGTGTGTTCGTCACCGTGGTCATCGAAATGGCGCAGATCACCCCGCCCATCGGCTTCAACCTGTTCGTCATGCAGGGGCTGACCAAACACCCCATGAGCTACATCGCGAAAGCAGCCCTGCCCATGTTCCTCATCATGGTTCTCATGGCATTCTTGCTCATCGCATTTCCCGAGATGGCAACGTGGCTGCCAGACGTGCTGCGGAATACTCCCAATGCTTAGACGGGGTGCATAAACACGCATGACGACAGTGTTGCGGGCCATTGCTGCAAGGGGAAAGATCGCCCTGCCCTTCGGCCTCGTCGTCGGCATCGCCTTTCCCGTTCTGGGCGATGCAATCAAACCATGGCTCGGCCTAGTGGTGCTAATACTGTTGGCGCTCGCCGCCATGCGGTTGGGGCCGAAACCCGTGTTGGCCGCACGGGGCGGCGGACGCTTGGGGCTGGTGGTTCTGCTGTATCAGGTTGCCGTGCCGCTGGCGCTGTTCGCCATCTTCGATGCCGTCGGCTGGACCGGCACTGTGCCTCTAGCCATCGTGCTTCTGGCATCCGCCGCGTCCACCACCGCCAACATCAACATCGTGCTGCTGACGGGCCATGACCAAGCGCCTGCACTGCGCCTGTTGGTCATCGGCATGGCAATGCTGCCACTGACCTGCATTCCGGTGTTCACACTGTTGCCGGAACTCGGCTCACCCGCCGCGGTGGCGTGGGTGTCGGCAAAATTATTCACCTATATCGTGCTGGCGACAGCGGTCGGTTTCGCACTGCGTCATCTTTTCATGCGCGAACCGGACGACGGCGACCTCGCCACCGTGGACGGTCTGTCCACCATCATGCTTGTGGTCATCGTCGTGGGTCTCATGGGCGCGGTCAGCCCTGCGCTCCGCGACACGCCACTTCTCGTGTTGCAGATATTGGCCATAGCCACCGCCACCAGCCTCGGCCTGCAAGTGCTGGCGCTGCTGCTCTGGCGCTCGTCTGTCGGGCAAAAATTGGCGCAAGTGCATGAGGCCGTTGGATTCGCTGTCATCGGGGGCAACCGCAACATGGCGCTTTACATCGCAGCCCTTCCGGCCTCGATCATCGACCCCATGCTGCTGTTCATCGGCTGCTATCAGATACCCATGTATCTGACGCCGATTCTGCTCGGTCCGCTGTATAAACGGGTCGAAACGCGCCGTTGACGCCTTAACCCATGGCGCAAACAGCATTTGTCACGCCACATTTGGCTTGTTACGGTCTTTGTGGGGCGCCTTTAGCTTCTCATTCAACTGCGTTGCGTGAGCCGGAAACGGCTTCGCCATGCACCCAACATGCAGGGGGGTATCCTGCGCCGCGCGCTTCCGCGACCTGAAGCAAAACGAGCGCTCCGCAAAGATGGGGCGTCAACGGGAGAAACAATCAATGAAGTTTTTCAAACGCAACGGTAATCCGATGCCAGAACATATCGTGGCGATGGCCGACGATGTGACTGACGGACCAAGCCGCCGCGAATTCCTGGCTTTGGCCTCCGCCTTCGGCGCGACCACGGTTACCGCCTACGCCATGATCGGCATGAACGCGCCGGCACAGGCTGCTGCCCACGCCAAAGCCGGCGGCACCGTTCGCATGCAGCAGGAAGTGCGCGCGCTCAAAGACCCACGCACCTATGACTGGTCGCAGATCGCCAACTTCTCACGCGGCTGGCTCGAATATCTGGTTCGTTACAACAACGACGCCACCTTCGCACCTTACCTGCTCGAAGGCTGGGAAATTTCCGACGATGCCAAAACCTACACTCTGAAGGTTCGTCCCGGCGTGAAATGGAACAACGGCGAAGACTTCACCGCTGAAGACGTTGCTCGCAACATCGAAGGCTGGTGCGATAAAACCGTTGAAGGCAACTCGATGGCTGGCCGTTTCGCCACGCTGATCGACGCCAAGTCCGACGCCAACCCCAACGGCACCGATAAAGCCATCCCGGGCGCAATCGAAGTCGTCGATCCGCTGACCGTCAAACTAAACCTGCCACAGGCCGACATCTCGCTCATCCCGGGCATGTCCGACTATCCGGCAGCGATCGTCCACAAATCCTTCACCGCAGAAACCGCTCTGTCCAACCCGATCGGTACCGGCCCATATCTGCCGGAATCACTGGAAGTTGGCGTCAAAGGCGTGCTGGTGAAGAACACGGACTTCATCGACAGCTACTGGAACAAAGACAACGGTGCCTTCATCGATCGTCTGGAATATATCGACTACGGCACGGAGCCCGCAGCATGGGTTGCAGCAGCCGAATCCGATGAGGTGGACTCCACCTATTCCATCGAAGGTGAATTCATCGAAATCTTCGACCAGCTCGAAGAGTGGAAGCGGGACGATATCGTCACCGCCGCGACCATCGTTGTGCGTCCAAACCAGCAGGCTGAAATCGACGGCAAGAAGCCTTACTCCGATGTCCGCGTTCGCCGCGCCATCCAGCTTGCCACCGACAACAACGTTCTGCTCGAGCTTGGCATTTCCGGTCTCGGCATCGCCGCCAACAACACCCACGTTGGCCCAATGCACCCCGAATATGCCGACATCGGTCCAGCACCGCACGATCCGGAAGCCGCTGCAAAGCTGATGGAAGAAGCGGGCATGATGGACTTCGAGCACGAGCTCATCTCCATCGACGCCGGTTACCGCAAGGACACCACCGACGCGGTGGCCGACCAGATGCGTAAGGCTGGTTTCAAGGTGAAACGCACCGTGCTGCCCGGCTCCACGTTCTGGAATGACTGGGTCAAGTACCCGTTCTCCTCCACCAACTGGAACCACCGTCCGCTGGGCGTGCAGATCCTCGCGCTGGCTTACCGTTCCGGTGAAGCATGGAACGAGGCCGGCTACGCCAACCCTGAGTTCGACAAGACGCTGGCAACAGCCCTGTCACAGGCTGACGTGAAGGCCCGCACCGAAACGATGAAAAAGCTGGAAACGATGATGCGCGACGACGGCGTCACCATCCAGCCGTACTGGCGCACCCTGACCAACCACTCCAAGAAGAACCTGATGGGCACCGCCCACCACATCTCCTTCGAGTACTGGCCACAGGATATGTTCTGGGCCGCGTAAGCAGAACCAGCACAAACAAGCGCCGCGTAAACGGAGCCAGCACATTGCTGAAAATAAAGAGAGGGGTCGCGCAAGCGGCCCCTTTTTCTATGGATTATGACTACCGATAAATCCTGTTCAGAATTTAACACAACCCTGGGATGTAGTGACGTCGCCAAATGCGGTTGTAATGCGGTTGTAATGAGGCAATTCAGCAACGCTTTGTTCATAAACACATCTTTCCCGATGAAACGAAACATCGGCAGCTTGTGACGGATCTGAAATTGCACCTAGTTGCGCTCGGGCGACTAAATGAATCAGATTCAGGGGTTCTGACAATATGTCAAAAATATCACGCGTCGCCTTCACACTAGCCACCGCCGTGTCCGCTGCCGCAATGTCCGCAGCGATGACGTCATACGCCTCGGCGCAGACGTTCACATCTGCTGATACGCCGCTGAGAATACCGGCGTCTGGTTCAGCAGGCACGATTGTCACCACGATCAACGTCGCCTCCATGGGCATCATCAGCGATCTGAATGTCTCACTCGATGCGACGCACAGCTTTTCCGCCGACCTTGATATCGAGCTTACTTCACCCAACGGAACGATAGTCACTTTAGCAAGAGATGACGGCAGCAACGGAGACTGGGCTGGTGTTTACACGTTTGATGATCAGGCAGCCGTTAGTTTCACCGCTGCTGTAAGTGACGCAGGAAACAATGTCGTAGTTGGCAGTTATCAAACCGATAGCGATGACACGCAGGTGCTTGCTGACTTTAACGGCGAAGAAGCTGCTGGCGTATGGAGTCTGGAAATTGTGGATGATGCCGGTTCAGACTTTGGCCAGCTCAACCAATGGCAGTTGATCTTCCTTTTCCAATTGATCGCCGATGGCGACCAGTCATTCCTTGCCGGTCCGGTCGCTAACGCAGCAGCCGATTTGTCATCAATGATATTGGGTTCTCTCGCTGAACGCCGCTCTGCCTCGTTCGCTTCGCTGGCAGCTCCTGCCGCAGGCGATGATGGCACTTTCGGCTCGACATATGGTCTGACGACCGATGTCAGCTCCGCAAACCCTTACATCAATGGCACGGGCGGAATGTTCCTGCGCGTTGGCGGCAGCGCAGTGAAAGAAGACGGCAACATCAGCGGTCTAACAGCCGCAACCGGCTTCGGCGAAGTTGATGGAACGATGGGCTTCATTCAGGCAGGTGTCGCAGGTCGGCTGACAGACCTTGCCTCTGGCCATATAGTTGCATCTCTTCAAGCGCATTACGCCACCGGCGACTACGATATCGAAGATGCAACCGGCGCAAAGCGCGGCAGTTTCGATCTGGACGGTTCCGGCGTTGGCATCAGCATGACCTACATCGGAAACGAGGGTCTTGTCGCTGATCTGGCACTTCAGACAACTTTCTACGATGCCCGGGTGAAAACAGCGACCGGCGCAACCGGTACAACTGATATGCACTCGTTCTCGGTATCCGGTGAACTGGGCAAAGAGTTCGCCTTGTCAAACGGTTGGTCGCTCCTGCCGCATGTTCAACTGAGTGCGGTCCATGTGGACATTGACGACTTCACCGACAGCAGCGGCACAACGGTGTCCTACAGCAATAACACCCAAGTGGAGCTACAAGCCGGTACAGCTTTCATTTATCGCGGCGTTTTCGATAACGGTGCGCGCTACGTTGCGGACGTAAAAACGCAAGTGGCTCACACCTTCGACAACGATGTCGATTTCGCCGTAGCAGGCGTCGGGCAGAGCTTCGATTCAAGCGGAACAGACGGTATCATCTCTGCTGGTTTTTCTGTTGCACAAGGAACATCCCCCTGGTCAGTTGGTGCAAAAGGCCAATACCGCTTTGCGCTTGATGGCGACGACAGCCAAGCTCTCTCCGGCAGCATCTCCCTCGGCTACGCGTTTTAAGGGCAAGCGGAAAAACCTATCCCCGCTCTCCGCTACCACCTCATACTGCCCCTTCTTTCGCGCATGAGCCGACGGTCCGGACCGTCCTGATCGTTGCGCGGAAGCGATCCTTCCGTCGCAGGCCGTGTAACGTATGGCATCGGGCGGAGCTCTATGTCGCACCGGCAGAGCTGCCACAACAGCTTCGGGACCGGACGTCGAACGTCAGCAATGGCGGGCCGAAGGCAAGGCCGATGGGACCTTTCGGGTTCTCATGTTCGGGGAGGTGACGGGAATGGTGTTGAGACACATCCGCAGCAGGATCGAGCGGGGCGAAGGCGTATGCCTTTTTCGCCTGAGGACTACAGGCTAACGGCAGACTTCTTCGTCCCGCTGGCTCATCTTTGCGCTCACGCTGTCGGCCAAAAGTGGCCTTCGCTGCGCAACTAGCGCCGGGCGGCTCTTCGCCGCCTGCCTATCGCTCGGACGTCGTGAGGCGGGTCGAGGTTTTCGCTTGTCCAAAATCCCACACTCCATTGTCATCCCCGCGAAGGCGGGGACCCACTTCGCAACGAAACGTGACGGTAAAAGCGAAAGTCGATATTGCCCCGCGTTCACTTCTCATCCATCGCCACGTCTTGCAGATGAGTGGGTCCCCGCCTTCGCGGGGATGACAGCAGTGTGTGGGTAAAGGCCGCGACCAAAGGTCGAAGCAGGGCGACAAAGGAATGCTAGCCATTAGGATCAACTAAAACAGGAGTATAAAACACCTATAATCCTCACCGCTCCAAACCACTCACTCACCTATCCAAACCGTCACCAGATGACGCGCGCTCACTGTTGCAACCACGTCCACGGCCTGAAACAGTAAGTCCCAACGGATAAGAACAGACGGCCCGATGCGTGAATGCCCCGCAGGCATCACCCGGGTACGATCAGTCCCGGGGGTAGTGATTGAATGTTGAGTTTCCTTTTGCGTCGCAGCGGGGTGATGTTGCTAACGGCGCTGTGCCTCACTTTTGTTGTCTTCTTCCTCGTCAATCTAGATCCCAACCTGGAAAAACTCGCCAAGAGCGAGGGCAACCAGCGCATGACGGACGCGCAGGTGGAAAGCTGGCTGGACCGCAACGGCTACCGCCAGCCGCTGGTAAAACGCTACGGCGAATGGCTGGGCGTCATGCCCGGCTGGACCCGCACCACAGATGAAGGCGCCACCGCAGGCCGCTGCATCGGCCGCACGCCGGTGCCGGCAGAACAGGCCGAACAGGCGGCCAGCTATTGCGGCCTGCTGCAGGGCAACTGGGGCTTCTCCACCGTGTTCAAAGAACCGGTGGGCGGCATCGTGCTCAACAAATTGGGGCTGACCGGCAAGCTGATGTTCTTCGTGTTGCTGGTAATGGTGCCCAGCGCGTTGGTGATCGGCGTGATCGCAGGAATGCGCGAAGGGTCGAAAACCGACCGAACGCTGTCGACATTCTCGATCCTGACGACATCGACGCCCGAATATGTGTCGGGCGTCATTCTCATCGTCGTCTTCGCCAGCCGCTTGACGGGGCTGCGATGGTTCAACGGCACGGCGGCGTCCGCCATGGAGAACGCAACGTTCTCCAACTTCACCCTGCCGGTGATCGCGCTGGCGCTATACGGCATGGGCTACATCGCCCGCATGACCCGCGCCTCCATGGCCGAAGTGATGCAGGAGCAATACATCCGCACCGCGCGGTTGAAGGGCCTCGGCTTCTATTCCGTGGTGCTGAAACATGCGCTGCGGAACGCGCTCATCGCGCCCTTCACCGTCATCATGTTGCAGATACCGTGGCTGCTGACGGGGGTCGTCATCATCGAGACCCTGTTCAACTACAAGGGCTTCGGCTGGACGCTGGTTCAGGCGGTCGGCAACAACGACATCGAAACCATGATGGCCGTATCGGTCGTGGCCGTGTTCGTCGTGCTCATCACGCAGCTGATCTCAGACATCGGCTACGTCTTCCTCAATCCACGCATCCGCGTAAGCTGAGGGGGATAGCCACATGGAACGTCTTACGACCTTAGAAATCACCACCGCCATTTTGGGCGCCTTCACCCCCGTGTGGATCGGCCTTGCGGTAATCCTCGTCCTCTCATGGATCTTCCGTGGTAAACTTGGCCTCTACGGCAAACTCTTCGGCAGCCCCATCGGTATGTTCGGTCTGATCCTGGTCCTTTTCTGGATTTTGACCGCCATCTTTGCCGACCAGATCGCGCCCTATGACGCGCTCGATCAGGTGTCGGGCATGAAGAACAAGAAACCCGGCTGGCCCGTGCGCGGGCTGGAAGGCGAGTTCTACTGGCTGGGCGGTGACAACCTCGCCCGCGACGTGTTCTCCCGCCTCGTGCTGGGCTCGCGTCAGGTGATGATTATCGCGCCTGCCGCCACGCTTTTCGCCTTCATGGTGGGCATCACACTGGGCCTGCCAGCGGGTTTCCGCGGCGGGCGCACCGACACGGTGCTGACATTCCTCGCCAACCTCGTGCTCGCCTTCCCGGTCATCCTGCTGTTCTTCCTGCTGGTGACGCCGGAAATCCGCAACGACGGCACGGTCTATCAACTGTGGGGCGGCAGAACGTGGATCGCCTCGGTGCCGAACATTCTGGCGCTGGTGCTGTTCCTCTTCCCCATCGTCTTCTTTCTGGTGCTGTGGACGTCGAAATACAGCCACCGCAAGGACAAGCTGTTCCTATCAGTCGGTCTCACGCTGTTGATCGGGGGCTGGGCCTATATCGGACTGGTGTTCAATGCGGACCCGCTGGGCGTCTTTTATATGGACCCCAATCTGCTGAACATTTTCGTGTCGGTGGTCTTCGTCAACGCACCAACGGTGTTCCGCATCGTTCGCGGTGTAACCATCGACATCAAAACGCGGGACTATGTGGCGGCAGCGCAGACCCGGGGCGAACGGCCATGGTACATCATGCTGTGGGAAATTCTGCCCAACGCCCGCGGGCCGCTGATCGTCGATTTCTGCCTGCGGATTGGTTACACCACAATCCTGCTGGGCACGCTCGGCTTCTTTGGTCTCGGCGTTTCGCCGGAAAGCCCCGACTGGGGTATGACCATCAACGAGGGCCGCAAACTGCTCTCGCTCTATCCCCATCTCGCGCTTCCCCCCGCGCTGGCGCTCATGTCGCTGGTGCTCGGGTTGAACCTGCTGGCCGATGGCCTGCGCGAAGAATCGCTGAAGGATTGATGAGATGAGCACTTCAAATAGAGACGACCAACAACCCGTCCTAGAGATCGAAGACCTCAACATTTCGTTCTTCGTGCGCGCCGGTGAAATTCCTGCCGTCATGGATTTTTCCTGCAAGGTCATGCCGGGCGAAACCATGGGTCTGGTGGGGGAATCCGGTTGCGGTAAATCCACCGTTGCGCTGGGCATCATGCGCGACATGGGCAATCGCGGTAAAATCGTCGGCGGCAAGATCAAGTTCAAAGGCCGCGACATGGGCGAGATGAGCGATGACGAGCTGCGTGATATTCGCGGCTCGAAAATCGCCATGATCTATCAGGAGCCGATGGCATCCCTGAACCCGGCAATGAAAATCGGCCGCCAGTTGATGGAAGTGCCGCTGATTCACGAGGACGTGTCGGAACAGGAAGCCTACGACCGCGCGCTAGAAATGGTCCACAAGGTAAAACTGCCGGACCCAGCCCGCGTGATGGACGCCTATCCGCACCAGATTTCCGGCGGCCAGCAACAGCGCATCGTCATCGCCATGGCGCTGATGTCGAAACCCGACCTGCTGCTGCTGGACGAACCCACCACCGCGCTCGACGTGACGGTGGAAGCAGGCATCGTGGAACTGGTGAAAGAATTGGGCCGCACCACCGGCACATCCATGCTGTTCATCAGCCACAATCTCGGTCTCATTCTGGAAACCTGCGATCGCATTACGGTCATGTATTCCGGCGAAGCGGTGGAAACCGGCAGCGTGCACGAGGTCTTCGACCGCATGCGGCACCCCTATACGCAGGGTCTGTTTAACTCGATTCCCCTTCCCGGGGCCGACAAGAACGCCAAGCCGTTGCTGTCTATTCCAGGCCAACTGCCGCTGCCAATGGCGCGGCCCCACGGCTGTAATTTCGGCCCGCGCTGCGAGCATTACATCGAAGACCTATGCAACGCCCATCCTGTCAAAATGCAATCCGTTCCCGGTGAGCCGGACCACCGCTCGCGATGTGAACGCATCGAGCAGATCGACTGGGACAAGGAAGCCGAACGCAAGGTCGTCACCGATCCGGTGGAACCGGGCCGCGTGGTTTTGGATATCCGCGATCTGAAAAAATACTACGACGTGGCCGCCAACAAGATGTTCGGCGGCGGCGACACCCGCACGGTGAAGGCCAACGAGACGATCACGTTCCAAGCCCGTGAGGCGGAAACCGTCGCCATCGTGGGAGAATCCGGTTGCGGAAAATCCACGCTCGCAAAAGTGCTGCTGGGTCTGGAAACAGCGACCTCCGGCTCCGTCATGTTGGATGGAAAAGAGATCGCCAACACCGAAGTGAACGACCGTGGCCCTAACTCCGTAGCCTCGTTGCAGATGGTGTTCCAGAACCCCTTCGACACGCTGAACCCAAGCCACAGCGTCGGCAGCCAGATCATCCGCACGTTGGAAAAATTCGACATCGGCACTCCCGGCGCCGACCGGCAGGACCGGATGCTGAAACTGCTCGACTTGGTGAAACTGCCCCGCGCCTTCGCCGACCGCATGCCACGCCAGCTGTCCGGCGGGCAGAAGCAACGCATCGGCGTAGCCCGTGCATTTGCAGGTGAACCCAAAGTGGTGGTGGCCGACGAGCCCGTTTCCGCACTCGACGTTTCGGTGCAGGCCGCTGTCACGGAACTCCTCATGGAGATCCAGCGCGAAGCCAAAACCACGATGCTGTTCATCAGCCACGACCTCTCCGTCGTGCGCTACATCGCCGACCGTGTGGTGGTGATGTATCTCGGCCATATCGTCGAGCAAGGCACGACCGACGACATTTTCGCGCCGCCTTACCACCCCTATACCGAGGCGCTCCTCTCCGCGATTCCTATCGCCGATACCAGCGTTGAGAAGAAGCACATCGTGCTGGACGGTGACATTCCCTCCGCCCTCAACCCGCCTTCCGGTTGCCCGTTCCAAACACGCTGCCCACGCAAAGCGCAGGTGCCCGGCGATCTGTGTGAAACCACCGTCCCGCCGGTGCGCGACCTCGGCGCGGGTCATCAGGTGAAATGCCACCTGTCCGACGCAGACCTTTCCATCATGGAACCTGTCATCGTGTTGGGCGGCACCAAAGCCACGAAGACGCGCACCGTTGTAACGCAAGGCCTGGTGGAAGACGGCCAGATCGGCTCGACTTCCGACGATGACCGAAACACGGTCACCGCAGCCAGCGCTGCACTCGGCGGGGCCGTGCTGTCCCGCGGACAAGCCGATAGCGGCGAAGCATCCGCGCATCTGCCAGACGGCCAATTGTCCGGTTCCGAAATCGGCATACGCCGCGCCGCAGAAGCCAGCGCCCCGGCGCAAGGTTCCGATATCGCGTTGAACGACGATGGTTCACCCCGCGACCGCTCTTCACAGAACCGTGCAGCATCCGATGTAGGCGACACGCCAAAACCCAAAAGCCCACGCAAGCCGAAACCTAGAATGCCGAAAAAAATCGGACTTTCCAAAGGGGACAAAGTTGCAGCCAGCGCCGCCGTCGCAGCGGTTGCCGCAGTCGGCGTCGCCAAAGTGGCGAAGGCCGTAGCAAAGCCGAAGGCCAAGGCTGCCACCAAGGCGAAAACGGTCACCACAAAAGCACCGGCCAAAACAAAAGTGGCACCCAAACGCGCGACCACGAAAGCACCGGCCAAAGGCGCCACTGCCCCCGTCGCCAGCGCAAAACCCGCGACGAAAACGCCTGCTAAGACAAAGGTAGCGCCAAAAGCGAAAACACCTGCATCCAAACCGAAGACACAGGCCAAAGCCACTGCCAAAGTCACGACAAAAGCAACCGCGAAGACACCAGTAAAAGCCAAGGCTCCAGCAGCAGCCACAGCAAAGGCTCCTGCTAAAGTTGCGGCCAAAGCGCCCGCGAAAGCTAAAGCCGAAACGACTTCAAAGGCACCCGCGAAAACCAAAGCGAAGGTTACCGGCGGCACCGCAGCTATGCGGGCGGCATTGCTCAGCGCGGCTGCCAGCCGTGCCCCGGCCAAGCCGAAAACTGCTGCGAGCAAAACTGTAAGAGCGACCGCAACCAAGACAACCAGAACGCCGCGGGCGGTATCCAATACACCAAGAAAAACGTCCACCGGCGCACCGGAACGTATGGCCAAGCCCACCAAGCCGGACGACCTGACGATGATTGCAGGCGTCGGTCCAAAGCTCGCAACCACCCTCAACGGTTTGGGTGTCTATACGTTCGAGCAGGTGTCGAAGTGGAAGAAGGCGGAACGCGATTGGGTGGATAACCACCTCAGCTTCCGTGGCCGCATCGAACGCGAAGACTGGGTCAAACAGGCCAAGGCCTTGGCCAAGGGTGGGCGCGATGAATATGTCCGAGTGTTTGGAAAAGAACCGCGCTAGGCAAACGCTGAAGTTTCTGACAGCCTCCCACCCGAACAAGTTGGGAGGCTGATGATATGGAAACCCGGATTCGCGATACGGATGTCGATGCTGTCGAACGCTGGATGGCCTCACGGCCGGACACACAATCTGTAGCGGGCTTCAAACCCGGCCCCGGTATCGAGCGGCTGGAAATGAAGTTCAACATCGGTGAGCTTCAAGCCGCGTTGGACGAGTGCCTCAATCGCTCGGAATTTCAAGGTGAGCAACAGGACCAGGGCTTCGCCGCCCTACCCCTGACCCAGCGCCCCGGACAGACAGAATGGACGTCCAACGATCTCTCCGGCCGCTACTGGCTGCGCGAGGCCGACAGCTACGAAGAAGCACGCCGCGAAGACCTTGTCGCCGAAGCGCAGTTCAACACCTTCAACCCGCTGTTCGTTGGTACCTATTTCGAACACGTGCATGCAGAACTCGCCAAACGCTTTCCCATCGGGCGTGTCCGCGTGCTGTCCAAGGGCCTGTACAACTGCAATTCATGGCACCGCGATCCCGAACCGCGACTGCACATTCCGGTGGTCACTAACCCCGGTTCGCTCTTCGTGGTGAACCACCACGTCACCCACCTGCCCGCCGATGGTTCGGTCTATTTCACAGACACCCGCGGCTACCACACCGCGCTGAACGGTGGTGAAACGCGGCGTGTGCATATCGTCGCTGCATTGGCCTACGACCAGATCACCGAGTGAATGATGGCCGTTCCGGTCGACTTCATCCACGGCCTCCAATGGCGTGATATACCGGTGTCCGCCCAACACGCTGCACGGCGTTCGTTGTTGGATACGGTCGGCGTAGCGATTTCGGCGACTGTTACGCCCACCGCGAAAATCATCTGCGATCATGCCGCTTCACAGTTCGGCGCGGGTGATCGTGAAGGCGCATCACTCTGGCGCGATGGGCGCATCGTTTCGCCTGCAGGTGCCGCGCTCGCCAATGGCATGACGATAGATTCCATCGACGCCCATGACGGCAACAAACCAACCAAGGGCCATGTTGGGTGCGGCGTGTTGCCAGCGCTGGTCGCCATGGCGCAGGCAACCGGGCAGCTCGACACTGAAGAATTTCTGGCGTCCATGGTGATGGGCTACGAAATCGGCACCCGCGCTGGCACCGCGCTGCACGCCACGGTCTCCGACTACCACACCTCCGGCGCATGGATCGCGCTGGCCGCCGCCGCCATCGGCGCGCGCTATTTGAAACTGAACGCGGAACAGACCCGCCACGCGCTCGGTATCGCGGAATATCACGGTCCCCGCAGCCAGATGATGCGCTGCATCGATCATCCCACGATGTTGAAAGACGGTTCAGGCTGGGGCGCGATGGCAGGAATTTCAGCCGCCTATCTCGCCCGCGGCGGCTTCACCGGCGCACCCGCCATCACCATGGAGGAGGACCGCGCCGAACATTTCTGGAATGATTTGGGCAGCCGCTGGTGCATGGAAGAGCACTACATCAAACTCTACCCCTGTTGCCGCTGGGCGCAACCGCCGGTGGAGGCGATATTCGCTCTAAAACAGGAGCATGGGTTTGGCGCAAGCGACGTGGAAGCCACCGGTATCGACACGTTTCACGAAGCAGCCCGTTTGGCCACGCACCACCCTGCAACATCGGACGAAGCGCAATATTCCCTGCCATATGCAGTCGGCGTCGCGCTCGCTCATGATGGATTCACGGCAGAACATCTAAGCGATAGCGCGCTGAACAACGGAAACATGGCCGCACTTCGCAACGGTATCACAATCGGCGAGACGGATGAATTCAACACCGCCTTCCCCATGAAACGCTACGCCCGCGCCACCTTGCGGTTGAAGGATGGACGGGAATTGGTGTCGCCGGTGATGGAGGCCATCGGCGATCCTGAAAACCCCGTGAACGATGATGTGTTGAGGCAGAAATTCGTAGATTTCACGACGCCGGTGCTTGGGGAAGCGGAGGCGAACAGCACGCTACGCACAGTCTGGGAAACTGAAAGCGCGACGACTGTCGAGCCGCTGATTGCGGCGCTCATTCAATCGTAGCCAACTGCGAAACCTTCCACTGTCAT
Source organism: Ahrensia sp. R2A130 (assembly GCF_000179775.1). Classification (GTDB taxonomy): domain Bacteria; phylum Pseudomonadota; class Alphaproteobacteria; order Rhizobiales; family Rhizobiaceae; genus Pseudahrensia. The sequence goes on from NZ_AEEB01000022.1 coordinate 109,532, forward strand.
CCCCGCGCAGGCGGGGACCCACTTATCCGCAGGCTCGACTTAAATGTTAGAGTGGCGGTCGAAAGGTGACGGAATAAAACACACGCATCATCCGTTTGAAAAGTGCCCCCACCTGCACGGGGATGACAATGAAGTTTTAGAGAAAGACTAATCCTTCGCTTCGCCCACCGCACCGGACGCTTTCACGCGTTCCAGATCATCGCCTGAATACCCTAGAACATCCGTCAGAATATCGTTTGTATGTTCGCCCAACAGTGGTGAGCGTTCCACCTCAACGTCACTGTCGGACATCTTGATCGGGCAACCGACGGAAAGATATTCACCGCGTTCGGGGTGAGGCACCTTCACCATCGTACCGGTGGCGTAGAGGCCCTCATCTTCGGCGATTTCTTTCATCGAAAGGATCGGACCAACGGGAATGTTCAGCGGATTGCAGATGTCCATGACCTCGAATTTCGTCTTCGTCTTGGTCCATTCTTCGATGGTCTCGAAGATATGGTCCAGCTTGTCGAGACGCGCCGGTGGCTTGGCATAGGCCGGGTCTGTCTTCCATTCCGGCTTGCCGATGGCTTCGCAGACGCCCTCCCAAGCGGCGGCCTGCGTAATGAAATAGGTATAGGCGTTCGGGTCGGTTTCCCAACCTTTGCATTTGAGAATGCGCCCCGGTTGGCCGCCACCGGAATCATTGCCCGCGCGTGGCGTGGCTTCGCCGAAAGGAATGCCGGCACCGGCCTGACTGTATTCCGGCAGATCGCCGTGACGGTCCAAGCGTTGCTGGTCGCGCAGTTTCACACGGGTCAGGTTCAGCACACCATCCTGCATGGCAACATCGACTTTCTGGCCACGACCGGATTTCTCACGCTGGAAAAGCGCGGTCACGATGCCCAGTGCCAGATGGAGGCCAGTACCGGAATCACCGATCTGCGCCGCCGTCACCAACGGTGGACCGTCACGAAAACCGGTGGTGGAAGCCGAACCGCCAGCGCATTGCGCGACGTTCTCATAAACTTTGCAGTCTTCGTATTTGCCGGGGCCAAAACCTTTTATCGACGCCATGATGAGGCGCGGATTGATCTCGTTCAGCCGTTCCCAGCCAAAGCCCATACGGTCCAGCGCACCGGGGGCGAAATTCTCCACCAGCACGTCGCATTCCTCGACAAGCCGCGTCAAAACTTCCTTGCCCGTCTCGTTCTTCGAGTTCAGTTCGATGGACCGCTTGTTGTGGTTCAACATCGTGAAATAGAGCGAGTCCGCGTCAGGCACGTCTTGCAATTGCTTGCGCGTGGCATCGCCCACACCGGGCCGCTCCACCTTGATGACGTCAGCGCCGAACCATGCCAGCAACTGCGTGCATGTGGGCCCGGATTGGACGTGGGTGAAATCGAGAATACGAATGCCTTCGAGAGCCTTCATGGCGCGAACTTTCTGCGGTGTCGAAACGAACCCTTTTGAACCGTGAGATGCTATGAAAGGCAAGCGGCTTCCTTGAACGCGTTGCCACAATCCCGTAACCGCAGATGAAATTCCACGCACGAGACCCCGCCATGCCCCTGCCCGACACGATGAAGACGATTGAAATTCGCGAACACGGCGGACCGGAAATGCTGGAAGCGGGCGAACGCCAATTGCCGACACCAGCCGCTGGCGAAGTGCTGGTAAAGGTGATCGCTGCCGGTGTGAACGGCCCCGATATCGTGCAACGGCGTGGCCACTACCCACCGCCCAAAGGCGCGTCCGATCTGCTGGGCCTGGAAGTCTCCGGTGAAGTGGTGGCGCTAGGCGACGGCGTGGAACGCTGGAAGGTTGGCGACAAGATTTGTGCGCTCACCAACGGCGGTGGTTATGCGGAGTATGTGACCATCGCTGCCGACCAATGTCTGCCGATCCCGCAGGGTGTTGATCCAGTCGACGCGGCGGGCCTGTGCGAAACGCTGTTCACGGTGTGGAGCAATTTCTTCACCAACCACGCTGCCGACAAAGGGCTATTGTTCCTCGTCCACGGCGGCGCAGGCGGCATCGGGTCGACCGCAATCCAGCTCGGCGCGGCGGTTGGCATGCGCATCTTCACCACATGCTCGGCAGCCGACAAAGCATTTTGCGAAAGCCTTGGTGCAACCCGGGCCATCGACTACCTCGAAGAAGACTTCGTCGAGATCGTAAAGGCCGATGGCGGCGCGAACCTGATTTTGGACATTCGCGGCGGCGGCTACGTGGCGCGCAATATAGCAGCCTCAGCGCCGGACGGGCGCATAGTGCAACTGGCCTTCAATGCCGGGTCGAAAGTCGAGGTGAACCTGATGCCCGTCATGCTGAAACGCCTCACCATCACCGGCTCGACGCTGCGCCCCCGCCCGCCGGAATTCAAAGCGAAGATGGCGTCGGAGCTGGAGCGTTTCGTCTGGCCGTGGTTCGCCAAGGACATGATGAAAACCAACACATTCGCGACAGTGCCAATGAGGCAAGCACAACGCGCTCACGAGATGATGGAAGCAGGCGAACATCGCGGGAAGATCATTCTCACGATGTAGGCGAAGCTACTCCGCAGCCTCGCGCATCACTGCCCGCTCCACTTTCGCAGCACAGAATTTGAACTCGGGGATTTTTCCATACGGGTCCAACATCGGGTTGGTCAGCGCGTTGGCGGGGGCTTCGTTGAAGCAGAAGGGGATGAAGATCATCCCGTCGGCCACTTCGCGGTCGGCCCGCAGCAGCGCTTCGATGGTGCCGCGACGGGTGGAAACGGTGATCATATCGCCCGCTTCCATGCCCAATTTGTCGATCTGGCGCGGGTTCATGGCAGCAAAGCCTTCCGGCTCGATATCATCCAGCACGTTGGCGCGGCGCGTCATGGCGCCGGTGTGCCAATGTTCCAACACGCGACCGGTGGTCAGCACCATGGGGAAGTCGGCGTCCGGAACCTCGTCAGGCGCGCGCAAATCAGCAGGCACGATGCGACCACGACCGTCTTCCGTCGGGAAGCCTTGGTCGAAAACGACCCATTTTTGCGTGCCATCGGGAAGCGACGGGTAGGTGACGCTCTCGTTCGCTTCGAGCCGCTCCCACGGAATGTAGTCGAGCGATTTCATAACCTGCCGCATCTCTTCGTAGACGTCCGGCGCACCGTTTTCGTAAGTCCAATCGAGACCGCAACGGTTGGCAAGATCGATGAGAATATCGAGATCGAGCCGTGCATCGCCCGGCAACGGAAGCGCGGGACGACCGATCTGCACCTGGCGGTTGGTGTTGGAAAATGTGCCGAGCTTTTCCGCATGCGCCGAAGCGGGCAGCACGACATCAGCATGCCAGCAGGTCTCGGTCAGGAAGATATCCTGCACAACCAGATGGTCGAGTTTCGCCAACGCACCACGGGCGTGGTGCTGGTCGGGATCGGACATGGCCGGGTTTTCGCCCATGATATACATGCCGGAAATTTCGTCCGCGTGGATCGCATCAACGATCTCTACCACCGTGAGGCCCTTCTTCGGATCGAGCGCACGGCCCCAGAAATCTTCCATGCCGCCGCGAATGTCACCGTTTTCAACCGACCGATAATCGGGGAAGAACATGGGGATGAGACCGGCGTCGGACGCACCCTGCACGTTGTTCTGCCCACGCAGCGGGTGAAGACCGGTGCCCGCGCGACCGACATGACCGGTGATGAGCGCCAGCGCGATGAGGCAACGGGAATTGTCGGTACCGTGGGTGTGCTGGGAAATACCCATACCCCAGAAGATCATGGAGCGTTCCGACGTGGCATAGAGGCGGGCGACGGCGCGCAGCGTATCAGCATCGATACCGCAGACATCCGACATTTCTTCTGGTGAAAAGTCTTTCACCTTCTCGCGCAAAGCCTCGAAACCATCCGCGTTCGCCTGAATATATTGCTCGTCGTAGAGTTCTTCGTCGATGATCGTGTGGATCATCGCGTTCAACATGGCGACATCGGTGCCGGGTTTGAAGCGCAGCGAATGTTCTGCATGGCGCATCAAATCCTGCCCGCGCGGGTCCATGACCACGAGCTTCGTACCGTCTTTCACAGCACGCTTGAAATAGGTCGCGGCGACAGGATGGTTGGTCGCGGGGCGCGCGCCGATGACAATGACGCAATCGGCCTTACCCGCATCCATGAACGGAGCGGACACCGCGCCGGAGCCCACGCCTTCCAGCAGCGCGGAAACGGAGGATGCGTGGCACAGCCGGGTGCAGTGATCGACATTATTGGTGCCAAAACCCTGACGGATAAATTTCTGGAAGAGATAGGCCTCTTCGTTCGAGCCCTTGGCCGAGCCGAACCCAGCCAGCGCACCGCCGCCGCGTTCGTCACGAATTTTCGTCAGGCCGGAAGCCGCAAGCGTAAGCGCTTCTTCCCATGTCGCTTCGCGGAAAATGTCGGAGACCTCCATGAACCGCATGTCGATGTCGCCAGCCTTTGGCGCATCGTCGCGGCGGATGAGAGGCGTCGTAAGGCGTTCTTTCGACATGGCGTAGTCGTAGCCGAAGCGACCCTTCACGCAGAGACGGTTCTCGTTGGCGGGGCCATCGCGACCATCGACCAGCACGATTTTCTCGTCCTTAGTATAAACGGTTGTCTGGCAGCCAACACCGCAGAACGGGCAAACGCTATCCGTCTTAGCGTCGAAGTCTTCGATGACGCGGGTGCGGTTGTCGGCATCCATCAACGTCTTTTCAAACAGCGCGCCGGTTGGGCAGGCTTGGACGCATTCACCACATGTCACACAGGTGGAAACGCCCATCGGGTCGTGAATATCGAACACCGGCACAGAGTGGTGGCCACGGTCGGCCATGCCCAACACGTCGTTCACCTGGACTTCGCGGCAGGCGCGCACGCACAAGTTGCACGCGATGCAAGCGTCCATGTTCACCGCGATGGCGGGGTTGGAGGCGTCGTGCAGAGGCGACAGGGTGATTGCCGCGCCATTGTCGGCATGTTTCGACGGCAAACGACCGCCTTCGATGGAGAACTCGCCCAGCCAATCGTGGAACGAAGACTTCGCGTCCACCGCTTGCTCCGGCATGTCGGCCAGCAACAATTCGAACACCATACGGCGGGACTTATCAGCGCGTTCCGTGTCGGTCTTCACGACCATGCCGTCTGAGACCTTGCGCTTGCACGATGCAGCCAGCACCCGCTCGCCCTCGATTTCCACCATGCAGGCACGGCAGTTGCCATCAGCGCGATAGCCGGGCTGGTCGAGATGGCAAAGATGCGGAATCCGCGTGCCTTCCCGCTTGGCGACGGTCCAGATGGACTCATTAGGAGAAGCTGTGACGTCAACGCCGTCGAGATTGAAAGTGATCTGATCGGTCATCTCAATGGCCTCCATGTCCACCGGCATAGCCACGCAACTGCGCGTAGCGGGCCTTCTGTGTCTCGTTCAACACAGGCGTTACCTCCAAATGGGTCGCCAGATGGACAGACCTGAGTTGCGCGCGAACCTGTTCGGTGCGGGAGAGCAGATCGTCCAGCGAAGCACGGTCGATGGTGTTCTCGCGAAATGCCGTATCCAATGCCAGTTCTGCATCAATTAACGCAGCACCCAACTGCTTGGCGCGCACTTGCATGGCGGCAAAGGCGGCATCGATGCTCTGCCGCTGACTTGTAGTCAGGTCCAGCTTGTCGGCAAATTCGATGATGTGGGCGGGTCCGGGATAACCGTTAAACTCCGCAGGTTTCGCAAGCCCCCAACCCGCACCGGCGCGAAGCTGCTCTATGTCCTTGGACGACAGGCTCGTCACCGCCCGCTCCTGTTGCCCCGCATAGGGAGCGGAGGACTTGGCTGCATGGCGCAAAATTTCGGGTCCGTAGAAACCAGCGGCCCCGCCGATGGCAAGACAGACAGCGGCAGTCAGTGCGATCGCGATCTTCATCACAAATCCTTCCGGAAATGGGTGAGCAAGTGGTTCACAGGGTTGGGTGCAGCTTGGCCGAGGCCGCAGATGGAAGCGTCGCGCATGACGTCTTCGAGATCGCGGATTGCGGTCTCGTCCAACGCATCACCCCCATTTGACGAAGCGCGCAACAGCTTGCCCATTTTTTCGGTTCCGCCACGGCATGGTGTGCATTGGCCACAGGACTCGTGGGTGAAGAAGTCAATGAGATTGAGCGTTGCATCTTTCATGGAGTCCGCGTCTGAAAACACGACAACCGCATGCGAGCCGACAAAGGCACCAAGCGTGGCGAGTTCACCACCGAAATCCAGTGGCACATCGCCCTTATCTGCTGGCAGAATTCCGCCGGACGCCCCACCCGGCAGGTAGGCTTTGAAGGTCTGGACTGACCCATCTTCTTTGGCAGCCATGCCGCCGCACATCTCGATCAATTCGTTGACCGTGGAACCGGCAGGCGCTTTCACCACGCCGGGGTTCGCAACGCGACCGGAGACGGAATAGCTGCGCATGCCGGGATGGTCGGGCTTGCCCTGGCTAGTAAACCATTCGACGCCGTTCGCCAGAATTTCCGGCACCCAATACAGCGTCTCGACATTGTTGTTCAGCGTCGGGCGACCGAACAGGCCCGCTTCGGCGATGTAAGGTGGGCGATGGCGCGGCAGGCCGCGTTTGCCTTCGATGCTTTCCAGCATCGCGCTCTCTTCGCCGCAAATATACGCACCCGCACCGCGCCGCATTTCGATGAAACCGGGGGGGGCCAAGCCAGCCGCTTCGATGTCGGCGATGCACTCGGCCATGACTTTGATCGCGGCGGGATATTCGTCGCGCATGTAGAGATAGATGCGCTCGGCCTCGACGCAGTGTGCACCGATGAGCGCGCCCTCGAACATCGCGTGGGGATTCCGCTCCATGTAGAAACGGTCCTTGAACGTGCCGGGTTCGCCTTCATCCGCGTTGATGGTCATCAGGCGCGGGCCTTCATAGCCGCGCACGAAACCCCATTTTTTGCCGGTGGGAAAACCCGCACCGCCCATGCCGCGCAGTGATGCGTCGGACAGGGTTTCGATCACAGCGTCAGCATTCGTGCCACCATCGCGCAGCTTTTCATATTGCCCGTAGCCACCTTCAGCGCGGTAGGCGGCGAGGTCTTTATAGTCGGGTGTGAGGACGCCGATCTCACCGCTTTCGACCATCGCAAGTAATCCATCGACTGTGGCGTTGCCAACCTCACGGTCACCGATACGGGCGGCGGGAGCGACATCGCATGCGCCCATGCACGGGGCGTGGACCACACGAACGGCGTTGCGGTCGATACCGGTTTCGAGACCAGCATGAAGCGCTTCAGCGCCCATCATCATACAGGTGATGGAATCGCACACTCGAATGGTGAGCGGCGCGGGCTCGGGCTCACCCTCCTTCACCACATCGAAATGATCGTAGAAAGAGGCGACCTCATAGACTTCCACCTGCGATAGACGCATCTCTTCGGCCAGCGCACGGATGTGGGCTGCGGACAGGCATTTATACTCATCCTGAATGAGGTGCAGATATTCGATCAGATGGTCGCGTTGGATTTTACGGTCGCCCAGCAGCGCGCGAACATTGGCCAATGCACCATCGTCCAACTGGCGGCCTTTCGGCAGCGCCGGATTGCGGCGTTTGGATCTACCTTGATCGGGGCGGTCGAGCATGGGGTTCCCTCCGGCGCGACCTGTGCGGGGCCGCAAATGCATGTGCTGAGATTTGGTGACACGCTGTCCGAATGCGTGGACTGGGGCGTCCACCGGCTCAACGGTCGGCCGGGAACCCTGTCCGGCAAATCGACATTAGCAAATGCGTGCGGCGATGCAATTCAAATGACGACCAACAGTCGTCGCACCGGCGAGCCAGTTCGGCCTAACGGGAATTAGCCGCTAGGCGTGCATCCACGGTGGCAACGGTGTCGTCGATCAACGACGTGTCGATGCCCAGCCCACGCGCAACGGTTTGGACGAGCCGGTCCACGCGTTCGATGTTCGTCGCACCGCCACCAATGGCGCGGGCCGCAGATGACGGCTTGAGCAACTGCTCAGCAGCCTTGGCGTATTTTTCAAACGGCACACTATCAGCCGCGTCGCCACCGAGCTTTTGAACCACGCCATCAACCCATGCGTAGATAGCGCGGGAACGTTCGAGGTCACCATGAACGGCATCACGGATGGCCTGCTCGCCATCGGCCTGAACGCATCGGTAATTGCCTGTGAGCAACATCGACCATTTGGCCAGTGGCACGTGGAGAGAATCGAACACGCGCAACTTCACCGGCACGTCGTTGCCATCCAGCGTTACGGCAGCGATATCAGTTTCCAACTGACGCAGCATCGTGTTGTGAGCGTCATGGGCAAAGGTTGCCGCCTTGAAGTTGGTGGGCAGGCCGACATGAAGAACATTTGCGCCCTCTTCCGGCGGGCGAAACGCCTGCGGGTCCGGGCTGCACAGGCTCACCAGGCCGGGTTCGAAGGCTTCCCATACTGCGGGGGCGGTGTAGCAAGCTGTGAGATCGACATCGGTCAGAGCTTCAATGCGCTTCAAATACGGCATTGGCGGCATGTTCATGATCGACAGGCATGGCTTTTTAGCAGCCGCTATGCGGCCCATCAGGTCGGCGACAGCACCAGCACCGTATTGCGGCTCCTGCATGGCCATCGCCACGAGATCGTAGTCTTCGGCATTCACATTTTCCGGCGTGATCGCACGAACCTTACCCGCTAGGCCTTTGGACGAAATCGAGCGATGCTCGTCTTCATCGCGCAGTTTGATACGGACGACCGTACCCTCATCATTCATCAGCTTGGCTGTGGCTTCACGGCAGACAAGATCGACGTCATGGCCCGCCATGGCGAGTTTCGTACCCAGAAGTGAGCCGTAGGATGCGCCGAGGATGAGGATTTGCATGTGCGGTAGCCTTGCAGACGGGAAGCGGTGGCATCTCCTAGCGAAGCCTGCGCGGCGATGCAAAATTTGTCATCGTCAGGGAAATAGATCGGCTGGGAGCTATCATATGCGAAACTCTCCTCGCACGGGCGGTTGAAGCCGCAATGGTCGAAGGCGAGTTCGCTTTTACCGGCAGATGAAAGGTTCTGCGAGAACGCATCAAAAAAGCGCATAGGGCATCCTGAAACAATTGTCGTTGCTCCAACCTGCAGCAGGAATCTTGTGCGTTGCGCGAACTCGTTACCCCTTAAATTTCGCTAGGCAATCATGTGACGGTTTACAAACGCGCAGATCAGAAACCTCCGCCATAAACAGTCTATCGGATACGCAAACTGGCAATTGCGATATCATCCAGTCGGCTAAGGAGTACCCCATGATCGAGTTCCTCACCCATCATGCATTGGCATCGAACTGGAAAGTTTGGGAGCAATGCCTGGAACTGAGGAAAATGGGTGCGCAGCATCGCGGCACATCGCTTGGACAAATGGAACGAACATCTTCGCCGGGCGATTCCAGCGACAATGAGCTGGCAGTTCATGTGGTTCAGTGGTACGATGGCGGGGAAATCATCGGCTATGCCAGAATGTACCCCCGCCCTAATCGAGGAAATTTCAATTCCTCACGTCCCAGCATGCGGATGGAGCTGGAGCGGGTATGTTTCGCGTCAGCTTTCGATGCTTCCGCAACACCACCGTGCGATGACCTACGCAAGCTTATCACAGCATGCATAGGTTACGCCCGGTCTCATGATTATGATGTCATCAGCGGGTATGGCGAAGCTGATGGCGTGGCAGCATTGAGCGACTTAGGCATCGTAGTACAGACGACCGACACAGGCATTACTGACGGTATCGACGACAGCACGCGAACGCTCTACCGCTACGACCTTATCGCAGATGACAAAAACAGCCGTGTCCTGTCATATCCGGCCAACGAGGATGCTAAAGCGCAGCTCGAAACGCAGCGTAACCGGTCTGCATGGCAGGCCAGAAGCACAGGCGATGGCCACGATGTGCTGGAAGAGCTGGAAGCGATGTTTGGCGTGGACATGACCGCATGCCGCAAGACCTTCGAAAGCGAAAACCTCACCTTGGAAGCTGTCTAGCTGAGAAGCCCCAAGCGCAATGCTTTCGCAACCGCGTGAACGCGGTTTACCGCTTCCAGTTTCTTGCATGCGAGCGCAAGGTAATGCGTCACGGTATGATCCGATAATTCAAGATCACGGGCGGTTTCCTTAGACGTCTTACCCAAAGCAGCATGAGACAGACAATCCATCTCACGACCTGAAAGCGACGGCATTTCGGAGCGGGTAACCGAGGTGGCCGAAATCTGCACGAGGTGGTCGTACAGATAATTCGACAGCAAATGCAGCATGGCACCATCATCAGGGTTCAGGACGAGTTCATTGCCGGAAAAGACAAGGCCACCACGATTGCCCTTACCATCATTAACCGGACAACACGCGCCATATTTCATATCGAAATCGTTGAACAGTTCACGCGCCAACGCTGCGCTTTCAGGCGCACGCTCCTGCAACATTGTATCCATATCATAGGTCATCACCCGATTGCCCGTCTCAAAATGCCCTAGAACTGGCGAGGCTTTGGACAGACCGTTTTCATCATAAACGGCAATAAGTTCGGGGTCCCAATTGTTGACGACGCCAAGGTCCGAGATCGCGCTGGTTTGCTTGTCGAGCGTCAAGATGGAGAATCGGCTAGCACCAAAGTCGTTGCCTAAACGGCGCGCATATCGAAACACATCATAGGCTGTCTCAAGGCGGGATATCTCATCAACATAATCAGTCAGTTTATTGGCGAGCATGGTGTTTCGACCTTCCAATGAAAAGGTTTTACCCGCCCGGTAATACAACTTTTAGTTGCATATTTAGTCTTACCAACTCGTTAACAGCCACCTTTATCAAAGGTTAAGCGGCTTCCCACCGATTGTGGGGAATTGCGGAATTGGGCCTGCGCGTCAGATTGAGAGCAAGACGAAAAGATCATTTAACGAACAGGAATGCCCGCCATGCAAAGTGTCGCCGACGTCGAATTTGGCATGGAATCGATCAACGACATCCTCAATCTCGACTTCCGTGAGCGAGCGCGTAATCCGCAAATGATCGACGACATCGATGTCTCCGGCGCAGAGCTGCTGAACATCCTCTCGGCTTTCGACAATTACGGAATGTGGCGGCTTGATATTGAAACGTCACAGGTCTCGTGGAGCGAAGACGTTTTCCGTATCCACGAACTGCCCCAGGTAGATGGGCCTGTAGATCTTGAAGCGGCAATTTCCCGCTACCACCCCGAAGACCAGCAGTACCTTCCGCAGGTCATTGAAGAGGCCATTACACGCAAAAGCGCGTTCCGATTCGTACTTCGGCTCAAGCGTGCCTACAGCGGATATAAACTTGTGAAATCGACCGGCAAATTTCGCCACAGGCCGGGCTGTGCGCCGGAAATGATCGGCACATTTTCAGAGTTCCAACCGGCCAACAGAGCGATTGCTTCCATCGGCTAGCGCCCACGCCAACAGCACCGCCTCATAAAGATATCTCAGCTCGGCACGGAGCCAACCCGATGACACACGATAAAGACCAGCAGCAAGATCAATTGGCCAACACAGTGGGCGCAATGATGGGGGTCGGTTCTTGGTCCTACGATCCCGAAACGGAAGCGGTGCAATGGTCGTCCGAAATATCAGCGATCTACGGCACGAAGCCGGACGAACCAGTCACCCTTGAACTCACGCTGGCGCCCTTTCCTGAAGACGCCAAAGCCGCGCTGACAACAACGATGGAACGCGCGATTGCTGAAAACCGGCGCTACGAACTCATTTTGCCTTTTGATGTGCAGGGCAAGCGCAAATGGGTGCGTTCCGTTGGTTGTCCGGAGTGCCGAGATGGCGAGAATTTGCAGCTGTTTGGGACGTTGGAGGACGTAACAGAGACGGTGCTTCAGCAGCGCCAGGTTGAACGAAAAGCCTACCATGACCCGCTCACCGGCCTGCCCAACGAACATGGTATGAACCGCAAACTTAAGCACTTCATTGATGAGCAACAGGCGTGCGACGGGCAGCCAAAAACACAAATTGTGTGCGTTCTGGAATTGCTTATCGCACCGGGAACATCACCAAACGAGATCGACACGATCCAGCGAACGTTTGCCAGCGCAATTCGCCAGCGTGGCGGATTTGCAGCCCGCTTCAATGACGGTCGGTTCATGCTGATTATCGAGGAACCTGAAGGCGTAGATGCTTCAGAAATCGTTCTCCATCACATCACGACCCTTTCACGCCTCCGCCGCGCCGACGGCATTGTCATGACCATGCAGATACGCTGCGGCTGGCTACGGCTGGATGGCAACCGGACGAGCACCACTGACATAACGGACGATCTTGAACTGACCCTGCGCACCGCACGCACCCATGCCGGTGCAAGCGTGGTGTCCTACTCACCGGCTTTGAGGGAAAACGAGAAACGACGCGCCAAGGTCGCCAAACAGTTTCAGGATGCCTTGGAAAACGGCGAAGTCGTCCCCTACTACCATCCGATCATTTGCCTCGACAGCGGTAAGCTTTCAGGCTTCGAAGCCTTTGCCCGCTGGAACCATCCCACACGTGGGCTGATCGCGCCAAACCTGTTCATGCAGGTGTTCGACGATTCCGCAATTTGCGTGCGCTTGTCCCACGTGATCATGGAAAAAATCGCTAACGACATGGCGACGTGGCATCGTCAGGGCCTGCACTTCGGAAGCGTTGGTATCAACGTCACGGCACTTGATCTGCAACAGGACCAGTTTTCACAACGCACTTTGGCATTGCTGGAAGATCGTGGTCTCTCACCACGCCACCTGATGCTTGAGGTCGGGGAAGCCGTAATGTTGCAAACGCCCTCTCCCGAAGTAACCGACCACATCAACCGCCTGCGGGAAGCCGGCGTGTTGATCGCGATCGACGACTACGGGACGCATGCGGCATCGCTTCAGCAACTGAAGAATGTGCCGTGCGACATCATGAAAATCGACCGGTCATTTATCGGCAATATGACCGTGTCCCCCAAGGATCGTTCCATCGTCAGCGCATTGATCCAAATGTCCAAGGACTTCGGTTACAGTACGGTGGCACAGGGCATTGAAACCCGCGAAGAAGCTGCACAACTGGCAGCAATGGGTTGTAGCCGTGGCCAAGGTTTCTTCTACGCCAAGCCCGCGCCCGCAGAAGCGGTGAGCAAAACCATGGTGACCGTTTTCGACCGCACCACGTTGCGTCAGAAAATCGAAGCTGCGCCAGAGCTCGCACCAAGCCCAAGCGCACGGGACAGGGCGCGCCTTATTTCAGGCTAAGAGCGCCCGGCATTCGTGTGATGGTGCCTGCCCCCATCATGGAATATAAAAGCGCTCTGGCACACGCAGCAGAGAGCGAATATGACGGAACCGACCCAGCCGGGCTTTGAAATTCGCGACCCGCGTTTTCACGACATCATCGCGCCCGAAGCAAAACTCGAACGTCTGGCCACAGGCTTCGTCTTCACAGAAGGCCCCATCTGGCACGAGCGGGAGGGCTATGCTCTCTTTTCGGATATAGCCGCCAGCGTTCAATATCGCTGGAGTGAAGTAGACGGAGTGTCTGTCTTCCGCCGTCCATCCAATCAGGCCAATGGTAACTGCTTCGATAGACAAGGCCGCGTCATTACCTGCGAACACGCAGCGTCCCAAGTCATCCGGCACGACCACGAAGGCAAGCTCATTGCGCCCATTGCCACCCATTTTGATGGTCGCGAGTTGAACTCCCCGAACGACGTCATCTGCGACAGCAAGGGACGGATCTGGTTCACCGATCCTTCGTTCGGGCGGCAGCGCCCTGAACTGGGCATTGTGCGCGAGGAAGAGCAGGCCTGCCGCGGCGTCTATCGGCTGGACCCCGATGGTGCGTTGCACCTTGTCACCGATGACTTCGAGCAGCCGAACGGCCTGTGCCTGTCGAACGACGAGACCACGCTTTTTATCAACGATTCCGCCCGCCCTTGCATACGATCTTTTGCCGTAAACGAAGACGGCACGCTCACCGGTGACGAGGTTTGGGCAGACGTAACCGGTGGCATCGTTCTTGGCGGAACGCGCAAATGGGTGCCCGATGGCATGAAGGTCGACATAGACGGTAACCTGTTCTGCAATGGCCCCGGTGGCGTACATATCTTCACCGCCGATGCCGACTGTCTCGGTGTTATTTTGATGCCGGAGAAATCGACCAACTTCTGTTTTTCGGGCAAGGCGTTAGACGCGCTCATCATCACCGCGTCCACCGGACTTTATCGCATCAGAACTAAAACGCGTGCCAAGCAGGTGATGTAAAACCGGCGTCATCGTTCGGTCACTCATCTGTCACTGGCAGCAAACATATCCACGCCACCGGCAAAGATGCTATCAGCGCTGAACCGCTGCAGAAGGACCAACGCGCATGGACACAACGGATCATAAAAGCACCTCACCGCTGCCGCGATTGGCCGTGAACGATTTGCCAATCCGTTCACCCAAAGCTGCCAATTCGCGCGAGTTCCACAGCGGTGCTGAAGCGGTGGCCTATCTGACAGAAATCTACGAAGCGCAGACACAATTCCTGCGCGACGCCTTCGATGAAGTTCTAGCCGCCGGACAGTCGGAATTCCGCTACCGCGCCTTTTATCCCGAAATCCGTTTTGCAACGGCAAGTCACACCCGCGTCGATAGCCGCCTCGCCTTCGGCTACGTCGGTGGACCGGGCCGCTACTCCACAACAGTCACGCGCCCTACCCTGTTCGACGACTACCTGTGCAACCAGATCGACCTGCTGGTCCGCCACCATGAGGTTCCGGTTACGATTGGCATCTCGGACACACCCGTCCCGCTGCACTTCGCATTCAATCAAGGCACTTATGTCGAGGCCGCATTGGCCGAAGCCCTATCGCGCCCATTACGCGATATTTTCGATGTACCCGACCTCGCGTCAACCGATGACAAAATCGTCAATGGCTCACTGGAACTCGCCGCAGACGATGTGCATCCGCTCGCGCCTTTTACCGCACAGCGGATCGATTATTCACTGCACCGCATGACGCATTACACGGCGACCGAACCGCACCATTTTCAAAACTACGTGCTGTTCACCAATTACCAATTCTACATCGACGAGTTCGTGGCCTTTGGCCAAGCGGCCGTGCGCGATGGCACTTACGTGCGCTTTGTAGAGCCGGGAAACCGCATCACGACAGCCAGCGGCACCACCGGCGAAACACCCTCGCGCATGCCGCAAATGCCAGCCTATCACTTGGTGCGCGAAGACGGCTCCGGCATCACCATGGTGAACATCGGCGTCGGCCCCTCCAACGCAAAAACCGCCACCGACCATATCGCGGTGTTGCGCCCCCACGCTTTCATCATGCTGGGGCACTGCGCCGGCCTTCGAAACTCGCAGCGTTTGGGCGACTACGTGCTGGCCCACGCCTATGTGCGCGAAGATCACGTTTTGGACGCTGACTTGCCAGTGTGGGTGCCGGTTCCTGCCCTTGCCGAAGTTCAGGTCGCGCTGGAACAAGCCGTGGAAGAGGTGACAGGTTACACAGGTTATGATCTGAAACAGGTCATGCGCACCGGCACCGTTGCAACGATCGATAACCGCAACTGGGAATTGCGTGACCAGCGTGGCCCCGTGCAGCGCCTGTCGATCTCCCGCGCCATCGCTTTGGATATGGAATCGGCTACAATCGCAGCCAACGGTTTTCGCTTCCGCGTGCCCTACGGAACGTTGCTCTGCGTGTCTGATAAGCCGCTGCATGGCGAGCTAAAACTTCCCGGCATGGCGACTGATTTCTACAACAGCCAAGTGAAGCAGCACATGCAGATAGGGATCAGGGCGTTGGAAAAGCTGCGCGACATGCCGCCGGAACGGCTGCATTCCCGCAAGCTCCGCAGCTTCTACGAAACTGCGTTTCAGTAGAAATCTGAACCTAGATTTCGTTTGGGCGCAAACCTGCTTGAGACAGCGAAGTTTCCGCCCCCAACAATTCGCGCAAATAGGCAATCACCCGCTCGGCATCCGTCGGGTGGCTGAACATGTCCATCGGTCGGCGATCATCAAAAACCCGCCAAGGATGCCGCAACCACTTGGCCGCGCCATCTTCGCCAAATGCGCTGATGGCGTATGCCGTGATGGTGTCGAGAAGATCATTCTGTCCGGTCGTCATAGCCACACACTCCGCACTCGCTGATACATTGCACAACATGGCGATTCTGCCGGAGCGTCAATTGAATTTGAAGTATCCACAGGGGCTGTGAATGACGCATTGAGCGAAAGCTGAATGACTCGAACGGGATAGCGTTTGAATTTTTTTTGCAAGAACCCACCGCATCCAACGTTGCAGAGAATTAATTTTGCAGGAACTCTCCATGCGACTTACGCTCAGAACATAAAACCACAGCGTGAGTGAACCGATGAAGCGATTGACCGCCAAGGATTTCGACCAAGAGCTGCTGGAACTTTACGACTTCTACGCACACGGGAAGATCACCAAACGGGATTTTCTCAACCGCGCAGGCAAGTTCGCCGTTGGCGGCGCCACAGCCGTCATGCTGCTGGATATGATGAAGCCCAATTACGCATTGGCCGAACAGGTATCGTTCAATGATCCCGACATCAAAGCCATCTACGAGATCTACAACTCACCGGAAGGAAACGGCGATGTAGAAGCTTACGTCGTGCGACCCACAAATAAGGAAGGCCCTCTTCCTGCAGTTCTGGTGATCCACGAAAACCGTGGCTTGAATCCATATATCAAAGACGTCGCGCGCCGAGTGGCAAAGGCCGGTTTCATCGCTATGGCACCTGACGGTCTGAGTTCCGTTGGCGGCTATCCCGGCAATGACGAGAAAGGCCGCGAACTACAACGCACGGTCGATCGCACCAAACTGATGAACGACTTCTTTGCAGGCTATGAAAACCTCGTTGGCCGCGAAGAAACCACCAGCAAGGTTGGTTGCGTAGGCTTCTGCTACGGTGGCGGCGTCTGCAACGCGCTGGCAGTTGCCTATCCGGAATTGGGCGCGTCGGTGCCGTACTATGGAAGGCAGGCTGCAGTGGAAGACGTGCCGCGCATCCAAGCCCCTCTACTGTTGCAATATGGTGAGCTCGACGAGCGCATCAACGCCGGCTGGCCTCCCTATGAGGCTGCGCTGAAGGAACACGGGAAAACCTACGAAGCCTATATTTACGAAAACGCCAACCACGGCTTCCACAACGATTCCACGCCCCGTTACGATGAAGCAATGGCGCAGCTTTCTTGGGATCGCACGATCGGCTGGTTCAACAAATATCTGACGTAGCCTCCGCCGACGCTGTAGCCGGAAAAGCGTTCATCTCAAACCTGCGGTATCGCTATCGTAAATTCATGCCGCTGCTTTTATGGAAAAAAGCTCCACAGGCTCGCGGATACCCTTAATCTCCGCCTCGCCTTTGCTGCTGGCTTCGAATTCGTCTTCGACGGCAGCCCAAGCGCGGGGGGAGAGTAGGATTTCGCCGTCTTCGGCGAGATCACACAGGCGCGCTGCGGTGTTCACCACAGTACCGGATGCGGTGTAGTCGAAGCGCCCTTCCGACCCCACCATGCCTACGGTCGCATAGCCCAGTGATATACCCACGCCGAAGCCCAAACGGTGGCCCAACCGTTTCCACTTTGCGCACAATCGTTCCATGCAACCGCGCATAGCGATAGCCAGCCGCACCGCCTCGCCTGCTGGGTCTTCATGCGGCAGCGGGTCGTTGAAGATGACCATGATGCCGTCACCCATTCGCTTATCGACGCCGCCGCCATGGGCCGCGATGAGATTGCCCATCTCCTCATGATAGGATTGCAGAACCTCGATGGTTTCTTCGGGCTCCGCGCTTTCGCAAAAGGCGGTGAAACCTCGAATATCGCAGAACAGCGTCGCGATCATCGCCCGATGGCTTTTAAGCGCGCTATCATCACCCGATGAAATGAAAGCATCAGCGACAGCGGGCGACATGAACTGTTTCAACTGGCCCATGCGGGCGATTTCGCGCACTTGATCAGCCACCTTTGATTCAAGCCCTGCATTAAGCGCCTGCACTTCGGCGGTGCGCGCTTTCAATGTCTTGAACTGCTCGACATTTTCTAACGCAATGACGGCCTGCGCAGCGAAGGTCTCTACCAAAGCGATCTGGTCTGCTGCGTAGGGTTTTACGCTTTTGCGGTAGAGCACCAACGCGCCGATACCCTTGCCGCCGGATAACAAAGGCACGTTCAGGCTTGTGCGAAGCCCGGTGTCGTCCACCAACGAGCGGAATACTTCTTCGCCTGCGCGGTAGTCGTCCGTGTCGGCATAATCAGGCACATGCAGGGTCTGGCCCGTCACGATTGCCCGTGCCACCAGAGAGGTTTCAGGGTTCATCGACACCTTGCCATCGGTGTACAGCGCGCGTGTTTTTGGATGCATATCGAAGGCGGCTGCAAGGCGCTGACGCGTATCTTCGCTCGCCTTACCCAATGTGAGCGCGGCAGAATCCGCACCGCAAAGCTCAGCGGCCCGCCGCAGGATGACATCGAGCACCGGTCCCTCGTCCTGGCGTGAATCTCTTATCGCCTCCAGCACTTCATGCGTCGCCTTGGCCCGCTCCAGCCGCGTTTGCAGCGCGTTGAATTGGCGCACGTTCTCAATCGCGATAACCGCTTGAGCGGCAAAAGTTTCCACCAAGGCCACCTGCTCGTCGCTATAGGGATGCACCTCGTTGCGAAATATAATGAAACAGCCAATGCCTTTGCCACCCGCAACCAACGGCACGAAGAGATTGGTGCGAATACCCTGCCCGTCGCAAATAGCGACCATGTTGGGCACGCCCTCGCGGTATTCCGGCGTATCGCGCATATCGGCCAGATGGATGGTCCGTTTTTCGATAATCGCTCGGGCTGCGAAAGAACGCTTTGCGTCCATCGGCACCTCATCAGCCGCGTAAAGATCCACCGTGCTCGCCACAGCACCGTGATGCGCAGCCATCACCTGATGGGCATCTTCCGCCGTCGCCAAGGCCAACGCGGCAAAAGGAGCATCGCACAGGGCGCGAGCGTTACGCAGAATGACATCGAAAACCGGGGCCTCGTCGTCACGCGAGTTGCTGATAGCCTCAAGCACCTCTTGCGTTGCCGCCGTGCGGTCGAGCCGTTCCTGCAATTCGTTAAACTGGCGACTGTTCTCCAGCGCGATTGCAGCCTGATCGGCGAAGGCCTGCGCCAGTTCCAATGCACGTTCGTTAAACGGATGAACACGGGTGCGATAAACGCAAAACGTGCCCAGTAGGCGATCACCGGCCATCATGGGAATGGCTGCAAACGAACGGGCATGGCCCAAATCGCATGTGGCTACCCGCAGGGCCGAACCGCTTTCCTGTAAGCCTTCGCTGCGAAGATCGGCGATATTGACGGTTTCCAACCGAGTGGCCACGCGACCGAGGCCGGTAAATGGCTCCACCTCAAAGCTGTTCTGCTCGACCAACCAGTCAGCAAAAGCTTTGGTGATGTTCTGCGAACGCATTTCGCTGAATTTCAGATCGCCATGATATTCAAACAGCACGCCGAATTCCGCCTCGCAGATTTCGAGCGCTTGGGAGATGACTTCGTCAATCACCTCGTCGAGATCGGCATCCTTATTGCTGATGATGCGCAGCACCCGCGCCATCATACGTTCACGGCGCATGGCCTCGTCGAGTTCTAAAGCAAGGTCCGCGGTCAGTTCCTCATCGCCTGCGGCGTTGCGATTTGGAGTGTCGGCAGGATTGGCCAACGCCTTCGCAAGCGCGATCTTCGACGTCACGCCAAGCTTTCCGTAAACGGTGCGAAGGTGCGAGCGCACCGTTGTTGGCGAAATGCTCAGATCGCGTGCAATTTCCTTGTTGCTGCCGCCATCAGCATAGGCAGCTGCAATCTCCATCTCTCGTTTAGAAAGCGTTTCAAGCGCGTTGATCTGTTGGTCCAACTCAGTCGGCCTCCTACAAATGAACGGTAAGCTTACCCTACATTTCTCCTCCATCAACTGCGCAGTTTGCGGGATGCCACAGCAAGCTACGACAGGCGAATATGGCAGCGTGGTTGGGCAGGGATTGGCCCTTTCCCCACAAAACAGGAGATACCAACATGAACATGCTGGACACTGCCAAGACGTTCTTTGAAGCCTGCGAAACCGGCAAGGGTTGGGACGCCTGCGCACCCCATTGCGACGGGACAGCCACCTTTGCTTGCCAGGCTGAAGCGCTTGCCAACGTCACCACACTTTCCGGATATGCGGAGTGGATGAAAGGGCTACTGACCCCAGTCCCAGACGGGCACTACAAACTTAAAGGCTTTGCCGCCGACGAGGAACGAGGTGTGGTGATGGCGTTCGCCGTCTTCCACGGCACAAATAGCGGCGAAGGTGGCCCCGTGCACCCGACAGGGCAAGCCACAGCATCTGACTATGTTTACGCCATGGAATTCGCCGGGGGGAAGATTTCACATATGACGAAAATCTGGAACGACACTCACGCCCTGAAGGAACTCGGTTGGGCATGAACTGAATAAGTCACTCAAAGCAGGTCGACCAAAAATCGAACCTGCTTTGACGTTGGCGGCGCACTTTCGTTTCAGAATGTAGAAGTGCGTGAATGTTAATCAATGCTGCTCTAGGCCAACGCAATGAAAATTGGTTGGCGCAGTTGAGCGCTCGGTCACAATGCGATTCGCAAAGCAGCGCCATTCAGATCTCAATAAAAATATGCAATCAGGAAGGATGATTTCAAGCACATGGCTCGTTGGGCCAAGGACCCATGAAATACTGGTTGCGGGGGTAGGATTTGAACCTACGACCTTCAGGTTATGAGCCTGACGAGCTACCGGGCTGCTCCACCCCGCGACAGGCGCTGAACGTTCGTGCAGCGCTTGGTTGATATAGTGAGAGCCGTTCGGTTTGGGAACCCCTATTAGGGGCGAAACCTCGCTTTAGATCGGTAATTTTTGGCAAGTGGCGAGCCACTATCAAATGTACCCAGCAGCTAGACGCATCGGAGATGCTTCTGCATGGGGTTTGCCGTGCGGTGCTTACCGTGGCACGGGAGGAATGCTCCTCGTTGCCACCATGCAGATATTCTTGCCCGCTATCAGTTGTACCATCATCGCCTTCAATGAAGCGGACCGTATCGCGCAGACGTTAAGTGCTGCTGGGAAAGTCTGTGATGAAATAGTGGTTGTAGATTCAGGGTCCACAGACGGCACACAAACGATCTGCGAAAGCCTTGGTGCGCGTGTGGTTCACAATGACTGGCCGGGTTACGGACCACAAAAACGGTTCGCCGAAGATCAAGCTGCACACGACTGGATATTGAACCTCGATGCAGATGAGGTGCCGACACAGGAGTTGCTCGATGAGATTGCAACTTGGAAACGAACCGTACCGCAATTGTCTGGCTATCGTTTTAGACAAACAACCGTTTATCCCGGTAGGGCGAAGCCGCGCCCTTTTGCAGACCATCACACTTACGTCCGGCTCTATGACCGGCGCGTGATGCGGTTCAGAAATTCTCTCGTGCATGATGTCGTGGACAGTGACGGTCACGAGATCGGACGGTTCGAGGGGGATTGCCTTCATTGGTCGTGGCGTTCGCTGGACCATCTGGCGCGCAAGCTGGATGGCTACACGACATTGCAAGCCAAAGAGATCCGACGACCGGCGTGGAAGCTCTGGCTGCGGCGGCCCATCGAATACCCGGTGCTACTGTTTCGTTATGCACTTCTAAAGCGTCACATCACAGGTGGTCTCTATGGCATCCGCGCTGCTCACACGATAGCGAAAGGACGCGCGGCGCGGATACCTAAGATATTGGCGGCTCAGGCGAACGAGCGCGTTTAGACGGGTTTCACGAACTCTACCGCTGATCCGATTACCAGGGCGCCGGGAACCGTAACGCTTGCTGTAATACCGCCGTGGCCCCGCATTGCGTTATACCCACCAGCGCCTAGCAGTTCTTCCATGCGAGAACATGGCGCGCATATGCCCGTGCCTTGCAGCTGGACAGTTCCGACAGTGAAAGCGCGGTCTTTCAGCGCCAGAAGATTGATGCCTGATACGACTATGTTCCGGCGCAGCAATGCCGGATCGATCTCATCCAACCCTGACAGTGCCGCGATCGCTGCCAAATGTTCATATTGAATGAGCGTCACAGCTCGCTTGCCAGGTTTGGTCCGGCGATCCTGCGCCAATCCGTTTTCGGTAACGTCAGTTTTCTTCAGTGCGATCAGAGCCTCGCGGCGAGCCGGACGAACGCCGATCCACTCAACACGACCCGATCTTGGAAACTGCGCGGTCAATTCGGCAAGCGTTTTCATATCATCAGTTCCCGCACACGAAAGTAAACAGCGCCCAAAACGCGAAAAGCCCCCGATCACGAATGATCGGGGGCTTTTCAGAGTTTGTTGAGAGAATTTCATATGATGCGATTAGCAGACCTGGCAGCGACCTACTCTCCCGTGCCTTAAGACAAAGTACCATCGGCGCTGAGACGTTTCACTTCCGAGTTCGGGATGGGATCGGGTGCAGCCATCTCGCAAAAACCACCAGGTCAGCAAAGCGCATCATATGTTGTGAAACTGGAATTAATTGTTTGTCGGTGTGCCATCCCATTGGATGGCAGGAGATCATTGTTAATGAGAACGATCAAGCCAATCGAGCTATTAGTACTGGTAAGCTTCATACCTTACGGCACTTCCACACCCAGCCTATCAACGTCGTAGTCTTCGACGACTCTACAAGGGAATACTCGTTTCGAGGTTAGTTTCCCGCTTAGATGCCTTCAGCGGTTATCTATTCCATATATAGCTACCCTGCAATGCGGCTGGCGCCACAACAGGTCCACCAGTGATATGTCCATCCCGGTCCTCTCGTACTAGGGACAGATCCTCTCAATATTCCTACACCCACGGCAGATAGGGACCGAACTGTCTCACGACGTTCTGAACCCAGCTCACGTACCGCTTTAATTGGCGAACAGCCAAACCCTTGGGACCTGCTCCAGCCCCAGGATGCGATGAGCCGACATCGAGGTGCCAAACAACCCCGTCGATATGGACTCTTGGGGGTCATCAGCCTGTTATCCCCGGCGTACCTTTTATCCGTTGAGCGATGGCCCTTCCACTCGGGACCACCGGATCACTATGACCGACTTTCGTCTCTGCTCGACTTGTCAGTCTCGCAGTCAGGCTGGCTTATGCCATTGCACTCAACGTCCGATTTCCGACCGGACTGAGCCAACCATCGCGCGCCTCCGTTACTCTTTGGGAGGCGACCGCCCCAGTCAAACTACCCGCCACACAATGTCCCGGGCCCCGATAAGGGGTCGCGGTTAGATATCAATAATAATAAGGGTGGTATTTCAAGGATGGCTCCACGCGATCTAGCGACCACGCTTCAAAGCCTACCACCTATCCTACACATATTATCACTAATATCAGTGTGAAGCTGTAGTAAAGGTGCACGGGGTCTTTCCGTCTAACCGCAGGAACCCCGCATCTTCACGGGGAATTCAATTTCACTGAGTCTATGCTGGAGACAGCGGGGAAGTCGTTACGCCATTCGTGCAGGTCGGAACTTACCCGACAAGGAATTTCGCTACCTTAGGACCGTTATAGTTACGGCCGCCGTTTACTGGGGCTTCAATTCAAGGCTTGCACCTCTCCTTTTAACCTTCCAGCACCGGGCAGGCGTCAGACCCTATACGTCGTCTTGCGACTTCGCAGAGCCCTGTGTTTTTGATAAACAGTCGCTACCCCCAATTTTGTGCCACCATGAAAGACTTGCGTCCAACATGGTCATGCTTATCCCGAAGTTACGCATGCAATTTGCCGAGTTCCTTCAGCATAGTTCTCTCAAGCGCCTTAGTATTCTCTACCTGTCCACCTGTGTCGGTTTGGGGTACGGTCTATACGGTGGAGCTATTTCCTGGAACCGCTTCGCTGCCCACTCAATCCAATAAGAGTGAACCACTTACGCGATCCGTCACTACCACCAGGTACGGGAATATTAACCCGTTTCCCATCGACTACGCATTTCTGCCTCGCCTTAGGGGCCGACTAACCCTGCTCAGATTAACTTTAAGCAGGAAACCTTGGACTTTCGGCGAAGGGGTCTCTCACCCCTTTTATCGTTACTCATGTCAACATTCGCACTTCTGATACCTCCAGGACCCCTCACAGGTATCCCTTCACAGGCTTACAGAACGCTCCGCTACCGCGCATATAAATATGCACCCGCAATTTCGGTGTATGGCTTTAGACCCGATACATTTTCGGCGCAAAGTTCCTTATTTAGACCAGTGAGCTGTTACGCTTTCTTTAAATGATGGCTGCTTCTAAGCCAACATCCTGGTTGTTTTGGGAACTTCACTTCCTTTCCCACTTAGCCATAACTTGGGGACCTTAATTGGCGGTCAGGGTTGTTTCCCTCTCCACTACGGACGTTAGCACCCGTAGTGTGTCTGCCGAATAGTACTCCTCGGTATTCAGAGTTTGGTTAGGATCAGTAAGGCGGTAAGCCCCCATAGCCCATCCAGTGCTTTACCCCCGAGGGTATTCATTCGACGCTCTACCTAAATAGATTTCGCGGAGAACCAGCTATTTCCTAGTTTGATTGGCCTTTCACCCCTATCCACAAGTCATCCCCGCATATTGCAACATGCGTGGGTTCGGTCCTCCAGTGCATGTTACTGCACCTTCAACCTGCCCATGGATAGATCACTAGGTTTCGGGTCTAATCCAACAAACTAAACGCGCTATTCACACTCGCTTTCGCTACGCCTACACCTATCGGCTTAAGCTTGCTTGTTAGACTAAGTCGTTGACCCATTATACAAAAGGTACGCCGTCACCCATAAAGGGCTCCGACTGTTTGTAGGCATTCGGTTTCAGGGACTATTTCACTCCCCTTGTCGGGGTGCTTTTCACCTTTCCCTCACGGTACTTGTTCACTATCGGTCATGCACGAGTATTTAGGCTTGGAGGGTGGTCCCCCCATGTTCAGACAGGATTTCACGTGTCCCGCCCTACTCAAGGACAAAAAGAAGAATTACACGTACGGGGCTATCACCCACTATGGCTGTCCTTTCCAGAACATTCCGCTTGTCTTCAAATTGCCACTGGCCTGATCCGCGTTCGCTCGCCGCTACTAACAGAATCTCGGTTGATGTATTTTCCTACGGGTACTTAGATGTTTCAGTTCCCCGCGTTCGCTTCTTACACACTATGTATTCATGTGTAGATACTTCTCATTGAAACCGTTAATTCGACCACTTCGAGCTTGCGCCTGAAATGGTCAAAATAACGGTCTCTGAAGTGGGTTTCCCCATTCGGAAATCGCCGGATCAAAGCTTATTCGCAGCTCCCCGACGCTTATCGCAGCGTATCACGTCCTTCATCGCCTGTGCATACCAAGGCATCCACCAAACGCCCTTAAGACACTTGATCGTTCTCATTACCGATGACCACCTCCTGCGCCTTTTGAATTCGCAGGTGTGTTTCATCGACAAACAATCATTCATCGACACGCAACCCCGGATCTTTGTGCGTCACCAGGGTGCATATGTGTCGAAATGTTGATCAGGACTTGAGAGCGTGCCTGCTGGCACTATCCTGATCAACGAAAGACCAGTTTCACGAGATCTGAAGGACGGGCATGCGTTAGACACGCCGTTTCGTAAGGAAAGGCCGCCGGCTAAAAATAGCAGCCAATCCGGTCGATCAGATCTTCTCTTAACAATATTCTTGAACAGGCACATGACGAGCCGCGCGAACGCGGCAAACGACACGTGCAATAACGTATCTATCTTCTGGATGCATAAGACGTCCAAAGCAAAAAGCGATGGTGGAGCCAGACGGGATCGAACCGACGACCTGAAGCTTGCAAAGCTACCGCTCTCCCAACTGAGCTATGGCCCCATATCTTTTTGGAGCGCATGACGTTTGGAAGGTGGTGGGCCGAGGAAGATTCGAACTTCCGACCTCACGATTATCAGTCGTGCGCTCTAACCAACTGAGCTACCGGCCCAATTTCCATACTGGCCAACAGCACTCACGATGCGGGATAAGCCGCACCACGAGGAGTGGTATGCATCCGAGAAGAAAGAGAAACGAAGGGGGCGGGTTACCGCTCTGTGTAGTCAGCGATGTCAATCATGACTTGATTGCATCTTATGTTCCAAGCGTTCCAATAGCTTACCCAACGATCCAAGCCGAAACTTGTCCGAAGCGAAGTGGCTGAAGAAACATCCTTAGAAAGGAGGTGATCCAGCCCCAGGTTCCCCTAGGGCTACCTTGTTACGACTTCACCCCAGTCGCTGACCCTACCGTGGTCGCCTGCCTCCTTGCGGTTAGCGCAGCGCCTTCGGGTAGAACCAACTCCCATGGTGTGACGGGCGGTGTGTACAAGGCCCGGGAACGTATTCACCGTGGCATGCTGATCCACGATTACTAGCGATTCCAACTTCATGCTCTCGAGTTGCAGAGAACAATCCGAACTGAGATGGTTTTTGGAGATTAGCTCGACCTTGCGATCTCGCTGCCCACTGTCACCACCATTGTAGCACGTGTGTAGCCCAGCCCGTAAGGGCCATGAGGACTTGACGTCATCCCCACCTTCCTCCGGCTTATCACCGGCAGTCCCTCTAGAGTGCCCAACTTAATGCTGGCAACTAAAGGCGAGGGTTGCGCTCGTTGCGGGACTTAACCCAACATCTCACGACACGAGCTGACGACAGCCATGCAGCACCTGTATCCGATCCAGCCTAACTGAAGGAAATCATCTCTGAAATCCGCGATCGGTATGTCAAGGGCTGGTAAGGTTCTGCGCGTTGCTTCGAATTAAACCACATGCTCCACCGCTTGTGCGGGCCCCCGTCAATTCCTTTGAGTTTTAATCTTGCGACCGTACTCCCCAGGCGGGAAGCTTAATGCGTTAGCTGCGCCACCAAGATGTATACATCCTGACAGCTGGCTTCCATCGTTTACGGTGTGGACTACCAGGGTATCTAATCCTGTTTGCTCCCCACACTTTCGTACCTCAGCGTCAGTATCGAGCCAGTGAGCCGCCTTCGCCACTGGTGTTCCTCCGAATATCTACGAATTTCACCTCTACACTCGGAATTCCACTCACCTCTCTCGACCTCTAGACTGATAGTTTTAAAGGCAGTTCCTGGGTTGAGCCCAGGGATTTCACCTCTAACTTTCCAATCCGCCTACGTACGCTTTACGCCCAGTTATTCCGAACAACGCTAGCCCCCTTCGTATTACCGCGGCTGCTGGCACGAAGTTAGCCGGGGCTTCTTTACAGGTTACCGTCATTATCTTCACCTGCGAAAGAGCTTTACAACCCTAGGGCCTTCATCACTCACGCGGCATGGCTGGATCAGGGTTGCCCCCATTGTCCAATATTCCCCACTGCTGCCTCCCGTAGGAGTCTGGACCGTGTCTCAGTTCCAGTGTGGCTGATCATCCTCTCAGACCAGCTATTGATCGTCGCCTTGGTGAGCCATTACCTCACCAACTAGCTAATCAAGCGCGGGCTCATCTATCTCCGATAAATCTTTCCCCCGGAGGGCGTATGCGGTATTAGCACACATTTCTATGTGTTGTTCCGCAGAGATAGGTAGATTCCCACGTGTTACTCACCCGTCTGCCACTCTCACCGAAGTGAGCGTTCGACTTGCATGTGTTAAGCCTGCCGCCAGCGTTCGTTCTGAGCCAGGATCAAACTCTCAGGTTTGATCTGAGATTTGTTCCGGCTAAATCCTTCAATCCGAACCCTGCAAGCAGGGCACTCAATGGATTGAAGTGGTCACGCTTCCAGTCTTGCGACTGAAATTGTTGTCATCCATCCCGGCTGGGTTGGAGACAACGAATTGACGAGAACATTTTTTACACACCTGAGGACCAACCGAAGCCGGTCCTTTAGGTATTTATAACATTCTCGAAAAACGTGTCCGCCGAAGTCTCTTATCGAACGCATCTGGTAAAAGGAAATACCAGACCGTTCAGCAGCAACTCCGCCACCCACGTTTCTCTTTCTTCATATTAAATTATCAAATAACAGAAGCACCCAAGGGTGTTTCGTCGACCGAAGCAAGAAGTAGCCAAAGCTAGCCGCTTACCTGATCTAAGGTAGGTCTCCGCTTAGCGGCGCCTTTCCGGGGTTCCAAGTTGGCGCTGACTGTTTGGCTCGGAGCCGGTCAGTGCGTCGTTGGTGAGCGGGTTTTAGATCAGGACATCGAAACCGTCAACACGCTTTTTGAAACTTTTCGAACTTTTTTCAAAAAAGTTCTTCGAGCCTCTCAGAGGGCTTCAAAACCCCGTAAAACGGGGCTTTTCACTCTCGTGCTCGACTAAGGTGGGCAAGCGCCTGCCCTCTTTCAAGGCATTCAAGTTCAGGTCTGTAGGCTTCTAAACGGATCGATCGCTCTGAAAGCCGTATTTTTCATGGAATCGGCGATTCCAAACGCGTGTAAATCGACCAGAATTTTCAAATAATCCGACGCGATCTGGCCATCTTGTGCAGGCACGTCGTGTGCTTCACTCTATATAGGCGCAAAAAACGGGGCCTCATGGTCGATAAGAAGGCGGACAATTCGGTGCAAACGACAGAATCGGCTTCCAATGCCCGTCCTTCCGGGCAGCCCAGCCGCAGATCAGGTTCCGCACGCCTTCAATTGGGCAATATAGAGCCGTTGGTTTCCGGCCAGGGCAGACGCCGGCCGGACAGGCGTGGAGTTAGCCTCCGCTGGATGGCTGGATCGATTCTCACCGGCGTTACATCGATACTTCTTATGGGCGGCGCACTTCATGCAGCTCTCGATGGCCGCCAAAGCCTGGCGAGACCCGCTAGTTCCACCCCCACCGGCGACCTCGCACTGGATAAAGCAGGCGAAAAAGGCGACCGCCCTGCCCGATTGTTAGCGCTGAAACCGCTGAATGAAAAAATTCTTCAGGTTCCCACGGTCACCCGTGATGGAAACCGCAACGTTATTCGCAAACGCCCTTTCGCTTATGCGGAAGCTCCGCTGGCAATCGAAGCCGCCGATATTGGCGAATATCCCCGCTTTAACCCGCTTACCGTGTTCCGTGCTTCCGGCGTCGACAAACAGGTCGCGTCCAGCGACGTAATTTATGGCGCAGACGTGGAGAGCGAAGTTGCGCTTGAAACCGTCGCCTTTCCTTACACCCCCAACCTCTACGCCCGCACCACTGTCATTACCGACCGCGAAGCAGAGCTTTCAGTTCGGGAATCACTAGACTCTATGAAGGACGGTGAGGTCATGGTGACCGCGCTGGCCTATCTCGACACCGACCGGTTCGCACTTAAAGACACCGACATCGCACCACCTTCAGCACTCGATATCCGTATCGTGGCTGAAAACGTGTCCAGCGCCGCGCAAGATGATGCCAATGCCGGACGTAATTTTGTCGAACGGGTCGTGGTCAAGGAGAGCGACCAGACCATCGAAGCCGCTCTCAATGGCTTGCGCCTGAAACCGGCAGTGCTTGAACGTTTGCTCACCCCTCTCGAAGTCGACCTTGGCGATGTCGCCACCAGTGACAGATTGAAACTGCGCATAGCGTGGGAGCGGATGCCGGTGGAAACAGCATCCCTGCCCGGCGTCCAACTTGCCAGACCAACCCGCGAAGCACGTCGCATCAGCGTTTACCGGCGCGGCACCCATCTGGTGTCTTTTGCCATTGATGATGCCGACCGCGTTGTGCGTGCAGAAGCCCCTGCTGATATTCCAGCAACCGCTGCCGATGATGTGATTCCTGAAAATGACGTCCGCACCGTCGCCAACGCAAAACTGCCGTCTCTATATGACGGTCTCTACCGCGCCGCCATGAGCCAGGGACTGAACGCAGATCAGGCCCGCCGCATTGTCCGCACCGTCGCCTTTGATGTGGACTTCCGCCAGAAGGCTTCGCCGGACGACAATCTGGAAATTTTCTACTCACTTGATGAAGGCGAGACAGAAGCGTCGGAAAATTCCGAGATTCTGTTCATCGGCCTCACGGTCAAGGGACGCACCAATCGCTACTACCGCTTCAAAACCGGCGAGGACGGACAGGTTGGCTATTTCGACGAGAACGGAAAATCATCGAAGAAGTTCCTGCTTCGCAATCCTGTACCCAATGCCACCCGAATCGGCTCACGCTTTGGCCCCCGTCGCCACCCCATTTCGCGGGTTGTGAAAATGCACAATGGCGTGGACTTCCCTGCCCCCCGCGGCACGAAGATTATCGCTGCGGGCAATGGCGTGATTACGAAAATCGGTTGGAACAGCGGTTACGGTCGCAAAACAACGATCCGTCACGCCAATGGATATGAAACGACCTATAGCCACCAGCACCGTTTCACCCGCGGCATGAAGGTCGGCACGCGAGTAAGACTGGGTCAGGTCATCGGACAAGTTGGCTCTACCGGCTATTCCACCGGCCCGCATCTTCATTACGAGGTGAAGGTGAACGGTCGTTTCGTGAACCCGATGAAAATCCGACTGCCGCAAGGCAAGGTTCTGAAAGGTCTCGAACTTGCCGCGTTCAAACAAGAGCGCGAACGCATTGATGCTCTGCTCGACCGTGGTCGTAATGGCGGCACCCAGACGGTTGCAGCGTTGAACTAACCCGCTTCAGCCTCGCGCTCTTCCTTGCCGGACTTTGGCAAAGATGCCCAAGCGATCAGCGATGCGATAACGCACAAAACCGCCAATGCCAGACAAAGCGCGATCATGGCGTGGTCCATGGCGACTTTTTGCAAGCGCACAGCAGGCTCAACATAAAGCCCGCCTGTCAGCCGTTCGCCGAACCCGGTTTCCAACAAACCATCGCGCACGATCTCCGGCACGCTGCCTGCACGCACGATCAGCGCATAGACATAGGCTACCAAAGCACCAAGCCCGGCAATCGCAAACAGGTTCGCCATTCGCGCCACCATATTATTGATGCCGGAGGCCGACCCAACCTGACTGTCATCGACCGAATTCATGATAGCCGTGGACATGGGCGATGCGGCAAGACCCATGCCCACACCCAACAACGCAAGCGAAGGCAAAATACCGAGCCAGAACTGCTGGTAGAAAACTGCCGCCGCCAAAGCCAATGAAGACAGTCCTAAAACCACGCCTCCACTCACCAGCATCGGCAAAGTGCCAACCCTATCCGCCATGCGTCCGGCAAGCGGGGAGAAAATGGCGATGAGCGCCGACATCGGCAGGAACATTGCGCCCGCATAACTGGGCGGCAATTGCCATCCAACGATCAAAACCATGGGCAAAAAGAAAACGACGGCTGCGATGGGCATCCATGCCAACAGCGTAAAGAGGTTCGCCCCTGCAAAGGCGCGGTTGGCAAACAGTTGAACCGGAATGATGGGATGGCGCAGCTTGAGTTGCACAACCACGGTGACAGCGACAAGAACCAGCCCTGCGCAAATCATAGCGACCGCTAATCCGCCAGCATCTGATTCCCCCAGTGCGGTTAGCCCGCCTGCAAGCAAACCAAGTGACGCGACCGACAGAACAATTCCCGCCCAATCCACCGGCGCTTTCGGCTCGCCCGTTTCCACGTGGTCATCGCGCACCTTGGTGTAGAGCATCACCAACACGGCTGCGCCTAACGGTAGGTTGATCGCAAAAATCCACCGCCACGCGGAATTGTCGCCATAGGTGAGCAGCAACCCGCCCAACAGAGGCCCACATGCGGTGGTGATGGACGATGCTGCGATCCAGATACCCATCGCCGCGCCTCGTTCAGCACGGGGAACGTTTACGGCGATCAACGACATGGACCCGGGGATCATCACCGCAGCGCCGATGCCTTTCAACGCGCGAAATAAGATCAATTGCTCGGAAGTTTGAGCCACCGCACAGGCAAGCGATGCGATGACAAAAATTACGACACCGAATGAAAAGGCCCGTCGCACACCTATGCGGTCACCCAATGAACCACCCAGCATAATCAAAGCCGACAGCATCAATACATAAGAGCTGGCGATCCACTGCGCTTCAACGAAGCTTGCATCCAAAGCAACGCGCATTTGCGGAAGCGCGATGGCGACGATGGAACCATCAATAAAGCCCATCGCACTGGCCAAAATCGCAGAGGCCAGAACGAAGAAGCGGGGACTGTTGGCTTGTGTCGAAGCGACCGATGACGATTGGGTCACGCGCTGCCGATCAAGTCTTCAGGCCATCCATCTCCATAAACCCTGTCCCGGAACCTTTGTTCGTAAGCAACGAGATTCGAATGTTCTTCGACAATCGTTTTGCCAGGCGAAGGAAGATTGCAGGCCAACATGCCATGGAGCGCGCCCCAAATCGCAGCATCATAAGACGAAGGTTTTTCACCACCGAAGAACGGACGATCTGCGAGCAATTGCGAAATCGCTGCGAAATCCTCAAGTAGAAATTCGCGCAACTCGTCTTCACTGTGTCGACCGAGACCCTGCATGCGAACGGTCTTGGCCAACTGCTTGGCCACTAGGTTGAATACGAAGCCGCGCATAAATCCCGGCACGTCTGCGAAATACTCATCGCGAATGATGTCAGGATAAGTGCTCCAGCGAAAATGCATATTGATGAAGTAGGCGTGTTGCTCGATCACCCGTTGTGCCGCAACGCCAATGGCGCGGTCGTGGTCATTCATATGCCCATCGAAATCCACACCATGCACACGTTCCAAATGGTGTCGAATATGGTCGCTATCAGGAATTAACTGCTCACCGTCTTTCAAGACGGGAAGTTTGCCCTTTGGAGCCTTACGCACATCAGCAAACTCACGTTCGTATGGCAGGCCAGCCATCTGCAGCAACGCATCAGCTTTACAGGCGAAGGGACTGGCAAAGAGCGTTCCGCGAAAAGGGGAAAAGGTTTGAAGGATCAGCAAAGCGGCAAGCTCCAAATAGCGGCAGACCAACAGACGCTATCGCCAACTTGGTTGAACCACAACGCGCAGCCTATTCCGCAAATTCCACTGTCACGCCCTTGCGGACATTGGCGGCCAGTTCCCTTGCGTCCCAGTTGGTCAGGCGGATGCAACCATTGCTTTCCGTTTTCCCGATCTTGGAAGGGTCCGGTGTGCCGTGAATACCGTAGGTCGGTTTCGATAATGCGATCCAAACGCTGCCCACCGGGCCGTTGGGACCGGGAGGAATGCGTAGGATCTTGTCGTTCGTGCCCTGCTGGAAATTCTTCTTCGGATTGTAGGTGTATTCCGGATCAAGCGCGATGCGCGCCACCGAATGCTTGCCGGTCGGCGAAGGCGTTGAAGCAGAACCGATGGTCGCAGGATAAGCCACGATCAGCTTGCCGTTGCGATCATAGCCGCGAACCTGTTTGCGAGCCTTATCAGCCACGATGTAATGCACAGGCCGCTTCTTCTTGGCGCCGGGTTTCACCACGGTGATCGTAGTGCCGGGGCGGCGGAAATCGCGACCGGGATTGAGGCGCTTCAAAAAGCCCTCGCTCATGTGAAAACGCTCGGCCAGCATCTCGATCACATCGGTGTAGGCCAGCGATTGCAACTCGGCTTTGCGGGCATAGTCGATTGGGATGCGCGAAACGAAGGGGCCGGCAACATCCTTGCGGGTGATCGTGTAGCTGGTCAGCGCATCGCCGCCCGTCTGGGCCAAGGCCGTCTGCAAACCGATGGTTTTTGCAATGGGCAAGCTGCCTTTGGCTTCACGGTAGGCGTCCATCGCCTTGGCGACATTCGATCCCCATTGGCCGTCGATCACACCGGGCGAGAAACCCTCACGGTCCAACACCACCTGGAGTTCGGCCATTTGTGCTGCGCCGAAACGTGGCTTGGATGTTGTGGGGCTGATGGCGCGGTCGACCGGTTGCTGTTCAACTTCGGGCAGACGCGCAACTTCAATATCACGTTCAGGACTAGGCGCGGTAGGGCGGGCAAGCTCGGAGTCGGGATAACCATCATCACGACGCCAATCGTTGGGCGGGGCATCGCGACGGGCATCTCGGGAGCCGTCACGTTCATCAAGGTAGAAACCATCATCATTATCACGGCGCGGGCGACGGATCGTGTCGCGCTGGCGGCGGGGTGCGTCGAACAAATCGAAAAGACCGCCCAGCTCACGCTCAAGATTCGAGCGACGTGTTGCGCGGCGGATGGCTCGTTCCACACGTCGCGTTTCACGCGGTGAAAGACCGCGCCCGTTCTCGCGGGCAACAGCTTCGCCGGTATAGGGGTCGACGAGATAGCGACGACCGCGTTCGTCCACGAACAGATCGTAATCGCCTGATTGAATGGCGATCACCGGCGATGCAGCTTCGATGGATACCGTTCGCGGCATCGCATCAGCTTTGCTGAACAGCAGCACCATGGGTGAAATCGACAGGATCGCGGCAAACGCGAGGCTACGCAAAATCATGGTGCAGTCTCCGGTGAAACTCGAAACATACGCCCGTTCTTCACGGGTCATTCACCATTCAATACACCACGCAACATGAACGGAGCCTGAAGGGGCGATCACGCCGCTCTTTCAAAATGAAGTGAGAAACAAAAAGGGCGGCAATCTTGCGACCGCCGCCCTTCTCGTTGTTCCCGAATTATCGATTCAAGCCGCGCTCTGCTCATCATCAGCAGCAGGTGTTGTCTGCACCTCGAACGTGCCGTCGACAGGCTTGGGCTTGGAGCCTTTCACCCGAAACTGCAGCTTGTCGCTTCCCGACGTGATAGCGATTGTGTTGCCATCACCGATCTCACCGGCCAGCAACTTCTCAGCCAGCGGGTCCTGCACCGCAGACTGGATCACCCGCTTGAGTGGCCGCGCACCATAGGCCGGATCGTACCCCTTGTCCGCCAGCCACTGGATCGCATCGCCATCGAGTTCGATGGAAATCTTGCGTTCTTCCAGCAGCTTTTCGAGACGACGCAGCTGAATCTCAACAATCGCCGCCATGTTCGTCTTCTGCAGACGGTGGAACAGTATCGTCTCATCCACACGATTCAGGAATTCCGGGCGGAAAGAGGCTTTCACCACATCCATCACCACGTCGCGTACGCCGTCCACATCTTCGCCTTCACCCAGATTGACCAGATATTCGGAACCCAGATTCGACGTCATGATGATGAGCGTGTTGCGGAAATCCACCGTGCGGCCCTGTCCATCGGTCAGACGACCATCGTCCAAAACCTGCAACAGCACGTTGAAAACATCGGGATGCGCTTTCTCGATCTCATCGAAAAGCACGACCTGATAAGGACGCCTTCGCACCGCTTCGGTCAACACACCGCCCTCGTCGTAACCGACATAACCGGGAGGCGCACCGATGAGGCGGGCCACGGAATGTTTCTCCATGAACTCCGACATATCCATGCGAACCATCGCGCTGTCATCGTCAAACAAATAGTCCGCCAGCGCTTTGGTCAGCTCGGTTTTGCCAACGCCAGTTGGACCGAGGAAGATGAACGAACCCATGGGCCGGTTCGGGTCTTGCAAACCGGCACGTGAGCGGCGAACCGCTTTGGCCACAGCCTGCACGGCCTCGCCCTGCCCCACCACGCGGCGGGCCAACTCGTCTTCCATGGCCAACAGTTTTTCGCGCTCGCCTTCCAGCATTTTGTCAACGGGAATGCCGGTCCAGCGGGAAACCACATGGGCGATGGACGCGGGCGTCACCGCCTCATCCACCATCTGCGCCTCGTCTTCAGAACCTTCCGCTTCGGCGATCTGCCGTTCGAGCTGCGGAATTTCGCCGTAAGAAAGCTCGCCCGCACGACCAAGATTGCCCTCGCGCTGCGCGATTTCCAACTCGGACCGCGCGTGGTCGAGCTTCTCTTTCAGATCACGGGCAGAGGACAGCTTGTCCTTCTCCGACATCCATTTGGCCGAAAGCTCCTGCGCCTTGTCTTCAAGATCGGACAGGTCAGCTTCCAATTTTTCCAACCGGTCCTTCGATGCGGTATCGCTTTCTTTCGACAGCGCTTCGCGCTCAATTTTCAACTGGATGATGCGACGGTCTAGCTCGTCCAATTCTTCCGGTTTGGAATCCACCTGCATCCGCAACCGCGATCCGGCCTCGTCCATCAGGTCGATGGCTTTGTCCGGCAGAAAGCGGTCGGTGATGTAGCGGTTGGACAGTGTCGCAGCCGCCACCAGCGCGGAATCCGCGATGCGAACGCCGTGGTGCAGTTCATACTTTTCCTTGATGCCCCGCAGGATGGAAATCGTGTCTTCCACCGTCGGTTCGGAGATGAACACCGGCTGGAAACGACGGGCCAATGCCGCGTCTTTTTCAACGTGTTTGCGATACTCGTCCAAAGTGGTCGCGCCGACGCAGTGCAACTCGCCACGCGCAAGGGCCGGCTTCAGCAAGTTCGACGCATCCATCGCGCCGTCGCCTTTGCCCGCGCCAACCAGCGTGTGCATTTCGTCGATGAACAAGATGATGCCGCCATTGGCTGCGGTCACTTCCGACAGCACGGCTTTCAACCGTTCTTCGAATTCACCACGATATTTCGCGCCTGCAATCAGCGACCCCATATCGAGAGACATGAGCTGCTTGTCGCGCAGGCTTTCCGGCACATCACCATTGATGATGCGAAGAGCCAAGCCTTCCGCAATCGCCGTTTTACCGACGCCTGGTTCACCGATAAGCACCGGATTGTTCTTGGTCCGGCGCGACAAAACCTGCACGGCGCGGCGGATTTCCTCGTCACGTCCGATCACCGGATCGAGCTTGCCTTCACGGGCGAGCGCGGTGAGATCCTGCGCGTATTTCTTCAGCGCATCGTAGCCGTCTTCAGCAGATGCGGAGTCAGCTGTGCGGCCCTTGCGAACGCTTTCTATCGCCTGGTTCAAACCGTTGGCAGTAACGCCTGCAGCTTTCAGAATTTTATGTGTACCGGCGCCACTCTCCATTGCCATGGCAAGCAGAAAACGCTCCACGGTCACGAAACTATCGCCAGCTTTTTTGGCAACCTTCTCGGCCTGCTCGAACACCTTCGCCAGACCCTGACCAAGATAAACACCGCCGCCACCACCGGAAACCTTTGGCAGTTTCGACACGGCAGCCTGCGTTGCCATCAACGCAGCTTTGGCATCGCCACCAGCGCGGTCGATCAGTTGGGAGGCAAGACCCTGTTCGTCTTCCAGCAACACGCGCAACATATGTTCCGCAGTGAATTGCTGGTGCCCGTCGGCCAAAGCACGGGACTGTGCGGACTGCACGAAGCCGCGCATCCGTTCTGT
This sequence comes from Ahrensia sp. R2A130, assembly GCF_000179775.1. GTDB lineage: Bacteria > Pseudomonadota > Alphaproteobacteria > Rhizobiales > Rhizobiaceae > Pseudahrensia. The sequence goes on from NZ_AEEB01000022.1 coordinate 146,722, forward strand.
GTAATTTTCGAGATTCATATCCAACATCCTGACACTGGCCGTTCACCCGAAGCGAAAACGGCACATTCGAGACAAGGGCTTCCGCAATCGGCAAGCCCGGTTCGAATGATATGTAGGAAGCGGAATTTCGAAATGAAGAGGGGCACGCTTCCAATCCGGAAACGCGCCCCACAAAATTCACACAGCTTGTTGAGCTGTTTCAGCCACCGCTAACGAAAGCGGGCAATTCGGCGGCATCATCGCTGGACGGCTCTTCGGTCTTGCGAGGGCGGCGGGCGCGACGGGGCTTGGGTGCCTCTTCTTCGCTGTCGCCATCATCAGATGATTTGGCTTCTGCTGCGGCAACGTCATCGCCGTCTTCTTCGCGGTTGCGCTTGGCACGACGCTTCGGTTTGACCGGCTTTTCGTCTTCATCGGACGCATCATCGCTGGCTGCAATATCGGGCTGCTGCTCTTCGCTCTGGTCACGGTTCTTTCTACGACCACGTGGCCGGTTATCTTCACCGTCCTCATCTTTGGAAGAATTGTCGTCTTCGTCGCGATCATCGCGGTTGCGGCGACGGCGTTTGTCGTCGTTGCGGGACCGGTTGTCATCGCCATCTTCATTGCTGGCCGGGCCATTACCCTGATTGTTCTGGTCCTGTCTGGCGTCTTGTTTCGCCTGGCGAGCCTGCTGCTCTTCGCGCTGCGCTTCCTGCACGGCCTGGGCTGCGGCAACCACCCGATTGTAATGCTCGGCAAACTGGAAATAGCTCTGCGCCATCACCGTATCACCAGCGGTCTGCGCGTCATTGGCGAGCGACAGATATTTTTCCGCAATATGGGCTGCAGTACCGCGGATACGCACATCCGGCCCGTTGCTCTCCATCGAGCGGTTGAGCTGGTTGCGGTTGTTGTTGCGGTTCTGATTCTGGTTGTTGTTATTGTTGTTACGGCCGCGACCGCGCTGCCGGTTTTGGGGCTGACCCTGTCTCATAAGAAACTTCTTCTTTGGTACGCCGCCCGAGCGATGATCGGGTGTCGGCGGAGAGGCCCACTCATAAAAGAGATGAGGCCGGGACTGGGATGATGTTCATCCCGCGGTATCGGTTCAATCGCCATAGCGGGCAAACCGGTGAAAGGATTTCGCAAAGTTCAGCAGCGTTTCAACCTGCAGGTCTCGCCTGGAGAACCTTTGCGAAAAATACGTGACGGCTTCGTTCAAAGCCCTGCCCTGCGGATTGCTCCCTGCTTGATCCGCATTGAATGCCACCCGAATGTTCTATCGTGATGTTTGGCCCATACGAAGGCACCAAGGACACATCAGATTTTCGGGGTAACACCAGCGCCCTGCGCTGCTTGTTACATCACAGGTACCCATGGCACAGTAAATTGCAAGCCCTATTTGCACTTTTCCAGATCAAGACACTTCATCAGACAGGCGCGAAAACCAACGCTCTGTCGTGGCCCTGAAGATCGTGATACAGTGCCAGTCGTCGCCAGCCGGTTTGTTGCGCCAGCGCGGTTACAGCTTCCGCCTGATCGTATCCGATTTCCAACGCCAGAAATCCGCCTGGCCGAAGCAGACTTCCTGCTTGTGAAAGGATTTCGCGATAGGCCTCCAACCCAGTCTCACCACCATCAAGCGCCCGTCTCGGATCATGGTCCAGCACGGATTGATCGAGGCCATCAACGATGTCGCTGGCGATGTAGGGCGGGTTGGAGACCATGAAATCGAACGCACCTTCAAGCGGCTCACACCAAGAACCTTGGGCGGTGGACAAGCGCTCACCAACACCGTTGCGCGCAGCGTTTGCGGTTGCAGTTTGAAGCGCTCCTGCTGAAATATCCGTTGCAACAGCGGTCGCTTCTGAAAGCTCATGCAGAAGCGAAATGGCAACGATACCGCTCCCCGTTCCAAGGTCAGAAAAGCGCGATTTGGCGGGTGGCGATTGTGAAAGCACGGCTTCAATCAGCGCTTCCGTATCATCGCGCGGTTCCAGCGTATCTTTGCTCAAGGCAAAATCGAGCCCGTGAAATTCCCGAACACCAATGGCGCGAAAGAGAGGCGTGCCGGATGCAACTTTCTGCACGAGGTTTTGGAAGACCGCAGCATCAGCAGCATTGAACGCTACGTCCTCACGGACCATAACCATACCCGCATCGTCACCCGTCACGTGGGCCATGATCGCACGGGCAGCAAAATCAGCCGCTTCGTGACCGGCAGTCTCGAGCGTTACAATGGCGTCGCGAACCGCTCCATGCCTGCTCGAGTGATGGCTCACACCTCGTCGCCGAGCGACGCCAGCAAATTCGCCTGATGGTCGGTGATGAGCGCGTCGAGCATTTCGTCCAATCCCTCACCGGCAATCATCTTGTCCAGCTTGTAGAGCGTCAGGTTGATGCGGTGATCGCTGACGCGGCCTTGCGGAAAGTTATACGTGCGAATGCGTTCGGATCGGTCGCCGGAACCAACTTGCCCTTTGCGGGAATCGGCCCGCTCCTGATCGACCTTCTGCCGCTCCATATCGTAGAGGCGGGTCCGCAATTCCTTCATCGCGTTGGCACGGTTCTGATGCTGCGATTTCTCGGTGCTCAACACCACGACGCCGGTGGGAATGTGGGTGATCCGAACCGCCGAGTCCGTTGTGTTGACGTGCTGACCGCCCGCACCGGATGCGCGCATGGTGTCGATGCGAATGTCTTCGTTGCGAATTTCGATGTCCACGTCTTCCGCTTCCGGCAGTACGGCGACTGTGGCCGCCGATGTGTGAACACGTCCGCCCGACTCCGTTTCCGGTACGCGTTGCACGCGGTGAACGCCGGACTCGAATTTCAATCGCGCAAACACGCCCGTGCCGTTGATGGACGCGATGATCTCTTTATAACCACCGACCTCGCCAGCGCTTTCCGACAGGACATCGACCTTCCAACCAGAGGTTTCCGCGTGGCGTTGGTACATGCGGAAAAGATCGCCAGCAAAAAGCGCCGCCTCAGATCCGCCGGTGCCCGCGCGAATTTCCAGAATAGCGTTTTTCGCATCCGCCTCATCGCGGGGCAGCAGCAGAATTTGCAACTCGGCCTCATGCTCTTCGATAGCCGCTTTCAACGGCTCCATCTCGGCCTGCGCCATTTCTTTCATCTCGGCATCGGTGTCGCCATCCGCCAGCATTCCAGCCAGATCAGCAAACTCGCTTTGGGCGGCTTGCATCTCACCAATCTTGATGACCACGGGGTCGAGTTCGGCATATTCCTTCGCCAGTTTGACGTAGGTTTCCTGATCGGGGTTTTCGCTCATCAGCCGCGCCACTTCTGCATGGCGGGAAACGAGTTGTTCGATCTTTTCTGGCGGCAGCATGTCGTTCTTCCTTACAGCCGTTTAGACCGGCAATCCGTTTTCATCGGCAAAGTCGCGCAGCACTTCAGGCACCGTGCGCGTGCCGATTGTTTCATCGACCATCGCCCCCACATGGGCGCAAACGTGCGCGCAGTCCATGGCCCGAACGAGTTCCTTTACCGGGCCGATGGCGGCGGGTGGCATGGAAATCGTGCGGTAGCCGATACCGATAAGCGCCAGAACCGACAGCGGATCGCCCGCCAATTCCCCACAAAGCTGTAGCGGCGTGTCGTGCCGGTCTGCCGCGCGAACGATCTCCCGCAGCGCCCGCAGGAAGGGCCGCGACAACGGGTTGAAACGGTTAGCGAGATAGGAGTTCGTGCGGTCACTGGCCGCCATGAACTGGAACAAATCGTTGGAGCCGACAGACACGAAGTCCACCCTCTCCATCACCTCGTCCAACTGGAACAGCAGGCTCGGCACTTCGATCATGCAGCCCAGTTCGACGGACGCAGGAAGATCGTGGCCGAAACGCGCCTGCGCTTCCATTTCGCGGTCGAGAATGACCCGCACCTGATCGATCTCCGTCACCATAGTGACCATGGGAATTTTGATCTTCAACCGTCGCCCGGCGGCAGCTTTGATGAGCGCCCTAAGCTGGACGCGCAGCAGGCCGGGCCGGTCGATGGCCAACCGAATGGCCCGCCAGCCAAGCGCCGGATTGTCCTCTTTCACGGTGCGAAGGTATGGCAGCACCTTGTCACCACCGATATCCAACGTGCGGAACGTAACCGGCTTGTCGCCAGCAGCGTCCATGATCGTGCGGTAAAACCGCGTCTGCTCGTCAAGGCGCGGTAGCTTGCTGGCGATCATGAATTGCAGCTCGGTGCGGAACAGACCGATGCCCGCTGCACCGGAAGTTTCCAACTGTTGCAGATCCATCGTCAGGCCGGCGTTCAGCATAAGATTGATAGGCACACCGTCACGCGTTTCCGAAGGCTGTCCACGAAGCGCATCGAAGCGCGCCGCGCGGGCAACACGGAATTCCATGCGCTCGTCGTAGCTTGCCACAACATCATCAGCCGGGCGCAGGTGGGCGATACCCTCGTCGCCATCTGCGATAATCGCATCGCCATTTTCAGCCCGCGAGACGAAGCCTTCGACCTGCCCCACGACGGGAATACCCAAGGCCCGCGCAACGATGACGACATGGCTGGTGGCCGTCGCTTCCTCAATGACGAGACCGCGCAGGTGGCCATTGTCGTAGTCCAGCAGTTCAGCAGCACCCATCGAACGGGCGACCACGATGAACGGCTCCTCGACACCTTCAGCCGCAGCGCGACCCATGAGCTGTTTCATCAAGCGGCGGGCAAGGTCGTCGAAATCGGTCAGCCGTTCGCGCAGATAAGGGTTGGGCGACCCCTGCAGACGCGAACGGTTTTCCTGGCTTACTTTTTCGACAGCAGCTTCCGCCGTCAGGCCGTCCTGAATAGCGCTTTCGATGCGCCGCACCCACCCACGATCGTGGGCGAACATGCGGTAGCTTTCCAGCACATCGATATGGTCGTGGTTCGTGTCATCTTTATCGTTGGCCGAGGTGCGTTCCACCATCGCATCGACGGATGCGCGCAATGATGAAATGGCCTGCGCCAAACGGTGGGTTTCTTGCTCGGCATCGTCGCCAAACAGGTTTTCCACCACGACGCGCGGCTCGTGTAGAACAACCGTGCCGCGCGCAATGCCTTCCGCAAGCCCGGTGCCCGTTGTGCTGATGGGGCGGGATTGATCGAGTTGCGCGCCTTCGTTGGCGAGGTTCTTGAACCCACCGGAAACGACCAGATCGCACAGCACCATGGCCGCCGTTTCCAGCGCCTCGACATCCTCTTCGCTGTAATTTCGGCTTTCCGTGTTCTGAACCGTCAATACGCCCAACGGTCGTCCGGCACGCTTCATGGGCACGCCGAGGAAAGACTGGAACGGGTCTTCACCCGTTTCCGGCAGATAGGCGAATGCGGGATGAGATTGCGCATCAGACAAGTTCAGCGCCCGTCCGGAACCGGCAATCGTACCAACAAGCCCCTGCCCCACGCGCAGTTGCGAGCGGTGAACCGCTTCGGCGTTCAGACCAAATGTACCGAACAGTTCCAACACATCATCTGCACGGCGCACGTAAACGGAACACACTTGCGCTGCCATCGCCGCAGCAATCTGCTGGGTGATACGGTCGAGCCGCTCCTGCGGTCCCAACTGTTCTGCCATCGCCTCGCGCAGGCTCTTTAGCAGAACCCGGGGGCCGGTTTTTTCAACGAGCATACGATTGTTCCCGAAAGCGGGAGGAAAGACTGCCCCGCATTCAGATGAACGTTTCGCGGGGCGTTGGGTTCAGCTTTTATCCAGCCCATAGACCGAATGCAAAGTGCGGACTGCAAGCTCTGCATAATCGCCGTCGATCAGGATCGAAATCTTGATTTCAGACGTGGTGATGGCGCGGATATTGATGCCTTTGTCGGCCAGCGCCTTGAAGGCGGTGGAGGCAACACCGGCGTGGCTTCGCATACCCATGCCGACGACGGAAACCTTCACCATGCCGGGGTCGGACTGGACGACCTCATAGCCGATTTCATCGTGCGACTTTTCCAGCGTCGACAGCGCCTTGTCGAGATCGGCGGCAGGAACCGTAAACGTCATATCGGTGACGGACCCGTCTTCAGACACGTTCTGCACGATCATATCGACGTTGACCTGAGCATCCGCCAGCGGGCCAAAAACGGCAGCCGCAATACCAGGTTTATCGGCAACCCGGCGCAGTGAAATTTGGGCTTCGTCTTTGGCATAGGCGATGCCGGTAACGGTTTGCTGTTCCACGATCTGGTCCTCTGCACAAATAAGCGTTCCGGGCGGGGTCGCCCCTTCGCTGGAGTCGATTGAATCCGGGTCTTCGAAACTGGAGCGCACGAATGTCGGCACATTGTAAGCCATGGCCAGTTCGACCGAGCGCACCTGAAGCACCTTGGCCCCGAGCGATGCCAGTTCCAGCATTTCTTCGTAGGACACTTTGTCGAGCCGCTGTGCTTTCGGCGCCATGCGCGGGTCGGTGGTATAGACACCATCGACGTCCGTATAGATGTCGCAACGGTCCGCTTCGATACCGGCGGCCAGCGCCACGGCGCTCGTGTCCGATCCACCGCGCCCCAGCGTGGCGATACGGTTATCCGGCGAGATACCCTGGAACCCGGCAACGACAGCAACCTGCCGTCCGTGGGTTTCGCCCATGCGTTCGATGATATTGCCGCCGTCGATCTCTGCGATCCGCGCAGCACCGTGAGCGTGGTCGGTCCGCAGCGGTATCTGCCAGCCAAGCCATGACCGCGCATCGACGCCCATAGATTGAAGCGCGATGGCCAGCAGACCGGCGGTAACCTGCTCACCGGAAGCCACAACGGAGTCATACTCGCGCGCATCGAAGCCCGGCACATCACTACCCACCACGCGTGGCATCTCATTGACCCAGCCCACAAGCTCGTTCGTCTTGCCAGACATGGCAGACACCACCACGGCGACCTGATGGCCGGCATCGTGCTCACGCTTCACGTGACGCGCGACGCGGTGAATGCGTTCCAGGTCGGCCACCGACGTGCCGCCGAATTTCATGACTAGACGGGCCAAGGACAAAGGCTCCGGTTGGAAGGAAAGATTGCGTTCGACCCAAACAGCCGAATGGCGGCGGTTTAGCCGAGGCGGGCCGCTGCGGCAAGACGACCGGTAGCGCGTCTGCTTACTACGCAACCAATCCCGGTCGGGCCTTGTTATAATTGAGGAATATACGTTGATTGACGTTAAACTGCGTATTTGACGCATTGTCTTGCAACGTAAAGAGTTTGTAGCACTGCGCAGCAATCGACATTGCCTACGAGGGAAATACCATGACCGCATCCGCCGCACGCATTCCCGTGAGCGAGAATTCGACGATCGACCAAGCCGAGATCGATCATTTCTCGTCACTGGCAAAAGAGTGGTGGAACCCGACCGGCAAGTTCAAGCCGCTACACAAATTCAATCCCGTACGCCTGACCTATATCCGCGAAACGCTATGCGAACAGTTCGACCGCGACCCGAAAGCGCCGGATGCACTGGCAGGTCTTCGCATTTTGGACATCGGTTGCGGCGGTGGTCTGCTGTGCGAACCACTTGCCCGAATGGGGGCAGAAGTCGTCGGCGCGGATGCTGGCGAAACCAACATCGAAGTGGCCAAACTCCACGCAGCACAATCCGGCGTGAGCGTTGATTACCGCGCCACCACCGCCGAAGCGCTTGCCGCATCCGGCGAAACATTCGACGTCGTGTTGAACATGGAAGTCGTGGAACACGTGGCCGATGTGGACCTCTTCCTCACCGCCTGCTCCAACATGGTGAAGCCCGGTGGTCTGATGCTGGTCGCCACGATCAACCGTACACGCAAAGCGCAGGCACTTGCTATTTTCATGGCCGAGCGCGTTTTGGGTTGGCTGCCAAAAGGCACCCACCAATACGAGAAACTCGTCCGCCCCGAAGAGATCGAACAGCCCTGCGCTGCGGTCGGTTTGGAGAAGGTCGAGACCAGCGGCGTTTTCTACAACGTTCTGTCCGACAGCTGGAACCGTTCGTCCGACACCGATGTGAATTACATGATGCTGCTCAAGCGGCCCGCGTAAGCGAAACCTAATTAGCGTCTTCCGGCGCTGATGGAAGTGGCGCGATTTCTACGCCTTCATCGATAAGGCTCTCGACTTCCGGCTTGCTCGCGGCACCATAAATTCCGCGGGCTTCACTTTCCCCATAATGGATTTTCCGCGCTTCCTCTGGAAAGCGCTCGCCCACATCTTCGAAATTTTCGGTCACGTGATCGCGAACTTTTTTCAACTCGCCCGCGACCTGTTTCCGCATGGTCTCCAAGGTCGCCGCCTGCTTGCGGGCTGTGGACACGGATGGTGCCATCAGCGTCTTATCCACCTCATGCGACCCGCAAAACGGACACTCGACCAACTTGCGTTTCTTCTGCGCGTCGAAATCGTCCGACGACGAAAACCAGCCGTCGAAGGCATGGTCTTTTTCGCAGGCAAGCGAGAACTTGATCATGCGGATCGCAGGGTTGCAGCTGCGCTCTTCAATTCAAACGCACGACCATTCTTCAAATTCGGTATCTTCTGACGGGCGGCCAATGCTGCTGCGGGATCAATTTCCGCCAGCGCAATACCCGGCTCTTCGCCGGTAACTTCTGCAACCACCACACCCCAAGGATCGATGATGAGCGAATGGCCATAGGTCTCGCGGCCATCAGCCATGTCACCGCCTTGCGCAGCAGCAATCATCCATGAACCGGTTTCGATGGCCCGCGAGCGCAGCAGCGTGTGCCAATGCGCGCCACCGGTCTGGCGGGTGAAACAGGACGGGCCGGTGAGCACCGTGCAACCCGCCTTGGCGTAGGCCGTGTGCAGTTCAGGAAAGCGGCAATCGTAGCAAATCGCGATGCCGAACAGTGCATCGGCAATCTCCACCATCACCGCTTCGCGACCCGGTTCATAGACGGCGGATTCGCGCCAGCTTTCGCCATTGTCCAGATCGACGTCGAACATATGAATCTTGTCGTAACGCGCCAGCAGTTCACCGCTTGGCGAGTAGATGAGCGCACGGTTCGCAGCACGGCCTTCGCTCACCAGAACGGGTGTCGACCCGATATGCAGGGTAACGCCCAGTTCTTTGGCGAGCGCCGCAGCACGCGCCGCTACCGGATCGTTGTCTTCCGCCACAACCTGTTGGAAAAACGGTTTTCGCGAAGCCTGCACCAGCCCAGTCATTTCGGGCGTTTGAATATAGGTTGCGCCTTGGGCAGCCGCTTCGCGAACAGCCGCATCCATAGCTTCGACATTCTCCGTCATATCCGTCGTGGAGCGCATCTGCACCACGGCGGCGGTGAATGGCGAGCCGCTCATCAAGCGGCGCCTTTCAGCAATCTATCGAGATTGCCGCCGCGCTCCATGGCCATCAGATCATCGCAACCGCCGACATGAATATCCCCGATGAAAATCTGCGGGAATGTCGAACCACCCTGCGCGCGCTGGATCATTTCCTTGCGAAGCTCCGGGTCGTAGGTCGCGTCTTTTTCCGTGTAGGAAACGCCCTTCTTGGAGAGCAGATTTTTGGCTGCACTGCAGAAACCGCACAATTGGCGGGTGTAGATGGTGACATCACTCATGGGGCGCTCCGGCAAGTCGGCAAAATGGCCAACAATAAAGACTAACCGGATATAGAGTTTACAGCTCGGTGACGGCAACCCCGGTGGCAACACGAGCAAAGGTCAGGCAATCGACTTTTGCAGCACCCGCCCGCCGCACGGCCCGGGCACAGGCCTTGAGCGTTGCACCGGTGGTGTAAACATCATCCACCAGCACGACATGGCGGCCTTTGAGCAAAACGCTCTCGCCTTTGGGAATGCGAAACGCCCCGCGCACGTTGGCATCGCGCTCCTTGCGACCAAGCCCCACCTGTTGTGGCGTTGGCCGCGACCGCTGCAAACGTTCCGGCAGATAGGTCGCTCCGGTAAGCGCGGCCACTGCGCGAGCAATTTCAGCAGACTGGTTGAACCGTCGCACAAATAGCCTGCGCCGATGAAGCGGTACGGGTATTACGTCCACTCTCTCCGGCTCATCGAACATGCCGTCACTCGCCCGCACCATCCATTGCGCCATCCACGGCGCAAGCTCCGTGCGGTCGGAGAATTTCAGGCTGGATACCATTCGGCGGGCCACATCATCATACAGCACGACAGAACGGCAGCGGTCGAAGGGCGGCGGATCGGCGATGGCCTCTGCCGACAATGCGCCTTCACCAAGATCATAGGTAAAAGGCGACCCCATAACCGCGCAGTAAGGTCGTTCGATAAAGCGCATCTCACCCCAGCATGTAGGGCAAAGCGAGCCTTGCTTATCCACCGGCCGTTCGCAGGCCAGACAGACCGCAGGCCAGATCGCATCGCGCGTTCCTACGGCGCCGCGCACGGCCAGCTTACCGATACGGTTCGCCAATCGTCGCAGGGCGACCTTCTGTGGGTTTGCAACTTCGTTCATCGCAGCCATGGTGCCGCTTGCTCCGGCCAACGTCTATGCCAATCTGAAAGTCCATCGTGTTCGACCCCAACCGCCAACGCCTAGCGCTTGAACGCGCCGCCCGCATCGCACTGCCCGGCGATGATTTTCTCGTCGCGCGGGCGACGCAAGAAATGGTGGAACGTCTTGGTGCGGTGCAGCGACAGTTCAATCATGCACTGGCCCTGTTCGGGCGGACGCCTGCGCTTGCTGACGCACTGAACAACGCGGAGAACGTGGGCAAAGTTATCCGCGTTGAACGGACGGCTCACCACAGCATCGCTGACCATATCGCAGACCACGATGATCTGGGACTGCCGGAAGCCGAAGCCGATCTCGCCATCGCACCGCTAACGCTACACTGGAGCGAAGACCTTCCCGGTCAACTCGTCCAAATTCGCCGTGCGCTCAAGCCCGACGGTCTCTTCCTTGCCATGCTGCCAGGACCGGACACGTTGAAGGAACTGCGCGAGTGCCTGTTGCAGGCCGAAAGCGATATTCGCGGCGGCGCAGGCCAGCGCGTCGACCCGTTTACAGACATCCGTGATGCAGGCTCACTGCTGCAAAGGGCGGGGTTCGCACTGCCTGTGCTGGATCGCGAAGAGGTGGTGGTGCGTTACACTTCTCCGCTTGCACTGATCACGGATTTACGGCGCTTCGGCGCGACCAATCAGTTGAAGACGGCCAAGGACAATCCGCCCCTGAGCAAAGCAATCGTTGCAAGAATGATCGAACTCTATCTCGAGCGTTTCAGCGATCCTGACGGGCGTATTCGCGCGACGTTCTCGTTCATTTCGCTATCGGGCTGGGTGCCGCATGAAAGCCAGCAAAAACCGTCGAAACCCGGCAGCGCGAAATCGCGACTGGCCGATGCTCTCGCCGTGCCGGAAGAAAAGCTACCGCGCTAAACCTAATTTGTCGGCTTGCGGCGTGTCGGGCAAGAGCCCTCGTAGGTTCCGTTATCGAAGATGACGCAAGGTGTCTGCGGGTCAGGATTCAACACGCTGCGGCGAACGGAATAGCGGCGCTTGGATGAAGACTGGATCGAGCCGACTGCGGTGCGGTCGATGTTGCGGCCATCCAAGGCGATACGATCCTGCGCCACCGGTAGGGACTGTCCGCCCGTTGGAGCAAGCGGCAAAATCAGCAACGAACCAAGGCCTGCCACAGCGCAAAACCCGAAGGCCGCCTGAATGGGCGTAAAGCCCAAAATGGATTCCCGCGCGTCGGATGCCTTCAAGGCGCGAGCAATTTTTTCGTGATCGGTGGCCATGATTTTGTTCCGTGCGCCGCAATTTGCGGTTCAACATGGGCGCCACGTGGTAAACATCCCGTTTACCATCGTCGTTTTATCGACCGTTCACAGCAAATCCTGCAGCGGAGAAATGAGTGGCAAATCGGCTTCCGGCATGGGGTAATCGCGCAGTTTCATGGGGCGCACCCATTTTATCGCCTGCTCTTCACGGCCAACCGGTTCACCCCACCATTTGCGGCAAATGTAGAGCGGCATGAGCAGGTGAAAATTATCATATTCGTGGCTGGCAAAGGTCAGCGGCGCGAGGCAGGCGCGTTTGGTTTCGACGCCAAGCTCTTCCCTCAATTCACGGATGAGCGCTTCTTCGGGGATCTCACCATTTTCGACTTTGCCACCAGGAAATTCCCACAGCCCGGCCATGCTTTTGCCTTCGGGGCGCTGAGCCAAGAGGATGCGGTTGTCGGCGTCGATCAACGCACACGCCACGACCAGAACCATCCGTTTGGAAGTGGACGTCGCGGCGCTGGTGTCAGTCGAAATGTCCATCGGGGGCTTGCCAGTAAGTGTAATCGTAAACCGGCTTGAAGCCTTCTGCATCGTATAGGGTACGAGCGGGCGTGTTGGTAGCTTCGACCGAAAGCCACGCGCGCCGTGCACCGGTTTTCACACCCCATGCCAACGCGGAACGCAGGATAGACCGGCCATGGCCCTGCCCTCGCAAATGAGGATGCGAGGCGATTGTGAACAGGCCCAACAGATCGGCAAAGCGCACAGCCATGGTCACCGCTTGCGGTGAGCCATTGGCATCCTCGGCGAGAAACAGCGCGACTTCACCCTGAACATTGGCCAGCAATTCCGCCATTCCAGCGCGGCGCAACTCTGTCACCTCACCGATGGCAACGGCCTGATCGAGCCAGTGGCCACGATCCTGATGCGGCACACGAATGACGGCCTCATCGGCATGTTTCCAAGACGCAAGATCGAGACGCATCACGTCGGTGGTGTCGATGCGTGACCAGCCATTGCTGTCGGCCACATCCACCAGTGGCTGTGGCGTCAGCGGCGTTTGGCGCAAAATCACGGGGCGTCCGAAATTTTCAAACTCCCGCGCAGCGCTGCGAAGGCGGCGGTCGATGTCGGACGTATCGGCCGCATCGAGGCAATTGATCGAATTCAGGCGCTTGGAGGAATGGCTGGCCGTGAGGCGCAAGCACCAGGCTCCATCGTAGCGGGTGGTGGCAGATGGCCATGAGCGGAAGCCGACCGCCTCCAGACGCCGCACCGTTGGCAGCGGCGAATCGGTCATCTGCAAAGGGCGCGCGGCGGGTTTCATATCAGCTTCGATAATCACCATTGATGGCAACATATTGTTTCGTCAGATCGCAGGTCCAAACCCGCGCTTTGCCGGAGCCGATGCCGACGTCGACATGGATGGCAATTTCATCGCGCAGCATGACAGCGCTCGCAGCGTCTTCGCTGTAGTCTGGGTCGCGCATCCCATCGACGGCCACGCGAACATCACCGAAGGAAATGGAGAGCCTGTCACGATCAGCGGCCTCGCCAGCCTTGCCGACGGCCATGACGACACGACCCCAGTTTGCATCTTCACCAGCGATAGCGGTTTTCACCAGTGGAGAATTGGCAATCGTACGGGCGATAACGCCTGCGGCGCGATCATCCTCAGCACCCGTGACGCTGATCTCGACTTCCTTCGTTGCGCCTTCACCGTCGCGCACGACCTGCATGGCAAGATCGTGGAGGACGCCGTGCAGCGCTTTGGAAAATTCCGCATCGCCGCCAGACACTGAAACGCCGGAAGCGCCGGTAGCAAAGGCCAGAACCGTATCGCTGGTGGAGGTGTCGCTATCCACCGTCACCGCATTGAATGTCGTGGCGTTGTGCTCGCTCAACATCGCTTGCAGATCGGCGGATGAGACTTCCGCGTCTGTCACCACGAACGCCAACATCGTCGCCATATCGGGCGCGATCATGCCGGAGCCTTTTGCGATACCGTTAATGGTGATGGTCTCGCCACCGATTTTGATCTGCGTGGTGGAACACTTTACATAAGTGTCGGTGGTCATGATGGCACCGGCGGCGCGGTTCCAACCATCGCCTTGCACATCACCGGCCAATGCGGCCAGGGCTTCGCCGAACCCATCCGTGTTCAGAGGCTCCCCGATTACGCCAGTGGATGCGATATAGACTTCGTTTTCGGCACAGCCCCCAGCCTTTGCGGCGGCAGCAGCCGTTGCTTCCACCGAAGCGACGCCACGCGATCCTGTGAATGCGTTCGCGTTGCCCGCATTCACCACCACAGCACGAGCTGCAGCACCGTTCGTTTTCAAAAGCTCGCGGCACCAGTCCACCGGTGCGGACGGGCAGCGGGACGTGGTGAACACGCCCGCGACCGATGCAGGCTGGTCGAAGACCATCAGCATCATGTCGTCACGATCACCGTAGCGACCGGACACTTTCGCGCTAGCGATTTTCACACCGGCGACAGGCGGCATGTCCGGCGTGGAAGCCGGTGCCAATGGCGAAACAGTCAATGACATCCGTCGTACTCCGTAAGCGTTAGGTCGGTTTACTGACCGGCAGGCAGCTTCAGGCTGCCGTCCAGCACATCGGCACCCACGGATTCACGACCAGTTTTGATCGCTTCAGCGTAAGCTTCCGTCAGCACAAGCTGGCGCAACTGCTCTTTGGACTGCTCGAAAGTCGGCAGAGGCGTGTCACGGGTTTCATCCACCTTGATGATGTGAAAGCCGAACTGCGTCTTCACAGGTGTCTCGGTGACCTTGCCGGCTTCCAGCTCGAAAGCGGCTTTTTCGAATTCGGGAACCATCTGGCCTTTTTTGAAGAAACCAAGATCGCCACCCTGCGGGCCGCTAGGGCCGGTGGATTTGGTTTTGGCAAGCTCTACGAAATCAGCGCCACTTTTCAACTCTTCGATGATGGCTTTAGCTTCTTCTTCAGTCTTCACGAGAATGTGGCGGGCCTTCACCTCTTTCTGGCGGGGCGCGCTGCCGATCTCTTTGTCGTAGCGGGCCTGCAGCTGCTCGTCGGTGATACCGGCCTGCACTTTCTGGGTGAAGTAGCCGTTATGCAGTGCGCGCTTGTTCAGCAGCTCCATCCGAGCCAGCAGTTTCGGGTCTTTGTCGATGCCCTCTTTCCGCGCGAGTGCCGCAAAGACTTCGATGTCGATCAGCGCATCCAGCGCACGCGCTTTACGCTGCGGCTCGGGAAACTGTGCGAACTGTTGCGCCATATCTGCCATGGCCTGATCCAGCTCGCTCTGGGTGATTTCTTCGCTGCCAACCTTGGCAACGATCTTGTCTTCCTGTGCAGAAGCAGGAAGAGCCACCAGCAATGCAAGCGTGGAGGCAGCAACGGCGGAGCGGAATGTAAGCTTGTTCATAATGGTCTGGCTTTCTGTTTCGCGTCAGGTTCGGGGCACTCGCCCATTCGGTTTGGTGGGCTGTTGAAGGTCTAAAACGGCAACAATACGGGCATCGCAAGTCGCTTCCAACGCTGGCTTCTCACAGCAGAGCGGTTCTCGCAAACACTTGTTCGTCATCGGCTTCGTTATAGCATGTGGCTGTAGGCAATGGCCTTACCAAAACGAAGCCTGCAATTCGTTGACATCGCGGGGTCTCAAACCTATCTGTCCACCACCTCGTCGGGGCTGAATTGCGCGTTTTGCCGCGCTTTTTCCGCCGGTTGTGAACCCAGCGTTCGCACCGGAAAGTTCCGCATCCATTTCGCCCGCCTCACGCCGTGAGATGCCGGGGTCTTCAAGGGAAGTTCATTCATGGTCAGCTTCGGTGGTCTTGCACGAAAATTGTTCGGTTCGGAAAATGATCGGGTGGTGAAAAAATATCAGCCGCGCGTCGATGCCATCAACGCACTCGAAGACGAAATGAAAGCGCTGGATGATGCAGCGCTCGCCGCAAAGACCGAAGCCTTCCGCGACCGGCTGGAAGCTGGCGAAACGCTGAACGACCTTGAAGTCGAAGCTTTTGCCGTGGCCCGCGAAGGTGCGTTGCGCGCGCTGGGCATGCGCCCCTTCGACGTTCAGCTGATCGGCGGCATGGTGCTGCACGAAGGCAAGATCGCCGAAATGCGCACCGGTGAAGGCAAGACGCTGATGGCGACCTTGGCCGTTTACCTGAACGCGCTGTCCGGCGAAGGCGTCCACGTCGTCACCGTGAACGATTACCTCGCATCCCGCGATGCCGAGTGGATGGGCCGCGTTTATGGCTTTCTCGGCCTCACCACCGGCGTCATCGTTCACGACATGGACGATCAGGCCCGTCAGGACGCTTACAATTGCGACGTCACCTACGGCACCAACAACGAATTCGGCTTCGACTATCTACGCGACAACATGAAGATGGACATCGAAGAGATGGTCCAGCGCGGCCACAACTTCGCAATCGTCGATGAGGTGGATTCGATCCTCATCGATGAAGCCCGCACGCCGCTCATCATCTCCGGCCCTGTCGACGACAAATCCGACCTCTACCTCTCTGTCGATGCGCTCATCCCCAACATCGCCGATGAAGACTACGAGCTGGACGAAAAACAGCGCTCCGTTTCCTTCACCGAAGACGGCACCGAGAAGCTGGAGAATATGCTGAAAGAAGCAGAAATTCTCACAGCCGGTTCGCTCTACGACGTGGAAAACGTGTCCGTGGTTCACCACGTCAACAACGCGCTGAAGGCCCACAAGCTCTTCACCAAAGACAAGGACTACATGGTCGTCGGCGATGACGTGGTCATCATCGACGAGTTCACAGGCCGTGCCATGACGGGCCGCCGTTTCTCCGAAGGCCAGCACCAGGCGCTGGAAGCCAAGGAAGGCGTGACGATCCAGCCGGAAAACCAGACGCTGGCATCCATCACGTTCCAAAACTATTTCCGCATGTTCGAAAAGCTGGCCGGCATGACCGGTACGGCCATGACGGAAGCTGCCGAATTCGGCGACATCTACTCACTCGACGTGGTGGACGTTCCTACCAACAAGCCTGTGCAGCGCATCGACGAGAGCGACGAAGTCTATCGCACGGTGGAAGAAAAATACGCAGCCGTGGTGCTCGACATCATACACTCCCAGCGCAAGGGCCAGCCGGTTCTCGTCGGCACGACCTCCATCGAAAAATCGGAAATGCTGGCAGCCATGCTGTCCGACAAAAAGCAGCTCACCGCCATCAAGGCCATGATCGAAGCGCGCCTTGCCGAGTTGAAACCCGGCAAAGAACAAGACCTGCGCGATTTCTACGAAGACAGCATCAAAGCGCTCACCGAGGTCATCAAAGCCGGCGGTGTGAAGCATGAGGTGTTGAACGCGCGCTACCACGAACAAGAGGCGTTCATTGTCTCCCAGGCCGGTCGACCCGGCCACATCACCATCGCCACCAACATGGCCGGTCGCGGCACCGACATTCAGTTGGGCGGCAACCTCGACATGCGCCTTGAACAAGAGATCGGCGACAAGACCGGCAAGAAGGCTGATGAACTGCGCGAGCGCATCACCGCTGAAGTCGCAAAGCTGAAAACCGAAGCGCTGGAAGCCGGTGGCCTCTACGTGCTGGCGACAGAGCGTCACGAATCACGCCGCATCGACAACCAGTTGCGCGGTCGCTCCGGTCGTCAGGGCGATCCGGGCCGCTCCAAATTCTTCCTGTCGCTGCAGGACGATCTCATGCGCATCTTCGGCTCCGACCGTATGGACGGCATGCTGACGAAGCTGGGCCTGAAAGAAGGCGAAGCCATCGTTCACCCGTGGATCAACAAGGCGCTGGAAAAAGCGCAATCCAAGGTGGAAGCGCGCAACTTCGACATCCGCAAAAACCTGCTGAAATACGATGACGTGATGAACGATCAGCGCAAGGTGATCTTCGAGCAGCGCATCGACATGATGGAAGCGGAAGACATTTCCGAGATCGTCTCCGACATGCGTGAAGACGTGATCGAGGGTCTCATCACCGCCACCATGCCGCCCAAGGCCTATCCTGAAGACTGGAAACTCGACGAACTGAAAGAAGGCGTCGAGCAATATCTCAACCTTGATCTGCCGGTGCACGAATGGGCCGACGAAGAGGGTATCGACGAGGAAGGCGTGCGCGAACGCATGCTGGAAGCTGCCAACAAGGCCGCTGCTGATCGCGCCGAGCGCTTCGGCCCCGAAGTCTCCACCATGGTCGAAAAACAGATCCTTCTGCAGACGCTGGACCACCTGTGGCGCGAGCATCTGGAAAATCTAGAACACCTGCGCTCCGTCGTCGGTTTCCGCGGCTACGGCCAGCGCGATCCGCTGAACGAATACAAGTCGGAGAGCTTCGAGCTGTTCAACTCCCTGCTCGGCAATCTGCGTCAAGCCGTTACCTCACAGATGATGCGCGTCGAACTGGTGCAGCAAGCCGCCCAAGACGATTTCGACACCCCCGAAATGTTCGCCAGTCACGGTGATGGAGAGTTCGGCGAAGACGGCTTCATCGACGACGAAGGCGAAAGCAACTACGGCCGCGCCTTCCAAGCCTCATCCCGCGCCGAAGGCGAAGACGGTCGCGACCCTAACGATGAAACGACATGGGGCCGAGTAGGCCGGAATGAGCCGTGCCCGTGTGGAAGTGGCCTGAAATACAAGCACTGTCATGGGAAGATGACCTAAGGCCTCTATCGAGTGCCGGTCAGGCTAACGGGGCTACGAACGTTCTCAAACACCTCATTGCACTTGCGGCATCGCCGCCATTCATAAGCTTCGAAGCTGATCGCCCGTGACGGCCTGCGCCATTGTCAGGCGGCTCTGGCTATACAAAATTCTGTCTGCTGACATAAAAAAACACCCCCGGCTCAATGAACCGGGGGTGTTTTTCAGTATTGGCAGTTGCCTTATTCGGCAGGTGCACTAACGGCATCGGGTGACGAAGCGGCCTTGTCACGCAGGCCATCGCGGTAGAGCGCTTTGGTCAAAGCGATGCACATCAGGCCCATCACCATCGTGAACGGTAGAGCGCCGATAATCATGGCGTTCTTCAAGGCATCCATCGGGTTGTTCTTACCAGCGGCCAAAATCAGCGTGCCGATCACAGCGGTGAGGATGAGCCCCCAAACGATGCGGTGCTTGATACCTGTCTCCTGAGCACCACCGGACATGATGGTGTTCATAACCAGAATGCCCGAGTCTGCTGACGTGACAAGAAACGTCATGATGAGCACGACACACATGATGGTCAGCACGGACAAGAAGCCACCACTGATCATCTGGCCCAGCGTTGCGAACAACTGGTTGGTCTGTGAAGCACCGGTTATAGCGCCCTGTGCAGCACCGGACAGCTCCAGATCAATCGCTGTACCACCAAGGATCGTCATCCATGCAAAGCAAACCAGCGCCGGTGCGATAACGCATCCGATGATGAACTCGCGCACGGAGCGACCTTTGGAAATGCGGGCCAAAAACAGGCCGACAAATGGTGAGAATGCAATCCACCAAGCCCAGTAGAACGTGGTCCACGCTGCCTGCCATGCAAACTGGCGTCCCTCGTTACCGGCTGCATAGGCCGCCTTCAGCGTCTCATCATCAAGCGCAGCGGCAGCACCCGTCAAACCACTTTTGAAGCTTTCAAAGCTGCCCCATGGCCCGGTAGCACCGGCCATCAAATCACTCGCCAATGGTTGGGCTGCTGCTGGAAGCGCAGCTGAGAATTCAGCCGCACTCTGCGGACCGTAAGCACCAAAGCTGATCGAGAAAATGTGGATGATGTAGTCGATGAAGGCCGACGCATAGGTCGACATTGCAAACGCAAATGAACCGAAGATCACAAACGTACCCAGCAAAATGAACGACAAGACGAGGTTGAGATTGGAGAGGTATTTTACTCCGCGCCCAACACCGGAAACAGCCGAAATAATCGACAGCGCCATAATAACCAAGAGACCGGCCACCAGACCCACCTTACTCGGCGTTGGAACATCACCCGACAGGTTCATAATCCATTCCATGCCGGTTATCGCATAAACGCCATCGATGAACTGGCTTACGCCAAAACCGATTGTCACCGACACACCGAGAATGGTGGCCACAACGCCAAGAACATCGACCAGATGCCCCAATGCGCCATTCATGAGCTTGCCAAACAAGGGCGTCAGCGCAGAGCGAATCGTCAGTGGCATGTCGCGGGTGTAAGCGTAATAGGCCAGCGAAAGACCGGTCGCGACATAAATCGCCCAAGCGTGGAACCCGTAATGTGCGAACGTATAGCGATAGGCAGACTCAACCGCTTCAGCCGATTTCGGCGCAACTTCGCCGGAAACCGTCAAAGGGTTGGAACCCCACAGGCCCAGTGGTTCAGCCGTGGCGAACACCATAAGGCCAACACCCAGACCAGCACCGAACATCATGGAAAACCATGAGAAGTTCGAGAATTCCGGCTTTTCACCCGGCGTGCCCATAATGCGACGCCCTGTGGAAGGAATGATCGCTACCGCCATCAGGAAGAAAAAGAAAAAGCCGACAATGACGATGTAAAACTGATTGAAAATCGCAAGAATCGCAGAGTTCAAGCTGCCGAGCGCACCGTTGGCCTGTGCAGGTAAAACAAGCGCCCAAAGCACGAGCGCAACCATAATGCCTTTGCTTATAAGGGCGATGGGCAAGCTGTTATCTTTGTAGAAACCGCTGTCCTGCCTCCTGATCTCTAGATCTGTGAATGCTGGTTTGATTGACATAGTTTCTCCCCCAGGGTGATTTTCGTTTTATTTACGAGATCTTAACATGGAAAACTTGGGGGAACAGCCTGAATGCGACATTCCAGATTCCGGTAAATCGAACTCAAAAGTGCCTTTCGTGCGCCCATAATTCTGCAAGGGCCAAGTTTTCTATCCCCGCACTACCCACCTCCCTTATCCTATCCACTCTTTCGCGCATGAGCCGACGGTCCGGACCGTCCTGATCGTTGCGTGGAAGCGATCCTTCCGTCGCAGGCCGTGTAACGAACGGCATCGGGCGGAGCTCTATGTCGCACCGGCAGAGCTGCCACAACAGCTTCGGGACCGGACGTCGAACGTCAGTAATGGCAGGCCGAAGGCAAGGCCGATGGGGACTTTCGGGTTCTCATCTTCGGGGAGGTGACGGGAATGGTGTTGAGACACATCCGCAGCAGGATCGAGCGGGGCGAAGGTGTCATGCCTTTTCGCCTGAGAATACAGGCTAACGGCAGACTTCTTCGTCCCGCTGGCTCATTTTTTACGGGGTCGCTTTCGTTTGCCAAAGGCAAACGGCGACACCTTGCTCCTCGTTCGAACGTCGTGAGACGGGTCGAGGTTTTCGTACGCTTACATTCCACCCACCGCTGTCATCCACGCGAAGGCCGGGACCCACTTCGCAACAAAACGGGAAGAGCAAAGCAAATGCTGACGTTTTCCAGCATTCGACATCCCACAACAAACATATGCCACGTCTCGCGCATAAGTGGGTCCCCGCCTCCGCGGGGATGACAATGGGGTATGGAGATAGTGCAGACCAAGGGCCAAAGGCGGGGACAACTGAGATGATGAGAAGGCCCGCCCTACCCCTAAAACGAAAAAGCCCGTCGCGATTGCTCGCAACGGGCTTTTGAAATTCTTAAGCTGACACGAATGTCAGTGTTTGCTTAGGCAGCTTCTGCCAGCTTCTTTGCAACTTCCTTGCGGATAAGCGCAGCTTTTGGCGAAAGGTTGACCTCTTTTTCCTTCATCAGGAAAGCGTCCAGGCCACCGCGATGCTCTACGGTGCGAAGAGCAGAAGCAGCGATACGCATGCGCACGCCTTTTTCCAGCGCTTCGCTCAACAGCGTGACGTTCACGAGGTTTGGCAGAAAGCGACGACGTGTCTTGTTGTTGGCGTGAGACACGTTGTTGCCGGTCATGACGGCCTTGCCAGTCAGTTCGCACTTGCGGGACATTGATCTTCTCTCTTCATCGAACGGCGATTGTCACCTGATCTCGCGGTCCGTATCGGCCAACCGCAGAAACCCCCGCTGCACGAACTGCGCATAGCAAAAGGCGTCTCAACCAAGCATCGCTTGAAAAACTCGCGCTTTCCTAACAGGCCACCGCCAATCGTCAAGCCCAATCGTCAAGCCTGAACCGTTCAGACCCGGTTCATATGCCACAAGCGAGAAGATAGAGCAGATGTGAACAGACCAATTCCCGAATTTCGCCGGAATTGCCCCCCAACCGACAATGACACATGATCCGGGACACATGATCCGGGGCACCAAGCAGGGCAACCGGCACAGTTATGGATAAGATCGATATGCGCAAACCTTTTGGACGCCACGCCGCCAGCCCCATCAAGGCTCTTTCCGTTTCCGCCCTGTCTATCGGTTGCCTCTGCGCGCTGCTGTCGGTTTCCGACGCCACCGCCAAAACGCATTTACAGGTGTCTATTCCGGTCAATTGGATCGGTCTGGGCGTGGCGACCATGAACCAGTCGGTCACGGTGGATGGCACGAGCTACGCTTTATCGGGCAAGGCGAAAGCCACCAAGCTTGCGTCGGTGGTGACCAAGAGCCGCGCAGACTGGAATGCATCGGGGCGTATCAGCGGTACCCGCGCTGTGCCGAACGCTCACGCCTATACTTATAAAAGCCGCAAGAAGAAGGGCCAGTTCAGCATGTCCTTTGCAGGCGGCGCGGTGCGTTCAATCAATTCCTCGCCCGCTATTAAATACAAGCCTGATAGCGTGCCTGTTTTGCCGGGCCACAAGAAAGACGTGGTCGACCCCGTCACGGCGCTCATCTTCCCCGTGAAGAACGGCGCATCTGCCAGCGGTGCAACGGTGTGCAATCGCACGTTGCCGGTGTTCGACGGCAAGGCCCGCATTGATCTTGTCTTCCGGCACAAAGCGTCAAAGAAGCGCGTGGCGAAGGGGTTCAACGGCGTCACCCACACATGTTCTGTCCGCTACAAACCGGTATCCGGTGTTCGGCTGAAGTCCCGAACGTTGAACCGCATGAAGCAGAATCGCGGCGTCGAAGTCACCATGGCCCGCGTCGGCAAAACTAACGTCTTCGCGCTCTACGGCTTCAAAGTGCCCACTCGCCAGGGCACTGCCAGCGGCATGGCAACGGTATTTTCCGCAAACCAATGATCTGTCCCCGTTCGGGACGGTTTCATTTACAATGCACCGCACGGTCATCGGCGCGATGACTCGCTTGTGCCAATACCTCCTTTTTACCCACCACATGTGGGGGTGATCGGAACAGGAACACTCGGCATTCACCGATTCGGGCACGGTTCGTTCCACCTATGGTCTCATTCCTGATAGAATAGGATTGCCTGACGAATTCTCGGTCAGCAGATTTCACACTTCGTTCACACTCGAAACATCCGTAACCGCAGCAGTGGCATCAAAAGCGTACCAGTGTGAAACGATGGCCTTCACAGAGGACGAGCCATCGATCAAAGCAATCGCTCGCTGGTGTTGCCTGAGGCCAAGCCAACCCCATATCTGGTGGAGAACGAAACAGGTCCACAGCTTCAAAGGCGATTCGGACACGCTCCGTTCCTGCCCCGTTCCTTAAATGAACGGGGACGCCGCCTGAGCCGGATAGACCGGCACCGCTGATTTACTTTAAGGTAAGGAATGAGCGAGACCCGCACGTTGCGTTGCATAACACCCGCATGTTGCGGCGCGTAAAAAGAGCCCGGCCATGAACCTCCACTCCCATCCGGATCTGCAAACAGCGTCGCGCGCGGTGAACGCCCGCGTTGGGCGCGGCGTGACGGCGGTTCTTGGCCCCACCAACACCGGCAAGACCCACCTTGCCATCGAGCGGATGCTCGCTCACCCCACGGGTATGATCGGCCTGCCGCTGCGGTTGCTGGCCCGCGAGGTCTATTCCCGCGTGGTGGAACGTGTCGGGCCGGAAGCTGTCGCACTGGTCACAGGTGAAGAAAAAATCCGCCCCAAAGGTGCCCGCTTCATCGTCTCCACGGTGGAAGCCATGCCACCGGATGTGGATGTGCATTTTCTAGCCATCGACGAAGTGCAGATCGCCACCAATCTCGACCGTGGGCATACGTTCACAGACCGGCTGTTGAACCTGCGCGGCACGCACGAAACCATGTTGTTGGGTTCCGCCATTCTTCGTCCAGCGCTCGAGGCGCTGCTGCCGGGCATCAACATCGTCACCCGCCCGCGCCTCAGCCAGCTTCATTATGCTGGGTCTAAAAAGATCACCCGCCTGCCCCGCCGCTCGGCCATCGTCGCGTTTTCAGCAGACGAAGTTTACGCCATTGCCGAACTCATCCGCCGCCAGCGCGGTGCCGCAGCCGTTGTGCTGGGGTCGCTGTCGCCACGCACCCGCAACGCCCAGGTGGAGTTGTACCAATCCGGCGACGTGGATTTTCTGGTGGCGACGGACGCCATCGGTATGGGCCTGAACCTCGATGTCGATCACGTTGCGTTTGCGCAGGACAGCAAGTTCGACGGCTACACCCACCGCCGTTTGAAACCAGCTGAATTCGCCCAGATTGCGGGCCGCGCAGGCCGTCACTTGCGCGATGGCACCTTTGGCGTCACCGGCAATGTCGATCCGTTTGAAGACGAGTTGGTCAAGCGGCTGGAGGCCCACGAATTCCCGCCGGAAAAACTGCTGCAATGGCGCAACCGCGATCTCGATTTCAGCAACCTGACGAACCTGATGAACAGCCTCGACCAACCGTCGAACAATCCGGTTCTCGTCAAAGCCCCCACCGCGACCGACCAGCGCGCGCTGACAGCGATGGCCGCGACGCGCGATATTCGCGACCGCGCCCAAACGCCGGAACAGGTGGCATCGTTGTGGCAGGTCGCGCAGATACCGGATTACCGGAAGATTGCACCCGCCAACCACTCCGACATGTTGGGCACGATCTACCGCGACTTGGCTGACGACGGACATATCAATGAAGACTGGTTTTCCGCGCAGGTGAACCAGACGGATGTGACGTCCGGCGACATAGACGCCCTGTCCAATCGCATCGCCCATATCCGCACATGGACCTTCGTTTCGCACCGCATGGGGTGGTTGAAAGACGGCCCGCATTGGCAGGCAGAAACGCGGGCAATCGAAGACCGGCTGTCGGACGCTCTGCACGACCGCTTGACGAAACGATTCGTGGACCGCAGGACATCCGTGTTGATGAAAAGGCTGCGGGAAAACGCGATGCTGGAAGCTGAAATTTCTGCCACCGGTGAGGTCACCGTCGAAGGGCACCATGTGGGTGAATTGGCAGGATTCCGCTTCACGCTGGACGCAAGTGCAGATGGGCCGGACGCCAAGGCTGTGCTTGGCGCAGCGCAAAAAGCGCTGGCGACCGAGATCGACAAACGCGCAGACCGCATGGGCGCGTCTCCCAATTCCGATGTTGTGCTGGACAGTGACGGCACGTTGCGCTGGATCGGCGCACCGGTGGGTCGTCTTTCTGCCAGCGAAGACGCACTGAACCCTCGCGTGATTTTGCTCGCTGACGAACAGCTTTCCGGCCCGGCGCGCGATAAAGTATCGGCCCGCCTCGACCGCTGGATCGCCCATCACATCGACACGCTGCTGAAACCGCTGCGCGATCTGGCTGATGACAGCGATATGGAAGGCATGGCCCGTGGCGTAGCTTTCCGATTGATCGAAGCGTTCGGCACCGTCGCCCGTCCCGACATTGCAGACGACATAAAAGGGTTGGAGCAAAACCACCGCGCCACGCTTCGCCGCAAAGGCGTTCGCTTCGGCGCGCACCACATCTTCATTCCAGCGCTCCTCAAGCCAGCGCCAGCAGGTCTCGTGACACTGCTTTGGGCGTTGAAGAACGACAAGATGGAAGCGCCAGGTCGCGTCGAAATCGTCACCGGCCTCGCCAATGGCCGCACGTCGATGGTGGTGGACACGTCCTACGACAACGACCTCTACCGCCTCGCCGGTTTCCGCGCATTGGGCGCAAAAGCGGTCCGTATCGACATTCTGGAACGGCTGGCAGATTTCATCCGCCCCGCGATCTCGTGGCGCTACAATAACGACAAACCCACCGACCGCCCCGAAGGCGCATGGGATGGCGCGGGCTTCACCGTCACCAACGCCATGCTGTCGATTTTGGGCGCGACCCATGACGACATGGCCGATGTGCTGCGCGGCCTCGGCTATAAAGCCGAAAGCATGAAGGCTGACGCCGTAGAACGGAAGCAGGACCAATGGGATATTGCCGCCCGCGCGCCTAAACAGGCGGAGCCGGAAAAACATAAAAGACAGGAGACGACGGCAGAAAATATTTCGCCTGATGTCGCCGTGGAAGCGCAGGCAGCAGCCGTTGTTGCCGAACATATAGAAGCAACACCGGAAGTCGCTGAATTGGTCGAGCCTGCGGTTGCAGCGGAGCCCGCAAAAGAAACGCCCGACACGAAACCCGCCAACGATCCGATAGAAGCGCCCGAAACCACGGAAGTCGAAGCATCGGCTGCTGCGGCTGTCGCCGAACACATCGAAGGTGCACCCGGCGTCGAGACCGCAGCCGCTGCCATGGTTGCAGAAGCTGCAGCCGAAGAAGCAGTCGCTGCTGCCGAAAAGGCGCCTGAGAACGAAACCGTCGAGGAAGAAAAGCGCATCGACATCTGGCGCCCCGCCCGCGAACGTCGCCCCCAAGGCGGTCGTCCGCCGCGCCGCGACAATAGGCAGGGCCAGAACCGTGGTGGCAGCAAGCCGCAAGACGCGCGCGGCGACCGCCCACCGCGCAACAACAAAGGTGGAAAAGGCGGCGGTGGCGCTCAACGCAACGACAAACGTCCGCCAAAGGTCGAAAAACCAATCGACCCGGATAATCCGTTTGCCGCACTCATGGCCTTGAAGGACGACCTTTCACCGTCAAAAGGCGGTAAGGGCGGCAAACCCAAAAAGGGCAAATAGCACGTTGCTGTCTTGCGCCGAACTTGCCTGATTTCGAAACCCTGCCGCGACTGCGCGTCGATAAATGGCTGTGGTTCTGCCGTGTTGTCAAAACGCGGTCCCTCGCCTCCTCTCTAATCCGTGGTGGCGGTGTGCGGTTGAACGGCGAACGGGTCGCCTCGCCCAGCCGCGCGGTTGTGGCAGACGACGTCCTCACCGTCACACTCGACCGCCAGATCAAGGTGCTGAAGGTGCTGGACATGCCAGAGAGGCGCGGGCCGTACGAAGAGGCGCGGCATATGTATGAAGACCTGTCGCCCGTCATACCAAAGCGGGACCCTGCCACCCGCCCGTTGCCACAAGCCGTGCGTGAAGAGGGCGCAGGCCGCCCCAGTAAGAAGGAACGCCGTGAGTTGAACCGCCTGCGCGACACCGATTTATAAAGCCATCAAAGCGCCACTTTGGAACGCTGTTTCGCAAGCGTGATCGTCCGTGGCATTCCATCGCTTGTTTTCACGCAATTGCGCCGTTAACAGACTTGAACAGAACGCATATTCATCCAGCCTGAGGGGGCCAGCGCCTCAAATGACCTATCTCGTCACCGACAACTGCATCAAATGCAAATACATGGATTGCGTGGAGGTCTGCCCCGTAGATTGCTTCTACGAAGGCGAGAACATGCTGGTCATCCACCCGGATGAATGCATTGATTGCGGCGTTTGTGAGCCGGAATGCCCGGCCGACGCCATCAAGCCGGACACCGAGCCGGGCCTCGACAACTGGCTGAAAGTGAACACCGAGTTCGCTGAAAAATGGCCGAACATCATCGCCAAGGGCGAGCAGCCGGGAGATGCTGAAAAGTTTGATGGCGAAAAGGGCAAGTTCGAGAAATACTTCTCGGCAGAGCCGGGCGAAGGCAACTAGGCGTCTTCACCACAAGACCTAAGCTTCCAATGCAATAGCCCCCGATAACGTTGAAAACAGGCCGTTTTTAGTGTATGGGTTTCGCAACGCCAGCTTTCTTGTTCATGTGGGGTGTCGCGACTTTGTCCTGATGCCGAACTTTGGCTGCATTCCAGTGCCATGGCTCCATGCCGGGCAACATTGAATGCAGCTTTCCAACACGAACGACATGTCCTTGCGCCGGTCGCTAAGCGGTCCGACGTGAAAGACCTTGTGCAAGCCGGGGAAGCAACACGCTGCAAGCAGGGCAACTGCGTAGCGATTTTGGAATTGTGGTGCATCAGGCGTTAAACGACCGTGCATCCAGCAGGAGTGACAGACACATGGCCGCTAAGAAAGCTACTCAGCGACAGGGTTTTAAAACGGGTGAATTCATCGTCTATCCAGCGCATGGCGTGGGTCAGATCACCGAAATCGAGCAGCAGGAAGTGGCAGGTTTCGAGCTGGAATTGTTCGTCATCGAATTCGCCAAGGACAAGATGACGTTGCGTGTTCCAGTTCCGAAAATCGAAAGCGTCGGCATGCGCAAACTTGCCGAGCCGAAGCTTGTCGACAAATCGCTGATGACCGTACAGGGCCGCGCCCGCATCAAACGCACCATGTGGAGCCGTCGCGCCCAGGAATACGATGCAAAAATCAATTCCGGTGATCTGATTCAGATTGCAGAAGTTGTCCGCGATCTTTTCCGCTCCGACACGCAGCCAGAGCAGTCCTATTCCGAACGCCAACTTTATGAAGCGGCTTTGGAGCGCATGGCGCGCGAAATTTCTGTCGTGAAGAAAATTTCCGAAACGGAAGCCGTACAGCTCATCGAAGCCAATCTGGCAAAAGGGCCGCGTCGCGGACCAAAGCCTGAAGGTGAAGAAGAAGATGGTGCCGACGACAAAAAAGAAGCAGCGGCCTAATCGGCTGCAACTTCTTCGGTGCGGCCTTTAACAGGCCGCATCTGACATCTATTTTTCAAAGCCCACGCGCCGACCGGACCCATCGATGCAGACCTATCTCGAATTCGAAAAACAGATCGCAGACCTCGACGGCAAGGTGCGTGAGTTGCGCACCATGGGCGAGGCGGATGACGCCGTGAAAATTGACGACGAGGTCGCCAAGCTGGAGGCCAAGTCGCAGACAGCGCTTTCTGATCTCTACAAAAAATTGGACCCGTGGCAGAAAACGCAGGTCGCCCGCCATCCCGACCGCCCGCATTTCAAAGACTACGCGGCTGCGATGATCGAAGACTTCCAGACGCTTGCCGGTGATCGCGCCTATGCCGACGACCACGCTATTCAAACCGGTATCGGGCGTTTCCGCGGCCGTTCCGTTGCTGTCATTGGCCACGAAAAAGGCCATGACACGCAGTCCCGCCTTAAGCACAATTTCGGTATGGCGCGCCCCGAAGGCTATCGCAAATCCATGCGCATCATGGAAATGGCGGAGCGATTCAATCTGCCCGTCATTACGCTGGTCGATACCGCAGGTGCCTATCCCGGAATTGGAGCAGAAGAACGTGGACAGGCAGAAGCTATCGCCCGTTCCACCGAAGCCTGCCTCAATCTCAAAGTGCCGATGATCTCCGTTATCATTGGCGAAGGCGGGTCCGGTGGCGCGATTGCTATTGCTGCCGCGTCCCGCGTGTTCATGTTGGAACACTCCATCTATTCGGTCATCTCGCCGGAAGGCGCCGCCTCGATCCTGTGGCGCGACGCAACGCGGGCGCAGGAAGCTGCGACTTCGATGAAAATCACCGCGCAGGACTTGAAGCGCCTTGGGATAATCGACGGTATTATTTCCGAGCCCGTGGGCGGTGCCCATCGCGGAAGTTCGGACGTCATAGACGCCACATCCGATATGATTGAGGACGCGCTAAAAGAGCTCGACGGAAAATCAGGTGATGAACTGCGCGCAGAACGTCGCCAGAAATTCCTAGCTATCGGTCGCAACCTTTAGACTAGCGATCTGTAGCAAAGTGGCCACATAGCGTTCAATCCGCGCTCACTTGCGCGTGAGACCGCCTGCAGCGTCAAGACAACGTCAATATTAACGCGCTAATTAGTTTCAACGTCATTTCCGGCGCTGTCCAGATTACGAGCCCCATGAAGTTTCCAGCTATACCCACAGCGTTGAAACGACCTGCCATGTTGCTGGCCTCGCTTGCCGTGACCGGGCTGGTGCTATCGGGCTGTCAGGACAATCTGGCCGGGCTGGATACGAAAGCCAGCGTGCCTGTTCCGCAAAAGCTCGTGCGCCAGATGAAGGCCAAGAATATGGCCACCAACGCGCCGATCATGGTGCGCATCTTCAAGCAGGAAAACACGCTGGAGATCTGGAAGAAAACCCGCAATGGCCGCTATGCCATGCTGGCGGATTACGAAATCTGTAAATGGTCCGGCAAACTGGGACCGAAATTCAAGGAAGGCGACCGGCAAGCGCCGGAGGGCTTCTACAACGTAACACCCGCATTGATGAACCCGAGAAGCCAGTACCATCTGGCGTTCAACATGGGCTTCCCCAACGCCTATGACCGCTCCCACGGACGCACCGGCACACACCTGATGGTGCACGGCGCGTGTTCGTCGGCGGGTTGCTACGCGATGACAGACCAGCAGGTCGAAGTGATTTACGCCCTCGCCCGCGATGCGTTCAAAGGCGGGCAAAAGGGTTTTCAGATCCAGGCCTTCCCCTTCCGTATGACGGAAGAGAACATGGTTGCGAACCGCGACAACCAACATTTCGCCTATTGGCAGATGTTGAAAAAGGGTCACGACCACTTCGAGATTACTAAAGTGCCGCCGAAGGTGGATGTCTGCGAAAAGCGCTACGAGTTCAACACGGACTCCGCCGCTCGCTACCCGTCATCCGGCGCTTGCCCGATCCGAAAAATGCCGCGCAGCACCGCGTTGGCTTTCGTTCAGAACCAGTCGAAAAATGCGGAAGCGTTCGAAGAACTGTTGGCAAAGGCAGAGAAGCGTAAGCCGGTCGCTCTTTCACCCCTGACGCTCGAAGATGTTCTGCCCGGCGTGACCGTGGAGCAGCCAGCGCCCAAGCCTGCACCCGTGGAACCCACCACGATCGATCCGACGGAGCCTGCCGAAACCGTCCCGGTCGCCACAAGCACGACGCAGGCTGCGGCAAGTGATATCCAGACGACAGGCTCGGTCAAAACAGCCGAATAGCGCCTTTCATTTCGGACAGCCTTGCGCTATCGCACCGCAATAGGCCGACCCTACAATCGGTCAAACCCCGAAAGCACATCATGTTCCGCTCAATAGCACCCTACATCGCAGCCATGGCTGTGGTTGTGATTGCATCCAACTATCTCGTTCAGTTTCCGCTACAGGCCACGCTCGGCGGCGTAAATCTCGCCGACCTGCTGACTTGGGGTGCGTTCACCTATCCCATCGCGTTCCTGGTGACCGATCTGACGAATCGAAATTTCGGTAAGTCCCGCGCCCGCATGGTTGTCCTGACAGGCTTCTTTCTGGCGGTTGCCTTGTCGATTTGGCTGGCAACACCACGCATCGCGATTGCATCCGGCGCAGCTTTTCTGACCGCTCAACTGCTGGACGTCTCGGTCTTCGACCGCCTGCGTGCGAGCCAGTGGTGGAAAGCCCCGCTCTTCTCCAGCCTTATCGGCTCGGCACTTGATACAGTGCTGTTCTTCGCGCTGGCATTCGCACCGGTCTTTGCAATGCTGGACTTTGGCGGCGAACCCGGTTCGCTCGGTTTTAGCGTGCCATTCCTGGGTGTTGGCGCAGAAACGCCATTGTGGATTTCACTAGCAGCCGGCGATTTCATTGTGAAAATCGCGGTGGGCTTGGCGATGCTGGTGCCCTACGGCATCTTCGCCAAGCGGCAGATGCAGAGTGCATAGGAGGCGAAGAGCCGACCGGCGTTTATACGCCGCACTCGCGTAGCGAAGGCTGATAAGCCGACAGCGTGAGCGCAGAAAAGTTTAGCCAATCATTGCAGAAGCCCTGCGGCGTTTCGCGGGGCGTCTGCGTTTTGGCTCTTCTTCTTCAAAGAGCGCTGCAAGCTGCTCGGTCATCGCGCCAGCGAGTTCCTCGGCATCCACAATCGTGACGGCGCGCTTGTAGTAGCGCGTCACATCATGGCCGATACCGATAGCGAGAAGCTGCACTGGTGAGCGCTCTTCCACTTCCTCGATGATATGGCGAAGGTGGCGCTCCAGATAATTGCCAGCGTTTACGGACAGTGTGGAATCATCCACCGGCGCGCCGTCTGAAATCATCATCAAAATCTTGCGCTGTTCAGGTCGTGCCAACAGACGCTGATGCGCCCAGTCCAGCGCCTCGCCGTCGATATTCTCTTTCAACAAGCCTTCGCGCATCATCAAACCAAGGTTGCGCCGCGCACGACGCCATGGAGCATCTGCAGATTTGTAGATGATGTGACGCAGATCGTTCAGACGGCCCGGAGCTTGTGGCTTACCAGCCTTCAACCACGCCTCACGCGCCTGCCCGCCCTTCCACGCTTTGGTGGTGAAGCCGAGAATTTCGACCTTCACGCCGCAGCGTTCCAGCGTGCGGGCCAGAATGTCGGCACAGGTTGCAGCAACCGTGATCGGGCGTCCGCGCATGGAGCCGGAATTGTCCAGCACCAACGTCACGACAGTGTCGCGGAAGTCTGTGTCTCGTTCCATCTTGAACGACAGCGGCGCGGTGAGATCGGTGACGATGCGGGTCAGGCGGGCTGAGTCGAGATAGCCCTCTTCCAGATCGAAATCCCAACCGCGATCCTGCTGCGCCATCAAGCGACGCTGGAGACGGTTCGCGAGCCGGCCGACCACGCCCTGAAGATGGGCAAGCTGCTTGTCGAGAAACGCCCGCAGCCGTTCCAATTCAGCCTCTTCGCAAAGGTCTTCAGCACGAATTTCCTCGTCGTGCTCGGTCATGTAGGCCTTGTAGTCGATCTTCGGCGGCATATCGGAAAACGGAGTGTCGGGGCGCTGCGTCTCGCCAGGCGTTTCCGCAGGCTCCTCGTCATCGTCCATCATGTCTTCGCCGGTGGTCTCCTGCGCGTCCATGTCGCCGGTTTCTTGCTCGTCGCCCTCGGCATCCTGATCGTCGGGTTGAGCTTCTTCGGTTCCAGTGGATTCCTCGTTCTCGCGTTCGAGGTCTTCCTGGTCCTGCTCTTGTTCGTCGTCGTTACCGTCTTCTTCGGTCTCATTATCGGAACCGTCGGAGCCTAGCTCGTCACCCATTTCGAGGTCTTGCAGCAGGTCGCGGGTCGCTCGGGCAAAGGCATCCTGATCATCCAGCTGATCGCCCAACTTGTCGAAGGCATCGCCTGCACGCCCTTCGACCCAGTCGCGCCACTGGTCGACAACCGCTTCGGCGGAACGCGGCACGGCACGGCCCGTCAGCTTCTCGCGCACCAACATGGCAACCGCATCTTCCAACGGTGCATCGTCACGGTTGGTGACGTCAGCATGGCCGGCGCGCATATATTTATCTTCGAGCATATGGCCCAGATTATCGGCCATGCCGTCCATCGCACGGCAGCCGATAGCTTCAACACGGGCTTGCTCTACGGCGTCGAACACTGCGCGAGCATTGTCGCCTTGCGGCATATGTCTGGCATGGACGCCGCTGTCATGTTTCGCTCGGCGCAGTGCCATGGAGTCCGAAAGACCGCGCGTAACTGCGATCTCGGCAGCAGAAGGATTCCGGGAAGGCTCCGGCAAACGAACGCGCTGCCCAGCGATCCCCGGCTTTTCCTTGCCATAGGTAATTTCCAGTTCCGCATCCTGCGCAATCGCACGCATACAAGTCGCCACTGAAACCTTCAGCGGCTCCATATCGGCAATCGACGCGGTGTTGCGGGAGTTGTCACCGATAGTTGCGCCCTGAACGGTGGGCGGTGACTTGGGAAGCTGGGCCATCGAGGATTCCGCTTAAGCCAGCGCCACGTTGACGGCGCTTTCCTTCAGCTCTTCGCCGAAGGCGCGCTGGTAGAACTCGGCAACCAATGAGCGTTCCAGTTCGTCGCATTTGTTCAGGAAGGTCAGTCGGAAGGCGAAGGCGATGTTGTCGAAGATCACCGCGTTTTCTGCCCATGTGAGCACCGTACGCGGGCTCATGACGGTGGATAGGTCGCCATTGATGAAAGCAGCGCGGGTCATGTCGGCAACGCGCACCATACGGTCGATTGTTTCGCGGCCCTTGTCGTTCTGCCAGGTCGGCGTCTTGGCGATAATGATGCCTGCCTCATGGTCGTGGGGCAGATAGTTCAGCGTCGAGACGATGGACCAACGGTCCATCTGGCCTTGGTTGATCTGCTGTGTGCCGTGATAGAGGCCCGACGTATCGCCAAGACCAACGGTGTTGGTGGTAGCGAACAGGCGGAAGGCAGGGTGCGGTTCGATCACACGGCTCTGGTCGAGCAATGTCAGGCGACCAGCAACTTCCAGCACACGCTGGATGACGAACATCACATCCGGGCGACCGGCGTCGTATTCGTCAAACACCAGCGCAACATTGGTCTGCAACGCCCATGGGAGAATGCCGTCTTTGAATTCGGTTATCTGCTTACCGTCTTTGAGAACAATCGCGTCTTTACCGACAAGGTCGATACGGGAAATGTGGCTGTCGAGGTTCACACGAACCGTTGGCCAATTGAGGCGCGCACCGACCTGTTCGATATGGGTGGACTTACCCGTGCCGTGGTAACCGGTGACCATGACGCGGCGGTTGTGGGCGTAGCCTGCAAGGATCGCCAGCGTGGTGTCGTGGTCGAACAGGTAGTCCTTGTCCACCGGCGGCACATGCTCGGTCACTTCGCTGTAAGCGGGCACTTTCAGATCGGAATCGATGCCGAAAACTTCGCGAACGGAAACTTCGGTGTCTGGCAGATTGGCGTGATCGCTCATGGAAAAGGCTTTCGGCATGTCGGGTGCAAATCACCCGTATCGTGGCAGGAAATGTTGGCGTTGAGGCCGTCGCGTTTCCCCTAGCAGGGGCAGCGCGCGGCGCAAAGGGTGCGGTGTGCGCCACAATGGCGCTTTGCACCGGACCAGAAAACGAACTGGCAGTTTGGTTAGCAGAGACCCGCTTGTTTGAGATGTTTGTAGGCCTGAATGATCTGGCGCAAACGCTCTTCGGAAGAACGGTCACCACCATTTGCATCGGGGTGGTTCTGCTTCACCAGGGCCTTGTATTTCTTGGTGATGTGCTCGGAGGATGCGGTGGATGGCAGGCCAAGATCGTGCAGCGCTTTTTCTTCCAGACGCTTCAGCTTGCGCGGGCCATTGCCCTGCGGAATGCGCTTGCCGTCCGGCGTGTAGCGGGTCTTCACCTTGGAATGCCAACCCGGCGTTGCGCGTAGCGTGGATGGGTCCACGGCCTCGCCAGACTTACGGCCGCTCATCTTCCATGTCGGACGACCGCCGGTCGACGAATTTTCCTTCTGGAAGTTCGCGATCTCATCATCGGCCAGACCGGAGAAATAGTTGAAATTCTTGTTGTACTGGCGAACGTGCTCGATGCAGAAATTGAGATACTGCCCTTCGCGGTTGCGGCCCATGGGTGCCTTGTGCGCACCGGGGGCTTCGCAACCTTCCCACGCACATGTGTTGGCGGCTTTCGCCTCCTCTTCCTTCTTGCGCGCACCGCGCGGTTTGATGCGGATTTTATCGAAGATGTCGGAATTGGATGCCATGATCTGTGTATCGGTTTCCAGCAGGAGGGACGGCAAATTCCGGTCGGCGCTTCGCGACACGCGAAGCGAGGGTCCACCGGCAGATTTGCCGCATACGGTTGTATTACGAGGCCAAGACTTCTAGCCCAGTCATGAGCAAAAGGCCAGATGCAGTCTCTCAAGATGGGACTGTGCTGGCGCGACACAAGCCCGCAAGACAGGATAAGACCATGAGCGAAAAAGGCCCACTCGTTACCCAACTGGAGCAAAAGCTGAACGAAGCGTTCAATCCAGCGACGCTGGACGTCATCAACGAAAGCCATCTTCACGCCGGTCACCAGCCGGGTTTTGATGGGCAGGGCGAAAGCCATATTCGCATTCGTATGACGGCAGATCACTTCAACGGCATGAGCCGCGTGAACATCCACCGTGAGGTGAACGCCCTATGCGCCGACGAATTCGAAGCCGGCCTTCACGCGCTGGCTATCGACGTGAAGGGAACCGCTTAGGTTCGCGCCGCAGCAGCACCTGTTCCGGTTCCCGGAACGACGTTGCGGATACGCAGTTGCGCGATGCGGTTCTTCTCTCGCGCCAGCACGACGAAGCGCTTGTTGAAGAAGGTGAAGGTCTGCTTCTCTTCGGGGATCATCTGGGCGCAATGAATGACGAGACCGGCTACCGTGGTCGCCTCATCGTCCGGCAAATCCCAGTCCAGTGCGCGGTTGATGTCCCGGATCGGCAGGCCACCATCGACAATGACGGAGCCATCCACCTGCGGGCGCAGGCCGGGCAGTTCCTCGTCGTGTTCGTCTGAAATATCGCCAACGATTTCTTCCAGAATATCTTCCAGCGTCACCAGTCCTTCCACCTCGCCATATTCGTCAACCACGAGCGCGATATGGGCCTGGCGGCGCAGGAACGCGTTGAGCTGGTCCCGCAAAGATGTCGATTCCGGCACGAACCACGGCTCGCTCATGGTCTGGCGGATGTCGAAACGTTCCGCGTCATAATCAAGAGCCGCCAGCGCCCGCAGCATATCCTTCGCATGGATGAGGCCGATGATGTTGTCGTTATCGTCCTCCCACACCGGCAGGCGCGTGTGCTGTGCTGCCAGAATTTGCGCCACCAGATCCTTGGGCGGGTCATCGGCATCCACGCTCGTCATTACAGTGCGGTGGACCATGATGTCGGACAGTTCCAATTCGTGCAGGTCGAGAACCCCGCCCACACGGTCGCGGTCGTCTTTATGGACGGAGCCGTCACGGTTCAGCACATCGACGGTGCCACGCAATTCGTCATGGCCGGACAGCGCGTTCACATCATCATCGAGATCGACGCCGAGGGTTTTCAGCACCCAACGCACGATCCGCGAAATGACGAATGTTATGGGCCCAAAAATGATGACGATGATGTTCACCACCGGTGCCACCACAAGCGCAAAACGTTCGGCGTTGGAAATGGCCCACGTCTTCGGCAAAACTTCGGCGAAGATAACGACGAGGATCGTCATGCCGATGGTCGCATAGACCACGCCCAGATCGCCGAAGAGCGTGATGAACATGCTGGTGGCCAGGGCCGATGCCAGAATGTTGACGAGGTTGTTGGACAGAAGCAGCGAACCGATCAGTTTTTCCTGAATATCGATCAGCCGTGACACGAGCCGCGCGCGGCGGTTGCCCGCCTTCACCATGGAATGGATGCGCGCCTTCGATACGGCGGTGAGCGCCGTTTCCGAGCCGGAGAAAAAGCCCGACAGCATGATGAGAAACAAAATCGAAAGGGCGGTAATGCCGATGGCAAGCGTCATGGAGTAGTCCTGAAACGGAAGAAATTCGCGCGCCAGAATGTCGGACGCACTGCATCATATAGGTGCGAACAGCCCGTCGCTACCATGTGAAATTTTACAGTGTCAGCGCGGCATCCAGATGGCTGCGCACAGCGTCCGCTGGCACATCATTGGCAACGAAACTTTCGCCGATGCCCCGCGCCAGAATGAACGTCAGCGCACCGCGCGACACTTTCTTGTCCTGCGCGATGGCGTCCATCAACCGCTCGGTGGTGAACGCTTCATGGCCGGGAATTTGCGAAATGCGGGTTGGCAGACCAACGGCACGCAGATGGGCTTCGGCACGTTCCGCCACTTCCGGCCCGCAATGGTTCAAGCGGTTGGAAAATTCCAGCGCCATAACCATGCCAATGGACACGCCCTCACCATGCACGAGCCGGGTCGCGTCGTAACCAACGGCTGCTTCAAACGCATGACCAAAGGTATGGCCGAGATTGAGCAGGGCGCGGGAGCCGTGCTCATGCTCATCGGCTTTCACCACTTCGGCCTTGGCCTTGCACGATGTCGCAACCGCATGCGCCCGCGCTTCACCACCGGCGAACACTGCTGCATGATTGTCTTCCAGCCAGCTGAAAAACTCCGGTTGGTCGATCAATCCATATTTTGCGACCTCGGCATAACCAGCGCGCATTTCGCGCTCCGACAATGTGTCGAGAACAGCGGTATCGGCCAACACCAAACGCGGCTGGTTGAACAACCCGACGAGATTTTTGCCGTGGGGCGAGTTGATACCTGTCTTGCCGCCGACAGACGAATCCACCTGCGCCAGCAACGAAGTCGGCAACTGAATGAACGGCATTCCGCGCCGCACGATACCGGCAGCGAAGCCTGCCAGATCGCCGACCACACCGCCGCCCAGCGCGAGCAACACGTCGCCGCGCTCCATACCCGCATCGAGAATACCCTCGACCACGGTTTCCAGCGTGGCGTAGCTTTTAGAAGATTCGCCAGCCGCGACGCTGACGGTCTCAGTCTCGACGCCTGCAAATGCGCAGGACCCACGAACAGTTTCGCCGTGCAAAGCATCAACTGTCTCGTCGGTTACGATGACGGCGCGGCTGCCGGGGAAATTCAGCGCTATCCGTTCGCCTATGGATGTGAGGACGCCATCGCCGATGACAATGTCATAGGACCGTTCAGCCAATTCCACAGTGATTGTGTTGGCCATCATGTCAGCATCCATTGGTAGAGAGTTTAATTACTTCCAGTCGCGCTTTTCAGCGATGGCCGGCAGGTTTTCCGCCAGCAGATCGACCACCTCGCCTGCGATCACATCACGCGAAACGGTGCGTGATTCGATTTGCACATCGGCCAGCGCGTAGATCGGGTTCCGCTCTTCCAGCATGGCACGCATGGTGGCTTCGGGATCTTCCGTCTTCAAAAGCGGGCGATCAGAGCGACGCTGAACACGCTTCATCAGAATATCGATATCGGCATTGAGCCATACGGACACGCCGCCTTCAGCAATATCGTTGCGGATATCTTCGTTCATGAAGGCACCGCCGCCGGTGGCGAGAATTTTCTGCCCCTCGCCCATCAGGCGCTTGATCACCTTCTTTTCGCCCGTGCGGAACGCTTCTTCGCCGAACTGGTCGAAAATATCCTGCACGGACATGCCGGCAGCTTTTTCGATTTCCTTATCCGCATCGACGAATTCGATGTCGAGATATTGCGAGAGCCGCTTGCCGATGGTGGACTTGCCGACACCCATAATGCCGACGAGCACGATGGAACGACCACCCAGCGCGCGGCGAATGGTGCTGGAACGGTCGGCGATAACGGCGCGGTTTACGTCTTGGGTGGTAGCTGTGCTCACGGGTGTAGGTTCGGCTTCTTCTATTGAAAAGGAGGGCGGAGTCAGCGGTCAATCACCGCAAAACACCCCATTCGTCAAGTCTGATCGGACAGTTAGGCCTCTTTGCTACCCCGCAATTGAAAGAGCAATCCCTCATCGCTTGCCAGTCGCCATGCCCATTTGCCATAAGGAAACCCAGTGATGGTGCAGCCGGTGGCAGCGCAACACGCGCGCTTAGGGAGCCACGAATGCCAAGTCTGATTCGCTTTATCGTTTTTCTGGCGGTCCTCGCAGGGCTCGCTTACGGCGGCATGTTTGCGCTCGCCACAATGGTCGAACCGGAACAGCGTGAGATGCGCGTGAAAATTCCATCCAAGAAGATCAATCCGTAAACTGAATTGACGGACCGGGGCGAACAGACCGAACTTGCCTTGCTGAAGGGCGTCGCGCTTTTTGCGCAACTGACCGATCATGAATTATCGCGCATCGCACAATTTTCATCGCGCCTGACGCTGCACCGTGATGAGGTCCTCATCCGCGAAGGCGGCCCTGCCGACACACTGTTCGTCATCTTGCGCGGCAAGGTTGTCGTGTTGTTGGACAATCGTGAGATAGCCGAATTGCAACAGGGCGAACCGGTTGGCGAACTTGCTTTCTTTGCCCGCGGCAAACGAACGGCAGACGTGGTTGCGGCGCGAACCTCAACGGTGCTTGCCATCGAACGCGCGGGCTACGAAGCACTCGCGCAAGAGCTGCCGCTTCTCACGCAGCATATCTTGGAATCAGTCGCTGACCGTATGTCGCGCCTTACCGCACGGTCCCAGACGCTCGCCCCAAGAGCCGGTCATATTATCGCAATCGAAGGTGTTGGGGATACGCTGGTGCCCCTGCCATTCCTTGAAGCCTTGGAAAAAGCACTAACTCCAAACAGCAATATGACACTGCTTGGAGCGTCCGATCTGCCGAAAAAAGGCATATCGAATAAAGAAGTCGAAAGCTGGCTGCGGGATATGGAAAAAGGTGACGGCAGCCTCATCGTTATCTCAAGCGGAGATGACAGCGCAGCCTACCGCAAGGCCATCCGTGATAACTGCGACACCCGCCTCGCCTTCTTTGATACAAGCCAGTCAGCACCGGACGGCACGATGTCATCTCCTGCAGACCAGATCATAATTCTGCGCGAACATGCAGGCGACCCGCCGCCTTGGCTTGCCGCCGCAGATGCAGGAAAACCAGAATGCCTGCGCCACCACATAGCCAGAGACGATCCGCAGTGCTTTGCGCGGCTGGTCCGGTTTTTCAATGATGGAGCTTTGGGGCTGGTTCTCAGCGGTGGTGGGGCGCTTGCCACCGCACAATTGGGTGCAGTCGCGGCACTGCAGGATAACGGCTTCCACTTCGATGTGATGGGCGGCACGAGCGCAGGCGCGGGCACAGCAGGCGCGCTGGCGCTAGGGTTAGAACCACGCGAGATCATGCGGCGAACGGTCAATATCTTCGTCAAAAGCGGCGCGATGCGGCGCTTCACGCTGCCAATCCATTCTCTCATCGATCACAAATTTTTCGACGATCAGTTCCGTACACAATACGGCACCGGACCTATCGAAGATCTTCCGGTCAATTTCTTCGCGCTATCCACCAGCCTGTCCACGAATGACGCAAAAATTCACCGCTCAGGCCCGCTGTGGCGCGCGATTCGTGCCTCGACTTCTATTCCAGCCGTCTTGCCTCCTTTGGTGACGGACGAAGGTGAGGTGCTGATTGATGGCGCCTTGGTGGACAATGTTCCCCTCGCCACAATGCGCCAATTGAAAGCAGGACCGAACCTGATCCTGACGTTTAGCGCCGGGTCCGACTGGCGTGTCCATTCCGACTATGACGCCATGCCAACAAGATTGGGTACGGTCTGGCAGGTCGTTTCAGCTCCCTTCCGTCGTGGCCTTAGGCGGGGACCAAAGTTCCCCACCATCGTTCAAATTCTCATGCGAACCATGGTGGTGACAGCACGCCGAACTATGAACGAGATCGAACTCGGTGATGACGTCATCATGCCCATCCCGGTCATGCCCGGCATGGGGTTTCTGGAATGGAGCAAGGGCGAGCGACAGTTCGATTTGGCCTATAAGGGGGTCGATGAAGCGTTAAAAACTGCCGCCGCGGAGGGGCATTCCGGTTTGAACCAGCTTCGCGAAGCAGCGTCGAAACTGGACCGTCGGGACAAGGTATAAATCCAGCCAACTGGCACCCAAATTATCAACTTGGAAACCATGTTCGGCGACACTTGCGCCCATGCGTGATGACCTGACCATCGAATCCTTTCTTGAAATGATGAGCGCCGAACGTGGGGCAGCCGCCAACACGTTGTCCGGCTACGGCCGCGATCTCGCAGACTATTCCGCCCACTGCCGCAACACCCGCACCACAGTTATGGACGCCGGTGCAGAGCATGTACGGGGCTGGATGGCGCGTCTTGCAGACAGCGGCTGCGCAGCCTCCACGCAAGCGCGCAAATTGTCCGCCGTTCGCCAACTTTACCGCTTCCTCTTCTCCGACGGCCTGCGTGAAGACGACCCCACCGCAACCGTAGATCGCCCCAAAACCGGACGGCCGTTGCCGAAGGTCATCAGCGAAATCGACGTGGACCGCCTGCTGGGTGCAGCCCAAGACGCCGCCCGCAAAGGAGAAACTTCTGCCGCACGATTGCGGGCCGCGCGGACCTTGGCGCTGCTCGAATTGCTTTACGCATCCGGGCTGCGCGTCTCGGAACTCGTGGCTTTACGTTCCGCCACTATCACGCCTCAAACACGCTTCGTAAACGTGACCGGCAAAGGCGCGAAGGAGCGGTTGGTGCCCATCAGTGCTGCCGCGCTGGAAGCGGTCGAAGCCTACCGGCAAGCCGCGCGTGACCACAAACAAGCCCCCTCTGCCTGGCTGTTTCCCTCCCGCAGTGCAGCAGGCCACATCACCCGCCAGCACTTCGCTCGTGATTTAAAAGCGCTCGCTACATCTGCAGGGCTGCCGGCATCAAAGCTGTCACCACACGTGCTGCGCCACGCCTTTGCCAGCCACCTTTTGCAAAACGGTGCAGACCTGCGTGCCGTGCAGCAATTGCTCGGCCATGCCGATATCGCGACAACCCAAATCTATACCCATGTTCTAGAAGAACGGTTGCGCGACCTGGTCGAAACGGCGCACCCCCTCGCATTAGCGAGCTGAAACTTAGCCGCCGGTCACGATTTTCACGCGATCTCCGGTCTTTACAGCGCCACTCGCCCCAAGCCCGTTCAGCGCACGGAAAAGCTCTTCGGGACGAGATACACCGAACATTCGTTTGGATAGCCGCGCGACGCTGTCATTTGCACCAACCGTCACCACCCGCAGACGCAAAGGCGCAAAACGGGCCGCTTCCGTTTTCTTCAAACCACGGAAGGTTTTCACGATAGATTTTCCTATCGGACCTATATCCGCATTGGTGCGTGGCGCTGCCAGAATGAAGCGGTAGTAATTGTCACCCTTCGGCAAAACGTGGATTGAGAACTGCCAATCACCTGCCTGTGCGCGCGCCACTGCGCCCTTCATTCCGTTGATTGTGACCGGCGTTATGGAGCTTTCATCAAGCCCGTTTACCCAACCCGATGATATGTAATCGACCGCGCTTTTAGGCAGGCCTTTGCGTTCCACAGAATCAAAGCGCAACGCCATCTC
This sequence comes from Ahrensia sp. R2A130, assembly GCF_000179775.1. GTDB lineage: Bacteria > Pseudomonadota > Alphaproteobacteria > Rhizobiales > Rhizobiaceae > Pseudahrensia. The sequence continues at coordinate 189,276 of NZ_AEEB01000022.1, forward strand.
GCGGGGGCCGGTTGCCAAAACCGCGGCATCACCATTCGTCAGGCTGAAATTCTCAGGCACCTGAAACGTCAGCCCCAGCGCGGTGTGGGCAAAGCGGTTGCCTCGCACTGTTCCCCCCGACGCATTTTCACCGAACACCATGCCGTCGATGCCCTTCAGGAACCGGTCGCGGCGCGTGTCGCCAACACTTGGCTGGCCGAAAGCCCGCGCGTGGCGTTCAGCAATTTCGATACGGCGAGGTGTAGAGGGGTGCGATGTCGACATGTCGTTGGACACGCGATTGACCGCTGAACGCCATGCCGTGAAACCATCCATAGAGCGCAAGAACCGCGCCGCCGCGTAAGGGTCGAAGCCAGCACGGCCCGACAATTTGATGCCGATGGCATCCGCTTGCAGCTCTTGGTTTTGCGAAAAGGCCTGCAACCGTTCTTTTGTAGATTTTTGCGCCAACCGGCCAACGATAGGGTTTGATACCACATTGGTTGCCACCTGATTGGCCAAGTCCTGCGTCTTGGATTTTCGACTGCGGGCGACACCGTGATTGGCCGCAACGTGCGCCATTTCATGCGCCAGAACGGCAGCAACTTCAGCCGCATCATTCGCCAGCGCGAGCAACCCGCGCGTGATGTACAAATAGCCACCGGGCAGCGCAAAGGCGTTTACCTTAGGCGAATCGAGAATGGTGACGGAATAGGCGCGGTTTTTCTCACGTGTTTGGGACACAAGGTCCGCCGTCACCAAGGCCACGAGTTCCTCCAACTGCCGGTCGGAATAAGCACCGCCATTTTGCGCCACTATACGTTCGTGATTTTGCGCACCAAGCTTTGCCTGCGGATCGCGGGCCTGCACGGAATCCACTGTGACCTGTTCATTACCCACCTCACCTTCCACCCGCGCGCCCTCGTTAGGCAGCAATGCGGACTCGATGGAATCTTCACCGGACAAGAAACGACAGCTCTGCAACGCCAGCAGCGAGCAAAGCAAAACCGGCAACACAGCGCGTTTCGACCTAACGGCGAATGGCAGGTTCATTGAGAAAACGGATTTGAGAAACATGAAACAACCGGATGAGGGGCCCCCGAGCCAATTCGACCAAACCGCGGACTTCGACCCGACGCCCTTGCGCCGCAATCAGCTCATCCACGTTTCCGTTGAACCGGCCTGCCCCCGTCTTGGCAACAGATATGGTGAAGTCTTCGGCCCAGTTCTGGCCGAAATTGAGATAGAGGCGTCTTTTTCGGTCGCCAATCGATAGAATACGACCGGAAACAACGGCAAACAGGCCCTTCTTTTCAGCAATTGCGGCTGGATTTTCGGCAGGAAACGCCATGTTTTCACGCCACCACCCCAATTTTGCAGCGCGACCGGCATCTTCCGCCTTCCGTAACTGCTTAAGACACTCACCAGCCAGGTTACGGCTGTAAATGATGCCTTTTCCAGCTTTGAGCCAAGTTTCCTGTAAAAACGAATCGCCTTGCCCAACCATAACGGCGATGCGCCCGTAGCGGTCGGGTTCGGAAATTGGGTGCAGCGAAATGGCCTCGCTTTTCATCGCGATCGGCCTTTCGCTGTGCAGGCCTGCAATAACGTAACGCTGTTCGCCTACCCGCAGTTGAAACCCCAACGAGGTACCGCCATCAGCGATTATGCCCGAGACCGGTTTTGCTGAACGGCAATTTGCAAACGCAGAAGTCGCTAAACTGGCAACAACGGCGGCAATGATGAAAACGGGAACCATTTCTTCAGTCTGGGCGGCCATGTTGAGGCTTGCAACCGTGTCGGTTAAAGCCAGCCACGCCTCGTCCGTATTGCCTCGTATATCTTGGAGCTAGCCCTTTGAATTTCCTGCGCCCGATCTACGACTGGACCCTCGCGCTTGCTGCTCACCCGAAGGCCGTTTGGCTTTTGGCACTGGTGGCTTTTGCAGAATCATCGTTCTTTCCCATTCCGCCTGACGTGATGCTCATCCCCATGATCATCGCCGCACCGCGCCGCGCTTTTCTACTGGCAGGCGTTGCCACCGCAGCTTCGGTAGCGGGCGGCCTGTTCGGCTATTTCATCGGGGCGCAGCTGTTCGGCATCGCGGGCCAACCGCTTCTGGCCTTCTATGGCGGCGAAGAAGCCTTCGCGAAATTCTCCGCCCTTTACGGCGAATGGGGAGCGTGGATCGTACTCGCGGGTGGCTTCACGCCCCTGCCCTTCAAGGTCATCACCATCGCCAGCGGTGTCACGGGCCTGAACATCGGCACATTCCTGATCGCGTCCATCGTCGGGCGCGGCGCACGATTTTTCCTGGTTGCTCTGCTTCTGTGGAAATTCGGCCCGTTCATCAAAACCATGATCGACCGCTGGTTCGGCCCACTATCGTTGATAGCTCTCGCATTGCTGATCGGTGGATTTGCCGTGTTGAAGCTCATCTAACCCAAGACTATGGTGCGCCTCGCGCGGCCCCATAGCTCAGCAGGATAGAGCGCGGGATTCCTAATCCCGAGGCCATTGGTTCGAATCCAATTGGGGTCACGCGTTTGAAGGAGTGCTACTTGAGGACGGATGGCCAATTGCCGTCAGCATCCACGATGCGTTTCGACTGGTTCTCTTCCCACGTCGACTGCACGCCTTTCGAGTAATTCAGATACAATTTGCCATCAACGATTTTCCAAGCGTCCGGAACCGTGCTGGCCGTGTAACCTTCGCTAACCGCATAAGCGCAGTAGCCACCATATTGCGGCGCAAACGCTGCAGGGTCGGCTGCGAACTTCGCGCGGTTTTCTTCATTGGCAAAAAGCCATGTCGTGCCGTTCCACTCGTGGCTGAACTCACGCTTGCCCGGCACAGGTTTTCCTTCGGTAAAGTAAGCGACCGTGTCTGTGCCGTCGATAGCAACGCCGCTTTCAGCGTAGATGTTGGGCGCAGCGCCTGCCGGTAGATACCACGACAGCACCGCAACAGCAGGCAGAGCCACCAGAAAGCCTATAAAAGCGCGTTTATTGAGTGCCATGTCGCAAACTCCTTTTGGAAACTTCACGCAAACATAGGCTACCCGACACGCCAGTCCATACCGGCTCACCGCAATGTCATCACCCGTCAACTGGCCACAAATGTCGCTGGCAAGACGGGTGCGACGGAACTGGTGCATGACATTGTGCCTTTTGCCCCCTATCTGAAGGCAGAAGACAAATTCTGACCCCGCAATTCGGGGCGAAAGGCGCATTTCATGAAAAACGCAGGCAATTTCTACATCAACGGCGCATGGGTCGCTCCACAGGCCGGAACCGCATTCGACGTGATCGACCCGTCGAACGAAGAGGTCGTAACGCAGATTTCGCTCGGCGGAGAAGCCGACACCAATTCTGCCGTCGCAGCAGCGAAAGCTGCGTTTGTGAAGTGGCAGTGGTCCACAAAAGCCGAACGTCTCGAGCTGATGGAAAACATTCTCGCGATCTACGCCAAACGGTCCGACGAGATGGGCGAAACCATCAGCCGCGAAATGGGCGCGCCTATCGATATGGCGAAGCAGCAGCAGTCCGGTGCTGGTGCAGGCCACATCAAGGCGTTCATTCAGGCTTTGAAGGAGTTCGAATTCGAACATCCGCTGCGCGAAGGTGATGAAAGCACACAGATCATCCATGAACCCATTGGCGTTTGTGCCCTTATCACCCCTTGGAACTGGCCGATGAACCAGATCGCGCTGAAGGTGATGCCCGCCATCGCCACCGGTTGCACCATGGTGTTGAAACCATCCGAACAGTCGCCGCTGTCCGGCATTCTGTTTTCCGAAATCCTGCACGAAGCTGGCGTTCCCGCCGGCGTGTATAACATGCTCAACGGCGACGGCCCGGGCGTCGGCTCGCAGCTGACCGACCACGCAGACGTGGACATGGTGTCCTTCACCGGCTCCACCCGCGCCGGTCGTCTCATCACCAAAGCCGCCGCCGACAGAATCAAGCGCGTGTCCTTGGAACTGGGCGGCAAAGGCGCGAACCTCGTCTTCGCCGATGCTGACGAGAAAGCCGTGAAACAGGGCATCATCCGCTGCTTCAACAACACCGGCCAGTCCTGCAACGCCCCCACCCGTATGCTGGTCGAACGCTCGCGTTACGACGAAGCGGTGGAACAGGCCAAGGCCGCAGCGGAGGCCACATCGGTCAATTCCGCGTCGCAAGAAGGCCGTCACATCGGTCCACTGGTCTCGCAGATGCAGTTCGACAAGGTACAGGATCTCATTCAGGTCGGCATCGATGAGGGCGCGAAACTTGTCGCCGGTGGCATGGGCCGCCCGGACGGTTTGAACCGTGGCTACTACGTGCGCCCGACGGTGTTTGCAGACTGCAACAACGATATGCAGATCATGCGTGAGGAAATCTTCGGCCCCGTTCTGTCGATGATGCCCTTCGACACCGAAGAAGAAGCAATCGCCATCGCCAATGACACCGATTACGGCCTCACCAACTATGTGCAGACCACCGACCCCGAAAAAGCCAAACGTGTCGCCCGCCAGCTTCGCACCGGCATGGTGGACATGAACGGCCAGGGCCGCGGTGCAGGCTCACCATTCGGAGGCATGAAACAGTCCGGCAACGGCCGTGAAGGCGGCAAGTGGGGCTTGGACGAGTTTCTCGAAGTGAAGGCAGTAGGCGGTTGGCCGACTTAGGCCAGAGCTAGCCAGACATTTGAAAAGGGCGGGAGAAAACTCCCGCCCTTTTTATTTAAGCAGCCCCCGGCACGCCACTGGCACCCTTCTTGATGAACGTCCCTTGCTGCAGATCACGCACAGCCTCGTGCAGTTCCTCGCGTGTATTCATAACGATCGGCCCGTGCCACGCCACCGGCTCCTGTATCGGTTGGCCGGAGACCAGAAGAAACCGCATTCCATCCTGGCCGGAGTTCACAACGATCTCGTTGCCCGTATCGAAGCGCACCAGCGTGCGGTTGCCGGACATATCGCGAATGTTCAGTTCCTCGCCCGCAAACACCTTCTCCACCTTCACACCTACGGGATTGGACGCGTCCTTGAACGTTCCCTGCCCCGCGAAAATGTAGGCGAAGGTCGAAGCATAGGTATCCACCGGCAACACTTTGCGGGTGTTGGCCGGCATGGACACATCAAGGATCATCGGATCGGCTGCGATACCGTCCACCGGTCCTTTTGTACCCCAGAATTCCCCGGTGATGATCTTCACCGCCACGCCGTCGTCATCCGTGATGATCGGAAATTCCTTGCCCGAGATATCCTGATAGCGCGGATCGGTCATCTTCAACGAAGACGGCAGATTGGCCCAAAGCTGGAAGCCGTGCATCTGCCCGCGCTCGTTACCCGATGGCATTTCCTGATGCATGATGCCGGAACCAGCGGTCATCCACTGCACCGAACCTGCGCCCAGCACACCGCGATTGCCCAGCGAGTCGCCGTGCTCGACCGTGCCCTCCAGCACATAAGTTATCGTTTCGATGCCACGATGGGGGTGCCACGGGAAACCGGCTTCATATTTGGCCGGGTCGTCATTGCGAAAATCATCCATCATCAAAAACGGATCGCAACGGTTCTGCTCGTCGAAGCCGAACACGCGATGCAGATGAACGCCCGCGCCTTCCATGGTGGGAACGGCCTGAGACTGAGATGCTACTGGTCTGAAGGTCATGGTCTTACTCTTGGGTCCGTGCCGCCGAGAAATCGAAAATTGAAAGTGGGGCCGGATCTGTCTCACCACATCTAGGCCTGCGCACGCCGGTTTCAAACAGCCCTGCCATGCACAACCATCACATCTTGCATCACGTCGCTGCGATGGTTTGCTCACGCCATTCTTCAAGCTGTTCGGAAATAGCCTCGGTGATACCAGCCAGGCCAAGCTCCTGCATCCAGCCATGCCATGTTTCAGCAAGCAGCACGACGCGCTCATTCATCTCACTTTCCGGCAGATCATACGTCGTTGTAACGATTGCTGATGATTGAAAAGTAGCAAGCGTCAAAAGGCCGAAGAGAAAAATCGCGAGGCAACGGGTGGCAAGCATGTCGGCTCCTCAGAACTGAAAATAGATGAAGGGCGCAGTGCCCGGCGGTGATAGCCACACGATCACGAGTATCGCCGTGATGAACGCCCCCCCCGCCAACCAGAGAGGAACCGCAGTCAACTTTGCCGCAACATTTTCAGCCAGCATGCGCGGCCCGAACTGGAACAGAAACGGCACGAAAAGCACCACCAGCGTGAACCATGCCAGTTCGCCGGTGCCAACGGTGAAATCCGCCAGACCCGCAAACATCGTCAGCGCCACATCGAGATCGGCAGCGCGAAAGAATATCCACGCGGCGCAAACCAGATGGAATGTCACCAGCCAACCAAGCATCCGCCCTGCACCCGTACCACCACGCCAACCCAGCGCCCGCTCCGTCGCCAACCACGCGCCATGGATCGCGCCCCATATCAGAAAATTCCAAGCGGCCCCGTGCCACAATCCGCCCAGCACCATCGTGGTGAGCAGATTGCTGTAGGTCTTCCATGTGCCGAAGCGCGAACCGCCCAGCGGTATATAGAGATAATCCCGCAGCCATTGCGACAGAGAGATGTGCCAACGCCGCCAGAAATCCTGCAGCGATGATGCGCGATAGGGCTGATCGAAATTCTTCTGAAAATGAAAACCCAGCAACGCCGCCGTGCCGATGGCGATATCGCTGTAGCCCGAAAAATCGCAATAGATCTGCATCGCGTAACCATAGGTGCCGAGCAGCAGCATCAGGCTCGATTGCGCTTGCGGATCGAGAAACACCGGGTCCACCAGATCGACGGCCAAGTAATTCGCCACCACCATTTTCTTGAACAACCCGAAGGCGATCAACGTAAAGCCGACGGAGATGGCAGCGCGCGTCAGTTCCGCCCGTCGTTCCAACTGCGGCAGAAAATCCGCAGCCCGCACGATGGGACCAGCGACCAACTGCGGGAACAAGGCGATGTAAAGCAGCACATCCAGCGGTGCTTCGCGGGCGATCACCTCGCGGCGATAGACATCTACTACGTAAGAGATCGCCTGAAACGTGAAGAAGGATATGCCCACCGGCAGCACGATCTGCATGAACGGAAGGTCGCGCTGCAAGCCCAGCGCGAACAGTCCATCCTGCAAACTCTGCAGAAAGAAGCCGTAGTACTTGAACGCCGCCAGAATGCCGAGCAGCGCAATAACGGCGACCGTGACGACGCCCTTTCGAGGTCCATCACGCTGCGCCAAACCCGCTGCCCACGCCACCAGCGAAGCCAGCAGAAGCAGGAAACAGAAGCGCCAGTCCCACCAGCCGTAGAAGACGTAACTCGCACCCAGCAACAGCCATTTGCGCGCGACTTCCCGCTCCCGCAGCGCCCATGCGGCAGCGAAGACCAACGGGAAGAATATCGCGAATGTGGGAGTTGGAAACAGCAAGGCAGGCGAAACCGGCGTGAAGTGATGCAACACCTTCTAGGGTGTTTTTTGCCGATGCGAAATCAGGGCGTTACCCGGGACGCGAAACCTAGTTCTGCGCCACAGTCACATCGCCGCCCATCAGGAAGGCTGCAAAGGCGTTGGCAGAGCGGGCATAGCCGCGCGATGTGAGGTGAACACGGTCCTTGGCAGCGAGCTTCTTCGAAGCCCATTGATTGATGGCGCAGCGGCCACCCATAGCCTCGGACCAATCCCAGTAGGCCGCGTTCTGGCGCTTGGCCATTTGCTGCACGGTATCGCGCAGTGGGCCGAGCCTCCGCGGCTCTTTCCAGCCGCCACCACAGCTTGCACCTTTGCCCTTGCGGCGAAGACCGGAGGCGGCGCCAATATAAACGAGATCGGCTTGCGGCGCTGCATCGGCCAGCGACTGCATGAAAGCGCTGCCGCGTTTCGCGTAGCGCTTCAGATCGAGATTATCGTTGAAGCCTTCATTCGTGCCGTAACCATAGACGATTAGGTCCGGCGCAATGGCCTTCACATCGTTCGCCACGAGCTTGGGATCAAACCGACGAGTTATGTTCACCGTCGCCCCAATGAGCCCGAAATTCACATAGCGCACGCCCGGCGTTTCGCGACCTGTGGCCCATGACAGAACTTCGATGCGCGAGCCGCCACCGCCGCGCACGATGAGTTCACTGCCCTTGGCGTCGATGCGGAATGTCTTGGAACCTTTGGACGCCGCGCGAGCATCGAATGTCTTTTCGACACCGCCTGCCGACACAACCACACGCCCCTGCGATGGGCCGGATACGACCGTGACCTGCGCCCAGTCGAACGTGCCGTTCTGGCTGAGCAACGTCATTTTCGCCCGCGAGGAACGAGTGGCGACCGACACGCCGGACAGACCGAAGCGCTGCTCTTTAACACGCAAAGCGGTGCGCGCTTTCCATGAACCGTTGGACGTCATCCGCACCTGATCGGCCACACCGTATTTGAACGCCTTGGCCGGAATGACCGCACCACGACCAGCATTGCCGTATTCATTTTGCAACGCCCGCCGGATGCCACGGGTAAAAGAATCCGATGCCACATGGCTGTCGCCGATATGCAGCACTGTCACCGGCTTGGTGCGGCTTCCGGATTTCAGACCAGCCAGTTTCGCACGGAAACCAGCCAGCGGTTTTCCGTTCTGACGGGCTACCGTTTCCGGCTTTGATTTTGGCGGGCGGGGCGACGCGATTGCATCTGTAGCGCGTTGTGCGGGCGGCGAGACGTCCGTCGGGGTAAGCGCTGCAACGACCACCGGTGTCGGCTCGACCTCTTCTGTCGCTTCTGTCAGTTCGCTGCTTTGCTTCTGCAACCCATCACGCGCGGTGCGGATGGCACTTGCCCGCTGCGTCGGTGTAGCGGTGGGAAATTGCGATTGAATTGGACGGTTCTGCGCCACGTTTGCGAACGGCGAGTTGGATTTGCTTTGCCCCGCCTGCTGGCAACCAACCAAAAGACCTATACCTGCGACACCGACAAAAGCGGTGGCGAGTTTCAAGCTGAAAACCGCTTGTCGACGCATGAACGAGACCTGCTGAACGATTGTTAAAACGCTATGGCGGGCAACACCGCGCCTTAACGAAAACTAACCGAACAGCGTTAACGAAAAGCGACCACAGGAACCGCAACGCACTCCCAATATGGAGCAGGAAGCTAGTTCGAAGCGGTCATCGCGGCGATATCGGCCTTGATAGCATCGTCTACAATTCCGGCAAAAATCAGATAGCCGCTAGGCGTAAAGTGAACGCCATCGCGATTGCGGATCTCCTGCGTCTTGCCGTCAGCGTCCTTGTGGTAAGGGCTGAACTCGCCCTTCGCGTCCGCCAGTGGCGTCCAGGTATCGACAAATTTCACACCTGTTTGCCGGGCTACATCGGCAAGAATACCGTTCACGAAAGCATAGTCCTCAGGATAGCTTTTCTGCGAAACAATAGGGATGCCTGTCCAGTAAACGGTCAATCCGGACGCTTTCAAATCATCAGCCAGCGCCTTGGCCCGAGCAATGTAACGCTCCTTCCAACCGTCGGACGGATAATGGTGCTTCTTGCCCTTTTCGCGGATGGACTGAAGATCATTGAGGCCAAGCTGGACGATGGCGATGTCGTATTTTCCCGACTGAGAAATCTTGCGCGCAGCCTTGTTCCAGTCATAGCGATCGGACCGCACGAGACCTGTGTTCACCTTGGATTTTTTCACGGTGCGAAACGTGTCGTCATCCTTGTTCAACTGCGTCAAACCCTGATGCAGACCATCAGCCAGCGAGTCACCCAAAATAACGATGTCGTAGATGCCGTCAGCAGGCTTTGCAGCCATGTAGGGCGCCGTGACGATGGTCGTAGGCGCCGCGGCATTTTGAACGGTGGGCTCTGAGGCGTTTGCGTGAAACGGAACTAAAGCCACCAACGCAAAAGCTGTTGCGGTCAAGAATTTGCCAAACATGAATGTTCCCCTGAACATCAAAATAATATCGCGATACTGCCTCGCTTGGCAGCATCATACAGTGATGAACAGCACAGGCTCAACGCGTCATAGATGACAAAGTGCTTTAGACATGGCCTGTTGCCCGGCTGCACTCGTCCACGATGATGGACCCGATCACCGCACAATCCGCCTCATCGAATGTCAGTGGCACACGTATATCGCAGGTGTTGGACAACACGTTGCGGGTTTGCGGCAGGTCCTGCGGTTCGCCCAGATATTCCCAAGAATCGTAGCGGCTGGTAAACGCTGTCGGTTTGTTCGCTCCGAACCATTTCACGTCCACCCCGCGTTTGGCACAGGCAGTGATGAAATCGGGAAATTGCGATGCATCCAGCGCCGGGCGGAACTGTAGCGACGAACCAACGTAATGTTCGTGATCGCGGCGCACGGGCGTGGTGATGGCGTTACTTTTGCGCAGGCCGGTATCGAGCGCACGATACAGCCTGTTCCACCGCTCCACCTTCTCATCCAGCCCGACCAACTGTCCACGAGCAATGGCTGCACGCAGATTGTCCATGCGACCGGAATAGTTGGGTGTCGCCGTGCGGATACCGTCGAACGCCGCTTCATCAGGCCCAGCGCCGTGGCTGCCGTAGAGCATGTAGGAGCCTGACATTATGGTGGCACGGGCGGCGATCTGCGGGTCGTTCGTCGTCAGCAACCCGCCCTCGCCGGTGTTGATGTGCTTGTAGGTTTGCAGTGAAAACGCGGCCACATGGCCAAAATTTCCGGAGCGTTTGCCCCTCCAATGCGCCCCCATCGTATGGGCGCAGTCTTCCACCATGGTGATGCCGTAGCGCTCGCAGATGTCCCCTACTGCATCCATATCCGCGATATGCCCGCGCATGTGGGACAGCATGAGAAACTTCGCGCCTGAAGATGCAGCCTTGGCTTCCAGATCAGCAATGTCGATGTGCCACTCCTCGTCGATCTCGACGAAGACCGGCACGCCACCGGCATTGTGGATCGCGCCCGGCACCGGGGCCAGCGTATAGGCATTGGCTAGCACGGGATCGCCCACCTTCAGGCCAGCAGCTTTCAACGCCACCGCAAGCGCGTAACCGCCGGACGCGCAAGCAAGTGCATAATCTGCCCCCTGCCACTTTGCATATTCCGCCTCCAACGCAGCAGCTTCCGACACTTCGCCCGGCACAGTGTTGTAACGATGCAGGCGACCCGTGCGAAGGATGTCGCCAACACGGGCGATGGTTGCTTCGTCGATGGGTTCTTGTTGGGTGAATGGTTTGTCGAAAATGGTCACAAATTCAGCCCGTAAATCGCAGAGTATTTCTGTTCCAGATAATCGAGCAACGGGCTGCTGGAAACCGCTTGGCCGGACGCCTGCTGCATAAGCTTTGCCGGTTCCAGCAAACTGCCTTTCACATGCACCCGCTCCCTTAGGAACGCGAGCACTGTGGACGTATCGCCAGCCGCAATCTGCTCATCGAGATCAGGGGCCGTTTCACGCAGCGCGAGATTCAACTGCGCTGCATAGATGTTGCCCAGCGAATAGGTCGGGAAGTAGCCGAACAGCCCCACCGACCAATGCACATCCTGCAGCACGCCGTGGGCAGCATCGGGCACGGCCAGACCGAAATCGCGCTCGAAACGTTCGTTCCATGCCGCTTCCAGATCATCGACTTCCAGCGCCCCACCGATCAAATCGCGCTCCAGCTCGAAGCGCAGCAGAACGTGGAGATTGTAATGCACTTCATCCGCCTCGGTGCGGATGAAACCCGTCTCGACACGGTTGATCGCAGCATAAAACGCATCCTCGTCCAGCAGTCCACCATCACCCAAATGCTCTTGAAAGTGTGGAAAGAGCCAACGGCAATAAGCGTGGCTGCGGCCAATCTGGTTTTCCCAAAGCCGCGACTGGGACTCGTGCACACCCATGGAAACATGAGTGCCGACAGGCGTCAGCGCATGGTCGCGCGGCAAGCCCTGTTCGTAGAGCGCGTGGCCGACCTCGTGCTGGGTGGAATAGAGGCAGCCCAGCGGATCATCATCTTCCAGCCGCGTGGTGATGCGCGAATCGTCCATCGTGCCGCTGGAAAACGGATGGACGGAAAGATCGAGCCGTCCGGCCTCGAAATCGTAGCCCGCATTTTCAGCCATCAGATGGGCAAGTTTCATCTGCCCATCGGTGGGGAAATCACCGCTCATCGCAGGGGCCTGACGACCGCTTTCGGCAATCGCTGCACGCAGCGCGGAAAGCCGTGGGCGCATGCCTTCCAACAACGGCGACAGCACATCGACCGTCATGCCCGGCTCGAAATCCGCCAACAGAGCGTCGTATGTGCTTTGCCCCGGCGCAGCGATAGCGGCTGCTTCATCACGCTTGAGCGCGATGATAGTTTTCAACTCCGGCGCAAAATCAGCGAAGCTGTTCGCTGCCCGCGCAGCCGCCCACACGCCCTGCGCGCGGGTCGTGGTGCGGGCCAGTTCCTCGGCCAATCGTGCCGGAACTTTGGAATCGCGGTCGAATGACCTGCGGATCAGCCGCACGTTTGCCGCCTGCACGTCGTTTAGATCACCGCCATCGAGCGCCGCCAACCATTCGCCGATACGCGCATCCGTTCGCAAACCGTGGGACACAGCCTCCAGCGCACCAGCCTGTTCGGCCCGCGCTGCAGCACCCTTGGGCGGCATCATCACCTCTTGGTCCCACGATAAAATTCCGGCCACTTGAGACAGTGCCTGTACGCGGGCCATGTGGGCCATCAAATCTTCATACGCGGCCATGTGCACCCTTTCACAGGCCAAGCATCTGGCCGGTACTGTTGGACTGAGAGAGGTCAGGCCGAGCGATTTGCGCAAGGCCTGTACGAAGCGGTAATACTCGGCGATGAACGAGTCAAAACCCACTGCAAAAATGGATATCGTCAGCCTTGGCATGTCCTGTCAAAGCGCCCACCAACTGGCGCGTTTTGCAGTTGAAAATCCCGAAATTGTTACCTTCAAAAAAGGCCCGTTCGACTGGCTAATTTGTCCAGCTGACAGCAGTATTTCCCTGCTCGACAGCAAGCTGGATGCGCCGCAACTGACGGAGCTGGAAATTAGACGCAACCACGTTTTCTGGCCCCGTCATGACCTGTGGTTCTGGCACGGATACATGAAACGCAAAGGCGATCTGCGCGAGTTGGCATTGGAGGAAACCTTCGAGCGGGAAGCCGCAAAATTTGCCAACCAGCGGGCGCAATTTCTGGCGCTCGATCCGACCAGAACGTTGTTCATTATCTCCAACACCCAGAACAATCTGATTGGCGACGTTTTCGATAGCAATGAGATAGATCGCGTAACCTTCGACGCTAACCGTCTGTTGAGCCTGAAAGCATCACTCACCAATCTTTTCCGATCACCTATCAACCTCGCGGCAGTCTCCAGAAAAGACCGCTTCACAGGCGATTTTCCCGACGGAATAGATGTTCAACTCCTGTCTAGCGACGACAGTGAATGGAAGGGTGATGACGCGCAGTGGAACGCGGCATTGCGCGAAATCATAAACACTTAAAACCCGCATCGGCACCAACGTGGTTACCGCTTCGTTAACCGTTAAAAGCTATGTTGTTTGCGGAATGTCGCGCGCCCACAGGACACAAATGTCTATCACTGCAAATGTCCAAGCACTACACGCGCAGCCGCAAACGGCGGAGCGACGCTTTTCTGCTGACGGTGTTCTGAATTCCGTTGGTGAGGCCGTTTACGAATGGAACCTGGCCAACGATTATCTCGATTGGAGCACAGGCACGAGCGATCTGCTGGGCATAACAGATACCGGCATGATGATGACCAACCGGAACTGGGAAGCGCTTCTCGTGCCGGGTAGCGTCAACAGCCGTGGCGCAGCACTGGCCGAAAGCGAACAGACCGACGACGGCACCGGCGTTCCCTATCAGATTCAATACGCACTTTCCGGCGGTCATCTTCGTGATGGGCAAGACGTGTGGCTTGAAGACACTGGCCGTTGGTTCGCCAATCCTGAAACCGGGCGTCCAGCACGGGCGCATGGTGTAATTCGCATCGTCACCGAGCGCCGCAAACGCGAAGAGCGTGTCGACCGCATGTCGCGCTTCGACCCTCTCACTGGTCTTCTCAACCGTGCGCGCCTGACCGTCGAGCTGGACACACTTTTCTCCACCCTCGTGGATGACGGGAAGCCTGCATCTTTCATCCTTTTGGGGTTGGAACACTTCGACCTCGTCAATCAAGTCTATGGTTTTGAAGCTGGTGACGCCGTGATGAGCGAAGCCGCCCGCCGCATTACAGCCAACCTGCGCGCCACAGATATTGTGGGCCGCTTTTCCGGTGCAAAAATCGGCGTAGTGCTGCCCGAATGCGATGACCAAGACATGCTGATTGCCGGCTATCGTATGCTCAATGTCTTACGCAATGAGCCTATCATCACCGATTGCGGCTCAATCGCGCTCACCATTTCCATAGGCGGCGTCTCCATTCCACAGCACGCGCGCGAATGCCGTACAGCCTTTATGGCAGCCAATCAGGCTTTGGAAGAAAGCCGCCGCAACCGCGACAATGTCGTGGCTGTCTATCGCCCTGACCCGGAACGCGAACGCCTTCGGCTCGAAGCTGGCATCATGGCAGAAAACATCATCAACGCCTTGCGCGAAGGCCGCATTCATCTGGTCTGGCAACCCATAGTCGATGCAGAAACCGGCGAAGTGGCCTTCCACGAGGCTCTTGTGCGGTTAGAAGAACATGACGGCACATCCATCGAGGCTGGCGACTTCGTGGCCATCGCAGAACGTCTCGGACTAATCCGGCTTGTGGACCACCACGCGCTCGATTTGGCGCTGGAAACGATGAAGCGATGCAGCACCGCAACCTTCTCGCTAAACGTATCAAACGAAACGGCCTGCGACCCCGAATGGCTGTCGAAGGTCGCACACGCGATCCATGAATGCCCCGACATTGCCAAACGCCTGATCGTCGAAATTACCGAATCCCACGCTGCCGAATCCGATGACGAGGCCCGCCGTTTCATCAATTCACTCGCAGACCTCGGATGTCGCGTTGCATTGGACGATTTTGGTGCCGGTTACACTTCGTTTCGAACGCTGAAAGCCTTGCCCTTCGATGTCATCAAGATAGACGGACAATTCGCGGTCGATCTGGAACACAGCGTCGAGAACCAGACCTTTATTCAGTCTCTAGTAAAGCTGGCCAGTCTCTACGGCGCGCGCACCGTTGTGGAATGGGTCGAGGACGACGAGACCGCAAAAATGCTGCGGGAATGGGGCGTCGATTACCTACAGGGCTTCGCCTATGGCCGCCCGCGCAAACTACTGCCATGGCCCATTGATCGGCCTGCCGAAGAGGCAGCAGTGCCCGAAATTATCGAAGAAATTTAACTGCTCCGCGGCATCGGTCGCCAGTCCGGCGGGGCCATCTCGAAGTTTTCAAAGCTGAACGCAGGCGCGACGGTGCAGGCGCACAATGTCCAGTGACCAAGGCTTTCCGCCGTCTGCCACCAATCCGCTGGCACCGTGTGCTGCGGCATCTCCCCCATCGCCAACGCTTTCCCAAGCCGATGCGCTTCCGCGTCATGCCCGTTGGGCGAAAGCGTCAACGCCAGCGGCCCACCCGCCAGATGGTGCCAGGTCTCTGCGCTGCCCATCACACGATGCCAATGGGAACATTCGCCAGCTTCCAACAGATACAGGATTGCCGTTCCGTGTTCATCGCGGAACGTCTCGCGGAAATGGCCGCCTTCAGGATGTGGGGCAAGATCGAGTTGAGCCACGATCTCCGCTACTGAAAACCCCTCCATCAGAAGCGGTCCTTGCGCACGCGTAGTTCGGCAAACACGTCCACATCGTCGGCATCTTCCATGCCTAGATAAGCGCGAATGGCGGGATCTTTCACACGCAGAAACGGGTTTGTCGCTTTTTCTTCTGCAATGGTCGTCGGCAGCGTAGGCGCTCCCTCATCGCGCAAAAGCTCAACTTCGCGCGCACGCTCCAGAAGCCGCTTATTGGTGCCGTCCACCGAGACAGCGAACTTCGCGTTAGACAACGTGTATTCGTGGCCTGCGTAAACCTTCGTCTCGTCAGGCAGTCGCGCAAGACGCTGGAGGGCTGTGTGCATCATCTCTGCATCGCCCTCAAAGATGCGTCCGCAGCCCATGGCAAAAAGCGCGTCCGCTGCAAACACCACACCATCATCAGGGAAGTAATAGGCCACCTGCCCCAATGTGTGGCCGGGTGTTCCTATGACTTGAACACGCCGTCCCAAAACCTCGATTTCGTCACCGTGGTTTACAGACTGGTCGATGCCCGGAATGCGGTCCTCTTCTTCCGCAGGCCCAATGATTGTGCACTTTTGCGAGGCTTTCAGCGACTTGTTGCCCTCAACATGGTCCTGGTGGTGATGGGTCGTGAGCAGCGTGTGCAAATGCAGCCCCTTATCTTCCAACACATCCTCAATGGGCTCCACTTCCGGCGCATCGATACAAATCGCTTCCTTAGCCCCACGCTCCCGCATGATGATTCCATAATTGTCGCTCCGGCAGGGAAACTGGAAAATCTGGAGAGTGCTATCGGTCATCTATCTATCTTTCTTGCAGTAAGGTCAGTCAGCAAGGCACCGAAGAGGTGTCCGGCGCGTGGCTCGCGCCGCCCTCGCGGAGCGATCGGCAAAGCCGATCTGCGTGAGCGCAAATATTATGCATGTGAGAGAATTACAGCGTTTCCCAAAGGGAAACAAAAGCTGTAATTCTCTCACATGCAGATGGATATCGTTGATCTTCGCCAGTTCTATGCCACACCTCTGGGTGCGATGGCACGTCGCTCCGTGCAATTGGCGCTGACGAGCCTATGGAAACCGCTCACATCGGAACGTTTGGTCGGCCTCGGTTACGCAACACCTTGGCTGGACGCTTTCCGTGCAGACGCAGAACGCACGTTGGCGTTGATGCCCGCGCGGCAAGGCGCAGTGCACTGGCCGTTTGGCGAAGATTGCGCCACGGCCTTGGTTTTCGATGAAGACCTGCCTCTGGCCGACGCCAGCATCGACCGCATGTTGCTTGTCCATGCGCTGGAACATTTTGAAAATGTCGATGAAGCCCTGTCGGAAATCTGGCGCGTACTCGCTCCCGGCGGCAAGCTGATTATCGTCGTGCCAAACCGACGTGGCGTTTGGGCACGGATGGAACACACGCCTTACGGTTCCGGCCGACCATGGAGTGGCGGACAATTGTCGAAGCTTCTGCGCAGCCACATGTTCACGCCGACATCTTGGTCGGACGCGCTGCACTTTCCGCCATCATCGAAAAAACTGGCCAGCCGTTTTGCGCCAACCATGGAGCGTTTTGGCCGCCGGTTCGTACCTGCCTTTGCAGGCGTATTGGTGGTGGAAGCAACCAAGCAGGTCTATCAAGGCTTGCCCGTGCGGCAGCGGCAGTCACGCCGTGTGTTTGTGCCAGTTCTCGCACCACAGGGGGCAAGCAGCACTGGCTCCAATACAAACAGAACTGGCCGCGACACGCCGTCCGCGAAGAACGCTGGCGTTTCCAAACGCAAGCTAGTGATCTAAACGACACCTCAACAGCACCGACGCCACCCCAGTTCGAGAAGCAGCCATGACAAAACCTGTACCCAATTCCGGCGTCATGGATATCGCTGCCTATGTTCCGGGCAAGTCGAAGGCGCCCGCTGGCGTGAAGCTGCACAAGCTGTCGGCCAACGAAACGCCACTCGGCCCAAGCCCCGCTGCAAAGGCTGCCTTCGCGGCACTGGCCGAACGGCTTGAGGATTATCCTGACGGGTCCGCGAGCAATTTGCGTGCGGCAATCGCAAAGGCTCACGGCATCAACGCCGACAACATTTTATGCGGCAACGGGTCAGACGAATTGCTTGGACTGTTGGCTCAAACCTATCTGCGCCCAGGCGATGAAGCGATCTACACCGAGCACGGTTTTCTGGTTTACCGCATTGGTATTCTGGCCGCTGGCGCTGCGCCCGTTGTCGCGCCGGAAACCGATAAGACGGCTGATGTCGATGCCATTCTCGCCTGCGTCACAGACAAGACGAAAATCGTTTTCCTGGCCAACCCAAACAACCCGACCGGCACATATGTGCCGATGAGCGAGGTTCGCCGGTTGCACGAAAGCTTGCCGGCAAATGTCTTGCTGGTGCTTGATGCGGCCTACGCGGAATATGTGCGCCGCAACGACTATGAAAGCGGCATCGAATTGGTGGCAGGAAACTCCAACGTCGTCATGACCCGCACCTTTTCCAAGATCCACGGCCTTGCCGCTTTGCGTGTGGGTTGGATGTTTGCGCCCGCCGAAATCTGTGACGCCATCGACCGTGTGCGCGGGCCTTTCAACGTGAATGCTGCAGCCTTAGCAGCCGCTGAAGCGGCCATCGCAGACCGCTCCATGGTGGACAAGGCGATTTCCCATAATGACGAATGGCTGGTTTGGGTCACGGAACAGATCGAAGCGCTGGGCCTCACGGTCACACCGTCGGTCGGCAACTTCATCCTCATACATTTCCCGCAGGAAGCCGGACGCACCGCGGCGGAAGCCGATGATTTTCTAACCTCGCGCGGCTACGTTTTGCGCCGCGTCGCAGGCTATGGCCTGCCCGATGCCATGCGCATGACCATCGGCACAGAAGAAGCCTGCAAAGGCACGGTCGCGACGTTGAAGGAATTCCTCAATGGCTGACACATCCAACTTCCAACCCTTTAAGCGGTTGGCGCTGATCGGCATCGGCCTGATCGGTTCATCCATCGCATTGCGCGCACGCCGCGATGGCTTGGCAGACGAAATCGTCATCTGCACCCGCCGTGCCGAGACGCTCGACAAAGCCCGCGAGTTGAACTTGGGGGACGTTTATACCGACCGTGTCAGCGAAGCCGTGACCGACTCCGATTGCGTTATATTGTGCGTGCCGGTTGGCGCGTTCTCCTCGGTTGGCGAGCGTATGGCCGGTCACCTCGCACCCGGCGCAATCGTCACCGATGTGGGATCGGTCAAACGCTCGGTCATCGACCAACTAGCACCGCACATTCCCGATAACGTGCATCTCGTACCCGGCCACCCGATTGCCGGGACTGAACATTCTGGTCCCGAAGCCGGTTTCGCAACGCTGTTCGATAACCGCTGGCAGTTGCTAACACCACTTGAAAGCACCGACCCTGAAGCGACCGAACGACTCGCTGCATTTTGGCGCGCGCTTGGTTCGCAGGTCGATATAATGACCCCGGAACACCACGATCGCGTGCTGGCCGTGACCAGTCATATTCCGCATTTGATCGCTTACAACATCGTCGGTACGGCGGATGATTTGGCCGAGATCACTCAGTCCGAAGTCATTAAATATTCGGCATCCGGCTTCCGCGATTTTACCCGCATCGCAGCTTCCGATCCCGTCATGTGGCGCGACGTGTTTTTGCACAACAAGGACGCGACGCTGGAGATGCTGGGGCGCTTTTCCGAGGATCTAGCGGCCTTGCAGCGGGCTATCCGTCACGGGGACGGTGATCTTCTATTCGATCACTTCACACGAACGCGGGAAATTCGTCGCGGAATCATTGAGGCCGGGCAGGAAACGTCGGAACCGAACTTCGGGCGTTATAAAACGGATAGTTAGTTCAGTTTCAGCGGCGGAATATCGGCAATCTTGATAAAGCCGAGGCGCAGCGCGCCATTATCCAGCATTACGTCGATGCTGCGCATGGATGTACCATCGAAGTCGCGCGCCTGCCCCATACCATTGACTGCCTGTGTCAGGGTCGCGACCACCTGTTCGGCTTGCGGGCCAAGCGGCTGTACCCAGCGGCGCAAAGCATCGGGATCGGTCACCGCGATACGCACCGGGCCGTTCAATCGTCCGTCGGGCAACAGGTCGATATTGCCTACAATTGTCAGCCGTCCACTATCACGGGTTTTCAAATCGAGCCGACGCAGGTTGAGTTTGCCACCATCCGCCAGCACTTCGCGCCAAGACAGCCCGCGCTCTACGATGTCGCGATAACCATCGGTCAGCGTGGCAAACAGCCAGACTGTTGCGGGGGCAAGGTTACCAATCTGAGGGATGGTGCTCGCCACGTTGTTACCGCGCAGGCTTACCGTAAGGTCAGCCTCGTTGCGTTGCGCTTCGCCTGACAACATATCCGCCTTGGCTGTGATGGCGCCAAAGGCCAGGGTTGGTGACGGCATTCCGAAACGGGCAAGATCAAAACCACCATCCGTTCGCACATCGATAATCGCCTCTGCATTGTCGAAGCGCAGAGACGAAGCGCCGAGTGCGATGGGCGAAGCCAGATCGATGGTCAGTCTACGGGGTTCTGGCAGTTCGATTCCCGCGGCCATCCGGCCAGCGGCGACCGGAGCTACGAGTTGTGGCGATTGAAATTCGACCGAATCACAGGTCACTTTCATGGCAAAAGGAAAGCCGCTGGTAGCGCGGTCCGCGCAGGTGACGTCGGTTCCGGCAGTCCGCAAACGTGAGATGACGTCGTCGGTTTGGCCACCAATATAGGCGGCGAGTGCGAACCAAGCGGCGCTCCATCCGGCGACGATCAATACAATCAGGGCGAGAAGAATTTTCATGCGTCGTTCAATCCCGCTGCAGCTACTTTAGCAAGCCCGTAAGGGGCTGTTAAATGAGCTTCCGATCCGGCAGGAGTTGGGCAACGCGCAAAATGATTGAGCGCGGCGGTGAGAGCGGACAAACCAGCATGACACAAGACCAAGTGCCAGCAGACCATTTTTGGGTCTTCGGTTACGGCTCCCTGATGTGGAAGCCCGGATTTGACTATCTGGAACGCCAGCGTGCGACCATGCACGGCGTCCACCGTTCACCTTGCATTTTCTCATGGGTCCATCGCGGCACTGTAGCAAGCCCGGGCATCGTCATGGGTTTGGATGAGGGCGGGTTTTGCGAGGGCGTCGCGTTTAAGGTGAACATGAACCAACAGCGCGAGGTCGTGGACTATCTGCGCGCCCGTGAGCTCGTCACCAATGTCTATATCGAGGTCACCCGCGAGGGGCATTTGGACAATGGCGAGACGGTGCCGATGTTGTGCTACGTGGCTGACACCACGCACCAGCAATATGCAGACAATCTATCCATCGATGCGCTGGTCGCCCAAATTTCC
This sequence comes from Ahrensia sp. R2A130, assembly GCF_000179775.1. GTDB lineage: Bacteria > Pseudomonadota > Alphaproteobacteria > Rhizobiales > Rhizobiaceae > Pseudahrensia. Next base: position 210,342 of record NZ_AEEB01000022.1, read on the forward strand.
GGAGCGGAAGGGCAGTCAGGCAAGAACGAGGACTATATCCTCGATACCGTGGAGAAGATGCGGGAAATGGAAATCCACGACGAACGTATGGAAGCTGTGGCTGCCCGCTTATCTCGCCCCGGCTAGCGAATTATAGGTCGGCCAGAACAGCGCGGTTGCCAGCAGCGCTGTTATCATCGGGCAAATGCACGAACAAAGCGCCGCGCCCCACTGCACGATGAGCCGAGAAACCAATTTCCACCTCGCCAGCTTCACCCGACTGCGCAGCGAACACCCCGTTGCCGTAAAGCAAAGCCTGTTCCGCCGTGATTGCGGAAAACACGTAGCGGCGACCGGATTGGCCTTGCAGATAAACGAAACGCCCAAGCCCTGCCCGCGTTGCAGCACACCGCGCCATAGAGACTTTGCGAACCTTGTTGGCCGACCGCCGCTCGGCAATCTGCTCTACCTGCGCCTGTACAAGCGTATGAACATGAAGCGGAAGAACGTGTTGCAGCGCGGTCATGGTATCAGTTCCTTTCATCCGGAGTTCGTGGCCCTGCGCCATGATCCCGTTTTGTTCCTAAGAACGTAAAGTGAACTGGTTAATGGAACGTTACAAGAACAAAATGTGTGAATGGGAAAATATTCTACCCTTCGACGCCCGTCTAAGCGGGTGGAAGCGCTAGGCGGAAGCGCCCTCGCCCGTTGTCTCCAACCGGGCTTTTTCGCGAAGACGGGCCCGCTCGACACCTGCTTTCACCTCCGCTGACATGGGCGGCACATGCTCGTCACGGGTCGCCATGAGGTAGAGATCTTCACAGCCCTCTTCGATGCGGCGTTCCAGTTCGGCCGCGAATGTCTCGCTGTCGAGTCCGGGTTGGATGGGTTCAAGAAACGCGCAGCGCAGCGTACCGGGGTAGCGCTTGAAACTGTGACGCGGCCAGTAAAGGCCGCTGTTCAGCGCCACCGGAACCACGGGCGTATTAAGGTCGAGATACATGCGCGTAATGCCGTAACGGTAGTTTGGAGGCGCGCCTGCTGCCATACGGCTGCCTTCAGGGAAGATCAGGATTTGTCGCCCCTCTTCCACGCGTTCAGCCGCAATCTTGAGCATACGGCGCATGGCCTTGCCCTTATCTTCACGACGAATAGGAATGTGACGCAGTTTTGCGACATACCAGCCGAAAAACGGCAGCTTCATCAGCTGTTCCTTCAGCACGAACGCCGAGCTGGGCAGCATTTCATTGATGGCGTAAAAATCCCAGTTGCACTGGTGCTTGGCCGCTATCAGCGCGCCTTGTCCACTAACCGGAATATTCTCGCGACCCAAAATCTCCATCTTCGTACCGACCATCCAACGCTGCAGCCAATAGCTGCTACGTGCCCATCGCTTCGGCACTTCCTCGGCACCCTCAAAACTCATAAAGAAATAAAACGGGGTTTGGATGACCATCTGAAAAATCAGATTGAAGACCCAGACGATGTTGAAGAGAACGGAGCGAAGCGCGAGCATAATGACGATTTCAGCTTGAGACGAGCGTGATGCTTCGCTCTAGCCGCCCAGCATGGACCCGCGCAATGCGCTAATGGTTTGCGGCTTCAGGTACTCACGCATCGCTGCCCCGACATACTTCACGTATTCCACGACGAGAAAACGCAAAGTCTCCGGGTTTTTCCACCAGCCTTCGCGGGCCAGTGGCTCCAAAATAACGGCGTGTGGCTTGATATTAAGCTTGGGCATAGTGCGGCGGAATTCCAGCAGACTGCGCGGCATATGATAGCTGGATGTGACCACAATAAGTGATGAGTAACCCTTGTCGGCCACCCATTTTGCCGTTTCGCGGGCATTGCCGATTGTGTCCAGCGCAGCACGTTCAACGTCGACGCAACAATCAAAAAGCGGCGCGTGATTTGTATTGATGGCCTTCAGCGCAGCCACGCTTGTATCTTCATTCACACCGGAGATCAGCAACCGCTTGCCCTTGCCTGCTGCAATCAGGTCCAACCCTTCTGCAATGCGGGCCGAACCGCCGGTCAACACCACAACAGCATCAGCGGCTGGTACGCGCGCAGCTTCCAATTGCTCAGTGCTCGTCACACCGTCTGAAAACTTGAGGAAACCGCCGACAAGCAGCCCGACGCCAATGAAAAGAAGCACCAGAAACAAACGAGAAAACAAACGGAACAGAAACCCGATGCCACGGCCCGTGCCGCGCGCAACCTTGCGGGTACGCCCTAAATCATTGCCATCATTGGCATGCGGCTCGGCCATAGCCATACACCCGCTTTCTTATGCATTGGATTCCCCTGCAGGGCACCAAACGCGGTTACATCTCACCGCTCTTCCGCCGCCAGAAAAGCTCTTACATCTTATTATCACGCAGTTTGCAGCGCGGGGGAAGAGCTTCCGGTCACAGTTGCCAGAACCCTTTTATCACCAACTAATCCCGCGAGCGAACCGTACCATCAAGCCCGCCCACATGGCGCATGACGGTGTAGCGCGAGGTGAAGGCTGTCAGCAGCGCCACAGCAAAAATGAGAATAGCGACACCGAGATAACCTGCCGGCCCCACTGAAAACGTACCGAACAGTGCACGCACCTGCTCCGCTGCCGGATCGGCGACAGATGTGCCGGTCCAGTACCCCATCACGATGAAGGATATGATCGCAGCCACGCCACCAACAACGGCACCCCGTAGACCAAGCAGCAGAAAGTGCTTCTGAAACTGCCCTGCAATATAGGGCGGTTCAGCACCCACAAAATGCAACACCTCGATCACATGGGCATTGCCCGCCATCGCACCGCGTGTGGCAAACACCACGATGAGAACGGTGGCGGCCACCACCAGCAGGAAGATGACGATACCGATAGCGATCATCGAGCCGGCCATTGTAGCCAAGCGTCCGACCCATGCACGATGATCGTCCAACGTTGCGGTGGGAATTTCTGTTTCCAACCGCACACGCAACGTGTCGAGGTCGGGCGGGTTCGATAGGTCGATACCGAGCATGATCATCGCAGGAATGGGCAATGCATCGGCAACGCCGCCGAGCGCAGGATCAAGGCCAGCACCCAACCAGGGTGCCAGCAGTTCTGACACTTGAGCATCATCCATCACCTTGACCGAGACGATACCAACCATCGCGCCAGCAATCGTTTGCGCCGATAAAATGTCGGCTGCGAGATCGCGACCTTCAGCAGGTGCAATCTGTACTGTCACTTCGCGGGAAACATCGCTTGTCCAACCGCGCGCAGAATCGTTGACCAACGTCACCGCGCCCAAAGTCAGGCTGGCAAGAAATGTCATGATCGCAACCACCAGCGTCAGCGCGGTGCTGGCGACGGAAGCATGGGGCACGATGGATTGTTGAGGCCGGTCATCTTCGCCGCCCTCTGCTGCCGTTGATGGTTTGACGGCTTTGCCGCTCCAACCGCGCCGCTTGGCCAAGCTTGCGATCCGCGACGGCTTTTTGAACTGCTCGGCAGCAGCAGGTTTTGCAACATCCGGTTTCGGCGCAGTTTTTTCGACCACTGCTGGTTTTTCGAACTCGCCCGTATTCTCGTCCACCACGAATGGCCCGACCTTCTTTTTCGGTTCAATCATGGATCGCCAGCCTGCCGTGGTTCAAAACCATGCGCCGCGCGTTTACCTGATCCATCAGCGCAAGGTCGTGGGTCGCGATGACGACAGACGTGCCGGAGCGGTTCAACTCTATGAACAGTCGCAGCAACCGACGCGCCAATGTCGGGTCGAGGTTGCCGGTCGGTTCATCCGCCAGCAGCAGTTCAGGCTGGTCGATCAAGGCTCGTGCGACAGCAGCACGTTGTTGTTCGCCACCAGAAAGGACGGAGGGACGAGCGTGAATGCGCGCGGACAGGCCAACCCACTTCAACAGATCGATCACATCACGCCGATAGCGAACTTCTTCGACACCGCGCACCCGCAACGGCAGGGCGACGTTTTCGTAAAGTGTGAGATGTTCCAGCAAGCGGAAATCCTGAAACACGATGCCAATGCGGCGGCGAAGCGCAGGAAGGCTTTCACGATCCAGCATGGCGCTGTCCTGTCCAAACAGTTCCACCTTGCCCCGCGTCGGTTTCATGGACGCGAACAGCAGCCGCAACAGGCTGGTCTTGCCCGCACCTGATGGGCCTGTAAGAAACTGGAACGAGCCTTTGCCGATGGTGAAGTTGAGGTCGCGCAGCACCTCTTCGCCCGCTCCATAGCGAACGCCGACTTCATCGAATCGGATCATGCGGCGCTCCCTCTTGAAGTGCGGTCGGTTTATCGGATGCAGCGTTCACCCCTGCACGGTTAAATCGTGGTTAACACGGTATAAAGATCGGCTCCACAGCCGGGTTTTGGAAGCGAAGCATTAACCATTTCCATTCATAAATAGGCGGTATCAAGACGCCCTCTTTGCGTCTGCCAGACGTGAGTGAGTTTCGCTATGACCGTGATCTGCCCAGCCTGCGACGCCCGTTTCCGCGATCCACCGCAAGAGATCGTCGTGAAAGCGCGTCCGCTGCAATGCAGCGCCTGCGATCACGAATGGACACCCGTTTCTGAAACGACAGGCCGCATGATCGTAGCAGCCCCTTCCATGGATCCGACCATGGAAGACCTGATGGACACCGCTTGTCGGGACCGGAATCTGCCTGTCATTGCCGAAGAACGGCCTGAGCCGATCTTCGTGGATTCACTGCCGCCCGAAGCTATCCCTTCCGCACCGTGGCCGAAAACTGCTCTGGCCGGTCTTTGCCTGCTCATGGTTGGCGTTTTGGGCGTTGGCTTGAAAGACACGATTGTGGAGAACGTACCGCAGTCAGCACAGGTCTATCGTGCTGCCGGTCTTCTGTCCGATCATCCGGGTCTAAAAATCGCGCGGGTGACCACGGTGAAGGAAACCCGCGACGGTATCCGCAAACTTATCGTGCGCGGTGAAATCGAGAACGTCGCTTCAGGTCCCGTTCCCGTGCCGTCTCTCGATCTCGTCATGTTGGGTGAAGGTTCAGACAAACTGTACCAATGGACCGTCACCGCATCAGCGTCACAACTGGGCGCTGGTGAAAAAGGTCGCTTCACAGCGGTCGCCCACGGTTTCCCCGAGGGCGTGCGCGATGTAAAGGTGAGCTTTACGCCGCCAAAATAGCGAACACCCCCATGAATGACACCGCACCCGATGCTTCAAACGAAATCGTGGTGCGGGGCAAACGCATCTCGACACTGTTTTCACCGGAACAGATCAACGAGCGTAATCTCGCCATGGCAGAAGCGATGGCGGAGGCAGCAGCCGACACCACAAACCACCGCATGAAACGCGACCTGCTGGTGATCGCGGTTCTCAAAGGCTCCTTCATTTTCGCAGCTGATCTCATCCGCGCTATGCATCTGCGCGGCATGGCGCCAGAGGTCGAGTTCATCACCCTGTCATCCTACGGCAAGGGCACAGAATCGGTGGGCGTCACCATCGTGAAAGACATCGACAGCGATCCCAGAGACCGCGATGTGCTGCTGATCGACGATATTCTGGAGAGCGGCAACACGTTGAAATTCGCCCGCGATCTGATGATGGAACGCGGTGCGGCAAGCGTTGAAATTGCAGTGCTTCTGGACAAGCGGTCCAAGCGAAAAGCCGATATAAACCCAGACTATACGGGCTTCGTTTGCCCCGATCACTTCGTCGTCGGCTACGGCATGGATGTCGCTTACGCCTTCCGCGAACTTCCCTTTGTGGGTGTCGTCGAAGGTGATGCCTGAAGCAGAAATTAACAGGAATTAACGCAGCGTTTACGTTTCGTTAACCAGCCTTTCGCCATGGTTAACACATGGCAAGGATTCTACTCACAGAAGATGATTCGGCAGTGCGCGCCTTCGTTGCTCGCGCACTTGCGGCTGACGGTCATACCGTCACCGAAGCCGATGATGGTGAAGACGGTTACGACCGCCTGATCGAACATGAGGGCGATTTCGACCTTTTGCTTACAGATGTGAAAATGCCGTTCATGGATGGTATCGAACTCGCCGAGCAGGCCGCCAAACATTATCCCGATCTCAAAATTCTGATGATGACCGGCTATGCCGACCAGCGCGAACGGGCCGATAATCTCGATGCGATCATCATCGATGTGGTCTCGAAACCCTTTACGTTGAAGCACATTCGCCAGGCGGTGAACTCCGCCTTGCAGGGCCGAACGGTTCCTTCAAGGATGCGCGACGACGAGAACTTGGCCGCGACGGGCTAAAGGCCTTCTCCCTCTTTTGCCCGTCGTAGCCGTTCTTTTTATTGGATAAATCGTCCTCCCGCCAAAACTTCGGGAAAACAGCTGCTATTTTAGCGAAAACAGCCGGTTTTCCAGATTTTGGAAGCCGATTTCGTAGTTTTTCGCCTTGAAAATCGACATCAAATCTCGCTCCCAGAGCGCTTCGTGAGCAACCTCGATGAGGATGTGTTTCGGCAACAACTCATCCGGCACAGAATCGAAAAACGAGGCCAGCGCCCGGTCTTCAAAACCCTCCACGTCGATCTTCAGCATATCGATTTTCGACACACCACTTTCCATCACGATATCCAGCAATGGGCGCACCGAAACCCGTTCGCTCACCTTCGCATTCGCCGTGCCTTCCGGCAGCAATGACGTGTGGCCGATATTGGAACCACCATCGGACCACAGTTCCATTTCGCTAACTTCAGGACCGGCAGCGGCCTGAAATACATGGCTGGTCGGCAAACCGTTGGCAGCGAGGTTGAAGCGCAGTTTCTCCACCGTGCGTGGATGTGGCTCCAGCGCAATGAGCGTGGCATCACCACCGCATCTGGTGCCGACGAAACAGGAGTAGGAACCGACATTCGCGCCGATATCAACGAACACCATGCCGGGTGTCAGATGAGGCAAAAGCGCCTCATGCTCTTCCCGTTCAGGTAAGTCCGAACGCCCGAATATGATGCGGTCGCAATGGTTTTCCGAAGGGTACAGCCGCAGCTTCATGCCCTCAAATTCCACGTCAAATGGACCCGCAACAGGCCGCGCGAATTTCTTCCGCAGCTTCTGCCGCCATTTCGCAGGCATCACCCGCCAGTCTGAAACCGACCAGCGGAACCGCTCAGAAAACGTCGCCGTGTAACGACCAAACGGCGTTACCGTGTCGAGCGTCGCCCCCTTACCGACCACCGCCGTCTCCTTTTCCGCCAGCGGCAGCCATCGCTTCTTCTTCGGCATCTATGACGGAACGGGCTGCGGCAGTGACCGCCTTTTTCTCTTCTTCATTAAGCCGGTCGCTGTTGGCATCTTCGGCCAAACGCACCGTCACCTCTTTATGGGCAAAGTGGATGCCTTCGCGGGCAAACAGATCCTGAATGCTTTCATAGACCACCTTGCGGGTGACGAATTGTTCGCCGGGCTTGGTCATGAATTTCACACGAATGATCATCGCGCTGTCTTCCATCTTATAGACGCCCTGGCTTTTCAGCGGCTGCATGAAGGTGTGGCCGACCTGCGGATGGTCCAGCAGTTGTTGACCCAATTTTTTCACCAGCTTGCGGACCTTTTCCGTATCGGTGTCATAGGTCACCCGCAGCGGCAGTTTCATCAGCACCCAATCGCGGGAATAGTTGGTGAGCTGTTTGATCTCGCCGAAGGGCAATGTGTGCAGCGCGCCGAGGTGGTGGCGAAGCTGGAAGGAGCGAACGGAAATTTTTTCCACCGTGCCTTTGATGCCTTCGATCTCGACATATTCCCCGCGCCGGAATGCATCGTCCAACAGGAAGAACGCGCCGGAGAACATGTCCTGAATGAGCTTTTGCGAACCGAAACCAACGGCAATACCCACCACACCGGCACCAGCGAACAGAGGCCCGATATCAACGCCGAGTTCCGACAGCACGATCATCAGCGCAATCGACACGATGATGGAAATCAACACGTAGCGCACGATGGGCAGCAGGGTCGCCATGCGCGATGCGCCAGCGCCGCCGCCTTCACCTTCGCCAGCATCTTCTGTTGGCATACCACCTTCAGCTTCCATTCTCCGGTCGACGAACAGACCCACAGCACGATAGGCAAACCACCCCAAAGCACTGACCAGAATGATGTCGAGGAAAGACGCCCACCAGTTATTTTGCGCCATAACATCGATGCCCCAGATGCGGCCCAATTCGCCCAGCGCAAACACGATCACAATTGCTCCGACCGAGCGTTCGATCAATCCGCGCAGCAGCGGCTGATATTCGAATTGAACCTCGGCTTCTTCGGCAGGCGGCGCACCGGCTTCGGCCACCAACATTTCCTCACCCTCTTGCGGGGGAATTACATCATCTTCTTCTTCGCCATCATAGTCAGCCCGCATTGCAGCAGCAGCTATAGCGGCCTGCTCTCGTTGCCGCTCGAGTTCCATCGCTTGGCGCTCATAAAACTTCTGCTCACGGCGTTGGTAGAGAAGCTGGATGACCAGCAGTGCCACGCCCTGTGCGATCAGCGCCGCATAAGAGACGACAAAAGGCCCGATGATGAAGGCACCAGCGTTCGGCTGAAGCGATGCAACCCGCCACGTGAACATGACAAACGCAGCAATTGCGTAGATGACAATAAAAGGCGGAACCAAACGCGCCAAATTCGTGCGCGCCTTGTAAAACGCCATGCCAGCAGAACTTGGTGCAACGACGTGAGACAGCGCACGCCAGTTTATCACCGTGATCAAAATCAGCATCGAAACTGCAAAACCGGCATTGAAGATATATAGAAGCTGCGCTTCACCAAGCGACAAAAGGCCGTTGCCGTTGAATTCGCCGTTGCCTGAATTGAAGCCGATCAACACAAAAAAGCGGGTTATGGCGGTTGCAACCAGCACCAGCGCCACCATCACCCACCAATGCAGGTGCATCCGCTTCGCTTCTTCATCGCTGAGATTGACCAAGCGATGCTTCGGCGCGTCATACGCCAGCAAGTTCCATGACACGCCGTAACGCAACATTCGGTAGATGGCGTAGGCGATGATGATTTCGACGGTGACGATGCGAGTTCGCGGATCACCATTGTGAAGCAGGATCGCGATAATGCCAGCGATCACCACGAACCCTAGCGCGAACAGGGCCGACATAAGCGCCCTGAACAAAAGATATCTGACCTTGTCTGCCGCAGTATGCGGTTCCGCGTGGTGCATATGGGAAAAGCGGCGACGGGTAGCCTGAATAACCGAGCGCATGATGACCCAAGCTATGCCCAGCCCCAGAGCTGCATTGAACAGCCCATTATAAAGCCACCCCTTGCCACCCTTCGGCCCCATCTCTGCGGACAGAACCTTGCCCAGCGTTTCCGGCAGTTGCGGGGTAAGCGCCAAAATCTGCCTTACGCGCTCTCGAATTTTTAGCGCGCGCTGCGCATCGAACATCGACGTGTCCGGCGCAGCCTTGTCGTCCTGCCCCGGACGCACAACGATAACGGTTGAGCCGTCGCGTTTAGCGTCTTCAATAAGTTGGCTCAGACCATCTTTTGCGCCGTCCTCCGCCAGCAATTTACTGGCTACTCCCACTTGAGCAAATGACGGTTGAAGACCAGCCCCGATAAGAGACAGCGCGATGAGGAATATGGATAAAATCTGTTTCATCGAAAGACCATGACCGCACCTCCAGCCCCTCGCAAGGCACTTGTCCCGGACGGCAGGCTTCTGCAGAAAGCAACAATGACATTTCCCCAACCTTTGGTCTTCCTGCGTCACGGCGTGACCGACTGGAACCGGCAAGCCCGCTATCAGGGCAGCACGGATATCGAGTTGTCGGCGGACGGACGACGTATGATGCTTGGTCAGGCTGCTTTGATCGAACGACTGTGCGATTTGGAGACGCTGGATCGCAACCAACTATTATTCGTGTCATCACCACTTGTGCGCGCCAGACAGAGCGCCACAGAAATTGCCGCCCATATGGGGCGCCACGAAGATACTCTTCAAGTCGAAGACAGGCTTCGCGAACTGTCTATGGGGCGCTGGGAAGGACTGACCAGTCAACAGGTCAAAGACCGCTTCTACAAGGAGCGGAAAGGTCGCAAAACCAACCGGTGGACATTTGCAGCTGCAGATGGCGGTGAAAGCATGGCCGAGCGAGCAACCTCAATCATGCAAGCCGTAGCAGGGCTTCCACCCCACAGCATCGTCGTCACCCATGCTGTCGTGTTGCGCATATTGCTGCATGAATTGGGGCAACAACCGCAAGCAGAGGCAGCGCAAGCCGCGATCCCTCATCAAGGCCTTTATGTGCTCGACAAATCACAGTTTCAGCTATTCGGGGAGGAAGGTGTTTCTGCTCTTTGAACCTCTGCACAAATCGTGTCACAGTTCCGTCAACATCCGTATCGTAGCGGATACGCGTGGCGGTGAGGCCACGTTATGCGAGGCCAAGGGAGTTGGTGTTGGAACAAGGGCAGTCGCTGCGCGATAAAACTATCGCTGCACAGGCGCGTGGCGCCGATATTAGTGCCGATGCGACGGCGCAACCCCACGACATCATACGCATCGACGATTTGCACATCTCCATTGATCTGAAGGGGGCTGATCTCGACGTGGTGCGCGGAACGTCTTTTCGCATTCCGGCTGGCAAGACCGTCGCACTGGTTGGAGAGTCCGGTTCTGGCAAGTCGATACTGTCGCAAGCCATTCTCGGTATTCTGCCCAATGTGGCACGCATTAAATCCGGCTCGATCTGGTACCGCGAATTACCTGACGACGCGCCGCTCGACCTAGCCAAATTGCACGACCGTGCTCCCGAGCGCGTAGCGCTCCGCGGCGGCAAGATGTCGATCATCTTTCAGGAGCCGATGACGTCCCTGTCGCCGCTGCACACCATCGGCAACCAAATCGGCGAAGCCTTCAAGCTGCACCGCGATGTACCCGGCGGCATAGAGGGCGACGCGACGCGGGCAACCGTGGTCGACATGCTCGATCTGGTGGGCTTTCCCAATCCTGAAGCTGCCTACTCCATGTATCCCATGGAGTTGTCCGGCGGCCTGCGCCAGCGCGCTATGATCGCCATGGCGTTGATCTGCCACCCCGCGCTTCTGATCGCTGATGAGCCGACGACGGCCCTCGATGTATCCATGCAAGCCCGCATTCTGGCGCTGTTGAAAAGCTTGCAGGAACGGCTTGGAATGGCCGTTCTTCTCATCACGCACGATCTCGGCGTGGTGGCCAATATGGCCGATGAAGTTGTCGTCATGTATCACGGGCAGATCATGGAAGCGGGCACCCGCGAAGCCATTTTCCGTGACCCGCAGCATCCCTATTTGAAAGCCCTGCTCGAAGCCGTGCCCGATCTTTCCATGGGCTACGACGAAAAGCTGCAATCGCTGCGCGACATCGACCACGAAATCCCAGCCTCGATGGCGGGCGGAGTATCGGCAGGCAGCGATCATGACAATGACCTTCTGCTTGAAGTGAAGAACCTGTCGAAGACCTTCATCGCCAAAAAGAACAAAGGCCTGTTCGGCAAGACTGCCACCAAAGTCCACGCCGTAGATGACGTCAGTTTTGAAGTTCGTCGCGGCGAATGTTTCGGGTTGGTTGGAGAGTCCGGCTGCGGCAAGACCACGACACTGAAACTACTCGTCCGCGCGCTGACTTCAGACAGTGGCGAGGTGCTATGGCACGAAGGCAGAGACAGCACCGATCTGATGTCGATCAGCGACAACCAGTTGCAGGAATTCCGCAAGAAATTGCAGATGGTGTTTCAAGACCCGTTCTCGTCGCTGTCTCCACGCTCCACCGTGCTGAACATTTTGCGCGAGCCGCTGGAAGTGCACAATATCGGCAACAGTGAAGAGCAGAAGCAATATGCAGCCGAACTGTTGCGGCTGGTGGGCCTAACGCCCACTTATCTTGGCCGCTATCCACATTCCTTCTCCGGCGGTCAGCGGCAACGCATCGGCATCGCTCGCGCCCTCGCGCTTCGCCCGCAATTGCTTGTGTTGGATGAACCCGTCTCCGCGCTTGATGTTTCCGTACAGGCGCAGGTGCTGAACCTGCTGAAACAGTTACAGGCCGAACTCGGTCTCACCTACATTTTCATCAGCCACAATCTCGCGGTCGTCCGCTACATCGCGGACCGCATAGGTGTGATGTATCGCGGACAACTGGTGGAAATGGCAGCCCGCAGAGAACTGTTTGAAAACCCGGTCCACCCGTACACAAAGGCGCTGCTGAAAGTGGTGCCCCACGCTGATCTTGATCACCCACTCGACTTCGAAGCCTACGAACAGGACACCGGCGAAGGCCCCGTCCATTTCCCAGCACCCTTCGAAGCCTCACATCCCGATGATGATCACACCATGACAATGGTGCGGTTATCGCCGACCCACACCGTGCGCGCCCTTGCAGGCACAACACCCGCAGATCTTACCCAGTCTTAGAGTATGAAAGGCCAACCATGACCTTCTTCAAAAGCCTCGTTTCCGCACTTGCCGTGACCGCTGTCAGCGCGACAGCAGCCTTCGCTGGCCCACCGGAACAGCCCCGTGTGCTGGACTTTGACGCGATGGGAAAAACCATCGGCAAGCGCGGTGGAACGCTCACCACGCTTATGGCAAAGCCCAAAGATGTCCGCTGGATCACCGTCTATGGCGGCGCGCGGCTGGTGACTTGGGATCAGGACTACAACCTCACCCCGGACATTCTTGAAAGCATCGAGGTAGAGGGAAACCGCATCTTCACACTGAAGCTTCGCAAGGGACACATGTGGTCCGACGGTCAGCCCTTCACCACCGAAGATTTCCGCTATTGGTGGGAAGACGTGGCGCAAAACGATCAGCTTGAACCTAGCGGCCCGCCACGTGAAATGCTGGTGGACGGCAAACTGCCAAAGGTCACGTTCATCGACGAACTGACAGTGCGCTACGAGTGGGAGACGGTGAACCCGGTGTTCTTGACAGCACTTGCCGGTGCCAGCCCGACCTACATCTATATGCCCGCCCACTTTGCTCGGCAGTATCACGAAAAATACGCCGATCCAGCCAAGATAACGTCGCTGATCGAGTCTGAAAAAGTCCAGAACTGGACCTCGCTTCACAAGCGTTTCACCCGCCAGTACCGCCCGGAAAACCCCGACATGCCGAGCCTGCAGCCGTGGACGAACTCCACAAAGCTGCCCAGCGAGCGCATCATCTTCAAGCGCAACCCGAACTATCACCGCGTTGATTCAAACGGCACGCAACTGCCCTATCTCGATGAGGTCATTCTCAACATGGCGTCCTCCGCCATCATCGCGGCCAAGGCAGGCACTGGCGAAACCGATCTTCAGGCCCGTTACATCCGCTTCGACAATTACGCCTTCCTGAAACAGGGTGCCGACAAGGGCGGCTACAACGTGTTGTTGTGGCCATCGGGGCGCGGTTCGGAAATGACATTGCTGCCGAACCTCAACACCAAGGATGAGGGCTTCCGCGCCGCCATGGCAGATGTCCGCGTTCGCCGCGCCTTGTCCATGGGCATCGACCGCGACGAGATCAACGAAGCCATCTTCTTTGGCCTTGGCCGCCCGCAGGCTAACTCCGTTCTTCCGGACAGCCCGCTGTTCAAACAGGAATACGCAGACGCCTGGGCCATGCGCGATCTCGACAAGGCAAATGCGCTTTTGGATGAAGCCGGTTTCGACAAGAAAGACGGTGAAGGCTTCCGCATCATGCCCGATGGTCGTCCATTTGAAATCATCGTGGAAACGGCAGGCGAGAGCAGCCAGGAAACAGATATTCTCCAGCTTATCGCCGACCATTGGAAACAGATCGCCGTGAAGCTTTTCGTCAAACCATCCCAGCGCGATATCCTGCGCGGTCGTGTGTCCAACGGCGAAACCGTAATGTCCACCTGGCAGGGTCTGAACCGCGGCTTGGCCACGGCACAAATGAACCCCGAAGAACTGGCGCCCATCTCACCTGTGCAGGCGCAGTGGCCGTCTTACGGGTTGCACTACGAATCCAAGGGCTCCACCGGCACCGCACCGAACACGCCGGAAATCAAACGCCTTGCCGAGCTCTATACGTCCTGGCGCAAAGCTGGCGATACCGCAGAGCAAACCAAGATCTGGGATGAGATGCTCTCCATCTTCACCGATCAGGTTTACACCATCGGCGTCGTATCAGGTGGTTTGCAGCCGGTCGTTGTATCCAACAAATTGAAGAATGTTCCTGAAACGGCGGTATGGGCCTTCGAGCCAACGCTCTATTTTGGCCAATCCATGCCTGACACATACTTCATGGCCGAGTGAGTATGACAAACCCTTTCACCCACCCCAACGGACAGGAATAGCCAAGCATGTTTCGCTACATCCTGACCCGATGCGCCGCCATGATACCGACGCTTATTCTAGCGTCGCTCGTCATCTTCACGATCATCCAGCTTCCGCCGGGCGATTATGTCGAGACCTATATCGGCGAGCTCCTAGCGTCGGGCGAAAGCGTGGACATGGCGCGGGTGGAGTATCTGCGCGCTGAATACGGGCTCGATCAGCCAATGTGGAAGCGTTATTTGCTATGGATCGGCAATTTCGTCACCGGCGATTTCGGCTATTCCTTCGAGTATCAGCGCCCCGTTTCCGAGGTCGTGGGCAACCGCCTTTGGCTGACGATCCTCGTGTCATTTGCCACGATCATTCTCACATGGGTCATCGCTTTTCCCATCGGCATCTACTCTGCAACCCACCAGTACAGCTGGGGCGATTACGGCCTCACCTTCTTCGGCCTGCTCGGGTTGGCGACACCCAACTTCCTGCTGGCACTGGTGATGATGTATTTCGCCCAGACCATCTTCGGCGTCTCCATCGGTGGGTTGATGGACGCCGAATATATCGACCAGCCGATGAGCTGGGATAAATTCAAATCCATTCTCGAACACCTCATCGTGCCAACGATTGTCATCGGCACATCGGGCACGGCTGCCATGATCCGCCGCATCCGCGCGAACCTGTTGGATGAATTGCAGAAGCAATACGTCACCACGGCCCGCGCCAAGGGCGTGCCGCCATTCAAAGCGCTGGTGAAATATCCACTCCGCATGAGCCTGAATTTCTTTGTGGCTGATATCGGCTCGCTCCTGCCTGCCATCATTTCGGGGGCAGAAATTGTCGCCATAGTGCTGTCGCTACAAACCACAGGTCCATTGCTAATCGCCGCGTTGCAGTCTCAAGACATGTATCTGGCCGGTTCCTTCCTCATGTTCCTCGCAACACTGACAGTCATCGGCGTGCTGTTGTCCGACATTCTGCTCGGCTTCCTAGATCCCCGTATCCGTTTGACCGGAGGGGCATCGAAATGAGTGATGACAAAAGTAAAAGCGTTCTCACCGGCAACACGTTGACCAGCGATGCGGTGGATACGGCGCGCACGGAGACCTTCGCAGCCGATAGCAATACACCCCTCACCGTGGACGAAACATCCGGCGCAGAAGCCGCCGCTGCTGCAGCGCGGATGAAAGCCAATCTGCCGGAAGGCACACAAACCGGTTCGCCACTGCCAGCAGAAGGCGCAGGCGCCCTGCCCCACTTCGTCTCCACTGCGCCTTTCGATTTGCAGTCGGTCGAGCAGCTGACGCCCGAGCAGGAGAAAATATACTTCGCCTCGCAGCTCACGCTCATGTGGTGGAAATTCAGGCAGCACCGCGTTGCCGTATGGTCCGGCGTATTCCTGCTGGTGCTTTATTCGACGATTTTCATCTCCGAATTCTTGTCGCCGTGGAACTACCAAACCCGCCATTCCAAGCACATCTATGTGCCACCACAGGGTGTGCATCTGTTCCACGATGGCGAGTTCATAGGCCCCTTCGTCTATGATCTGAAGCGCAAATTGAACCTTGAGACCATGACGCGTGAGTATACGGTTGAT
Organism: Ahrensia sp. R2A130; assembly: GCF_000179775.1. Classification (GTDB taxonomy): domain Bacteria; phylum Pseudomonadota; class Alphaproteobacteria; order Rhizobiales; family Rhizobiaceae; genus Pseudahrensia. Next base: position 226,183 of record NZ_AEEB01000022.1, read on the forward strand.
GAGTCTAAGCCGCTAAAACTGTCCTTCTTCTGCTCCGGCGACAAATACAATTGGTTCGGCCTCATACCTGCTGACAACCATCTAGTTTGTGCGCCGAAAGGCGCACCATTTTATCTTTTGGGAACGGACAGGCTGGGCCGCGATATGCTCTCGCGCATACTGCAAGGCGCGCGTATCTCGCTGACCATCGGCCTCATCGGAATCACAGTATCCTTCTTCCTCGGTATCGTGATCGGTGGCGCTGCGGGCTATTATGGCTCATGGGTCGATATGATTGTGCAGCGCGTGATCGAGGTTCTGCAATCCATTCCCACGATCCCGCTATGGCTGACGCTATCAGCCATCATGCCCGCGAGTTGGTCGCCGATCCTGATCTATTTCGGGATAACCATCATCTTGGGGCTGCTCGACTGGACAGGGCTTGCGCGCGCCGTGCGTTCAAAACTCTTGAGTTTGCGTGAGGAAGATTACGTGCTGGCAGCCCAGCTGATCGGCGCAAAAGCCCCCCGCATCATTGGTCGCCATCTGGTACCAGGCTTCATGAGCCACCTCATCGCATCGGCAACGATTACCATTCCGACGATGATCTTGGGCGAAACGGCACTCTCGTTCCTCGGCCTTGGCCTGCGCGAACCGATCACGTCCTGGGGTGTGCTGCTCAACGAGGCGCAGTCCATCAACGTGGTCGCGGTCTTCCCGTGGCTGATGTTACCGGTCGTGCCCGTCATCTTCGTCATCATCGCCTTCAATTTCCTGGGCGATGGACTGCGAGACGCGGCAGACCCTTACAAGTAAGGACTCAGTCGTCGAACCAGTCCGGCACCGAATCCAGATCAATCAATTCGTCCAGCGAAAGACGCGGGCGGATGACGTGGTATTGGTCACCCTTCACCATTACTTCCGGCACAAGCGCGCGGGTGTTGTAGGTGCCGGCCTGCACAGCGCCGTAGGCACCGGCTGAGCCCAGCGCGATAAGGTCACCAGGGCGCGGCTTTTGCATTTCGCGTTCCTTGGCAAGGTAGTCGCCGGACTCGCAAACCGGACCGACAACATCAGCGGTGAAGCGCGGACCGTTGCCACGGTTAACATCGACCGACCGTACCTCGTGGTATGCCTCGTAAAGTGTCGGGCGGATGAGATCGTTCATGGCACCATCGACGATGACGAAAGAACGCGCATCGCCCTCTTTCACGTAGATCACCTTGGTGACGAACAGGCCTGCATTGCCAGCGATCAAGCGCCCTGGCTCGAAGATCACCTTCGCGTCCAAACCGGTCACATGCTTTTTCACGACAGCCGCGTAATCATCCGGGTTCGGCGGCGGGTTGTTGTCATCGTGGTAGGGAATACCGAGACCACCACCAACGTCCACATGCTGGATGTCATGCCCTTCGCCGCGCAGATGCCCGACGAGATCGGCCAACTTTCCAAACGCCGTATCGAATGGCGCAAGATCAGTGATCTGCGATCCGATATGCATGTCGATACCGGTGACTTTGATACCCGGCAGTTCCGCAGCACGCGCATAAATGCGTGACGCTTCTTCGTGGGGAATACCGAATTTATCGGTCTTCTTGCCGGTAGAAATTTTCTCGATGGTCTTCGCGTCCACATCGGGGTTGATGCGGAAAGACACATGAGCCGTCTTGCCCATCGCTGCAGCGCGCGCAGACAACATTTCGAGTTCCGGCTCGGACTCAATGTTGAAGCACAGGATCTCTTCGCCTAACGCGAGGTCCATTTCGGCCACGGTCTTGCCAACACCGGAAAACATGATCTTGGATGCGGGAATACCCGCACGGCGCGCGCGGGTGAGTTCACCACCAGATACGACGTCGGCACCAGAACCTAGGCGCGCCAGAGTTTCCAGCACGGCCTGATTGGAATTGGCCTTCATCGCGTAGCAAACGAGCGCATCCAGCTCGGAAAACGCATCGGCAAACACCGTGTAATGCCGCGTCAGCGTGGCGGAAGAATAGACGTAGAAGGGCGTACCCACCTCTTCTGCAATACGCGGCAGGGAAACATCTTCAGCATGCAAAATGCCGTTGCGATAATCAAAATGGTTCACGGTGATTTTCCGAAAATAAAGAGAGCCGAAGCTCTATTTCAGCAGACCGTCGAGAATGAATTTCTTTTCGGGATTCTGCGAGTTTGGCGTAGGCCGCGCGGGCGCAGGACGTTTGTCCGCCTTCGCCTGATCGACCGCCGCCTGCGACGGCGTAACCGGCGAACCGCGACGGCCACAGCCGGTCACAACTGCGAGTGCAACGATGCAAGTTAGGGTGACAGCGATGTTGGTCAAACGGGCCATGAAGATTGTTCTATCAGCTTTATGAAATTGCGAAACCCGTTACAGGCTTTCACGCCAATACGTGATCTGCGCACGTACATTGTCCGGCGCAGTGCCACCGAAACTGGTACGGCTGGCCACAGAGGCATCAACGGTCAACACACCGTAGACGGCATCTGTGATGGCGGCGTTCAAGCCTTGCAGTTCTGCCAGTGGCAGCTCTGCCAATTCGCAGCCCCGCTCTTCCGCCATGGCGACCGCACGACCGGTTACATGGTGGGCATCGCGGAAGGGAATGCCTGCTTCTCGCACCAACCAGTCCGCAAGATCGGTCGCCGTGGAATAGCCGGACCCTGCAGCCGCGCGCATAGCATCGGGCTTCACCGCCATATCGGCGATCATGCCCGCCGTCGCACCAAGGCAGACTTCCAGCGTTTCAGCAGCGTCGAACACGCCTTCTTTGTCTTCCTGCATGTCCTTCGAGTACGTCAGCGGAAGCCCCTTCAACACCGTGAGCAACCCGACCAGCGAACCGGTGATACGGCCAATCTTGCCACGCACCAGTTCAGCAGCATCAGGATTTTTCTTCTGCGGCATGATGGAGGAGCCGGTGGAGAAACGGTCCGACATGCCGACAAAACCGAATTGCGGCGTCGACCAGATGACAAGTTCTTCAGCCAGCCGCGAAAGATGCGTGGCGGTGATCGCGCAGGCGGCGAGATATTCCACCGCGAAATCACGATCGCCCACTGTATCGAGTGAATTGCGCGTCGGTCCGTCGAAGCCCAACGCAGCAGCCGTCTGGTGACGATCAATCGCAAAGCCCGTTCCGGCCAGCGCTGCTGTGCCGAGCGGACAAAGGTTCATCCGCTTTCGGGCATCGGCAAAACGTGAGGCATCCCGAGACAGCATTTCCACATAGGCCAGCAGATGATGGCCAAAGGTTACCGGCTGCGCGGTCTGCAAATGGGTGAAGCCGGGCATCACGGTATCTGCATGGCGTTCAGCCTGGTTCAGCAGCACGCCCATCAATTCGGTGATGAGTTCACCGGCAATATCGCACCGCTCCCGCACCCAGAGCCGGAAATCCAACGCCACCTGATCGTTGCGCGAACGCGCTGTGTGGAGACGGCCAGCAGCGGGGCCGATGAGTTCGGCAAGGCGCGATTCCACATTCATGTGGATGTCTTCCAACGCGGTGGAGAAGGTGAATGTCCCACCTTCGATCTCACCGCGAATGGTTTCCAGACCGCCTGCGATTGCCGCGTGATCTTCTGAAGAAATGATACCGGTATCGCGCAGCATTTCGGCGTGGGCCAAGGAGCCAGCAATATCTTGCGCGTACATCTTCTGGTCGAAGCTGATGGAAGCATTGATGCGCGCCATCAGAGCGTCCGGCCCTTCCGCGAAACGCCCGCCCCACATGGAGTTGGCTTTTTCAGATGAACCCACAGTATTTTGATCGTCATGCGTCACGTCTGCACCTTGCAACCCGTTCTTGGTCATGCCCATTTCCGCTTCGACAGTTGGGCGCATTCGCCCGTTCGATTTCGTGATGATACTTATGGCAGACGACGCTCCAGAACCAGCACCTAACGCGCCCCGCACCCGCAACAGCGGGCGCATCGTAGCGATTGCAGCCATCGGCGCAGTCGTCATCGCAGCCGCGGGTTTTTACGCATGGTCCACGGTCGGTGGCAACACGCAGTCGGCCAGCGCCGGCAACTGCAGCATAAATGCAGAACTCGCCACGAAGTTGGACGCCGCAGCCATCGGCGATGTCGCTGCCTTCGGGACGGTGGACCGCCCCTTCGATGCATCGGCACTGGCCTTCAACAATGCAGACGGCACATCCGCAAAATTGTCAGACCGCAAAGGCAAAACTGTTTTGCTGAACCTTTGGGCCACATGGTGCGCGCCTTGCCGCGCCGAAATGCCCGCGCTGGAAGAGTTGAATGAAACGCTCGGGGGTGAAAATTTCGAGGTCGTACCAATCAGCCTCGATCTAGGCACAGACGAAAAACCCAAACGCTTTTACGAAGAAATGAAACTTGATGGCCTACCATTCCAGCATGATGGCCAGATGGGCGTGCATTCTACCTTCAAAAACGAAGGCCTCGCGCTGGGCCTACCAGTCACTTTCCTGATCGATGGTAACGGTTGCGTTCTAGGCGCATTGAACGGCCCCGCCGAATGGGCAAGCGAAGATGCAAAGCGCTTGATAAAGGCTGCATTGTAACGTTTGCACGTTCGTTAAAATTGTAACGAACGTGCAGAACACCTTCTAACGCCATGGCGCTAGTGTGACGGTGGAAAGCTTCCACGCCGGGCGGGCGAAGGAAAAGACATTGCGCTTGTTCGTTCTCGCCATCGCATTGGCAACCGTCACCGGCTGCACCGTGCCCAATGGCGCACCATACAGTCCGGAACTGATAACCGGCAGCATCGCGCCTGCAGGTCCGTTCGCTGATATTGCACCAACGGTCGAGCCTGATAATTTACCGGATGAGTGATCGCTAACGCTGCCGCAGCCGGAACCCGCCGATCAAAGCCAGCGCGATGAAAAACACCAGCGCTGGAATCATTATGATATCTACATAGATCACAGCCCAAGACACGCCAGCCAATGCAAACAACCAAACCAGCAAAGGCGTAAAGCAGCAGACGGCGGCGATGGCAGCGCCAGTAAGGCCTGTTCGAAACAGTTGTCTGTTCGTCATGAAGTTTCGCTCCTTGAAAGCACGAGGCGCGCACCGGTGCCTGCCGCTCCTTCGCGGTCTTCAGGATTATAAAGATGGCAAGCCTCCAACGACAGGCAGCCGCAGCCGATGCAACCATCCAGCCGGTCACGGAGTCGCGTCATAACCTCTATCCGTCGATCAAGATCGGCACGAAAGATGGTGGACAGCTTAGCCCAGTCAGCTTTCGTCGGCGTGCGCCCCTGTGGCAACCCGTCTAACGCCGCTGCAATCTGCGAGATCGAAAAGCCGAGCTCCTGCGTAATACGGATGAAGGAAAGTCGACGAATATCGGCACGCTCAAAAACTCGTCGTCCACCCATCGAACGATCAGGATGAACTAGTCCTCGCTCTTCGTAAAACCGAATTGCCGAAACGGACAATCCAGTACGAGCCGCGACATCACCGATTTGCAGGGAGCTTTTCGTCATTGAAATATTTCCAAAAACCGCTTGACCTCAACTTAACTTGAGGAAGCACAATGGCGCAAATCAACCTTGCAAATGAGCATCATCATGACCACCGCAACACTGGAACACGTCAACTACACCGTCTCGAATGCAGCCGAGACAGCCCAGACCCTGTGCAAGCTTTTTGGATGGGCAGTACGTTGGGAGGGAGAAGCGATGAACGGTGTGGGCTACACGATTCATGTCGGCAACGAGAGCAGCTACCTCGCGCTGTACGAGCCCAAAGACCAAAGCGGGCGCAACATCGACAGCAGCCACATCACCGCTGGAGGGCTGAACCATGTTGCTGTGGTTGTCGATGATATCGACGCCATGGAAGCGCAGGTGAAAGCCGCGGGCTACCACCCACAAAATCACGGCGACTACGAGCCAGGCCGCCGTTTTTATTTCGACGGCGATGATGGCGTAGAATTCGAGATCGTCAGTTACACCTGAGTTAATAAAGTGCCGGTGCGCTAACGTGTCGGCACGGGTTCTTCGCCCGCATAGTCGTAGAAGCCTTTGCCAGCTTTACGACCAAGCCAACCGGCTTCGACGTATTTCACCAGCAATGGGCAAGGGCGATATTTGGTGTCTGCCAAACCGTCGTGCAGCGTTTGCATGATGGCGAGACAGGTGTCCAAGCCAATGAAATCGGCCAGCGCGAGCGGTCCCATCGGGTGGTTCGCGCCAAGCTTCATAGCTTTATCGATTCCTGCCACGGTGCCAACGCCTTCATAAAGAACGTAAATAGCTTCGTTGATCATGGGGATCAAAACACGGTTGACGATGAAGGCCGGGAAATCTTCAGAAACCGAAACTTCCTTGCCCAGCTTATCGCAAAACGCGCGGGCGGTTTGGAAGGTCGCATCATCGGTGGCGATGCCGCGCACCAGTTCAACAAGCTGCATCACCGGAACAGGGTTCATGAAGTGAACGCCGAGAAAACGCTCTGGACGGTCGGTCACGGCAGCCAAACGGGTGATTGAGATCGACGATGTGTTGGTCGCCAAAATCGCATCAGCATTCAGGTGCGGACAGACGGTCTTGTAGATCGCCTGCTTCACCTTCTCGTTTTCGGTAGCCGCTTCGATGACCATATCGCATTTAACAAGATCTTCGACCTTTGGCGTGGCGCGCAAGCGGTTAAGCGCATCGTGTCGCTCATCGCGGGTGATACGCTCTGAGCCAACCTGACGCGCCATATTTCCAGAAATAGTCGCCATTCCGTTTTCGATGGCTGTCTCATCGATGTCGTGCATGAAAACGTCGTAGCCGGACAGCGCACAAACATGAGCGATACCGCTGCCCATTTGCCCTGCACCAATGATACCGATGGTTTTCATGTTCGTTTCTCCAACGATGGTCAAAATGACTTCGCCCGAACAAAATGTCCGGGCGACGCAATCATGTCAGATCGCGGTTGCCCGCGAAATGGTGTTTGGAAATTACAGCGCTTTTTCAAGCTCCGGCAGAATCTCGAAGAGATCGCCAACGAGGCCGTAGTCGGCAACCTGGAAGATCGGCGCTTCATCGTCCTTGTTGATGGCGACGATGACTTTCGAGTCTTTCATACCGGCCAAATGCTGGATCGCGCCGGAAATACCGGCTGCGATGTAAAGGTTTGGTGCGACGACCTTACCGGTCTGGCCAACCTGCCAGTCGTTGGGGGCGTAGCCCGCATCGACCGCAGCGCGGGATGCGCCGATGGCAGCGCCCAGCTTGTCTGCAACCGGTGTGATGACGCTGTCGAACTTTTCTGCAGAACCGAGCGCACGACCACCGGACAGGATGATCTTGGCGGAGGTCAATTCCGGACGGTCGCTGTCGGAAAGTGCTGCCGACACGAATTCCGACAGGCCCGGATTGGCGGCCGCGTCGATTTTCTCGACGGAGGCAGAACCACCTTCACCGGCAGCGGCGAAAGTCGCGGTGCGCACGGTGACGACTTTGGTTGCGTCATTCGATTTCACAGTCTGGATGGCGTTACCGGCGTAGATCGGGCGTTCGAAAGTGTCGGCGCCCTTCACATCGGTCACATCGGAAATCTGCATCACGTCAAGCAAAGCTGCGACGCGGGGTAGGATGTTCTTGCCGTCCGTGGTGGCGGCAGCAACGATGGCGTCGTAATCACCAGCGATGGAGACGATGAGCGCGGCCATCGGTTCGGCCAACCGATTAGTCAGAAAGTCGGCTTCGCAAAGCAGCACCTTGGCGGCACCGTCGAGCTTTGCAGCAGCGTCAGCCACGGCAGCACAACCGTTACCGGCAACCAGCACATGCACGTCGGACCCCATTGCAGCGGCTGCTGTCATGGCCTTATTGGTCTGGTCGGAGAGAGTTTCGTTGTCGTGTTCAGCGAGAAGAAGAGTGGTCATCTTGTTTGTCCTTAATCGAATTGAAGAGCGGAGGCGTACAGGTAAAACCCGTTACAGCACGCCCGCTTCGTTCTTCAGTTTGGAGACGAGTTCTGCGACGTCTGCGACGATGATACCGGCTTCGCGCTTAGGCGGTTCAACTGTGGTGACGACCTCGATGCGCGGGGAAACATCAACGCCGTAATCAGCAGGTGTTTTCGTATCCATCGGCTTTTTCTTGGCCTTCATGATGTTGGGCAACGAAGCGTAACGCGGCTCGTTCAAGCGAAGGTCGGTGGTCATGATAAGGGGCATATCGACCTTGATCGTCTGCAAGCCGCCATCAACTTCGCGCGTCACGTTGGCGCTATTGCCTTCGATTTCCAGCTTGGAAGCAAAGGTGGCCTGTGCCCAGCCGAGCAATGCAGAAAGCATCTGGCCGGTCTGGTTGGCGTCATCGTCAATGGCCTGCTTGCCCAAGATCACGAGCTGCGGCTGCTCTTCGTCAACGATGCCTTTGAGAATTTTGGCGACGGCCAGCGGCTCGACGATGTCATCATGCTCCACCAGAATGCCACGGTCAGCGCCCATGGCGAGGCCGGTGCGGATGGTCTCAGCAGCCTTCGCAGGACCGATGGAAACAACGATGACTTCCTCAGCTTTACCGGCTTCTTTCAAACGAAGCGCTTCTTCGACGGCGATCTCGTCGAAGGGGTTCATCGACATTTTTACGTTGGCGAGGTCGACGCCGGAGCCGTCTGCCTTCACGCGGATTTTCACATTGTAGTCTACAACCCGTTTGACGGGGACGATGATCTTCATGGGGTAATGCCTCTTGTCGAAGGATGTGCGTGTGGTCCGCGCCATTTGGCGCATTTGGCGGGCAGCCTAGTGCAAGACAGCCCTTATGGGAACGTGGCGGAAGCGCCATCGCGCTATGAATTTGCGCCACAACAATAGATACGTTTGGCCCTGCCTGATTGGCAAATTCTTACGTTAACGTCAATTGCTCTTTGCAACAGCGCCCCGGCCCCATCGTGGTGGTTCGACCTTCGGCGGCAGATCGGCGTCTTCCTTCAGTACAACAGCTCCGGGCACAATGACCTCACGGTCGAACAGCGGCACAGCCCAGCGCTTCAAAATGGGCGTTAAAACGATCCCGGTCAGCCCGCCGCCAACATGGGCTGCCCAGGAAATCTCGCCGTCGCTGGACATGACATACATCCACACCTGCATACCTAGCCAGAAACCTAAAACTGTCCATGCAGGCAGACGCAGCGGAATACGCGCAGCGAACAGAACCCAAACCCAGACCTTGGGATGCAGCATCAAATAGGCGGCAATAATACCGGCCGCTGCACCAGAAGCACCGATGAGTGCCGCGTCAGATGCGGGGAAAGAAAAGGCGTGAAACCACGAGCCTGCAAAGGCGCATAGCAGATAGAAGATCGCGAATTTGAAATGGCCCATCGCGTCTTCAACATTGTCGCCGAACACCCAGATGAACAGCATGTTGCCGCCCAGATGCCAGATATCAGCATGCAGAAACGCACCGGTTATCGCGGTCACCCAATAGAAGTCGTCAGGCACCACCGCGTATTGCGCCGGAAGCGTCTTCAAGTCGTTGATGACTGAAGGCACATGGCCGAATGCAATGGTGGCAAAATTGGTGCCGTAATGATCCGGCCAGCCAATTAGACCAATGAGATAGATACCGACATTGAGCGCAATAATCGTCAGCGTGACCCATTGCAGGCGCACGTGCTTGAGCTTCTTGCCGTCGTGGAGCGGAATGAAAATGGCGCGATCCCCTAGTGCACTTATGGCACTTAACTAGGCAGAGACCTTAGCGGTTCTCGTGTAATTTATCTATTCTCTCCGGGCACCCACAAGATGTCAGCCTTGCCACCATCGTTCACATGACGGGCGGCCACGAACAGAAAATCACTGACGCGGTTCATGTAACGGATGCAATGCGGGTTCACATGCTCGCCCGGAGTTTCCCCCAAATGCACAATGAGACGTTCTGCGCGACGCGCGACGGTGCGGGAAACGTGCAGCGCGGCAGCAGCGGGAGAGCCGCCGGGTAGAATGAACGAACGCAACGGATCAAGATCAGCGTTCAGCTTGTCGATATCCTGCTCGATGCGCGTGACCTGCGATTCGATCATCCGCAGCGGTTCGTATTCCAGCTTTTCGCCAGTGTCGGGCGTGGCGAGATCGGCACCGAGATCGAAGAGATCATTCTGGATGCGGGACAGCATACCATCAATATCGGTATCCGCAGTGTGAAGGCGAACCATGCCGAGTGTCGCGTTGGTTTCATCCACCGTGCCGTAGCTTTCAACACGAAGGTCGAACTTCAAGCGGCGCTCGCCTGTGCCCAAGGCTGTGGTGCCGTCGTCACCGGTTTTTGTGTAAATTTTGTTCAGAACGACCATGATGTATTTTCCGCGCGGAAGAGAAGACTTGGTTTCTCAAACGCGGTGCTGCAGCGCAAGGCCATGCGACACGGCGTCTATTCACGAGTTTGGATGGCAAGCTCGGTTTTGAAGCGGGCAAAGTTCAAATGTCAGAGCTAGCGACAGCGAGCAAAGAGCGAGCCGGGCGGCCAACCCGCGCTAACGCAGCGAAGCCCGACAGCGTGAGTGCAAAAAATCGCTCGCTACGCGGGCGTGAGAATTTAGAATTTATAACCGATTCGGGCAGAGATGTTCGACAGACCGCGGTTTTGATCGTCGAAGACTTCAGCGTGGGAGAGATGCTCTAGCTGAATGAGCGCCGTGATATTTTCGGTCACGTTTACGCCCAGCGCAATGGATTCGCGGAAGGTAATAGCTGAACCCAAACCGGCCCGCGTAGCTGATGGGCGCTCTTCGCCATTGTTGAGGGCGAGGCCAAAGCCGCCTTCAAGAAACAGAGCTTCTGTCAGGCCAAATTGCCACGTCAGACCGGCATAGCCGTAGCTTGTGCCGTCATCGTCGAAATTCACCATGCCACCAAGGTGGGCGCGTGGATTCATGATGCTGTAGAGAAAACCTTCAGTCTCGCCATCAGCAACACCGAACAGGTCGATATTGATAGGACGGAACAGAAGTTCGGCGTTGATACCAAACTGATCGTCTTCAGCGTGGTTCGCGTCCAGCCAGTCAGGCTGGGCCCAAGTGCCACCGAAGCGGGCTTCATCAAGACCAAAATCATTGGCCGATGCAGGTGCTGCGAAAGCTGCGGTGCTGATCAGCAGAGCTGCAATTGCGCTTTTGGTGAAAGTCATCATGGCATCCGCACTTGAATTGGACAGGTAACACATTGGCCCCTGCCCGGGCCGGCGTCACGTTCCTGCCACGTTTCGCAAAGCGTGGGCGATTCCACAAGCACAACCCGCCACGTGGGTTAAGGCCGCACTTCTATCGTGACAAATACACAACAACCACGATTGCGAAGATAACCAGCCCCTGCGCCATGACACGCATGCGCATCAGCTTTTGCGAGGTGTTGCCAGGGCCGTTTTGCAGCATGTTCCAAAGGCCGCGCAGCAGGATAAGGCCAACAATGGCGCAACCCACCAGAAGAAGAATTTGTCCGTATTCCATGGGCTTGCCTTTATCTCACCATTTGCTTCGGCGGGTGTTTGGCACCTGCACCGTATGAACACAACGCGGCATCTGCGCCGCAGTTGTGGGTGAATCGCGCTAAGTGCGAACACGCGGCGGTGATGCAGCGCGGGCACCAAGCGCAACGCCCACGGCACACAGTGCCATGCCCACCAACTGTATTGGCGTCAGAGCTTCGTCGAACAGCAACCACGCCATAAAGGCAGCGACAGCGGGCACAGCGTAGAGCAGAGTAGAAACCTTCGCCACCGACCCGCGATTGATGAGCCACATAAGCAGGAACACCGCACCGAAGGACAGCACAAAGATCGACCATACCAGCGCCACGATCATCTCGCCGCTCCACTTGACCTCGCGAGTTTCCGTGAACGCCATGAGCAAGGCGACCGGTATCGTGGCGCCTGCATATTGCAGCGCAGTGGCAACCCGTAAGTCGACCCCACCAGCAAAACGCTTTTGCCCCAATGTCCCCAGAGTCGCGGCCACCATACCGATGGCGCAGGCTGCAACCGTTGCGACAGTGATGCCAGGTGCAGACAGATCAAGGCCAGGCGACAAAACCAGAACCACGCCAGCGATACCAACGGCAAGACCCAACCAGTGCCGCCTCGTAATGACTTCACCCAACAGAAAGCCGGATAGCACCGCCGTCAACAGCGGTTGCAACCCCACTACGACAGCCGCAACACCAGCCGACATACCGCCATCAATCGCCCAGAAGACCCCGCCGAGATAGATGCCGTGCAACGCAAAGCCGATAGCCACGCACCACAGTATCGTCGCTCGGTCCGGCCACTTGGCCCGCATTGCAAAGGCCAGCGCCAACAACAACAGACAGGCAATGGAAAAGCGGATCGTTAGAAACGTGCCCGGTTCACTGTAAGGCATGCCCAAACGCGCGCCCACGAACCCGGTGCCCCACAGCCACACGAAGACGATAGGGGCGAATGCTGCCATTCGGTCGGTGGAGTTTTGAGAGGTGGAAGACATGAAAGGCGCGACAGGTTTAGCAAAAACCAGCGCACCATCTGCCTCACCCACCAATCTGCCAAGCCCTCATCGCGCTTCTCACAGATGAGGTGATTCAAGCGGTGACGAGTTTATTCGTGACGGGGCCAGCACCCTCGGCTAGCAAGTTGATATGGGTTCCATCGCCACCATCGTCATTCCGGTCTTCTGCCTCATCGCGCTCGGCTTTGCCGCCGTGCGGTCCGGCTATTTGAAACCCGCTGTGGGCGAAGGCGTGACCGATTTCGTAATAAAATTCGCCATACCTATTTTGTTGATAAAATCGCTGGCGACGGCAGAATTTTCCGGTGACCTGCCATGGACCATGGTTGCGGTCTATTTCGGCGCGATCCTCGCTGCATGGATACCGGCATCCATCCTCATCCATCTGGTGTGGAAGCGCGACATGCGGGCCTCCAGCATCGCTGGCGTTGCAGCGTCGTTCTCCAATCTCGTTCTGCTCGGCATTCCGCTTATCCAACTCGCCTACGGCCAGCCCGGCCTGCAGGTCCTGTTCGTGTTGCTGTCGGTTCATCTCATTTTCATGATGACCGCTTCCAGTTTCGCCATGGAATGGGCGGTGCGCGCTGACGGTATGGACGCCACCGCAATGCGCCCGCTGACCGTGATGAAATCACTAGCGCACAACCTCGCGGTGAACCCCATCATTGTCGGCATCGTCACCGGCGTCGTCATCCGCGTGTCCGGCCTGCCTCTGCCGGGTTTCGTATTGGAAGTGTTGGATCTCGTCTCACTTTGCACCGGACCGCTGGCGTTGATCGCGCTGGGCATGGGATTGGTGAAATACGGATTTCGAGGCAACCTGCCGCCCGCCGCTGCGCTCACATTTCTGTCGCTCATCGTCATGCCCGCAACCGTCGTCGCGCTACAACAAGTGGTGCAGATGCCGGTGCTCTGGTTTCAGGTTGCGCTGCTCGGCGCATCCTGCCCCACGGGTGTGAACGCCTATCTGATCGCCAGCTATTTCCGCACCGGCGAGGGCTTGGCAACAAACACCATCGTCATGGCGCTGATGGGCTCGATCATCACAATACCGTTCTGGCTATGGGTGGGCGCGCAGGCGGTCTAGTTGCTGGCGAATTCCGTCAGGAGTGACCCCACTTTCGCGCAAAGCAGCCAGACTGGTCGAACCATCGGACTTCGATAGTTTCCTGCCGTCATCCCCCAGCACCAACCCATGGTGATGGTAAAGCGGCACTGGCAGACCAAGTAGATGTTGCAGCAGCCGGTGCACACCCGTCGCGGCGCGCAAATCTTCACCACGAACGACATGGGTAATGCCCTGCGCCGCGTCATCAACCGTGACCGAAAGATGATAACTCGTCGGCACATCCGCCCGTGCCAACACCACGTCGCCCCACCTTTCCGGCTGCGCTTCTATGGCGGTTCCTGCATCACTGGGATTGGCCAACTCGGTCCAGACCAATCGCCCTGCCCACGCAACCGCCTTCGCCATATCCAGCCGCCAGACAACTCGTTTGCCGAGATCGATCTGCGCCTGTCGCTCTTCTTCTTTCCAACTCCGTTCATCACCAGGATAGTGCGGTGAGCCATCTGGATCGCGCGGCCAGTCTGGCTTTCCGGCTACCGCCTGCTTGATCTCACCACGCGACATGAAGCTCGCATAGACCAACCCGATATCCTGCAACCGCTCCAGCGCTTTTTGATATGCAGCAAATCGCTGCGACTGCGGCTCCACCTCACCATCGAATGTCACGCCCAGCCAATGAAGATCACCACGCATGCCATCGGCCAATGAAGGCGTGCATCGCGTGGTGTCGATGTCTTCCATCCGCAACAGCAATTGACTTTCCTGGTCGCGGCCAAGCGCATCCGCCCAATCTCGGTTCACCAGCGCAGAATGCGCATGGCCCAAATGCAGCGCGCCATTAGGGCTGGGGGCAAAACGAAAAAGTGGCGAAACAGGCTGATCCATAGCAACGTGATAGCGACCGCAGCGTTTTTAGCAAAAGCAGGCAGTGAATTGAACCAGCCGATAGACAGTGATGAAAGCCTGGCAGAGGCGCTTGCCGCTCTCGCAATTCACGATCCGTCACTGGCTCCGATGATCGCAGACCTGTCTCCGCTTCCGCTACGAAAACAAACTGCGGATTTCGCTGGCCTCGTCCGCATCGTCACCGGCCAACAAGTGTCACGCGCCAGCGCCGAAGCCATCTGGGTGCGGCTCATCGGAATCTATCCTGCGCCTTCACCGCAAACCGTCCTCGATGGTGCCGAACCACCGCTGGTCGAAGCTGGACTATCACGGCCCAAACAGAAAACCGTACTCGCCCTTGCACGCGCCTGCATCGACGGATTCGATCCCGCTGCAACAGCAATTCTGCCCGCGGAAGACGCCATGGCTGCCCTCACCGCCCTACACGGCATCGGTCCGTGGAGCGCGCAGGTCTTTCTGCTGTTCTGTGCCGGGCACCGCGACATCTTCCCCGCTGGAGACATCGCCCTTCAACACGCGGTACAGGACCACCTCGGCCTGCCCGACCGCCCCGATGCCAAGGCGCTGACTGCTATCGCCCAACGCTGGCAACCCCACCGCAGCGCCGCCGCCCGCCTGTTCTATGCCCGTTACGCCAGGCTTAGGCGTGGCGCTTTGCCCGTCTAGCGCAAGCCAAAACCAGCCTCAAAACAAATGGTGGAATGCGGCATTCATGCGCCTTCACATTCCTGTCGCAACGGTCCTACACTCGCTTCGACATTATTAATTTACGCGGCCTGGCACGCCCGAATTTTTTGAAGGAGCCAATCGGTGACGATTGCCGTCAATCCGGAAATGCACCCCGCACTGGTGCTGAACGCAGATTACCGCCCGCTGTCCTATTATCCGCTCTCGCTTTGGTCTTGGCAGGACGCCATCAAGGCCGTCTTTCTCGACCGTGTGAACATCGTGTCGGAATACGATGCTGCCGTGTCGTCCCCATCCTTCCAGATGAAACTGCCCTCCGTCGTGTCCTTGAAGCAATACATCCAGCCCCAGCGAAACCCGGCCTTCACCCGCTTCAACCTGTTCCTGCGCGACGGGTTCACATGCCAATATTGCGGTGTCGAAGAAAAAGACCTCACCTTCGATCACCTCATCCCCCGCTCGCTCGGCGGACAAACAACGTGGGAAAACATCATCACCGCCTGCTCACCGTGCAATCTGCGCAAAGGTGGCAAGCTGGCGAAAGATGCTGGCATGACACCCAACCGCAAGCCGTGGGTGCCGACGGTTCACGACCTGCATAACGCAGGTCGCAAATTCCCGCCCAACCACCTACACGAAAGCTGGATGGATTATTTGTATTGGGACGCGCCGCTCGAGCCGTAGGCGAGATCAAAGGTGGAGCCGTAGGCTTCCAAAGGCTTTTGGTTTGCGCTCGCGCAGCCTGCTTCGCAGGCGCTCCGCGGCGGCGGCGAATTATCGCCGGGCGGGCTTACCCGCCTTAATACGGGCGCACCGGAAAGAGGAGTGTTTGCTGCATTTCGATAGTTTGGTTGCTGTTCTATAAATTGATCTGAGCTGCGTGTGTCTCGCGACAGCGAACAGAACCCACTCTTCACACTAGACCGGCTTACCGAACAGGCCCTTTGCTGCGACAGCCGCAAGACCAGCAGCAGCAACTACATTCCAGCCTGCAAAGCTCAGTCCGAGAAACCGCCCTGCCGCATCATCACAACGCGGCGGTTTGGCGTTGGACAGGCTGTCCAGCAGGCTGCCCGCATCGCTACTCGTACCGGTGATTCCTGCACCGCAAGTCGCTGGCACCTCGAAAAATCCCCATTCGACACCTGAGTGATAAAAACCCAGCGCGCCGGTCGCCAGCAAACACACCAAACCAATAGTCAACGCCCCACGCGGCACGCTGGCAGGCAAACGCGACCATTGGCCGATGATGCCCAACGCAAGAAATGGAATCCCTAAATAGTAGGGAGTGCGTTGCTCCAGACACAGCGCACACGGCGCATAGCCACCGATATGCTCAAAGGCCAAGGCTCCCCCCACCACAGCAACCATTCCCGCAAGCACGACCATCATGGCCGCAGCCTGCGAAGGACCAGCGGTCATCGGCCTTTCGGCCCAGCGAAATGCGAGGGTTTGCATGTTCAATTCTACCGGTGGAAATGGTGGCGTCGTCGCTTCCTACACCAAGCCGCCGTGGCAACAACATGGCCGTTGCAAATTGACCATCGAACCGGTTGCATAACCCGCCCCGAATACTATATCTCCGCCCGCATACACCCGGTTCGCCCCCCTGGCGGAATTGGTAGACGCGCGGGATTCAAAATCCCGTTCCTAACGGAGTGCCGGTTCGATTCCGGCGGGGGGCACCACCAAGCTATCCAATCAAATCCTGTAAAAGCCGACAAACCCATGATACACATGGGCTTGCGGCTCTACATTGTCCGATAGTATCCGAAGCAGTCTGGGGGTATCCAGCCGCTTTGGGGGTACAATCGGGGGTAAGGCCAAAACTCTCTGGGGGTATGATACCCCCATTTGAAAGGGCAGTACCCCCAGATGGCACTCACCGACGCGCGAATTCGCAATCTGAAACCACGCGAAAAGCCGTTCAAGACGGCGGACTATGACGGCCTCTACGTTCTCACCAATCCCAATGGCTCGAAGCTCTGGCGGCTAAAGTACCGTTTCATGGACAAAGAGCGCTTGCTGACGCTGGGAAAGTACCCGTCTGTGAGTTTGGCAGATGCCCGCCAGGCACGGGACGACGCAAGAGAACGGTTAGCCCAAGGGCAAGACCCCAACGATACGAAGCGCCAAAAGACCCTTGCGGCAAAGATCAGCCATGGAAATTCGTTTTCGAAGATTGCCGAACAATACATGGCGAAAATCATCAAAGAAGGCAGAGCAGAATCGACACTCGCCAAGATCGATTGGCTTATGGATATGGCAAATGCCGATCTAGGCTCGAAGCCCATTACCGAGATCACTTCACCGATGGTTTTGCATACCCTGAAGAAGGTAGAGACCAAGGGAAACTATGAGACTGCAAAACGTCTGCGCTCCCAAATTGGAGCAGTCTTTCGTTTCGCGATTGCCAATGCCCTAGCTGAAAACGATCCAACATTTGCTCTTCGTGACGCGCTAGTGAACGTCAAAGCCACACCTAGAGCGGCAATTTTGGACAAAGCAGTTCTCGGTGGGCTTATGCGCTCTATCGACGGTTTTGATGGTCAAACGACAACTCGCCTAGGGATGGAACTGCTAGCAATTGTCGTTACTCGCCCGGGCGAATTGCGACATGCGCGGTGGGAGGAATTCGATTTCGACCAAGCAGTTTGGGCAGTTCCTGCACCACGCATGAAAATGCGCAAACCTCACTTTGTACCGTTGCCAGCTAGAGCACTGGAAATCCTTGAAGAGCTTCGAATGCTAAACGGCTGGGGCCAACTGGTTCTCCCGTCAATCAAATCAAGCATTCGCCCCATGAGCGAAAACACCATGAACGCCGCGTTACGACGCATGGGCTACGGCGGCGATGAAATGACCTCACACGGCTTTCGGGCCACGTTCTCAACAATCGCCAACGAAAGCGGTCTGTGGAACCCTGATGCTATCGAGAAAGCACTGGCTCACGTCGAAGCCAACAAGGTGCGCGGCGCATATGCGCGGGGGCAGTATTGGGATGAAAGAGTCAGGATGGCCAACTGGTGGTCTGGCTTGCTCTCAGATTTGAGGACACAATGAATACGTCCAGACTTAAGCGCCCCGAGAAACAGAATGACCGAACAAGAACAAAAGGACGCGATAATTGAAAGAGTTTTCGGCGAAACGCTCGATTGGGAAAAACCAACGCGAATAAATAGCCCATCTCCATTTTACGATGACGCGTTTGTCACGCACGCGTCTAACATCAAATTCGTCTTAGGTGCCGCAAACACGGCACTTTCTGCACTAAGCTCACCTGAATTAAGCCAAGTATATGCATACTTGTTTCGCGGTGGGTTTGATTTTCAGGTTTCATCCAAAGCCGATGCGGCTCGGTGCGAAGTCTTTGACTTACGAAAAGAACTGAGCCAACCGCCGGAATGGTATGCGGGTGGATTTGGAGTTGCTGGACATGAAGCTGATTTCGAATATTGGGCGAAGATGGAGGGTTGGGGATTGACCCAAGCAACTTGCCTATCGATCGGCGTCGAGCCTGAAGATTTCAGCGAGAGCCCCTATGCGGAAAGGATGGACCCTAGGGCATTAAAGTTCTTTGAGCGCCGACAAGAACTGGTTCGCCTCAAATTTTTCAGAAAGCAATTTTCCTTACAAGTCCTCGAGCCGGTAGCACCGCTCGATTTTTGCCGCTGGGCAATTGAGAAGAAGATCGAAATCCCTGATGAAATGATTTCAGAAGTTTTAGCGTTATTGAATGCAAAGACCGATAGTCCTGAACCGACTTCGCACTCACTGCCCGAAAAATCTCTTGAAGGACGAGAGCGAGATAGCCTGCTTAAGTTGATTATCATCTTGGCTGTAGATGGCTACGGATACGATCCGAAGGCAGTAAAAAGCCCGATTCCGAATCAAATCCGAAGTGCCATGCAGTTGAATGGGTTAGACATGGACCCAGCCACAATTCGCAAGTGGTTGCGAGAAGCGGCAGCTATTCTCCCAGAGGCCGCTAAGGACGAATAACTCAGGCTAAGAGTGCAGCTTTGGCCGAATAAGTCTGTAAATTTCTATTCGGCTTAGCCCATCACCATTCGTCCACCCATCCTATCGGACCTGCCAAATGTTCTTCGACCACTATCGGTCCGGAGAACATAAACATGCATACCCCCAGCGGTACCCCCGCCCCCCAAATTGATACCCCCAGCTTTCCAAATACGGGCTTAGTTCGGCTTGCGCACATATTAGCCCCGCGCGGCCCGATCCCAGTTTCCAAATCAACCTGGTGGCAGGGCGTAAAGGATGGGCGTTTTCCCCAGCCCCACAAACTAGGCCCCCGAACGACCGTCTGGCGCGCAGAAGACATTCGGGCGTTGTTCACAACGGCGGACGATCATCATGCCTAAGCGAGCCAACGCGCGCGCAGTCAAGTCGATGCGGACCTACACAATTGAGGAAGCAGCGGAACTGTTGAGCGTTTCAATTGTCACAGTGAGAAGCTGGGAAGCGCGTGGATTGCATCTGATCAAGGATCAACGACCCTACTTGATCGTGGGCTCTGTCCTGAAAGAGTTTCTGCTGAACGAAGCCGCTTCCCGCAAACGTCCCTTGGCTGAAGGCCAATTCTACTGCGCGCCCTGTAGGCAACCTGTGAAGCCTATGGGCGACATGGCGGACTACGTGCCAACGACGGCGATGAGAGGGCAGTTGGCGGGTCTATGTGCCGACTGTGAAAGACCAGTCCAGCTCTTCGTCAACCAAGCCAAATTGATTGAATACGAGGCGGTTCTGGATGTCGCCGTACGGCGCGCTGAGTGCCCCTAAACGATACCAGCAATCCCCCCTAAAACTATCACTTCGAAAGGATCGGTAGATGATGCGCAAAATCAACGACGAGAATGAACGGATCAAACGTCGCCACGGCATTTGGTTGAGAGAGGCAAAAGGGCAAGACAACACATCTGTCGAAAAGGCTCTTTCCGCCATTCTCCGCTTTGAGGAAAGCACCAAATCCAAGAACTTCAAAGCCTTCCACATTGACCAAGCAACCGGGTTCAAATCGTTCTTGGCAAAGTCGAAGAACCAGCGCACCGGCAATCCATTAAGCAAGGCGACAATCGACAGCACGCTCCGCTGTGTGAAGACGTTCTTCAAATGGCTGGCAGACAAGCCCGGCTACACTTCCCGGATCAAACATGCGGATTGCGAGTATTTTAACAACAACATGAAGGACGCACGTGCAGCTCACACCAAGCGCGACATTCCATATCCCACGATGGAACAGGCAAGGCACGCCTTTAGCCTCATGCCGAGCGAAACCATTTTCGATCAGCGCAACAGGGCGATCTTCGCTTTCCTGATGCTAACGGGCGCGCGAGACGGTGCCATCGCGACCTTGAGGCTCAAGCATATCGATCTTGTTTCCGGTTCGGTTTTTCAGGATGGCCGCGACGTTGACACCAAGAACTCGAAAACCATCACGACCACGTTTCTTCCCTTTGATCGTGCCTATTACGACTGTTTTGAAAGTTGGGTGAACAAGCTGCGCCATGACAATTTGTTTGGCCACGACGATGTTTTATTTCCAAAGCCCGCCATGGGTTTAGGCGAAAGCGGCGGGTTTGCCGTCTTGGGCCTATCCCGCGAGTGCTATGCAAGCGGAGCAAAGATCTGCAGCATCATCAAAAATGCCTTCACCAGTGCAGGATTGCCAGCTTTTGGCCCCCATAGCTTCCGAAAAACTTTGATCATGTTTGGAGACAAACATTGCAAGGACCGCGAGTCGTTCAAGGCTTGGTCCGTGAACATTGGACACACCAGCGTCGTGACGTCGGTCGGTTCCTACATGCCGGTCTCTCCTGAACGGCAGGCTGAGATTATTCGCGGGATGCGACCCTGACATTTGGTCTTTCAATTTCCTCACCTAGCTGACTATTTGAACTGTCAGCTAAGGATATCGATTTATGACGATTGCGGAATTTGTCGCCGAAGTTCAGCGCCTGCATGAGCAGGGCCACGCCACAGAACACTCCTACCGACGAGCGCTGGGGGAATTGTTCGATTCTATCACTGCTGATGTGTCCACGGTCAACGAACCAAGCCAAGGCAAAAGCGGGCGACCGGATTTCGTTTTCCTGCGCCAGCAGGAGGATGGAACAGCGATAACCACCGGCCATTGCGAGGCCAAGGATATTGGACTGGATATCTCGCCACGCGGCATGAAGGGGACCAACAAGGACCAATTCGACCGCTACAGTCGCGCGTTGCCCAATTTGATTTACACCAATTGTCTGGACTGGCGTTTCTACCGCCACGACAAAGACGGCAAGCCGCAACTGGTGGGCGAGATCACTATCGCTGACATGCTTATGGGTATCCAACCGAAGCCGGATCAGTTCGCACCGTTATGGAATCTGCTTCGCGACTTTGTGGCCGAGCGAATGCAGACCATCACCTCTGCGGAGCGCCTAGCGCAGATGATGGCCGGAAAGGCCCTGCTGACCCGCGACGTGTTGCTAAAGGCGCTGGAGGCGGATGCTGAGTTGACCACCGAACTGGCCGGTCAATTCAGCGCCTTCAAAAGCCAGCTCATTCACGATCTAGATATCGAACAATTTGCCGATATCTATGCTGAAACTATCGCCTACGGAATGTTCGCTGCGCGGCTGCACGACGACACGAAAGCCACATTTTCACGCAGCGAAGCGTTGACGTTGCTGCCAAAATCCAACCCGTTCCTACGAAAGCTATTCGAATTCGTAGCAGGGCCAAGCCTGAACCCGGCGCTGGCCATCACCGTTGACGAACTGGCCGAAATTTTCCAGGCCACCGATCTGGAAAAGCTGTTTGAGAATTTCGGTTCATTCACACAGCGCAACGACCCATTCATCCATTTCTACGAAACCTTTCTTGCTGCGTACAATCCGGCGAAACGGAAGGCGCGTGGTGTGTGGTACACGCCGGAACCTGTGGTGAATTTCATCGTGCGTGCTGTCGATGATGTGTTGAAGGAAGAATTCGGCCTTCAAGACGGACTGGCCGATACGTCAAAGGTTTCCGTGGATTGGGATACCGGCAATGAAATTACCGTAAAACGCAAGAACCAGAAGACTGGCAAGATGGCCGATGTCCGGGTTCCAGAGATCGTCAAAAAAGACGTTCATCGCGTCCAGATTCTTGACCCCGCAGCGGGCACGGGCACATTCCTTGCCGAGGTCATCAAGCAGATAGCGCCGCGCATCAAACAAACTGGCGGGGCCACCTGGAACCGCTATGTGGAAGAGCACCTCATCCCGCGCCTGCACGGGTTCGAGTTGCTCATGGCAAGCTACGCAATGTGCCACATGAAACTGGACATGATGTTGTCCGATCTCGACTACAAACCCACCGCCACACCGCCGCGCCTGAACGTCTATCTGACCAACACGCTGGAAGAGGGCGAGCGCGAGGTGCCGGACCTGCTGATGGCCCGCTGGCTGTCGGAAGAGGCCCGCGCCGCCAACGACGTGAAGAACCAGACCCCCATCATGTGCGTCATCGGCAACCCGCCCTATTCGGGCGAAAGCTCCAACAAGGGCAAAGGGTTCGAATGGATTACCGACCTGATGGACGCCTACAAGAAGGAACCGGGCGGCAAGGAAAAACTGAAAGAGCGCAACCCAAAATGGATCAATGACGACTACGTCAAATTCATCCGCTTTGCCGAACACATGATCGAGAAGACGGGCGAAGGCGTGCTGGGCTTCATCACCAACCACGGCTATCTCGACAACCCGACCTTCCGGGGAATGCGCTGGCACCTGCTGAACACCTTCGACAAGATTTGGGTGATCGACCTGCACGGAAGTTCAAAGAAGAAAGAGGTTTCGCCGGACGGGTCGGCCGATACGAATGTCTTCGATATAATGCCGGGCGTCGCAATGATAATTGCAGTCAAACGTCAGAACAGACCAAAAGCCAAATCGGTTCTTCGAAGCGATCTCTGGGGTACCAGAAAATCAAAGTATGACAGTCTTAAGCGCAGCGGACTCAAGTCGCTTAAGCCCACTACTTTGGACCCCCGTGCACCATGGTTCAGTCTCACACAGTTTGATCACGAACTGAACGAGACTTACCAAAAGGGTTTTTCGTTACCCAATTTGTTTTCTTCTAATGTACTGGGATTTCAAACTCACCGAGATGGTTTTGCAATCGCTGAAACTTTGAAAGAACTAAATTCTCGAATTGAAGATCTTTCAAATAAAAATCTCACCGACGCTACTCTAAGGGAAAAATATAAGGTTCGAGACAACAGAGATTGGAACCTGTCGCAAGCCCGAGAACGGTTAGCTCAATATGAGAAACCAAACGATTTTGTTTCCCTTTGCGACTATCGACCATTCGACACGCGCTATTGCTTTCTGGATGAAGTCACGATGGACTACCCACGAACAGAAATTGTGAAGAACTTTCTAGGTTTAGACAATCTGGCTCTTACTGTATCGAGGCAGCAATCAACGGTTGGCTTCCGTCATGCGTTTACAGCGAAATATCCTGCAAACGACTGCTTTGTTTCGACAAAAAGCCGCGAGGCGAACCAAGTTTTCCCCCTCTACCTCTATCCCGACGAGCCCGAACTCGACCAAACCCGGCGCGTGAACTTCGATCCGAAAATCCGCGCAGAGATCGAGAAGGCCGCGACGTCTGATGGTGGGGACGTGCCGGATGAGGTGGCGATCTTCGATTATATCTACGGCGTGCTGCACTGCCCCGCCTATCGCGAAACCTATGCGGAATTTCTCAAGATAGATTTCCCGCGCATTCTCTATCCCGCCTCACCGGAAACCTTCGCCGATATTTCCGCCAAGGGCACGCAGTTGCGCCGGTTGCACCTGATGGAAGAGGCCGCAATCGGTGATACGCCCTTCCCCTTCGAGGGCGAGGCACCGGACGGTGAAGACGGCAGCGTGGCCAAGCCGCAGTTCGTGGAAACGGGGAAAGGGACAGGTCTCGTGGCCATCAACGGCACCGCATCATCGCCGGGCCAGCATTTCCAAAACGTGCCGAAAATCGCGTGGGAGTTCTTCATCGGCGGCTACCAACCAGCGCAAAAATGGCTGAAGGACCGAAAGGGTCGCACCCTGTCCTTCGACGATATCCGTCACTACCAGAAGATCATCAAAATCCTGTCGGAGACCGACCGCATCATGAAAACTATAGAAATGGAATTTGAGAGCTCAGAAGTCAGCGGTTGAAAGGCACCCAAAATACGTTTTGGGGGTATAATTGGGGGTACCTTACCGAATACGACGATATTTTTCACATATATTACAGAATATTAGACTTCCAGTAGGAGTGTGGCGGGGCCACTTGACTGCTTCTTACAACCCTAAAACAACTACCATTACGATGCGCACAACAAAAACGCTCACAGATTGTCGCTTCGCTACTCTGCAGTGAGTTTTGAAAATTCAGAGAATGTCGAAACGTCGGCGTATCGCAGCGTCCTGATCGCTAGATAGATAATCGGGATGATAGTTGGCCAACACGTCCCGCACCCGCTCACGCGCAACAGTCCAGGCATCCTTCGCGCCGTTCTCTGCCAACGTCCTGGATTCCAAACGATCGGCCAGTGATGTGTAGAAATAGTCGCGCTCCATGGCCGCAATCGTATGGCCTACTCCCAGAACAGCTTCGTTGATAGCGTCGAACGCCAAATTGTCGTTGCTCACCTCGATTCCGCTTAACGTGCGGTAAGTGTTTGAGTGCATTTCCTCGTCAAGGAAGAAGGCTTCGAAGCTTGCACCTAAAAGCTATGCAGTCATGCCTGAGCTTTCGTAAATCAAGTTGCCGCCAGCCGACGCAGCGACAAGCGAACTAATTCCTTTCTCAACGCCGTATTGTGCATCGATGGCTTTGACATCAGTCATCGAACACGCCACGCTGGAAGGTAGATCGAGCCAATTCGATAATTGCGCTGATGCGGCGTTTAACAGTGCACTTTCGCCGCTGTCGCCGGAAAATGCGCCGGTCCGCAAGTCGATCACCAACGGCCAATTGGAAAACACCATCGGGTAGCCCGGCGAGATGCCATGCACCATCACCAAACTGGCCAGCGTCTCCGCCAGTGATTGGGCGAGAAATCCGGCCATGATCGCCGGGGCAGTAGCACCTGCCTGCGCCGTTGTAATACAAAACATCGGGATATTGTGCTTGATGCATACGTAGACAACATCACCCGCATACTCGCCGTAGCGCATGCGTGAAATGACGGGGCTTATATGCACCTTCATGAAGGGACGCTTTGAAAAACTCCCCTTCCCCGCCTGCTGCTATATCGAGCATTATAACGACAGGATCGACGTATTCCGCCAGCGTGAACGACGTTGCCGGCGGCTTCGAGTATTGCGCAGCAGCGCGTATGCAGTGTTGACGTCGAGGTCAAAATTATCCGGCACATCGGTCGCCACATAGCAGCGCGTGTATCAGCTAACATTGGCCAACGTGTCCTGCAGAGGCGTCAAGTCATGCAGATCGGCAAGGGTGGACGGACAGTAGAGGCAACTATCCAGGTCACGCGTTTGAACCGCCGCACCGCCGGTGCCTAAATATACCTACTTGCCACCAACTTCAATTGAGCGGCTTTCATCGCGACCATTTAGCGTGAACGACTTGGCCGCTTTTGCAATCGCGTCTTCTACGAGAGAGCGGGGAAAAGTGACCCTTCCTTTGCCGTCGTCTTGAGCGCCAGCTTTGCCGCCCGTTGAATGTAGCGTTGCGCCCGACCACCACTGCGTTTCGACATGCCAAACCATCTCCCGCCAGCCACCACGATGGTGGCCCAAGTATCAGGAGAAGCGTAACCATCCGTCTGCTACATCAGCAACAACATTGCTTGCTTCTGCAGCGCTGGAATCTGCGATGAACTCATCTCAGTTTTGATAGGGTTAGCCGCGTCAACGGCGTCTGATCTTAGTCCGGCTGGCCCCACGCAGGTCCTTCACTGCTCGCTTGGGTAACGGTGTGGTGAACTGTAGGCCGATGTTGCCGCCGCCGCTCCATACGACACGCGCAGGAATTTCGAGATCATCAACCAGAAGCTTGATGCGGGTATCTTTTTCGACCGTCGCAATACACTCCAACTTCGCACCACTACTGCTGAGATCAATGATAAAGGCGATTGTCTCACGCCCTTCAAGCACCATGACCGCTTCCAGCGATAGTTTATAGCGCCGCGCCTTCCGGCTTTCCATTTTGTCGAGAAAAATCAACGCAGGCACTAAACCGAGTGCCAAAACGCCCAAGAAAATCGCGGCTGGCTTCGATCCGGATGTGAAGCCCAGATCGGATGGTTTGTTTTCGGTCGGGCGCGGTTTGGAAATGGTCCGATCATAATTCTGCGCCAAAGCGTAGTCCAGAACGCGAAACCCGCTATCGGCGCGGGCCATATCTTTTTCCGTATTGCAAAGTTGCGAGACCACCACGTCTTCCATGGCCGAAGACGCAAGCCATTGCCTCTTATCCAGACGCGCACCACCACGATACCGCTGCAACAGACTCTGGGTCTCGATAATGAACTTCACCGTTAGCGCAGCCGGAACACTTTCACTCTTCTCAATTTTCAGCTGCTGGAAATATGGCAGCGCCTTCATCGCGACTATGGATGACCGGAGCTCTTCCACCAGATCCGAGACTGAGGATTTACCGATGGTCTGCGATAGAGCTTTGCGATGGGATAGGCTGTCGTAAAACGCAGTTTGAAAGGCACGGCATGCCTGTATCGAATGCTCCTGCGCCATAGCTGAAAAACCGGATGACAGGACTAAAAAACAAGCGAAAAATAATCCAGCAACCGAAACACCACCAAGCGAGTGAGCGGACTGGCGATTAAAAGAACCATACCGTGAAGCGCTAGCATACGCTTGTAAGGAACAGAGAACTCGGCATTTAAGGACGCAATACGACATCCCTTGATAATAGCGCACTGCGTTGCGACGGGTCGCTAACGCCAACACCCCATTATTTGGGTGTCACAGATTATAGGTACGGACACCAGCATCAAGTTTGCGTGGCTAGATAGTCGACCGCAAAGGCAACTATGCTTCAGCAATTGCTTGCCGTCAGCGCAAACCCAGCTTTTGCGCAAACGGGCGGAGCTTGTCTTTGATGTCCGACAAACGTGTGAGCGCCTTGCGGGTGTTCTGCAAATTTGTGGCTGCTTCCGGCGTCAGGGCAACCAACCAATCGGTGATGCCAATACGGTCGCTCCACAATTGCTCGGCCATGCCGTGGCCAGGAACCGCGAGAGAGTCAGCCGCGATGAAATCCGCGCGGGTGAGCCACTCGCCAGTGGCGTACATCATCACCTGTTCGCCCGGAGAGATAGCATGTTGACCTTCATCAAAAGCGATTTTCCACGGCACGTAATAACCACCATGGCCCAACACGATAAGAGCGGCCGCGGGCTTACCATCGACCTCCAACGTAAAAATTTCGCATGAGCCTGTTTGCGCGAGCTTGGCAATAATCTCGCGGGAAAAGGCAGAGATTTTTTTATGATTGTAAAGCGCCGTACCCTTGCGCCCTTTCCAGCTCCGCAGTTCCATGGTCATGAAAGCTTCGAATGCATCCAGTACGTCTTCCAGATCGCGTGCGCATTTGAACTTCAATTCATGGCCATCATCTTCAAAACGACGACGCTTGCGCGCGCTTTCCCGCGTGCGTTTTCTCCCGCAAACGGCGCGGATCATATCATCAGCAGTAGCGTCTTCATCAAACGGTTGGCGCGCCAGCAGTGCAGCTCGCGCATAACTGTCGACTTCACTTGAAGCGAGGCTGAGCGAACGACTTGCGTCACGCAGCAGGGCAAAGCTGTCGCCACCCTCGTCCTGATGACTGAAGTTTATAACCGGCGGCAGGCCGAGCTGCGGATCACCCAGCAGACGCAACAGCATTTCGCACGCTTCGCCAGCGCAATCGGGGTCCATCAGCGGCGTGCCAAGCGGCATGAAAGGGTTCGACAGCACTTTCAACATGCGCTGGCGAGGCACGCCTTGTGTCACGATCTGTAATGGAACGAACAACCGCATCTCGCGGCCTTCACCGGTCGTCTCCCAAACCGCTGCCATCCAGCACCCTTTAGGCGCCAACAGATTGACGAGGCGGGGCCAAGCCGCTTCCAGCACTTTAGGGGCAAAGAAAATATTGTGATCAATCGACCGCAAAGCCAATTTTTCAAGTGGACCCATGATGCGGTCGAGCGACTTTGCAGGCACCAATTCCAGCTCCCACAGATGGCTGGTCAACCCGGTTTGTGAAGCCCGCAACCACGGCATACGCACTTCGCTACGCCGGTCCAAAACGCCACCCAAACCGTCACGTTTACGGCTGGCTTCTTTCATCACGGTTTCAAAAACACTCATTGTTCAGCGTGCCTCCGGTGCAGGTTTTGCCGGATGAAAAAAGACAAAAAGGTGGAGACCCAACCGCCGCATCACGACCGAATATAAAGCCAGGGCCTCGAATATCATCGCTGATGCAGTAGCGATTGCAGCACCCGTGAGGCCATAGAGCGGGATGAAAGCAAGGTTCAAAACGACTGCAACAACGAGCGTGACGCCGTACAGCATCGCGCAAACGTTCTGGTGACCAGACATGCTGAGCAAGGCCTCGCCGGGGCCAACACTTGCACGGGCAACAATGCCAATCGCCAGAATGAACAACAGGTGATAGCCGTCCGCAAAGGCCGGACCGAACAACATCAAGACCGGCTTACCGATAACAATCAGGAACAACGCCATCACCAGCGACGGCCAGAAGGTCCACCGCACTGTATCATGCACGAATGCATCCAGCCGAAGCTTGTCGCCTTCCGTATGATATTGCGAAAAGCGGTGGGCGGAGGCTACCCGAACGGCAAAATAGACAAAATGAATAAGCGCCAACACCTTCACGCAGGCGAAATAGACGCCCACTTCGTCGGGCGACAGCAGCATTCCCGCCATCAGAATATCGACATTGAACAACAGGTTAAAAAACCCGTCGACTAGGAAAATCGGTAGCGCGATCTTGATCCAGAAGCCGGTCTGCATCTTGCGCGAACCAGGCTCGACCACTTTCGACAGTTTACGGCTAAGAACCAGCATCTGAATGAAACCGACCAACCAGACGGCAACGATGGTCGCGCCCATGGCAGTGCTCGCCGTATGCGGGAAACCAGCCGCCAGTGCAGCCGCCATAATCATCAGAATAACCACCGGCCTTGCCAGGAATGTCGGCGAAAGCGCCAGCTTCATCCAGTCATTTGCCCGCGCGATACCATCATGTATGTCGCCCAAAGCGATCATTGGCACGCAGATGAGCGCGAGAAACAGCGGCATCACATGAGCCTGATACATGCTATCGCCGAACAGTGATATCGCGCCCATCCCAAGAAGCGCAATCAGAGTTGCTATGCCAAAAGAATAGACCCGCGAGCCGAATATGACGCCGCGCAGTGCGGACCCATCGCCCGCCGTTCGATATTCCGGAATGAAGCGCAGGATAGCCGTAGACAGTCCGATGCAGGCCAGCGAGCCAATCAACAAGGCTGCGGTCCACACCCAAACAAAAACGCCGAATTCATAGGCACCCAGCCAGCGGGCCATTAACACCTGGCTTAAATAAGCAATGAAGGCCGACGCGATACGGATGGAAAATGCGAACATCGCATTGCGGGCTGAAACGGCTTCCTCGTCGTCACCGCGCCAGATCGCATCGCCCTTACGCAAAGCTTTTTCGTAACGCTCGCCAAGACGGTTTTTCACCGCACCAGGAACGACAAGATCGACAAAATGTGAAGGCACAAATGTGGACACGAAGAAATTTCCGAATTGAAAACCACGCGCAAAAGCACGCACTAAGACCAGACAAGCCTCGCGCAATTCGTTTAAGATTTTAGGCGTTTTGAGGCCCTACCGTGGTGACAGCAGGGCCAACTGGTAACGGGGTTAACAGCTTACCAAGACATCAGCCTTTGAAACCACCACCATCAAGAAACGCCTGTTCCTCAAGGCTAGTTTTGCGCCCAAGACGCACGTTGCGATGGGGAAAGCGACCAAATCTCTCGATGATATCGAGATGCTCTAGCGCCGCTTTGATGTTCCCCTCTTCACCACCGCGCTCCATGTGACGAAGGCAGGCGCGTTGGTCTGCCAACACTTCGCTATGCATGAAAGGCAGGTAGATGAAGTTGCGTAAGTCAGGGTCCATCTCCATATCCAAACCGTCGGCAATGGCCCTTTTCGCCACCGCTAAACCTTGCCGATCAAACGCCCAACCATGTGCCGTTTCGCGAAACAGGTTGCGGGAAAACTGGTCCAGCAACAGCACCAACGCCAGCGCACCCTCTGCCGTGTCCTGCCAGTGATCCAAGGCACCGTTAGCAGCGTGGGAATGACGGCCGAAGAAGCGTTCGCGAATTTCCGCGTCCAGCCCCTCGTCCTTGCTCCACCACTTCTTCGGGCCAGCCTCTTTCCAAAAAGCGATGATGTCAGCGGCGGATGGATCTTGGCTCATGTGTCGTCCGGTCTCTTGCGGCAGGGCATGGGAACAATCTATGCCCAACAGCAGCAAAAGCCAGCCGGATTTCACCATGAGCGACGAAACCATTTTAGATTTGCGCGGCCTGCGCTGCCCCATGCCGGTGCTGAAAACGCGCCAACGCTTACGGAAACTTGCAGCGGGCGACGAGCTTCAGGTTCTGACTGACGATCCGCTAGCAGGTCTAGATATTCCAGCGTTCTGCAACGAGCAGAAACAAGAATTGGTAACCCAGACGAGCGAGGGCGACGACGTAAACCGTTTCACAATCCGCCGCGTCGAAGGCAAGCTGTAAAAGCTAGAGTTTGACGCCAGGCACCGCGAGCGGATTGTCCATCATTGCAGCCCGGTCCGGCATATCGATCTGCGGTTTCCCAGTGAACGCATCAAACAGACGCTGTACGAAGTCTGGTTCGAGATCGCGGGTGATCATCACCAACCGTGTGCGGTGGTCATCATCGGGCCACGCAGGCAATTGCGCGGGCGGGTGAAACACCTGTTGCACTCCGTGGATCACCACGGGTCGATCAGGGTCTTCCTTCAACCGAACGATACCCTTCACCCGCAACAGGTTCGGGCCGTGGGCAGCTTGTAGCAAATCAAGAAAACCGGCCAGCGTAACAGAGTCCACAGCATCGTCAGTTGCCAGCGTAAAAGCACGAATGCGGGCGTCGTGGCGGTTCACATCATGGTGGTGATGATGATGGCCGTCCTTCGCCGCTTCTTCTCCCAACCAGCGCGAAACATCCGCAGTCTTCGTGGCCGGGTTGTAGAGACCACAATCGAAGAGTTCAGCAAAACCGGCGTCTGGCATAACTATGCGAGCAGACGGATTAAGCGCGCGCAGACGGCCTGTAACGTCTTCCGCTTTCGTGAGGTCCGTCTTTGTCACCACCAGCCGATCAGCCATAGCAACCTGTTTCACCGCTTCTTCATGTGCGTCCAACGTGGCTGAACCATTCACAGCATCAACGGTGGTGATAACACCGTCGAGCCTAAGTCGATCTGACAGTACGGGGTGCGCCATAAGCGCGTGCAGCACGGGCGCAGGGTCAGCGAGGCCGGTCGTCTCAATAACGATACGGGCGGGCGCACCACCGTCGCGGTTAAGCAAACGTGTCAGCGTGTCCACGAGGTCGGACCGAATGGTGCAACACAGGCAACCATCGGACAATTCGACGATACCTTCGTCCGACTGTTCCACGAGCAGATGGTCAATCCCAACATCGCCAAATTCGTTGATGATGAACGCGGTGTCCGACAGACCACCCGACTTGATAAGCCGGTTCAGCAATGTCGTTTTTCCGGAACCCAAAAACCCCGTCAATACAGATACCGGAATGGCGTTCACGATGCTGGCCGGAATGTCGGGAGAGCCACCGGACGGTTCGATGCTTCGATAATGTTGGCAATCGGTGCAGCAGTTGGCTCTGGCACTTCCACAGGGGTCACGGGCGCTGCATCAACCGGCGCAACGTTAACCGGAGCGGTACGGATCTCAGCGACAGCAACCGACGTAAAATCAGGACGGAAGCTTGGCAGCGTCACACGGGCGGACGCCAGCGCCGCAGCCTGTCGACCGAGCAATTTCACCACCAGAGGAGAGCCCATCACCTTGCGCTCCTGCAGCCACGGAGAATCGATCACCGCCTGCCCTGCGCCCGGTTCATAGCGGGCAGCACGTGCGGCCTCGGTGCACATCACGCTGCGCATATTGCGTGGACCTGAGGGAACCGCGCCGTTGGGCTTCAATTCTGTAATTGGTGTGCCAGTCGTGGTGGGAAGCCGGAAGCCTTCTTCGATTAATTTCGCTGCGTCCACCGCCCGCGATGTCTGCCCGTCTCTGCCGAGAACAATCGCTGCAATACGACGGCCTGAGCGCGTGGCAGCACCGGCGAAGTTGTAACCGGACGCGCACACAAATCCGGTCTTGAATCCATCCGCCCCGCGAAACCGCTCCAGCAGTAAATTGTAGGAGTAATAAACGCGCTGGATCGTCTTGCCGTTTTTTGTGCGGCTGGGCGCCAGCAGCGAAGGCGTCGACAGCATCGCTTTATATTGCGGATATTGCTTGTGCAGAACCCGCAGCAGGATAGCCATATCCCGCGCAGTGGTGACCTGCCGACGGTCATGCAATCCATGGGGATTGACGAAGTTGGACCCCGTCATGCCGAGACGCGCAGCTTCTGCATTCATGGCCTGCGAAAAGGCCGGCACCGAACCGGAAACTGATTCAGCCAATGCAATCGAAATATCGTTGGCAGATTTGATGAGCAGCAGCTTTAACGCATCTTCCAGCCGCATCGTAGTGCCGCGCGAATAACCCATTTTCGATGGCGGCGCCTTACGCGCATTATCGCTCACAATAACCGGATGGTCCGCCGTCAACCGACCGGACTCGATGGCGCGGAAAGCGACCAGCGCTGTCATCAATTTCGTTAAAGAAGCCGGATGCCACAGGTCGAAAGCCTGCTGCGCAGACAGCACGCGACCAGAATCCAGATCTACAGAAATATGCGGCAAGGCGTGGGCGGGCAAAGCCAGCCAAGCGGTCAGGAAAAAAGCTATGATGGAGCGCATGTGCATATCGTGTTTTGGAGCGATGCCTTTCTTTAAGGCGCAAGTCCAGCAGCGGAAAGGGTCGTTTTGAGGGCGATTGCAGCAGATGTGAGAGAATGTTGCTTTTTCACATGGGCGGGACCATTCGCTGAAAGGCGTTTGCGGCCATAATCATCACGCAGCAAATCGCTAATGACTTTAGCAAAACCGGCAACATCATCAGCTTTGGTCAGCACGCCCGTTTCGCCATTGGCCACAACAAGAGGCGGCCCCATTTCGTCAAACGCCACGACAGGCAGGCCCAGCATTTGCGCTTCGAGATAGACCATGCCGATGGGTTCTTTCCAACCCGGCCAAACGAACAGCGAGGCGCTGGCCATATGCTGCAACACCTCATCATGAGGAATAGCACCGGTGAGTGTGACGCGATTGCCAAAAGGTTCAAAAAGCCCCGCAATATTGTCCCGTTCCGGTCCGTCACCCACCAGCAAACAACGCCAAGGCATGTCGGGCAACATCGTCAAAGCCTGCGCCAAAATCTCGTAATTACGCAATTTCTTACCGGGCCGCATTTGCCCGACCGCCAGCAGAACAGGCGGGTCGGATGAAGCGCGGGACGGCAGGTTCACCGGAACCTCGATAAAAGGAGCGATCATGGTGATGCGTTCGTCGGGAATGCCCAGCGACAGCAGATAGTCAGCATCATCGCGCTTGAAAGCGAGATGCATATCTGCCGCTCGAAGGCCAATCTGGGCTTCCGTCCGCCAGTTCGCCCAAAGGTCGCCACCATTTTCAAACCCCTGCCCTGTTCGTGCAGCTTCAACCGTAATGAGCGGAATATCGAAAGCTTCCGCCACACGCGGGCCGAGCCAATCCGGCGCTTTGCAGTAGGGGTGGTAGGTGATCCATGCAGAAGGGTGTTTGATTGAGGGCCGTTTCTGCCAATCGGCGATAATACGATCCGCTTCCTGCAAAGCATCGGCTTTTCTCGCGGCCAGAATGTCTGCTTCAGGACGCTTGGAATAAGCGATGAAGCGGGAGGCGAGCTCCACATCATAACCAGCAAGCCCAAGCGCTTTCATCAGGTTTGCCGCAATCAAACGATCACCGGACGCGATGGGATGGTCCGGCGGTTTGATGGCCGCGTGAAACGCCAGCCGCGTCATGCCCGTGCAGCCAACCAAAGCTTCACCAACTTTGCGGAATTGGCTGCGCCATCAAAGTCGACGTCGAGGGCAGGCTTCGGCAAGACCAGGGCTTGGATGACAGCATCGCTCAATGCTTTCAGCGTCAATCGCGATTGGGGCAGGGACACAGCAACGCCCGCGCGCTCCAACACTGCCGCCCGAAGAGCTTGTTCTTTCTGACCCGTTGTATCGTGAGGCACGAACACTGCGCGGCTGCGTGATGCCAGAACATCCATCGCGGTGTTGTAACCGCATTGCGAAATCGAGAGGCGCGCCGCGGCCATCTGACCAGCCAAACCATTGATACGCTTAACGATCCGCACGTTTGGTCCTGCCAGTTCGATAAGCTTCGCTATCGCGCCTTCTTTCGCTTCAGATCCGGTTGCGATAAGGAAATTCAGCTCCGGTCGCAGAGCTGCAAGTTGCACGACGACGTCCAGCATCTCTCCTCCGAAAGCACCGCCACCAGCCGTAGCGACTATATCCACTGCTGCGCCCGAAGGTTCGATTTCCAGCAAGTTCGCCGGCACGACGAAGCCTGTATAGCCAAGCATCGGTTCAATCTCACAGGTCAGGGGAAACGTCTCTTCCAACGTCACTAAGGCGGGGTCGCTGTGGACAAGAACTTGGTCATAGCGGGCGTGGAGAACATCAACCGTTTCCTGATCGCGACCCGGTTTTGTGCGTGGCTGTAGAATATCGCGCACCGACGAAGTGACCAATGGCGGTCTCGATTTGGCGGCAAGCGCATCCAGCATCGCGGTCACTTCGTGACGCACCACACGACGGCCAAAGGGGAATGCTTCGGTTAGGACGGCGTCCGGCTGCAACGATGCAATTGCATCAAGCAAAACCGCACAGCGTTTCTCCATCCAGTCATCACCAAGCGCATCACCATTGCCATCCAGCCATTGGCTATAACTCGCATCAGCTGCAGAAATCGGTGGCAAATAGTGAACGCGCGCGTCACCGGGATCGAAGCCCGGAACCGGCTTGCCACCGTAGATGATATCCACATCGAAGCCCGCGTTCAGAAACGCTTTCACTAACCGTTGTGCGCGAAAAACGTGGCCGACGCCAAGCAGGTGAAGGAAATAGAACAGCAGGTGCGGACGGTTAGCCATCAGCGGCGGGGCGGCTATCAGCGCCGAACAATTCGAGCAGCTGGTCTATCTCACGGGCAGCGTCGAATTCACTGCGAACTCTCGTCTCACCCGCCTCCCCCATCAAAGCGCGCAGTGACGGATCGCGAGCAAGGCGCTCGATGGCTTGCGCCAAAGCGCCAACATTATTCGGCGGCACAAGAGCACCGTTCGTTCCGTCCACGATGAGTTCAGGAATGCCAGAAATCGGCGTGGAGATAACCGGCATCCGCTGGCTCTGCGCTTCAACGATGACGTTGGGCAAACCGTCACGATCGCCATCAGCAGCGATCCGGCATGGCAAAATAAACATATCGCTATCGCGGTAGGCGGCCAGCACGTCGGCCTGCGCCTGTGCGCCTGCAAAGTGGCACTTGTGGGCAATGCCAAGTCGTTCCGCCTGCGCTTTTAACTCCGCCAATAGCGGGCCACCAGCAATGTGAGTCCACCGCCAATGCAGCTTGGCAGGCAATTGCGCCAACGCATCAAGCAGCGTGTCGAGCCCCTTCTTTTCCACCGCACGACCAACGCTCAACAAGCGCACGGGGTCCGAAGCATCCGAACCATCACGGGTGGAAGACGGCTGGTCGTTTGGCGCAAAGCGCGACAGATCGAGGCCGTGATAGACGAGATGAACATTTTCGCCAGCAGCCAAGCCACGAAGGTGAGACGCGCCACCTCCGGTGCAGGTGACTGTCCAGCGGGCATCATCAAGTTTTTCAGAAAGCTCCCAGTCAGGCGACGTCCAGATGTCTTTCGCATGAGCCGAAATAGAGAACGACAGGCCCCGCATGGTTGAGGCGTAACGTGTCACCGAACCGGGCGTGTGGATGAAATGGCCGTAGAACCAACCGGCATCTTCTGTAATTTCAACAGCGGCAACCATGGCCTGCACGAAACGGCGCACGCGGTTACGGGTAAAGTCACGGCGGAGGTCTTTCAGCCAAATGTTGCGGGCCTGCCGGTAACCGGGCAATCGCCTCGCCTTCAACCAACCGGCCAAACACCGCTTCCATTCATCGTGCACATATTCGGGCAGATAAAGCACCGGCGCTGTGATTTCGTGATGAACGGGGTGACGCTTGGTGTCTGTCGGGTGTCGCAGAGACACCAACTGCAACTTCAGTCCCGCCTTTTGCAGATTGAGAATTTCCTGCGCTATGAAGGTTTCCGAAAGACGCGGATAACCCTTCAAGAAAATGACCAACGTACCGTTCATGCGCCAGCGCCAGACAACAACAATTCCACACGGTCACAGACGGCATCGAGACCGCCGAGGTCAATTTCACCAGCAGCTTGAGACGGCGCAGCCGCTTGCGGCAAAGCATGCAGTGCCCGAACCATCTGGTTAACGTCTTGCGCCGTATCGGCATCGATAACCTGTGTCAGGCCAAGCTCGGCAGAACGGTTGGCACGGATCAGTTGTTCTTGACGCGGGTGAGTGCGCGGCACGAAAAGCGTCGGCTTATCGAACGACAGAATTTCACAAAACGTGTTGTAGCCGCACATGCCCACCACCGCTGACACGCGCTCTAAAATAGCTTCCATCGTGTTGTCGAAATCCAGCACTTCGACTTGGGAAAGCTTTGCTGCTCGTGCGTGAATTTCGTCGCGCTGTTCTGCCGCCATGAAGGGGCCGCAGACCAGCAACATCGGTGTGGTCAGGCTGGGGTCGTGTTCGCAGGCGGCCAACACCATTGCCATAATATCTGCGCCGTCCCCACCACCACCGGCCGTGACGAGGATCGTTCCCGGCGCAATATGCAACGGCAGGGCTTTTTCGGTCGCAGGCATATCGCGCTCCAGAAAGCCGGTATAGGTCAGACGATCGGTCACACTTTGCGGCACATCAAGGCCCGTCAGCGGATTGTAAAAATCTGCAGGGCCGTAAATCCAGATATCGTCATAGAGCGCGGCGATCTTGTCCATCACCTCTTTCTTGCGCCATTCCTCTTCCAGCAAATGTGGCGCGTCCATTACGTCACGTAAGCCAAGCACAGTTTTGCAGCCGCGCTCGCGCAACATTTCCAATGTGCTTTCGATTTCACCCTTCAATCCCATCGGCTCCTTATCGACGATAAAGATGTCAGGATCGAAGAGCTTGGCCGTCTTACGGATCAGGCTTTCCCGCATGGCGAGAGTGTCGGCAATGTCGATGTGGTCAGAAACCGAGGTGTACTCACCGGAGTACAGCTTGATGACACTGGGAACTTTCACAAAATCCACCCGCGCTTTGAAGTCAAAGGCACCGGCGATCTGTGAGCCGGAAAGAATAAGGATATTCAGACCCTTGAAGCGATCCACGAGCGCATGAGCAATAGCCCGACTGCGGCGCAAATGGCCGAGTCCAAACGTGTCATGGCTGTACATGAGAATGCGGGCGTCATCGAGCCGTTTCATCGGAGGGAACCGCCGCGCGTTGCAGTGTCGTCGTAGAGCCGGAGACTAGCGGAGAGCCCGAAAAGCCTCAAGCCGTTGTGTGACAAATGAAATTTGTAATCAATTGTAACAAGTGAACGGGATTTTTACGATCTCCGGGCATGTTACCAACAAGCCTGCCCAAAAGGGGTCGGTGAAATTGGGTGTAGCCAGGGCGCGGGACTATCCATATGCAGCAAGGGGTCAGAACCGAAAGGATTGATAAACAAGCGATTTACCGCACATTTGTGCGCGCTGTTTTTCAGGACTATCGGTTGAACATGGTCGGAGTACCGGCAACAGCGCTTGCTGTTATGCTGACCGCTTACGCCGCTAAATCTCCGGCACTTTATGCCGTGGCCGCCATGATGTTCGTCATAGGCTTGGGCCGCTACATCATGGGCAAACGCTTTGAAGCGGCCCAGGAAAAGCTTGGTCGCAACACCTGGGCCTATAGGCGCTGGGAACTTCATCACACGCTTCTGGCCACATTTTACGCTTTGATGTTCGGTGCATGGTGCGCAGTGGCAACATATACCGGCAATCAATTCGCCCTGTTCACCGCATTCACTGTGACATTCGCCAACCTTATAGGCGTGAGCGGGCGAGCATTTCCGATTAAGCGCTTGGTGAATGGACAGGCCATTGCGGCAAGTGTGCCGCTGATTGCCTGCTTGGTATGGATTGGAGGCATGTATGCTTGGCTGGCCATACTCCTAACACCATATCTCATAAGCGTAATGCTTCTGGCACAGCGCCAGCGCGGCAATTTGTTGGAAAACGTCATCCAGCGCCAAACAGCGCAAGCCCTTGCCAGCCGCATCCATACAGCATTGGAAAATATCCCGCAGGGCATGTGCATGTTCGATGCCGATGGAACCACGCAGGTGGTGAACGAACAAATCGCGCGCTTCGTGGGCATGTCTCAGGACGACCTGCTGGGCAAGCCGCTGCCGGAACTTGCTCTGCGCTTTCAGAGTGCCTTCAATCTCGACCGAGAAACATTCGACCGTTACGACCAGTGGATGGCGTCCGGTGAACGATCCAGTTTCTCAGCCACCTTCACGCTGGAACGCAAGGGCACCTGCACTGTTCGCTTCAAATCCGTTCGCTTGGAAAATGGCGGCATCGTCATCACCATGGACGATGTAACTGATGAGGTGCGCGCTGCCCGCCAGATCGATTACATGAAGCGCTTTGATACCCTCACCGGCCTGATGAACCGCAACGAGGTGCCAAATCATATTACAGCAGAACTAAACCATGCAATTGCCGGCCAGCAGGTTGCGGTGATGGTGTTCAACATCGACCGCTTCAAGGAATTGAACGATTTGCACGGCATGCGCATTGGCGACGATCTGGTCTGCGCCTTTGCAGAAAAACTGGAACAAATCGTGGGGCCACGAGGCAATTGCGCCCGTTTTGGTGGAGACGAATTCGTCGTCGTTTTGCGCGCTCCGCGGTGCGCCGACCTTGCTCGCCACGTCGCAGATCTGGTGAGCGAAGCGACGGACATGCCCTGGATAGTTGGCCCTACAAAGCAAAAACTTGATGTAGGCACATCGATCGGCATCGCGGTGTCGGATGAGGAAAATCACCGCAAGCCCAGCTATTGCGACGCTTTGCTGACAGAGGCTGCGGTTGCCATGGCAGTTGCACGACGCAGCGCAAGCAGCAATTGGCAGATTTTCAACCAACAGATGCGTCAGGATATGGAGCAGCAACACAAGCTTCAAGAAGACCTGCGCTCTGCACTTGATAACGGCGAGCTTGAGCCCTTTTTCCAACCCCTTGTTTCCACAGTCACCGGGCAAGTGACCACTTGCGAAGCCCTGTTGCGTTGGCGCCGTGCCAATGGCGATCTGGTGCCACCTGGCATCTTCATCCCGGTTGCAGAAGAGATGGGGCTGATTAGCTCAATCGGCGATTTCATCATTCATGAAAGCTGCAAAATTTGCGCAACGTGGCCGGACAACATTCGTGTTGCGGTCAATCTATCACCGCTACAATTCCACAACGGCAAACTGCTAAGGGTTGTAGATGAGGCACTGATCAAGTCCGGCCTCGCAGCCGACCGGCTAGAGCT
Source organism: Ahrensia sp. R2A130 (assembly GCF_000179775.1). Taxonomy (GTDB): domain Bacteria; phylum Pseudomonadota; class Alphaproteobacteria; order Rhizobiales; family Rhizobiaceae; genus Pseudahrensia. The sequence continues at coordinate 266,233 of NZ_AEEB01000022.1, forward strand.
GGAGATCACCGAAAGCCTGATGCTCAATGATGTCGAAGCGACCATCTCCGTGCTGCAGTCGCTTAAAGACCGAGGCGTCCGCATCTCACTTGATGATTTTGGCACGGGCTATTCCAGCCTCAGCTACATGAACCAACTGCCGTTGGACAAAGTGAAGATCGACCGCTCCTTTGTGGTCAATCTTCAGACGGACGAACGGTCGGTATCCATGGTTCAAGCAGTCACGTCACTGTCGCAAAAACTCGGCCTCAAGGTCGTGGTTGAAGGTATCGAAACGGACGAACAGCTGGCTCTACTGTTGGCGAAAGCGCCGGTCGATGAAATTCAAGGCTACCATTTCTCAAGACCACAAGATGCATCAGCTGTTGCGCGCCAACTTGTATCCGGATCCGCAGACCGTGCAGAAATGATGCGGATGATGAGAACAGCGAAGAGCAACAGCAAGCTTATCGCAGCCTGACTGCGGCCTGTTAACCTCATTTTAAGTAAATTTTAAGGATAACCCGCCACAGCCTTTACCGCCGCTCAGACACAGTTAATAATTCCTTATCGGGGAAACCCGGTCAGTTGATCACGACGGAAGCACAGTCGTGGTCGCAAGGGCGAACTGTTATCCGGAGCTTCAAGCGATGTATCATCCAGACTCGAATTCCCCCCCCTTAATCAAGAGGGTCGAACCTGACGGGAATGTAAGGCTATCACTGGCCCAGCGCATCGCAGCGCTGGATCACCGGATTGAATATCGCCGGATGAAAGACATCGAAGACCGCAACGCCGTGCTTGAATTGCGCAAACGCGCCTACGGTCGTCATAACGGAGACACCAACGCCTTCGTCGAAAATTTCATGGATTCTCCCGACGAGCAGAACGCAGTCACCATTGGGCTATTTCTTGATCGCGTGTTGGTTGGAGCCTGCAAAGTATCGATCATCAATTCCGCCTATCCGCAAAGCCAATGGGGCGAATTCTTCCCCAACGAAATGAAGCGATTATTGAGCAGTGGCAAGACACTGATCGACCCTGCCCGTCTGGTGGCAGACCTCGAAGTCGCAGACCGTTGCCCGGAGCTGCCATTCCTTATGATGCGCATTCCGGTGGCTGCCTGTCAGCATTTCCCGGCTGACGAATGTCTGTCCATTGTGCGCCGCTCCCACGCGCCATTCTACCGTCGTATGTTTCGCGCCAAGCCACTGGCCCCACCGAAACTTTACGAACCGTTGGACGTGGAACTGGTTATCGCCACCTGCACTATTCGCGAAGTCTGGGATGAAGTGCTGACGCGCAACCCGTTCTGGCGTGTTCATCCCATAGAACTTCGGGAAATGTTCGGCCCGGTCTCCGACATGCCAGCTTTCGCTGATTTCGACAAAACCGTGCCAAACGTTAGCCTCATCGAGAATGCCGCTCCCAAACTGGCCATGAATGATAGGCCGCTCAGCCAGAAATCTGCCTGATAGATCAATCCAGCGTTCCACTAACGGGTCGGTTGTGAAGCTGTTTTCAGGCCACTTTCCAAACAGGCGATATCAAAAGCGTTCAACTGTGCTTCCCATAAGGGCTCGGGCACCCATTTGATCCACGAGTTTTATGCCAGCATCATAAAGCTCAGCGCGTCGGTAACAGCCGGTCGAGATAGTCCAGTTCAAGGCTCGGACGGAACTGTTCGCCGAGGCGTTCGCGGATAGCTTCCAGAATTTCGCGCGCGCGTTGGGCGTCTATCTCGTCAGGCACCTGCGTTTCATCACCAAGTTGCGGGCCGCGGCTACGGCTTTGGCGACCAAGCGGATCGCGCTCGCCGCGTGTTTGTTCACCGTGCTGACCGCGTTCACCGCGACGGCCTTGTTCGCCAGCCTGATTTTGCATGTTCTGCATCATCTGCTGCGCGCCTTCGCGCATTGCTTGTAGCGCCCGGCCCTGCTGGCCGGTGGCCTTACCGGTTTCACCTTGGCCAAGCTCGCCTTCAGCCTGACCCATAGCTTCACCGGCCTCGCCCAGCTTACCAGGGTCGAGGCCCTGCTCGCGCAGCGCCTGCATTGTTTCATCCATCTGCTTCTGCAACTCGCCTTGGCGTTTTTGCAATTCCTTCAAAGCCTCGGCCAACTCCTCAGCCGTCATGGGCTGCTGGCCTTCGCCTTGTTGTTGCTGGCCTTGCTGTTGGCCTTGTTGCTGCTGCTGACCTTGCTGTTGATTTTGCTGGCCCTGCTGTTGTTGCTGCTGCTGGCGCTGCATCTGAAATGTTTCGTCCATCAACTGCTGCTGCTGGCGCATCATGTCTGACAGCTTGTTCATCTGCTCGCTGAACTCGTCCTGCCCCTGTTGCTGCTGCTGTTGGGGCTGCGCGGTCTGCATGTTGTTCATCATGCGTTGCAACTCTTCCAGCAGTTGCCGTGCTGCATCCTTGGAGCCGGACTTCGCCAGATCTTCGATCTGCTGCATCATGCGCTCGATATCCTGCTGGCGCATAACCTGCGTGTTCGGGTCCATCGGCATGGCTTGCTGGTTCTGCTGCTGGCGCTGCATCTGCTCGGCCATCTGCTGCATGAATTCCGACATGGCTTGGCGAAGCTCATCCATCAGCCGTTCGATTTCTTCATCCGACGCACCATTTTCCAGCGCTTCGGCCAACCGCTCCTGCGCGTCCCGCAACCGGCGTTCAGCGGCAGACAAATCACCATCTTCTACTTTCAGCGCGATCTCCCACAGCAGGTCCATCGCATCACGAAGCTGTTTGTCGCCTTCTTCGATGTCGTCAAACCGGGCGCGAGCGATCATTTTCTGCGCAACACGCAGGCTGGTGTAAACGCCCACATCCGGCAGGAAAATGTCAGGCCGCGTATCGGTAATGATACCCAACATGCGGGCAACACGGCGCGATGTGTTGGCGTCCAGCGCGAGGCGGCGACGCTCAAAGACGATAGCTTGAGCCAGCGGTTTGATGAAGACACGTTCCGGCAATGTCATACGAACGGCATCGCTAACCCCTAGCTGACCGGCCTGATCCGTGGCTTCCAATGTCAGTTCGATTTCGGCACCCGCCCAGGCATGTGCGGTCAGGTCTTTGCTAATCTTGGCAACACCTTCTTTGGCGTTGCGACGCGGCAGGCCGAGCGCGATTTCGGGCGCTTCCACCAGCGGGCGCGGCTTGCGACCGGCGGTCATTTGTTCCGGCGGCAATGCCTGTTCGACTATGGCACGGGCAGACGCGATGCCGTAATCATCACCCACACGGTAGTTCAGTTCCAGCGCACCACGGGTGGCCGTGGCCGGTTCGCCCTCAAACGCAATCGTCGGGTTTTCATCTGCGATGACCGTGAATTGCCAGCGGGCAGCAAGCGCCTCACCGGATTTCAGCTCGACAGCGCCCTCGCGTTCGACGGTGGTTTTATAAGTCGTGCTGGCAGCATCTTTAGCGTCGGTTTCGCCGTCAGCATCGAGCAACACACCGCCAACGGTTACACTCGGCTGGTCGATACCCAACACACGGATGACCAACTCGCTGCCTTCCGGCACGGAAACGGCAAGGCGTCCATCGTCGCTGGAACCGCCTCGGGTCAACGTGATCGGGGGACGGTTTGTATAAGCAGGCGGTGTTACCCAGGCATCGATGCGACCGGTATCGACTTCCGCCACGACGACGTGGCTGCGGAAGGCGTCGCCCATGCGGTTGCCCCACTGGCCCCACCCTGCAGCAGCGCCCATGAACAACAGCAAAATAGCAACCGCGCGCAGCGCGTAGGGGTCGCGCGCGGAAACCTGCGGGTCCGGCTTACCGGAGCGCAGCGGCCCTAATTGCGATGCGGCACGGCGACGATGCTCCGCCCACAAAGCGCGGGTGAATGTGTCATCTTCTGCGCCCATATCGGCCTGCTTGTCGGCCTGTGCCGTAACGGGCCGGTGTTGAAACGCGGAGGCACGTTCGATGCGGGCATCGACTTCGGTAGCGGTTGGAAGAACGCGCAAACCGCGAAGGGGAAGCAATGCCCAGACGGCAGCGGCGGCAAAAGCAGCAAGACCCAGATAACGGACGGTGTCGGAGACGCGCGGCCAAAGCCCGAACAGCGAGGCCGCAACAAACAGCGCAACAACCATGGCGAACGGCATTAAAACCGGCCAAAGCCGCTCCCACACCAATGCAGAGCGCGCAGCCTGACGGGCGCGTTGGAGGCGGCTCTTATCGACGACCTTGTTGCGGTCGCCATCTATGTGGGGCGCATCGATCATCCCACCACTCTATCAGCAAATGCGGCGTTGGCGAGATGCTTGCAGCGCTCCTGCGGTCAACTGCCGCGACTTACCGTCCATCACGATCACAACGTGGTGAAATGAGCGACGCAAATGCACGAAATATCAAGACTGACGCAGCAGTTTGGCACCATGAACACCGTCGATTCCACCGCCCTAAAGCAGCCGGACCTTCTGGTCTGTGCCGCCTCCTGCCAACAGAAAGCCCGCGAGCGCTGGCTGCGCTGGATGGAAACCGAACGCCGCATGGCAGCGCGCACGATGGAAGCCTACGACCGCGACCTTCAACAGTTCTGCCTGTTCCTGACCGACTATCATGGCCGCCCCGCCAAGGTGAAAGACTTTGCAGACCTTCGCCCCATATCACTGCGCGCCTATCTCGCCCAACGCCGTAACACCGGTGCGGGGCCACGCACCTTGGCGCGTGGGCTGGCGGGCATCGGATCTTTTATTCGCCATCTGGAGCGACAAGGCTTGGCATCATCTGCGGGCATCACAGCCATGCGCGCGCCACGCCAGCCGCGTACTCTGCCCAAGCCGGTGCGCGCTGACCAAGCCCTGCGTTTAACGGAAACTAGCGAGCAGCTTCACGAAGAGCCATGGATCGCGGCCCGCGATGCGGCACTCATGACACTTCTTTACGGCTGCGGATTGCGGCTTGGCGAAGCGTTGGGTCTCACGCCGTTTGATCTCGGCATCACCAACATGGCCGCACCCACTGTCACCACCGATACACTCCGCATCACCGGCAAGGGCGGCAAAACACGGCTGGTGCCTCTGCTGCCCGTGGTGGGCGAAGCAATCGCAAGCTACCTGCGCCTTTGCCCGCACGTTATCGAAGCCGACGCCCCGATCTTTCGCGGCATGCGCGGCGGGCCGGTGCAACCGGCGGTATTCCAGCGGGCCATGGCGCGGATGCGCGGTGCGCTCGGCCTGCCATCCACAGCAACGCCACACGCGCTTCGCCATTCCTTCGCCACGCATCTGTTGGGTAATGGCGGTGACTTGCGAACCATCCAGGAATTATTGGGCCATGCCAGCCTGTCCACCACGCAAAAATACACCGCCGTGGACACCGAAAGCCTGATGGCCAGTTGGGCCGCCGCTCACCCACGCGCGTAAACCTCTTTCCAGTAACCGGACCGATTACCATGCTGAAATCACTCACCCTCGCAGCAAGTCTCACGCTTGCCCTTTCCGGCGCAGCTTTTGCGGAAGAAACGCCCAAGGCCGATACACCCGCAGAGTTCGTCTGCACCGGCCAGAACCTGATGGAAGAGATCGCCCGCACCCAACCGGAACTCGCCGACGAGATCGACAAGGCCGCCGCCGAAGTCCCCTACGGCAAAGGCCTGCTTTGGAAGGTGACGAAGGGCGACGCCAAGCCGTCCTACATTTTCGGCACCATGCACATGTCCGACCCGCGCCTTTTGGAACTGCCGGAAAAAGCTGAGGCCGCATTCACAGAATCCACAACGTTGGCGCTGGAAATCACCGAAATCCTCGACCCGTCCAAGATGGCCGGTCAGGCGATGATGATGATGCAATACACCGCCTATCTCGACGGCTCGACACTCGACAGCCGCATGAAGCCTGATGACATCGCCATGGTGACGGAACGCCTACGCGAAGCAGCGGGCCTGCCGTGGAGCGTTGCTGCAAAACTGAAACCATGGACCGTGATGGGTGCCATCGCGCTTCCCGGCTGCGAGCTCGCGCGAAAACGTGCTGGTAAACCCTTCCTCGATATGGACCTCGGTAACCGCGCCAAGGCGGATGGCAAGCGCATCGAAGGGCTGGAGTCGCTGGAAGGCCAGTTGAAAGCCATGTCATCGCTGCCGGAAGACATGATGATCAAAGCGCTGGTGGACACTGCCAAAATGGGCGAGCGGATCGACGATCTCTTCGAGACCATGCTGGTGCTCTACACCGAAGGTGAGATCGCAAAAATATGGACCATGCTGACCAAGCTGGAACAAGCCAATGCCTTTGCGGATGCTGATGTGGAGGCATCGACGGAAAGCTCCTACACCCAGTTTCAGGTGGCCATCGTGGACAACCGCAACGTCGGCATGGCCGAGCGATCCGCAGAGCTCGCCACGGAAGGCGGCGCTTTTATCGCCATGGGCGCACTGCATCTGCCCGGTGAAAAGGGCGTGTTGAAGCTGCTGGAAGACAAGGGGTTCACGGTAGAACGACCGTAAGACCAAATTCTCCAACCTCCACCGCTGTCATCCCCGCGCAGGCGGGGACCCACTCATCGACAAATGCGGCAGCTTGTTAGTCGCATCGCCGGTGCAACACCGCATCCCTCTTTCCAAATAGTCATTTGTTGAAAAGTGGGTCCCCGCCTTCGCGGGGATGACAATGGTGTTTGGCGTTACCGTCCCGAAACGGGACGCAAAAGCTGGCACGATGATTGCAACACTTCGGACAACGGCGCTTACCGCGCCTTGCCAACCGGAGCTTGTTTCATGCGTACCCTTCTTGCCGCCGCCCTCATCTTTTCCGCCAGCGCCGCCTCATCGGCACAGGCCGCGAACTTCACGCTGTATCCCGGCTTTCTCGACCGCGACGCCTTTGTAGAGATGGTGACGGACAAAGGCCTCATCCTTGAAATCGTCCTGCGCTGCGAGCGTAAGGGCAACAAGGTTCGCGCGGGCATCATCACCTATTCCAAGCATGAAGGCCTGTTCTGCGACAGCAAACTGCGCTGCACCCGCGATGCTGGCCGCGCTGCCGACAACACCTGCGGTTACTGACGCCACACAACGATCAGGCAAAAGATGGCGAAGAGCCGTCCGGCGCGCAATCGCGCCGCCCCCGTGGAGCGAAAGTCCAAAGGGCTGACAGCGTGAACGCAAAAACAGACCGGCGCTAATGCGCCGCGCCAACGCAGCGCAGGGCGAAGCCCGACAGCGTGAGTTCAAAAAGAGTGTTCCGAAATGACGCAGCGGGCGGGTTTGGTGATTTCGCCGTCCGCTGTTAGCCTTTGGTCGCAATCATGATGATGCGCTTGAAAAGGAGACTGCCATGAAGACGACACTCGCTGCGCTTTTCGCAACCGCCCTCTTCGCCTCCCCGGCTCTGGCCGAGGGCTGCGGCGGTTATAAATCCGCCAAGATGAAGCATGAAGTAACCGCATCGGTGAAGGTGGAAGAGAAAACAGTCACCGCTATGTCGACATTCGACCCGGACAAAAAACCAGCCTTCGACACCGAAGCTGAAGCAGCCACCGAAGCACCGCTGGAAGAGCTCGAAGCCGAGTAAACAACGTCGCCTCATCTGTGAGGACACAGGAAACCCCTGCATTGCTTGACGGCGATGCGGGGTTTTTAGTTTTAAGCGACGTCGATATCGGACACCTGAATACCCGCGACGCCACCGGCGCACAGACCGACCAGCACTTCGCCAATAGCCTTGTGTTCAGGGTGTTCTGCGTAACCGGTGAGATCGGACGCATTGTCGAATTCAACGACGAAACCGTAGGCATAGTCTTGCGACAAGCCTTCGAAATCGCGGTTGGGGCCGTGGCGAAACGCGGTCATGCCGGGAATGACGCCCACCAGTGCGGTGAGGCGGTGCATGGCGTCCGACAGTTCAGCACCCGCTTCATCGCGCAGGTCCAGCAGCACGCAGTGCAGGATCATCAGATATGCAGCGGCTTGTCGAAGGTGGCGAGCGCCGCCTCTTTCACAACTTCAGATAACGTCGGGTGCGCGTGGCATGTTCGGCCCAAGTCTTCCGAAGAGCCGCCGAATTCCATCAAGACCGCAACTTCGTGGATGAGATCGCCAGCGCCGAAGCCGACGATGTGAGCGCCCAGAACCTTGTCAGTTTTGGCATCGGCGAGAAACTTCACAAAGCCCTCGGTCGCATTCATCGCCCGCGCACGGCCATTGGCCATGAAGGGGAACTGGCCGACCACGTAATCGGCACCATCGGCTTTCAACTGCTCTTCCGTCGCGCCCACCGAAGCCACTTCCGGCATGGTGTAAACGACGCCGGGAATGACGTTGTAATTCACATGGCCGTGCTGACCGGCGATGGTTTCCGCCACCGCAACGCCTTCGTCTTCTGCCTTATGCGCCAGCATCGGACCTTCGGTCACGTCGCCAATGGCGTAGATGTTCGGCTTGTTGGTGCGCCACTGGGCGTTGGTCTTCACGCGGCCACGTTCCATCTCGATACCGAAATCTTCCGCGCCCACGCCATCGGCAAACGGGCGACGGCCTGTCGCCACAAGCACCGCATCGGCTTCGATGGTCTGCGCGTCGCCACCGGCTACGGGTTCGAATGTCACGGTGCCTTTCTTGCCCTTCTTGGCAACGCCGGTGACCTTGGACTTCATGTGGAAGTTCAGCCCTTGCTTCTTCAGAATTTTCTGGAAGGCATTGGCCGTGCCCTTGTCCATACCTGCCAAAATGGTGTCGAGGTATTCGACAACCGTAACCTCTGCCCCCAGCCGCGCCCAGACGGAACCAAGTTCCAATCCGATCACGCCGCCACCGACGACGACCATGGTTTTCGGCACCTTCGGCAGCGCGATAGCGTGGTCGGAAGAAACGATCGTGTCTTCGTCGAACTCAACTTCGACGCCGGGAATACCCGCCACTTCGGACCCTGTGGCGATCACGATGTTCTTACCGGCCAGTTTTGTTTCAGCACCATCATCTGCAGTCACGGTCACTTCCGTATCGCCGGACAGCTTACCGAAGCCGTGGTGAACGTCGATGCCGTTCTTCTTCATCAGGTAAGACACGCCATCAACATTGGCTTTCACCACGCCGTCTTTGTGCGCCATCATCGCCTTCAAATCGAGCTTGGGCGTGCCGACGCCGATGCCCAGTTTTTCAAACCCGTGCGAAGCCTCGTGGAACATTTCAGAAGCGTGCAGCAGTGCCTTCGACGGAATGCAGCCCACGTTCAAACACGTGCCGCCCAGCGTCGGCCACTTCTCGATGATGGCAGTTTTCATGCCCAGCTGCGCACATTTGATCGCGCAAACATAGCCGCCGGGGCCAGAGCCGATGATGATGACGTCATATTGGTCGGACATGATTTCCCTCTTTGGCCCCGATACGAGACCTGTATTATTGATGTGTGGTTGTTAACGACCGCCTGCAACATCCAGCGTCGAGCCGGTGACATATGACGCATCATCCGATGCCAGCCAGAGGATAGCCTTCGCCACCTCCTCGGCAGTACCGGCACGCCCCATAGGCACAGTATCGCCCAGCTTGGCAGCGCGATCCGGGTTGCCGCCAGCGCTGTGAATATCAGTGTCGATCAAGCCGGGCCGAATGCCGTTGACGCGAATTCCCTCGCGCGCGACTTCCTGCGCCAGACCCCAGGTCAGCGTGTCGATGGCGCCCTTGGCCGACGCATAATCGATATAGGTGTTGGGCGAGCCGAGCAGTGCGGCCTTCGATGAAATGTTCACCAGTGCGCCGCCCTTACCGCCATGCTTGGTGGACATGGCCTTCACCGCTTCCCGCGCGACGATGATCGCGCCAGTGGTGTTCAGGTCGATGATGCGCGAAATGCGGTCGCCATCCATCGTATCCAACCGGCCCTCGGTCGCCACGGTGCCAGCGTTGTTGATGACGACATCAGGCTTGCTAAACGCTTCATCACAAGCGGAGAAGACGGCCAGAATATCAGCCTCTTTCGACATATCGCCCTGCACGGCAATCGCCTTGCCACCAACAGCTTCAACCGCCGTGACGACGTCATTTGCAGCGGTGGAATTTGCGACGTAGTTCACCACCACATTCGCACCTTCAGCGCCTGCGAGCTTGGCGCAAGCCGCGCCAATTCCGCGAGACGCGCCGGTGATGAGGTAGGTTCTGGTCATCTTGTCGTCCTAGCGTGCCGACCTAAAGATCCAGCACCAAACGCTGCGGGTCTTCCAGGCTTTCTTTCACGCGCACCAGGAACGTCACGGCTTCTTTGCCGTCGATGACGCGGTGGTCGTAGGACAGGGCAAGATACATCATCGGTGCGATGGTGACTTCGCCGTTGCGGACGACCGGGCGGTTCTCGATTTTGTGCATGCCGAGAATACCGGATTGCGGTGCGTTCAAAATCGGCGTCGACATGAGCGAGCCGTAAACACCACCGTTGGAAATGGTGAACGTACCGCCCTGCATGTCGGCCATGGACAGTTTCCCTTCCCGCGCCTTGCGGCCAAGGTTGCCGATTTCCTGTTCAATTTCAGCAATGCTCATCTGGTCGGCATCGCGCACGACAGGGACCACAAGGCCTTTATCGGTACCGACAGCAACACCGATATGGGCATAGTTCTTATAGATGAGGTCGGTACCGTCGATCTCAGCGTTCACCGCAGGAATTTCCTTAAGCGCGTGGCACACAGCCTTGGCGAAGAAGCCCATGAAGCCGAGTTTCACGCCGTGCTTCTTTTCGAACAATTCCTTGTACTGCTTCCGCAGGTCCATCACCGGACCCATGTCCACCTCGTTGAAGGTGGTCAGCATGGCGGCGGTGTTCTGCGCGTCTTTCAGGCGGCGCGCGATGGTCTGGCGCAGGCGTGTCATGCGAACACGTTCTTCGCGCACTTCGTCCTGCTCAGACGGTTTGGTGCGTGGTACATCAGCCGTCTTTGCCGGAGCCGCGGCAGAGCCTTTTTCGATAGCGTCGATAACGTCGCCCTTGAGCACCTGACCGCGTTTGCCGGAGCCTTCTATCTTCGTGGAGTCGATCCCCTTTTCCGCAATCATCTTCGATGCAGAAGGGGAAGGCTCCATGGAACCGGCTGGCGATGGTTTTGTGTAGCTGGCAGCCTGATCCTTATCGCCGGTTTCCGGCGCGGCTTCACTTTTGGCTGGCGCAGCTTTTGCTTCAGCAGGCGCAGCAGCCGTACCGCCGATTTTAATGCGGCCGATCACATCGCCGGGCTCGACGATCGTGCCGGTTTCAGCCAGAATTTCAGCCAGCGTACCAGCCCGCAGCGCGGGCACATCCATGGCCGCTTTGTCGGTTTCCAATTCAACCACCGGATCATCGACGGCCAACGCTTCGCCGACCTTGACGTGCCACGTTCCGATTTCCGCTTCGGTCACGGATTCGCCCGCGCTTGGAGCAATCACGTCGATCAGTTCACCTTCGTCGTCGGCCATTTCGGCTTCCTTTTTACGTCTTTTTAGTCAGGCCGGATGGCCGGTTTGTCTTGTCGAGAAGCGCTCTAGCCGAGTGCGTCTTCGAGGAATTCTGCCAACTGTTTCAAGTGCAATGACATCTGGCCAGTGGCTGGAGATGCAGCACCCTTGCGGCCCGTATAGCGCGGGCGGGTGTGGCTGGCACCGATATCCACAAGCACTTTTTCAAGGCGTGGATTGGCGTATTCCCAAGCGCCCATATTGCGCGGCTCTTCCTGGCACCACACCATTTCAGCGCCTTTGAAACGGGCGAGTTCAGTGGTGAGCGCCTTTTTCGGGAACGGGTAAAGCTGTTCCATGCGCAGCAGATATATGTCGTTGATGCCGCGCTTTTCACGCTCTTCGTAAAGATCGTAGTACACCTTACCGGTGCAGATCACGACGCGGCGGATCTTGTCGTCAGCCACCAGTTTGATCTCGCCAGCATCCGGATTCGCTTCCGCATCATCCCACAGCAAACGGTGGAAGCTGCTATCATCGCCGAACTCTTCCAGCTTCGAGACGGCACGTTTGGCACGCAGCAGACTTTTCGGCGTGAACATGATGAGCGGCTTGCGGAATTCCCGCTTCATCTGGCGACGCAGAATATGGAAATAGTTGGCAGGCGTCGTGCAGTTGGCGACCTGCATATTGTCTTCTGCACATTGCTGCAGGAAGCGCTCGACACGGGCTGAGGAATGTTCCGGCCCCTGCCCTTCGTAACCGTGGGGCAGAAGCATCACGAGGCCGCACATGCGAAGCCACTTGCGTTCGCCGCTGGAAATGAACTGGTCGATCACCACCTGCGCGCCGTTCACAAAGTCGCCAAACTGCGCTTCCCAGATCACGAGTGCGGAAGGTTCCGCCAGCGAGTAACCGTATTCATAACCCAGCACCGCTTCTTCAGACAGCATCGAGTTGATGACCTCGTAACCAGCAACAGTATCTGCACCGCCTTGGTCAGCAGGCGCGGGGGTCAAATTGTCGAGCGGAATGTAGCGGTTCTCGTTGCGCTGATCGTAGAGCACCGAGTGACGTTGCGAGAACGTGCCGCGTTCGCAATCCTGACCGGACAGTCGAACCTTGTGGCCATCGCGTTGCAGCGAACCGAAGGCCAAAGCTTCGGCGGTCGCCCAGTCGATGCCTTCGCCCGTATCGATCATTTTCGCGCGGTTGCCCATGAAGCGTTTGATCGTTTTATGGGCTTCGAATTCGTCGGGAATTTTCGTAATTTGAGCGCCCAGATCGCGCAAGCGATCCATGGTGATACCGGTAGCACCACGGCGCGGGTCGTCTGTCCGTTCAGCCGCCTTCATGCCGGACCATGCACCATCCAGCCAGTCGGCCTTGTTGGGTTTGTAGCCATCAGCATTGTCAAATTCGGTGTCGACCATTGCGCGGAATTCTGCACGCATTTCGTCGATGGCGCCCTCGCCGATCACGCCTTCCTTTTGAAGCCGTTCGCCGTAAAGCGTCAGCGTCGAGCGGTGATCCTTGATCTTGCGATACATGATCGGCTGCGTGAACGATGGCTCGTCGCCTTCGTTGTGGCCGAAACGGCGGTAGCAGAACATATCGATGACGACCGGCTTGCCGAACTTCTGGCGGAACTCGATGGCGATCTTGGCCGCGTAAGTCACGGCTTCAGGATCATCGCCGTTCACGTGGAAAATCGGCGCTTCGATCATTTTCGCCACGTCTGACGGATAAGGCGAAGAACGCGAGAAGCGCGGGTTCGTCGTAAAGCCGATCTGGTTGTTGACGATCACATGGATCGAACCGCCGGTGATGTGACCCTTAAGGCCCGACAGGCCGAGGCATTCTGCAACCACACCCTGACCGGCAAATGCCGCATCGCCGTGCAGCAGCAGTGGCAGAACGGTGGAACGATCGCGCGTACCGTCCTCGCGTTTGGGGCGAAGCTGGTCCTGCTTGGCCCGCGCTTTGCCCAGCACAACGGGGTTCACGATTTCCAGATGCGAGGGGTTCGCCGTCAGCGACAGATGAACATTGTTGCCGTCGAACTCGCGGTCGGAAGAAGCACCGAGATGGTATTTCACATCGCCGGACCCTTCGACAGCTTCCGGCTTGAACGAGCCGCCCATGAACTCGTGGAACACCGCGCGCAGCGGCTTTCCCATCACGTTGGTCAGCACGTTCAGGCGGCCACGGTGGGGCATGCCCAAAATGATGTCTTGCAGGCCAAGCTGCCCGCCGCGCTTGATGATCTGCTCCAGCGCGGGGATGAGGCTTTCGCCGCCATCGAGGCCGAAACGCTTGGTGCCTTTATATTTGACGTCGAGAAATTTCTCGAAACCTTCCGCTTCCACCAGCTTGTTGAGAATGGCCTTCTTGCCGTTCTCGGTGAACTCGATGCTCTTGTCCGGCCCCTCGATGCGCTGCTGAATCCACGACTTTTCGTCGGGGTTCGAGATGTGCATGAACTCGGTGCCGAGCGTCGAGCAATAGGTGCGCTTCAGGATTTCCAGCATCTGCGGAATGGTGGCGAATTCCAGCCCCAACACATGGTCGAGGAAAATTTCGCGGTCGTAGTCAGCCTCGGTGAAACCGTAGGCGGACGGGTGCAATTCGTTGTGATCGTCCTTCGGCCCTGCAATACCCAGCGGGTCGAGATTGGCGTGCAGATGACCGCGCATCCGGTAGGCGCGCACCATCATGATGGCGCGTATGGAGTCCCGCGTTTGCTGCTGCACATCTTCGGAAGACGCGGCTTTGCCAGTGGCCGCTGCCAAACGGTCGGCCACCTTTTTGTCGGACGGCACATCATCATCTGCCCAGTGGCCGTCCAGCGCGGAAACCAACTCGCCATTGGCATGTATCGGCCAATGGCTTTTTTTCCACGACGCACCTTCGGCGTTCTTCAGCACATCGGCAGCATCATCCCCAAGGCTTGAGAAAAACTCCTGCCATTCACCGGTAACGCCGGCAGGATCGTCCTGCCACTGGGCGTAAAGTTCCTCGATATATCCGGCATTGCTGCCGAACAGGAACGAGGAGTTGGCGAAGGCTTCGTTAGCGGCTTCTCTTGCCATGATATGTGCGCGGGCGGTTTGGCCCGTTTCCCTCAGTGGTGTTCAGCGCGGCATGTGCAGGCCGCAGGATTTCAGTGTGCGCCTAGCCTTTAAGAAGGTCCAGCAGCGTTTCGCCCAGTTTGGCAGGCGATGGTGACACGCGGATACCGGCAGCTTCCATGGCAGCGATCTTCGACGGTGCATCGCCTTTACCGCCGGACACAACAGCACCGGCATGGCCCATGGTGCGACCTGGAGGCGCGGTGACACCGGCGATAAAACCGACGGTGGGCTTCATGCGGCCCTTCTTGGCTTCATCGGCCAGGAACTGCGCGGCGTCTTCTTCGGCGGAGCCGCCAATTTCGCCGATCATGATGATGCTTTTGGTTTCTTCATCAGCCAGGAACATTTCCAACATGTCGATGAATTCCGTCCCCTTCACAGGATCGCCACCGATGCCCACAGCGGTGGTTTGGCCAAGGCCAGCATTGGTGGTCTGGAACACGGCTTCATAGGTCAAAGTACCGGAGCGCGAGACGATGCCGACATTGCCGTCCTTGAAAATGGAGCCGGGCATGATGCCGATCTTGCACTCGTCCGGTGTCATGACGCCGGGGCAGTTCGGGCCGATGAGGCGCGACTTCGACTTGTCGAGTTTTTCCTTCACGCGCACCATGTCGAGAACCGGCACACCTTCGGTGATGGCAACGATGAGCGGAATTTCCGCATCGATCGCTTCTTCGATGGCAGCCGCGCAACCCGCTGGCGGCACGTAAATGACGGAGGCGTTCGCGCCGGTCTTTTCCTTGGCGTCGGCCACGGTGGTGAAGATGGGCAGTTTCGCACCGTCAGCAGATTCCCAATCGGTGCCGCCCTTCTTGGGATGCGTACCGGCCACCATCTGCGTGCCGTGATAGGCCAGCGCCTGCTCGGTGTGGAACGTGCCGGTTTTTCCGGTCAGCCCCTGCACGATGATCTTGGTGTTCTTGTCGATGAGAATGGACATTAGCCTCGGTCTTTCAGGGTCTGATTGAGTGTTTTCAGTTCCGCAATCATCTCGCGGTTCGAATTGAGAATTTCTTGGTTGATCGTGTTCACGTGCGCGATGTGGGTGCTGTAGGTCCGCATCTGCCACCGCGCCAGCCATGCCAGCGCTGCGAAGATGATGATGAGCGGCAGAAAGGCAAAGAACGTCTCCATCACTTCTGCAAAATGGTCACGTTCAGCAACCCGCCCTTGCCGGTGGGCGGCGCTTTGGCGATGAGGAAAACCTTGATGTCATCATTGCCGCCCGCCCAGGTTGTCGTCTGCAACAGGCCTTCCGGCACATCGCGCGATACGGGTTCCTTGCCAGCAAGCGTCTGCATGTTGGGCATGAAGTCCGCCGCATCCTGTTGATCGTCCAACACGATGGAGCATGACGTGGCCGTGCCTTTGTCGAAGCCGGAAAGCCCCTCGACCATCTCAGGCGGCGGCGCAGCTTGCGTCAGCCCCACGCGGAACAACCGTTCCCCAACCTGCACGTCCCAGCCTTCCAGCGTGGTCGGGTCGGGATAGGACCGGAACTGCTCGACCTCCGTGCGGTCGACACTCTTCCAAGCCAGCTTCAACGCCATATCCGAAATCGCCTTCACACTCGGCACCTGCGAATAGCAGATGCGGTTGAAGACGAACACCGGGTCAGGGTTTTCGTCGGTCTGGCCGAGGGTCGTGTTGGCCTGTTGGGCGTGGGCGCTCGGAAAACCGAGAGCGAGTGAAGCCAGCACAACTAAAAGAAAACGGAACGGCAGCATTAGATTTTGTCTCCGGGCGTCGGAAAGATTTGCTCAAATTTCACGACGCTGACCACTTTCCCCTCGAGGAGGTCGCATTGAGCGCCGGGAAAATCAGTTGTCTGCTGGTAAATCAGTCGTGCAGTTTTCGTCCCATTAGTAGTCCTGACGTGGTAGCCAACCTGCTCGCCAACGCCTGCTCGGCCAAATAGTTCTTTCACTTTCTCGTCGCACGCAGACCGCTCCTCTGCGGTCACGGTTACGGCATCGCCACACCCCGTTAGCAGCAGGGCGAAGCCACCAAGAACCATTGACCCAATGCCTTGGCGAACAAAATTCATCGACTGGCAATCCTGTTCATAGCGTGCGTTCCGATCCAACCGCAAAGTGCCGAAACAAGGGCAAACAGCGCCGCCACCAGTAACAGTGTTGAAGCATCTTGAACGGAAATTCCGTCATTTCTCCAATATGCCAAATATGCAAGAGACAACACTGGCAGAGCCCAACCTATAACAGCGCCTATCCAGGGGCCGCGAGGGTTTTCAGTTACGAGAAAACTTCCGGCAGTAGCCCATGTCGGCGCTGAAAGCGCGGTAAAGGCAAGCATCTGGCTGCTCAAATGTTCGCCGCCTGCCACTAACCCTTCACCGCCTTCACAATCTTCTGCGCGGCATCGTCTAGATCATCGGCTGCAACCACATCGACGTCGCTGCCGTTCAGGATCGCTTTGCCTTCTTCGACCTTCGTGCCTTCGAGACGCACGACGAGCGGCACCTGCAGGCCGACCTCTTTCACTGCTGTCACGACGCCTTCGGCAATCGTGTCGCAGCGCATGATGCCGCCGAAGATGTTGACGAGAATGCCCTTCACCTTGGGGTCGGCGGTGATGATTTTGAACGCTGCCGTCACCTTTTCAGTGGTGGCACCACCACCCACGTCGAGGAAGTTGGCAGGTTCTGCGCCGTAGAGTTTGATGATGTCCATGGTCGCCATGGCAAGGCCCGCGCCGTTGACCATGCAGCCGATATCACCGTCCAGCGCCACATAGGCGAGGTCGTATTTGGAAGCCTCGATTTCCTTATCGTCTTCCTCGGTAAGGTCGCGCAATTCCTGAATGTCCGCCTGGCGGAATTCTGCATTGCCGTCGAAGGAGACCTTGGCGTCCAGCACGCGCAGCGAACCGTTTTCCATCACGATCAACGGGTTCACTTCCAGCATCGCCATGTCGGTATCGGTGAAGGCTTTATAGAGCTGGCGGAAAAGGGTCGGCGCTTCGTCAGCAGCCGTGCCGGAAAGGTCGAAGGCGGAAACCAGCGAAGCAACGTTCGCATCGGTCACACCGGCGGAATGGTCGATGTCGATGGTGTGGATTTTCTCCGGTGTTTCTTCGGCCACCGTTTCGATGTCCATGCCGCCTTCGGTGGAGGCCACGAAGGACACTTTGCCGGTTTCGCGGTTCACGAGGATGGAGCAATAGAGTTCGCGGTCGATATCGGCCCCGTCTTCCAGATAGAGCCGGTTGACCTGCTTGCCTTCCGGCCCGGTCTGTTTCGTGACCAGCGTGTTGCCGAGCATTTCAGCCACATGGGAACGCACTTCGTCCGGCGAAAAGGCGAGGCGAACGCCCCCCTTTGCGTCTTCCGGCAGTTCCTTGAATTTGCCCTTGCCGCGTCCACCGGCGTGGATCTGCGATTTCACCACGTAAAGCGGGCCGGGCAGCGCTTCTATAGCAGCATCCACATCGGCTGCCGTCATGATCGGCACGCCCTGTGCGATGGGAGCGCCAAAACCGGCAAGAACCTGTTTGGCCTGATATTCGTGAATGTTCATGGAGGGCTCCCCGGTCGCAACGACCGTATTGTGTGGACCGCGCAAGCCCGTTCGCCTCGAACGGTGCGCCTGAAAGACGAGGGAACCCTAGAGACCTTTTCCCAAGGATGAAAGGACGCGAAGGCCTGAAACAGTTCGACTTTCGGCGGTTTTCCGGTGGGGCACGATCTTCAATCGATATGATTGAGAGGGGCCGGTTTTAGAGAGGCTCCAACCCTGCCGCCTCTGCCTCCATTTCGATCAGCGGCGAACGCTCGCCGAATGTGTGCGGCTTGTCTGTTCCGCAGCGAAAAGCGGCGGCAGCATCGGCCATTTCCCGCGCCATTTCATTGGCAGCCTTGTTGGCACTGGCGTCCACCCAACCGACCAAACAGGACGAACCCGCCTTACTAACGAGCCGGTGAACCACCAACACATTGCCCTGCACATTATCGTTACCACCCACCGAAAGACCGCCCAGCTTGAACCGCAAGATCATCGCCACCGGCACCCCGTCATGCAGTCGCCATTCCATCGCAGGACCGGGATGATCGAAAGACATGAACAACCGCTCACGCACATCATCTTCACCGAACGACATATAAGAACGACCGTCATAGACATTGATCGTAGCTGTCATCTGCCCCGGCCCCTGACAAACCAGCTTGCCCTCTTCCAGCGTAGGCTCGTCTTCAGCCACGGCAGGCGGGGCGTACTGCGTACAGTCGGCACTATCGAGCTTTGTGTAGACGCTGGTGCGATCCATCGCGGTGGCAAGGGTCGGGGCGAGAAGCAGAGCGGCAAGAGCAATTGAAAAGCGCATGAAAAAGGCCGGACAAGTGATGAACACCGGCCCAGCCTGCAATGTTTTTGTGGTGCGCACTGTGAGCGATGTCACAATGCGAGCCTATAGATTCAGCGCCTCCGGCGTTTCTGTAGGCCGCGCCTTGTTCGCCGCTATTGCCAACAGAGACGCCAATACAATCTGCAAACTCGCTGTAGCGAGAACCAGCATCATCACGATACCAAGCTCTTCCCGATGTTCGAAGTCACTCCCAAAGAACAAATACCCTGCAAGCGAGAGCAATCCGAGCGCATAGGCCACCAGCAAAAAACGCCGAATGTTACGCAGCTTCTTATTCTTAAGAATGCCGGGCCAGCACAGTGGGATGAGAACCAGCAGGAAAACGAAGCTGAGAGAAATCACTGCCGCATCACCGCCCTCTGAGATACTTACGCGCAAGATGACTCACCAAGGCAAGCATCATAGACAAGCCCCCGGCTACCAATGTGTAGCCGAAAGTGAGAGCCAACCCTAGGTCAGAATCATCTTCAGGTAGCTCGGTTTCGGAGAAGCTACTGTGCACTCGAACAAACACTGAAATGGCGACGATGAATAATGCCAAAGAACTGGCGTAAGCAAATATCATTCGCTTCGCCGAGTTCAGACAAATCCACGGCGCGATCACGTGCCCCAGAGCAAGAGCTATCGAAACTAGTGAAAAGAGTTCAAGCAACTACTTCAAGTTAGGCGCAATCTCGGCACAGGCTTCGCACAGATCAGCAACCGCCTGAGCGGATTTCGCAAACGCTTTCTCGTCGCTCTTGCTCATTTCGATTTCCAGAACGCGCTCTGCGCCACCGGCACCGATGATGACGGGAACGCCGACATACATGTCCTGAATGCCGTATTCGCCTTTCAGGTTCACAGCGCAGGGCAGCACGCGCTTTTGGTCGCGCAGATAGGCTTCGGCCATGGTGATGGCGGACGCAGCGGGCGCGTAATAGGCGGAGCCGGTTTTCAGCAGGGCCACGATCTCGCCGCCGCCTTTACGGGTGCGGTCGAAGATTTCTTCCATCCGGTCCTTGGTCAACCAGCCCATCTTGATGAGGTCGGGCAACGGGATACCGGCAACCGTGGTGTATTTGGCGATCGGCACCATGGTGTCGCCGTGGCCACCCAGCACGAAGGCGTTCACGTCTTTGATGGACACGTCGAATTCATCGGCAAGGAAGTGCTTGAGGCGGGATGAATCCAGCACACCGGCCATGCCGACGACCATGTTCTTGGGCAGACCGGAGAACTTCTGCAGCGCCCAGACCATCGCATCCAGCGGGTTGGTGATGCAGATGACGAAAGCGTCGGGCGCGTATTTTTTAATGCCAGCACCCACCTGCTCCATGACCTTGAGGTTGATGCCCAACAGGTCATCGCGGCTCATGCCCGGCTTGCGGGCAACGCCTGCGGTGATGATGCAAACGTCGGCACCGGCAATCGCTTCATAGGACTGTGTACCGGACAGTTTCACATCGAAACCATCGACGGGGGAGGATTCGGCGATATCCAACGCCTTACCTTCCGGAATGCCTTCCGCGATGTCGAACAGCACAACGTCGCCCAGTTCCTTCATGCCAGCCAAATGGGCGAGCGTGCCCCCGATCATGCCGGAGCCGATGAGTGCGATCTTATTGCGAGCCATGGAGAAATCCTTCGTGGAAACAGTGCTGTTGTTGCAGTCGGGTTTGCCCCCGCTGCGGTCGCGGGGAACCTTGCAAAACCCACCGGCTAAGGCAACCGCACCCAACGTATGAACTGGCACTGCATCGTTTGAATTGGCGAAGCCCACAAAAAAAATTTCATCGGGATTTCTGCAATCGTGTTGGTCAAGCAGCTGATAGAACGCATTAAACTGGATTATAATAATCTAATTTAGAAATAGAAAAATTCTAACCTACTGATTTATTGTTGATTTTAACATATTTGCATGGTCGTAACGACAGGCAAACTTTGGTTGCGGGGCTTTGAACCCCGCTTATTGGAGACGACCATGACATTCGAAAACGAAGCCCCGCGCCCCATCGAACAATCAACCATGTGGCCATCCACCATGGCGGCCATGCTGATTGCGCTGGCCACTTGTTCACCGGCAGGCGCAGCGGACGGGCCAACACCTGCCCAGATAGCCAGCACTTTGAAAACCGGCGGGCACATTATCTATATTCGCCATGCCAGCACAGAAAAAGACTATGCCGATCAGGTAAAAGCAGACCCCAACGATTGTTCGACCCAGCGCACTTTGAGCGAGAACGGCTGGCGGGAAGCGGAAGGCATAGGAGCAGCGTTCCGCAGGCTCGATCTGCCGGTTGGCGCACTCTATTCAAGCCAGTATTGCCGCGCATGGCAGACAGCACGGCTGGCTTTCGGTACGCCAGTAAAGACAGCCGCGTTGAATTTCGAACCGGCTGAAGACTTCACGCCCGAGCAGATGGAGGCTATGCGCGGCAGGGTCATACCCTTCCTCACCACCGCACCGGCTGACGGCACCAATACTGTTATAGTCGGCCACGATGATCCGTTCGAGGCAGCAACCGGCATATATCCAGAACCGCAGGGCGTGGCTTACATCTTGAAGCCGAGGACGAATGGTGAGTTCGACATCATAGGCTCGATCAAACCTTCCGATTGGAATGATTTGCCGAACGAATAAAACATGGATGGCGCGCGAGGCTCTAACTTTTCGCGCCATCCAGCCATTCACGCGACTGCATTTCGCGCAATCGCGAGATGGTGCGATCGAATTCAAAGGCTTCTGTGCCGTGGGCAATGGGGTACAAGCCCGATGGCCGCGCTGCCGCTTCCACGATCACCACGCGACGTGCCTCATACAAAGTGTCGATCAGCGTGATGAAGCGTTTGGCGGCGTTGCGGTCGGCATGTTCCATCACCGGAATACCGTCGATAAACAGAGTGTGGAAGCGTTCGGCCAGCGCAAGATAATCGCCCGCACCAAGTGGCGCGCGGCACAGCGCATCGAAACCCATACGCGCCACGCCACCGGCTGCTTTATCGACGGATAGTTTGCGCCCGCGCAATTCGATCTCGGCTTCGCCTTCCGGTTTCTCGCCGCGCATATCGGCCCACAAAGCGTCGAACCCGGCGCGATCATCAACGAAATACACGTCGGTGTTGATGAGCTTTTCCATACGGTGATCGGTGTCGGAAGCCAGTTCCACAACATGCATCCGGTCTTTCACCACATCGATGAACGGCAGGAAGAACGAACGGTTAAGACCGTCTTTGTAAAGCAGGTCAGGATCGACATTGGACGTTGCCACCACGGTAACGCCCCGCTCGAACAGGCCGGTGAACAGCCGTGCGAGGATCATGGCATCGGCAACATCGGTGACGGTGAACTCGTCGAAGCACAGCAGGTGCGCCTCTTCGGCGATTTCTACAGCCAGCGGCACGATGGGATCACCGGTGCCGGACTGTTTCTTCTTCTGCCCTTGCCGCCATTCATGGATGCGGGCGTGAACGTCCTGCATGAAAGCGTGAAAATGCACCCGCTTTTTCGGCTGCGTCGGTGCCAGTTCGTAGAACGTGTCCATCAACATGGATTTACCGCGCCCCACCCCACCCCAAAGATAAAGTCCGCGCGGCGTGTCGAGCGATACGGTGGGTTTTTTGCCAAACAGCCACCCCAACGCGCTGCTCTTGTTGCCAAGCCGAGGCTCTGCAAGCTGCACCAGCAGATCGTCCAGCACCACAATCGCATTGGCCTGCGCTGCATCATGGCGCAATTCGCCGGAGGCAATGCGGCCGTCGACAGTTTGTTGAAGTGTTCGGGAAGTGTCGGCCATCAAATCAGGCGCAATCAGAGTCGGCTGGCTTTCAAGAGACCGTGCAAAACCGCAGTCGCCCCCACAAGGGGCAAACTGCACCTCGATCCACTAAAAATCGTTTGAAGAGGCACGCTAACTGCTGGGGCAAGCGAAATTGCGACTAACGACAAGTCAGGGCAGCCAGAAACCACCCCAATAACTTTACGAGAAAGCAAAACGCTACCTAGAGGCAAGCCGAGGCGGCGAAAAGCCGCCCGGCGCTAGTTGCGCCGCCCCGCGCAGCGAAGCGGAGCAGCAAAAATGCGGAGCGATTGGCGCAGCCAATCTGCGTGAGCGCAAACTGAAAAGTTGTCGCGTTAGCGCGCCCTGTCTGCAATCCCTAGCGGGACAATGATATAGCCGAACCCGAAGTCGTGGAGCCATCATAGCGGCTGTCTGCAGAGCGGAACAACGTAGCTGTCGTGCCGCCGGACTGGTCGACCAGCACAACCTGCTTGCCCTTAACGTCCCATGCCTGAACGGCTTTGAGCGAACCGGGGCAAGCGCGCGATGCTGCGCGGTAACCACCGGACCATTTGGTCAGCGTCAGGAAGATCTGGCAGTTGGCGCCGCCGGACGACACCGTCCATGCGCCCAGCAATTCGTTACGGGTAACAGGCTTGCCACCGTCGGAAGGCGTGGCCGAAGCAACCTCGACCGGTGCCAGAACTGGCTCCTGACCGGCTGGCGTGTTGGGATTAAGCGGATCAATGGGCTGCGCGACCGCGTCCGGTGCCTGACGGGAAACGTCCTGCAATGGCTGGCCTGCAACAGGCGGCGGTGGCGCTGGTGTCAATGTGGAAGCGCGAGGCTGCGCGCTAACGCCACCCTGATAAGGATCAGCGGTTCGTGTGCAGGCAGAAAGCGCAATTGCAAGCGCTGGAGCTGCCAGAACTGCGATGCGGAAATGAGTGTTACGTGGCTCGGCGCGACGTGGCGTGTGGACCAATTTGGCCATGATGTTCTTCCTTGTAATACCCGAAATCACCCCAAGACCGGGTTGCTCAAAAGAGCAAAGGACACATCACCATCCCGCCGACCGTTGACCCATCACCGTTCGGGCGGTGCGGGCTGTATTGAAACGTATATTGGACCAGCATGGTAAATGCGGGCCTAATATGACGCGAAAGGGTGTATTGCGCGCGGGAAGCGGTACGCAAAGCCACGTTTGGCTGAAAATACGGAACAGTTGCGCTTAAGACACGCCAAGGGCTGCACACGATTTTAGACGAATGCAGCCGCTATATCTGTAAGACAGCGCTTATTGAGCGGCAGCGCCCATCAATTTGCCCAGCGCGCCGCCCATCATGGTGAGCGGTTTTTCGGCGGCATCCACTTTATAGCGCTGCTTGTATGTATCGGGAGATGTGGCGGCCATTTTCGTTTTGCCATCCTCTGCCCAGATCAACACGCGCACTGGCAGATCAATACCCGCCATGCGGTCAGCCTGCATGATGGGTGTACCGATCTTCGGATTGCCGAAGATCACGAGGCGGGTTGGCGGAAGTTCCAACCCGGCCTTTGCCGCATTGGCCTGATGATCGACGACAGCAAAGACGGTCGCACCGGCTTTTTCGATGGCAGCCACAAGCTTGTCAGCCGTTTCAGCCACCGAGTTGGCGCTGTCCTGCGTAATGAAAGGCGATGCATGACCATCGGCAAAGCCTGGCGCAGGCATGGTCACGGTGACAGCAGCAGCTAAAGCTATAGCTGCGATGCCGTTTTTGATCGTGGTCTTCATAAGAATTCTCCCGTGATGATACGCTCGAAATGTTGAGCCAGAGGCCCCTAGCTGGCTTTTTCTTTCTTGTGCGCAACGCGTGGATAAGCGGCATCGCCCCAAAGCTGCTCGACACGTTGATCGCGCCCGCAGTTCCAACGGTAGTATTTATAACGCACTGGGTTTTTCTTGTAATAATCCTGATGATACCCCTCAGCATCCGTCCAGAACGATGCGTCCGAGATCGGCGTTATGATGGCCTGACCCAGTTCTTTTTCGGCCCTGGCCTTGGCAGCAGCAGCGGCCTTAGCTTCAGAAGCATCCTGCGTGAAGATGTGGGTGCCGTAAGCGTAACCACGGTCACAGAACTGGCCTCCGGCATCGGTCGGATCAACCGTCTTGAAGAAGGTATCCAGAATTTCCGCATAACTTATTTTGGACGAATCGTAGGTGATCTTCACCGCCTCGCGGTGGCCCTTGTGGCTGCGGTAGGTCGGGTTCTTCTTCTCACCGCCGGTGTACCCGGAGACAACATCCTTCACGCCCGCGACGGTCTCAAAGTCTTTCTCAATGCACCAGAAGCAGCCACCGGCAACGATGGCGGTCTTTTCAGCGGCCTGCGCGGCGCTGATCGGCATGATTGCGGCACCAGCAAGTAGGGCTGCGGCAAAGGTCTTCTTCATAAAACGTCTCCGTTGGATTTTCTCATCACAGGGCAATGCCGGTGGTTGCGTGAGAACATGTCTGCGACTGTCTTAAGGCGCAAACATGATGTTGGCGTCTCAATCCCAGTCACACCCGCGTGAGCACAATCTCAACTACGCAATAGACTTGGTTAGCGTTTCAGGAACTGATGGTTCTCGTCCACTTGCCCGTCCACACCCTCCGGCACCACCAAAGCCAGATCACCTGCGTCGAACGCTGCGAACCATTCGTCCCATTCCACCAGTCGCTGAGTATGGGTCGCGCTCTCATTGTTGTCCGAGCCGTGACGCACCTGCCCGAATTCAAATGAAACCGTGTCTTTTGCGCCTCCTGTGCCGGTGGGAACAGCTATTAGCGCGGGCTTACCGGCACGGGCTGCAGCCCATTCCCTGATCTCGTCGTGATTCGTGATGGAGCGGTTCATAGCCATGTTCGATCGCTTACCTTTGGGTGGTTTGAAGTAACAACGACCAACAACGAATTTCAGTTCCATCGAAGGGACTTGGCCGATGTTCCGGAAGCGAATCGTCAAGGTTAACCATTCCTTACCGTTTCGATTGACGATCTCTGCCAAAATGACAGTTTCAGCACGGGAAGTACGCAGATTAGCCGCTCCGGGATGAGAGCAATCTGCACAATGATCGGGCAGCAACTAATGACAAACTACGTCGTCACCACAACGAACGAATCCACAGCAACAGACGGCGTAATCTCGCTGCGCGAAGCCCTGATTGCAGCCAATACCGATCAAGTTTTCGGTGACGCAGCGGCTGGAAGCGATAGCGATATCATCACATTTGCAGCAGGTTTGAGCGGCCAGTCGATTACCTTAAGCCTCGGTGAACTGGCGATAAACACTGCCCAGGCCATCACTATCAACGGCGACATCGACGGCAACGGCGCAGCCGACATCACCATTGACCGCGAGACCGGCATGGGCAGCGATTTCCGCATCTTCACCAACAACGGCACGCTGACGCTGAACGATCTGATCATCAGAGATGGCGCAGCCACGGATAATGGCGGCGCAGTGTTCAGCACTTTCGCACTAACCACCAACAACGTCACCTTCTCCGACAACATAGCAACAACCAATGGCGGCGCCATCTACAGCACCGGCACGCTGACCCTCACCGACACGATGTTCGACAGCAACGAAGCCGAAGGCGAGAATGTTGGGGAAGGCGGCGGCGGCATTTTCAACGCTGGCGGTACCGTCACCATCACGGACAGCACATTCGATTCCAACCGCGCGGCAGGTATTTTGGGTTCAGGCGGGGCGGTCTTCTCATCCGGCGGTACGCTGGGTGTCGATGACGTCGTGTTCACGATGAACAACGCCAACCGCGCCGGTGGCGCGCTGGAAGGCACAAACGGCACCATCATCACGTCACAGTACAGCACTTATGATTCCAACTCCGCGCTGGACCTTCCCGGCAATGGCGGCGCGGCGCATATCAGCGATGCGGGCACCACCTTCAACTCCACATCGGACGTGTTCGACAGCAACAACGCCAACCGCGATGGCGGCGGCCTGTGGGTGGGCGCAACATCAATCGCGACCATCGATACAGGCGACTTCATAGACAACGCCCTGACAGGCGATGGTGCAGGCGTCGGTGGCGCGATCTATGTCATGGATGGCGGCGATCTCAACGTCACCAACACTGCATTTTTTGGTAACAACGCAAGCACCGGTCAGGTCATCGGCAGCGGCGCAGCCGCCATGGGAACCGGCAACATCGAGATCACCAGCTCCACCCCGCAGGACGGCGAAGTATATGGCGGCTCACAGGACGATTTTCTGGAAGGCGATGCCACAGCCAACGTGCTGATCGGCGGCGCTGGGCGCGACGTACTGAACGGGCTTGCAGGCAACGACACAATGACCGGCGGTACAGGCGACGACGTTTATAGCGTAACCGAAACCGGTGACATCGTCACCGAACTTCAAAACGAAGGTTTCGACGTCATCTATAACTCAGTCGATTACATCTTGCCCAACCACGTGGAGCACATGGTTCTCATCGATACAGGCAACGGTACCGGTAATGGCTTGGACAATTATATGTTCGGCAACGACCTATCCAACACACTCCACGGCGAAGGCGGCCATGACATTCTCTGCGGCTTCGAGGGTGCAGACACTCTTTACGGTGGCGAAGGCGAAGACATTCTGGACGGCGGCACCGGCGAAGACACCATGGTTGGCGGCACGCAAAACGACAGCTACCGCGTGGATTCCCTAGGCGATAGTGTGATCGAAAATACCGGTGAAGGACTCGATGTCGTCTATTCATCCATCGACGGCTACACCTTGGCAGACGATGTCGAGTTCCTGATCCTCGACGGAGTAGCCAACGGAACCGGCAACGATGGCGACAATGCTATCTTTGGCAACGACCTCGACAACCGCCTGAACGGCGGCGCAGGCTTGGATGCCCTATACGGCTTCGGCGGCAACGACACATTCGTGCTCAACGCAGCAGACAATGGCACCAGCGAGCCCCAGCAGATCATCGTAGGCTTCGAAGGCGCAGGCGTGACCGGCGGCGACACTCTGGAATTCGGTGGCTACGGCGAAGGCGCAACCGTGGTTCAGGTCTCCACCCAAAGCTATCAGGTCCGCGACGCCAACAACGACACCCAAGCACAGTTCTGGCTGTATCAGGGTAATGGCGTGCTGACGGCGGATGATTACATGTTCGTGTGATGAAAGTAGCGTTGCTTGATAGATAAGCGGTGGCGACAAACGCCAGTGCAGGTCTGGCTTAAATGACATGGTAGCAGCCATCATCGACCAAAGCCCACTTTCATTCCTCGTCTTTGGCTTCTAGTGTCTCGTCAACTACGGGAGCCAATCGAGACCAGCTCATGAGCGACACCACTGTCGATCCGACGACCAGAAAGCCGCGACCGCTTTCGCCGCATCTGGAAATTTACAAACCCATTCCCACAATGGTGATGTCGATCCTGCATCGCGTCACCGGTGCGGCGCTGTATTTCGGCACGATCCTCGTGGCGTGGTGGCTGCTGGCGGCAGCCTCCGGCCCCGAAGCGTTCGAGACGGCGTCGAACTTCTTCGGTTCGTGGTTCGGGCGGCTCGTGCTGTTCGGCTACACGCTGGCGCTGATCCACCACATGCTGGGTGGCATGAAGCACCTCGTGCAGGACACCGGTCGTGGCTTGGACAAGGACTTCACCACCAAGATGGCCAAGGCGCAGCCTGTGCTGTCGATCATCATCACGGTGCTGATCTGGTTTGCGGCCTACGCCGTGCGGTTGGGTTGAAGGATATGAGCATGGATCAAGATTTCCGCACCCCGCTGTCCCGCGTTCGTGGCTTGGGCTCGGCCAAGGATGGCACACAGCATTTCTGGCACCAGCGCCTTACCGCGATGGCCAACCTGGTTCTCATCACGTTTTTCGTATGGACCGTGGTCGCGCTGAACGGAGCGACATGGGAAGAAACTGTCGCATACCTTTCCAGCCCACTCGTCGCTATTGTGATGGTGATGGTGCTCGGTGCCGGTATCTACCACATGAAGCTCGGCATGCAGGTCATCATCGAAGACTACGTGCATGGTGCCGCCGGCAAGGCGTTGCTGATCGCGAATGTGTTTTTCGCGATTGCCATCGCAGCAGCCTGCGTTTTCGCGGTGCTGAAGCTGGGCTTTGGAACCGTCGTTCCGATAGTGCCGATCGCGAGCTAAATAAGAATACTGGCCCACTCTCGGAGCGGGCCGAACGACGAATTAGAAGCGGGCGACAAGATCGCGAAGAGCGGTCCGGCGAGAATCTCGCCGCCCCCGTGGAGCGCAGCGGCGAAGCCGCGACAGCGTGAACGCAAAAGAGAGACCGACCCGATGGCAACTGCCCAAACCAAAAAAGCCTACACCTTCATCGACCACACAGTGGACGTCTGCGTCGTGGGCGCGGGCGGCGCAGGGCTTCGTGCTACGCTTGGCGCGGCGCAGGCCGGGTTGAAGACGGCCTGCATCACCAAGGTTTTCCCAACGCGCTCCCACACGGTTGCAGCGCAGGGCGGCGTTGCGGCATCGCTCGGCAATATGGGCAAGGACACGTGGCAGTGGCACATGTACGACACCGTGAAGGGATCGGACTGGCTGGGCGACCAGGACGCCATCGAATATCTGTGCCGCGAAGCGCCCAAGGCGGTTTATGAACTCGACCATTTCGGCGTGCCGTTTTCGCGCACCGAAGAAGGCAAAATCTACCAGCGCCCGTTCGGCGGCATGACCACCGAATATGGCGAAGGCCCGCCCGCCCAGCGCACCTGTGCTGCCGCTGACCGCACCGGCCACGCCATGTTGCACACGCTCTACGGCCAGAGCCTGAAATATGACGCGGAATTCTACATCGAGTATTTCGCCATCGACCTCATCATGGAAGACGGTGCCTGCCGTGGCGTCATCTGCATGGACCTCGCCACCGGCGAGCTTCATCGCTTTCGCGCCCACAAAACCATTCTCGCCACCGGCGGTTATGGCCGCGCCTACTTCTCCTGCACGTCTGCCCACACCTGCACGGGTGACGGCAACGCCATGGTGCTGCGCGCGGGGCTGCCGTTGCAGGACATGGAGTTCATCCAGTTCCACCCAACCGGTATTTACGGTGCCGGTTGCCTCATCACTGAAGGCTCGCGTGGCGAAGGCGGCTATCTCGTCAATTCCGAAGGCGAGCGCTTCATGGAGCGTTACGCGCCCTCCGCCAAAGACCTTGCGTCCCGCGATGTCGTGTCCCGCTCCATGACCATGGAAATCCGCGAAGGTCGTGGCGTGGGCGCCAAGGGCGACCACATCTATCTCCACCTTGACCACCTCGACAGCGAACTGCTGGCCGAACGACTGCCCGGCATTTCCGAGAGCGCGAAAATCTTCGCCGGTGTCGACGTCACCAAGGAGCCGATCCCGGTCATCCCCACGGTGCACTACAATATGGGCGGCATTCCCACGAACTATCATGGCGAAGTGTTGACCAAGAAAGACGGCGACCCCGACAGCGTTGTTCAGGGCCTCATGGCCGTGGGCGAAGCCGCCTGCGTGTCAGTGCACGGGGCAAACCGTCTGGGTTCCAACTCCCTCATCGACCTCGTGGTCTTTGGTCGCGCGGCTGGCCTGCGCTGTCAGGAAACCGTGACGCCGGGCCAAAGCCACGCGCCGCTGCAGGAAGGTTCCAGCGACCTCGCCGTCTCCCGCCTCGACCATTTCCGCCACGCCGATGGCGGCACGTCGACGGCTGAACTGCGCGACGCCATGCAGGAAACCATGCAGACCAATTGCGCAGTCTTCCGCACCAGCGAAATTCTCGAAGAGGGTCAGAAGAAGATCGCCGATGTGTGGTCCGGCACCGACGATATTTCCGTCACCGACAAGGGCATGATCTGGAACACCGATCTGGTGGAAACGATGGAGTTCGACAACCTCATCAGCCAGGCCGCCGTAACCGTGGAATCAGCTGCCGCCCGCAAAGAAAGCCGCGGCGCCCACGCCCACGAGGATTTCCCCGACCGCGACGACAAGAACTGGATGCACCACACGCTGGCTTTTGCCGACGACGACAAAAAGAAAGTCGATTTAGGCGCCCGCCCCGTCCACACCTACACGCTGTCCAACGAGGTGAGCTACATCAAGCCGAAGGCTCGGGTGTACTAAGGCCCGACGCATTCAATGAAAAAGTATGAAGTTTTTATTAGCTCAACGTTCAAGGATTTGAGGAAAGAACGTCAGGCAGTACAGGATGTAGTGATTAGAGCCGGAGATTTTCCAGTTCAGATGGAATCTTTCCCAGCCTCAGATCAGGAGCAATTTGAATATATCAAAACACTGATCGATAGTTGCGATTACTATGTTCTGATAATTGCTGGTCGGTATGGAACACAGAGCAAAGCGGGTTTGAGCTACACGCACCGCGAGTATCAATATGCTGTATCTTCCGGCGTCCCTGTCCTCGCATTCATCCACGGCAATTTGCCGTCCATATCTGCGAAAAAATCCGAAACGACTTTAGACGGAAAAGCGGCGCTACAGAAATTTATTGGCGAAGTAGAGAAGGGTCGACTTCGGCGCAGTTGGACGGATATAGGAAGTTTAAAACTCGCAGTACGAGAAGCATTGGATCATGCGAAGGCAATTTCACCTCGTACCGGTTGGGTTTCAGCTGCGACAGTATCCAGTGCTGACGTCCTCGCTGATTTGCATTCATTTCGCAAAGAGAATGACAGGCTGAAAGCGCAAGTCGGTGAACTAATCATAGATTTCCCTCTTCCAGACATTCCGAGTCCAACGGACACCTTTGGATGTAATATCGGACCTGTGGCACCTTCGGGATTTGCAACACAACAAGGTTCCTTTTTCTCAGTCCGAATAAATTGGACCGATATGTTTATTCACTTCCATAGGAACCTCTCTTGGAGCTCTAACGATTGGAATGGTGAGGATTACTATTACGTGAATGAGGAGGAATCGATGACTGCGATAGGTTCAAGTATAGCAAAAACGATTGATCCTATGATCTCTGAAAATCTGTTTTCCATATTCAAAGCAGACTTTGATCGGATCAAGAGCTATTATTTGGAGGCCGGTCTTTTTACGGAAGCCGGCGGTCAGCCTTTTACGGAAATGGGAAACAAAATTTCTCGTAGGCAACAGATCTCGGGGAATTCAGACTCGTCCTTAGAAATTGTCAGCGGCACTCTCAAGGTATCCCCAATCTCAGTTGCGGAAGCCGACGACGACATTCCGTTTTAAGAAGCATTTTCCGGCGTACGAAATTACTAGATTAGGAGTCGTTTGTATCGCGGAAGTTCAGTAAGTATCCTCCTTACACACTCTGGGAGGAACCACACCATGACCAACATCACCCGCCGCACGGCCATCGCTGGCTTGTCCGCAGCCGCTACGCTGCCGATTATCGGCTCGCCTGCATTCGCGCAGACGAAGACCAAGCTTACCGTTGGCGCATTGCGCTTTACGTCTCATGCAGCGTCGTTCGTCGCCAAGGAGCGCGGCTATTTCGATGAGGCTGGGCTCGATGTGGACTTCGCGTTCTTTCAGGCAGCCCAGCCCATGGCCGTGGCGATTGCCTCCGGCGACGCCGACTTTGCGGTGACCGCGATTTCCGGTGGCCTCGTGTCGCTGGCGCAGAAGGATGCGGTGCGTGTTATCGCCGGAGCGTTGCGTGAAGAAAAAGGCGTCGACGGCCAGAAGATCCTCGTCTCCGACGCTGCCTTTCAAGCCGGTGTAAAAACCCCGAAAGACCTCGACGGCAAGGCATGGGCGGTCACGCAGGCCGGCTCGTCCTTCCATTACATGGGCTCCAAAATTGCCGCCGCCGAAGGCGTGACGCTGGAGTTCAAACCGCTCCAGAAGGTCGGCGCGATCATCGGCGCGTTGAAGTCCGGTCAGGTGGACGCATGGTCCATCGTGCCCCACATTGCCAAGCCGCTGTCCGGCGGCGGCGCGGTGCACATCATCGGCAATGTGGCCGACTACCTGCCCGATTATCAGGTCACCACCGTCTTTACGTCGAAGGCCACCGCAGAAGGTGAAGAGGAAAAAGCCCGCGCCTTCCTCGCCGCATTCCAGAAGGGTGCCGACGATTTCAACGCAGCGCTGGTGGACAAAACCGCAGGCGACGAGGCGGCTGAAGACATGGTCAAACTGATCCACAAATACGTCTATACCGACCGCCCATACGAGAAGGCCAAGCCTTCCATCGTGAACGGCGCGATGCGCATCACCACCGAGATGAACAAGGCCAGCGTCGACGACCAACTGGCCTGGTACGACAGCGAAGGCTTGGTGACCGGGGACATGTCCATGGTGGTGGACGGGCGCTACCTCTAGCGCCCGACTGCGGGCGACCCCGTGCATCTGCGCGTCGAAGGCCTCACCCACTCCTACGGTGAGCTGACGGTTCTCGACGACATCACGCTGGATATTCCGGCGGGGCAGATACTCTGCCTCGTTGGCCCATCCGGCTGCGGAAAATCCACCCTGTTGCGGATGATCGGCGGGCTGGAAAAACCCGATGCCGGTGCCGTGATGGCGTTGGACAAACCGCCCGCCACGTCGCTCAACCCGCTCACCTACATCTTTCAGGATTTCGCCCTGCTGCCGTGGCGAACGGTGGAAGGAAATGTGGCTCTGGCTTTGGAGCATCACGACATCACGGCGGCTGAACGCACCGAGATCATCACTGACGTTCTGGCCCGCACGAGACTATCGGACTTCGCCAACGCCGTGCCCAGACAACTTTCAGGCGGCATGAAACAGCGCGTCGCCATCGCCCGTGCGCTGGCTGTGCGCCCTGCCGTCATGTTGATGGACGAACCGCTTTCCGCGCTGGACGCCCAGACGCGGGAATTGCTGATGGACGATCTCGTCGGCCTGTTCGAGCGCACACCATTCACCGCCATTTACGTGACGCACAATCTCGACGAGGCCGTGCGCCTCGGCCACCGCATTGCCATCCTGTCACGCCGTCCGGGGCGGGTGCGCGAGGTGGTGGAAATCGACACGCCTTTGTCACAGCGCAGCATGACGGACCCGGCGCTGGCCGAAGCGCGCGACAAGCTGTGGAACGCCATGCGCCGCGAGGCGATGGAAGCCGATCTGGAGCTTTCCGATGCGTGAGGGGCCGATGCGTGAGACGAGCAAACCAACGACCACTAAAACTGCCGCCCCCATTGCCTACCGCGGCGGCGGCTTTGCCCCTAAGCCGGTCGTCTGGGCAGGCGCTGCACTATTGATCGGCTTGCTCGTGCTTGCCGAAATCGGAACGCGCACCGGCGACATTTCCGCGCTCACCCTTCCTCGCCCTTCCGCAGTTTGGAACACATTCGTGGAATTGTGGACGTCCGGCCTGCTGTTCAAACATCTCGTTCCCTCACTGACACGCCTTGCCGTCGGTGCGTTTTTCGGTGTGCTGGCAGGCGTCGCGGTTGGTGTTGCGATCGGTCTGTTCTCGCTGGCGCGCGGTGCGCTTGTTCCGCTGGTCGCCGCCATCTTTCCCATTCCCAAAATCGCGCTTCTGCCGCTCTTCGTCATCTGGTTCGGCATTGGCGAAGGGTCGAAATACGCGCTCATCGCCTTCGGCACCTTCACCCCCACCGTGGTCGCCACCTATGGCGCGGTGGATGCAGTGGACCGCACACTCATCCGCATGGGCCAATCGTTCGGCCTGCCGTGGTGGAGCATCGTCCGCAAAATCGTTCTGCCCGGCGCGTTGCCCGGCATATTGTCCGGCCTGCGCGTGTCGCTGGCCATCGCCATCATCCTGCTGGTGGCCGCAGAGATGTTGGGCGCGACCTATGGCATTGGCGCCTATATTCTGGAAGCCGGCAGCCTCTACGATCTGGAGCGGCTGTTCGCGGGCGTCACCATTCTATCGCTATTGGGCCTGCTGGTCTCGTGGGCCATCGGCCGTATTGAACGTCGTTTCCTCGCCTGGCGGTCTTAAAACGCATCAGTTTCGCACTATCTAGGAGCCATTATGCTCCTCAACGCGTTGTCGGGGAAAGAAAACCGTTTTGATCGGGATTGACCCATGAAACTGACCGCTATCGCCACTTTGGCAACCGCCACCGCCATGACCTTCATGCCAGCACTTTGCGCCAACGCCGAAGAAGTTGGCGAAGTTGGCGTCGATTGGACCGGCAACGACATCATCATCGAAGCCATTGCCGACCCCAAAGTGAAGGGCATCACCTGCCACGTGACCTATTTCGAACGTGGCATAATCGACCGCCTGCGCCGTGGCGATATCTTTCAGGACCCGTCCAACAACTCCATCGCCTGCCGCCAGACAGGCCCGCTGATGATCGGTGATATCGAGGAAGATGAAGGCGGCGAAGAGGTGTTCTCCCAGCGCCAGTCCCTCATCTGGAAGTCGGTCAAGGTCACACGCGTTTATGACAAAAAGAACAAAACGCTGATCTACCTCACCCACGCCAACCAGGTGCAGGACGGTTCAGCGAAGATGTCGATCTCCACCGTTCCGCTCTACGGGCAGGACGTGACGTGGGAAGACGGCCGCAGCTAGCGCGCAACTCTCATCTGCCTTCGGCTCGACTACAGCCTCAACTGCGACCCTAACTGCGACGAAGGCACGGCTTGCATGTGCCGCGCCATCGTTGCATTCCAGTACAGCACCCAAATTCACTCCGGGTCGGGAGCCCCTGATGGTCGAACTCGTACTGCCCAAGAATTCTAAAATCGAAGACGGCAAGGTTTGGACGCAAATTGCATCCGATCAAAAAGCTCCCGGTCGCGAGTTCAAAATTTACCGTTGGTCGCCTGATGATGACCGCAACCCGCGCGTCGACACTTACACTGTGAACACAGACGATTGCGGCCCCATGGTTCTCGACGCGCTGCTTTGGATCAAGGCCAATGTCGATCCGACACTGACCTTCCGCCGCTCATGCCGCGAGGGCATTTGCGGCTCCTGTGCCATGAACATCGACGGCACCAACACGCTGGCCTGCACCAAGGGCATGGCCGAAGTATCGGGCGCTGTAAAAATCTACCCGCTTCCGCACATGCCGGTGGTGAAAGACCTCGTGCCCGACCTCACGAACTTTTACGCTCAGCACCGCTCCATCGAGCCATACCTGAAAACGGTAACGCCGAAGCCGGAAAAAGAGTGGAAGCAATCGCCGGAAGACCGCGAGAAACTCGACGGTCTTTACGAGTGCATCCTGTGCGCCTGCTGCTCCACGTCCTGCCCGTCCTACTGGTGGAATGGCGATCGATATCTTGGCCCGGCAACGTTGCTGCAAGCCTATCGCTGGCTCATCGACAGCCGCGACGAAGCTACCGGCGACCGGCTCGACAACCTCGAAGACCCATTCCGCCTCTACCGTTGCCACACGATTATGAACTGCGCGCAGGCTTGTCCCAAAGGCTTGAACCCCGCCAAGGCAATTGCGGAAATCAAGAAGATGATGGTGGAACGTCGCGTCTAAACGCGGTTTTCAGCCTACCCTTGCCATCTGCCCCAAGCGCCTATGTCGCCCCAGCGCAGGCGGGGAACTACTTATCCGCGAGACGTGGCAGTGGTTGGGTTCGGTATGTTGACTGCTGGGAAGCATGGGCGTCTGCTTTTTCTGCCACGTTTCGTTGCGAAGTGGGTCCCCGCCGGAGCCTGTCCTCGGGCTTGACCCGTGGGCGGGGATGACATGGGAGTGTGGGTTGCGGACGAGCCAAAACATCGACCCGTCTTCCGACGTCCGAACGGGGAGCAGGCGGCGAAGAGCCGCCCGGGGCTAATGCCCTGCGCCCGCGCAGCGAAGGCCCCTTGGGGCCGACAGCGTGAGCGCAACAAGGTGTCGCCGCTTTGGCTGCGCCAAAGCGCAAGCGACCCCGTAAAACATGAGCCAGCGGGACGAAGAAGTCTGCCGTTAGCCTGTAGTCTCAGGCGAAAAGGCATGACACCTTCGCCCCGCTCGATCCTGCTGCAGATGTGTCTCAACACCATTCCCGTCACCTCCCCGAACATGAGAACCCGAAAGTCCCCATCGGCCTTGCCCTCGGCCCGCCATTGCTGACGTTCGACGTCCGGTCCCGAAGCTGTTGTGGCAGCCCTGCCGGTGCGACATAGAGCTCCGCCCGCTTGCGACCGTTAAGCGCGCGCGACGGAAGGATCGCTTTCACGCAGTCATCAGGTCGGTCCGGACGACCGGCTCATGCGCGAAAGAAAGGGCAGTATGCAGCCGGTTTGAAAGTGCGGGGAGAGATTTTCTGAAGCTCCGCACGCAGCAAGGGTCGCAACAGTTGCTTAACCATGAGTGCAACCCACCCGCCTGATTAAAGGAGTTCCGTAAGCCATTCGGGCAATTCTGCGATGGAAAGCGCAGGGTCAGGCTGCAGGACATGGGAGTCCGGCAGACGCCACCTCTTCGCAGGGTACAAGGCCAAGGGGTTAATCGCTATGGATCTGAACGTCACATTCAACGAGGGCGAAAACTATATCGTCGACATTGTTGGCCTGTTGGGAAAAAGCGATTTCTTCCCCGTTGTCACGATCACAAGTGTGATCTGGCAAAGTTTTGCCGACACCTTGAATGGCGCGACCACCGTAAGCGACGGACAAACGAACCGCGACCTCGTTGACGGTCCGGTGGGAACGAATGTCGGCACCTCCCTTATGAACGGCCAAGGCCGCGTAGAGCTAACAGCTGATTTCACACGTCTTACAGAACTAGACGCTGGCAACGGCGCGGTGAGCGGAGCGAACGGGGAAACTGCAAGCCATAACCACAGCAGTTTTGTCTATAATTACGCGTTGAGCGACGGCACCACAGGACGTCTTGATGTGCGGGTAAACGGTGTCGATGACGGCGGCGACCACATGCAAGCCATCGGCAACGCCAATGCAGAGTACGAGACGGGCGATGGTGACGACATGATCACCGACCTTGCCGGCGACGGCAGACTGATTGGCGGACAAGGTGCCGACGCGATGATAGGTGGCGCAGGCAATGACGTCTACGACGTGGAGAACATCGGCGACACAGTCATCGAACAGGCAATCAATGGCGGAACCGACACCGTCTATTCAACGCTCTCCCACACGCTGGCCGATAACGTTGAAAACGTCATCCTGAAATTCGGCGACAACCTAGATGCAACCGGCAACGATCTGACCAATCTGCTGGCCGGCAATGCCGGGGCCAACACGCTTGATGGCAGGGGCGGAACAGACATGATGTTAGGTTCCGGCGGCAATGATACGTACATTATCGACCAATCGGACCTCATCATCGAATATGCTGGCGAGGGCAATGATACGGTACGGGCCGATTTCGACTACACGTTACTCGACCATTTTGAGAACCTGGAAATGGGGCTTCAGGCCAACATTGGCACAGGCAACGCGCTTGCCAACACAATCACCGGTAATGACGGCAACAACATCTTGGACGGCGGTGCCGGAACCGACATTCTCATCGGCGGTGCAGGTGATGACATCTATATCCTCGACAACTCCGCAGATCTGGTCACCGAAACAGATCAAGGCGGCACGGACACCGTCATGTCATCTGCCGATATTCATCTGTCGGCAAATGTGGAAGCGCTGGTGCTGACCGGCAATGCCGTGACAGGCTGGGGCAACGACCAGTCCAACCACCTGTACG
Organism: Ahrensia sp. R2A130; assembly: GCF_000179775.1. Classification (GTDB taxonomy): domain Bacteria; phylum Pseudomonadota; class Alphaproteobacteria; order Rhizobiales; family Rhizobiaceae; genus Pseudahrensia. The sequence goes on from NZ_AEEB01000022.1 coordinate 304,494, forward strand.
GTAATGACGGCGTTAATGTTCTGTTTGGCAGAGGCGGTTCGGACTACATGGTCGGTGGCGAGGGTGACGACATTTTCATCATTGTAGCCGAGGACGGCGCCGTGGATGTGATTGGCGACTTCACCGGGGCAGGCGTGGCCGGTGGTGACCGTCTTGGCTTTTCCGCAGCCGATTTTGGCAGGGACGGCGTTGTCAAACAGTTGTCGCAGACCTCATTCGAGGTGGCCTCTGCAGATGGCTCCGTCACACAACAATTCATCCTCACGAATATGGAAGAGGGTAACGGCGGCTTGGAACCTGACGACTACTATTTTGATTAGGCGTTCCTGATACCGGCATAAGTCAGGGCTTGCGGCTAGTTGGAAAGCTGCGTTGAATTAGCGACGAGAAGGCGCACCAACCTCATCGAGCGCCTGACGATGCAGCGTATTAACCCCGCACTGCAACCAATATCCCGTCTCGAACATTTGTTCTGCATGACAAGTCAAAAAGCATCCACAATCCAGAGCGCCGTTTTACTTGCAGAACGCAGTTGGGACCGTATCAAACGCCGCGCCAGCGATAGGCTGGGATTCAACGGCACAGCCATCATCCAGCCCTATCGCGGTATCGGCGACTCCAAACGCTTCTGGATTCGCGGTCGTGTGCTGGAAGACCCGGGCATCGTCACCGCCATTCAATCGGACTCGCTGTGGACAAATCTTCGCCACACGTTTCGACGCTACGAAACTGATGAGATTCCCGGCGCCACCGTGCAGTGGAGTTTCGGCAGTCAGACCGGCGAGGTGGTGACGGACGACGAAGGTTTCTTCGATTTCACCATTCACCCCGGCAATGATTTCGACCCCGGTGCCGACTGGCAGAATGTGCAGCTGAAATTGCTGGAAGCGCCGAATTTTGAACTGCATCCACTGGGCGCTGCGGTGCAGGTGCGAACGCCCTCACCCCAAGCACGATACGGCATCATTTCCGATATCGACGACACCATCGTCTACACCGGTGCGACGAATTTTGTGAAGCACTGGCGCACTGTGGTGGCGAATTCCGCAGAGAGCCGTCAGGTCTATGACCATCTGCCGGAATTCTACGACGCGCTCACCGATGGTGCAGCTGGTGCGATGACGAATCCAATCTATTTCGTTTCATCCTCACCGTGGAACCTGTTCGATCTCTTCGAGCGCTTCATGATCCTGAACGGAATTCCGCTTGGCCCCATGCTACTGAAGGATTTCGGCCTCGAACAAGGCAAATGGCTGACCGGCGGTCATGACGGACACAAAACGAAGATGATCGAGCGTGTGTTCGACGCCAACCCCGATCTGAAGTTCGTACTTGTGGGTGATAGCGGCCAGCGCGATGCTGAAATTTACTCAGGCATCGCTGAAAAGCACACCGACCGTATCCGCGCCATCGTCATCCACGACGTGACGCCCGACGATCGCGATGCCACCATCAAAGACGCGCTGGAGAAAGTGGAGAAGTTGGGCATCCCGGTCGTTTATACCGATTCCTACCGCACAGCTCACGATACGTTCATGGAAGAAGGCTTGCTGCCAGAAGCAAGGCCGCGCAAAATCGCTAACATAGATCACAAGGCTTCCTGACCCATGCTCGACACTTTGAAAAACTTCCTCACCGGTCTGGGTGAAACCGACACTATGACCGAAGAGCGCCCGCCGCTGGACAAGAAATTGTCGGCAGCAGCCCTGATGGTTCACGTCATCGTGGCCGATGGCAAAATTACCGATGCCGAGGAAAAACGCCTCAACGAGGTGCTGGGGGAGCACTATGCCGTGGGCGAAGGCGATGCCCGCAAGCTGGCGGAAGCCGCCAAGGACGCCCAAAGCGAGGCCGTTGATCTCTACGGTTTTACATCGATCCTGAAAGCGCAGATGAGCGATGATGAACGTCTCGCACTCATCGAAGACCTTTGGGAAATGGTCTATGCGGACGGCAACGTTCACGAGTTCGAGGACAATGTTGTGTGGCGGGTCGCAGAATTGCTCGGCATCGGATCGCGCGAGCGCATGGTGCTGAAACAACGGGTGAAAGCCCGTCTGGATGGAACCGCGCCTGCGACATAGGCACAGAGCTGGAACGCCCGCGCAGTCAGTGGGCTGACACGCCCGCCAAGCTGTTGTAATCTCGGTTGCTACACCGCCCGCCAACAAGCAATGTCGAGAGGGGATCGGGGTACGGGTCATAGGTCCGCGCCCTACACTGAAAAATCGTGACGTCGAACCGCATTCTCATCATTTTGCATCAGGAAAGTTCCACCCCGGGCCGTGTCGGCCAACGGCTGGTGCAGCGTGGTTTTGAGCTGGATATCCGCCGCCCACCGTTGGGCTGCGAGCTGCCGGAAACGCTGGACGACCATGCCGGAGCAGTCATGTTCGGCGGCCCCATGAGCGCCAACGACCCCGAAGAATTCGTAAAGCGTGAGACCGACTGGCTGGCCGTGCCGCTGAAAGAAAACCGCCCTTTCTTTGGTATCTGCCTCGGTGCGCAAAAGCTGGTGCGCCATCTGGGCGGCAACGTAACGAGCCATCCTGAAGGTCAGGTGGAGGTCGGTTACTATCCGCTACACGCCACCCCCGAAGGCAAGGCGCTGTTGGACTGGCCGGAGATGATTTACCAATGGCACCGCGAGGGTTTCGATCTGCCCGATGGTGCGGTGAAGCTGGCCGGCGGTGAAGTCTATCCCAACCAGGCCTTCCGCTACGGCGACAACGCCTATGCCGTGCAATTCCACACCGAACTTACGCTGGCCATGATGTGCCGCTGGTCCGTCAAAGGTGCCGAACGCATGGTCATGCCCGGCGCTCAAAACCGTCGCCAACACATGGAAGGCCGCATGCGCTACGACGCTCCTGTCAGCAAATGGCTGGACGATTTTCTCGATCTATGGATCGGGACCGCCGATGATCGCGTGGAAGGGAGAACAGAAACGATCCCCCCGCGCAACGCCCGCGCTGCCTAGTCCTTCGGCCCGCTTAGGTTGAGAGCCAGGCTTGAAACAGCAGTCCTGACGCGAGTGATCCTGAAAGCGCCAGACCAACATACAGTGCAAAGACCGCACGCTTGGCCAACGCCCACACCGCGATAGCGGCAGGGAGCGAAGTTACGCCGCCCGCGACCAGGAAGGCCAAACCTGCCCCCGGGGCCATGCCCTGCTCCACCAAACCGGAAACCAACGGCAGCGCAGCATAGCCATTGAGATAGGCAGGCACACCCACCAGTGTTGCGATCAACACCGACACGACGCCTTCACCACCAACGGCCTGAGCGACCCATTCTGCCGGTACGAAAGCGATCATCAGCGATTCCAGAACGAAGGCCAATGCCAACCACTTGAGCAGAAAAAGCGTCGTCTTCAACCCTTCGCGGGCGAATTTTTCGCGCCGTTCGCGATCATGCCAAAACGCCCAGACGGGAGGTTTGGGATTGCGAACGCTCGATGCGCCACAGCCGCCATTGCCTATGCCGTCACGCAATGGATCGGCGAAAGCACCTGCCCGCGTTAGTGCCAGCGTGATGTACCCGCCAAACACGCCGAGCCCGACCGCAGCCATCGTTTTGGCGATGGCAAATTCCGGTCCCAGCACACCTGCGGTCAACACGAACATGGAGGGGTCGATGACGGGCGATGCCAGCCAGAAAGCCATGACGGCAGATAGCGGAACGCCCATCGCGAGCAGTGCTGCAATGAGCGGAATGACACCGCAAGAGCAAAAGGGCGACAACCCGCCAAACGCTGCAGCGACCAAAATCATGACCACCGGCGATCCGGTGAATGCCCGTGCTATAAGACTGTCCGCACCGGACGCACCGGCATAAGCAGCCAAGCCGATGGACAACAGCAGATAGGGTGCCGTCTCCACCAGCGCGCGAATGGCGAAAGCGAAACTCTCCACTCCCTGCGTTGGATTGAATACGGCGATGATCGCAAGAATGGCTGCGGTGACAAGCCATACACGCTCGTTCATCCACACGTGTCGCGTGATCGTTGTGCCCTGTCGGGATAGTCGAATAACAGCTCCAGTCATTACTATATCTTTAGATTTGTAGTTATTTTTGAGAAAAGAAATACAGAAACCTGTTCATGCTGCGCCCTCGCGTATCAACTCGACACCGTGGCAGCACTCATCGGTAAGGAAACTCACCACGCTATTCATGGTCACGTAATTGGCACGGTTGACTATCTCACGTCCCCGCCGCTCCTGAGTCACCAAATCTGCGGTTACCAGAGTGCGCAAATGATGGGCCAGCGTGGAAAGTGGAACCTTGGTGTGGTCGGCAATATCACCAACAATCAACCCGCCCTCACCAGCGCGCACCAGCAAACGATAAACATCCAACCGAGCCTCATGGCCCAGTGCCGCAAGCGCGCGCGCAGTGTTTTGGTTCTTGTTCATTCAACTTATATAACTAGAAATATAGTTTTATTCAAGAGCTGAATTTAGCAACGTAATTAGTGGCGGGGCTGGAGTGAGGTCTCAGCAGGCGCAACAAGCACCTAACCGCTGCACTATTTCTGCGGCTCAAAATCCTTGCTGGCCAGCAGCGCCGCTGCCCCCATCATCAGTATTCCGCAAACGCGGTTCATCATGCCCGTCGAAAACGATTTGATGCGCTCTGCTGAATGAACCGCGAGATAGCCCCAGAGCAATAAAATGATGCCGTCGACAACCAGATAGGTAGCGCCAAGCACGGCCACCTGCGGTAAGACCGGCAGAGCGGGATCAATAAACTGCGGAAACAGAGCGGCAAAAAAGACGACCGCGTAGGGGTTAGCGCTCGATGTGAAAAAGCCCTGCCGAAACAAGGCACCTGCAGATTTTCGCGGTGTATTGGCGGCGCGGAGGTCAGCGGGTTTGCTCAAAAACAGCTGCAAACCAATCCACCCAAGATAGGCGACACCCAACCACTTGATGATGGTGAAGGCTGACGCTGACGTTGCGATAATGGCAGCAAGGCCAAAGGCGGCGGCCAACATCTGCAAAACATTGGCAGACAAATCTCCAAACACCGTCCAAAGCGAACGCCTCAAACCGTGCTGGATACTGTTCGACATGATCAGCAATTGGCTGGTGTCTGGCGGTGTCGCGAAGAAGGCTGCAACAGCGGCGAGATAGATAATGTATGTTTCCCATGTCATGCCATCATATTCTCACATTTTTTCCAGCCGCATAACCGGCGTCACCACACTGTTTCGAAAAACGGAAATTCCTGCGTCCACAAGCGTCGAACGCGTCCTGTAAAATCCGCTCTATCTTCTTAACCACACATTACCGCCCAACCCCCAATATCTTCTAACGATAGGGAGGTCCGGGATGGACTGGATTACATTTGCAGCCTCTGCGGTGAACGTCACTGCAGCATGTATGTTTCTTGGCGCGTGGTTTTTCACGCGGCAGAGCGCGTTCGTATCGTTCACATGCGGGTATGGCCTGTTCGCAATCAGTTTTGCACTGTTTGCCCTGAAAGAGCACGCCAGCGGCTTGCTGCATCTGGGCAATACCGCAATGATTGTCGGCACATTGGTCTCAGCATATGGGTTGGCCCAACGCGGGAAATGGGCAGTCGCGTGGAAACCCGTTGGCGCATTGGCGGTTTGGGGGCTCGTCGGCAACGCGGCAAGCTTTTTCCTGGATGACACCAGCTTGCGTTTCGTCGCGCTCTACACATCGCTCGGCTTGATGTACCTGCTGGTGGCCTATGCCGGACAGCAGGCAAAAGCGCGCTTCCCCGTCGAGCGCGTTTTGGTGATCGTGCTTTACGTCGTGGCTGCGTTGCTGCTTGCCAACCCGCGCTTGCTCAGCAGCCTATTGCCCAATCTGTTGCCAATGGAAATCGCGTATAACACCTGGCCAATTTACGCGGTGGTTTGGATCATCGTGTCGCAACTGCTGGCTGGTACAACCATCGCTTTGTCGATGCGCGACGTCATCGTTAGCGCAAGGCAGGAGGCGGAAACGGACGCTCTGACGGGTCTGGCCAACCGCCGCGCCTTTGATCGCGCCATTCAGCGGCAGGGTCGCAAGGATGATCTGGCAGCGCTGGTGATGATCGATATCGATCATTTCAAACGCATCAATGACAGCTTCGGCCACGACGAAGGTGACCGCTGCATCGCACTTGTAGCCGGCCTCATCGCGCAAGCCGCGCCAGAAGGCACACATGCCGTAAGACTGGGCGGTGAAGAGTTTGCAGTGCTGGTGAACGATGGCGGCGTGGCGACCGCTTCCGCAGTCGCCCAAAACATTCACAACAACATCCGCCAAGCCACCCGCCCGCTCAACTTCACCGTCAGCATAGGGGTGTCAGAAGGCCCCCGCGACGTGCTCTACAAACGAGCCGATGAAGCGCTGTATCAGGCGAAGAATGATGGGCGTAACAAGACGTGTGTTTGGGAGGGGCGTGGAGAGTATGAAGCGGCGACTTCACAGGCAGATACTGTCCGGACGTAAACACCCTAGGAAAACGAGCCAGAAATTCTGCGTCTGTCTTTGCGACACAAGAAATCAGCGAGGCGGCACTATACCAACCGGCTATCCCAACACCCATTCGCTGACCTGCGCTTGAACACGGCTACCCGAATTTTCGCTGTTGGATGAAATGGCCAGCGCCACCAGATTGCTCATTTCGACACCGAATACCCGCTGGAAGTCGCTTGCCAGATCCACACTTTCGCGGAATTCGCCCGCTGCTGGCCGCCGCTGCACAATATTGCGCAACCGGCCCGATGCTTGCGGGCTGGGAACAACAGTACCCTGCGGATTGTTGCCGCCCCATGTGTACATGAGCACCTGCACATTGCGATTGCGCATGAGGCTGGAAATACCGGTGCCAGGACGGATGCGCCCCGCGACTCTATCGGAGGCATTGACGAAGAACACACCCAAATTGCGGTCATCATTATCGGTGTCGCTCAGGTCAGACGGTGGGACGGAATTGTCCACCCGCCATGTCCATTCGGCACTGCGGCTGTCAAACAGATCAGACGGCAAAATGCGATATAAGATCGAGGACGTGCCTTCGGCAATAACGGTCACGGCGTTATCTGCAGTGTTGAACGTGTTGGGTTTAAGGCTGCGAAATTTTAGATGCTCCCAGCCATTATTAAAGGAGATCGTATTAGCACGTGCTACGTTTGGAATGGCGGCCATGGCCAGTGCTCCTAAACCAAGAGAAAGGGTGGTTCGGCGGGTCAGATGAGAAGACATGCACAATCCGTTCAGCAAGTGTGTTCTGCCGAAGGATACGTGGGAAATATGTCAAACGTTTCGACTTTCCGCTCACTCTTCTGTGAGGGCATAAAAGCAAGTGCCCAAACATTTGGAATGGGCTCTTTCAGACCTCCATCGTCGCAAAATTGAATTTATCGAACAGGTTGATCGGCAGCCCCCCTCACCGCGCCAATTATCGAACTTGCCCGTGATACTCATCATTCGGCCTCATATCGGTCGCGGTCGCCACTCTATTCGTCATGTTGAAGAAGCCGGTGACGTTGGCGATGTCCCAGATGTCCCGGTCGCTCCAGCCTGCATCGCGCAAAGCCTGCCGGTCGGGTTCGTCCACTTCGCTTGCGTGCGCCGTTAGCTTGTGGGCGAAATCCAGCATGGCGCGATCTTTGGGGTCGAGGTCTGCCGCGCGAAAGTTCATCACCAGCATTTCACCCAGCGCAGGATCACCGGAAAGCTCCCGCACAGCAGCGCCGTGGGCGGTGAGGCAGTAAAAGCATTTGTTGTGGGATGACACGACGACCGCAATCATCTCGCGCTGCAATTTGGTCAGTCCACTCGCGCCGAGCATCAGGTCATTATACAACGCGGTGAAGCTGTTCAGCTTTTCAGCGTTGAAGGAATAGGCCTTCAACACATTGGGCACGAGGCCCAGTTTCTCTTTGCAAATGCTGAAATAGCGCTCCGTACGCTCCGAAAGCGGTTCGTCCGCCTCAAAATCGAGCGAAATCACATCGTTATGTGGGTTTTTCATCCCTTTATCCCTTCACGCAAGCCATCATTGGTGCAACCGTCACCATCCGCTTTAGCGCACCCTTGAAGGATCGCCCATGCCCCGTCCGGCTTCCCCACGCACCAAACGCCTCATCACCAAGCTGACGAAGGGGTTGAATGAGGGGGTGGCGGAATTTGCACGGTCGCTGTTTGCCGCCACTCCGGCGGAAGATCTCGACAGCCTTGATGCGGGCCAACTGGAAGCCTTGAGCAAACAAGCCAAGGCTGTCTTCGGCGGCAAAGGCACCAAGGTCACGGTGAAAGTGGCAGACGATACAGGGCCGGACGGCATCTGGCACATCACCGTCGCCACTCCCAACAAGCCCTTCATTCTGGACAGCGTTTTGGGTGAGCTGGCCGTGCGCGGGGCGGACGTTCAACTGGTGGCCCACCCCGTGATGGATGGCCGCTCTGTTATGGCCATCGCTGCCCGCGTGCCAGGTGGCATGGCGACGACCAAAATGGAAAAGGCGATCCACGGCGTGGTCGATCAGGTGACAGCGGTCACCGAAGACTGGAAGCCCATGGTCAAACGGCTGACGGAAACTGTCAGCACCTTCCGCGAAACACCGCCGCCACTGCCCGCACCGCGCATCGCGGAAGCCATCCAGTTTCTCGAATGGTTGATGGACAACAACTTCACCCTCATGGGCCTGCGCCACTACCACTACGAGGGCAGCGAGAAGAAGGGGAATTTGGTACCGGTGAAGGACTCCGGCCTCGGCCTGCTGCGCGACCCCGACGCCCATGTGATGACCCGCGCCGGCAAGGGCGTGGTTATGACGGAACAGATCCGTGAATTTCTGTTTTCAGAAGACGGGCTGATCGTCACCAAGGCCAACATCCAGACCAGCGTCCACCGCCGCGCCTATATGGACTACATCGGCATCAAGCTGTTCGACGATGACGGAAATCTCGATGGCGAACTGCGCCTCGTCGGCCTGTTCACGTCCACCGCCTACACAAAATCCGCGTCCTCTATTCCGCTGCTGCGCCACAAGGTGGATGCGGTGCTGGAGAATTTCGACGCCGATCCAACCAGCCATTTCGGCAAGGCGCTGACCAACATTCTAGAGACATGGCCACGCGACGAGATGTTCCAGACAGACGTGGAACAACTGGCGGAATTCGCCGCCATCGCCGCCCAGTTGGAAGAGCGCGTCCGCATTCGGGTTCTGTCCCGCGTTGATCGTTTCGGGCGTTTCGTTTCCGTCATCGCCTATGTGCCGCGTGATCGTTACGACACATCTGTGCGCTCGCGCATGGGCGACCATTTTGCCGACGTTTATGATGGCCGCGTCTCGGCCTTCTATCCGGCCTTCCTCGAAAACGGACTGGTGCGCGTCCACTTCATTATCGGTCGTGACGAAGGTCTGGCACCGGAAGTCTCCCGCGACGAGCTGGAAGCAACGCTAACTGCCATGACGCGCACTTGGCGTGAGCGCGTTGCGGAAAAGGCCGGCAGTGTGGAAGGGTTGGACGAGGTTGAATTCTCCTCAGCATACCGCGAGGTAAAATCAGCAGACCGCGCACTGGCCGATATGGCCGCCGTGCGCGCGCTGGAAAATGCCGGTGAGATCGGCACAGACTTTTCCGCTCCTGATGAGACCGGCCGTCTCGGTCTGCGCCTGTTCCACCTCGACGAGGCCATTCCCCTTTCCCGCCGCGTTCCACTGCTGGAAAATCTTGGCTTTTCCGTCATCGAAGAAACGACGTGGGAAGCAAAACGCAGCGATGGCGGCAACGTCTTCATTCACGACATGGTGCTGGTGGATGCCAGCTATGACGCGGATGCAGACTTTCCCGAAGAGCAGTTGGAAGACACACTCCACGCCATCTGGTCCGGCCAGACGGATGATGACGAGTTCAACGCAATCGTGTTGCGCACCGGCCTGACATGGCGAACCGCCACCATGTTCCGCGCCTATGCACGCTACGCGCGGCAGATCCGCTCCGGCTTCACCATCGGCTCCATGGCCCGCACATTGGCCGCCAATGGCGACATCGCCCGCCAGATTGCTAGCTACTTCACCCACCGTTTCGACCCCGCCACAAAAGCGCGGGGCCGTAAGGAAAAAGCCGACCGCGATGCAATCCGACAGGCGCTGGAATCCGTATCCTCGTCAGATGATGATCGTATCCTACGCAATTACCGCATGTTGATCGCCGCTACCCTGCGGACAAACTACTACACAGACGCGCTCATCCACCCCGACGAACAGGCGGGCGAAATGGACACGCCGGATGGCAAGTCACAGGAGCCGATTCCCGTTCCTGTGCTGGCGTTCAAATTCGATTGCGCCGCGATTTCCATCATGCCGCAGCCGGTGCCGTACCGTGAAATTTTCGTGTCCTCCCCTCGCGTCGAAGGCCTGCATCTGCGTTTCGGCCCGGTGGCCCGTGGCGGCTTGCGCTGGTCCGACCGCGCGCAGGATTACCGCACCGAAGTGCTGGGCCTCGTGAAGGCACAGCAGGTGAAAAACGCGGTCATCGTGCCGGTGGGCTCCAAGGGCGGTTTCGTGCCTAAGCACCTGCCACCATCGTCTGATCGCGATGCGTGGTTCAACGAAGGGCGCGGCGCGTATCGCGTGTTCATCGCCTCGCTGCTGTCGTTGACTGACAATCTGGTGGATGGCGATGTGGTGCCGCCCACCGACATGGTGCGCCATGATGGCGACGATCCGTATTTCGTGGTTGCCGCCGACAAGGGCACATCGACATTCTCCGACACCGCAAACGCCATCAGCCAGAGCCGCGATTTCTGGCTGGACGATGCTTTCGCATCAGGTGGTTCCGCCGGTTACGACCACAAAAAAATGGGCATCACCGCCCGTGGCGCTTGGGAAGCGGTCAAACGCCACTTCCGCGAAATGGAGCGCCCCGAACAGTGTTCGTGGGACATTCAGGAAGAAGAATTCACCGCGGGCGGTGTGGGCGATATGTCGGGCGACGTGTTCGGCAATGGCATGTTGTTGTCGAAGAAAACGCGCCTTATCGCAGCCTTCGACCACCGCGATATTTTCATCGACCCCAACCCGCAGGACGTCGCCGCCACATACAAAGAGCGCAAGCGGCTTTTCGATAAGGACCGTTCCAGTTGGCAGGACTACAAGACCGACCTGATTTCCGAAGGTGGCGGCATCTATTCCCGCAACGCCAAGGTCATTTATCTGTCGAAACAAGCAGCCGAAGCCTTGGATTGCGAAGCAGGCGAAATGACACCGCAGGACGTGATGACCGCTATTCTCAAAGCGCCAATCGACTTGCTGTGGTTCGGCGGCATCGGCACCTACATTCGTGCCTCGACCGAAAGCAACGCCGACGCCGGTGACCGTGGCAACGACCCAATCCGCATCACCGCAAAGCAAGTGCGCGCCAAGGTTATGGGCGAAGGCGCCAACCTCGGTCTCACCCAACCAGCCCGCATCGAGTTCAACATGCTGGGCGGGCGGTGCAATTCAGACGCCATCGACAACTCCGCAGGCGTGAACTCGTCCGACGTCGAGGTGAACATCAAGATCGCGCTGGCCGCTGCCATGAAGGCCAACAAGCTGACCCGTGGCAAACGCAACACGCTGCTGGAAAGCATGACGGAAGACGTCGCCGAACTCGTTCTGCGCAACAACTATTTGCAGACGCTCGCCATATCGCTTTCGGAACTGAAAGGCGAAGACAACCTCGCCCACCAGCAGCGCCTTATGCGGTCGCTGGAAGACCGCGACCTGCTGGACCGTGGTGTTGAAGACCTGCCGGACGACATGGAAATCGCAGAGCGGGCCAAGAACGGCACGCCGCTGACACGCGCCGAAATCGGCGTCTTATTGGCCTATGCCAAGATCGTGGCGCTGGACGACCTGGTGGCAACTGATGTGCCGGACGACGATTACCTGACTGACATGCTGTTCGGATATTTCCCCGAAGGGATGCAGAAAAAGTGGAAAGCGGAAATCGAAGGCCACAGGCTTCGCCGTGAGATCATCGGTACGGTGTTGGCCAATTCGATGATCAACCGTGGTGGCCCAACCTTCATCAACCGCGTGCAGGACCGCACCGGCGGCACAATCGCCACCGTCGCCCGCGCCTATACCGCCACACGCGACGCTTTCGACATGCCCCGCCTCAACGGCGAGATCGATGCGCTGGACGCGAAAATTGCGGGCGCATTGCAGTTGGAACTTTACGACCATCTAAAATCCCGCGTGGTGTCACAAACGGTCTGGTTCGCCCGTTACGGAGAATTTGGGAACGGCGTCGGCGACGTGGTGAAGCTCTACGGTTCAGCCATTTCGAAACTGTCGCCCAAACTGGAAGACATAGCGCCCGCCTTCATCGGCGACCGCATCCGTTCAGAAGCTGCGCGTTTCCAAGAAGGTGGCGTACCGAAAAAGCTGGCGCTTGAGATTGCCCGCATGCCGATCGCAGCGTTGATCCCGGACATCGTGCTGGCGGCAGAACGCTCCAACACCAGCCTGGATAAAGCGGCGAGGGCCTTCTTCTCGATCACCCACACATTCCGTGTTGGCCGCATCGTGGAAGCGGCACGAGCCATCGAGACGGCAGACTATTACGACGGTCTGGCGCTGGACCGTGCGATGCAAAGCCTGCACCGCGCCCGCCGCGATATCGTCACCGATATTCTGACCGACAAAAAGGCCAAGGGTGACGCCGATAAATGGTGTGAAGCCCACGCCGAAGAGGTGGAACGCACCACCGCACAATTGGAAACCATCGTGGAAGTGGACGGTGTCAGCGTCTCGATGCTGACAGTCGCCGCCAATGTGTTGGCCGATATGGCGCGGGGATGATCTGAAGACCGCCCCGATTTATTCGGGGCGGGCAGCTATCTCGTTGGCGTGATCGAGCTTGGCGCGGATACGTTCGAGCCGCGCCATGAACTCATCGACCGAACCTGCAATGCGCTGCTGAAGGATGGCAGCAAGCTCGGGATATTCTTCCAGCATCCGCCGGAACAACGGGCGTGGCACTTTCAGCACTTCGCTGTGTTCCACCGCCATTGCGGTATTGGCGCGCAACGTCGGCACGATGACAGCCATTTCGCCGATCAGCGCCCCTTGCTCCAACCGCATCGGTGGCTGGGAACCTTCTTCGGGGTAGAGATCAATTGCACCGGTGACGACGACATAAGCGCCATCGCTCTGCTCACCAGCACGAAACAACCGCGTCCCTGCCCCATAAGTTCGCGCCTCCGCCCCAAAGGCCAGAAGACGCAAAGCCTCACGGTCGAACCCCTCGAAGAGTTTGACGCGGGAAAGGAGACGGATGTCGGTATCGAGAGACATGTGCGCCCCTATGGCATCAACTTGTAGCCGCCGGCGTCGGTGACCAAGAGCACCGCATTCCCCGGATCTTTTTCGATCTTCTGGCGCAGGCGGTAGATATGGGTTTCCAGCGTGTGGGTGGTGACGCCGGAATTATAGCCCCAGACCTCTTCCAGCAGGATGTCACGGGTCACGACTTTGCGGTCGGCGCGGTAGAGATATTTCAGGATCGCCGTTTCTTTTTCGGTCAGGCGGACCTTGCTGTCATCGTCGTCGATCATGATCTTCTGCGCCGGACGGAACGAGTACGGTCCGATGGTGAAGACGGCATCTTCGGACTGTTCGTGCTGGCGAAGCTGGGCGCGGATACGGGCCAACAGCACGGCGAATTTGAACGGTTTGACGATGTAATCATTAGCACCGGCTTCGAGACCGAGAATCGTGTCGCTGTCGGTGTCGTGACCGGTGAGCATGATGATCGGGCTCTTGAAGCCGCCCTTGCGCAGCAGTTTCACCGCCTCGCGGCCGTCCATATCCGGCAAGCCCACATCCATGATGAGAAGGTCGGTGTGGTTATCGCGGGCCGCCGCGATGCCCGCCGATGCCGTCTGCTCCTGCTGGATTGTAAATTCTTCGTAGAGAGACAATTGTTCGGTCAGCGCCTCGCGCAAATCATTGTCGTCATCAACCAGCAAAAGCGTGCGTTCGGTCATAATAGTTGTTCCCAAATGGGGCTCGTATCGGCCTCTTCTCAACCAGCCAATCGTGGCGCAATCTGGTCTTTGTGTCGATTGCATGAAGAAGAAAGCGGGAACCTCCCAACATGTTGAACAGACTTTACGTCAAAACCCGACCCGGATGCAGTCAGCAAGGGCTGCTGCGGGCAGGCAATCGCGTACTGCCCTGCGCGCTTGGCCGGTCCGGAATAGTCAGTGCAAAACGTGAGGGGGATGGTGGAACACCGATTGGCGAGTTCCGGCTGATGCACGGCTATTTCCGTGCCGACCGTGGGCACACACCGCAAACACTGTTGCCAATGAGCCCGATCGAACCGACGGATGGCTGGTGCGATGCTGTTGGCGACCGCAACTACAACTGCCCCGTCCAACTGCCCTATCCCGCAAGCCACGAACTGATGATGCGCGACGATAGGCTGTATGATGTGGTGATCGTCATGGATTACAACATCACGCGCCGCATGAGCCGTGGCGGCAGCGCGATTTTCTTTCACATCGCAAAACCGGGCTATCCTCCAACGGAAGGGTGCGTGGCGATTTCACCGGCGGATATGGCGTGGTTGCTGCCGCAGATAGGGCCGCAGACCATAATGTTCGTTGGAGTTTGATTGCTCCAGTCGAGCCGATCAGACTTCCCGCAATGCTCTATTTGCAATAAACACCCTTGCGAGACCTGTGACAGCACAAGCCCGGGGGTGAGCCTCTGTCACAGTGAACACTGTGTTGACGATTGTTAGCGCCGTCGCCCGCGACCTGATGAGCTGCAAAAACTGCACCTGAATTGAATATAACAGCCGATAAAATGGCGGCTAACGTAAGCAGTGGTGTCAGGCGGGTACGTCGGATTTTCATGTTAAACCCATGTCGAAGGAAGCTTCTCTCCCTTCGACATTGATCATTCAACAGGCGGCTGTCACTTCCCCAAAATCGAGGGGTGCACGTTAACCAGCCGCAGCTTCTGCCTGATCGGCACGCATCTGGCGCTTGCGCTCGATAGGGTCGAGGATGCGTTTACGAAGGCGGATGTTTTCCGGCGTCACTTCCACAAGCTCACCATCGGTGATGTAGGACAGCGCCTTTTCCAGCGTCATCTTGATCGGCGGCGTCAGCTTCACAGCTTCATCCTTACCGGACGAACGCATGTTGGTGAGCTGCTTGCCCTTCAACACGTTGACCTCAAGATCGTTACCACGAGCGTGCTCGCCAACGATCATGCCCTGATAAACCTTGTCGCCGGGATGAATGATCATCGGGCCACGGTCTTCCAGGTTGAACATGGCAAAGGCCACCGCATCGCCATCGCCATTGGAGATGAGCGTGCCGTTGTTGCGCTGCGGAATATCGCCTTTGTAGGGCTGATAAGCGAGGAACGTGCGGTTGAAGATCGCGGTGCCGCGCGTGTCTGTCATAAGCTCCGACAGGTAGCCGATCAGGCCACGGGTGGGTGCGTGGAACACAAGGCGGGTGCGGCCTGTGCCGGAAGGCTTCATTTCCACGAGGTCGGCGCGGCGCTGGGAGAGTTTCTCAACGACAGCACCGGAGAATTCTTCATCGACGTCGATGATGGCTTCTTCAACGGGCTCAATCTTCTGGCCGTTCTCGTCTTCCTGCATCAACACGCGTGGGCGACCTACTGTGAGCTCGAAGCCTTCGCGGCGCATGGTTTCGATGACGATGGCCAGCTGAAGTTCGCCACGACCGGCGACTTCGTAAGCGTCTGAATTTGGAAGCTGCGTGACTTTTAGTGCAACGTTGCCCTCGGCCTCTTTCATCAAGCGGTCACGGATGACACGGCTTTGAACCTTGGAGCCTTCACGACCGGCAAGCGGGCCGTCGTTGACGCGGAAGGTCATGGACAGTGTCGGCGGGTCGATGGGCTGTGCGGGGATAGGCTCTTTGATGCCGGGCGCAACCAGCGTATCGGCGACGGTGGCCTTGGACAGGCCCGCGATGGAAACGATGTCGCCAGCGGTTGCTGAATCGACCGGCTTGCGGTCCAGACCTTCAAAGGACAGCACCTGCGTGATGCGGCCCTGTTCCACGATCTCGCCATCCTGGTTCAACGCATGGATCGACTGGTTCGGAACAGCGGTACCGGACATGATTTTACCGGTCAAAATGCGGCCCAGATACGGGTTGGCCTGAATGGTGGTGGCCAGCATGCGGAATTCGCCCTCTTCGATGGCGGGTTCCGGCACATGCTCCATCACGAGGTCGAGCAGTGGCGCCATATCGTCTTTGGGGCCGTCAGCATCCATCGCCATCCAGCCCTCTTTGGCGGAACCGTAGAGCGTGTGGAAATCGAGCTGATCTTCGTTGGCTTCAAGATTGCCAAACAGGTCGAACACTTCGTCCAACACCCAATCGGGGCGGCCGTCCGGCTTGTCGATTTTGTTGATGGCGACGATAGGACGCAGGCCAAGCTTCAAAGCTTTGGCGAGAACGAATTTCGTCTGGGGCATCGGGCCTTCGGCTGCGTCCACCAGAATGATGACACCGTCGACCATGTTGAGAATGCGTTCCACCTCACCGCCGAAGTCGGCGTGGCCGGGGGTGTCGACGATGTTGATGCGGTTGCCCTTCCAGGCAAGCGACGTGACCTTGGCGAGGATCGTGATGCCACGTTCCTTTTCAAGATCGTTGCTGTCCATGGCGCGTTCGTCCACCTGCTCGTTATCACGAAAGGTGCCGGACTGCTTGAGCAGAACATCAATGAGTGTGGTTTTGCCGTGGTCGACGTGTGCGATGATCGCAATGTTGCGAAGGGACATAAGAGCTGGCCTGAAAACTGGGAGGAGCGGGACGCGCTCGTCGCGTCCGGCATTCAGGCGGCTATATAGGGGGGAAGTCGGCGCTTGGAAAGCGCCGACTTCGATAGTGTTGTCAGCTGTTACTCAGCTGCCGCAGGTGCGATGTCGCTTTCGTACAGCGTCTGCACACCGGCAGCTTCACGGCGACCGTCATTATAGATCGCTTTGATGAGCGAGATGCACATCAATACCATGACGACGGAGAAGGGCAGCGCCCCGATCACCATCGCGGTCTGGATCGCTGTGGTGCCACCGGAAATCAGCAGACCAGCAACAACGAACGCCAGTGCGGCACCCCAGAACAGGATGTGCGGACGAGCCTTCGGACCTTCATCACCAGCAGCATTGATCGTGTTCACAATCAAAACTGCAGAGTCGGCAGAGGTAACAAGGAACGTCATCAGCAAGACCACGATGAGAACCGCCATACCCCATGAGAGCCATTCGGAAATAGGCTCCAGCATGAAGGCGGTCATTGCGAAGATCTTGTCGCCGTTACCGGCATCGAAGATCACGCCGTTGGCGTTACCGTAGAGTTCGAGCCAGATAGCGGTACCACCTGCCCATGCGAACCAGACGAAGCACATAAGCGCAGGCACAATCATCGCGCCCAGCACGAATTCACGGATGGTCCGGCCACGCGAGATGCGCGCCAGGAACAGACCCACGAAAGGTGCAAATGCGATCCACCAAGCCCAGTAGAACACGGGCCACCAGCCCTGCCACTGCGCCAGCTTGAAGGCTTCGGAGTCTGCCTGTCCATCGGACACCCAAACGTTGAAGCTCATCACCGGCAGTGCGATCAGGTAATCGAACAAACCGAGGAACATCGCAGTCAAGCCGAAGAAACTGGCACCAAAGATGATGAAGAAACCCAGCAGTACGATGGACAGCACCATGTTGATGTTCGACAGCCACTTGATGCCTTTGCCTACACCGGACAGCGCCGACAGGGTCGAAGCCCCCATGATGAACAACAGCGCAACGATGATGCCGAACGTGTTGGCGGTGTTGGCGATTGCTTTGCCCGCTTCATCGACCGCACCAGCCGGATGAACAAGACCACCGATACCAATGCGCGTAAGACCGGCAACGAACTGGTCCACACCAAAACCGAGCGTCTGCGCGACACCCAAAATGGTGGCCACCACAGCGATAATATCAATGAGGTTACCCAGCGGGCCGGACAATGCTTTACCGAACAGCGGCGTGAGGCCGGAGCGGATCGTCAGCGGCAGACCGCGACGGTATGTGAAGAAGGCCAATGAAAGACCTGCCACCGCGTAGCAAGCCCATGCGCCTAGACCCCAGTGCAGGAAGGACCACTTATAAGCCATGCGAATATTGTCTTCGCTCTTGGCGGTCGTCAGGCCTTGGATGACTTCCGGGTTGTTGGCAAAATGCGAAACAGGTTCAGCAACAGCCCACGTCAACATGCCGACACCGATACCGGCACCGAACATCATGGAGAACCATGAGAAGTTGGTGAACTCCGGCCCTTCGCCATCCTGCCCCAGATTGAGGCGTCCGGCTGTTGGCCAAATCGCAAGGCCAAGACATACGATGATGAAAAACGCCACGGTCCAGATGTACCATGCGGCGAAATTTGCCAAAATAACAGTGTTCCAACCGGACAACACACTGCCCGCCCATTGTGGCCACACGATCGCCCAGACGACGAGTGCGGCGATGATGATCTTGGAAATAACGGCAACGCTTGGGCTGAAGCCGCGATAGAACCCGGAATCTGCCGTATGGATCGGCAGGTCCGTGAGTGGTGGTTTGATAGCCATATATATGGTCTCCCTCTTCTCCTACTTTTCGCAGGTTGGGCGGGAGATTAAGACAATGGGTCGGGGGCCAACAACCGAGCGGCAACATTAATGCCTGCCTAAAGTCTAGGGTCGCATGACGTTAGTAATTAAACTGGCTGGTAAAGCACTGTAAACGAATGGTTAACCATGCCTGCGAACCATGTCGCATCCGGCCATCAATTTCTGTGTCAAACTCAGTTCAGCAGCGCAAAAACTGCCTCTAAGCACCTGAAATCTCTAAATCCCACACTGAACCACATCAAAAAGCAGAGTTAGAGACGGTCTCTTAAGTGAAATCGAAACGGGCGATCACCGGCACATGATCTGACGGTTTTTCCCAGCCACGTGCCTCACGCAGAACCTCGATCTTCGATAGCGAGGACGCCAGTTTCGGCGATGACCAGATGTGGTCGAGGCGACGCCCTTTGTCGGCCGCATCCCAATCCTTCGAGCGGTAGCTCCACCACGTGAAGAGAATGTCCTCAGCGGGAATGTGCTGGCGGATAAGATCGGTCCAACCGCCTTTCGCCATCACTTCGTTCAACCCATCGGTTTCCACGGGCGTGTGGCTAACGACTTTAAGAAGCTGTTTGTGCGACCACACATCGGTTTCCAACGGCGCGATGTTGAGATCGCCCACAAGGATCGCAGGCACATCGCCATCATCACAGCCAAGCGCCTTCATCTCTTCGATAAATTTCATCTTGTGATCGAACTTCGGGTTCACGGCAGGGTCGGCCACATCGCCACCGGCAGGAACATAGAAATTGTGCATTCGCACCGGCCCGCCGGGGGATTGCACGATACATTCCACATGGCGCGTATCGCCCATGGCGACGTAATCGGCGGACGCAGTTTCCGTCAGCGGGTGCTTCGAAACGGTCGCCACCCCGTGATAACCCTTTTGCCCATGGACAGCGTGATGCGGATAACCGGCAGCAGTAAAAGCGTCTGCGGGAAACAGCTCGTTCACACATTTGATTTCCTGCAGGCACAGCACGTCCGGCTGATGCTCGGCGAGAAACTTCTCCACCAACCCGATACGCAACCGCACGGAATTGATGTTCCACGTGGCGATGGAAAAGGGTTTGGCCATTGTGTGATTCTCGCGAGCAGGTATGATGCGAAAGTTACGTCAGCCTCCGGCGGGTGTCATCCCAACGAAGCCGCTAGTCCACCGTCATCGCAGCCGTTCAAAGTCAGCCAGCCCTCAAACGAACTCCACCTCTTTCGACAGCGGCATCGTGCGAATGCGTTTGCCGGTGAGCGCGAAGACCGCGTTGGCCAGCGCGGGAATGGACGGCGGCGTGCCGGGTTCGCCCGCGCCGCCACGATGCTCTGCCTCTTCCATCACCTCGACGGTAATCGTCGGGCAATTCGCCATCCGCATCGCGTCATAGGTGTCGAAATTGGTTTCCTGCACCATGCCGTCTTCGAATGTGATTTCCTGCCCTAGCGCCGATGACAACCCATAGACGATGCCGGACTGCAGCTGTGCCGCGACGTTTGCGGGATCGAGCGCCTGCCCGATATCGCCGACGCACCACACGTTCTCAATTTTGATGCCATCGTCGGTCTGAACGACTTCCACCACCTGACCTGTCCAGCAACCGAAGGACAGCGTGAAGGCACAGCCCTTGGCGCGACCCTCGACCTTCGCTTCCGTCCAGCCGGACATATCGGCCAATCGCTTCATCACGCCCACGGCGGTTGGGTGGTCCTTCATGAGTGCGGCGCGAAACGCCATGGGGTCCTGGTCGGCAACGTGGGCCATCTCGTCCATGAAGCTCTCATGGAAGAAGCCGTTGTAGCTGTTGCCCACCGACCGCCAGAAACCGACGGGAATATCCACCGGCGCCTTGATGCCGGACACGCGGTAATTCTCCACACCATAGGGCTGGTCGAACGCGCCGTGGGTGATCGTGTTGTCCGGCCCCGCTGCGGGTACGGATGGGAAGGTGCGATTGATGACCGAGCCGATGACGGATGGACAGGCGATATGCCCGTCGATGGCAACCGGCAGGCCGTCATCGCCCAACCGCGCGCGCCACTGCGACACGGCACCGGGGCGGTAAGTGTCGTGGGTCATGTCCTCCTCGCGGGTCCACACCACCTGCACGGGGCGACCCTTGAGAACACCGTCACCACGCTGCGCTACGCGGGCGGCAAAGCGGGCAAAATCCACCTCGCCACGACGACCAAAACCACCGCCAAGGAAGGTGGAATGAACCTGCACGTTCTGCTCGTCGACACCGGTTTCCGACGCGCAATCGGAGCGCACCAGTGTGGGCGCTTGCGTACCGGCCCAGATGTCCAACTCACCATCTTTGAACTGCGCCGTAGCGTTCATGGGTTCCATGGTCGCGTGGGCCAGATACGGCACTTGATAACGGGCTTCCACGATACGGTCGCGGGGCGCGTCTGCAAATGACAGATCCACATCACCATCGTTCCGCAGCTTGTCGCCATCGCCGATACCATCATCCAGCGCCTTGGCGATCACGGCCATGATGCCGTCCGTGGTGGCCGGATAGGGTGCCTCCCCCCATTCCACATCCACCAATTCGGCAGCGCGGAAGGCGGTCCATGTGTTTTCAGCCAGCACAGCAAAACCACCGCCGAATTTTTCGCTCTCACCGCCGGTCATATCGATCACGTCGATAACACCGGGAATTTTCTTCGCCTCGGTCGCGTCGAACGACGTCATTGGTCCACCCAAACGCGGGTTCATGCGAACCGTGGCATAGGCCATGTCCGGCAGATCGACGTCGATGCCATAGACCGCTGCGCCGGTAGATTTCGGAAGCGCATCCTTGCGCTGCTGCGACTTGCCGAGGATCGACCAATTGTCCGGCGTACGAAGCGCAGGTTCCGATGGCGGGGTGAGTTTGGACGCATCCGCCGCCAACTCGCCATAGGACAATGTCGTGCCGTCTGGCAGAACGACGTTGCCCGCCTTCGTCGTGATGTCGGTCAGCGGCGTATTCGTGCGATCAGCAGCGGCCTGCCGGAAAGTTTCACGCGCCGCAGCGCCAGCCTCCCGCATTTTGTCGTATGCATCTGCAATGGAGGACGAGCCGCCCGTCACTTGCAAGCCCAACACCTTGCCCACAGTACCCATGGCCGTGCGGGTGACTTCCGCCATCGCCGTACGATTGAAGTGAGCGACGGGCGCACCGTCGGACATCATCGCGGCATTATAATAGGCGTATGACGCCGGTGCGATTTCCGTGCCTATAGCGTCCAGCGGCACGTCCAATTCTTCCGCAACCAGTGCTGCAAGCGTAGTGGTGACGCCCTGCCCCATTTCGGCACGAGGTATCATGATGGTCACGCCGCCATCGGCCATGACCTTGATATACGGGTTCAGTGTGCGCTCACCCTCTGCCAATGCGCCGTCTTCGGCGAGCGGGTTGGGGTAGTCCTGATTGATCTTGTAGGCACCGAAAGCAACGCCACCAACGATGGCGGCGGAGCCGATGAGGAATGTGCGGCGGAGAATTTTACCCATGATCTAACCCTCAACCTTGTCTGTTTTGGCTGCGCTGGAGGTCGACGATTTCATCTCGGCGGAAGCCTGACGAATGGCCGTGCGGATTTGCGGATAGGTGCCGCAGCGGCAAAGGTTGTTCATGTTGATGTCGATGTCTTCGTCGGTGGGTTCGGGAATTTCCGACAGCAACGCCACGGCGCTAATAATCTGGCCGGACTGGCAGTAGCCGCACTGTGCGACATTGCCTTCCGCCCATGCTTTCTGCACCGGGTGCAACTCGCCATCAGCACCGACCAACCCTTCGATGGTGGTCACCTCGCCTTCGATGGAGTCCAGCGGTGCGACGCAGGACCGGCGCGGAACGCCGTTTACCAGCACGGTGCAAGCACCACACGATGCGATACCGCAGCCGAATTTCGTGCCTTTGAGACCGGCCACATCGCGCAACGCCCACAGCAGGGGCATCTCGCCCGGCGCATCAATCTCGCGCTCTTCTCCGTTGATGGTCAATTTCATATCGGCACCCTCTTGTCGGCAAAATTCATCCGCATCTTACGTGAACTGCAGATGGACCGTGAAGGGGGCAATCGCAAGGCGTGATCGCGTCAAAGACAACGATGACACATGGCCGCCGCCTTGCTAGGCTGCTGTCATACGACATGGACAGTTCAGATGTAACGAAAGCCCGCCCGTGACCCTCGACGCCGATTGCCCCGCCTTTACAGACGCAGCCCCCCTCGTTCGCCCGCTCATTCGTCAAAAGACCGTGGGCGTCGATGTGGGTGGCGTGATGGTCGGCGGTGGTGCGCCCATCGTAGTGCAATCCATGACGAACACCGACACCGCAGACGTGGACGGCACTGTCGCTCAAGTGGCAGCACTGGCGAAGGCTGGCTCGGAAATCGTTCGCATCACGGTGGACCGCAACGAAGCGGCAGAAGCTGTGCCGCGCATCCGCGAACGTCTCGACCGCTTGGGCATCGACGTGCCGCTGGTGGGTGACTTCCATTACATCGGCCACAAGCTGTTGAAGGCTTATCCCGATTGCGCGGCAACGCTGGCGAAATACCGCATCAACCCCGGCAATGTCGGCTTCCGCGAAAAGCGTGATCGGCAGTTCGGCGAGATCGTCGAGATCGCCGCCAAACACGACAAGGCCGTCCGCATCGGTGTGAACTGGGGATCGCTCGATCAGGAACTCCTCACCTCGCTGATGGATGAAAACTCCGCAAAGGGTTCGCCGCTCTCCGCAGACGCCGTCATGCGCGAAGCCATGGTGCAATCCGCCCTTCTGTCTGCCGCCGAAGCCGAACGCATCGGACTGGGCAAAGACCGCATCATCCTGTCGGCCAAAGTGTCGGACGTGCAGCAGCTCATTACGGTCTATGCCGACCTTGCCGCCCGTACCAATTACGCGCTGCATCTTGGCCTCACCGAAGCAGGCATGGGGTCGAAAGGCATCGTCGCATCATCTGCCGCTTTGGGCATTTTGTTGCAGCAGGGCATCGGCGACACGATCCGCATTTCGCTTACGCCGGAACCTGGCGGTGATCGCACCCGTGAAGTGCAAGTGGCGCAGGAATTGTTGCAGACCATGGGCTTCCGCACCTTCGTCCCCATCGTGGCCGCCTGCCCCGGCTGTGGCCGCACGACCTCCACCACCTTCCAGTCGTTGGCGGCCAAAATTCAGGGCCAGCTGCGCGAGAACATGCCGTCGTGGAAAGAGAAATATCCCGGTGTTGCCGAGCTGAAAGTTGCCGTGATGGGCTGCATCGTCAACGGCCCCGGCGAAAGCAAACATGCCGATATCGGCATCTCCTTGCCCGGCACCGGCGAGACGCCCGCCGCACCCGTTTTCATCGACGGTGAGAAAGCGGTCACGCTCCGCGGCGAGAACATCGCCGAAGATTTCGAGCAATTGGTGCAGGACTATGTCGAGCGTCGTTTCGGCCAAGACAACACAGCAGGCGACAACGTGGCAAAGGTCGATGCTGCGGAATAGCATCTTCGTTCTGACGTTGCTGTTTGTATTACCGGCGAACGCGCAGACGAAGGCGCCCGAGCTTCCCAAACCTGCCGACTGGCCAGCCGAACGGCTGTGCAAACTCATCGACGAAGCCGCCCGCCGCCACAGCCTTCCCCGCGCCACTTTCACCCGCCTCATCTGGACGGAAAGCCGTTTCGACGTGCTTGCGGTCAGTCCCGTAGGCGCCATGGGCGTGGCGCAGTTCATGCCCGGCACGGCAATCGAACGTGGTTTGAAAAACCCTTTTGCGCCGGACCAGGCCATCGAAGCCTCCGCAGCACTCCTCTCCAGCCTGCGCCTGCGCTTTGGTAATTTTGGCCTCGCTGCGGCCGCCTACAACGCGGGGGCCGGTCGGGTGGGTAAGTGGCTTGCGGGTAACGGCGGCCTGCCCTTCGAAACCCGCGACTATGTGGTGGCGATCACAGGAAAGCAGGCGGAACAGTTTCGGGCCCGTGATGCGAAAGTAAACGATTTTTCGCTCAAGAAAGGCGTCGCGTTCCAGCAGGCTTGCGCCGAACTGCCAGTGCTGAAAACACGTTCCCCCGGCGTTCCCGGTCAGATCGCCGTGCCACGCCAACCCTGGGGCGTCCAGGTGGCGGGCAACTTCTCCCGCAATCGCGCCATGCAAAACTGGGAGCGCGTGCGCGGCAAGCTCGGTGTAGATTTAGGCGACACCAAACCCGCGCTCTACCGCGAACGAACGCGGCGGGGTTTGAAATCGAAATGGGCAGTGAGGCTAGGAACATCCAGCCGCATCGGCGCAATCCGACTGTGCAAGCGTATTCGCGACGCAGGCGGTTTTTGTCTGGTGAAGCGGAACCGCTAACTCTTTCGCTCGGCAATGAACGTCGCCATCGCCCGAAGCCCATCGGCTTCTGCACCAAAACCACCCAGCGCCTCATGCGCCTGCGCCACGGCTTCACCCAGCATGTCCCGCACCGCATCCACGCCATGCAGTGCAACAAGCGTGCCTTTATCGGCATCCAAATCCTTGCCCGCCGTCTTGCCCAGCGTTGCTGTGTCGGCGGTAACATCCAGAATATCGTCGGCCAGCTGAAACGCGAGACCCACCGTTTCGCCGTAGCTGCGGAGCGCTGCACGAGCCGCATCATCTGCACCGCCCAGCACCGCGCCAGCCTCGCAGGCAAAGCGGATCAGCGCGCCGGTTTTCATCGCTTGCAGCGTGCGGATTTCTGCGTCGGTCGGCGCACCGTCTTCTGCCTCGATATCCAACACCTGCCCGCCGATCATACCGCCCCAACCGGACGCGCGGGCAAGCATGGTCGTGAGTTCGCATCGCACCGCAGCATCAGCCGAAGAGCGCGATGCCAGAATATCGAAGGCCAATGTCGACAGCGCATCGCCTGCGAGAATAGCCAGCGCTTCATCGAACGCTTTGTGAACCGTTGGCTGGCCGCGTCGTAGATCGTCATCGTCCATCGCGGGTAGGTCATCATGGACCAGCGAAAACGAATGCAGGCATTCCAGCGCACATGCCGTTGGCAAAGCATCATCAAGCGAAACGCCGAAAAGGGCCGCTGATTCCACCACGAGGAAAGGCCGCACCCGCTTGCCGCCATTCAACACGCCGTGCCGCATGGCAGCCACCAACCGTTCGGGACGCTGCCGTTCGCCTTCCGCTGCAGAATCAGCGTTCAGTTCGACGTCGAGCCAGCCGTTTACGGCATCGGCGATCTTCGCCATTTGTAGTTTCAGATCAGCCATGATGCCCCCCGTTAAGTTGCCGCCTTGGTGGCGCGGAAGGCGGTGCAGCGTCAAGCGATTGCATCAGGCCGCTTGTTGATGCGGCGGCCCCTCGCTACACCGATATGACAATCCGCCCTTCTACAACCTGCAAAGGCTGCGACCACATTGGCCAAGACGACACGCAGCAAAGCAGCCAGCTCATCCAAAGGGCGAGCGAGTAAGCCGTCGAAGTCCAAACGCAAAAAATCACCCGTTGATGATCTGATCGCGCAGAAGAACGGACCTGCAATCGTCGGCCCATCCCGCTCCGGCTCGCGTTGGCGACGGATGACGCGATGGCTCGTCAAACGACTTGTTATCGTCGCGCTCATTCTGGTCTTGCTGCCTTTTGCGCTGATCGCGCTTTATACCGTCCCGGCGGTCAATCCGGTTTCCGCACTCATGGTGTGGCAGCGCGTTTCCGGCACTGAAATTACCCGTGAGTGGGTGGCGCTCGACGATATATCTCCCTTTGTCGTCCAATCCATCGTCTCCAGTGAGGACGGCAAATTTTGCAGCCACAGCGGTGTCGATTGGGATGCTGTGAACACCGTGGTCTCCGATGTGCTGGAAGGTGAACGTCCGCGTGGTGCCAGCACGGTTTCCATGCAGGCAGCGAAAAACCTGTTCCTCTGGAACAGCCGTTCCGTGCTCCGTAAAGGCCTTGAAGTGCCGCTGGCATTGGCCGCCGACAAAGTGTGGGGCAAGCGGCGCATGATGGAGATTTATCTCAATATCGCTGAATGGGGGCCGGGCATTTTCGGCATCGACGCGGCAGCCCAACACCATTTTGGCCGTTCCGCCAAAAAGCTGTCGCGCCGACAGGCCTCGCGGTTGGCGGTGGTGCTGCCAAGCCCTCTCACCCGCAATCCCGCCAAGCCCTCACGGTCGCTGGCGCGCATGGCGCGGCGGGTAGAGGGTCGTGCCAAACAGTCCGGTGCCTATATAAGATGCCTGAAGCCGCAATAAGCGTGACAGCGAACCGCAAAACCTCTTGCCTTGCCGCACATATGGTCTATACCGCCCGTCAACGTCGCTACACCAGTGTTGCGACGGGCTAAACAACGTTTTCAGATAGCTGGATGTCCACCCAGCGCCCGCCGAACATTCGGTCGTGTGCGCCACGGAGTTTTGGATAAGGTCCGGCACCCGTAGGAGCATGATACCATGGCTGTCCCAAAGAGTAAGATTTCGCGCATGAAACGCGGTTTTCGCCGGTCCACAGACGCGTTGAAAAACCCGACATATGTCGAAGACAAGAACTCCGGTGAACTGCGCCGTCCGCATCACATCGACCTGAAATCAGGCATGTATCGCGGCAAGCAGATCTTGGAAGCTAAAGACAGCCTGTAAGGCTGACTTCAGCTTTCTTTCGCGCTCACGCTGTCGGCTTTGCCGACGCTCCGCGGGGGCGGCCGACGGCCGGTCGCCATTCGGCTCCGGTGGGTTCACACATCAAACAATGAAATACCGATGGGCTGGTGGATAAATCCGCTGGCCCTTTTGTCGTTTTGCCCTGCAGATGGTGAAAGCCTAAAGACAGGGTTAGAATCGCCCTAACTGCATTGGAGCCAGCCCATGCTCACCAACTTTCCGCTCATGGCGCTTGCGCTGATTGCCTATAACGGCATTGCCTTCGGCATGACGCTTGACCCTGCCGCAGGTAATATCTGGGACAGCGAGCTCTTCAACCTCACCATGCCGACAGGTGGCGTTTGGCGCTTCGACATGGGCGACGCGATCCTGTCATTCTCCATGTTCCTGCTTTTCATCGAAATTCTGAAAGCCACGCGCATAGGCAAGCTGTCCATCATCGACCATCTGCTGTCGACGCTGGTGCTCATCCTGTTTCTGGTGGAATTTCTGCTGGTGCCGGTTGCGGCAACATCCACCTTCTTCCTCATCATGTTGATGGTGGCGATAGATGTGATGGCAGGCTTTTCGGTGTCGATCCGCTCCGCCACACGCGACGTGCAGTTCGGGCGTGACGGCGGAATTTAGTTTAGGCTTTATCCAAGCTTACATATTGATGTCGGACATACCGAATTCGTCCACCGGCGCCTGTTTCGGCGGCGGTGGCAGGTCGATGTCAGAACCGCCGTTAGCGCTGACAGGTTTTGCCTGGTCTTCACCTTCGGCAGGCTCAGCCTCGCGGGTTGCCATTGTTACGGCCATCTGGCGTTTTTCACGCAGTTTGGCCCGCATCGCCATACGTTCCCGCAGGGTCGTGCTGCCGCCGGGCAGTTGAGCCTCGCGGGTCCGGATGTCGCCCAGCTTCAGATCAATAGATTCCTTGTCCGGTGCAGCACCAATATTGCTGATCGAGCCCTGCTTTTCGGGCAAGGCCAGCGTCGTATAGCCCGATGCCTGTGCGGCAGCAGGCATGCACGCCACGAAGAAGCCAAGAGCGCCAACGGCAGCCCACCGTACAAGTGCGCTTGTGGCACCCGTGGTGGTGTTCTGGTCAAGCTGTTCGTTACCCATCGTCTCAAGTCTCCATTCGCTTGCGCGGATGCCCTATGTTTTGTCCCGTCAGGCGCGTTCTTTTGCCTTGCAGGTCCACTCATGACGCGGCAGACAGATTTTCAACCGCGCACGAGTGCCCGACCAACGTGCAGTCGCGCAGCTTAATGAAGACCTTAGAATGCGGCCAAACCCGCAGTTTCGAAGGCAAATGGACGGGGAGATTGCCGATATGGTTCACGAAACGGAAAGATCGGACCCACAAATTTCACAATCGAATTACGACCGTGATCTTGATGCGAACACGGCGAACTTCGCAGCACTGACTCCGTTGTCATTCCTGCGCCGCGCCCGCGACGTTTATCCCCATCGCACGGCCTACGCTTATGAAAGCCTGACGCGCAGCTGGGGTGAGGTGTACGAACGCTGCGTGCGTTTCGCGTCGGCCTTGAACGCACGTGGCATAGGGCGCGGCGATACGGTGGCGATCATCGCGCCCAATATTCCAGAAATGTTCGAACTGCAGTTTGCCGTTGCCATGGCAGGCGCGGTGATGAACCCGATCAACATCCGGCTCGATGCGGCAACGATCGCCTACATCCTCGACCATGGCGAGGCGAAGCTGCTGGTCACCGACACCCGCTTTGCGCCAGCAGTAGAACCGGCACTTGAAAAGCTTGGTCGCGCACTGCCGGTGATCGATATTGTTGATGGCGAGACCGACGAGCCGGAAGGCAAGCGCCTTGGCGAAATGGACACCGAAGCGTTTATTCGCTTGGGCGACCCGGCCTATGATTGGGTGATGCCCACCGATGAATGGGACGCGATTTCGCTCAACTACACCTCAGGCACCACGAGCGACCCGAAAGGCGTCGTCGTCCACCATCGCGGGGCGCACCTCATAGCATTGGGAACGGCAGCGTCTTGGCCCATGACGGGTGGACTGGAAGGCGACGCGACCTTCCCCGTCCACATGTATGTGGTGCCACTCTTTCACTGCAACGGCTGGGGCCACGCTTGGGCGTTGGCTGCAACCGGTGGCATGTCCGTGCTCATCCGCAACGTCAACGCGAAGAACCTTTACGCGGCCATCGGCGCACACCGCGTCACCCATTTTGGCGGCGCGCCCATCGTGCTGTCCATGCTCATCAATGCGACTGACGAAGAGCGCAAAGACTTCGACTGGCCCATCCGCGCTTACACTGCAGCCGCGCCACCACCGCCCGCTGTGCTGGCCGCAGTCAAAAAGGCAGGCTTCACGCTCACCCACGTTTACGGCCTGACGGAAACCTACGGCCATGTTCTCGAATGCGCGCCTCAAGCAGAATGGCTCGGCAAGCCGAACGACGAATTAGCCGAGCTGAACTCCCGCCAAGGCGTGCGCTACGCCGTGCTGGAAGACGTTATGGTGGCGGACCCCGACACAATGGAACCCGTTCCCGCAGATGGTGAAACCATAGGTGAAATCATGGTGCGCGGCAACGTGGTGATGAAGGGCTATTACCGCAATCCGTCAGCCTCGGAAGCGGCCTTCGCAGGCGGTTGGTTCCACACCGGCGACCTCGCGGTGATGAATGCCGACGGTTATCTGAAGATCAAAGACCGCTCCAAGGACATCATCATCTCTGGTGGTGAAAACATTTCCTCCGTCGAGATCGAAGGAATTCTGGCAGGCCATGAAGACGTCATGGCAGCCGCGGTCGTCGCCAAGCCGGATGAAAAATGGGGCGAAACGCCTTGCGCTTTCTTGGAGCTCAAACCGGGGAAATCCGGCGATACTGCCACTATGACCGCATGGTGCCGCGAGCGTATGGCAAGCTTCAAGGTCCCCAAGACATTCATCTTCGAAGAGTTGCCCAAAACCAGCACCGGCAAGATTCAGAAATTCGTTTTGCGGGACCGCCTGCGGGACGGGTGAGATGTTGCCAATATTGAATCAACGTTAACCACGCTGGCATAGCGTTCCGATCCATGACAGCCTGCACCAACGAGCAGGCCTGACGGGAGAACGGGCGAAATGAGCGACAACAATATCGGGCGAGAAAAAGTAAGGGCCGCGCAGGCGCCGGTGAGGCACGCCGTAGATGAGCCTACGGAAGCGAAGGTCGGCAAAAAAGGCATCTGGGGCTGGATGCTGTTCGATTGGGCAGCCCAGCCGTTCCACACGCTCATCATCACCTTCATTTTCGCGCCCTATTTTGCGGCGTCCGTCGCACCGGACGGTGTGACCGGCCAAGCCTATTGGGGCTATGCGGCTGCCATTGGCGGCATTCTCATCGCAGCCTTATCGCCGGTTCTCGGCTCCATCGCAGACGCATCCGGCCCTCGTAAACCGTGGATATTCGGCTTCTCTCTGCTCGCAATCGCGGGCTCTATCGGCCTGTGGTGGGCAGAGCCGAACGCTGGTAGTTCCGGTGTGCTGTTCGCGTTGGTGGCCTTCATCATCACCATGATCGGCTTTGAATTTGCAGCCGTGTTCAACAACGCCATGATGCCAAGTCTGGTCCCCCGTGCGCAGCTGGGCCGCCTGTCGGGCAACGCTTGGGCGTTAGGCTACATCGCTGGGCTGCTCACCCTCATCGTCGTGCTGCTGACCATGGCAACCAACAGTGAAGGCAAGACGCTGCTCGGCATCGAGCCATTGTTCGGCATCGACGCTTCCGCCAAGGAAGGTGAGCGCGCATCCGGTCCACTGACCGGCCTTTGGTATCTCGTCTTCGTCATCCCACTGTTCCTGTTTACGCCGGACGCGGAGAAGAAAGAAAAGTCCAAAGGCGCGGTGAAAGCCGGACTGCAAGGCCTTTGGAACACCATCAAGTCGCTGCCGCAAACGCCGTCGCTTTTCGCCTATCTCGGCTCATCCATGATCTACCGCGACGCGCTGAACGGCCTCTACACATTCGGCGGCATCTACGCCGTGGGCGTGTTGAAGTGGGACATCGTGCAGGTGGGTATCTTCGGCATTCTTGCAAACCTAACCGGCGTCGCTGGTGCATTCCTCGGCGGTCGCGCAGATGCTGCCAAGGGTCCGAAATTCGTGGTGGTCACCTCTGTTATCGTGCTTATGATCTCAAGCCTCATCATCGTCACCACGAGCCCGACCTCGGCACTCTTCATGCAGCTTGAATCGGGCTCTAATCTCCCGACCATCGTGTTCTATATCTGTGGTGGTTTCATCGGTGCTGCCGGTGGCGCTCTTCAGGCTGCGTCCCGCACGCTGATGGTCGACCAGGCCCACCCGGACCGCATGGCGGAAGCCTTCGGCCTCTACGCCCTATCGGGCCGAGCCACATCCTTTATCGCTCCACTGATGATCGGCATCATCACGACAGCCACCGGCAGCCAGCAATTGGGTGTCGCGCCGGTGGTGGTGTTGTTCTTCCTAGCGCTGTTGTTGCTACCGCTGGTGAAGCAGAAGAAGCCGGGTGAGTTGTCAGCAGACGGGTAGCCCAACCTAACTCCTCCGCTGTCATCCCCGCGCAGGCGGGGATGACAAGAGAGTGGCGGTTAGGCTCAATGCCTGAAATGGCGATGCCCTGTAAACACCATCGCCAGGCCAGCCTCGTCCGCAGCGGCAATCACTTCATCATCACGCATGGAACCTCCCGGTTGAATAACCGCCGTTGCTCCTGCCTCTGCTGCTGACAAAAGACCATCTGCGAAGGGGAAGAATGCGTCCGACGCGACGACCGAACCTTTGGTTTTCGGTTCTGCCCAGCCCGCTGTTTCCGCAGCATCGACTGCTTTGCGTGCGGCGATGCGGGAGGAGTCCACCCGGCTCATCTGCCCCGCACCCACACCCACAGTTGCGCCATCGCGGACGTAAACGATGGCGTTCGATTTCACATGTTTGGCCACGCGGAAGGCAAAACGCATATCAGCCATTTCCTGCTCGCTAGGCGCGCGTTTGGTGACGACGCGCAGGTCCATGTCATCGATATTGGCAGCGTCGCGATCCTGCACCAGCAGGCCACCGGCCACCGTTTTTACGAACAGGCCAGCGCCGCGCGGGTCGGCCATTGTACCGGTCAGCAACAAGCGCAAATTCTTCTTGGCTTCCAATACGGCAATCGCCGCTTCATCAGCATCCGGCGCAATGATGACCTCTGTAAAAATACCGGTCATAGCCTTGGCAGCCGCTTCATCCAGCGTGCGGTTCATGGCGATGATGCCACCAAAGGCAGAGACCGGGTCGCAGGAAAGAGCAGCCTCATAGGCCGCAACCAGATCGCTGCCTGTTGCCACACCACAAGGGTTGGCGTGTTTGATAATGGCAACGGCAGCAGAGGGTTTGGGGTCAAACTCGCTTGCCAGTTCGAAAGCAGCATCCGTGTCGTTGATGTTGTTGTAGGACAGTTGCTTGCCCTGCACTTGGCGTGCGGTGGTGACGCCGGGACGAACCTCCGGGGTGCCGTAGAGTGCGGCTTTCTGGTGCGGGTTTTCGCCATAGCGCATGGTGGAAAGCAGTGGCCCACCGATGGCGCGGGCTGGCGGCGTGTCGATTTCGAGATTAGCGGCCATCCAGTTCGATACGGCGGAATCGTACGCTGCAGTGCGGGCATAGGTGGCCTGCGCCAATCGTTTGCGGGTGGCGAGAGTGGTCGCGCCGTCGTTTGCGGCCATCTCCTCCAGCAGCTCAGCGTAGTCGTCGGCACTGGTCAGCACCGTGACATAGGCATGGTTCTTGGCTGCGGCGCGCTGCATTGCAGGGCCGCCGATATCGATGTTTTCGACGATGGTTGCAGCATCTGCACCGCCCTGCATCACCTCGCCAAAGGGGTAGAGGTTGGAAACCAGCAGATCGATTTGCGGAATGCCGTGCTCGTCCATGGACGCTACATGATCGCCCGCATCACGAATGCCCAGCAGACCGCCGTGGATTGCCGGATGCAGCGTTTTCACACGCCCATCCATGATTTCGGGAAAACCCGTCACGTCGGAGACATCGCGCACCGGCAAACCGGCCTCCGCAATCGCCTTTGACGAGCCGCCGGTGGACAGGAGTTCCACACCTTGATCGTGTAGCGCACGGGCAAGGTCCACCAACCCGGTCTTGTCAAAAACAGACAGCAACGCACGTCGAATTTTAACGTGATTGGGAGCGGAGAAATTACGGGAGGCAATGGCCATGGACGGCGGGTCCGATGCTGGAGGGCGGGATGAAAACGGTATGGCGAAGCTGCTCGCCGCCTACAAGGTGATTGGGTGAATGCCAGTGGATTGCCGCGTGCCTGTTGGCGACACCGCGCACGGGTGTTACGCCGCAACGATGAGCGAACACCTTACCATTTTGGGCATCGAAACCAGCTGTGATGAGACGGCAGCCAGCGTCGTCCGATCAGGCAACGGTGGTGCGGGCGATATCGCTTCCAACGTGGTGTTCAGCCAGATCGAAGATCACGCGCCTTTCGGCGGGGTCGTGCCAGAAATCGCGGCCCGCGCCCATCTCGATAAAATCGGTCCGGTGATCGAACAGGCTTTAGCCGAAGCGAATACCAGTTTCGAAGAGTGCGATGCCATCGCCGTCACGTCCGGCCCCGGACTGGCGGGCGGATTGATTGTTGGCACCATGACGGCCCGCGCCATCGCTGCCGTGCATGGCAAGCCGCTGATCGCGGTGAACCATCTGGAAGGGCATGCGCTCACCGCGCGGCTTACGGACGGTGTGGCATTCCCCTACCTGCTTCTGCTTGTTTCTGGTGGCCACACGCAAATTTTGCTCGTGCGTGGCGTGGGCGACTACGAACGCTGGGCCACGACGATTGATGACGCTCTGGGTGAGGCTTTCGACAAAACAGCGAAACTGCTCGGTCTGCCTTATCCCGGCGGTCCGCAAGTAGAACGCGCGGCCCGTGACGGCGACCCCAAAGCCCACGCTTTCCCCCGCCCACTAAAGGGACGCGATACGTTGGACATGAGTTTTTCCGGATTGAAGACAGCCGTGCGAAAAGCCGCAATTGAAGATGGTGCGGACACCAACGACATCTGCGCCAGCTTTCAGGCCGCTGTTGCAGATGTGCTGGAGGACCGTATCGCCCGTGCCTTCAACCGCTTCGAAGATGAGTATGGCCATGCCGGTGCCGTCGTGGTGGCGGGCGGTGTCGCGGCGAACACCATGCTTCGCACACAGCTTCAGGCTGTGGCCAATCGCGATGGCTGGCAATGGATCGCACCGCCCATGGCGCTCTGCACCGACAACGCTGCGATGATCGCTTGGGCTGGACTGGAGCGCCTGCGTGCCGGTTTGGTAGAGAAGGACGACGACACCATCCGCCCACGTTGGCCGCTGGACCCCGACGCTGCGGAACGCCAACCGAAAAGCTATGGCAGCGGGCGTAAAGGGGCGAAAGCATGAGCATCGCGGTCATCGGCGCTGGCGCATGGGGCACAGCATTGGCGCAGGGCTGGGCGATGGAGGGCAAGGATGTCACGCTACTCGCTCGCGATGAGCAAGCTGCCGACGCGATACGAAATGCGGGAGAAAACACCCGCTACTTGCCCGGCATCCCATTGTCGAAAGATATGGCGATCACCGGTGATCCTGCTGCGTTGCAGGGTGCATCTATCATTGCGATTGTCATTCCCACGCAAGCGCTACGAGCCGTGTTGAACGATGTCGGCAAGCACATCGCAGCAGACGCGACACTGGTGTTGTGCGCCAAAGGCATCGAACGGGAAACGCTCGCGTCTCCTGTCGATATTGTAAGCGAGACATTGCCCGGACGCGCTATCGCCGTTCTATCCGGCCCCAGTTTTGCCCATGATGTGGCGCGCC
This sequence comes from Ahrensia sp. R2A130, assembly GCF_000179775.1. GTDB lineage: Bacteria > Pseudomonadota > Alphaproteobacteria > Rhizobiales > Rhizobiaceae > Pseudahrensia. The sequence goes on from NZ_AEEB01000022.1 coordinate 339,655, forward strand.
GCCTGCCCACCGCAGTCACATTGGCAGCGCAGGATGATGAAAAAGCTGATGCGCTTTGCGCCAACCTCTCGACCCGCAATCTACGCCTTTATGCCAGCACCGATCTCGTCGGTGTAGAACTCGGCGGCGCGTTGAAGAACGTCATGGCCGTTGCCGTCGGCATTACACGCGGGCTGAAACTAGGAGCCAGCGCAGAAGCCGCGCTGATCGCCCGTGGGTTTGCCGAAATGACGCGCCTCGCGGTCGCCCGCGGCGCAAATGCCGAAACACTCACCGGCCTGTCAGGCCTCGGCGATCTGGTTCTCACTTGCGGTTCATCGCAATCGCGCAATTTCGCTTACGGAGAAGCGCTGGCGAAAGGCGAAGACCTGTCAGACCGTCCGCTGGCAGAAGGCGTTCATACCGCGCGACAGGCGCAACAGCTGGCTCGCCAGACGAACGTGGACGCTCCCATCATCGACATGGTCTGTGCAATCCTGAATGGTGATCTGGACGCCACCGACGCGGTGCGGCAACTCCTGTCACGCCCACTTACCCGCGAAACTGAAAGCTGATCCGATGCAATACTGGCTCTTCAAATCCGAACCGTTCAAATGGTCCTGGGAACAACAAAAAGCCAAGGGCGATGTTGGCGAAGAATGGGACGGCATCCGCAACTATCAGGCCCGCAATTTCATGCGCGACATGAAGGTCGGAGACCGGGCGTTCTTCTATCATTCCAACGAAGGGCTGGAAGTCGTTGGCATTGCGGAAGTCTCCGCCGAATCCGCACCCGACAGCACCATCGACGACGAGCGCTGGGACTGCGTCCACATCCGCGCGCTGGCCGATGTGCCAAAGCCTGTGACGTTGAAGGATGTGAAGGCGATGGAGGTGCTCGCTGATATGTCGCTGGTCACGTCGATGAGGTTATCAGTGCAACCTGTGAAACGTGCAGAATGGGAAGTCGTGTGTCGGATGGGGGGAATAGACCCCGACACATTGAAACCGCTCTAACCACTTCCACCATTGTCATCCCCGCGAAGGCGCGGACCCACTGGTGGGCTTGCACAGACTTTTTCCAAAGCCCACACAGCTAGCCGTCGCGTCCAGAACAACAATCGAATTTGTTGAGAAGCGGGTCCCAGCCTCCGCGGGGATGACAGCGTAGGTGTGGGGTCTAACCCCGCTCCTTCCGCATCTCCGCCAGTTCCACCCGCAGTGCTTTTACCTCACTCAGAATCATCTCTTGATCGGACTGCAACTGGTTGCGGGCATCATCGGCTATCTCATCATGCTCGGCCTGCATGGCAGCGACGATGATACCGATGAACAGGTTCAGAACGGTGAACGTGGTGGACATGATGAAGGGGATGAAGAACGCCCAAGCCCATGGAAACTGTTCCATCACCGGGCGCACGATGCCCATGGACCAGCTTTCCAGCGTCATGATCTGGAACAGCGAATAGGCGGAATCGCCGAGCGACCCGAACCATTGTGGGAAATCTGCGCCGAACAGTTTCGTCGCCATAACGGCAAAAACGTAGAAGACCAGCAACATCAGCACCACGATGGAGCCCATGCCCGGCAGCGCTGCGACAAGACCGGTGACCACCGCGCGCAGGCTTGGAATGACCGACAGCAGCCGCAATATCCGCAGCACCCGCAACGCGCGCAACACGGCGAAGCCAGAGGATGCCGGCACCAGCGCGATACCCACCACCACAAGGTCGAAAATCCGCCATGGGTCGTGAAAGAACCGCGTCCGATGGACGAACATGCGAACGCCGAGTTCCACCACGAAGATCGCGAGGATAACGTTATCCAACCCGATCAGAAATGGACCCACAGCATTCATCACGGCGGGATAGGTTTCCAGCCCCAAAACGATGGCGTTCAACACCACCAGCGCGATGATGATGTATTCGAAACGGCGGTCTTTCAGCAAGGCGGCTAAGCGGTCACGCATTGGTTCTGATTCGCTGGGAGGAACGATAGGCCATCATGTAAGCGACATTGCCGCACATGCCAGAGCTTGAGCCGATTGCAGTGCAGCATTTCGCTACCTAAGTGATGACTTCAGTATTTTCACCGAAGGCATCCCCCATGAACGACACGATCAAACCGGAATTGGTGAACTGGGATGGTCCAATGGACCTACCGCGCTTCGAAGCCGTGGAGAGCGATGATTTCGCTGCCGCCTTCGACATTGCGCTGAAAGCCGACCGTGCCGAGATCGATGCAATTGCTGAAAATTCCGAAGCGCCTACCTTCGACAACACTGTCGTAACGCTCGAACTCTCCGGCCATGATCTGTCTCGTGTATCCGCACTATTTTGGAACCTCATGGGCGCCAACAGCGACGACACGTTGCGCGCGCTGGAACGTGAGATCGCGCCAAAAATGTCCCGCCATGGTTCCGAGACTGCCGCCAACAAGGCATTGTTCCAGCGCATCGACACGCTTTGGAATGGTCGCGAAAGCCTGAACCTCACCACGGAGCAATTTCGCGTATTGGAACGCAAATGGCAGGGTTTCGTGCGTGGCGGTGCTGCGCTGGAAGATGCAGACCAAAAACGGCTGGCAGAAATCAACGCGCGCTTGGCCGAACTGGGTGCCAGCTTTGCACAGAACATGCTGGCCGATGAAAAAGACTGGATGTTGGTGATCGAGGATGAGGCAAAACTCGCAGGTCTGCCGCCCTTTCTGCGCGATGCCATGAAATCCGCGGCAAGTGAACGTGGCGAAGACGGCAAATATGCCGTGACCCTGTCGCGCTCGATCATCGAACCCTTCCTCACCTTTGCCGATGACCGCGCCTTGCGCGAAGAAGCTTTTGCGGCCTGGACAGCCAGAGGTAAGAACGGCGGCGATACGGATAACCGCGCCAACGTCGCCGAGATCGTGCGCCTGCGTGCAGAGAAAGCAGCCTTGTTGGGTTACGAAACCTTCGCCCATTTCAAACTCGAAAATCAGATGGCGAAAAAGCCGGAAGCGGTGATCGAACTGCTGGAAACGGTGTGGGAAAAGGCCGTCGATAAAGCCGCTGCCGAAGAGCAACTTTTAGCAGACCGCATCGCTGCCAGCGGCGCGAACCACGATGTGAAGCCATGGGATTGGCGCTATTATTCCGAACAGGTTCGTGCGGAAACCTATGCCTATGACGAGGCAGAATTGAAGCCTTATCTCGCGCTGGACAACATCATCGCCGCCGCCTTCGACGTCGCCAACCGCCTGTTCGGCATCACCATCGAAGAGCGCAAAGGCATCACCGCCTACCACCCCGATGTGCGGATTTTCGAGGTGAAGAATGCGGACGGTTCACACCGCGCCGTGTTCATCGGTGACTATTTCGCCCGACCCTCCAAACGGTCCGGCGCATGGATGAGCGGCTTTCGCGGGCAACACAAATTGACCAATGCGGACGGAACCGAAGGCTCCGCACCGATCATTGTCAATGTAATGAATTTCGCCAAAGCGCCTGCCGGTCAGCCGACGCTGCTGTCGATGGATGATGCGCGCACACTGTTTCATGAATTCGGCCATGCGCTGCACGGGTTGTTGTCCAACGTCACCTATCCCAGCGTGTCCGGCACGTCGGTTGCCCGCGACTTTGTGGAACTGCCGAGCCAGGTTTACGAACACTGGTTCACCGTGCCCGAAGTGCTGGCAAAACACGCGCGCCATGTTGAAACCGGCGAAGCCATGCCGAAAGCTTTGCTCGACAAAGTGCTGGCGGCGCTCACCTTCAACGCCGGTTTCGGCGCGGTGGAATTCACGTCGTCCGCCTTGGTGGATATGGCCTTCCACCGCTTGTGCGGCGATGATGCAAAACTGAACGATGTGCTGGAATTCGAAGCAGCAGAACTGAAGCGGCTCGGTATGCCGGACGCTATCGTCATGCGTCATGCCACGCCGCATTTCGCCCATGTGTTTTCAGGCGATGGCTATAGCGCCGGTTACTACAGCTATATGTGGTCGGAAGTGTTGGACGCTGATGCGTTCGCCGCCTTCGAAGAGGTGCAAAACCCCTTCGACCCGGACCTCGCCAAACGCCTGCACGACCACATTTACAGCGCGGGCGGGTCCATCGACCCTGAAGAAACCTACAAGGCGTTTCGTGGCAAAATGCCGACTGTCGAGGCGATGATCGAAAAACGCGGGCTAGTGGCGGCTTAACCGCCACCAAACTTAAAGGCTTACGCCTGAACCAGATGCGCGCTTTCCGGCACAGGTGCAGTCGGCTTACCGCTATCGAAGAAGGTGACGATATTTTCGACCACCATATCGGACATATCCTGACGGGTTTCCTGCGTGGCGGACGCGACGTGTGGAGTGAGGACAACGTGGTCCATGTCGATCAACGCCTGCGGCACCTTCGGCTCTTCTTCGAACACATCGAGACCGGCATTGCCCAGGCGGCCATCCTGCAGTGCGGAAATCATTTCTGCTTCATCGACAACCGTGCCACGCGCGACATTGATGAGCGTGCCAGTTGGACCCAGCGCTTCCATCACTTCGCGTGAGATCAGCTTGTCGGTTTCCGGTCCGCCCGGCGTGATGACGATCAACACATCGCTGTCGCGGGCCATCTGCAACAGGCTTGGGTAATATTCATAGGCCACGCCCTTGTCGTTGCGGGAGTGGTAAACCGTTTTGCAGTTGAAGACCGAAAGCTTCTCGGCAATCGCTTCACCGATACGACCAAGACCGACGATACCGACCTGTTTGCCGCGCACCGATGTGGTGAGGGGCGCGTTGCCCTCCGAAAGCCATTTGCCTGCCCGCAGATAACGGTCGTGCTCCACCAAACGGCGGGTTGTCATCAACATCAGCGAGATGGCGACATTGGCCACATCGTCGTTCAACACGTTGGGCGTATGGGTGCAGATGATGCCTTTGCCCGCACCATGTTCAGCGGCGACGCCATCGTAGCCCACGCCAAAAGATGAAACGAGTTTGAGTTTCGGCATGCGGTCCATCACATCAGCAGGTGCCCAACCGAACGTCGCCATGGCCTCGATATCGGCGATATCATCGTCGCTCATCGCAGCCAACGCATCCTTGTCGGTGGCATGGAGGACATCAAATTTGCCCTTCAAATCATCCATGACAGAAGGGAAGAAATTGCCGACGACGAGAACCTTGTGGGACATAAAACAGCCTATATGAGAACGATTGAAATCTTGCGGTGAGATAAACCATCCAGCGCGGTTGGGGGCAAGTGAGCCGACCAGCTAACGGGCCAGTTTACAAGCGTGACGTGACGCTTCCCACGCATTAGAAGCGGTGAACCGACTTTGAACGCTGGACTTTTTCGTGACCGACGCCGCAACAGATATGAGCAACCGCCCACACTTCACCACCATGCTGGAACGCTGCAAGCCGCTGCCGCCACTGCGTACCGCGCTGGTTTGCCCGCATGAAAAAACCGCGTTGGGCGGCGCGTTGGAAGCCCGTGATCTGGGCCTGATCGAACCGGTTCTGGTGGGCGAGAGCGCACGCATCCAGCAGGTCGCTCAAAAGAACGGGTTCGATATTTCCGGCCTCACCATCGTGGAAGCAAGGGGCGAAGCGGGCGCGGCCCATGCCGGTGTCGATTGCGTGGCCGATGGGCGCGCGCAGGCCATCATGAAAGGCGACGTCCATTCCGACACTTATCTAGCCGCCGTTATCCGCCGCGAAAACGGCATGCGAACGGCCAATCGCACCAGCCATTGCTTCGTGATGGACATTCCCAACTGGCCAAAGCCGGTCATCATCACCGATGCTGCGCTCAACGTTGCGCCAGACGTGAAGAACCGCATCGCCATCACCAAAAACGCCATCAAACTCGCCCATGCGCTGAGCGTGACCGAACCGAAGGTCGCTGTGTTGTCGGCTGTAGAAAGCGTGAATGCCGCGATACCGTCCTCCGCCGAAGCAAAGGAAATCGCAGACCACGGCTATGAAAATGCCATCGTCGGCGGACCGTTTGCGTTGGACAATGCCGTGAGCGCACGAGCAGCAAAGCTGAAAGGCATCACCAATCCGGCAGCCGGAGACGCTGACATTCTGGTGGTGCCGACCATCGAGGCAGGCAACATCCTGTTCAAAGCGCTAGTCTATATGGCGGGCGCAGAAACCGGCGGACTTGTAGTGGGCGCTTCTGCCCCCGTCATCCTGACCAGCCGCGCCGACAGCGCCGAGGCCCGCATCGCAAGCTGCGCGCTGGCAGTTTTGATGGCGAACGCTGCCTAGCTGAACAGCACCGAAGACAGTCCGCGCCGCCCGGCCAACGTTGCGGGGTCGGCATTGCCCCAGGCTTCGAAGAACTCCACCAGTTGCTTGCGCGCACCATCATCTTCCCAAGTGCGATCTGCACGAACGATATCGAGAAGCTGATCGGCGGCCTCTTCGCGCTCACCGGCAGCGTTCAACGCCATGGCGTAATCGAAGCGCGCCTGATGGTTTTTCGGGTCGGCCTCGCTGGCCTCTTTCAACGGGGCAAGCTCGCCCAGCTTCGCACCGGCCTGCGCCAGATCGACAGCCTTTATCAGTGCGGCGATAGAGGCTTCGCTGCGGTACTCTTCTGGCACCTGATCGATCAACTGTTGCGCCATATCCGCTTCGCCCACCGCCACATAGCATTGGCCGAGGCCGACGATAGCATCGAGGTTACCCGGCTCGCGGCCAAGGATCGCGCCGTACAGTTCCGATGCTGCACCGTGGTCGCCCTCACCGGCCAGTCGGTCGGCTTCGGTCAGCGCTTCCTTCATCGGGTCTTCACCACCAACACCGGCGGCCTGCGCGATCTTGTCGAAAAACGCTGCCACTTCGCTTTCAGGTTTTGCGCCCATAAAGGCTTCCGCAGGACGACCGTTCACGAATGCCACGACGGCAGGAATGGACTGAATCCGCATCTGCTGCGCGACTTCGGGGTTGGCTTCCGTATCCATCTTCACCAGCTGCACGCCCGGCGTCTGGCTTGCTACCTTTTCGATGATCGGGCCAAGCGTTTTGCACGGACCGCACCAAGGCGCCCAGAAATCCACCACGACCGGATGGTCCATGGAAGCGTCGATCACGTCTTTCATGAAAGTCTCGGTGGTCGCATCGAGTACGGGGAATACGCCCGGAGCGGCTGGCGCTTCTTCGCCAACGGGGCGGCCACCAGATGTGTATGTCACGGGCGCAGGTGCCGCATCTTGAGGCGCAGGCGCGCCACCTGCGGACACATTCAGGTTCTGCCCGTAACCGCCACCTTGGCCGTAACCACCACCGCCACCAAAACCGTAATCATCATTGCTCATTGGGTGTTCTCCAAATTCTCGGGGTCGGCGTCCAGATCAACGATCAGCGGATCGTGGCCGGTGGCTTTTGCAAAGGCCAGCAGATCGTCGCGCGCAATCGTCGTTGTCGCTTCATTGGTCAACGGATGGCAGTTGATCTTGTCATGCTCCAGCAACCGCTTGTCGATGGCAAAGCGCAGCTTGCCTTCGCGGTCGTTGATAACGCCAAAAGCTGTCACGGCACCTGGCGTCACGCCCAGCAATTCCTGCATCATGTCAGGCGAGCCGAAAGAAAACTTGCCCTGACCGCCGATCAGCTTGTGCAGAATTTTGAGCGGAACATCGCTGTCTTCCTGCGCGGTCAGCAAGAAGAAGTTGCCCTTGCGGTCCTTCAAAAACAGGTTTTTCGTATGCCCACCCTCAAGCTCGCCCCGCAACGCCTGGCTTTGCTCCACCGTAAACAGCGCTTCGTGGCGGGTTGTGATGGTGTCGAAACCACAAGCGTCGAGATAGGCCAGCAATGCGGCCTCATCGACGGGAGCGGGGGGAAGGGCAGGCAGATCGGTCATGATTCGTCGCAGGGTATCGGTTCTTGGCGCAGCGTTTGCGCTATCACGAACAGATGGGGTCAACCGAGCGCGATGTCCACCGCAGCCTTATGGAATGGCGACTTCGGTTATTGACGAAAATCCCTGAAATTTGGTCTTGCAATCGCCACGGTGGTGAAGCATAACCGCGCCGCTGCGGCAAATGCCAAAGCCGTCCGAGCGGGCGTAGCTCAGGGGTAGAGCGAAACCTTGCCAAGGTTTAGGTCGTGAGTTCGAATCTCATCGCCCGCTCCAATTTTTCAAAAGCTTGCAAGTGAATCGTAGCTCTAGCTGATTCACAGCTCATGCCCTCATTCAAAGTGATTTCTATATCATTTCACAGTGTCCAAACGGGCAAGGTGCTCAAAGCCGTTGGCTTTGGCATGTTCGCTCTATCGCTGAGCTACGCCCTTTGGACATCCATTCGAATCGCAGAAGCGGCACAGCATCCGCTCAACATGGCACGTAGTGAACTACATATTTTCTGGAGATGATCTTGCCTGTAGCATCGCATAACCCGCGCGGGTATTTCACCGATCTACGGAACTCAGCCGTCTGAGCAATGACATGCCGCTGCTCGCGCCAACATCAAAGTCAAAGCGCCTCAAAGAGCATTCAAAATTGTCTTCACTGGAAACTAAGCTACATCGCCACCGCGTTTTAGCCAGTCGCCAATTGAGTCATGAAGCGTCGATGGCGGTGGTGCGCTTAACGTGAATTCAACGGCTGTCCGTTGATACCGCGAAGCCACGACGATCAAAAATGATCGCCGTGGCCCACTTTTTCGTCCACTCGTGGCCCGGTTGGGCATGGGCAGGGGTTGGGCCCCGATCCTAGACGAATAGGTAGTCGTCGGTCGTCAGCTCATAGGTGCCGAGAAGTACGAAATAGTCAGTTGTCGTGCCATCGGTCACTTCGTAAGCAGCGCCACCGGCGTTGCGGTCAACCTCTGTTAACGTGGCACCGGCGCCGTAGCCGGACAATTCGATACTGTCGCCTATAGCTGCTCCAGCACCGTCGAAGCCGAGAGCGATGTAGTCCACGCCACTATCACCGGCGACGAATATATAGGTATCGTTGCCTCCCAAGCCTACGAGATAGTCGGCACCGCCCGCACCATTGATGCGGTCATCACCGGCCGATCCGTACATGGAGTTACTCATCGCATTACCGGTACCTGTAAGGCCTGCGTTCTGAAGAATGAGGTTCTCGATGTTATCGGCAAGAGTGTAGTCGACAGCTGCATAGACCGTGTCCTGGGTGCCTTCTCCAGCAAGTTCCACGATCACGTCAGCACTTTCAGTCACGGAGTAGAGATCGTCACCGAGACCGCCGATCATGGTATCGATACCGGCACCGCCACCGAGAATGTCGTTACCTGCACCCCCGATAAGAGTGTCGGCGCCATCATGACCCAACAAGAAGTTGTTTCCCGAATTACCGGTGATCATGTTGTCGAGTGCGTTGCCATTGCCGTCAAAGTTGCCCGAGCCGGTGAGGGTCAGATTCTCGAAATCCGACAACAACGTGTAAGTCGACTCTATTTCTACCGTGTCGATACCGGACCCACCTGATCCGGCGGTCTCGTCGATTACGTCACCTATATCGTCAATGACGTAGGTGTCGTTCCCGGCACCGCCAGCCATGTAGTCTGCACCGGTGCCGCCATCGAGTCGTTCGTCACCCGAACCACCGAGAAGCGCATCATCGCCACCTTCACCGAACAGCATACTGTTGAAAGCGCCGCCATAAATAGCGTTGCTGCCCGCGTTGCCGTGAAGTTCCTGAGCAATGCTACCCACTCCGATTAGGGTTTCCACGTTAGCTCCCAAGGTGAAGTCCGAGGTGGCGTAGACTGTATCGATGCCTTCTCCAACGGCTTCGATTACCAGATCGCCGACATTGTCGACGGAATAGATATCGTCTCCAGTGCCACCCGACATGCTGTCAGCACCTTCGCCGCCAATGAGGTTATCATTACCGCCCCCACCGATAAGGGTGTCATCTGAACCGAGGGCCACAATGTGATCCTGATATGCAGAGCCGATGAGGTTATCGACCATCGGTGTACCGATGACGAATTCCTTGGCGCCATTGATGGTGACAGTGACGACACCCTGGTCTGACAGGCCGCCTTGATCTTCGACCGTGTAGGTCAGCGCGATCGTGGCGACTTCGCCCGGGTTCATTCGGTCGATTATGGACTCCATTCCGGGCAGACCCGCTCCGGGATCAAAGGAAACGTTGGAGCCGGCAGCAGAGAAGTAGCTCTGCAGTGTTGCCAGCTCACCAGCGCTCAACACGCCGAGCCCCGTAACATCACCCGCGGTCAAGGCACCAAGTACGGTGACGGTAAGCGGTCCACCATCTGCATCGGTATCATTCCCGGTGACGTTGAAGATTGCTGCCTGGTTTTCAATGATTGCGTCAGGCGCATCGTCCACCGCGACCGGAGCCTCAGTGTTGACGGGTGGTCCGACGGTCACATTCACGGTTGCGACATTGCTGAGGTTGTCGAGCGATTGATTGTCGTTGGCCTGATACGTGAAGCTAGCTGGACCTTGGTAACCCGTATCCGGTACGAAACTGACCGAACCGTTCAGGTTGAGCGTTGCAGTGCCACCAAGGCCACTGACCACGTTCGCCACACTGAGAGCATGTCCATTTGCATCGGTATCGTTGCCAAGAAGTTCGGCAGCAGTGATGACAACAGTCACGTCCTGCGTAGTGGACGCCATATCATCAACCGCAACCGGCGCAGTGTTCAATGTTTCATCAACGTCAGTAATGTGAATTGCTACATCGTGCGTAACAATCGGGCGACCGGGCCCGTCCTGAGCACCGATGGTGACGTTATAAATGTTGTCACCTCCGATATCGTTTGCAGCTTCGAAATCGGGCGCCGAGTTGAACCGAAGTTCGCCGTTCACGAGGTTGAACAGGCCAGCATCAGGACCACTGAGAGTGTATGTATGGTCCGGACCGACTGTATCATTGTCATCGGTCTCAGCGCGGTAGACCACCACGCCGTTTGCTGTGTTCTCTTGAACATTTGCGCGTTCGCCAGACGTCCAGCGGGCTTCGTTATCATTCACGTCCTGAATGTTCAGCGTGAGGTTCAGTGCCGAGCCACCACCGGTATTGTCCGCGACCTCTACGGTCACATGATATTGTGGCTTGGCCTCGAAGTTGGCGTTTGTACCAGCGCCGCCACCGATAAAGTGCAGGTTCTGAGTTCCACCCGGTTGGTTCACTAAAGTGAATGCAGCCGCATCGGCACCGGCCAGCGTGACCACGTTGCTTGTGATGATACCGTCTGGATCTTCGATCCGGATGGTGCTGATGAAGCGACCAGTGGCCGAGTTTATCGCATCGCCATCCATGATGACATCGCTCATCACCGCGCCATCCACATCGGTGCCGAACTGGCTGCGTGCTTCCGTATCATCGAGGAAGATGAGCGGTGCTGTTGCACCAGAACTCACATTCACGATCTGATCGTCAAAGACGAGGAATTCAACGCCGTTCAATGTATCGGTGTTGGTCCCTACAGGAGCTGCAATTTCTGTCACAACAAGTCCGCCGAAGGTGCCCGGTGCGATTGTGTAATCCGCCCGGTTGCCTGCAAAGATGACCTGATCAACACCGGCACCGCCGTTAATATTGTCGTTGCCTTCCTGACCGGAGATCACGTCGTCGCCGTCGCGACCATCTATGGTGTCGTTCCCGGCACCGCCAAAGATGGCGTCAGGTGCGGCTGGGTCAGCGGAACCGAAGATGATGTCGTTGTGTTGCGTACCTCGCAGCTCTTCGATGTCCAGATAACTGTCGCCACGTGCGTGACCGGTGGAAAGAGCCGAGTCGTCCAGGTCGATCGTCAGACCCTGAATGCCCGGTGTTCCGGTTGCAAACGTGGAGTTCCACGTTTCGTAGGAAGCGATGTCGTAGCCTCCAACGCCACCATCCATCGCATCAGCGCCTTGGCCACCGATCAGCAGATCGTCACCAGCGCCACCGACCAGAGCATCATCGCCACGGCCACCGATGAGAATGTCATCGCCTGCTTCGCCGTCAAGTGCATCGTTGCCGTTGTCACCGAAGAGAAGATCGTGACCTTCGCCGCCGAGGATTTCGTCATCCTGCGTGCCGCCATGAATTACGTCATCGCCGTCGCCACCCAGAAGAGCGTCGAAACCGGCATCGCCGAAGATAACGTCGTTGCCTTTACCGCCCGTGATGGCGTCGTCCTCGGTACCACCGTGGATTTCATCGTCGCCATCGTCGCCGCGGATGAAGTCCACGCCATCATCACCGAAGATAACGTCATCACCGTCGCCGCCGTAAAGGTGGTCGTCGGCTAGGCCGCCATGGATTTCGTCGTCGCCGCCATCACCCCAGACGGTGTCATTGCCGTTGCCGGCACGGATGATGTTGGCATCGTTGGTACCACCGATAACCTCATGGTCTTCTGCCGTTACGTCGGAGGCGGTGAAGTCCGTTTGACCCAGACTGCTTAGCTCGTGGTATGAGTCCGGCGTACCGAAAGCGTCGCCGTGCATATGGGTTGCGCCAGTACCGCGCATCAAGATGTCGGAGAAGGTCTGACCCTCGATCTGGTCGAGAATGTTCCCGCCGACCCGGCCCAGATAGTAGAACCTATCACCATCCTGCATCGCAATCATCTGATTGGCAAAGACGAAGTCGAAGGTGGAACCGAGCATACCGGTAACCCCGCCGACAACGACCTTGGCTTCTGCAAGGCCACCCATCCAAAGGTCAATGTCTTCCAGACCCATATCGCGTCCGGCACCGGAGCCCATGAAGGCTGCATCGTTGTCGATCTTGTCCTGTGCCAGGGTGCGAGCGTCATCCAGCCTGTTTTCCGCACGGGCCAAATCAATGGCCATATCATGGGAATAGGCAGCGACGAAGTTCACCAAGGAGCCCGGGTTAAGCAAGTTATTGCCGAATTCGGTCCAGCTTTCGTAAGGCTTCAGCGCCGTGTCACCACCGGTTGCTGCAAACAATTCGGCTCTCGTCTGGTTCAGCGAACCGAGACCAGCTTCACGACCGCGCGCAATATTCAGTGCGGCAAGGTCGAGGGATAGTCCCACAAGGAAGTTACGCAGACCGCCGGAGACGAACTCATCAATCTCGTGACCCGCTTCCATTTGGGCGCCTTTGACGAAATCGGCAGCGCCAGTTTCATCGAACATGACCGGATTGAGAAATGAGTCGACCAGCGTTTCCGTCGTCACCTGACCTGCAGCATTAGCTGCTGTGACGTTGTCAGTCAGCATCGAGTGGCCAAGGCGGTAAACAGCATGGGCAAACTCGGCTGTGATGATCGGGTTGACCTCCACATTGTAGCTGCCGAACTCATCAATGTTCGGGCTGATACGACGGCCGAATTCTTCGAACACCATGTGCTGGTACTGCATCTCATTGATCAGCTTGGCAGCATTGAAATACATTTCGCCTGTCCAGCCAGCGGCAAAACCGCTCTGGATCTGATCTTGTTGTTCCACGTAATCGCGCACCATTTCCAGAATGCGCGTATGCTCTTCATGGAAGGCATGGTGAATGGATGTCAGCGCGACATTTTCGTTGACGCGACCATCGCCAGCTATGCGGTGGGCATCAAGAAGCTCGTTGTCATACTCACCAGCGGCCGGTGGCGGCGCGCCGAAACCGTTGGGGTTGATGATCGAATCTGCATCCGCAATCAAGCCGCCGCCTGGGTTTGCGTTATGCGCGATGTCAGCAAGGAACGGCTGTCCGGTTTCTGAACCCGGTGCAAATTCACCCAACCCGCCATTGGCTGCCGGGTCCCACATCGCGGGATCTGGAATGTTCAGGACATGCGCGTCTGTCAGCATGACAGTGGCAGGATCAGCACCGGCTTGTGCCTGCGCCCACATATTTGCGTTGGCCTTGATGTCTGCCCACGTGGCCATGCCGCCATCAGCACCCTGCACCAGATCACCGGTCGCATCGCCGTTAACGTCATATTCCATCAGGTAGAACGTGGTGGAAGCGCGTGAGCCATAGGTCTGGCTCTGCTCAACGAATGGTGCTGTTGAGTTGGTCAGTTCGCCTTGGGCATCCAGCGTACCGCGCGTTAGCGGCATGAAATTGAAAGCGCCTGGGTCCGAGTTGTAAAGTGGATCACCCGGCAGGATTGGTATCAGGACGCTGCCATTGCCACCCTTGTTCACGAAGTCGAGGCCGTGGTCGAAGAATTGACCGAAGAAGGTCATCAGCGTGTTGAACGGCAAAGTACCTTGGCCAGGATCACCTGCATTGGTGAGGTCGGCTGGAACAGCTGGATTAGCAGCGGATTCGTCTGCAATCAGATTGGAAACCGTGCGTGGATTGTTGCCAAGATTGGCTTGAGAGAAGCCTGCGGTCATCGCGTTGCCCGGGCCGTAGACGAAGTTTTGATCCGGCGTCAGCGCAAGCGGTGATGTGTCCGTATCAACCCAACGCAAGAATGGCTGATCGACCGTACCAAACGTGTCGGTATCAACGATACGACCATACTGATCGACGATCATTTGATGCGTAATGTTGTTATTGGAACCTTCAATGGCACGAATGCCAAGCGGGCTGAGAACGTCTCCTCCTGGGGGTGGATTTGCACCCAAAACGACTTGCTCGTTGAGGAAAAGAAGATCGGCGATGTTGATGTTGGCAACCATGATTATTTACTCCCTGCTACTACTCAAATCCACTGACAGAGGGCCAAACGAAGACCCCGCCCCGATCAACAATGATCGAACGTCAACGGCTTTCGTTTCTTCACGGCGCGAAGAAACGTGAACTATGAAGGATCGACTACGGGCACATAATTGCTCTGTACGGGCAATATGATCTCGTAAAGCGGAAGTTAAGTCCCCACCCGCTCCACATTTTGCCGACGGTATAATTGCCCCATCACCGGCAAGGTAGGAGTGATCCTGAAATCAGTATTTGTAACGATGGATAAACTGTCACGTTAAGAATTTCGTAACTTTTATAAAATTTGTAATCTAAGGTGCTGATGTCATCTCTTGAAATTGAAAAGTTCAAACCCCGTTCTTATCGAACGCCTGAATTGCTGATCAACATGCATTTGCGTGAGGGCTCAGGCCAACATGCCCAACAAGGTTGAGAAGCCTCGCTTCACAAGCGGCTGCAGGGCATAAAAATAGAAAAATTACTTCTTTTTACTCCAGAGCCAAAAATTCATGATTACAGAAATTCAATTCCCCATAAAATACGGAAATGAAATATTACAAATATTGAAATAAACCAAATATAGATCAATCTCTCAATATCACATTGGTGGCGAATATTGTCATCTCATTGACAAATAACGTTTTTCACGTAAATTCCTGTGAGCGCGGCATATTGGAATGAGGAATGGAGTTCCGTAAGCGGGCGACGGAATTGGCAATGCTGTGATGTAGGTTTGGGGAGAACCGCAATGCTAGTCGTTGACTATAATGGGGCCGAAGGGGCTTGGTCCGGTGCAGAAATTATCGGTCTGCTTTCAAAGCTGGGCGCTTGCGCAAGTTTAGCGCCAAACCTTGATGAGGGGCGCAGAATTCTCTCAGGCGGCCCGATCAGATGCCTCACTCTTCGCAACTGGGATGCTTCTCCAGCCGCGGTCGAATTCCTGACGCGGTCCCGGTCCGACTTTCCGGCCCTCACAATACAGGTGGTAGGTCGGGACAATGAACCGGCTCATATCGCATCGGCATATGACAGCGGATCTGACCACTTCATTCGCTCCGATTGCTCACCTCAGGAGATGGAGGCCCGGCTTAGACAGATACTGAGTGGCTCCACGCCATCATCTACCGATGTGTCTGTTGATGATTTGCAAGTCTGGCGGGACTCCCGGATAGCATTCCGTGCAGGCACCCCGATCCAGCTATCAGGCAAGGAGATGGAAATTCTCCGCTATATGGTAGCCAGAAAAAACCAAGCCGTTAGCAGGGCCGAGCTGCTGGAGAAGGTGTTCGGCATAGCTCATGACCCTGGCACCAATATCGTTGAGGTGCATATTCACCGGCTGCGACGGAAGATTGATTCAGGCCAAAGCCACAAGCTCCTTACCACCATTCGCGGTACAGGCTACGTGCTGGGATGAAGTTGGCTTAACTTGGCCTCCCACTTTCTTCGTTGGATTTTGAGGTTGGCACATGAGTTATCGCAAGGTGGGGTGTGTAGAGACGCCCATCGCCAGATGAGGGATAGCAAGAGGCCGCTTGCCCAACACTCGTCACTCCGTTCAGGCCGCAACCTCTACGATGCGGTATTTCGTTTCAATGACGCGCAGCACTGCATGTAACATGATCAGTATACCGGCCATCTCCAGCAGCTCTTCCAAGGCACTGATGATCAAATAGGGCGTGTTGCGAAACGTGCTGTCGGCCACGAATGCGCCCACAGTCTCCAAAACCAATGCGCCAGTCAGGAAAACGCAGCCCGCGAGAACGAACCGCCACCGCGTTTCTTTAGGCAGGGCCAGCAACCAGCGCATGTAGGCCGCAGCTACCACAAGTACGACAATACCACCTGGAATAACCCAAGCGAAACGAGCATCCAGCGTTCCTGGGATCGTGTAGTCGCCTATGGCAAGCCGCCATAAGCCATGCATGTCGGTGGCTTCGTCCAATGACATGTACACGAATATAAGCGCTAAACCCCACCAAGCAGCTGACGGCGCAAGTCGCTTACGCTGTTGGTACGCTATGAACGCTAGGCATTGGGCAACAAGGGACAGTTGCACGACCGAATACCAATTGGGGATGCTGTTCTCTTTCGTGACATCGAACAGATACCCGTAATTGTTGACGGGCGTTGTCCAGCCACCACAGTTTTGGCTAATCCAACAAAATTCCACAACGATATGAATAAATGCAAAAACGACTATTACGAGAGCGATAAACGCCACAATATAATCGTGGATATGACCATTATTTATTTCAGAGTGAGATAAATTCAACGCCATTCCCCAAAATTTTAGTGCTCACATTATCATTGTAGAATTTTTGCGTCATAAAATTCAATTTTCATTGAATTCCAAATCAAATTAAAAATTTTAAGAATAGAGAATTGATGAAATTCCTTATTAGATATTCCGAAATATGCTATCATCCAAAGATCGTCTTTATGGATATAAGACGTGATCAGCGTCACCTACGCCTAGCCTTATTCAAGTCTTAGCTGCTGCTGATCGTTAACGTGATTTTTAGATATTTCCCTCAGTGTTGAGACATACGCACACGGCACCGTCGACTCGTATCGAACTCGGTCAGTACGGCCTGCCTTTGTTGTGCCCAAGCACTGCTCGGCGAGGCCCCATGCTGAATCCCAAACATCTGACAACCATCCTTTGCCTACTGTGCTTAGCTGCGACATCCTCAGCCTGTGCTCTACAAAGCAAGAGCTCCTACAGTCCGCAGGTCTTGGAGAAAACATCGGCGGGATACGCCGCTCAAAAACCATCGACCAGAAAACTGGCGGTGCGGGGTGTAAATGTGAAAAGGTCACAGCGCTCGTTTTCAGCTTCAAAGTCGGTGGCGCCCAAACGTACCAGACAGGCTTACATAGGCCGCGCATCTTATATTTGTTCACCCGCTGGCTTCGGCAGAAAATCACGATGCTTTGCGCGGGGCGCAATCTAGTATTGCGCGAACACTACGCGACACGCGGATAAAAAAATCAAACAAAAAATGAATAATTATTATTACAAGAAATTGTAATATTTCTCGATAATGACATTTACATGAAATAATATTTACCTAATATTTTATTATATTGTAATTTTCGAGATAAATTAACTTATTATTATACATTTCATTGACTCTCCAATCATCTGCCACTCACTCTAAGCGATATAAATAGAGGGCGGTTGTTGTGCGTATTGGTATGCCGGGGCTCTAAAATGCTGAGGGATGGGCAGTTCGAAAGCGGTTAGCTGTTTGAATTCTCTAGTGTTTGGTGGCTACCTTCGAGTTTTTCGAATGCTGCACAGCAACCCGTAAGGGTGCTGACATGCGTAAGATTCAAAATATTGGAACGAAGATTTCACTGAGCTCAATCGGCCGGTCTGGAAAGAAACAAAGTAGAAAAACGATACTGGTTGCAGGTGGAGCCGGGTTCCTGGGTTCCCACCTCTGCAAGCGCCTTCTGGACGAGGGCCACACGGTCATCTGCGCTGATAATTTTCAGACAGGCCGATCCGCAAACGTGCTGGAGTTGACGACGAACTCTTCATTCTCGGTCATCCGTCACGACGTCATAAAGCCGTTGAAGCTGGCTGGGCCTCTGGACGAGATCTACAATCTCGCCTGCGCCGCATCACCGCCAAAGTACCAGCAAGACCCCATCCATACGATGCAGACTTGCGTAAACGGCACACTCAATTTGCTCAACATGGCACGCGATAAGGGAGCACGCTTCTTTCAGGCTTCGACATCGGAGGTCTACGGTGACCCTGTCGTTCACCCGCAGTCGGAAGGGTATTTTGGGAACGTCAATCCGTATGGTCCCCGCTCTTGTTACGATGAGGGCAAGCGCGCGGCGGAGGCTCTTTGCCATGATTTTGCGGAGCGTTACGATGTGACCGTCAAAGTTGCCCGCATTTTCAATACTTACGGCCCACAAATGCTGGCCGATGATGGACGCGTCGTCTCCAATTTTATCGTTCAGGCATTACGGGGCGAGCCGATTACTATCTACGGTTCTGGCTCACAGACACGATCGTTTTGCTATGTTGATGATCTCGTTGATGGCATCGTTAAACTCATCCGCTCCGATGGCAGTGTCACGACTCCGGTAAACCTAGGAAATCCGGTCGAATTCACGATCCGTCAACTGGCAGAACTGGTCATTGAGCAGACCGGCACCGGATCACATTTGAAGATGTGCACATTGCCCGTCGATGATCCCAAGCAGCGTCGCCCGGACATTTCCAAAGCCAAACAGACGCTGAATTGGGAACCGTCTATCATGCTAGCTGAAGGCGTGCGTCGGACAACGGCTTATTTCGCATCTCAGTTGCAAGCCGAACCACAGGCCATATCGGAGTCGGCGTGATGACCAATGCTCCTATCCTGGTGACAGGGGGCGCGGGTTTCATTGGCAGTCACACATGCAAAGCGCTCGCCGCTTTGGGCTATAAACCTATTACCCTGGATAACCTAAGCACCGGTAACGCCGGTTCCGTGATGTGGGGACCTCTGATTGAGGCGGACTTGCAAGACACGGAACGTGTGGCGGCCACGCTTATGTCAAACAACATCGACACGGTCATTCATTTTGCGGCTTCAGCCTATATCGGCGAGTCTATGACGGACCCGGGCAAATATTACCGTAACAATGTTGCTGGCATGGTTTCGCTACTCGAAGCGTGCACAGTGGCAGGCGTCGACAAGATAATTTTTTCAAGCAGCTGCGCGACATACGGCATTCCAACAACGCTCCCTATCCGGGAGACGGAACAGCAAAAGCCGATCAATCCGTATGGACGAACCAAGCTGATCGGTGAAGAAATGCTGGCCGACTACGCGGCAGCCTACGGCTTGCGGTATGTCATTCTGCGCTACTTTAATGCGTGCGGCGCAGACCCGGACGGGGAGCTTGCAGAGTGGCACGACCCTGAGACCCACATTATCCCCCTCGCCCTGCGTGCTGCAGCGGGCACGAACGATAAATTACTAATCTACGGAACCGATTACGACACGCCCGATGGCACTTGCATCCGTGACTACATCCACGTTTGCGACCTTGCTGTCGCTCATATTTTGGCACTCGAACACCTATGCGATGGTGGTGAGAACCTTGCCGTTAATCTGGGAACCGGCACCGGCCTGTCACTGCTAGACGTCGTAAGCGAAATTGAGAAAGCCACGCATCGTACGGTACCTGTGCAATTGAATGCACGTCGCCCCGGAGATCCACCATGCCTATATGCTGATGCCTCGCTAGCGCGTGAGACGCTAGGCTTCGTGCCTCAGATGTCTGACATCGAGTCTATCGTGCGAACTGCAGGTCCAAGCTTTGGGCTGGAATTGGTCGATCATGCAGACGCGTGAGCACATCCCGTTACCAGACATGATGCGACCCGGTCTTGAATTGCCCGCAGAAAGGCCGCGGCAGTATCTGGAACACGCTCTGACGGGTCGTCAGCGGGTCAAATACGGCGCTCTATTCGCGCTATGGCTCGGTTGTGCAACGTTCTTTTGGAACTGGTGGTTGACGCCCGAACACAATATCGGCGGCGTTCGGTTTGCAGCTGTCTCGCTGGGTATGGGCTGGATCTATTTCCTGCAGTTCTATTTCCTGGCAATGTTCATGCAGGCAAAAACCAGCCGGTCCGATCCGCAGTTTGAATCCGTGCCACGAGTTGCGATGGTGGTGACCAAGACGCCGACAGAGCCGTTCTCGATCGTTCGTTCCACGTTGTTGGCCATGCTTGCACAGGACCATCCTCACGATACCTGGCTCGCAGACGAGAACCCGACAGAGGACACACTTCGCTGGTGTCACGACAACGATGTAAGGGTTTCGACACGTCACGGCTGCACTGACTATCATCGCGCAGCATGGCCTCGCCGAACACGCTGCAAGGAAGGCAATCTTGCATTTTTCTATGACCGGTACGGATACGAAAACTACGACATAGTCGCCCAACTGGATGCCGACCATGTGCCTCAACCGGGCTATCTTGCCGCGATGGTCGCACCGTTTGCAGACCCGCTAGTTGGTTATGTATCGGCGCCGAGTGTCTGTTCCAGCAATGAGACAGAAAGCTGGTCGGCAAGGGCACGCTTGCACAGCGAAGCACTGTTCCATGGCGTTCTGCAGTCTGGCTACACCGGCCGTTGGGCTCCTATGTGTATCGGCTCTCATTATGCGGTTCGCACGCAAGCGCTACAACATATCGGCGGGCTCGGGCCCGAACTGGCGGAAGACCATTCCACAACCATGATGATGAATGCGGGTGGCTGGCGCGGCGTTCACGCAATCAATGCCAGCGCAATTGGAGCCGGCCCGTCCAGTTTCGCTGACATGGTGACGCAAGAGTTTCAGTGGTCGCGAAGTCTGCTGACGCTCTTGATGAGCTATACGCCGCGCTCTTTCACGGCCCTACCGGGCAAACTCAAATTCCAGTTCGTTTTCTCTCAGCTCTGGTATCCGCTGTTCGCACTTTTCATGGCAACAATGTATCTGATGCCCATCGCGGCGCTCGGCTTCGGCATACGCTTTGCAAACGTAACCTACCCAGCATTTCTCGGACATCTGCTACCAACAACTGTAGTGCTGGTATTAGCAGCCTACCAAATGCGCCGCGACGGTCTCTTCAGACCGCTTGATGCCAAGGTCATCAGCTGGGAAAAAATGCTTTTCCCGTGCGCGCAATGGCCTTGGGTTCTGTGGGGCTGCCTGATGGCGGTCGCTGATCGCATAACAGGGCGTTTCGTCGATTTTCGCATCACCCCAAAGGGGACTGGTGAAGTTGATCTGCTGCCGCTACGTGTCGTGCTGCCCTATGCCGTCTTGGCGGTTGGTTCACTGTTGCCGGTGTTGTTATTTCACGATGTGCGCGAGGCACGGGGTTTCTATCTGCTCGCGACGGTGAATGCGCTCCTCTACACCGCGCTATTTGCCGTGATCCTGTTCAAGCACTGGCACGAAAACGACATTGGCTGGAGCACGACCCCCCTGCACCAGATTGGCCAAACCTCATTAGCAGCAGGTCTGGTCGCGATGTCTGTGTCGGCAATTTCCCAAAGAGGTTTGGACGGCCTTGATGCTCTGTCAAAGGGGTTGGAGCCACTCGTATTGACCCAAACCAAATTCCTTGCATCCGGCGCAGGTCGGTCACCGGCAGGCACGGTGCGTATTTATTTCCAACCGCGATGGGAAAAGGAAGCAGACCGATGACCCGCTTCAAACCTTGCGCCATCCGGTTCTGTGCCACCGATCATCGAAGAAGGAGCTAGATAATGTTCGCACGTTTCACAATGCCAAGCGTTAAATTCAAAATACTGTCCGGCCTGATAGCATCCGTGGTGTTCACCTTCACCGCAGTTACTGTTGCAGCCCCGCCAGGCTCTCTCAATTTCGGGGCGTATGACCCCGGAGGCGATTTCTCGTCAGACACTGACGTGCAGATCGAACACCTATTTCTACCCTGGGAAGATGTCGATCTCGCCAGCCTGCCCGCTGCAGATGCCTATGCCATTGAACGAGGACGCTCACTGCTGGTCACGCTCGAACCTTGGACATGGACACGAAATGAGCGGAATACTGCCGAGGCCTTGCAGACCGGAATTTCAAACGGGCGTTACGATGAAAACGTCCGACAGGTCTGCTCCAGTCTGGCAAATTTAAAAAGCAACGTAACCCTTCGCTGGGGTCACGAGATGGACGATTCCGAAGGTCAATTCATCTGGTCCGGTTGGGATCACGAAACCTATATCGCAGCTTACCGCCGAGTCATCGACACTTGCAAAAAGACAGCGCCAAATGTGCAATACATGTGGTCGCCCTTTGGGCGTGAAGACCTGAAGGAATACTACCCCGGAGACGACTACGTTGACGTTGTCGGCCTAACTATTTTCGGCCTGCAGAAGTGGGATAACGATAAATTCGGTCGCGATAGAACGTTCAAGGAAATCCTCAAACCCCGCTATGATCTGGCGGCAAGTCTCGGCAAGCCAGTGATTGTTGCCGAGCTCGGGTATGTGGGCGACACCGCATATGTTGCGGCTTGGGAAAGCACGGTGCGCCAAAAGCACGCCGAATTTCCAGCCCTGACCGCTGTCATCTATTTCAACCAGAAAGAAGTTTACCCGTGGCCGGAAAACTACGGTTTTCCAGACTGGCGCGTGGGCTCAAGGGTTCTGAATTAAACCACTCAACATCAAGCAGCTTTAGCCGCTGCTACGCAAACTAAATGGGAAATGGGGAGAAACGACAATGAGGTATTTGATAGCAACGGTATTTTTGGCGGCTTCGGTCGCATTGGGAACTGGGGCAGCCTCGGCTGCAAGCGTGGCTGAACGAGCAGAAGCGGCAAGACCAATGTCGATCAACGAACTGTTCAAGCTCTACCATAACAGATCCTGGATCTGGGGGCGGGGCGCGGGCTTTATGGCCAACAGCAAGAGGCGTTTCACCTCCATCATTTCTGTCCGTGAAGGAAAATATGGTGAGGGCAACTGGTATCTGCCCGGCAAAGGGAAAATGTGCTTTCGCGCCATCTGGCATGGCGGTGGCGGCTCAGCGCGTGCGGTGACTTGCTTTTCCCATCATATTGCCGGTCGGCGCATCTATCAACGCCGGGAGCCCGATGGAGAGTGGTACATTTTCAAGAACAATCCCACGCGCATGAAGGATGAAATCCGGAAGGTACGCTACGGTGACTACGTTCAGCACCGGTTGAAAAAGGTCTTGAAGAAGAAGCGCAACACATCGCGTTAGGAGTTTTCGGCTCTTAACAGAATTGGCAAGGCAGCCGGCATATATCGTATTGTTTCAGTTGGTTTAGCAGCGTGCCGCATGGGATGCGCTTACGCATAACTTGAGACTGGTTCGTCCGTGAGGTATCCATCCAATTAAGATGAGGCTCGCCATTGGCTGGCAGGTTTCAGAAAAATTGCGAGGACACCAAGTGATCAGGCTATTCTACGTGAGCACTGCATCTGCATCTGTTGATCAAAAGACTATTGACCAGATCGTCACGAAATCAAACGTATGGAACGTCGAGCACGACATCACTGGCGCACTGTCCTTCAATGGCAAGAATTTCGGTCAGATTTTGGAAGGTCCAGAGGCAAACGTGCTGATGCTTATGGATTTGCTGAAATCCGACAAACGGCATTCCGGACTCGTTGAAATCCGGCGGATCTCAATAACCCAGCGTGCATTTTACGACTGGGGCCTGAAGCTAATAGAAGGCCCCGACTTCAAGGATTTCATCGCGATAATGCATGAGTGATTCCAGTTTTCTGTGTGACCATTCACTGCGTTGCCTATGACTTTCATCGAAGCGCCGTAAGGCCGAGGCTTGTCCGTTACGATGACGTGTGGCCGACCGTAGCGTTTCATCGATCTCCTGATGAACTTTAATGCGGCCTTACGATCACGGCGTTTGGTGACGTAGGATTCCAGCATTTCACCTTCGTGATCTATAGCCCGCCACAGATAGTGCGTCTCGCCGTTAATCGCCACAAACACCTCGTTCAGATGCTACCGCCAATTCGAATAGGCATACATCTTTTGGACGCCACGTTTACGGATTTCGGCAACAAACAGAGAACCAAATCTATTACACCAGAAGCATATCGTTTCATAGCTTGGGTCGATGCCACGCTCGTGCAGCAGATCCTCGACATTCCGCAGTGAGAGCGAAAACCGGACATACATCATCATCGCCACGCAGATGATCTCGGGTGATATTTCGAAATAATGAAAGGGTAAGCGATTGGTCATTGCAGGACGCTAGATGGCTGTCAGTTCAATCCCAAGAAATGCTCCTGAGGCAACGCCATCGGGCGAACTTATGCTTGTTCGCGCTGAATGCAAAGCTCCGCTCACGCCCCTAAGGGCTGTATCCCCATGGTTGCGCCGTTTCGCCTGGAGAGAACAGAACATCGCGATCCAGCAGATAGCGGTGTAGCAGAGGTTGGCTTGCGCCGCCTATGGCGCGGGCATCCGGGCCGATGGTACCGGAGCGGGGTTCGGGGCGGGCTATGCCGCTGAGATCGAGCCTGTCCAGCGCCTGATCGACGGCTTGTACCAACCGTGCGCGGATGGCCGGGGGAAATGCGCCGTCTATAACGACGTGGCGCACGTCCAGCACCGCGCAGCAGGAAATCGCGGCCACAGCAAGAGCTTCTGCCGCCCGTTCGATCCAGCGGCGGATCACGTCCCGCGCGCCGCCCCAGTCGTCCGGCTTCGCCCATATGGCAGCAGGATCGAGACCGCGATCCACGAGCATCCGCTCCAGTTCGAACAGTGAAGCATGATCGCCCAACTGGCTGGACCCGCCAGATAGCGGCACGGGTAACGACCCGAGTGCACCAGCGTTGCCGGTGCGCCCGCGAAACAACGTGTCGTTGAGCACAAGTCCACCACCGGCGAATGTGCCGATGAAGATGTAGATGAAATCCGACAGTTCCCGTCCCAAGCCGAAAACGAGTTCGGCACCGCAGGCGGAGGTCGCATCGTTAATGGGATGCACGGGCAATCCGGTGGCCGTTTCGATACCGTCCATGAAACCAGGCTGCTGCCACTGCTCCATCTCGTCAGCGGGACCGCCCACCTTCACCGCCCACTTCCACAATTCGAAGGGAACGGAAATACCGATCCCGGCAATGCGCGCGTCCTGGTCCGCCGTGAGGCGAGAGCGGAATTGTGAGATGGATGTTATGGCAAATGACTTGATGTCGTCGGGGCGCGGATATTCGAACACCAAACGCGCGCGGTCCACAACACGCCCCACGAAGTCGATCAGCACCACATCCGCACTGCCGCGACCGATCTTCAGACCGATAGAAAATGCGCCACGTGGATTGATCCGCATCGGCACCGACGGTTGCCCGACGCCACCGCGCTGGCGCTCTCCACGCAGCAGCAGGCCGTTGTCTTCCAAGGCCCGAACAATAACAGAGGCTGTCTGCGCCGACAGGCCGGAATGACGGGCGATTTCCGATTTCGACATGGCGCCACGGCGGCGAACCAGCGACAGAACCAGCCGCTCGTTATAGGCACCCACCCGCATCTGGTTCGACCCACCACCGCGCTTTACCCCGCGCTTGGCAGTCGCTGGCGTGAAGGGGTGTACGTTATCGAGCGGTTCCATAGTGGCTTCCTAACCAGTCTTACAGCGCGCGGCAAATCGCGACCGCATTGCCAAAAATTATTAAATCAGTTGAATTTATTTATTGACGCGCCCTCGTTGGTGATGACAGGAAAGGGTCCGCACGGGCACAAAAGAGGCTCGTTCGTGACATTAAACGGGAGAGAAACCATGAAGACCACACTCATCACTTCAACGCTGGCCGGTCTGGCCCTCAGCGCAATGTCCACCGCAGCAATGGCCGATGCGCACGCAACATCGGCCTGCCTCATCACCAAAACGGACACCAACCCGTTCTTCGTGAAAATGAAGGAAGGCGCGACCGCCAAGGCAGAAGAGCTAGGCATCACGCTAAAAAGCTATGCCGGTAAGATCGACGGCGATTCCGAAAGCCAGGTCGCAGCAATCGAAACCTGCATCGCCGATGGTGCCAAAGGCATTCTCATCACCGCATCCGATACGAAAGGCATCGTGCCAGCCGTTCAGCAAGCCCGCGATGCCGGTATTCTGGTCATCGCTCTCGACACACCGCTGGAACCTATCGACAGCGCAGACGCCACGTTCGCCACGGACAATTTTCTCGCCGGTGAACTGATTGGCAAATGGGCTGCTGCCACGTTGGGTGACGAAGCCGCCAACGCCAAGATCGCCATGCTCGACCTCGCCGTGTCACAGCCGTCCGTCGGCGTGCTGCGTGACCAGGGCTTCCTCACCGGCTTCGGCATCGATGTGAAAGATGTGTCCAAATGGGGTGATGAAGATGATGCCCGCATCGTCGGCAACGATGTGACCGCAGGCAACGAAGAAGGCGGTCGCACAGCGATGGAGAATCTTCTCACCAAAGACCCTGAAATCAACGTCGTCTATACGATCAACGAACCAGCCGCAGCCGGTGCCTATGAAGCGCTGAAGGCCGTTGGCCGCGAAGGCGATGTGTTGATTGTTTCCGTCGATGGCGGTTGCCCGGGCGTGGCCAACGTGAAGGACGGCGTCATTGGCGCAACTTCACAGCAGTACCCGCTGCTCATGGCATCCAAAGGCATCGAAGCCATTGCAGCCTTCGCCAAGGACGGCACGAAACCCGCGCCCACCGAAGGCAAGGATTTCTTCGATACCGGCGTCGCGCTGGTAACCGACAAACCTGCTGACGGCGTGGAGTCCATCGACACTGTCAAGGGCAAGGAATTGTGCTGGGGCTAAGGCCACTAACACGATTTGCGAAAGGGGCGGCACAGGTCGCCCCTTTTCATATCAACCGACCTGTGACGAGATAGGCATGAAGCCTGCGACCGGTTAGGCGAACGGCATTTGGGAGAAAGCCTATGGCAGGCAAGGATGATGACTACGACAGCGTGCTGAAAGGCAGCGACAACCGTGTGGCTTCGTTTACGACAGGCCGTCGGTCGCCGGTAGAAACGGTGCAGCATGTGCTGCATTCCTACCCGGCATTGGTCCCCCTCATCGTGCTGGTCGCATCGCTCGTGGTGTTCGGTCTGTTATTGGGATCGAAATTCTTTTCGCCCTTCGCGCTTACGCTCATTTTGCAACAGGTTGCCATCGTCGGCATCGTCGGTGCCGCGCAAACGCTCATCATCCTGACAGCGGGTATCGACCTATCGGTGGGTGCCATCATGGTGTTGTCATCGGTGGTGATGGGGCAATTCACTTTCCGCTACGGGCTACCGCCGGAGCTTGCCGTTATTTGTGGTCTGGCTGTCGGGGCATTCTGCGGCTTCATCAACGGCGTTCTGGTTGCCATCGTGCGGTTGCCCCCGTTCATCGTGACGCTGGGCATGTGGCAGATCATCCTGGCGACCAATTTCCTCTACAGTTCCAACGAAACCATCCGCAGTCAGGATATCGCGGCAGCGGCACCTATCCTGCAATTCTTCGGAGAGAAGATACGCATTGGCGGGGCCGTCTTCACCTATGGGGTGATCGGGTTCGTGGTGCTCGTTGCTGTGCTGGCATATGTGCTCGCCAACACCGCATGGGGCCGCCACGTCTATGCGATCGGCGATGATCCCGAGGCTGCCGAACTGTCCGGCATACGCGTCAAACGCACGCTTATTTCCGTCTATGTGACCGCCGGTCTTATCTGCGCCTTTGCAGGCTGGGCGCTTATCGGGCGGATCGGCTCGGTATCGCCCACAGCTGGGCAATTCGCCAATATCGAAAGCATCACAGCGGTGGTGATCGGCGGCATATCGCTGTTCGGCGGGCGTGGTTCCATTCTCGGTATGTTGTTCGGTGCGTTGATAGTCGGCGTCTTCTCGCTTGGTCTGCGCCTCATCGGCACGGACCCGCAATGGACCTATCTGCTGATCGGCCTTCTCATCATCTCCGCCGTTGCGGTGGACCAGTGGATCAGAAAGGTATCAGCATGACCGCGCCCGATTACACGAAGCCGGTTCTGCAGGGCCGCAATCTCGTCAAACGCTACGGCCGCGTCACCGCGCTGGACAGTGCTGATTTCGATTTGCACGAGGGCGAAATTCTCGCCGTGATTGGCGATAACGGAGCCGGTAAATCCACCATGGTGAAAGCCGTGTCGGGTGCCATTGTTCCCGATGGGGGCGAGGTGCTGTTGGAAGGCAAACCCGTCCATTTTACCGCACCGCAGATGGCCCGCGATGCGGGTATCGAAACGGTGTATCAAAACCTTGCCCTGTCGCCTGCCCTGTCGATTGCCGACAACATGTTCATGGGTCGCGAGTTGCGCCATCCCGGTATTTTGGGCTCCGTGTTCCGCAAGCTGGACCGCAAGCGAATGGAAGAAATCGCGCGTGAAAAGCTATCCGAACTCGGACTGCTTACGATCCAGAACATCAATCAGGCAGTGGAGACATTGTCTGGCGGGCAACGGCAGGGCGTAGCCGTGGCACGAGCGGCAGCCTTTGGTTCCCGTGTTGTCATTCTGGACGAACCGACCGCAGCGCTCGGCGTGAAAGAGAGCCGCCGCGTTCTCGATCTCATTCAGGACGTGCGCTCGCGGGGCATCCCGATCGTGCTCATTTCACACAACATGCCCCACGTTTTCGAGGTCGCTGACCGCATCCATGTCCACCGTCTCGGCAAACGGCTCTGCGTCGTGGACCCGAAAGAATACACCATGTCGGATGCTGTGGCGTTGATGACGGGCGCGATGACGCCGGACACCGTTCCGGCGTGATGAACGAATGAAAGCGCCATCGTGACAATCTACAATATCGGTTCGATCAACATCGACACGACCTTTCGCGTACCGCATCTGCCTGCGCCTGGAGAGACTATTGCCGCAACAAGCGTGACCCGCCAACTCGGTGGCAAAGGCGCGAACCAAAGCGTGGCGATAGCCCGTGCCGGTGCTGCGGTTGTGCACATCGGAGCAGTTGGAACAGACGGACGTCCGCAGTTGGCGCAGATGCAATCTTTCGGCGTCGATACGAAACACATTGCGGTGCTGGACAATATCCTCACCGGACAGGCGATCATTCAGGTCGATGATGCAGGCGAAAACGCCATCACCTTGGAAACCGGCGCAAACGGTATGCTCGACCACGCATGGATTGATCGTGCATTATCCAGCGCATCGACGTCCGACACGCTGGTGTTGCAAAACGAGACCAACGATACCGCCGCTTTCGCGGCTGCCGGTCGAGAACGGGGCATGAAAATCATCTGGTCAGCGGCACCGTACGACGCTGATATCGCCAAGCAGATGGTGCCGTTGGTGAACCTGATCGTGCTCAACGAAACAGAAATGCAGCAGCTTTCAACTTCCAACATCGACCCCACACGGCTCGACGAGATTCAGCGACTGGTGACGGCAGGGTCTGCCGGTGCCACTTACTTCGCCCCACAAGCCGAACCGCTTTATGTGTCTGCCCACAAGGTTCAAGCCGCGGACACGACCGGCGCGGGTGACACGTATATCGGCACTTTCATTGCAGCGCTCGATAGCGGTGCAACCTATCACGACGCGATGTTTCGCGCCTCGGCCACCGCAGCCCTCCACGTTACCCGCGCAGGCGCAGCAAACAGCATTCCGCACCGTGCCGAAGTGGATCAATGGCTAGAAACGCAATCGGAGAAACACGCACAATGAAACGTTCGCGCATCAACGCCATTATTCATGACGCCGACGCTTTTATCCGGTCACACGGTTTCGTCCTGCCACCTTTCGCCTACTGGTCGCCGGACGAAATGAGGGCACGACGCGCAGAAATCGATGGCATCGTCGATGCCCGCCTAGGATGGGACATTACCGATTATGGCGCGGGGCAATTCGACACGATGGGTCTGTTCCTCTTCACCACGAGAAATGGTCGCCTATCCGATCTTCAAGCTGGCGGCGGCATGGCTTATGCCGAGAAGATCATGATTTCGCGGAAGGACCAGATTTCCCCGATGCACCGTCACATCGTGAAAGCAGAAGATATCATCAACCGCGGCGGAGCGACCCTTGCTATCGAGATGTTTGAAAGTGATGCGGACGGACATATCGACCAGAAAAAATCCGTCATCGTTTACTCAGACGGTATCCGCCGCGAGTTCCAGCCGGGCGGCACCATCCATCTGGCACCGGGAGAGAGCGTCACGCTGATGGCAGGCAACTGGCACAAATTCTGGGGCGAAGGCGGTGATGTTCTGATCGGCGAAGTCTCCACCGTCAACGACGACCACACCGACAACATCTTCGAACAACCCATAGGCCGTTTCGCCGAAATCGAAGAAGACGAGCCGCCACGTCATTTGCTCGTTTCCGACTATGGTCGGTGGTTGTGAAACTGTTGGTGTGGGAAGCAGCAAACCGATGGCGTTGATCCATTACTTCAAGTTCGAAGACACCACTAGAGTGCATTGAACGCTTCACCCGTCCATGGGTTAAGTCACAAATGCAGCAAGCTACTCCCACCACGCAAACTTGAACGTTTGTGCGCCTGGCTCCACTATTTCGGCAGTTTCCGAATTGCGGTCCTTGCTCCGCCCATTCCAAAGCAGGTCATAGACTGCATTCGAATCAATTCTGTGCACATTGTCTCGTGTCAAAAACGGTTCTTAGGTATGAGTTCAACCTACTGAACATCTTCTTTCAGGATGTATCGTGGTGTCCACGATGTCTCCTTCCGACCATCAGTATCCCTTCGAGACAAACGTCGCGTCCGGCACATCTTCACCATTTTCGAACTTGCAGATGTTGGAGGCGATGACCTTTCCGCCGGATACAGGGTCGACGAGAGAGGCGATGTGCGGGGTGATGAGAATATCGTTACGGCCCCACAGCGCATTGTCCGTGGGCAATGGTTCCTGATGAAAGACGTCCAGCGTCACACCTGCCAGATGGCCGCTGTCGAGGAGCGCCAGCAGATCGGCATCCACCAGATGCGGCCCGCGGGCGCAGTTGATGATTTTGGCTCCCTGCGGCATTTGCGACAGGTTCTTGCGGTTCAAAATGCCTTCGGTTTCCGGCGTCAGCGGAAGCAGACAGACCAGAATTTCGGTGCGGGCTAAAAAGTCAGGCAGGGCGTCGCTACCCGCATATGACGTCATGCCTACAACCTGCGCGCCGGAGCGTGACCAGCCTGCAACATCGAACCCCATGGCGATGAGCGCGGTGACCGCAGAACGGCCGAGTTCACCCAGACCCATGACGCCCACACGGCGGTTCTGCGCGGTTGGTGTCATCACCTGATCCCACCGCCCTTCCCTGCTCGCCTTTTCAAGGCGCGGCAGTTCACGGTGATGGCGCAACACATGCAGCATCACATATTCGCACATGCGCTGCGTAAGATCCGTGCCTTTGGTTTTCAGCACGGGAACATCTGCGGGATAGTCCGTATCGGCCGCGATATGGTCAATACCCGCACCGATAGAGATGCAGGCTTTCACGTTGGGAAAGCCCGCCACCCAGCCGGTCGGTGGTTTCCAAGCTACAGCGTAATGCACATCGCCCGGTCGGGTCACCGCCTCGTAATCCAGCACTTCATGGTCCGGCAGCAGGCCGCCCAGATGGTCGACCCACCAGGCGCGCCGCTCCGGGTTCGGCAGATAAACAGCGATGCTCACCGCGCTTAGTTGCCTTTGCCGATATGCGCTTCCACGGCGGCAATCACGCCGTCGGGAATGGCGCTGCCGTCCACCTCTTCCATCAAAACTTTGCGGACGGAATCGCGGAAGACGGCACGCTCGTCATCGGACAGTTCCACGATGGTCATGCCCTTGGCTTTCAGATCGGCTTCCAGATTTTTGGTGAAGTCCACCATGGCTTTCACGCCGGTATCAGCCGCTTTTACCGCAGCGCTGGCTACGGCTGCGCGATCGGCTTCGGACAGTTTCTGGTAGGAGGCTTCGCGCACCAAAATGGGCAACACGCTCATCTGATGCTGGGTCTTGGTGAGGTATTTCTGAACCTCGTAAAATTTGGCCGCGTAAAGAACGGGTATCGGGTTTTCCTGCCCGTCCACCGTGCCTTGGCGCAACGCCTGATAGGTTTCAGGCCACGCCACCGGCGTCGGTGCAGCGCCAAGACCTTTCACATTGGCCAGCGACATGGGGTTTGGCACGGCGCGGATTTTCTTGCCTGCAAGATCGGAAGGCTTGCTCACCGGCGTGTCGGTGGTGGTGAGGTTTCGCGTGCCGTAAAAGAACGGCGACAGGATGCGTAGCCCGCCTTTTTCAAGCAGCGTCTGGCTCCACTTCGCGCCAAGCTCCGGCGCTTCCAGAACCGATTTCATCTGCGCCCATTCATCGAACATGAAACCGGCAGCGGTGACGTTCAACGCCGGTTCGATTTCTGACAGCATGTTGTAGGGCGTGAATGATACGTCGATCGCGCCGGACTGGATTTGCGCAAACAGTTTGCGGTTGTTGCCCAACTGTGCGGCAGGGAAAATCTGGATGGCAACGCGGCCTTCGGTGGCGGATTCGACTTCTTGTTTGAAGGCTTCTGCCGTGATGAAAGCCGGATCGCCTTCACGCAGCACATGGGCCATGCGAAGGGTCACGTCTGCTGCAAATGCTTGCGCTGTCATCAATGCGCCGATTGCGGTGGCGAGGGCTAATTTGATCGGTTTCATGGTCGTTCTCCCGTTTGGATTTTGGTTGCTTTAGAAACCCGCAAGGCGGGGGATGAAGAGGATGATCTGCGGAATGTAGGCCATCAGCAGAAGCGAGATGACGAGCGGCACAAGGAAGGGCGCCACCGCACGAAACAGCCGCGAAACGCGGAACCCCGTAATGTCGCTCATCACGAACAGCGCCAGCCCGATGGGCGGCGTGAACTGGCCCAGCATGATGTTGAACACCAGCACCACACCGAAATGGATGGGGTCGAGGCCGAACTGGTTTTCCGCAATCGGGGCCAGCATGGGGCCAAGAATGAGCAGCGGAATAGCGTTTTCAAGGATAGCGCCCAAAATGATGTTCACCACGATGACCACCAGCAAAAACACGGCAGCGGAGTGGATGTGTTCGGCAATGGTGGCGGCCAGCATTTGCGGCACCTGCCCGAAGGTGGCGACCCAGCCGAACAGAAAGGCGGAGGCGATGACGAAGAGCAGCCGCGCAGAAGACAGCGCCACCTCTTCCAGCGCCGACAGCATTTCGCGGATGCCGAGCGAACGATAGATCACGGCAGCGATGAACAGCGCGTAGAGCACGGCAACGGTTGCAGCTTCAGTCGGCGAAAACCAGCCGAACGCCATGCCGCCGACGATGAGGAACGGGGCGAACAGGGGCGGCAATGCCCGCAGGAAAGCGTGGCCCAAAGCGCGCCATCCGCCCCAACTGTCCGATTTGTAGCCCTTCCGCTTGCCCACCCAGTAGACATAGACCATCAGCGAAAACGCGATAAGAAAGCCCGGCAGGATGCCGCCTAAAAACATGCCGGAAATCGACGTGCCAGCGGCCACACCATAAAGCACGATCGGCAATGACGGCGGCAGGATTGGCCCGATGGAGGCGGATGCCAATGTCACACCAGCGGTGAATTCTGGATCGTAACCCTGTCGCGTCATGGATTTATATTCGATCTCCCCCAGCCCAGCGACATCGGCCAGCATGGAGCCGGACATACCGGCAAAGACCAGCGACGAGGTGATGTTGACGTGGCCCAGTCCGCCGGGAACGCGGCCCACCAGTTGATTGCAAAAATCGAAAATGCGATCGGAAATACCTGACACCGTCATCAGCTTTCCCGCAAACATGAACAGCGGAATGGCAAGCAGCGTGAACGAATTCAGCGACAGGGCCAGTTCATGCACCATCAACGACAGTGGTAGCTGGTTGACGATGATGAAGATCAGCGAACACGCAATCATCGCATAGGCGATGGGCAGCCCGATGATGATGAGGATGATCGAGACACCGATGATGAAAATTGTGAACGGATCGCCCATCACTCAGCTCCGCCTTTATGGGCCCAGCCGTCGCGAAAGCGGCGCAAGCCGTTGCGGACCACGAAGAACAAAAGTGGCACCGCCGCCAGCGGCACCGCTGCGGTGATGAGGTTGAACGATATGCCGAGCGCCGGTGTCTTCTGATACGAGGTTTCCGATAGGGTGTGATAACCGCCAATCATCATCGCGATCAGGCAAGCGATAATCATGAGATCGAAAATGCCGTAGATGACGGCCACCACGCGGGGGCTGAAAATCTCGCGCACAAGCTCCACGCGGATTTGGCTGTCGCGACGTTCGACCGCAATCGCGCCGAGGAATGTCATCCAGATCACGAGCGCTGCGGTCAGCTCTTCCGTCCATGTGAAGGGCAGGCTGAACACGAAGCGTGACACCACCTGCAACGAACACAGAATGAGAAAGCCGAGCAGGATCGCCATAGCGATGGAGAGTTCGATATTGGCAAGGTAGAACCGGCCGGAGCGTTTCTCCACCTGCGGGGTGACATCGTGGTGGCCGCTCATGATGCGGCCATTTCTTTGGCCACAGTCATCACCTTATCGCGCAGCCACACGAGGTCTGACCCTACGGATGTGATGCCATAACCCCGCGCCACTTTCTCCCTCGCCTGTGCGACGGACCCGGCCAGACCGCCGAGCACAGCAGGCGATGCGGCAACCGCCTCTTCTATACGGGCAAGCGCGGTCGCAACATCAGCGTGGCCCATATCGTTCAAATGGCCGAGGTCTGCGGCCAAGTCGACCGCGCCGATGAACACGGCATCTATGCCTTCTGTCGCCGCAATGGCGGGGGTGGCTTCCACCCCTTGCGCGCTTTCGATCAAGGCGATGGACAGCAATGCCGGCGCGACCTCGTTGACATAAGACGCCCAGTCGAAACCGTAACCGGCAGCGCGCGCCACACGGTGCGTGCCGCGGCGGCCCGCAGGCGAATAGCGCATGTGTTGCACCAGCTTCGCGGCTTCATCGGCATGGCGCATATCCGGCACGGCGATGCCCGCTGCACCGGCATCCAGCGCCAGTTTGATAAGCGACGGGGAAACTTCCGGCACCCGCACCACCACGGGCATTTCGCACGCATCGCAAGCGCGCAACTGGCCGTAGAGGCTTTCGTTGGTGTTGGGGGAATGTTCGGTGTCGAGGATGAGGAAATCGAACGGGCCGTGCGCCACCACTTCCGCTGCGATCGGGCAGCCCATGAACAGCCAAGCCGCCTGCAACGGCTCGCCCGCCGCCATGCGTGTGCGGATGTTCAACAGCTTGTCTTTTGTGCGTGGGTTCACGGGTGCATCGTCCAACATGAGTGTTGATGCCGAGCGTGGACAAGCGATGCGCCGGTAGCAAACCAAAATTTTCTTTGCCTTAAATCAATTATTCTGATGCTCTAAGGGCGGAGGCAGCATGATCAATTTCAAACAACTCGAAGCGCTGTACTGGGTTCGCCAGCTTGGTAATTACCAAAAGGCGGCTGACCGCATATCGGTCACGCAGCCCGCAATCTCTGCGCGCCTGGCCACCATGGAAGAGATGCTGGGCGCACGGTTGATCGACCGCACACCGGGCGGCTTGGGCTTTACACGGCTGGGGCTGGAAGTGGCCGACCATGCCGAGCAAATGCTGCTGCTGCGCGACGGTATGCTGGAAACCGTGCGCCGCGATAGCAAAACGCAGGTGCGTGTTGCGATGGTTGGCCCGGCCTCCACCTGCTGGGGCGAGCGGCTGCTGGTTGCCGCCCGCGACGAGCCGGATATCTCGCTGGAATTCACCGTGGGGTCCAACGTGCAGATTTCCCGCGATATTCAAAGCGGCACCGTCGATCTGGCCTTCCTGTCCGCCCTGCCCCACGAGGAAACATCGACCCGCGATTTCGGTATGGATTTTGAAATCGGCTGGGTGGGTGCACCCAATTTTGCGCCTGCAGACGGCAAGCCGTTGACGGTGTCGCAACTGCGGAAATCCGACCTCGTTCTCTATCCGCCAACATCGCCGCTTTACTCGCCGGTGCAGTCGATCCTGACCACATCATCCACGCAATCCGGCGGGCGGCATTTTGCCAATTCGTTGCCCACGATCTGCGATATGTTGCGGCAGGGTTACGGCATGTCGGCCATTCCGCTGGCCGTGGTACAAGACGACATCAGCAGCGGGCGCCTGGTGCATGTTCCGGCGGAAGAGAAGATTACGCCGCTGACGATCTATTGCTCCCATGTCTCCCGACAGCGTGAGGCACTGGTGCGGCGTGTGTTGAAACTCGCGCAGAATGCGGCGGCAGATTTTTGCGCCGCCAACAGCGAGACCACGCGCTTTTACCGCACGACCCCCCCGGGTTGATTGTCAGGCCCGAACGGATGCGGTTGCGGTGGTGGCGTCTTCATCCCACTCCAACCGCTCCGGCCCGGCGCTACCACCAACGGGTTGTGAGGGATCGTTCAACCCGCACCAACCGCCATCATCATCTCGGGCAACGCCTGAAACGCAGGCGTAGAGTTTCGGGAAGGTCAGGCGTTGCGCCAGCTCCACCGGTCCGCGCTCCTGCAATTTCTCAACGACCTTCGCACCAAGCGCAGGGTCGACGCGGGTGGAGCCACGGTCGGACGCATCGATGCGGGCGTGGTTCATGGCCTCTTCCAGCGTAGAGCCGAAATCCAACATCTGCGCGGCCACCTGCGTAACGGCAGGCATGATGTGGTTGCCGCCGGACGCACCCAGCGCGAACAACCCCTTGCCGTCGCGGCTGGCGACCATGGGGCAAATGTTGGACGCATTGATGCGCTTGCCGCCCTCCATCGTGGTGGGGAAGCTGGGGCGCGGGTCGAAATAGGAGACGGCATTGTTCATCAGCAGCCCCGTCTTGGGCAGTGTGACGCCGGAGCCGAAGCGGTTCAGCAATGTGTGGGTGAGCGCCACCATATTGCCATCACGGTCCACGGCAGAAAGGTTCGAGGTGCACGAGCCCTGTTCTGTGACGCGGCCGATGCGGATGTTGTGCTTGCGCCATGCGGCGTCCAGCGCGTCGGCATAGGTCGTCCATGTTTCGGGCGCGTCCACATGGCTTGGCCCTGAACCATTTAGGGGCATATGTTCAGCTATGTAAGCGAGCGCATCGCGCATCCGTTCGCCGCCACTGGTGACCCCCGGTGTGTGTACCACAGCGCCGCGATGTTCAGCGCTACGGGCAGCTTCTTCTGTAACTGTATAAGCGGCAAGATCTTCACCCGTTATGGTCGAACCACCGGCTTGAAGATCAGCGACGATGCGCGCTGCAAGATCGCCGCGATAAAACGCATCAGCGCCACCGTCGGCATAGGCCTGCAACGTGTCGGCAAGGCCCGGAATGAACAGCCGCCCTTCCGGCAATATCGGCGCGCCGTCCGGCAGGTAAATCTTGCTCGACACATCATCATGTCGCAGCACCGCCATCATCAGCGACGATTGCAAACAGGTGAACCAGTCCGACGCGATGCCGGTGCGCGCCATGACGACCGCAGGCGCTGCGATGTCGGCCAGGCTCATCGTGCCGTATCGCGTGACAGCGTGGTCGAAACCGGCAGCCGCCCCCGGCACGGTGATCGAGCGATAGCCTTCCACATTGGCATTGTCGCGCACGGTGGGAAAACCCATCAGCGTGATGGGCGCATCGGGGTTGGGCGGATAATCTTCCGTGCGGGTGGCGGCGGCCAGCACGCCTTGAAAATCGAGTGTGACCGCGCGGCCTTCCGCCTGCAGCCATATTGTCATCGCACCGCTGCCGCCCAGCCCGCACATCCATGGTTCGACGACGCCGAGCGCCAGCGCGGCACCTATGGCCGCATCAACCGCATTGCCGCCCCGCGCCAGAACATCGCCACCCGCTTTTGCAGCCAGATGGTGCTGTGCGGCGACCACTCCGCCCGCGTGATGCAGGGCAGATTTGTTCACTGCCCAGTGTTCGACATCGGCATTGATGCTCATGGAGAGGTTCCCTCGTTTTGGGCAAACAGAATATGCGGGTTGAACAGGCGTTGTGGGTCGAGACTGTCCTTCATCGCGTCCAGCAAGGCCAGCTTGGCAGGCGATGCCTGCGCGCGGAAACGCTCGCGCTTGGTGCGCCCGATGCCGTGTTCGGCAGCCACCGTGCCGCCCATAGCGTCCGCGCCATCATAGATCATCGCAGAAATTTCAGCATCGCGTACCGTATCATAGGCGGGCATGGAGATGTTGAAATGCACATTGCCATCGCCCGCGTGGCCGAAGGCGTTCACCGTGCATCCCGCAAAACGGCTCTCCACCCTCTGCGTCATATCAATGATGAAACCTGGCAGATCGGACACGGCAACCGCGATGTCATGCTTCAATTGCGGCCCTGCTAGCCGCTGCCCTTCCACCACCGCCTCGCGCAGCAGCCAGAACGCTTCGCCCTGCGACAGGCTTTCTGCAATCGTGCCATCGCCGACGATACCGCCTTCGAAAAGCTCTTCCAGAAAGTCCAAAAGGTCGACGCGTACTTTGTCCTCGTCACGGCCTGCCACCTCCAGCAACAGTGTCCACGCACAGTCGCCTTCAAGCGGCTGACGTGCGGCAGGCACATGTTTTAGCGCCATGGTGATGCCCGCCTTGCCCATGAATTCCAGCCGCTCGAAACCGGCCCCGAAGCGTTCATGCGCCCGCGCCAGCAGATCGGGCAGTGCTGCGAGTTCATCCAACCCCAACAAACACGAAACGAGTGCGCCAGGCCGGTCCACCAGCGAAAGCGTCGCTGCCGTTACAAGTCCGAATGCGCCCTCTGTGCCCACGAAGATGCCGGACAGGTCCGGCCCGAAATTGTTCTTCCGCAAAGGGCGCAAATCGCTTTCGACAGAGCCGTCCGGCAGCACCACTTCCAGCCCCACTACGAGGTCGCGCATCATGCCAAAGCGCATGGCGTGGGAGCCGCCCGCATTGGTGGCGATCAACCCGCCAACTTGCGCCGTGCCTTCAGACCCCAGCGCCACGGGCAGGCGCAAGCCCGCATCATCAGCCGCTGCTTTCACCGCAGAAAGCGTTGCACCGGCCTGTGCAGTGATGCTGCGGTTGGCGGTATCAGCCGGTTGAATCGTGGTCATGCGGGCGGTGGATAACACCACGCCATCGCCGGTTTCGTCCGGCACGGAGCCACCCACCAATCCGGTATTCCCCCCTTGCAGAAATACCGGCACGCGATGGGCTTGGCACAATGCCACCATGCGCGCCGCTTCTTGCGTGGTGGCCGGTTTCAGTACCGCAAGGGCGCGCCCGTGATAGCGGTTCAACCAGTCGCTGAGATGCGGTGCCATTTCATCGGATAGGTCCGTGATCGCATGAGGTGGCACCGCCTCGCGCAACTGGTCGAGAAAATTCATGGTCAGCCGGCTTGGCTTTTGGCGGCTACCTTTGCAGATGCGCCCGACAGCTCCCCCAGCTTCTCGCCAGCAGTAATGCGCGGTTGGTTGGCATTGCCGCGCTCGGTTTTGGTTTCGGCAACCGAGATCACCTCTTCCAGATCTTCAGGCGCGATGAACAGCACGCCGGAATCGTCCGCCAGCACGGCATAGCCCGGCAGCACGGCAGCGCCCGCGATAGATACGGGAATGTTGAAGCCTCCGCCGATGTCGTAAAGCCGCGTGGTGATGGGCGACGGCCCACGTGACCAGACGGGGAAACCGTGGCCCGCTATTTCGTCCGTATCCGTGTGCGCCCCATCCACGGCAGCGCCTGCAAAACCGCAGGCCTTGGCCGCATTGGCCACCCCGCCACCAAAACAGGCGTGGCGGGTATCGCCAAGGCGGTCGATGGCGAGAAAGTCACCTGGCCGCAGCTTGCCCACCACATCGTGCAGCAGGGTGGAATCCGCACCCGGAACGGCAAGCGTCACCGCCGTGCCCACGACCGTATTGCCCGGTACAACGGCCTGTAGTGCGGGGTCGGCGAACCCGAACAGATGGGTGTGGCCGATGGTGGCCGTTTCCAGTTTTGAAAGGCGCTCCAACAACGCGGGGTCGACTGCGTCCGGCAGTGGATTCAGCTTGTAGCTCATAAAGGATCCGTCAGTTAGCGAGAGGGTCGGGGCCGAGAACAAAGTTCGGCAACCACAGCGAAATTTCCGGAATGAAGGTCAGCGCAACCAGCGTGACCAGCAGCGGGATGAGCATGGGCAGTGTGGCGAGCGCGACCTTTTCAAACGGCACCTTGCCCACTTCGCACACGATATAGAGCCCGATGCCCATGGGGGGCGTGGCGATGCCTATGAGGAGCGCGAGCTGCAAAATGATGCCGAAATGCACGCGATCGATACCGTAAGCATCGATCAGCGGCAGCAGGGTCGGCACTAGTATCAGCTTGGCTGGAACCCCTTCCACCACGCAGCCGATCAACAGCACGAAGATGATGAGCAGGCCGAGAAACACATTCACATTTTCCGTCAGCGCAAAGACGGCGGATGCGATTTGCTGCGGCACCTGTTCGATGGCCAGCAGCCAGCCCATGGCGATGGAAAAGCCGATGATGATCATAATGACAGACGTCATCATGGAGGTTTCCGACAGGGCCGCGAAGAATTTCTTGAAGGTCAATTCGCGGTAATACAGCCCCACCGCGATGCAGTAGAGACAGGCCAGCACGCCGGCCTCGGTCGCAGTAACGAAGCCGAACACGATGCCGCCTAAAATGATGGCCGGTGCCATGAGCGCCAGCAGACCATCGAAACCCGTGCGGGCGACCTCACGAACCGGCGCGCGTTCCTGCACCGGAAAATCGCGGAACTGGGCGATGGCACGAACGTAAATCATAAGCGAAAAACCGACCAGTAGGCCCGGCACCAGACCGGCAAGAAACATGCGG
Organism: Ahrensia sp. R2A130; assembly: GCF_000179775.1. Taxonomy (GTDB): domain Bacteria; phylum Pseudomonadota; class Alphaproteobacteria; order Rhizobiales; family Rhizobiaceae; genus Pseudahrensia. The sequence continues at coordinate 380,587 of NZ_AEEB01000022.1, forward strand.
TCGATGCTTTGTTGCGCGAGAAACGCATAGATAACGAGGCCGATGGAAGGCGGAATGAGCGGGCCGATAACGGCGGATGCCACGGTAACGGCGGCTGCAAATTCCGGCTTGTAACCGCGCTCCCGCATGGCGCGGATTTCGATAGCGCCCAGGCCCGCGCAATCGGCCACGGCAGCGCCGGATATGCCGGCGAAGATCATGGATGACACGATATTCACCTGCGCCAGACCGGCTTTGAAATGCCCGACAAGCGCGTTGGCGAAATTGAAAATGCGGTCGGTGACGCCGGTCACGTTCATCAGATTGCCGGCCATGATGAAGAACGGCACGGCCAGCAGCGAAGACTTGTTCACGCCTTCCAGAATTTGCTGCGGGATGATCTGCAATGCACCGGAAAAGTCCGACGTCAGGAAGGCCAGAATAACGGCGGCACCGATGGACATGGACACCGGCACGCGCAGCAGGATGAGCGCGATGAAAACGCCGAAAAGAATAATGGACATAAGATTGCGCCCCTAAACCGGCTTGGCCGTTTGGGCAGAGGGCGCTGCCGAATGGCCCTCACCGAGATATTCCGGCAGACCGAGAACCATCTTCGCCACGTCCACCAGCATCGCCAGCCCGATCAATGCACTGGACAGCGCAAGCGGCACGGTGAGCGACCAGCGCGGCAGTTCCAGCGAACCGGGCAACAATGCGCCATCGACCTTGCCCGTCTGTACGGAAAGCACCTGCGGCATGGTCCAGATCAATATACCGACGACACCCAGCACCGTGACATGACCCAACACGCGGGTCGCCGCCATGCCGCGTTCACCGAACAGGCGGGCAACGAAATCGATGCGGACGTCACGGGCAAAAATCATCGCGGCGAAGAAGCCGAAAAAAGACAGCCAAACAAACAGCACCATCGTCCATGGGAAAATCCAGTAGGCACCCAGATTAAACGGGCGCAACACGATGGTGGCCGCTGTGAAGAACAGCATCACCAGCAGGCAGGCGCTGCACAGGCCGGCAAACAGATGGCCCACGCCACGCAAAATTTTATCGAGGCGCATCACGAAAGATGCTGCGGGAGAATGCTGATCCATCGCGCTGCGCCCCGACACAAAGGCCTCTACTTGGCCTTGGTGGCTTCTACCGCTTCAACGAAACCTTCAGGCAATTCGCCCTTGGCCTGCAGGTCGGCATAAAAGCTCTTCATGCGCTCCACGAAGGGAGCGGTGTCGAGTTCGACGTAGTTCACGCCGTTTTCCTGCATCCGCTTCAGCGAGGCATCGGTAACGTCCTGCATGGCGGACGTGCTCATGGCGCCAGCTTCATTATAGGCTTTCATCAGCGCATCGCGCTGCTTGTCGTCGAGGCCGTCAAGCGCTGCCTTGTTGACCATGAAGCCTATGGATTGGTGGTATTCGTCTGTGCGGGCAATGTTCGGGGCCACCTCGTTGAAGCGCATGGACTCCACAAGCGCGACGGGGGAATTGACGGCACCAACGATGCCTTTGTCGATACCGGAATAGACTTCCGTCCACGGCATGGTGATGACCTCGGCCCCCAGATGGGACCACGTGGCGATGGCAAGCTGATTGGGGTGCATCCGCAATTTGCGGCCCGCCACATCATCAAGGCTTTTCACCGGTTCCTTCGTCACCATCACGCGGTATGGCCCGCGCAAAATAAGCGTTGGGTCGCCCAACAGGGTGATGCCAGCTTTGTCTTCAACCTGTTTGAACCAGCTCTTTGCCAGATCGGAATTCATGAAACGCGCCCAGTGCTCGCGGTCTTCGAACATGAAGGCGGCATTGGTCCACGATGTTTCCGGCACCCATTTTTTCAGGAAGCCAAAGCCTTCCCCATAAATTTGAATAACATTGGCCTGAAGCTGCTCCAGCACCGCGTCTTCCTTGCCCAACTGCTCGTTGGGGAAGACTTTTATGGTCAGCTCGCCATCGGAATATTTGCCGGTGAGCTCCGCGAATTTGGCGAAGATTTTGCCCTCGGGTGAATCCACCGGCATCTTGGTGGCCATGCGCCAGCTTTCAGCAGCGAACGCGGTGCCTGTGGTGGCAGCAAGGGCAAGTGCTGCGGCTGCAGTGATAAGGCGACGGCGGGTACGGTCGAACATCGTGGATCTCCATTGAAAAGAACGTCACCCGATGGTGAGCGCCTTGACGGTTGAAGGTCCAATCAAACTTACCTTTATTTTACATCAAAATTATTGACGCAAAATAGAGGTAACGCTGCCCTTCTCCGGCGGCGCTCGCAGTGAGGGTTGTCAGAGCAACTTGACGGTTTCCAGCTCAAGCGAGAGCCCGATCCGTGTCCAAACCCAAATTTTTCAAGTATTTCAACTCATCGCCAGAGATCATTTACCTCGCCGTGATGATATCTTGAAATAGCGAACGGGCAAGCGATGGGCGATTGCAAGATGCTAGATGCTAGATGGCCGACGAACCGACCTCAAGAACGCTCCTCTGACAACGCCCCCTCGCACTCGCGCCACCGTAATGCACAAGATCGATTGGGAGTGGCGCCATGATTATCGCTAACCGCCGGGCAGGTTGGAATGCGCTTGATTTCTTAAAGTCGGTTTTCAACTTGGCGGAGGCGACCTCAGAGACTCTCGAAGCATTATCGTAGTCTCAAGCTCAATTGAATTTCCTGGCACCTGCTTTTCGATCATATCGACAAGTTCACAGGCAGCCCTGCGGCCCATTTCGCGATGCGGCACGTGAACGGTGGTCAATGGCGGATTGACGATCCGCGCCAGCTCAATGTCGTCGAAGCCGGTAATCGAAACGTTTTCGGGTATGTTGATACCTAGCTTGCGCGCACGCTGAACTGCACCGACAGCGAGAACGTCATTGCCACAAATGATGGCCGTAGGTGGTGACTTTCTTCGCATCAAAGCTTCGAATGCGTCGCCAGCACTTTCCACGTCATGTGTGCTCTCGACCACTTCAAGATATTCCGAGTTCGAACCATGTTGCGCCAAGGCATCCTTGATGCCTTCGATACGCTGCCTGACCCGGTCGTTCGTTTTGCTGCTTCCCATGATGGCAACAATTTTCTTGTGTCCGTATTTCAGAACTTCTTGCGCCAGCTTCTCCATGGAACTGCGGTTTTCAAAACCGACTGACGGGCGCGCGGCGCTTTCGTCATATGTCCAGGCAACAAGAGAAGGCACGTTCTGCTTTTCCAGATAGGTGTAGATGTCAGGGTCTCTGTCGTGGCCGATCAACAACAGGCCGTCAGCACCCCGTGCCACCATATTTCGTATTTGGTCTTTCTCGATTGTGGGATCATAAAGAAAGGAAGAGACCAGCAGAATGTATCCGCGGCGATAAAGCTCCTCCTGAAAAGCTTGAATGCCCCGCGCAAATATCGCGTTTTCCATGGTCGGAATGATCGCGCCCACGGTAAAAGAACGTTTGGCGGCCATGACCCTTGCGGCGAAATTGGGAGTGTACCCCAGTTGCTCCACCACTTTGAGCACGCGATCCCGCGTTTTTTCTCCAACCCGTTCAGGAGAATTGAGGCTGCGCGAAACCGTAGCCGTAGAGACGCCTGCGCCCCTTGCTACATCCTCCAGAGTTGGAATGGATCGCCCAGTTGCCAAAAGGTGCCTCGTAGTTTGAGAGGCCAGCCTGGTCTCACAGCGGTCATATCCCACTTTTAGCAACAGTTATGCAAGCAAACGTGCGCTCTTAGTGCAAACGCTTGCATATTTAGATGTAAGCGCTTGCATTTCAAATTTTACAGTGCTTACTTTGTCGCACGTATCGGCAACCAAGGGCCCGGCCATGTTTCTCGCTGCCTCAATCGCAATCTTCGTTTTGTATTTTCTCAATGTTGCATTGGGTGCTTTTGCGAGCAGCTCGTTTCTTGGCGACGTTGGGGAAATGCTGGTTCTGTTCACGGCCTCGATCTTGTTCGTCGTGGCCATCATCAAAAGAGAAGCCGACGAAGGAAAACGGAAATCGGCTGACTGAAAAAACCTGGGAGGTATTTCATGACAAAAGACCAACAAGAGATTGCATCGGCTGAACGCCGCAACTTTCTGAAATTGACCGCAACCGGTGCCTTTACGGCAGCAGTAGTTGCAGGTGCTGCAGGCACGCTCTGGTCATCTGAAGCTGTTGCGCAGAGCGCACGCGAAGAATCGCAGCGTGAAAAAGCAGCCGAACACACGATGGTTCTCGCAACCGCTTATGTTCTCGGCGCATCGCGCAGCTATCCGATCATGCAGCTGGACCTGAAAGAGAACATTCAGAACGCCACGAACGGTCGTGTTTACGTGAAACTTGCTCCGGGCGGTCAGCTTGGTGCCGGTGGTTCGCTGGTCCAGAAAGTTCAGGGCGGCACCATTCAGGCAGCTCAGCATTCGGTGTCGAACTTCGCGCCTTTCGCCTCCACCGTCGACCTCATCAATATGCCGTATCTGTGTGGTTCCAACCAACGCTTCACCAACCTCGTGAATTCCGAGTTCTGGAACACGGAAGTGCATCCGAAGGTCGAGAAGGCTGGCTTCAAGGCCCTGTTCTACGTAAACATCGACCCACGCGTTGTGGCTGTTCGCAAAGGCGGTGCCGGTGCGGTGCTCAGCCCATCCGACCTGTCCGGCGTGAAGTTCCGCGTTCCCGGTTCGAAAATGCTGCAGCAATATTACCGTATGGTCGGCGCAAACCCGACGCCGGTTGCATGGGGTGAAACACCTTCCGCGATCAAACAGGGCGTTGCCGATGCACTCGACCCATCGGTCGGCGCATTGTTCGTCTTCGGCTTCAAGGACATCTTGAGCCACGTCACGTTCACACAGGCCGTGCCGGACAGCCAAGTCTATTCCTGCAATCTGGAATGGTTCAACTCCATGCCTGCCGACATTCAGGAAGGCATCATGTGGGGTTCGGAAATGACAGCTCACCAGAACCTGGCAAAAGTGCCGTCAGCGCGTGCTTACGCAATGGCCGAATTGGCCAAAGCCGGTGTTGAGTTCCACTCGTTGAGCGAAGACCAGTTGGCCGAATGGAAAGACGCCGGTGGCTACCAGCGTTCCGAATGGGATGAGTTCAAAACCGAGCTTGCCGGTTCCATGGATGCCTTTGCAAAAATGGAAGAAGCCGCAGCTACCCAAGGAAAATACTACGTCCACGACGCGTAAGTTTCCTCCTGGGGGCGCCTGTATCAGGCGCCCCCGTTCTACCTATGCCAACCAAACCCAGTTGATGACGAGCCGAACACAGTGACCGCTTAAGTCACGAGTGAACGGGAGGAGTTCGACATGAATTTACTTCGCAAAATCGACAGAGACGCCGAACGATGGCTGCTTCTGACATTCTACGTGATGCTGGTCATCACGATGGCGGTCGAAGTTCTGCGCCGTGAAGTGTTCGCTTACTCATCCATTTGGGGTGAGGAAATCGTTCGCTACTCGTTCATCTATCTGGCCTGGATCGGCGCTGCGGCTGCCGTGAAAGAACGCGCGCACATCCGTATCGATGTGCTGATGCACTATCTCAGCCCGCGCGCCAAAGCGTTGCTCTATATCTTTGGCGACATCGTCATGTTCGTTGTAGCCGTCATAGCGCTCTACTGGTCGATTGAGACGGTCTACGTCTCTGCAAAATTCGGATCGGTAACAGACGGGCTTCGCATTTCCAAAGTGTGGTTTCTGATGGCTGTGCCGGTTGGCTTCGGCCTCATGTTCTGGCGGCTGCTGCAGTCTTTTACTCGTGATTTACGCTCGCTTCGCGACGGCACTGCCGTCTTCGAAGGCGACAAACTGTTTGATTGAGGAATAGAAAATGCTCTGGACCACCGTTAATCAAACCGTAGAATTGGGCTGGGATTTCTACCTGCCTGTCATCTTGTTCGTTGCGCTCATCGCATTGGCCGTGCCCGTTTGGGCTGCCATCGGCGCGACAGCGATTCTCATGCTCACAATGTCCGGTGACCTGCCGCTCAGCCTTGTTGGTGAAAGTCTGTTCACCGGCATCGACGCCTTCGCACTAACCGCCGTGCCACTGTTCATTTTGACCGGCGACGTGTTGGTGCGAACGGGCTTATCGCGAAAATTCCTCGACGTTGCCGAAGCGCTGACATGCTTCACCAAAGGCGGCTTCGGCTCGGCCACGGTTCTCGTTTGCGGCATGTTTGCTGCTATTTCGGGGTCCGATGCTGCAGGCGCTGCCGCAGTTGGCCGCATGACCATCGACCGCTTGGTCGAGAGCGGTTACCCCCGCCCTTACGCTTGTGCGCTCGTTGCAGCTGGTGCGTGTACCGGCATCCTTATCCCGCCTTCTATCGCTTACATCATCATCGGTCTGGTCCTCGGCATATCCGCCTCGACCCTGTTCCTTGCTGCAGTTATTCCCGGCATTGCGATCCTGTTGTCCATTCTCATCACGAACCTGATCGTCAATCGCATCTACCTTTATGAAGGTGGTGGCACGCTGTCGTTTGGTGAGTGGCTTTCCAATCTGGGCCGTTCTTTGAAGTCGGGCTGGTACGCGTTCATCGTTCCCGGCATCATCTTCTACGGCATCTTTTCGGGCAGGCTTACGCCCACCGAAGCTGGCGCGTTGGCCGTGGTCGTTACCATCATCATGGGCTTCATTCTCAAGACGCTGAGACTGTCCGATTTCCCCGCCATGCTGGTGACGTCTGCAAAGGTGAACGGTGTCATTTTGCCCATCATCGCCTTCTCCGCGCCGCTGGCGGAAGCGTTGGCGATCATGGGTGTTCCGCAGGGCTTCGTGACTTCCGTTACCGCGCTCACCGAAGATCCTTACATCCTGATCCTGTTGATGATCGGCATCCTGATCGCAGCAGGCTGCGTGATGGAAACAACGCCGAACATCGTCATCCTTGCACCGATCCTGAAGCCCTTGGCCGACAATATCGGCATGAACGAAATCCAGTTCTGCATCATGATGATCACCGCCTTGGGTGTCGGCTTCATAACGCCGCCACTGGGTCTCAACCTGTTCGTCGTCTCCGGCATAACGGGGGAGTCGATACTAAAAATCGCGGCCCGCGCGGTGCCGTTTGTGTTGTGCATGTTCGTCGTCGTTTTGCTGATCGCCTATGTGCCGGCTTTGTCGACAAGCCTGCTTCCAGAAATCTACCAATAGAAAGCCAATTCATGTCTCGTGAATACCTAAAAACGGCCGCCCTGACCGCTACGTCCGACGCCAATGAAGTGCACGACATCGTCAAGAATATTCTTGATGACATCGAAGCTGGTGGCGACGCCAAGGCGATGGAATACGCTGCGAAATTCGACAAATACGAAGGCAATGTTCTTCTCACTGCCGAAGAGATCGAAGCGGCAACTGCATTGGTTCCTGAAAAGATCAAACGCGATATTCAATTCGCCCATGACAACGTCAAACGCTTTGCCGAAACACAAAAAGGCACCGTGTCGGACGTCGATCTCGAGATCGTACCCGGCATGATTGCTGGCCAGAAGGTTGTTCCTGTCGATGCAGCTGGTTGTTACGTTCCCGGCGGTCGCTACAGCCATATTGCCAGCGCGATCATGACCGTGACGACTGCGAAAGTGGCTGGCTGCAAGAACATCGTAGCCTGCTCACCGCCGCGTCCGGAAATCGGCGTAGCGCCTGCCATCATCTATGCCGCCCACATTTGCGGTGCAGATAAAATTCTGGCGATGGGCGGTGTCCAAGGCGTTGCTGCGATGACCTTCGGCCTGTTCGGTTTGCCAAAAGCCAACATTCTGGTCGGCCCCGGCAACCAGTTCGTGGCGGAAGCCAAACGCATACTGTTCGGTCGCGTCGGCATCGACATGTTCGCCGGTCCAACGGATAGCCTTATCCTCGCTGATAAAACCGCCGACCCGCACATCGTCGCGACAGACTTGGTCAGCCAGGCGGAACACGGTTACAACTCGCCGGTCTGGCTCGTAACCGATGATCGTGCATTGGCAGAAGATGTCATGGCTCGCGTGCCTGGCCTGATCGACGATCTGCCTGATACGAACCGCGAGAACGCTTTTGCAGCGTGGCGCGATTACGCCGAAGTCATTCTGTGCGCTGACCGCGAAGAGATGGCAGCCACGTCCGACGAATATGCGCCGGAGCATCTGACAGTGCAGGCCGAAGATCTGGATTGGTGGCTGGAACGCCTGAGCTGTTACGGCTCGTTGTTTCTGGGTGAAGAAACCACGGTGTCCTATGGCGACAAGGCAACCGGCACCAACCATGTTCTGCCGACGTCCCGCGCTGCCACCTACACAGGCGGCTTGAGCGTCCACAAGTTCATGAAAATCATCACCTGGCAGCGTGCGACCCGCGAAGGTTCAAAACCTGTTGCCGAGGCCACAGCGCGCATCTCGCGTCTGGAAGGCATGGAGGGCCATGCCCGTGCCGCCGATGTTCGTTTGGCTAAGTATTTTCCGGGCGAAAATTTCGATCTTTCAGCCAGCGAATAATCACATGTGTTGCTGCACACGCTTTGGTTTTGAAAAAACTGAAACGTGATGCTGCCAACCAAGGAGATTTCAAAATGTATCAAAAAGTCCTGGTTCCCATGGCGCTCGACCATCAAATTTCGCCAACAACCTTGAAGATCGCTAAATCGCTGGTTGCTGCAGATGGAGAGATCATTGCGCTGCACGTTCATGAAGCGCTGCAAGGCTCGGTGAGTGCTTATGTGGACGAAACAGCCGTGAAAGCCGGGTTCGAACGCGCTGAAAATCTCCTGAAGGAAAAGCTTGAGGGCGTGAGTGATGTTTCCGCACAGATCGTTAAAGGTCACACGGCCCGTTCGATCATCGACTTTGCAAAAGCCAACAAGATCGACTGCATCGTCATTGGTTCACATAAGCCAGGGCTGATAGACTACTTCCTCGGTTCGACCGCCGCATGGGTCGTACGTCACGCCAAATGTGCGGTGCATGTTCACCGCTCACATGGCTGAGCCGAGGAACAATCTAACGATGACCACCGACCATATTTTTGACCTTTCAGGCAAACGCGCACTCATCACCGGTGGCGGGTCTGGTATCGGTAAAGCAATGGCACATGCACTTTCTGATGCAGGCGCGTCTATCATTTTGGTCGGACGGCGCAAAGCCTTGCTGCAGGAGGCTTTGGAAGGGCGAGACGGGATGGTCATCGCCGCCGACTTGTTGGCTGCAGCTGCGCCGCAAGCAATTTATGATGCTTGTGCCGATGCGGGCGCCCTACCCGACATCATCATCAACGCAGCGGGCCTCAATCCGCGCAAACATGCAGATGATATAAGCCCCGAACAGTGGCAGCAGACCATTCAGCTGAATCTGAACGTTCCGTTCTTTCTCTCCCAAATTTTCGTGCCCCACATGAAGCAAAACAACTGGGGCCGCATCATCAACATCGCCTCGCTGCAATCCACCCGCGCCTTTACCAACGGCATCGCCTACGGGGCATCGAAGGGCGGTGTGAGCCAATTGACCCGCGCCATGGCTGAAGCTTGGTCGAAAGAAGGTATCAACGCCAATGCAATCGCGCCGGGCTTCTTTCCAACCGAATTGACTGCCGCTGTTTTTGAAAATGATGCGGTCGCCAGTCACCATGCAGCCATGACATGCATCGGACGCAATGGAGGGCTGGAAGACCTTACCGGACCAACAATCTTCCTCGCGTCGGAAGCATCCAACTACGTCACCGGACAGATATTAAGTGTGGATGGTGGCTACACCGCAAAGTGATGCGTCTCTTCATGTCAAACGCGATTGTCCGTGAAGATGCAGCAACTTTCCACTCTTCGTACCGTAGTGACGAACCTTCGGCCGGGCGTTTCAACCTTCTCAGTCGTTTATTGCATCTTTCCCATTCCGCGCTCCACTCAAACGTAGCGCAACTGGAATTGTAACTCACAAATCAGGCAATTTTCTCTCGGGGTACCAACAGATTGGCTGAATTCGCTGTATGTCTTGATCGGGATAGTTCGTCATTGTCCACCGGTTTTTCCAAAGATTATGTCGAGGTTGAACCAGTTGTTCTTGGTGAACTGCACTTGCGACCTACAATCCGATTTCCCTCCAGCCAATTGGAGAATCCATCAATTGGTTGTCGCCTTTTCCCCCTTCTGGAGCAGCGTGCTGGCCGCGAAAGTGTGGCAAAGGGCATCGAACGGTTGCGTTACGAACATTGGGAAGACGAAGACTACGCTGAAGAAATCAGCCAGACACTAGGCCTGCTTGGGCGTGGCGAACCTGTTGGAAGTGTTGACAAAGTTTCTTGGTTGCTGCGCGGATTCTTCAGTGGTGTACGGCGGCACATCGCCTACGAAACAGATCAATTTCTGCCGATGCTTGATGCAGAAGCAATGTCACAGGCACCGGCTTGATCGGCTAACCTGTTTCGACACAAGAGGCCTGACGTAAATCGTCTATGCGGTAAATATGGATCGTGTTCCGGTCCCGCACATCAATGACACCAGCGTGGCGCAGCTTGGTCATCTGACGGCTTACGGTTTCAATGGTCAGACCTAGGAAGTCAGCGATCTCGGCCCGCTTCAATGGCAGATCAATTTCGAAAGCTTCATTGCCGGTTCGTTCCGGTTCAGCGTGGGTGGCAATAAGCAACAGAAAACTCGCCACCTTCTCCGGTGCGGTTTTGCGTCCTAAAGCGAACAGCCAGTCACGCGCTTCATCCAGTTCAGCCATTTTTTGTTGAAACATACGCCGCTCAATAGCTGGCGTTTCTTCTATGAGCTCGGCAAGTACCGAGGCTGGAAACGAACAAAGCCGCACATTGGTTGATGCCGTGGCAGTCATGTCGTCATTGTCTGAATACGGCCTGCCCATGAAGTCAGGTGCGAATTGCAGACCAACAATTTGCTGGCGACCATCACGCGCGGTCTTGGTGAGTTTGACCACGCCGCTGAGAACATTTGAGTAGGTTTCGCGCGGATCTATTTTTGTTTGCAAATCGGTTTTGGGCGGATGCGCGCTTTTTACAGTGTGCTTCGCTAACCGCTGCAATTGTTCGGGATTCAGCACCCCGCAAATTCCCTTATGCCGCGCTTCGCACGACAGGCAGAGGACGGGAATATCGGAATTATGAATGTCTTTTCTGATGGAAATTTTCCGATTACATTGTCAGCTTATGCTGCAATTTTTGCACTTTAAATCCGATTCCGAAAGCTATCGCTGAAGGCAGTGCTCAATGAAGTACGCTTCCGTTCAATACGTGACATTATTCAAGAAACACCTGCAGCATGGTGTAATTCAAACGGCATCGCCCGTTGACCTGCGACCCGACTTTCCTCCAGTCATATGGAGAATTCGTCGGTTGATTGTTGGCCCTATGCGGCCTGGTTTTGCAATGCCGTCTTCATGGCGAACTCGATGGGCGCGATGTAGTGTCATTCGACCCCTGTCTCTTGGCACCACTTGAGGACCGCCATGCTGGTCATCTCAGTCCCGTTGTCAGAGACGGTCGTGCGTGGTCGTCCACGCCGCTGGATGATCGCATCCAGCTCACGTGTCATCCGCAGGCCGGACAGCGACGTATCAGCGACGTATCAGCGACGAGCGCCAGGCATTTCCTACTGAAGTCATCAACTACAGCCAGCACCCTGAACCTGCGTCCATCGGTGAAGGCGTGCGACACGAAATCGAGGCTCCACCGTTCATTGGCACAGCTTGGCACGACCATCGGTCGACGCGTCCCCAACGCCCGCTTGCGGCCGCCACACTTGCGCACCTGAAGTTTCTCCTCGCGATACAGCTGTCGCAGCGTTCCGCCGCAACCGCCTTCATGGCCTCACGCAGATGGGCGTCATTCGGCTTCACACTTGTGTAGCGCACCGTCGACCTATCGATGTCCAAAATGGAACACGCCCGCCGCCCGCTCACGCCGTGCGTCTCGCACAGGTGCGCCACGGCTTGCCTTCTGGCGGCGAGCGTCAACATTTTTTGCGTTGATGCCTCGCAGCATGGCATTATCGAGCATCTGCTCCGCCAGCAGCTTCTTTAGCCTGGCGTTCTCGTCTTCAAAGGCCTTCAACTTGCGGGCGTCAGACACATCCATACCGCCGAACTTCGCCTTGTATTTGTAAAACAACGCCGTGCTGACACCATGCTTCCGGCAAACCTCAGCAATCGGCAGAGGAGGCTTGCTCACTGCGAGATAAAAAAAGAATAAATGTCAAGCATGTTTAGCGCTTGTCATGCACGTCCCAACCTAACGGAAATTTGGTGGAACATGGCAGAGCCGAGTTATTCCGGTCCCAACGAGGATTCGATCATCTCCTCGATGAGCAGATAAGCATGCTTACGTTCCGTAATTGAAAGCACCTTGAGACGCTTCGCTAAATCGGTCCGGAGATAGATCGTCATCGGCTGACGTCCGTTCTTTAAAGTGCTCATCCTGCTCGTCGAGTTCTCGGCGGCCGTGCTCAATACAATCTCACTTACGTAGGTTTCAGATCATCATTTTTTAAGATTAGCAGATAGCAGTTTTATGTCGAATATGGCGGCGTAACATAGAGAGGGCAGCAGGCACTTGGACGTCCAGACGCCTTGATGCTGGCATCGGCGCCGGTATCAGTTTGCACTTGGCTGGCCCTAGCCGAACTCATCGGTTCTTGGCTTTGTCAATGAAGGGGCCTCAATCGCGATCGACAGGCTTGTTCATTGGTTTGCTTGGCTACCCCATGAAACGAGGCTGTCATGAACTCCAAAGCCGACTTCAAATGCGATGAACATTCTGTGCGTGGATCTAAATTTCGCAGTTAGAAAACTAGAGATACTATTTTCTATCAGCGTAGATGGCATCGGGACGCGTTGATTCAGCTAACACTTGATCCAGAAATCACTGAGTTGTCTCCGGCTCCATCGAAACGATGGCCATCGGAAGATCAGAGACTTCAACTTCTGGCTCATCGACTAGGCCAACCGGCAGTCATTCATCTGACTGAAGATGATTGGATGGATGCAATCGAGTTGAAGGCCGATGGGCCCGTTCAGTTTTCGATGTCGAGAAGCCTCGTCCTGAACGAACCTCGTTATTCCAACGCTCGTGCTATTTGGCACCACCATGCCAATCACGTCTCCGTTTCTCAACGGATTGAGATAATAGATCACTTGGTCGAGAACGGCGGTGATTTGGTAATTGATGAGATTGCTAGGACTCAAACTGATCGTGCACAAGCATTTGCAGCCGTTTTGCGTCTCGTCTGCGATACCTACCTGACAATTGATCTCAATCGACCGATGCTGGGCACATCGCGCGTGCGACTATCGCAACTTATTCGAGAGGATTTGGACCACACCGACGTCACAAGTTGAGACGAATTAAAAGTCACGCGACTCTATTTTTGATGAGCTGTGCTGTTTTTGACGTTGAGATTCCGCATCAATCCTCAACCTGTGTGCAAACGAAAGTTAATCATGTTGCGATATTGGCACTGCGGCGAAATCACCGTGTTTTTTACTTTGATTAGTTTGTAACAAGCCCCGCAAATAGGATAATGTCGTTGTGAAGCTGCAGCGCAGTAGCGTCCGGGGGGATGTCTCACACAGATGCGGTTCGTAGGCGGGGGCTCCTACAAGGCATTATGCCGTCAGCCTCTAATTTAATTGGGGCAACCATGACTTCCACGAAAAATTCAAAACCATCCGGCGAAAGCGCGACTGACGACAATTCAGGCGGCGAACAGCCTAGCCCTGAGGTGATGGAGAAAATCGCCAAGCTGCGGTCGCATGTGCGCGAAAGCTTCGGCAAGATCGCCATGGCAATGATGATGCTGCCGCGTTACCGCAACCAGTCCATCGCAGACCTCCAGCACCTAGTGCTCGAACCCCTCATCCGCGACCGCATCGCGATGGCCTATCCGGGCAAAGCCGACGATGCCACTGGCGACATGGTCGGCTTCGCGATCTGGGCGAGCGTGTCGGATGAGGTGGACGCGAAAATACGCGAGCAAATCGAGGCGGGAACTTTTCCGGTGCGATTAAGTGGGGAAGAGTGGGTGAGTGGGGAGAACAACTGGTTGCTGGATATCGTGGCTCCAAGTGAGCAAGCCGCGACCGCCGTTCTTTCAAACTTTGGGCAACTGACATCCTCAGGTAACTTGAAACTTCACCCTGCAGTCGCGCGAACTATCGATCGTGAGACAATTGAGCGTCTCGGTGCCCAAAAACTCTGATTTCATTTTCTTTCGAACGGGTAAAACCAAAATGGCTGCAACGGTTGAATTACAACATAGTGGGAAGTTTTACAGAACGAAGGGTGAATGCCTGAACGTCAAGGGCGAGCGTTATAAGGATGGCCTCTCTGCTTGGCACAAGGACTACAAACGCCGCCACAAAATGAGATATCCTCATGGCGTTCCTGTCCCACTAGACATCGCACCAGACACTGTGCACCTGACGCAAGGTGGTAAGCTCTACGATAGCAACATCTTTGTTGGCGTGCCGCTTTTCAGTGAACGGTTTCGGCAGGCGGTCGAGGAAATTGAACCTGGCGTCCATCAATTCCTGCCGGTGAAGGTCATCGGCGTCGATGGTGAACCATATTCCGAGCCATGGTGGTTTTTCAACATTTGCCAGCTGGTTGATTCCATCAGCCCCGAGTTGGGCGGTGTCTACAAGCAGGAATGGGAATACCATCGCGAAGAAAAATACGAAAAATTCACATGGAATATAAAATCTGGCTGGTTGCCGGGTCGCGTTCCTGAGCCGGACGATAGCGACCCGTACAATCCCTACACGATGAACCCAAGCAAGAAACTCGCCGTCTACAAGGATCGCGTTGCCGGACGTGCGGCATGGATCGACAGCCGGTTACCCCGCACATTTTATTCCGATGCCCTAATGGCGCGCATCGAAGCCGAGGGCATGGAAGGTTTCTACGTCGTCCATCACTGGAAAGAGATATAGGGCAACACAATGACCGATCAACCAGAAAGTAATCTATTCACTAATATTCCAGCGCGCCCGCAATATAAGGTTCTGGGCTATCAACTTGGGGATGATTATTTTTTCCTATCTCCGGAAATTCCAGACACTTCAGCCGGTCCCGGAAAAGGGTCTCAACGCGCCGGTCTAACGCAGGCACACCACACCAGCCCAAGTAATATTAAAGATGGTTTAAATTCCGAAGCGCTGTACGTTAGAATAGCGTCAGTCGATGCGGGTGATTACCGTTACATCCATAATGAATTTATAAAAAACGGTCAGTTTGTAGTTCGGGAAAAATCTGACGCTATCAGAATGGGTGTAGATAACCATGACGGCTCTCACCCAGCCTACGATAATTACGTTCAAGCAAAAGACAGCGAGATTATAGGGCGTGGGAGTAAAGTTGAAAGCTTTGAGTTTGATCGTCTGAAAGCAGAAGGCTACAGCGACGTCGAAGCCGAACGTTTGTCCGAGGCAACCGCAACAGAATACATGGCAAGAGAAAAAGCAGGCCTAAACGCTCATCTCAAGATGGCGACCCAAGTTGGAGGGATCGCTGAATATAGCGGCGGCAGACCTCTCCTCGTCTTCAACAATAATAGCGCGCATAAGCCGTCTGGTGCAGGTAAAGACTGGGCCAATCAACATAATGCGTTGGCTGCTGAAAATTTTACGATGGACGACATCGCAGGCAGGCAAAAGCCCGGCGACCCGCTTAATTATGTCGATGGCGACACCGGCACCGCGGCATTTCGAGCGGGTGTTGCGGGCGAAGATTTGCCGAATGACCGTATGGCGACAATCACTGACGGTGACGATGCGGGTAAATTCAAATGGATGGTCGAAGACACTCCTGAGGCACTAAAGATACGTGCGGACGTTTTGGCGCGCGATGCAATCGTGCGGCAGTATGATCGCTCAGATGCAGAACTCGATCAGGCCCGCAAGTTTATCAACTCGGACAAATTCAGAGATCTTCGGGACAAAATTCTATCAGATCTGAACAACAAGGATTTCTTTGCGGATAGAAATAATCTTCCGATCCAAATTGAGGATTATTTTGATCAGATCAAAAATTCTGCCGATCTCGACGCGCCCGGAAAAGCAGTATTGGTCACGAATGCTATTCAGGGGACGCTAGATCTATTTGAGAAAGCCGACCCGATTTCGTATGCACGAATGCTCGCCGATACGAATTCCATTGGACAAAACGTCAAAGACTTTCTCGGCGATCAAAATGGTAGTGTCTCAGTGAATGGGGCGTTGTCTCTGGCGGTGCTGGCAGCCAGTGTTTTTGCCGTCCATTACGAATACCGCGCGAGTACAATCGATACACCCGAAAAGTCGTTCGTTGACTGGGCTGTGGAGTCGACACCCGAAGCGGTGGCGGCTCTGCCTCTAGTGGTGCCACTCGGAGGCGCTGTCTATGGAATAGCAAAGTATGTTCCGCAGGCGCGTATGGCACTGGTGGCATTTGGCCTGGTTGCGGCCTTTCCGACGATGAAGAAGGCGCTCGAGAATTTTGTAAAAGTAGAAGCCGAAAACGCTGAACTGGCACCGACCATAGCTATGATTCAGCTCACTTTGAACGGTCTGGACTGGATCGAGAAGCAGCCTTTGGTCAGCTACATCGCTGAGAGCGTCAAGAAGGTTATCAATCCGATCGTTGACGCCACGGTTTTTGCCGTTGCCACAGTCGATGGCTCAAGCGCCATGACAGTTGACATAGCTGCGGGCGGTTCCGGCAAAAATGCCTGGCTTATCGGGAATGACGCGTCGGAGCTATTTGGCAATGAGCAAGGAAACATCCTTGTTCATTATGGGCTGGGAACTGCACGTGGTGGTGCGGGGAACGACTGGCTTTTCGCTTATAACTCGGATTTCGCGGCCGCAGGCGAATATCTTTATGAAGCCGACCGCGCACAAGCGACGCGGAACGCAGACCTGCCTGATGGCGAGGAGGTTCCTATCGATGGCCCAAAGGCGTTTACGGACACGCGTCTGACGCTCGACGGAGGTGTTGATGATGACTGGCTGATTGCGGGTAACGGGAAGGCTGCCCGTCTCATCGGCGGCGAGGGCAATGACTGGATATTCAATGCGACGAGTCCGGTATTCGATGAGAGTGGCAACGTTATCGCTCGCCCAGAGATCTATGGCGATACAATCGACGGCCGTTCTGAGACACGAGGCCAGAACGGGCCATCTCCATTCCTCCCTTCCCAGCAACGCGATGGCGATCGGTATGCGAAGACACCGGCTGGAGATTGGTCTAGAGACAGCGACATAATCTGGTGGTGGCCGGATGTCGTAGTTCGGGATGCGGCACACAACGACCTTTTGAAGTTCTTCGGTCTGCCGCTGACGGGCGGCTCTAATAGCTTGCCTGTTCTGTACAATGGAGCCAGCCGTGCTCTCGGCTTGAGCGCCGGCGGTGAAACGTTCGACAAGTCGATCTTTCTCGACCACCTGTTTCCGTTTATCTACTACGTTCGTGATGAAAAAAGCGGTGTGATGACAGTCGTCAACGCCCTATCAGGTGTTCTCGGTGGGATCGCAAAGCTTTTCGTTTCGGAGGATACTTTCGGCGACGTCGAAGGTACCGCGATTGAGAGCACCGGTTCGGGTGCGATGGCGATCGATAATTTTTCAGTTCCTCGGTACGTTTTTGGTTTCAACCCTTTTGTGAACCCAGTAACTGCGAATTTTTTGAGCGACGATCGCACGGGAACATTCAATATGTTCTTCAAGAACGCTAATCCGTTCTATGAAATTTTGAATCTGTTGCCTCCTTTGCCGGGTACCGGCGGCCTGTTCAACATTCTCCCAGCTGTTGACGACGCACTGTTTCTTGAAGAAGCAGCAAAACGTTTTGCCAAAGCTACTAAGTGGTCACCTGACAAAGACCCGCTCGTTTTTGATTTGGATGGCGACGGTCTGGAATCCGTCTCGCTTCGATCCAGCGGTGTTTCTTTCGATATCGATAGCGATCTGTTCGGAGAAGGCACGGGGTGGTTGTCAGCGGATGATGGGTTCCTGGCGATCGATCTGAACGGCAATGGTCGGATCGATGGGATCGAGGAACTGTTCGGTGACGAGACCATCGGTGGCTTCGAGGCGCTGTCGGTTTATGACAGTGATGGTGATGGGGCGATCACGGCGGCGGATGCGGTCTGGGCTGATCTTCGTATCTGGCAGGATCTGAATCAGGACGGGAAATCCGGCACCATCGAAGATGGCGATCAGGACGAATTGAGCACGCTGGATGAGCTCGACATCGTCACCATCGACCTCGCTTCGGTCGAATTGACTGGTTTCACTCCGCAGGGCACCGAAATCCGCCGCGCGGGTGGCTTCGAATATGGCGATGGCACGCGCAACGAAGTGCTGGAAGCCATCTTCCCGACAGACGATATCCGTACGGAATATCTCGGCGAGACCGGCATCGCGCCTTGGCTGGCCGATCTGCCGGTCAACGCCAAAGGTTTTGGACGGATTACCGATCTGGCCGTATCTCTATCCAACGACATGGATATGGCCGACGCGCTGCGCGCCGCTTCTTCCGATCTTACAATCCCAAATCTGAAAACGTTGCGTGAAGCCATCGGCCCCGTGCTTGACCGGTGGAGCGTGACGCTGGAGCAGACCCGCGAACTCACGCCAGTCTTATTGAGCACCAACAGCGACACGGTCCAACTGGTTGATCGTGCGGTCTACGTCGAAAACAACGCCTCCGGCTATTGGACGCTGGCCTCCGATGCTTCGATACTCGATGCTAACGGCGTAGCTATTGCTGAACCCACATTGGAAGATGTGCTGGCGCAAGCCACTGCGGACGGATCGGTTTGGCAGTTGGAACAGCTTTTCTCGCCATCCTCCCGACAGGATAATCTCCAACACCGTACCGAAGTGCCATATTTGGTCGAAATCGTTGATGGGCGTGCGGTGGTTCTCGATCATGGTATTCGCGGCGTTGATGGCAGCTGGACGCTTGCGAGCGGCACCCCGATTCTGGACGCCCAGGGTACAATCATCGAAGCTGCGACGAAGGCGGACATCACCGCTCAGGCAACTGCCGACGGTCAGGAATGGCGCGTCGAAGAGATTAGCTTCAACCCGTTTGCCGCCATCGATATTGAGAATATCGGAGTGCGGTTCCTTGATGGTGAGGTGGTCGATTACACCGTCGAGATGACGGACGAGGACGGTTCGTTCTACGTCTGGGCGCGCAATCTTGATCGGGCATTGGAATTGCAGGTTCTCAAGGGCGAGAACAACAATTTCAACCTGCGCAACTACGAGGTGGATTTCGACCGTCTGGACGAGGTGGATTCCACCTCCGATAGTCGATTCCGCGTCGAACTGCTGTCTCCAAACCAGTTTCACCTGGCCACATCTTTGATTGGAATCGATTTCCAGCCTGCGATGTTGTCCGGTGAGATTGATGACGTGACGGGGGCCATTTCCTACTCCGTTAATTCCAGCGGTGACGTTAGCCTGTCTGACGTCGGCTACACGTCGGGCATCGACGCCATGATCGGTCTGTTGGGCACGATGATGGACGGCTATCTTGCTATCGAAAGTTCATTCGCGGTTCGCGCCGCACTGGCGACAGGTCTGTCTCAATACGCTCGTGGCGTGACGTATGATGCAGCTGATGATGTCTTCCGTGGCGATGGCCGTGAACTTGCGCCCATGTTCGAAGCGATCTTCGAAACGATGCCAGCTGGCTACGATGCGGCGTTCGATTATCTGACCGACTGGAACGAGCTTCTCTTCGAAGTCTATTCACATTTTGAAACGGCAGGCGGCGCCAATGCCGGTGGCCTGGGCGTGTCCATCGACCAGCGGTTCATATTACAGATGATGCTGCCGGCCTTTGAGGCCACAGACACAGAACTCGACCTACCTGCAGCACTGAACGCGCTGGCGGTAGACGAGAGCAATCTGCGCCAACATCTGGCGGATGCTACCGAAGTTGCTGGCACCGATGGAACGGACCTGTTCCACATCTCGTCAGGCGACCAGACGTTCACGGGTGGTCTCGGCAGTGACACCTATGTTGTGGGCCAGGACTTCGGCCGCGATATCATTCGCGATCTTGATCAGGGTTCGTTTGACGATCTGCGCTTCTCATCACTGTCTGCCGATGACGTAACGTCCCTTCGCGACGGCGAAGACATGATCATCACCGTGACTGAAACCGGCGAAGAAATCCGGCTGATCGACCAGTTCCTGGGAGAGTTGAATGAGTACTATTCGTCGGGCGAGCAGGCGGAAACCGGGGTCAACGTCATCGTGTTCGCCGATGGCGAGATCTGGGATCGCTTCGAGATGGCAATCCAAGTTGCTGATCCACGCGATACCGATGATGCCTATGTTGGTTCGGGCTCAGGCGATGTGCTGTTTGGTGGCAAGGGCAACGATGCGCTGACCGGTGGAGCCGGTGGAGATTATTACATCTTCACTCGTGGTGACGGGCAGGATGTCGTTAATGATCGCGGCAACTTCTCCTTTGGTCCGGTAGAAGCTGGTATCGACTTCATCCAGTTCGTTGGTGACATTTCTTCTAGCGACCTCAAGCTCGTGCGCGATGGCGCAAGCGATGATCTCTTAATCACATTGCTCGATAAGGACGGCGTCGAGACCAGCGATACGATCAAGGTTGTAGGGCAGTTGGGTGGCATCGAACTTAATCTGCAGGCTTGGGAGCAAGTCTCGCCTGGCCTAGGCGTTACCTACGTTTCTCCGGCACTCATCGAGCGCTTTATATTCGGCGATGGCACATCGCTGGAGTTCACCGAAATTGCTGATCGGGTACTGGAAAACGCCCGAACTGATGGTGACGATGCCATCTACGGCATGGTCAATGACAACGTGCTTGATGGCGGCGCTGGCAACGATTATCTCACCGGCTTCTTCGGTTCTGACACCTACGTCTTTGAGCGCGGCTACGGGCACGATGTCATCGAAGACAATGACACGGCCAGCAAACTGTTTGGCAACACGCCCGACACTCTGGAATTCCGTGGTGGAATTGATTGGACTGACCTCGAATTCAGTCGCGATGGCGATACAGACACGCTAACCATCACCATCGTGGGTACGGAAGATGCGGTCACGCTGGTCGACTTCCTTTTGAACTTCGAGTTCATCGGCTTCGTCAATGTCATCGAAACCATCACCTTCGACAATGATGTCGAGTGGTCCTATCTCGATTTGTTGCAGAAGTTCATCGATGCCGAACGTACAGATGGCGACGATTCAATCTACGGTTTCCGTTCTGATGATGTCATCGAAGGCGGCCTCGGCAACGATACGCTGGAAGGGCACGGTGGTAATGATACCTATCTGTTCTCGCGCGGCAGCGGTCACGACACGATCTATGAAGACACCTATGACAAGGGACCGCTGAGCACTGAAAAGGCCGGTGAAGACACGCTTGTCTTCGACGGCATTTCGGCCTCCGATGTCGACTTCACCCGCACCGATCTCGATCTTATCATCACGGTTCGCGACACTGGTGAAAGTATCACCATTCGCGATCAGTATGTGCGTGCAGAACAGCAAACACACGCTGTTGAACGCTTTGAGTTCAGTGACGCGACACTTCTGTTTTCCAATTTCAATCCGGAAGATATCGACCTTGTTGGCACCGCAGCTGACGAAACGATCACCGGGTCGAATTTCTCCGAAGTGCTGGACGGACGTGCCGGCAACGACACGCTGATCGGGCGGGACGGCGGCGACATCTATAGATTCGATGTCGGTTACGGTGAAGATCTCATCATTGATGTGCAGGAACGCTCGGGCTGGGAAGACCGGCGCGGTACGGATGTTCCCACCGATGATGTGGTTCAATTCGGTGATGAGATCACTCGCGACAATGTCGTATTCACACGCAGTGGTGATGACCTCGTCATCACGGTGGAGCAACGCACGGATATTCTGCGCATCCGCAACCAGTTCGCCGACGAGATTAACGGCATCGAGCGTTTTGAATTCGTCGGTGATGGTTTCCTTGATCGCAGAGACATTGAAGAACTTCTGCAGATTGAAGCGGGCAACCGTGGTGACAACATAATCACCGGTCTTGAAAACCAGCCCAACTCTTTCGACGGCGGCCAAGGCGATGATCTGCTGATCGGTGGACTAGCTGCTGACACCTATGCCTTTGGCATCGGTTCTGATTTCGACACTATAGAAGAGCGCGCAGATGCGGCTGGCGTGATCGATAGAATTGTCTTCGGGCAGTCGGTGAACGCCGATGGCCTCATCCTGCGCCGCAACGATAACGACCTGTTGATCGATATCGGCAATGGCACCGATGTGTTGACCATCGTGGATGGTCTGGGTGCAACGACGGTTGAGCATTTTGAATTCGCAGACGGTTCGGTTCTAACGCTGGACCAAATCCGCGATGATCTGTTGATCGGCGATGAAACCAGCCAACGCATCGTGGGCTTTGACGGTCGTGACGACCGGATCGAAGGCGGTGCCGGATCGGACTCGTTGGAAGGCGGCTTGGGCGACGACACGTACACCTTCGGCTTCGGTCAGGGTAACGCTGTTATCCGCGAAACAGGTGGGATCGACCGCATAGAATTTGGTACCGGTGTTACCCGCGACCAGATCAGTTTCCGCGAAGTCGATGGCGATCTGATGATGACGCTGGTGAACAGCGGGCAGACAATCGTCGTGCTTGGCGGCGCCATGCTCGGTGAAGCTGGTGGGTTGGTCGAAGAGTTCGCCTTCCCATCCGGTGACGTGTTGGCGCTTACCGATATCATCGCGATCGCGCGCGAGGGTGCAACCAATATCGGTTCTGACATCATTGACCTGACATCGCCGTTTGCCGCGCCGGAAGCGGCTCCCGGTTTTGGTAACGATCTCGTTCTCATGGGTGCCGACACCAAGGTCACGTTCAAGAGCGGGGGCGGTCTCGACACTGTGGTGCTGCCAGACGTGCAAGGCGGTGCCGAACTGTTTTTTGCAGACGCTTATTCAGACCAGGTTAGTGTGCGCGTAGACGGACAGTCGTCCGGCGATCTCACGATCCTTGTGCCTGAAAGTGGAGACGAAGTGGTGCTACGGGATGCCGTGGACGCAAGCGAGCTTCCCATCATTCGTTTCGCCGATGGGGAAACCTGGACGGCCGAGCAACTGTTCGCCCGTGCTGTGGAAACGCAACAAACCGACGGTTCCGACCTCGTGTTCGGTAGCGTGGGCGCTGACACGCTGGAAGGCGGTTCCGGTGACGATGACATACGCGGCGGTGCCGGAGATGACACGTATATATTCCGTCGTGGCGACGGTCGCGATGTGCTGACCGATGATCGTCGCGAAGAGGTGGGCGGCACCGACAGATTGGAAATCCGCGGCTATCTGGCTGAAGAGATGCAGGTCTCCCGTGTAGGCGGAAGCAACGAAGAAATCGTGCTGACTTTCGATGGCACAAACGATGAGATCGTGCTGCGCGGTCGGATCGAAACCGTGGCATTCGGCGACGGCACCGAATTTGCGATCGACGACCTGATTTCTACCGCTGTGGGTCAAGGCACAGCCTACGCTAATGAGTTGACCGGAACGCTAGGTAACGATGTGTTCGAGGGTGGCCGTGGCGACGACGTGCTGCGTGGTCTGGATGGCAGCGACATCTACATTTTCCGGCGCGGCGATGGTGCCGACATCATTACTGATCCCCGTTCGGCCACCAATGGCGACAAGATTGTCCTCGCCGACCATTTCGTTTCCGAGCTGAAGGTACGCGGCGTCGAAGGCAGCGCGAACGACCTGTTGATGCTCTTGGGCAATGGCGATCAGATCATATTGGTGAACGGTCTCAACCGTTTCAGCAGGTCTATTGATCGATTTGAATTCAATGGCGGAACGGTTTGGACCCACGCTCAGATTATCGACCTATACGACCGCACTAATGCAGCTAGTGATGCAGATATCATCACTGGAACAAGTGGCGATGATGTTTTGACCGGGACCAACGGCAACGACGTTTTCCAGCCCGGCTACAATGACGCCGACACCATCGTCATCGAGCGTGGCGCAGGTCGCGACATCGTTATCGAAGCTACTGTGCCCCAAAGCCGCGTTGAGCTTCGCGGTTACGATCTGTCCGAACTCTTGATTTCAAGCGTTCCCGACACCACCCGCGACATTCTTATTCGCTTTGCAGGCACGGCTGATGAAGTCGTGATCGAGCGCCCGGCGCAGTACACTTTCTCAGGTGCGGACCGAGATACTACCCGTCCCTTCTTGATTGCGGATGATGGCGCACTTTCCATCGACGATCTGACGGCTGCGCTCAGCGTGACCACCGGAGATGTTGGAAACAACACTCTGCGCGATCCCAACTCCGGCTCTTCGAGTTCGGTGTTCGATGGCGGATTTGGCGACGATACGATTTCAACCGGGGAAGGTCAGGACACCATTCGTTTCGCGCGCGGAGACGGTCGCGATACTATCGAAGCGAAGGTCGTGTTCGCGTTCACGTCGGACACTTTGGAATTGTCAGGCTACCTTCCTGATGACGTGATCCTAACGGCGCACCCGTTCGAACCGCTCGGTTTCATCGTAACATTTGTGGGAACGGATGACGAGATCGTCGTTCGCTCCACCAGCAGTCTGTTGCGCGCGCGCGTCACCAAGATCGAGTTTGATGACGGCACAATTTGGTCGAGCAGCGATATTGCGGCGCGGACGGGTCCGGCCGCGTTTGCAGAACCGAACGAAATTCTCGACCAACCGACCGATGGCCTGCCTATCGAGATGGGAGCGGGTGACGACTATGTCCGCACGGTCGATACCGACGATATGTACATCTACCGCAACGGCGATGGTCGTGACGTCTATTTCGATGAGGGCACCAATAGTGCGCAGGGTGCCGACATTGTCGAGTTTGCGGACCTTCTGATCGGCGATGTAAAATTCGAACGTCGCGGTGACAGCTTCGCCGTCGTAATCGAAGCTGACGCCGCACGGGGTATAATTGCGGGCTCCATCACTATCTCTGATGCACTGATCGGCACCCGTGGACAGATCGAGATTTTCCGTTTTTCCGATGGTGAAGAGATAGGTCTCGCCACCGCCATCGCACAATCTATCCGCGATGATGCAACGCAGGGCGCTGACACAATCACCGGTACGGCTGGCGACGATGAGATTTCCGGCGATGGCGGAAGCGATCTGCTCTTCGGTGGCGAAGGAAACGACACCTACGTCTGGTCGCGTGGTGACGGTCATGATGAAATTTCCGACATCGGCGGCGTTGATCGCCTCCGCCTTGCCGGTGTCACAGAAGGCGATTTGTTTTTCGAACAGGCGTCGCGTGGCCTTATCGTCACGATTGCAGCAACCAGTGCTGGTAGCGATGGCGGGACCGTCATCCTTCTTGGCGACCCGTTGGGAACCGCTATCGAAAGCATCGAACTCGAAGACGGCACCATCATCGACAGTGACGCAATTTCAGCCCGTCTGATCGCCCAACAGGCGTCGGTTTTCGATGATCGAATAACCGGCTTTGCAACCGGTGATACGCTGGCTGGTGGACTTGGTGACGATACCCTTTTGGGCGGCGATGGTGCCGACACCTACACTTACGCGCGCGGTGACAGCTCCGATATCATTTCGGACGTTTCCACCGATGGCGCTGTCGATACTCTAAAACTCGTCGGCATTGATCCTTCTGACGTTTCGCTTCGCATTGGTTTCGACGATGGCCGTTCTACTGGCGGCGGGGCTGATCTGAACGTCATTATCGCACCCACCATCACCGATGGCATCGACGGCGGTCGCGTCACAGTGCGCAACTCATTGGATAGTGATGACACACGCGGCATCGAAGCAATTGTATTCGACGATGGCACGGTCTGGCAGCGCAGCGACTTTGCAACGCTGATCGGGCGCAATATCGGCACCGGCAATGATGACCTGCTGATCGGAACAACGGGTGACGATGATCTTACCGGGCTAGGTGGCAATGACAGTCTGCTCGGCGGCGAAGGCGACGACACTTATTTCTATTCCCGTGGCGATGGCCTCGACAGCATCGAAGATGCTTCGGGCTCCACCGATCGCTTGGAAATCGCAGGCTACGCCCTGTCAGAATTGACCTTCGCAAGCCGTGGTCTTGAGGGTAGTGAATTGATCATTCGCTTGGCCCAATTCGACGACGAAATCACGATCATCGGTGGCCTTTCTAACGGCGCGAACCGCATTGAACAGATCGTCCTGAGCGATAGCGGAGAAACGCTTTCCCTCAATGATATTCGCGCGATCATGCTGGCGCAGTCCGCCAGTGACAGTAACGATACGATCCTCGGTTCCACTGGCGATGATGTGTTGCGCGGCGGTGTTGGCGACGACGTGCTGCAAGGTAATGACGGCACGGACACCTATATTTATCGCGCGGGCGATGGCGATGATCGCATCATCGATATCGCGCCCAACCGGTCAAGCCTGCATTCGAGCTTGATCGAACTGCCGGATCACAATGTCGATGATATCGCCTACGTAACGCGTGGCGGGCCAGATAGCGACGATCTCGTCATTATGTTCGGCGGAGAGCGTGACCGTCTCATCATCGAACGCGCGCTCACGCCGCGAGCCAATGAAGACACAATCACCTTCGCGGACGGAACCGTGTGGACCGCAGACGACATGCGTGCGGCAACAATGGCGACATCGTCGACATCGGGCGACGACAAAATCTACGGATTTGCAGGCGATGACACGTTCCTGTCGACCACAGGTGACGACACCATGTGGGGTCGTGATGGCGACGATCTCTACCAGTTCGCCCGGGGCAGTGGGCAGGATACAATCTACGATACCGTTGAGGCAGGCGGCAGCGACCGCGTGGAATTCCTCGACTTCGTGTCCAGCGAAGTGTCCGTCGACCGGCTTTATCAGGGTAGCGATGCTTTGGTTTTCACCTTCGCCACCTCGCCCCGCGATAGCCTGACAGTGTTCGGTGGCTTGCTCGGAGCAGTCGCGGAATACACCTTCACGGACGGTGTTATCTGGACGCCTTCAATCATTCTTGGTCTGCTGGACAACGAAGCGCCCAACGCGGTGGATGACGGATATCTCTCCGCTGTTTCTGGTGCGGCGACAACTGTTCTGGCGGCTGATCTTCTCGCCAATGATTTCGATCCCGACCGCGATACGCTTTCCATCATCGCCGTTGATGGCGGTGAAAATGGCACGGCTGAACTCGACGTTGATGGAAATATCGTCTTCACCGCCAATGGTGATTTCACCGGCGCGACAACATTCACCTATACCCTCTCGGATGGTCGCAACGGCCTGAACGAAGCCAGCGTCAACATCCGTGTTCGGCCTGTGGCGGAAGCGCGTGATGATACAGGCTACACTGTGGCCGAAGATGACGTGCTCGTCATTCGCACCGAACGCCTGCTTGCCAACGATGCCGACGGCGACCGGATGGTTTTGGCGCAGGTTTTGAACCCGACTAACGGCACTGTATCACTCTCCAGCAATGGCGAAATTCTGTTCACGCCGGATGCAGACTACAACGGCTCAGCTGCATTCAGCTACATCGCCAACACCGCCGATGGCGGTCGCGCTGAGGCTCGCGTATTCATTGATGTCACCGGCGTCAACGATGAACCCGTCGCTTTGGATGACAACGGTTTCCTCGTTCTTGAAGGCGGCAGCCTTGTTATAGATACGGCAAATCTGTTGGAGAACGATAGCGACATCGACGGTGATGATCTCACCATATCTTCTGTCGTTCCCACCACCGATCTAGATGTATCGCTCACCGATGACGGTGTGATCCTCGTGTCCCCAAGGGGCGACTTCTTCGGTGAAGCCAGCTTCACCTATGTGGTGTCGGACGGTGCAGGCTCGACCGCGCAAGGCCAGGTCACAGTCACCGTAGAACCCGTCAATGATGCGCCTGTGGTGATCGATGATCTCATCACCATGGATAGCGGCGAAAGGCTGCGCGAAGACAATCCAACCGTCATCGATCTGGCAACTCTGCTCGCCAATGATAGCGATCCGGATGGTGATACGCTAACTGTCACAGGCGTTGTTTCGGGCCCGCAGGGCGAAGCGCGATTGCTGGAAAATGGCACGATCCTATTCACGCCGAACCAGGATTTCAACGGGATTGCCAGCTTCGACTACACAGTTGATGACGGGCAGGGCGGTTCGACCACGGGCACTGTTTCTCTCGACTATGAAGCTGTCAACGATGGTCCCGTTGTCACTAATGACGGTTACGTTGTCGATCCGCTGACCGGCTTACCCAGCGGCCCATCGATCTATCGTGGTCAGGAAGACGTACCGCTCGAAATCGCCATCTCCGAACTGCTGTCCAACGATATTGATCCCGAAGGTTTCGCGCTGACGTTCCGTAGCGCCGGCAGTGGTATCGAAGGCGATGTCGAGGTTACCGATCGTGGCACGGTTATCTTCACGCCTGATGCCGATTTTTGGGGTGAAGCCAGCTTTGCCTATCTCGTTGCCGATGCGGAAGGCGCGACCCAGTTGGGTCAGGTTTCTCTTTGGTTCGACAATGTTGGCGATGGCCCGCCCGTTGCCAATACGGATGTTATTGAAGTCTATGAGGATGTGCCGTTTACGATTCCGCTGGAACTGCTTCTGGCCAACGACACAGATATTGATCGCGACGAGTTGGAGTTCGTGTCGTGGCAGTGGCTGGTGCCGGAATTCACCAACGGCGATATCTATCAGCAAGCCAATGGCGATCTTTTGTTCACACCGGACGCGGACACCAACCGGGTTTCGGTATTCACCTATGTCGTGACTGACAATCGTGACGGTACGGATACCGGTGAAGTGCAAATCAATATCTTGCCGGTCGATGATCAACCGACGGCCACGGATGATGACGGTGGAACAACACCATTCTCCGTTCCGCTCGTTCTGCGCGCGTCCGAACTCGTGTTCAACGATGTGGACGTGGATATTTCCGATGCGGAAAACGGTGTCGAGGCCGGCCTAACGTTCGTTGGTGTCGATTCCGTCAGCAACGGCACTTACGAGATCGTCGCCTTTGGCGATGAAACCTTCATCATCGTTCGAGCTGAACCTGGCTTCAGCGGCGACATCACGGTCCGCTATCTCATCGAGGACGAGACAGGTCTTCAGGATCTCGGTTTTGCTACTGGATACGCTGCCACCACATACGATCTCACGTTGGTAGGTTCAGACGTCACGGACCTCATCGAAGGCACGAGCGACGCTGAGACCATCACTGGATTGGCCGGTGATGATCTTCTGGTGGCTCTTGGTGGAAACGACACTATCGACGGTGGCTCGGGTAACGACACGATCCGCGCCGGTGACGGCGACGACGTCATCATCGGTGGCGATGGTGCTGATACGATTGATGGTGGCGACGGATATGATACCGTCGATTTCGCAGATTCCAACACCGGCGTGAACGCTGATCTGGAGTCACGAATTGGTCGAGGCGGCCACGCGCAAGGTGATGTCTATACCAATGTAGAAGCTCTTCTTGGCACACAATATGCCGACACACTCGGCGGCTCGACAGGCGATGAACGCCTGGTTGGCAACGACGGCGACGACACGCTGGACGGGCGTTCGGGTAATGATGATCTGTCCGGCGGTAAGGGCGATGATGTTCTAACTGGCGGCGATGGTGCCGATGTCATTGCAGGCGGCGATGGCAATGATACCGCGTCTTATGAACTATCTGCAGAAGCGGTCTCCGTGTCTCTGCAGAACGGCACTGCAGCTGGCAGTGACGCACACGGCGACACGCTAACCAGCATCGAAAACCTCACCGGCAGTGCGTTCAACGACGATCTGCAAGGTGGCGACGGCACCAACATACTGATCGGTGGTCGCGGCGATGACGTGCTTCGTGGCATGGCAGGTGATGACTTGCTAATCGGTGGTCGAGGCGCTGATACGCTGTCGGGCGGCGCAGGCATCGACATCGCCGATTACACCCTGTCAGCTGAAGGCGTAACCGTCGATATGGCGGACGGCGCCGCAGGTGGCGGCGATGCGACGGGTGACACTTTCGATGGCATCGAAGTCATTCAAGGTTCCTACCATAATGACATTCTACGCGGTGATGGCACCGATAACATGTTGCGTGGCGGTTTGGGCGAAGATGTTCTTGACGGACGCGGCGGCTTCGACACCGCCGATTACTCGCGTTCTGAAACTCCGGTAACACTCGACCTTGGTACCGGTGTAGGCACAGCGGGTGAAGCCGCTGGCGACACGCTTATCTCCATCGAGAAAGTCACTGGTTCGTCTTACGACGACGCGCTCTCTGGCAGCACGGCTGCAGATACGTTCGACGGCGGCATGGGTAACGATACGATGTCCGGCAAAGCCGGTTCAGATACCTATGTGTTCGGCACCGAAAGCGGCACTGACTTGGTGATCGAAAATGGTGATGCTGCTGACGTAGATCGCATCGCATTGACCGCCGATCTTGAACCCAAAGACGTTTCCATCATCCGCGAGGGCGACGATCTTTTAGTCGAAATCGAGCGCGAAGGCGGGCTTCTAATCGATACGCTTCGGGTGACCGATCACTTCCTTGGTCGCGAAACTGGTATCGAGGAAATCTCCTTCAACAACGGCATAATCTGGGACCGTGATCGTATCGACGCGCTCACACGCCTCGATCGGTTCAACGCCGAAGACGACATTCTGCGTTTGGCGGTGGAAGACGAGCTGTTGGTTATCCATCCTGCAACATTGCTGCAGAATGACCTTGATGGCGATGCTACGGGCCTCTCCATCGTCTCCGTTTCCGCCGCCATCAACTGCACCGTGACGTTGTTAGAAAATGGAACGATCACGTTTTTGGGCGACCGCGATGTGACGGGTGATGCGTTCTTTGACTACACGGTCAGAGACGAGTTCGGACGTGAGTCCAGCGCAACAGTCGAAGTCAATCTGGCACCTGTCAACGACGCTCCTGTGGGCGTAGATGACGGCATTTTCCACTCCGATGAAGATCAAGCGCTTCGCATCACATTTGCCGAACTTGTCGGAAACGATATCGACGTCGACGGTGATAGTCTCAGCATCGTAGCAACAGGCTTTGGTCCGCTCATCGGTGTGGATGGCCAGACCATTGATGCGAGTGATCTCTACAATGCGACCAACGGTCAGGTCGCGTTGGGTGAAGGCTTTGTCGAGTTCACGACGCTTGAAGATTTCTTTGGCTTTGCAGGCTTCACCTATACGCTCACGGACCCTGACGGACTAACATCTACAGCTGCGGTGCAACTGTATTTCGACCCGGTCAATGATGCGCCACGCATTCTCGATATCAAGCCGTGGATCCGTTTGGAGACGACCACCGATTTCGATATGTCGGACCTCATCAACCGCATCTACGATATCGAGAAAGACGACTTCACCATCATCGATATCAAGCGCCCGGTAAACGGAACGCTGGATTGGGATGTCGATAACGGGGTGATCTCATTCACCCCGGGCATGTTGGGCACCGCATCATTTGAAATTGACGTGCGCGATGCCCGCGGTGCTGAGGCAACGCTCGATTTCGACATGCGCGTGCGCCCGCTCAATGATGCGCCCATCGCCAACGATGACAGCTTTACTGCTATCGAAGACACGCCGTTCCTGATCGACCCCGCGGACCTGATTGCCAACGATACGGACGAGAATGGTGACACCATCGAGTTCGTCACATTCGAGCGTTTCCCGACAAACGGCAAAGTAAGCCTGACAGATGACGGGATGATCCTGTTCACGCCGCGCGCCGATTACAACGGGCAGGCCGGTTTCGAATACGAGATCACCGATGGTCGTGGCTTGTCTGATGTCGGCTTCGTTGCGATCACAGTGCTACCGCGCAACGATGCTCCGATCCTGAACACCGATATCCTGACGTCGTCGGAAGGCGATGACATCTTCATTCTGGCTGCCGAAGCCTTCGGTAACGATGTGGAGCCGGACGGCGACGTGTTGTTCTTCACGTCCGTCGATGTGCTTGGCGAAATGACGTTGCGGTTCCTGTCGGGTGAGCCGGTCATTCGTGGCGCGTCCCTCGATAATGGTGATCTACCGGATTGGCTGACCTACAACGCAGAAACGATGACATTTAGTGGCGAGATGCCCGCAGACCTGGCGCCCGATGCATCGATTGATGTGCAGGTCATCATCTCCTACCCCGATGCCGATCGCGTGTTCCTGCAACCGATCAGCTTCACTGCTGATGATGCGGCACAACTGCTGGCGGGCATCGAATTCGGCACGCTTGTTCCCGAAGGCTATGCTCTGCGCGAAGAGATGACGACATCGTTCGCTTTCACCGGCATGGGCAACGGTGTCGACGTCTCCACAACTCTGGCGGATGGCGCAAGCCCGCTCCCCGAATGGCTGACCTTCGATGCTGATACGGTGATTTTCACCGGAACGCCCCCTGCTGGCGAGACTGACGTCATCAACGTGCAACTGACCTTCCTACACACAGCTGCAGATGGACAGGTGTCCAACCGCAGTGAAATTTTCAGCATCGACCCGACCGACCCTGCGCTCGCCGAGGGCATCGCATGGTCTAGCGATATTGCGCTTCTGGATACTGCCGATGGTATCTTTACTGCTCGCTCTGCATTCGGTCGTCCGCTGCCCTACTGGCTTGATTTTGATGCCGATACGATGTCGCTCGTCGAAACCGGGATCGCACCGGAGGCAGATGCCGATATAGCGCGCGTGCAGTTGGTCTTCGAAGGCAACACCAGTGCATTGCCAGACGATACCTTTTCGACGGCTACAGGAACCTTTGCCATCGAACTCATGGTCGACCCTACGGCTATCGATCTTGGTGTGATTAATGCAATCTTTGCAGGCGACCCTTTCTTTGCCGCGCAGAACCGCTTTGCGTTGGACCTGTCCAGTGCAAGCGACATCGCAGCGACGCTCGAAAACGGAAACGCGTTGCCGGACTGGCTGACCTTCGACGCAGAAACCGTCACCTTCTCCGGAGAGCCACCGGCGGCTTACGTCGGCAGTGTGCCTGTTCGTATGGTAGCAAACTTTGGCGGGCAGAAGGTTTCAATCATTACCGAAATCGTGATCGACGAGATCTTCGTGGTCAACGAGGATTTCTTCGCTCCAGACTTCACTCGCCCCGAACGGATCGACATCAACACGCCTGATGATTTCGATGGCATCGTCGCGATTCACTACCTTGCTGAGGACGAGAAGGGCGGGATTGCAGAAGAGCCCGGTTTTATCATCGTGAACGTGACGCCTGAAAATCAGGACCCAACGGCCAATGCAGACATGCTGCAAGGCATGGAAGACACGATCTCCGTTTGGAATGCTGCCGAACTCGTGTCGAATGACAGGGACCTCGACGGTGACCGTCTGCAGATACAGTCGATCAGCGACGCCGATATCGGAGTGGTTGAGCTGATCGGTAGCGGACCAGACGCACAGATTCGCTACGCGCCACCGGCAGGTTTCTCAGGCACCGTCAGTTTCGACTACATCCTTCTTGATGAAGCCGGCAATACAAGTACTGGCACCGCCACCATCGAAGTGGTGGGAGTGAACGATGTACCCGTTGCCATGGATGATCTGATCGACGGGTTCGAAGACCGCATCTCGACGATTGATGTCTCCGATCTCTTGGCCAATGACAGCGACGTTGATGGCGATACGCTGACGATCACATCCGTCTCCAACGCGTTTAACGGCACGGTCTCCTTTGACGGCGCGGTCATCACCTTCACGCCCGCAACAGACTATGTTGGCGAGGCAGGGTTCGACTACACGGTATCCGATGGAGCGGATGGCGAAACAGTCGCGCAGGTGGTGATCGATCTCGCCAGCACCAATTTGGCACCGACCGCCGGACGCGATGTTTTCGTTGGGCGCGAGGACACGCCGTTCATTTTGACAGTGGACCAGCTTCTCGCAAATGACAGCGATCTTGATGGAGATGCGATCAGCTTCGTTTCCATTGCGGGTGCGGGCGCAGAGCTGCGGGCCTTCACATTGCCGGACGGAACAATACAGATCGTGCCCGATCTCGATATCAACGGTGTCCGCACCATCACATATGAAATCACTGATGGGCGATTGAGCAGCACCGGCACGATCGAGGTCGATTTCGAAGCTGTCAACGACGCCCCGGTTCTGAACACCGATGGGCCATTTGAAACGCTGGAAGACACGGCTGTTTCCATCGACCTTGCTGGCCTGCTGATCAATGATGTCGATATTGATGGTGACGACTTCACCATTATCGAAGTGTTGGACGGCCGTAATGGTACCGTTGAAATGGTCGGCGATCAGGCCGTCTTCACGCCGCGAGCCGATCATTTCGGCAATGCCGGGTTCAGCTACCGCGTCGTAGATGCCGGTGGTGCAGAAGCCATCGGTTCCGTTGAAATTTCGGTGCTACCATCGGATGACCGACCTATTACGGTGTCCGATCAAGGCATAAGCTTCGACGAGGACACGACGTTCATTCTCGATCCGGCATTGCTGACCGCCAATGATTACGATCCGGACGGAGATGCGATCATCTTCCTCGGTATCATCGACGGCATTGACGCGACGGAGCTTGGAGACGGCACGTGGGCCATCACGGCACCTGAAAACGCTTTCGGAGATATCAGCGCGACTTATGCCATCGCAGATGGCTTGGGAAATCCGGTCACGGGCACCGTCACTTTCACGGTATTGCCGGTAAGCGATGATCCCGTGGGTGTCGATGATATGATCAGCATGGTGGAAGATGAGGTCACAACCATCTTCACGGCTAGTCTTCTTGCCAACGATATCGACGTCGATGGTGATGCCCTCTCATTCACCGGTGTTTCGGCGACATCAGGCATAGACGTTCAGATCGGACCTAACGGTACGTTGATCCTGACGCCGCAGCTGAACCAGACAGGCCTTGCTAGTTTCGATTACACCTTGATGGACTCCACCGGTATCGAAAGCACGGCTCGGGTCGAGATCACGATTGCAGGCGTCAATGACGCGCCGGTCGTCTCTGCCCCAACGGAGCTCTCCGGGGCGGAAGATACCGCTTTCGAGGCTCAGTTCCTGCCCGACATGTTCTCCGACCCGGACGGTGATCTGTTGAATATCGCTATGCAGGGTGAGGGTGGAATGCCGTTACCTGACTGGCTGACGTTCGATGCCGCCAATTTGCGTCTCAGCGGCACACCGCCGTTAAATGCCAATGGTTCGTTCGTCGTTGAGCTTGCCGTAGGCGATGGAAACCTGACGACCATTCATCCGGTCACGATCACTTTGTCGGCCATCAACGATGCGCCAGTCGCAACGGATGACCGCATCGATATGGACACGGATGTCATCCGCACCATCGATTTCACGCAGCTGGTTGCCAATGATACCGATGTGGATGGCGATGCACTTACAATCGTCTCGGTGACTGCACCCGAGGGCGTGACTGTCACCATCGATGGTGATCAACTCATCATCGAACGGGCTCCACGTCTCTCTGGCGAACTTGTCGTCGAATACGTCCTGTCTGACGGCTCGTTGACGTCTGCGGCTCAGCTGACTTTGGATGTCGAAAGCGCAAATCAGGCCCCGGTTATCGAAGCCATCACCGCGCTGCGGTCGAATGAAGACGAGCCGATTTCGGTGGCCTTGCCTGCTGACGCAATATCCGATCCGGATGGCGATAGCTTGGCTGTCACCGCCACCCGCGCCGGTGGTGCCGATCTTCCCGATTGGCTTTCGTTCGACGATACTGCTCTGCGCTTTACTGGCACGCCGCCAGTCAATTTCGCGGGCATATTGAATTTGCAAATCGCTGCATCTGACGGTGTTGAAACCACCGTGCGAACCTTCGATCTCGTGATCGAACATGTCAACGATCTGCCCATATTGGCTGCACCATACTCGGACCGTTTCGCAGACGAAGATACGCCGTTTAGCATTGCACTTCAGGCTGATCTCGCCAGCGATATCGATGGTGATGCGCTGACCTACGACGTGCGCGCCGACGATGGCGGGGACCTGCCTGGCTGGGTCAGCTTCGATGCTGATACATTCTCACTCACCGGCACGCCGCCTTCCGATTTCTCGGGTGATATAGCGCTGCGTATCTTCATCTCCGACGGCTCGGCTTCGATCTCTGACGACTTCATGCTGACGATCCGACCGATCAATGACGCGCCCGTGCTTGCTGGTGGGCTATCAGACGTTACTGCCGATGCTGCAGGCGACCCGCTCATGACTGGAAGCCCGTTCTCAATAGCTGTCCCGACCGATGCATTTGTCGATCCTGATGGAGATCAACTGGCCTATGCGTCGACCTTGGCTGATGGCAGCCCGTTGCCTGCGTGGCTGACCTTCGATGGTGAAGCCTATTCTGGCACCGCGCCACGCAGTGCCGTTGGTACACTCGACCTCGTGTTGCGTGCCTCAGATGGAGAGTTCGAAACGCAGGGTTCCTTCGCCCTCGTCTTCGGTGAAGGCAACGCTGCTCCGGTGGCCGGTGTCGATAGTTTCCAGACCACGGCACCCGGAACCAGTGTCATCGATGTTTCCGACCTGCTCGCAAACGACACGGACGCGGACGGTGATGCGCTCACCATCACGGCGGTGAACGCCAGTGAAAATGCCGACGTCGTGTTAGACGGCGATCAGATCACGTACACGCCTGGTATCGATTTCGAGGGTGTGGATGCATTCACGTATACGGTGAGCGATGGCACTACGGAAGTGGACGGTCTGGTTCAGATCGAAGTCGATAATCCCTATGATGACGTCGAAATCGGTGGCAACGGTAGCGATGTCTTCTTCGGTGGTCGCGGTGCGGACTATTTGTCAGGCGGTGCTGGAGCGGACGTTTTGTTCGGCGGGCGCGGGGCAGACGTTTTGAACGGTGGTAGCGGCAACGACCTTCTGTTCGGTGGCCGTGGTGGCGACACGATCAACGGTGATGAGGGGCGCGATATCATATTTGGTGGTCGCGGTCGTGATACGATCACTGGTGGTGCCGGAGCAGATGTTTTGTTCGGCGGGCGTGGTGTCGACACGTTCGTCTTTGGTGAGGGCAGCGGTCGCGACACGATATATGACTTCAAGACCACACGCAGCACGAATTCTAGCCTTATCGCTGGCGATCAGATCGCTATTTCGATCGATGGCATAGACAGTTTCGCACAGCTGCTTTCATATGGCTCACAGTCAGGCGGAGGCGTTCTTTTCGACTTCGGTGGTGGGGATGAGCTCTTCCTTCGCGGCACACAATTGGCTGCGCTCGACGAGAACCAGTTCTCGTTCTTCTGATTGGCATGACATGGGGTTTTGGTCTGCAGGCCGGTACCGCGATTTTGGGGAAGCGGCAGCTCAATGACGCATGACATCGGCAACGAAACGAACCCGTATCTCGATGCGTTCGTAAGATTGAGAAGGGCTTTCGTCGGCGCGGCCATATTGTCGGCGCTGGTCAACCTCCTCATGCTGACCGGGCCGCTGTTCATGCTGCAGGTCTATGATCGTGTGCTGGCAAGCGGGTCGGTAGCGACGTTGCAGGGCCTGCTGATCATCGTGGTTGCAGCCTACCTTTTCCTTGGTATTTACGATTTTTTACGCGCCCGCATCATGTCTCGTGCCGCCTATCGGTTGGATGCTGCAATCGGACCAAAGGCATTCGACATCTGGGTGAAGGCCGGTATTTCAGGCGAGGCCGCGCCGCAGCGCCCATTGAACGACCTAGCGACTGTCCGCGCCTTTTTGTCCAGCCCGGCAATGTTGGGAATTTTCGATCTACCTTGGATGCCGTTCTATCTCGCGATCGTGTGGATCATCCATCCGTGGCTTGGCATGCTGGCGCTGTTCGGTGCTGTTGTCGTCACCATTCTGGCGCTCGCCAACCAGTTCCTGACCCATCGCCATTTCGCAAAAGCCATGACGATGGATGGCCGCGAGGCCATGTTCGTGGAGCAGGCGCACCGCAATGGTGAAACTCTCGTTCCGCTCGGCATGTTGGGCAAAGTGGGTAACTATTGGCAGACGATGCATGCCGCTGGTTTGAAGACAGGTCAGACAGGCAGTGAGCGGGCCGAGGGGTTTGCTGCGTCAACAAAAGCCTTCCGGCTCCTGCTGCAGTCTTGCCTGCTGGGCCTTGGCGGCTATCTCGCCCTCCAGCAGGAAATCTCACCCGGCATGATCGTGGCAGCCTCCATTATTGCGGGTCGCGCATTGGCACCGGTGGATCAGGTTATCGGGCAATGGCGAAATGTCGTGCGTTCTCGCGAAGCGCATAAGCGGTTGAAAGCAACGATGGCGGGCATCGGTTCCGGTGCAGCGCCAATTGCTTTGCCCGAACCTAAGGGCGCCCTGACCGTCCGTAGCTTGACCAAATTTGTTCCCGGCCCAGCAAACCGCCGCGGCCAAGCCCCTATTCTCGACGACATAGGTTTCTCACTCGACCCTGGTGATGGCTTGGGCGTCATCGGTCCTTCCGCATCGGGTAAGACCTCGTTGGCGCGCCTGCTCATGGGAGCGTGGACGGCAAACGCAGGGGACGTGCGTTTGGACGGTGCAACACTTGATCAATGGTCGTCGGATGATCTTGGTCGGTATTTGGGCTATCTGCCGCAAAACGTCGAACTTCTGCCCGGATCTATTCGTGACAATATCGCTCGTTTCGATCCGCAGGCTGAAGACGAAACTGTCATCGCGGCAGCGCAAATGGCTGGTGTGCACGAGATGTTGCTGGGGCTGCCCGATGGCTATGGCACGATGGTCGGGCAGGGCGGCTCCAACTTATCGGGTGGCCAGACACAGCGTATCGGCCTTGCTCGTGCGGTGTACGGTTCTCCCAAACTCGTGGTGCTTGATGAGCCGAACTCAAATCTTGATTCTGAAGGCGACGAAGCCCTGGGTCGTGCTATTGTGGCTCTGCGGGAACAGGGTTCGACGGTAGTTGTGATGGCTCATCGTCCAAGCGCTATCGCTGCCGTCAACAAACTTATGGTCCTCAACGCCGGACGTATCGTCGACCTTGGCGAAAAAGCTGAAGTGCTACGCCGCGCGACACGCGCTGCACCGCCATCACCACCGCAGAGTGGTGCCAACGATAAGGTGGAATTCGATGAAACCGCTTGAGGCGAACAAACGTCCACATACAGGCTTGCGCTGGCCTGGCATCGTGGCCGTCGTGACCAGCCTTTGCCTGCTGGGTGGAAGCGCCGCGTGGGCACATTACACCCGCATACAGGGCGCGGTTATAGCCGTGGGGACCATCGCCGTCAGCGGCAAACCTCGCTCTGTTCAACATCTGGATGGTGGTGTTGTGGAAGAGATCCTCGTCGTCGATGGCGACGCCGTGAAGAAGGGCGCGTTGCTCATGCGCCTCGACCCGACGGTGCTGGAAGCTAACCTGCGGATCTATCGCGCACGCTACGTCAATGCCGATGCTCTTGCTGCCCGCCTGAATGCGGAAATGTTGGACCTGCCAAAGCTAGCGTTCAACGAGATTCCATCCTTTCTCGCCAACACGTCCGCCGACGGTGCCCGTACGGGACAGGTCGCCATCTTCGAAGCGCGCACAGAAATGCGTGCCGGCAGACGCGAGCAGCTGCGTGAAAAGATCAAGCAATTTGGCAACCAGATCGACGGCACCCGCCAGGTCATCGCTGCCAAGGAAGAGCAGCTTGGCTATATAGAACGAGAGCTGAAAAGCGTGTCATCGCTCAAACGCCAAAAACTCGTTCGTGACAGCCAAGTTCTCGCTATCCAGCGCAGCCGAGCTGATTTGTTCGGCCAGTTGGGGGAGCATCGTTCGGAACTGGCCCGTATCGCCAACTCCGTCCGCGACACCGAACTGGAACTGATCCAGCAAGAGCGGCAGCGCCGACAGGAGGCTGTTACCGAGTTGCGCGACGTTACGGCATCGCTTGAAGAACTAACCCAGCAGATCATATCCACCCAGCGTCAGTTGGAACGCATCGATATTCGTGCGCCCGTCGCAGGGTTGGTGCACGAGATGCAAATCGTCACGATAGGTGGTGTTGTTCCCCCCGGCGGCACCGTTGCTCAAATCATCCCTACGGATGGCGGCTTCACCTTCGATACTCGCATCGACCCGGCTTCCGTGGATCAGGTTCATGTCGGACAGCCTGCCCGCGTCACGCTGACAGCATTTAACCAACGCACGACGCCAGAACTCAACGGAAGCGTTCGCGCAATCTCTCCTGACACGGTTGCAGATCAGGCAACGGGTGAAACCTTCTACCGGGTGCGTATTCAGGTTCCAGATAGGGAGCTGGCGAAAATCAGTGAACTTGAGTTGCTACCTGGCATGCCCGTTAGTGCTTTCCTGCAAACGCAAGAGCGCACAGTCTTGTCCTACTTGGCACGTCCATTAAGCGATCAGCTCGATCGAGCCTTTCGCGAGGAGTAATTCAAGATGGCCGGTATCAGACGTTCACAAGTACCACTCGAACTTTGGAAAGTAGACATCGCTCTGTTGGTTCTGCGCTTCTATTGATTGGAATGTACCTCGCACATCAACACTCGTCGCTTTGAATTCAATCCAGTGAGCAGATCACAGCGGGCGAGCTTCGGTTAGATCGACGTCACGCCGAAGCTCTTTAAAAAATTTCGTAACCTCGCCGGGCGTGGTGCGGGCGACGGCGTTGTCGGCAACCGCATCCCGATTCCAGATTTTTCATATGGCCGGGTCGTGCAGCATGTCCCACTCACCAAACATCCGCTCGGAAGCGCTCGCTTCGACATGCAGCACTAGGTTGACATGCCGATCGTCCCGTTTGATCCGGTCCAACGTAGCGCGCACAGCTACCTCGGGCTCTTCGAGCAATTGAAGGTAAATATCGCGCCGACAGATCAATGCGCCCTTTATGCTGTCACGCTTGTTAAGGCGCCGCGCATCGAGCAACAAGGCAGCTAGCGTTTGAAAATTGTAGCCGAACGGTGTTGACGAATAGATCGCATGAAAGAGGCTGATTGTGACCGGCTCGTTGCAGGGTGGCTCAGCCCTTATCTCACAAATCCACGAGATCGCCGCACTTATTTCGGATATAGATTCAATGCTAACGGAACGGCAATGGCCGGAAGCGGAAGTCAGAATGTCAGCGCCCACATCGGAAGAGCGAACGTTCTATACATTCAATTATGCAACTTGGCTGTGGTTGAGATAATCGGTAACAAGGTCATCAATTGAGCCTGACTTGTTCAGCACACGCTCTTTCCAAGCTTTGATTTCAAAGCTGATAATATCCATTTCCCAAATGCATCCCACGACCTCTCGGACCCCGGTTTGGAAGTTCGTTGGCTCACGCCATTGAGCCCGCATCTGGTCTATGTGCCCAAGAACCATTCCCCACTTCCAATAAAATACAGGGGAAACTACGGCTGTCTCAGCAAAGTGGATTAGCTGAATGGCAATGCCATGATTTCTATCAACATCGTTCAAATTCCCCGCAAGCGGCAATCTACGAATTGCCTCCTTCGTAGCCGCTTCTGCAATTTCGTCGTCGTACGTTCTCCCGTCTGCCAGAATTGCATAGCGCTTTATTCGCCATTCATCGCGGCTGACATTTGATAGAGGACGCACGATGCGTGCTTTGTGGGATGCCATGTGTTCCATCAAAGTAATATAGCTCGCTTAATCGTGTAAAATTTCACCGTTGCAAAATCCATCCTTTTCGCAATGCAGCCTGCGGCTCGTTTTCATAGCGATCGAAAGACAGCCTCAACTTGTGCTGGTGAGGTCTGGTTGGTGAAACTGTGGAGCATTGTGCCCGATTGGGTTCTGTCGCGAATTTCTATTTCTTCCGTATCGTGATTGTAAGCGAAGGCGTATTCCTTCGTGCCAATCTCCACCCAAAGGACATTCGCTAGATTTCCATCGTATTGCTTGATTTTGATAGTATCAGGCTTTCCTCGCCAGATAATCCCGCCCAAAAGAGCAAGTGCAATGCCCTTCACCTGACCAGCATGATGGTCAGCGCGGTTCATCACACCCTCTGCATAGGCATGAAGCACTCGAACGTCATTTCCCGAAATAGCCATCACAAAGCTCTTTGACTCAATTTCACTCGTTACGGTATCGCATCAACGTGGCGACCGTTGAAAGAGCCACAAATATCGAAAAACTAGCGATTATTTTGCGACAGCTAACTAGCTGAAATTACACGGTCCAGAAAACCGTTGCAAAAACCTTCCTTTTTGCGACGGCTTCACAGCCTCAATGATTTCAATCGGCTAGCGGTCGGAAAAGTTTGTCGCAAAACACCACGCGAAACTGGCCGACAGCGGACCTTGGGCAGAACCGGTCCTCAATCGGATAGCGGACGTAAAATACGGGCCAAAGGCAGTCGCCTCGGCTGGCAGATGCCCGAAGAGAATATGTTTTGGTCTCGGGCGAAATTGCGCGATGTGAATGACGTCCATTACTAACGTTGCCTCGCTTCGCCGTAGCTGGAATTATCCCAGCTCCAAGGTGCAGATGCCGAAGACGGTGGATATGTTGGAGTTGAATTGATTGCCTTTGACCATCCGGGCCGTTTCGAACACCGGCTGGAGCGAGAGGCTTTCCACTAGCGCAATAGCGTTGTTGTTGCTGTGCGGCACGTCGATGGTGATTTTGCTGCATTCGGGCACTGATCTGACACAGGCCGCCAAGAGAACCTGCGTTACGTTACGGTGATGCGCCAAAACTGGACCTAGTTTGTAGCCATCACGGCACCGCCTGATCGTGGCGAAGCCAAGAAAGGCACCGTCACCGGCTTCGCACACGACAGTATGGCGGGTTTCGGAACCAGGAGGCAGACACCAACTTTCAAGAAATGCCGTGCGATCGTGCGGGAAGTGCAGCCGGTCCAACGTCGCAATGTCATCAAGATCGGTCGATCGCGCGGTGCGGGTGAACATGCCGTGCGCCAGTGTCTCTTGCAGCACGGGCACTCCAGTGTAGCGCACGTTTCTACCGATCGTCTGAAACCCGCTTTTCGCGTAGTTCTCCTGCTGATCGACCACGCCGTCCAGTGCTATCGTTCGACCGGCAAGATGCGCCATGCCGGCGTTCCATGTCGCGAGCCCGAGGCCGGTTCCGCGATGTTCCTGTACAACGATGTAAAAGCCTAGGAAGCCGAAGTTATCGCCG
Organism: Ahrensia sp. R2A130; assembly: GCF_000179775.1. GTDB lineage: Bacteria > Pseudomonadota > Alphaproteobacteria > Rhizobiales > Rhizobiaceae > Pseudahrensia. The sequence continues at coordinate 423,660 of NZ_AEEB01000022.1, forward strand.
TATCGTACGACGCTGATGGAAGATGAAGGTTCTCCGTCCACGAAGCCCATGATGAAGCCTTCGGGGTCGGCGTCGTAGAAGGTGTCGAGATCGTGCAGGCCGGGGTTCCAGCCCTCGGCTGCAGCCCAGTCAACGGCATTGGCGAACTCGTCGCGGGTGGCCTGCCGAATGACGATGGCTGGTTCTCTCATCAAGCCGCCTTCAAGCGGGTCAGTTGCTCTGCAAAACCGACTGCGGCCATGACGCCGTCAATAACCGGGACGCCGAGATCTTTCGATATGCGGGATGCAAGGCTTGCCATACCGGCGCAGCCGAGGATAACGCTTCTCGCGTCATCCTCGGTGACGGCAGCGCCTACCTCTTCGGCGATGGCCGCTTCCGTATCCTTGCCCACGCTCAACACCGGCACGTTGGAAGCGCGCACGCCTACGCTGTGATCAGTGAAACCGTAGGCTTCGATATTGGCTTCGATGATGGGCACTGACACCGGCAAGGTCGTGACGGTGGCGAATTTTCCGCCGAGCAGGGCCGCGAGATGAAAGGCGCTTTCGCCGATACCGAGGACGGGAATGGGCGAACGGGCCTTCAGCGTCTGCAAGCCTGTATCATCGAAGCAGGCGATGATGACGCAATCAAAGTTTTCCGCCGCCGTTTCACGATCAAACAGGCTGAACAGGTGCGGCAGACAGGCTGTACCGTCCATTGCGCCCTGGATGCTGGGCGGTCCGGCATCCGGGTTCACCGCACGGATGGTTGTGTTTGGAGCCGCGCTAAGACGCGCAGCGTACGCAATCTCAGCCGTCATGGACGCAGTAGAGTTCGGATTGATGAGTAGAATACGCGTACCCACAGCTACAACACACCCTGTCCGGCATCGGAGCCGCGTGCGTCCTGACGACGGCGCAGCAGCACCGCAATCAAAATAAAGGCACCGATGATCAGCAACGAAAATACCGTGGTTAGCGTGCCCAGCGCGTAGAGCACCGGCGACGTGACGTTGGTCGTCATGCCGAAGATTTCGAGCGGTAGTGTGTTGTAGGAACCGGCTGTCAGCAGCGTACGCGCGAACTCGTCATAGGACAGCGTGAAGCCGAAAAGCGCGACGCCGATCAGACTGGGCGCGATGATGGGGAGCACCACATGACGGATGGTTTGCCAAGGCGTCGCCCCCAAATCGCGTGCCGCTTCTTCATAGGCTTTGTCGAAGCGGTTGAAGACGGCAAACATTATGAGCAGACCGAAGGGCAGCGTCCATGTGAGCTGCGCGCCGAAGCCCGATGTCGTCCAATGCACGTCCAGGCCCAGCTGGTTGAAGATGAGACCCACGCCGAGCGAGATCAGGATGGACGGGATGATGAGGCTGGTGATGACGAGATAGAAGATCACCGAGTTGCCGGCGAAACGTTTTCGGAAGGCAAGACCTCCCATGACAGACACCACGACCGTCGTGATCATGACCATCAGTCCCAGCAGCAGGGAGCGCGAAAACGAGCCCCAGATGTCGCCAACCGCCTGTTCGGCGAACAGGTCGCGAAACCAGTGCAGCGACACGCCGTTCATCGGGAACGTCAATCCGCCCTGTGGCCCCTGAAAGGACAGGATCGCGATGGTGATCGTAGGCCCGTAGAGGAACAGGATGAATAGACCGAAGAATGCAGCCAGTGCGTAGAAGGAACGTCCGCGTTTCGCGCCCATGCTCACAACTCCTTCCGGATGTTCACGAAGCGCAGCATGATGCCGATGACGATGAGCACGGTGAGCAGCAACACGACCGATGTTGCAGCCGCGGACGGATATTGCAGCAGCGCCACATCGTTGGAGATCAGCCGCCCCACATTGGCGGATTGCGACCCGCTCATGAAACGCACCGTGATGAAGTCGCCCATCACCAGCGTGACGACGAAAATCGACCCGATCATGATGCCCGGTGTGGTCAGCGGGATGATGATGTTTGTGAGCGTTTGAAAACCGCTGGCACCCGCATCGCGTGCGGCCTCCAATAGCGATCTGTCGATGCGCATCATGGTGTTGAAGATCGGGACCACCATGAACAGTGCGTAAAGATGCACGAAGGCGAGGATGACTGCGAAGTCGGAGAACAGAAGCCATTCGACGGGCTCATTAACCACTCCCATGCCGATGAGAGACTGATTGGCGATGCCGTTGCGGCCGAGAAACGGAACCCACGAAATCATGCGAATGATGTTCGATGTCCAGAACGGGATTGTGCACAGAAGGAACAGCGCGATCTGCCATGTGAGACTGTGGACGTGGAAGGCGAGGAAGTATGCCACCGTGAAACCGATCAGCAGGCAGCAGGCCCATGTGATGACGGTGTACATGAGAGTGTTGAGAAACACCGTGTATGTGACGGGCGAGGCGAATAGGAATTCGTAATTGTCGAGTTGAAATGCCGGGTAGATCGAGAACTCGGTGGCGCCCCAAAAGCTGACGACGACGATCATCACGATAGGCAGCACGAGGAACAGCACCAACACGATCGCCAGCGGTGATGCCAGCAACCAGCCGATGGTAGTGTTGGAACGGTGTGAAGCGGCCACGATATCTCTCTGGAAACGAAAAGGCCCCGCCCCCATTGGGGGCGAGGCTTGGTGATCGGACGGATCAGGCTGCGATGAACTCGTTCCATTTGCGGACCATGTACTGGTTCTCGTCCATGACAGAGTTCCAGCAGGCCACCGAACCCATACGGTCGAGGTAAGAACCACCGTCGCGCACGTCTCCGGCAGCGGCCAGTTGCTGACCGGTCGGGCTGGTGATCGCGTCCGTGGCAGGCTTGCCTTCGTACCAGTAGCCCCACTCGTTTTCCGACATGAAGTCTTTCGACGTCGTCGGCACGGCAGAGTAGTAGCCCTGACGCATAAGATAGCCGCCAACCCAGCCGGACAGATACCAATTGATGTATTCGTAGGCTGCTTCTAGCTCGATGCCGGACAGGTTGGCCGACAGGCCGAGCCCGCCACCCCATGAGCGGTAGCCTTCTTTGAGCGGTTGGTAGACGCAGGGGATACCCTTGGTGCGCACGGCCGTAATGGCCGGCGACCACATAGACTGAATGACGACCTCACCCGATGCCATCAGGTTGACGCTTTCATCGAAGCTCTTCCAGAAGGCGCGGAACTGGCCGTTCTTTTTGGCCTCGGTGAAGATGGCGAAGGTCTTGTCGATCTCCTCCTTCGTCATGTTGCCCTTGTCGGTATATTGGATCTCGCCCATGGCCTCGCAGACCATAGCCATGTCCATGATGCCGATCGACGAAATGTCGAGGATGGAGGCTTTGCCGCGGAATTCCGGATTCAACAGCTCCGCCCAAGACTCGATGGGGCGGTTGATGAGGTCCGGGCGGATGCCCAGCGTGTCTGCATTGTAGATGGTGGGGATCAGCGTCATCCAGCCGGATGGATTGTCCACGAAAGACGTGCCGCCAGGGCCTTCCACGAAACCCACCGTGTGCGGCGCGGTGCCTTGGGCAATATCGCTTTCCGGCGTCAACTTGCCGGTGATGAAAAGCTGCGCGATCTTGTCGTAATTGGCGATCTTGGATGTATCCATCGCCTGCAGGTTACCGGTTGGCCAGACCTTGCGGCAAATCCAGTATTCTATATCCGCAATATCGAAGCTCTTAGGCTGCGTGGCCGCACGCTGGGTGACGCTGTCGGAATCGAGCGCCGTCATTTCCAGCGTGAAGCCAAGGTCTTCCTTCACTTTGGTGGCGACATCGTTGAGGTTCGACACGCCGGTGCCGAACTGGCGCAAAGTCACGTTCTTGATGTTCTGCGCCCAAACGGTGGGGAAGCCCGTTACCAAGCCGGAGCCTAGAGCGGTACCTGCTACTGCAGCGGTGCCTTTCAGCATGGAGCGGCGGCTGATGCCGGTCGATTTTACGTTAGTCATGTCTGGTCCTTTCAGGAATGCGCACTCACCTGGGAGGAGAGCGGGTGGGCATCGGAGGCCGCCCATTGAAGATGAACGGTCTGTCCGATTTCGACAGGGCTTGCGGCGAAGTCAGTATCCGGCACGGTGACGAGAACATCGTCGCCGTGGTCCGTCTTCGCGGCGACCGAAAACGCGGTGCCCAAATACTCGATGTCACTGATGGTGGCCTGCAGCGCGGTTTTGGCGCGACTAGGCTTCGCGGTGATCGTCACCTTGTCGGACCGCAGTGCAAAACTGCCCTGCGGCCCCGCCAGCACGTTGTGGCCGCCCATGAAGCGCGCGACGAATGGGGTGCGTGGCATGTTGAATACGTCGCTTGCGGAGCCTATCTGCTCGATCACACCCTCATTCATGACGATGATGATATCGGCGAGCGCCAGCGCCTCATCCTGGCTGTGCGTGACGTGCAGAAACGAGATACCGAGATCGCGCTGAAAGCGCTTCAGCTCGGTGCGCATGCGCAGACGCAGAAACGGATCCAGCGCCGAGAGCGGCTCGTCGAGCAGCAGCATCGCAGGATCAGTGATGAGTGCGCGGGCGAGTGCCACGCGTTGTTGCTGTCCGCCTGAAAGCTGGGCTGGCAAGCGTTCGGCGAGTGCCGTCATGTCGACCAACTCCAGAGTGCGGTTCGCTGAAGACAGCCGTTCGCTTTTCCCCGTACCCTTCATCTTCAAACTGAAGGCCACGTTCTCAGCGACGGTAAGATGAGGAAAGAGCGCGTAATTCTGGAACATCATCGCTGTGCCGCGCTGCGTGGGCGACAGGTGAGTAATGTTGGTGCCGTTCAGGATGATGTCGCCGCTGGTGACATCCTCGTGTCCGGCGACCATGCGGAGTGTTGACGACTTCCCACAACCGGACGGTCCGAGCAGGCAAACATAGCTGGCTTGGGGTATACGCAGCGAAATGGCATCGACGGCGACGGTGTTGCCGTAGGTCTTCGTAACTGCGGCAAGCTCCAACCCTTCGCTGCTTACGTTCACTTCAGAAGCTCTTTCGATACAAAGGCGATGGTGGGCCTTGATTTTTCGACATGATCAATCTCACATGAGCACGATCATATTATTGATCGTATACAATATGTAAGTGAATAGTTCACGAAACCTCGTGGACGTCAAGCGTCAAACCGCGACAGCTGGGTAGGATATGAGATTGAACATCGCAGAAGGCCTTCAGCAGGCAATTTTCGAGCACCGTCTGTTGCCCGGAACGAAACTGTCTGAAGACGAGGTTGGGCAGGTCTACGGTGTTAGCCGCACTTTGGTGCGGTCAGCGCTGCAAAAGCTCGCGCACGAACATCTAGTGACGATCCGCAAGAACAAAGGCGCCTTCGTTGCACAGCCTTCAATCCGCGACGCTCACGAGGTGTTCGAAGCGCGAAGCCTCATGGAACCGCGGGTTGCCGCGATGGCCGCGCGCAACATGAACGCCCAACATTTGCAGCACTTGAAACGGCATATCGAGCTTGAACATGAGGCATTGGCAAGCGGCAAGAAAGGCAAGGCGCTCGCCTTGTCAGGTACCTTCCATCTGGAAATCGCAGATATCGCTGCACACGACGTCTTCACCGAGTTTTTGAAAGTTCTGGTGAAACGTTCATCTCTCATCATCGCGCTCTACTGGAAACGCTCCGAGGTAACCTGCGAGCACCATTCACACGAAGCGCTTTTGAAGGCGTTCGCAGAGGGAAAGGCTGAAGAGGCCGAAGCCATAATGCGTAGTCACATCGTGGACCTTCATTCCGGCCTCGACCTGACGCAGAAACGTGAAACGCCGATGTCGCTATCAGAAGCCCTGACGGGCTAATGCTGGTGGTCGATCTGACAACTTAGCTACGTTTCTGACAATGGCCGTTTGCAGACGCTCCGATTGCACCCGCAAATGTCGGAAAGCGGACTTTCTAAAGCACTCGTTTGTTTGGCTTGTGACTTGGATGTCCGTCCAGAACAGAAACCGGCGCTTTGCCTTCATGGAACAACCACTCCCGCACAAGACGAACCGCTGCGCGATCTTCCCGCTCACGGCTAATGATAATCCAATAGGCATCTGGCAGTCTCACGTTATGGTCCGACAATCGTATGAGCGTCCCCGCTGCCAGATCGTCTTGCGCCAGTCTGAGCCGGGCGAGAGCTATTCCCTGACTTTGCTTCGCTGCCCGTAACACTAGATCTGACGAAGAGAATCGAGGGCCACTCGCAAGATCGCGGCCGATCGGTCCACGGCTGTCTGTCCATAATGACCATCCTGCATTCGGATCGCGGTCATGGAGCAAGGGAACGTCGGTTTGTGAAAGCAATGCAGACAAACCTGTATCTAAATTGCTGCGTTCTAGACGCAAGCGTGCGAAGAGGTCCGGATTGGAAACCGGTGTTAGCGCGTCGTCCATGAAGGGTATGGCACGCTCCCCAGGTTGCGGTTTACCCATGCGAATTGATAGATCGCAACCCTCATCAGCCTGACCCCGAACGCGCTGTTCGGCGAGTACGCTGATCTCGATACCAGGGTACGCTTCCGCGAGTTGCGGCAGGCGCGGCAAGAGCCACAAGGCTGCAACTGAGGGCACAGCGGAGATAATGACCGCATTGGGTGGTCGTCGCTCACGCGCTGCCAACCACGTTTTTTCGAGCGATCCAAGCGTCTTAGAGGCCTCTCGACCTAGACGTTCGCCGAGAGGCGTGAATGCAAGTGCACGTTCGGTGCCACCTCGTTCAATCAATGGTGCACCAACGAGAGCTTCAAGCTCGGTGACATGCCGGGCCACTGCGGAATGAGCAACGCCGAGCGACCGGCCAGCAGGGCGAATGCCTCCCATCAGATAGACGCTGGCGAAAGCTCGTAGGGCGTTCAAAGGAAGATCACGCATGGTGACAACGTTAGACCAAAACGCACTTCGTTGAGAACAGTCTTTTCTCCGGTCATCCACTAGTATCCGACCCGAACAACAGCCGCCGGGGCTGCACGAATGAGTGGAGAACGAGATGGGAATGTTGATTGAGGGTTGTTGGAGCAACGAGGACAGAACCATCGAAGACGGAGCTTATGTGCGCGCACCGTCCCCGTACGGCGATCCGCTCGACGAATCCATAGTGTGCGCGATCGTGGCAGAACCGGGACGCTTTCACCTCGTTGCTTCCCTGTCTTGCCCTTGGTCCCACCGCTCAACGCTGGCGCGCGCGATTAAAGGGCTAGAAGCGTACGTTCCCGTCCATATAGCGGGCGCCCCTCGCACTGAGGGCTATCGGCTTGGCACAGTCGATCAGCCTTGGGTCGTACCCGGTACCGATTGCAAGATTGAGCACTTGCATGAACTCTACACCTTTGCCGATCCCGGCTACACAGGTCGGGCCACCGTTGCCGTTCTCTGGGATGCAGAACAGCAGGTGATCGTCTCAAATGAATCCGTGCATATTCTGCGCGGCCTAGATGGCATACGTTCAAACTATGGCCCCGATTGGACTCTCAGGCCGGACTCACTGGCGCAAGAGATTGATACGCTCGCAGATCTTGTCCAGCGCGAACTGTCCAATGCAGTCTACAGAGCCGGAAAGGCTCGGCGGCAGGACGCCTACGACGAAGCGGTGAGCGAAGTATTTGCGACCTTCGTCATGCTCGACGACCGGTTATCGAGAACACGATATCTGCACGGGAACACGCTGACCGAAACCGATATTCGTCTCTGGCCGACGCTGGCGCGGTTTGACGCCGTCTACCACGGGCATTTCAAATGCTCTCAGCAACGACTGACGGACTACGAACACTTGTGGGGATATGCCCGGGACATTCATTCCTGGCCCGGCGTCGAGGCGACTTTCGATGAGCCAGCAATACGCACGGCCTATTATGGCGAGGACCGCGACGAGAACCCATTCGGGATCGTAGCGACCGCCCCGATCGTGGACTGGCAGGAACCGCATGGGCGTCAGCGGCTTGGGGTAAAGGAAGTCACTTTGCGGGATGGACGAACGGTCCCGAAGGCCCTCTGGGATGAGAGTACGTCGGACCAGCCAACACCCTCGCAACCAGCTGCCAAGACATGAGCCTTTCAATCGCAACTGTTCTATTTGCGGCGGCGATAACGCCCGGTCCGAATAACTTCGTGGTCATGCAAGCGGCGAGCCGTGGACGAATTGCAAACGCGATTTCCTCCGATCGGCGGAATCGTGGTGGGAGGCATGTGCAAGGTTCTCGCTTTTCATTTCGGCCTCAATGCCATGCTCGCACAATGGCCGACGGCAAAAGCCACGCTGCGTTACGTAGAGGCCGCGCTGCATCTATACCTAGCCATCCGAACGATTGTTGGAGAATGGACTTCGAACGGTTTATTGGACGACGAAAGTTTGGCGTCCAAAGGTGGCCTGTTATTCCCCATTGTGGCGCTTCAGATCGCCAACCCCAAAACATAGGTTCTAGCCATGACCGTTGATGCGGCACACGCCGCTCAACGTGACGCTTCGTTTTTAGTGCTCATCACGCTTACGGCGTTCGTGTTCTTGCATCGCAGTTGGAGCGCCCCTACCCAAGCGACTTTTAGCGCTAGCGATGCCCAGCCTCCAATAGTTTCGGTAAGCGGACGTCTAGGTATCTATTCCCGTTGGTGCCACCGCGCTTGAGGCCTGCATATTCCGAAAATCATCCCAGCGCAGTCTGTGGATGCCGGCATCTGACGACAGAGTGCGGGTCGCGATGGCTTTGCAAAGTGTGGCGACCCGTACACCGCGCAATTTTCGAAGCGGTCCAAGCAGCAACGGTGTCAGTTTCGGCCAGACAGCGAGGGTTAGCGCTTGCGACAGGCCGTAGCGGTTGGTCGGGGTCAGGATCATGGAGGGTTGGAACAGGCTGACCTGTCAAAACCCAAGCCCCGTAATAGCCTCTTCCAACTCGCCCTTCGTTCGCAGGAAGAAGGATTGCGATGATGCGCTGGCACCGACGGAGCCGAGCAGCAAAAAATGCTCGACACCAGCTTCCCGGCAGGCGGTCGCAAAGGCGAACGGCATGTCGTGGTCGATGCGCCTGAACTCGTCCTTCGCCATCTTCGTCGGTTCACCAACGCCAAGCGTGCAGATTGCCGTATCGTGATCGTCCAGATGGTGCCGATAGGTCGCGGAGTCGCGCAGATCACCGACGTGTTCCGAAACACGCTCGTCGGCAAGTCCCGTCTCGCGACGCACGAGCAACGTGAGATGATCGAGCTCCGGGATTTGAAGCAGCGCCTCGACCGTGGCGTGACCCACCGCTCCGGTTCCCCCGATCATCACACATCGCATGAGCGCTTATCCTTCCTTGGGTCGGAACGGCTCCAGCACCTCGACACCCATACGCTTGATGCGGGCGAAGCGGGCTGTCGGATCATCTTCCACGATCCAGGTGTGGCGCGTGCGGGCGAGCATCTCCGTGTCGTTGGGCAGGATGCCGTTCCAGTCGAACTTCATCACCACCTCGTAGGTGCCATCGTCGAGCTTGCGCTGGGCAAAGCCTTCGATCTTGTGCGTTGAAGCGCGAACGGCGGAACCGGGACCGGCAAGCCATGTCTTGAACCCGTCGAAGTCCGAAATCGCACCCGATGAGAAGTCGAGTACGAAGTCGTCCGCCAGAATTTCGCGAACCGGTTCTGCATCGCGAGAGGGATCCTCGATTAGGGCGAGCCAGTAATGAACCAGCGCGCGCATCCGGTTGTTGCCGTATTGGCTCTCGAAAGCTTCGGCGGTTCCTTCCGAATTCTGCGCTATTTTGATGGCAGTGAACTTCGGCAGCACGCCATCGGCGGGCGTCAGCTTGGTGGTGTAGGTTAGGTCTGCAGAACGCACCTTGCCGTCCGGCAAAAGTCCCTGATTAAGATAGGTGATATTGGCCGTCAGCGAGACGCCGCCATCGTCAGCGATGGTCACCTCCGTGGACTTTACGTCGTGAGCGTTCTTCCACGTTGTCGGAATCTGGTTGAGCCGTTCCGCGTATTCCTCGTGCCCGTTCGCTTCACCCAGTCCGGAGACGACACGTACGTAGGGGTCCAGAATATCGAGCTGATTGGCGATGCCATAGGTAGGTTCTTCATAGAGCAGATACCAGCGATGAAGCTGCGTCAGCGTAGCATGGCGTTTGAAACCGTTTTCGATCTCACGGGTGGTCAAATCTGCGGCTCCTGCTGGAATGATGAGCGATGCGGCGATAGCGGTCGCTGCGAGTGCGTTCCGGATCATAAATGGGGCTCTCCATTTGCAACACCTCATTCATAATAACTAAACGTTCATTTTAGTAGTCGTCGTTCGCAATTCCTCTCCAAACCATATCGAAACTTAGTTGCAGTTCATTGCGGGGCACCGTGGACTGGCGCTGCACCGAGTGTTTGGCCAACTGCAGTATAGAGACGGTGAGAACGGGTATGATCGCGGAAACGGGGGCTTCACGAAGCGTACCGTTGTCGACAGCCTGTTCGATGATGGCAGCCAACTCTCCCGCCATCCGGTCGAGCTCCGACTGGGCATTCTCGTCTACCAGCCGCGCCGCAGAAATTTGTTCGGCAAAAGTGAAAGCGTCAGGCCACTCGGTCGCGAAGTCGAAGATGGCAATCCACTGCGCCTCGATCGCGTCACGATACCGACCTGCCTCCACATGTGGTTCCGCAGCATCCATGAGAGCTGCATGAATGGCCGACTTCGTATCGAGAAAGGCTGCCGTCGGAAGTGCGGTCTTGTTTTCGAAATAGAGGTAGATTGTGCCTTGGCTCACACTCGCTTGACGGTAGTAACGGACGCGTCCGCAATGCCCCCTTCGACAACCTCGAACGACACTGTGTCGATGATGATGGCCCGCCGCTTGTTCTCGTCCTTTGTCGCATCGTTCCCGCTATCCGACCGCTCGTCTTTGTTGGCAGTCAAAGTAGACACACGGATTTATGCGCAGTTCCTATGCTGAATGGGCCCTTGGTGCGGCTACAATGTTCTTAGAAGTCTGATCTTCGGATGCATTCGTTCGAAAGGCGAACATTGCACACTGCGACGGAAACCGCCCTCACTCCTGTGGCCAATAGCAGACCTTACGAATTAAAGCTCACAGTTTGGATAGAAGACATTGCCAGCAGGCAATTTTAGCCGATTACGCAGCTCCTGAAACACCAAGTCGAGGCGCTTTCGACTCTTGGCTGTCGCTCGGTGTCTCGTTCTATTCTTACTGGAAGCGGATTCTTTCCACGCGTACGATAGCAATGGGCAATGCACTCTAGGTTATTCGAACTAATATAAACGGCTCAAATTCGAGAAACATGAGATATCTGCGCTGTCTTCGAAAATACATTAAATCGATATAGCGCGGCCCTGATTGCTCCAGAGCCAATAGACTATCACACTTGTAGCAAAGCCGAGGAGAGCGGCAGCATCCGGAAAGGTATAAGTTGCGATCAGTGTTGTCGCGACACCAATATTCAAGGAAAACCACGCTGCATTGGTGCTCGGGCGTGAGACAAAGAAGGCACCGATAACACAAGGCAACAGGACAGTCAGACTGCTGAACGATGCGATGACGGTGCTCAAAATATCTCCTGCAGCCCAGGAAAGCATAGCCGTAGCAGCAAATATAGCGATGACCGCGACCCGCATCGTCGCCAAGCTTGCCCCCAGTCTCTGGAAAGACGAAACCAGCGGCATGACGAAAGTGTCTATCGACGAGACAATCGCAATCATGAACAGCATGTCGGCCAGCCAAGTCTGATCGTAGGGCATGAACGTGCGAAAGCTCTGCAACACATCGCCCGTGGGTGATGGCAGCATACCAGCCCAGAAAATCGCACCATACACAATCGCACAAAGCGGAGCCGCGACAAGGAAAGCTTTGCGGGCCGTGCTTGCATCGCTGGCTGTTGCCATGCGTTGCCAATTATCTACCGCAAGTATTGGGCTCAATGGCACGAACAGCGCGATTCCGATGAGCAGCGTTACCGCGTGAGGGCCGAGATCAAAGAATGGACGTGGTTCGGCTTGAAAATCTGAGAACCCAAAAAGCAGCAGACCGACCAACACAAGAATTATGATTGCCTGTACGATGTCTGTGCTCGTCGCAGCCTGATACCCGCCCACGATCGAATAGAGAGCGACGGAAGAGGTTGCGATGAACAATGAAACGAGCGGAGATAGGTCCATCGCTTCCGACAATATGATGGTCAAAGCAGCCAGTTGCACAGCGCTACGCAGAACGAAGATTAATGAGATCGGCAGCCAGACTGGCCATATCGATCTGCTGCCGTGCTGCACCACGATGAGATCTACAAGTGTGAATGTATTCGTATCGCGACTTTGGCGGTGAATTAGCGGAGCAAACCAAGCGCACAGCAGCAGACCAAATGTGTAAGCGATGACGATCGTCGCGCCGATGAGAGGGCTTGCCCTTGTGAAGAGGTAGATAGCAACGAACGTGCCGACCCCGACGTTGGAGCAGACCACACTACACGCGGAGGCGAATAGGTTCGTCGCACCGTCGTTGAATGCAAAGGCCCTTGTATCGATGCTTCGAGCCCGCAGGATCGCAATGATCAGCGGAACGGCGATCACGGTCCAAAATCCGATATCGAGCATTATTGCCAGCCACCCCACACGCGCCGGTTCCCACCGACTATCACGTGTCTAAAGTCCATTGCTGGCATTGGCAATTTACGTCATTCGACATGATCAGCGCGCGAGCCAACCGATGGCTCCACCCATTATACGGGCTACCATTTCAGTCTGACCGTCAACGGCCATTTTCTCATATGTACGTTTTAGGTGGGTTCGCACGGTATTGATCGACACATCAAAACGCTCAGCCACTGCGGCCGGCGCATGCCCGCGGGTGATGTGGAGCGCCACGGAAGCCTCCTGCCGGGTCAGCCCGTACGACAATTCCAGCATCGAGATACGTGTGTCCTCGTCAGAGGCTTCTCCATCCTGATTTCGTAACACCAACAGTCCGGCAGGAGCAGGGTCGCTTCCTCCGACAAGTTTGAGGGCATCAGGTCTAAAATAGAAACCGATCGGATGACCACCGATCGACAGAACGGATGTCTCCTGTCCATTTGCAATCTGCTTGCGAAATTCATCATCCATCACGGCTTCCAGATTGCCATCCACGTCACTGCCGTCAGTCAGTCCTGCCTTGTGACACGCCTGACGCAAGACTTGTTCGAATGCGGCATTGTGGTGCAGCGCCTTATGCTGTGTGGACATCAAGGCTGTGCCTATATCCAGCCGTTCAATAACCGTTTGCAGCACCATGCCCAAGGCCGTGGATGCCAGCACGCGCCGGTTGATTGAGTAGGACCGGTCCCAATGGGGCATAAGCGAATGGAGGGTTGCCTCTATGCGATCACGGTCGCTGCCACCGCTACGCGCCATATCGAGCGCTACACGATATAGGACTTCGATCCATCGCGTCTCATCGTCAACTGCGTCGTAGCAGAGAGCAATCAACTTGTCGGTGTCGAGTGGTTGACCATCTTCGTCCCGCCCGAAACGCTCCAACACCTTCTCGGAAATTGTCTCGAACGTTTCATCTGCAACCGCATCGCCTGACGTGGATGGCGCGTCGCCTTCAACCCACTCAATCAGATATTTCGAGACGCCGAGTGTCGCCTCATCCAGTAGGATTGCGGTCCGCCCACCGACAACCACGGAAACATCGACATCGGCCAACCCAGCCTGTTGAAACCACTTGCGAATGGGTGTTACCAGCTTGCCATTGGCTACGAGAGGATCCTCTTCGCCGTAGAATAGAAGCGCACGAGTGTCAGGATCAATCGCCGTGTCCTTAGGCCAGTTCCAGGCCCGTTCCATGCCGGAAAAAACCTCGGCCCAATATCCAAGCGTCGGCACGGGAAATCCCAGCGGATCGGCCACGATGCAATCCACCAATGCAGTGTCAGCAGACATGACATCGGCAAGGTGACGACGTTGGCGCAACCGTGCGCCGAGAAAGCTGTAGAGGTGGTGGTGCGTCTGCTCGTCTGGTTCGTCAACCGGTTTCAGTTTCATCCGCGCGCGCGCAAACGAGCGGGCAAGCATTGCAACTGTGGGCTGGTTTGCTGGCAGAGTAAGTACAAGATGGCGTGCCAAGCGAGGTTCACGCTTGAGCACTTCGAGCGTTAGTAAGGCCGTTATGTTTTGCGCGGCCACCACACGCTGCTCGAAAGGTACGCCATCGAAAGCGTGTTGCAGGTGGTCTTGCATATCATCAATCAACGCGCCCCACCCTATATCGGACGTCAGATGGACAAGCGGTTGACCGGGACCAGTGGAATGGCCGTGAGCGCGCAAGTCACCACTGGCGACAGACCAGCCACGGTCGTTCAGTGATTGCGCGAGCGCCGTAAAATGTCCGCTATGTGTCGGCTGGCTATGGCCGATGAATACGGTCGGTCGACCTTTGTCGCCCGACCAAGCGCGAGTGTGCAGCACCGTACCATCGCGCGCGACAAGATTGGCAATGCGGCCTGTGTCGCTGATTACGTTGCTATTAGATTGATTTTGCAAAGAGGCTCGCGAAATCTGAATGCACATATGATAGCATGCAGTTCAACGGGCGCGTTGGGCAAGACGGTCAACCGCATAAGCGGTGTGTATTGACGTTGAAAACTCTTTTGTGGCCCCGAGTTGGGTAACGCGCTCTTGCACGCGTCCCGTTTTTGCAGGCGGCAGAAACCTGAACGGCGAAAGGTCGATTGCAGAAGGGAGGAGGTAGCAGGAGGCGATGCAGATGTTCCCCACCGGCAGTATGGAATGCGATGCGCCCGCCAAATCGAGTTTCTATTTCTACAGATAGGTCTGATATTATAGCCGAACCACGCGTATCAATTTTCAGCAGACAGGCGTGCGCGATGGCAGGTAGTCCTGCCAGGACTATACTGGCCATTATCAGGCCGACATGTGCCCGTGACATGAGTTACAGACCACGGAACAGCAGTTTGTCATTTCGATAGCGCCGCACCTTGCAATCCGACCCGCGCACTGGCGCGCGGCCTGCCATTGTTATGGTGCCGTTTTCCATCCAGCCATTCACCTCATAACTCGCCGGTTTGCAGCCACGGCGGAAGACACGGGCGCGTCCGTTGATCTTCGAACCACCCGTCATCTCGAACATCTCCCCGCGAAACAGCACCGTTCCTGATTTCGCTGAAATGCCCTTTCTCGGATTCTCGTATTCGATGACCATCTCGCCGTCGCAGACATGAACCGCCATTTCAGAACCGTTGTGGTCGTAGAAGGCCATGTCGCATTGCGGTGTCGCGTATGCAGCAGCGGCAGTCATGAGAACCGCACTTGCGATGGTAGCGGTGACGGAAGCCAACTTGAGCAAGGTTTTCATCTCGGTATTCTCCTTTGTAACGCGATCAGTTGAAATTCAATTGTGGAGGCATAAGCGCGGCGTCGTATTCCAGCGGTTCCAGTGCAAAAGGTTGCGCCGGACCGATTTTATGACGTGCCGCGACGAGGTTGCCGGGAAAGGTTGCTACGGCAGCGTTCAGTTTCTGCACATTACCGTTGTAGAGGCGGCGTGATGCAGCGATCTGGTCCTCTGCTTCTTCCAGTTGTTTTTGAAAGGTCTCCACGTTGCCTGTCGCCGTGATTTCCGGATTGTCCTCAATCTGAACCCGAAGTCCTGACAGCTTGGCCGAAAGGTTCGCCTCTGCTGTTTCAATGAGTTGAGGGTCATGACTGGTCAGCGCGTCGTGGGCTGTTTTGCGTGCCTTCGTGAGCTGCGTAAAAATCGCCTCTTCATGTCCCATTGCTGCCTTTACCGAAGACAGTAGATTCGGGATGAGGTCGTGGCGCCGCTTCAATTGCACTTCGACCCCGGACCAGGCTTCAGCAACCTTGGTCTGCGACCGACGCAGTGCGTTGTAGAGGACAACGTAGACCACGAAGATTGGTGAGATCATCGTGATCGGCACGATGATGGACATGAGCAGTTCCATAAAGCTGGTTCCTATTCGGCGTAGGCTTTGAAAGACGTTGCGGCGTTGGCGAAGTCGTCCACAGTCTCGGCCATTAAGTCGGCAATGGTTTCTGCGTCTTCGATGTTCACGAGGTCATGGCCGGACATAAAAATATGTTCGCCGCGGATCATGAATTGCGCTTTGTAGCGCGTGGCTAGATCGATCATGGCTGTTTGCGTGGCAGGCGAAAGGACGCGCAGCAGGTCTGCCTCTCCACCGTCGCCACTGAGGAGGCGAATGCGAAAAAGGTCGTTGAACTCCGTCGACTCCGTGTCGAAGTCCTCGCGTGAGTCCCAAATGGCCTCTGCCAGTAATTCGGCAGTGATGCCGGTATCGCGGTTCAGCGGAAAACCCAGCACCATGGCTACGCCGTGGCCGTATTTCTCGGAATTGCCACGCGCATCGGTCTTCAATGTCTTGGACGCGCCTACCATCACCGTCTTGGCCATCTGCGCGCCTAGCCAGAACGGGGTGCCGCCTTTCGTGCGACCGCGAAACAGTGCTTCGATATCAATCGGAATAAGCTGCCCCGGGCGTGACGCCATGAGCTGCCCGATCTTGCGGTAGGCCTGCGCGATGAGCGGGTCGTAGACCCTTTCTTTTGCGCCCACCGATATGGCGAAACCGGACAGCTTGTCTGCCATACCCGGGTCCATTCCCATGCCTTTAGCGGTTTGCTTCGCCTGCCATACTGCCTTTCGATTGACCGGGCGGTTGGCACCATCGCTCTCGCGCGTGACGGGTTTCTTGACCAGTCGAAACGACCAATTGTTGTCACGCGCCACCCGAAAGTACGTCCAGCGCTTCCACTGTTCGGACTTCATCGCCTTTTCGGCTCCGAACGCCATTAGGAAGCCGCAGAAGATAAAGCCAAGCCCGGTAAAGAGCACGTTCTCGCTGTCGAAAATTGTATAGGAAAAAAGAACAACGAAGCCGATGAGCGCGCCGACAATTCCCCCCGCAGCAACCCAGCCAGGTACACGCACCCGGCCCTTGGGTTCGCGAACCTCTTCCCGTCCCGCTGGAACACTGCCTTCGAAAGGGTCCCAGTCTGTAGCGACATGTGTGTTCATTGCAGTGGTTCCCTTTCGATTTGGCTCCAACGTGTCAGCGGCTCAAACCCCACGCATCACCCATTTGAATGACGGCGACCGATGCGGCACTCTCCTATGAAGTGGTCCAACCCTTCGCGGAGTGTGACTACTATGCTCAAACGTTTTGCTCTCATCCTTGCGGCTGCCTCTTTGACGCTGACTCAACCCGCCAACGCTCAACAGACGCAGAGCAGTCGTAACGTGATGGTGGTCTTCGACGGGTCCGGCTCGATGTGGGGACAGATCGAAGGTCGTGCAAAAATCGAGATTGCCCGAGACGTCCTCTCCAGCGTTCTGGGCGAGACAACAAGCAACATGACAATCGGTATGATTGCTTATGGCCACCGTAAAAAGGGCCAGTGTTCAGACATCGAGACAGTCGTCGCCCCCGGTCCTGCGGCAAGCACAGTTCCCGAGATGATTGCTCGGGCCAACGCAATCAAACCCAAGGGCAAGACCCCGCTTTCCGATGCCGTGCGGAAGGCCGCTGAAAGTCTGCGCTATACCGAGAATGAAGCAACTGTTGTGCTCGTTACCGATGGTATCGAAACCTGCAACGCTGACCCTTGTGCGCTTGCGACGGAACTGGAGGAGTCCGGTGTTGATTTCACCACCCACGTGGTCGGCTTCGGGCTTTCAAAAGACGAGGGGCGTCAGGTTGCGTGTCTTGCGGCCAATACCGGCGGCAAGTTCATCTCCGCCGATGATGCAGATGAATTGAAAGCCGCACTTGATGAGAC
Organism: Ahrensia sp. R2A130; assembly: GCF_000179775.1. Taxonomy (GTDB): domain Bacteria; phylum Pseudomonadota; class Alphaproteobacteria; order Rhizobiales; family Rhizobiaceae; genus Pseudahrensia. Next base: position 441,404 of record NZ_AEEB01000022.1, read on the forward strand.
GTTGAGCGACTTCGAAGAAGAACCCGAAATCGATCAGGCAGTCCTTCCACGCAATGTACAACTGACGCTGCGCGATACCTCCAACAGTGAAATGCTCACGAAACGTCATCTGGAAGTCACACCGGATGACAGTAACGCCCAGCCATGGCCGAGCGACTTCCAATTGAGTTATGAAAGTGCGCCGTCCAGTGCTGAAGGTCGTTTTCTACCTGGCACCTACGCCATCAGCGTGCGCCGTGCTGGCACGGGACGGGCGGAGGAATACACCGCGCCCCTAACCTTTACCGTAGAGCCTGGCGAAGGGGTCCAAGTGATCGATATTGCGATGGCCGCGCGGCTGAAGGTCAATGCTTTCATTCGTGCTGGTCTGCCCTACGACCCCAAAAACCCGCCTGCTGGCGGGGTGAAAAATAGCGCCTACCTTTATGTTGCTCTCTACCCGGTCGAGAACGATGTCGTCTCCGAACAGCCAGTCATTATCGAGGAGGGCGGCTTTGAAATCGGAGTGCCGCCTGGTCGATATCTCCTGCGTGGCACCATGGACCGAACCACGACGCGCGAACGCGAGATCGACGTCGATGCCGGTGGCCTGACGGAAATCGACTTCGACATGGACCTGTCCACCGTCACTCTTGTGGCACAACAGGACGGTCAAGCGACTGATCGTCAGACGACGTATTTCTACGATAAACCCCCAGCGGGCCGGAACTATTGGCGCGGAGGTTTTGGCAGCACAGAGAACCCGTTCTACCTGCCAGCCGGCCAATGGGCGGTAAACCTTGGACGGGAGGGCGGCGGAAAGCGACGCAGCGAAATCCTGCTCGAAGTTCCGGCTACTGCAAGTGCGATCAATCTTGCTGTGCCGGAAGGTCAAACCCTCTCAGAAGCCGACCTTTCCGCACTGACGGCCCCCTCGTACCGACCTTGCAAAGCGTATGTGGGTGTTAGGCACACAGGCTGCCTCGTTCCTTTTGCTGATCAGCAGAGTGACGGTAAAGAGCAAGCAAAATCAGAACCCGATACGCTTGAAAACAAGCCGCGCGCGATGTCCACGTTCGCTGACTTTCAGGGATTCTGGGCGCGGATAGGAAATCGTGAAGGTGTAGACCCCGACCAGCTGGCACAGCTCTGCACGTCCACTCCGTTGGCTATTCTACAGGATGGACGAATGATCGACCTGCGCCGTAGCGCGGAGGGGTTTATACAAAAGGATCAGCGTGCCTGCGTGCCTCATGAAAGTGGTGAATTCGACTGCAAACCAGAAGGCGCAGCTTTGTTGATCTCGCTCGTCCCGGATGCCCCCAATCCGCAGCTTTGCCTTGGGGGACCAGATGGTCGATCGGGCTCCCGCCTTTGCGCCCGTATGCAGCGGTGCGATGCGGATGCGTTCGCGGGTCTCGATCAGTCAGCGCGCGATGCCCTTGAAGCGGCACCGCGATGAAGAGCAGTCGTTTTTTGGCGTTATTGCTTTGCCTGACGACAAGTACCGCACAGGCCGGGCCACATGAATTTCTGACTGGCGAATGGGAAATGGTGTCGGAAACCAGTGAAAGCCTCGGCAATTTCGGTCTTGTGTTGCGGGACGGTCGGGTGCTGGGCAACGGAACCCTTATGGAAAGTGTACTTGCAGGGCGACGACTCGCAGTTCGTATGCAAAGCGTGAATATCACCGATGACGGCGTTCATTTGCAGGTGATGTTCGACGAAGGCGGCAGCGGGTTGAAACGTGTCACGCCACTGCTTCTGACACTGCCAAAAAGGCCGGGGGGACCGATGCGGGGTTCGCTGCGCGAGGGCGAACGCTTCGCTTTGGTAACACTGCGCTATGTCGCAGCGTATCAGGGCGGTCTCGCCCCGCCTGATGAACAGGCACAAGCTGCTTCAAGGTCTGGTCCCGTGCAGGGTGCGACGTCTTACTCTTATGATCTCGTAGGCGTGCCTGCCGGCAAACGCATCACGTTGCGCGCAAAGCCATCAGGCGAAAGCACACGGGTCGGCGCGCTGCCTGCCGACAAGCGCGGTTTGCTGATGGAGCGATGCAGTCCAGCCATCGACGGCAACCACTTCGACAGCGTTAGCCACGCAGATCGGGTCGCATTGTTGGCAGAGCGCTGGTGCGAAGTCCGAGACGTCGAAGGACATCAACAAGGCTTCATTAAAGGCCGTTATCTCACGCCCGTTGTTAACTAGGGAAACCGTTCGATGATCCGTTCCATCGCAACCACATTAGCCGCCTTGCTGTCGGCAACCACAGCTTTGGCCAGCGACTACATGTATGATGGAGCGCAAGTGAAGGTGAATGTTTCCCGTGACAAGGTGACGATCACTTATGTTTCACCAAAGGACGGTTCGCAGCGCGCCGGTACTCGTCCCGGCACGGTCTTGTTCAGAGGGCGAATGAGCACAGCGGACAATGGTTCGCCCTATGTCGACGGAGATGCGCGCATCTTCAAACGAGGCTGCGACCCTACACCGTATCACGTCTATGGACCGATGCGGATGCCATACTCTTTCACATTGAGAGGCGCAGCGCCCGTGCTGGCCGAAGATGGTTGCGCGATTGTCGACAACGTCCATGAGGGACCTAATGCGGTTTTGAGATTCGTAACAATGGCCACGGGCATTATAGCGCCTGCTCCTCAGCCTAAGCCTGTTTTAGTACCGCGAAATGTTCCCGGTGCTATGTGCGTCACCGGCGTAGACCCAAGCAGTTTCCTCAATGTGCGCAGCGGGCCGGCAAAGACGTATGGAAACGTTGCGAAACTGAAGCCAGATGTCTGTGATATCGCTGGCCTGCGCCAATGTATCAACGGTTGGTGCGCCATCGTCCAAACGTCGTCGGGCGTAACGGGTTGGGTGCTACAGGACTATATTTCCCGACCGCGCTAGCGGCGCATCTAATTTCGTCAGTCGCCCGGCATTGACATACGATACGTTGCGACCAGCGTACCCGTGGTGACATCCACCACGTAGGTCGAGCCGATCTCGACATCCTGCCTGACGAACGCTGAGACTGCGTTCTTGGGAGCAAGGACCATCCGCCAAGGGTCACTGTTCGCGACAGGCTCGTTCAGCGCCAGCGATATCCGTTCGAGCGCATAAGCGCGGTTCTGCGCCGTGTTTTCGAAATTGTCGTACACGTTCGTCATTTGTGACGGGATCAATTCGTCAGGCCCATCCGCGTAGCTCGGATCGCCTGCTGTCGCGTATGAAACAGCTACGGCAAGCTCAACGCTTGCACATTCACGCGACGAGACGATCTCGCCCGGCGTTCCGATCCATCGCATCGCTTCGCGCACCGAGGCCCATGCGCGCATGTGATCGGCCATGGAGAGGCGGCGCGGTCCGTCGCATGTTTCGGGTTTACCAGACGCAGCATAGCTACCGGTTACGTTGTCGGGTGTTACGTGCAGCACAGCCAGCACATCGCGCGGCTGGTCACGCATTGCACCGGGCGCTGCGGGGCGTGCGTAGATTGCATAATCCGGTGTCTTGCCGCTGGTATAATCAGGCGTGTCAGGGCCGGGATTGTAGTTGCCGAGCGGCCCTGTCTCTGCTGCGGGTGCAGGCTTCGGCGCGGGCGCTGGATCTGGTGCAGGTATCGGCTCGAAATCCGGCCCGATCTCCACGGCCAGATCAACCAGCCGCTGTGGGTTGTCTTCGAACCAGACGATGGCCGTATCGACCCCTCCATCAGGAGCCTGCGGGTTTACCCCTGCCTCGACGAACAGTTCGACGTAACGCGAACACGAGCCGTTATCGTAGCCAACGCCACCGACCCCACCACCGACGCCGCCGCTCAGGCTGACAACCAGCGAGACTGCGCTGTCAAAGCCGCTGGCCGACAGGTTGGCGAGAAGTTCGAAATAGGCACCGCAACCGGAACCCGCCGCAGGTACCGGTGACATAGGCACGTCAGGCGGATTCAGCACGAACGGTTGCGGGTTGATGGTCAAGAATGCCTGCGCCGCAGCGAGGCCACCGTCCGGAGAAGACGGGTTGAGACCTGCGCGGCGCATAGCGTCCAACGTCGCAGCACATTGTTGCTCCGTGGGTTGGGAATTGAAGGCGATGCCAAATTCGACATAAAAGCCGCGGACGAGCTGCACCATTTCGGTGCCACCTTTCGTGTTAAGAAGCCCCGTGACGATATCCAGTTCCTGACAGGCGCTTGCTTGTAGCGGGGCGGGCACAGGCACGTTGGGCATTGCCGGTTTCAACGTGGGCTTTACGAGTGGATTGACCTGTGTGTTCGGGTCTAAGGGATCGACAGGACTTGGCGTGGGCGTGGGCGTGGGCAGAACCGCGACATTCGTCGTTTCCACGCCTGTGCGCAGATATTTGCGTAGGCTCCACGCCACGGTGCCGGGCACGACAAGCGCGCCTTCCAGCACGAAAATCTGGTTGCCGCTCAGAAGGATCTCGCTGGTCGACCCATCTGGAAACGTTGACGTGAAGACAGCTGGCTTTCCTTTCAACGCGGTCGGTAAAGGGATGTCGCTTTCCGTCAAAACCACTTTGCCGCCAAAACGGGCCATCAAAGCGTCATAGCCGCCAGCTAGTGGCATGATCTTAGCATCCAGCGTGGGCGAGACGAATGAACTGCCTTCAGTCTTGATATCCACAATGGCGCGGGAAGCGGTGTCGCGTGTTTTGGCATTGGCATCCACGAAACTGGTAACGTTTACGCTCGTCCATTCTCCAGCCAGACCGGTTCCGTCGACTACCACGACCTGACCAACAGATCCTGGCGGCGTGCGTAGCGGTCGGTCGATCTTGAGGTCGGGCCTTTCCACCAACGGTCGAACGTCAGGGTCGAGCGTTTTCGGTGCGTTCTGGTTTACCGCCGGTTTACCACCGGGCACCTGCAACGGTTTGGCCGGCACCTTGAGCTGCGCGAGCGCAGTGCTGGCTGTGAGCATCATCAAAGTCGCTGTCGAAAGGTAGAGTGCTTTAGGAACTGTGGGCGCGCGCATGAAACTCTCCTGGCAAGTGTTGCCACCCGCATCGGACAGCATGTTCTCACCAATGTGGAGCAAGGTTCCACAGCACCCGTCACCCAAATGAATGACGCGCCGCCAAACCGGCATCTCTAGCGTGGCTTCAACGCCTGTTGCCCCGGAGATCTGTCATGTCTGTTTTCCCTACATTGCAAATGTCGCACATCTCGACGTTACGAAAGCATTGGCGTTACGGCTTGGCAGGATTAACTCTGCTTGCAGGCGCAGGCGCAGCCGCTCCGCAGGCGGTGGCGCAACCGGTTGCGCCTGGTATCGAATATTACAGCAGCGTCATATCAGGGCGTTATGACCTTGCAGTAGCGGCAGACACGCGCGCCGGGCAGCCGAGTCTGTCTTTGACATACAAGGTAACGGCCCCGCGCGACTGCCTGCTCCCGGTCTTCAAGGCGCGTGGTCTGGCTTGGGAACATCTGTGCAAGTTTGCCCTCGACGGCGGCGGATACTTGAACGCAAAGGCGGCCTTGATCCGCACCGGCACCACGCCGCCACTCTATTCCGGCATCCTGACTGCGCCGGACGGGACACAGATTGCGAGACTATCGTTCGATCAGAACCAGCAATCGCTGCTGACACTGCGAATGTTGGACAACACCAGCGAGTTCAACGATCCGCGCTCGCTGGTAAATCCGGGTACAATTTCCATTGGGGTACCCTCCAACATACCGGTCGTGGGAAGCAACGATTTTGCGTTTGGTGAGGCGCGCTTCAATCTGGAAACGGAAAAGGCGTCTTTTTACTTTCAGCGTAAGCCACGCTCGCCGGGTGGTAGCGCAAGCATGCTGCCATACGATTTTGGTGCCCGCATGTTGCCGGACGCTGAGTGCCCGGGACCAGGACCGACGTGGCAGACAATATGTGCTGCCGCGAAAAGCAAACCGCGCGGTCAAACCTATAGAGGGACTGCTACTTTATCAGCGGGCACCAACCCTTACCGCAGCGCAATTATGCCAAACGGTGGCGGTGTGCCGCTGACCAATATCGGCATAGAGCCTGACACTGGCGTGATGCGCCTCGCCCCCGGTTGGCCGCGGCCGGAAGGATTTGATCACTACGCCCGCGATTTCGTGGTGAACGCGAACCCCAATAACATTTTTGTCGGGCAACTCACTGGCTTCTGGCAAGCCACATCCTCCGCTTTTCCCAAGTTGCAGTACCGCTTCACGCCGGTAGACCGGACACGGGTAGGTGTTGAGGTCAGAACATTTTACCAAAACGGCTGCGGCCCCGTCGCCGGCTTGCTCAAGACCATGTGCGAGGTTTTGGACAAGGGTGGCTCTGCTACAGCAAAAGGCGAACTCGTGGGGCCGGGCGACGGCAGCGGCACCTATAGAGGCAGGCTCTCGTTTCAAAACGCCAACGGTCGCAGCGAGCCGCTCGATCACCTTATGGAGCTTACGCTAGAGCGCGGAGGAGAGGCGACTGTCGGTCTCGTTTCACAGGGCCTCACCAACGCTATCGCCATTCGCCCGATCGATAACTGGGACGAGCTAGATTTCGAGCCGTCCAACGCCATCAATCTCGCATCCGTCATCGGACAGTGGGTGTCGAAGGCCGGTCCCACCGAGACGGTTTATGAAATGGATGTCACGCAGGCCTCCGGTGACACCCTCAATGTGGTTCTACAAGGGTTCAAAGAAGTTGGACCCTATAATCCGCCCAACCTCACCTATGCCCGTCTCGAAGAAAAGATGGACAAAGACGGCTCGTCCCTGCGAACAGAATTCAGCATCACCGCAGGTGAAAAGGATTGGCAGGGACAGATGTCCTGGCCAAACACATTCGGCCCATATGATGCGGGGCTGTCGATGTATCCCCGTGGCGGACGGTTGCTCCTGAAGTTGGGTGAGAGAGGCACAGCAGAATTCGAAGACGGTCGCGTGTTCACATTTCGCCAAGGACCCATGAGTGACCTGTCGGACCAACCGGTCCCGGCGCCTCCGATCGAACCAAACGCAAGTGCCACAATCTGTCCGAGGGTCGCGGCCTTCGTCTCACAACCTATGCGCTTCGAGACCGTGCGCCACGTTTTGACAGCCATAGGCGAGACTGCGAGCGACGACGGCAAGGTGCGAGACTGTACCTCAGCAACAGCATTGATAAACTCGCTCGGGCTCACCGCAACCGGTGCAGAACCCTGGCCGGAGAACGGCAACGGCACTCTCGTGCAACAGCTCTCACAAAGCGGCAACGGTGGCACCGTCATTCTCAAAGGGTCTGAACGTTCAGGTACGTTGACTGTAGATAGCTATGCCGGTTGCGCTGCTGAGACCGATCCCGCGATTTGTTCGCAACTGGCAGGCTCTGTCGGGCAAGCGCTTGCCATTAGCGGTGTGATCCCTGCTGGTATGAAAGGCTACGGCTTGGTGCAACTCGGCGGCGCCCCACATCTGGCGATCATCGACGCAACGACGACACCGAAGACATTCACCATCGCGCAGCAAACGGTACTTCTCACGTCACCCCTTGGCCCGGATGAACCGCCCAAGACCAACGTTGCTATGTGTAATGGCGTCGAAGCCAATGTGATAACCCGGCCAACCCTTGCTGATGGCACGCCGATCGCAATCTGCAACCAAGACGGCACTTGCATGGATGGCGCTTCGAAGGATGAAACCGCACTTCCGATACATTTATGCATTGCGTATACGGAGGGGTACGGACTTCGCGGCGGTGGGGTAAGAGGCCCAGCTTGCATCACGCGTGGCGCGGTCGCGCCCCGCTCAACACAATTTAATCAGCGTCAGGGCGTCGCTGTCCTTGGCCTGATGACCAACAGCTATGACACGCCACCAGACCCCCGCAGCAGCGGAGCGTCTCACGTGTTTTGTACGGATTGCGAAATTGTGGAGGAGTTGAGATGCGCCAACTAATCATCGCCACGACGGCCTTGTTGCTTTCGGTCATACCATCTGTTGCGGAGGAGCCGGTCATCACGCCGGCGGACGGGGTATTCCCGCTGACGGGCATTTATTCGCTTGTTCCTCACACGCCGCCAAACCCGAACATGCCGGAGGCTGTGGCGGGCGCACTTTTGCAGGGCAATTGCACGTCTCCAACAGTCTTTGCTGCAAATGGCGTTGGTATGAGTTTCATCACCGTTATGCGGAAGTCAGGGCGTATCGCATCACTCCAACGCCTTCAGAAATGCACTATCGAAGACGGCATCATGTCCTGTCGTTCTGCTCGACGGCGCGGTAACGTTTGGTCCGTCGAAGAAAACCAGACAGCTCGAACGTGGCGGCTAGCCAGAAGCGATGACGAGCGAAACCTTCTTTGCGGACCTGAAAATGGTATCGCACCGCCGGATGGTGCCGCTTGCTATTCGCTGAATCTTTGCTCCACCGAAATCGGAGCAATACCGGTCGCGCGCACAAAGGGCAGCACAATCGCAATCATGCGAGACAGGCCCCCACTAGAGTAAGAAACTTGGTGCATGCGACGGTACAGGTCACAAACGCTGGATCTCCAAACAACAACTTCGGCATATGCAGCAAAACTGTAGGTCGGTTGCTTTCCGCTCACTCGCACGCGAGGTGTAAATGCGACTTTGAAGGTTCGCTTCCCGTCTACATATGCCGGTCAACGTATGGTGAGGCCGCTTGAACGTCAGCGTCCGCTATCGGGACAACCAACCTTATTCCCAAATGTGCAATTTGGGGGCGCATAGCGGACCAAATCTCTCAAGATTAGGCGACGCCTTTCCGACCGATGACTGCAGAGCACCACGTCGAGAGCCTCATATTTTGTTCAAGTCCATGTTCAAGCCAGAAGACAGCGGCAAGCGAACCGCCAGCAACGTTCTCCCACAGCTAAGCATTTGCCGCCCATAAGCGGTGACCATCGCGGAAACAGAAAATTGATTTCAAAGGCGTGGAACCCTTTGTTCCGCATGCAGGCTACGTCATAGTAAAACTTTAAACAGAACCGCTCCACGGCACTTAAAGAACATGCGTAATTACCGTTTCATTCAATCGAAACTATTACGTCGCTAACTGATATTTCGTGTCATTCTACAATTATCTAGAAATCCAGATTGGCCACTGACAGCGCGTTGTCTTGGATGAAGTTGCGGCGAGGCTCTACTTCTTCGCCCATCAAACGGGTGAAGAGGTCGTCGGCGTCGCTGGCTTCGGTGACTTTTACCTGAAGTAGCGAGCGGGCGTCTGGGTCCAACGTGGTTTCCCAAAGTTGTTCGGCATTCATTTCGCCAAGGCCTTTGTAGCGCTGTAGTGTGATGCCTTTTTCACCGGCTTTGAACACGGCTTCCAGCAGGCTGCGGGGGCCGAAGACATCGCTCGACATGCCGCGGCGTTCCAGTCGCGCTGGTTGTGCGTAGAGTTCATCGAGGTGCTCATGCTTACCGTGAATGGCGCGGGCGTCTGCTGAACCGGTTAGGCCAGCGTCCAGCACATGGGCTTCGCGCACGCCGCGCACGGTGCGGTGGAAGACGAATTCCACACGACCATCGTCTTTCTTGCGCCAGTCGCCCTGCCAGCCTTTTTCGGTCTCTTCCGCCAGCGTATCGAGACGGGTGGCGGTGTCACGCAGCACTTGCTCGGCATGGGATTGCATCGACATGGCTTCCACATCGAGACCACCGGCGATGGCGAGTTGTTCGACCATGCCGTGGTTGTAGCGCGTGTGAAGACCTTCTAGCAGGCGGCGCATTTTCAGCGCCTCATCGACGACGGAGCGTAGGTCGGCACCCACCAGAACTTCGCCGGAACCGAGATGAAGCGAGGCTTCATCCAAACCGTTTTCGATGAAGTAATTTTCCTTCGCCTCTTCATCTTTCAGGTACTGGAGCGACTTGCCGCGTTTGATGGAATAGAGCGGCGGTTGGGCGATGTAGAGGTAGCCGCGCTCGATCAGCTCCGGCATCTGGCGGAAGAAGAATGTCAGCAGCAGCGTGCGGATATGCGCGCCATCGACATCCGCATCAGTCATGATGATCACCTTGTGATAGCGCGCCTTGTCCAAGTTGAATTCATCCGGCCCGATGCCGGTACCCAGAGCGGTGATGAGCGTGCCGATCTGCTCCGATGACAGCATCTTGTCGAAACGCGCGCGCTCGACGTTCAGCACTTTACCGCGCAGTGGCAGGATGGCCTGATTTTTACGGCTGCGGCCCTGTTTGGCGGAACCACCGGCGGAGTCTCCCTCCACGATGAAGATTTCCGACAATGCAGGGTCTTTTTCCTGACAATCGGCCAATTTTCCTGGAAGCGATGCAATATCCAAAACACCCTTGCGCCGCGTCAACTCACGCGCCTTTCGGGCAGCCTCACGCGCCGTGGCAGCTTCCACGACCTTGGATACGACGGTCTTCGCGTCGGCGGGATTTTCCTCGAACCACTCTTTCAACGTTTCGTTGACGAGGCCCTCGACCACGGGGCGCACTTCGGAAGAGACAAGCTTATCTTTTGTCTGGGACGAGAATTTCGGGTCCGGCACTTTGACGGACAACACGCATGTCAGGCCTTCGCGGCAATCATCGCCGGTGAGTGAGACCTTCTCTTTCTTGATGATTCCCTGAGCGTCGGCATAACCCGTGACCTGTCGCGTTAGTGCGCCACGGAAACCGGCCAAATGCGTGCCGCCATCGCGCTGCGGAATGTTGTTGGTGAAGCAGAGGACGTTTTCGTTGTAGCTGTCGTTCCACCACAAGGCGAGTTCGACGGTGATGCCATCGCGTTCGGATTTCAGGTAGATCGGCGCCTCGATCAACGCGCCTTTTGCGCGGTCGAGGTAACGCACGAATTCCTTCAACCCGCCCTCGTAATAAAGCTCGGTTTGCTTGTCCGCACCGCCGCGATCGTCTGATAGAATAATGCGACATCCGGAGTTCAGGAACGCGAGTTCGCGCAGGCGATGTTCCAGCCGGTCGAAATCGAACTTGATGTTGGTGAAGGTTTCCGATGACGGCATGAACGTGAGTTCCGTTCCGCTGTAACCGGCTTCCGCATCACCAACGATTTCCAACGGCCCGTCGGATACGCCGTGGGTGAAGGAAATTTCGTGCCATTTGTCGTTGCGGGCAATTCGCAATTTCAGCGACACCGACAGCGCGTTGACCACGGACACGCCGACGCCATGAAGTCCACCGGAGACCTTGTAGGAATTCTGGTCGAACTTACCGCCCGCATGAAGCTGGGTCATGATGACCTCGGCAGCCGACATGCCCTCTTCCTCGTGCATGTCCACGGGGATGCCACGACCGTTATCGGTCACCGTGACGGAGCCATCGTTGTTGATGGTCACGTTCACCGCGTCGGCATGGCCAGCCAGCACTTCATCGATGCCGTTATCGACGACCTCATAGACCATGTGGTGCAGGCCGGAGCCATCATCGGTGTCCCCGATATACATGCCCGGGCGTTTGCGAACGGCGTCCAGCCCCTTCAACACTTTGATGGAATCGGCGCCGTATTCTTCGGAATTGGAAGGCGTGTTCTCGGGGGTCGGTTCGGTCAAACGGTCGTCCTTTCGGGCGGCGAAAACCGGGCTGGTTTTCGCACTTTCGCGCAGGCAAACAAAATCGTCCGAATCAGCGCGGCAACATGCTTTGAATTTAGGTGCTGCGCCCCCGAAAACCAAACTTTCGCAACGCTTTTATGGGGATGGACCCCAGTACGTTTTAAGCGCCCGTGGAGCCGAAACCACCGCTGCCGCGTGAGGTGTCGTCCAATTCGTCCACTTCCGCGACATCGACCTGCACCACCGGTGCGACCACCATCTGCGCGATCCGCATGCCGCGTGTGATGACGAACGCTTCGTGACCGTGGTTGATGAGTGGCACCTTTACTTCGCCGCGATAGTCTTCATCCACCGTGCCGGGTGAATTCAGCACGGTAATTCCGTGCTTCACAGCAAGACCGGAACGGGGACGAACCTGTCCCTCGTGACCAGAAGGCAGGGCCATGGCGAGGCCGGTGGCCACCAACGCCCGCTCTCCCGGTTCGATGGTCAAATCTTCTGCCGCTTTCAGGTCAAAACCAGCAGAACCCGCTGTTTCATAGGCGGGTAGTTCCAGCCCTTCGCCATGGGGCAGCCGTTTGATCTGCAGCGTGGTCACGAGAACTTCGCGCCTAGCGATTCCATCAGCGGGCGGAACTCGCGGAACGATGTGGCGATCATGAACGTGTCGTCCACCCGCACCGGCTTTTCGCTTGCCAGACCCATAACGAGAAACGCCATGGCGATGCGGTGGTCGAGATGGGTTTCCACATCGCCTCCACCGACGACCGGTCCACCGCGAACCGTAAGCGTATCCTCGCCTTCGGTGCAATCGACACCATTGGCCTCCAACCCGCGAGCGGTGGCGGCAAGTCGGTCACATTCCTTCACGCGCAATTCGTCCAAGCCGTTCATAACTGTTTCGCCCTGCGCGAAGGAGGCGGCGACAGCGAGCACGGGATATTCGTCGATCATGGACGGTGCGCGGGTGGCGGGAACCGAGACGCCCTTCAATGTCGAATGGCGCACGCGAATATCGCCGATTTCTTCGCCACCGGTGGTGCGACGGTTTTCAATCGTAAGGTTCGCGCCCATTTCCACCAGCGTGTCGAACAGGCCGGTGCGCGTTGGGTTCAGCAGCACGTCTTTCACCGTCACGTCAGAGCCCGGCACGACAAGGCCAGCGACGATAGCAAAACTGGCCGATGACGGATCGCCAGGCACTGTGATGTCCTGCGGCTTGAGCGGTGTCTGGCCTTCTACGGTTATCGTGCGAACGCCGTCATCATCCGTTGTCACAGAAACGTTTGCACCGAAGCCCGCCAGCATCCGTTCTGTATGGTCGCGGGTGAAGACAGGTTCGATGACAGTCGTGGTGCCGGCGATGTTCAAACCGGCCAGCAGCACGGCGGATTTCACCTGTGCAGACGCAACAGGCACCCTATAGGTGACCGGCACCGGAAGCGGTGCGCCATGCACGGTGAGCGGCAGACGATCCGGCCCGTTTTCCGTGGTCGTGCTTTTCACCTGTAGCCCGGTTTCGCGCAATGGATTCAGCACACGGCCCATGGGGCGGCTGGACAGCGAGGGGTCGCCGATGAAGGTGACCGGAAAATCGTAGCCCGCAACCAGACCCATAGTCAGGCGCGAACCGGTGCCGGCATTGCCAAAATCCAACGGCTCGCGCGGTTCCAGCAGCGCGCCGTTGCCGACGCCATCAATATGCCATGTGTCGCCGCGCTTCTCGATGGTGGCGCCTAGCGCTTGCATGGCCGACTTCGTGGCCATCACATCGTCAGCCTCCAACAGACTTTCGACGGTGGTGTGGCCATCTGCGATGGTGCCGAGAATGAGTGAGCGGTGGGAGATCGACTTATCGCCGGGCACCTTCACGGTGCCGGAAAGGGCGTTGCCCGAATGTGCGGTTAGCGGCTGTGGTTCGTGGTCGTGTCCAGATGCGGATGAAGGGTGGCTCATAGAGCTGTCTGTCGTTGGTGTGGAGCGATTGGCGCGGCGAGATTTTCCTACGGCAAGCGACAAGCCCTGTCACCATGAAGTCACCCGACCACCTGTCTATAGCTCTCGTGGCGCTTTACCCTTTGACAGGTCACGCCCCCCTCGTTAGACCGCCCAATACTTCCATGACCGACCGAAAATAAAGAGGCAGTTCCTTGGCCAAACCAGAACTCGGTGAAAAGCGCGCCTGCCCCGAATGTGGCGCTAAATATTACGATCTCAACCGCGATCCCATCATCTGCCCGAAATGCGGCACGCAATTCGAAATTGCAGTCGCTGCCGTAACCGCAAAGGCCAAGCCTGAGAAGGAAGCCGAAGCGAAGGAAAAAGCAGCCGACGACGAAGATGAAGACGAAGTGGACGATGCAGGTCCAGAGGTCATCTCGCTCGAAGACGCAGAAGACGATGACGGCGACACCGTGGACGGTGACGACGATGATGACGACACGCCGGACATTCCCGATGTCGACGTCGATCTGGATGATGACGACGATGACAAGGCGGATGATTCCACCTTCCTCGACGACGATGATGACGACAATGACAACCTTGCCGACATCATTCCAACAGGCGGTGACGACGACAAAGAAGACACCTGATCCAGCACGGGTGAAGACAGAAGCCACGCGAGCATTTAATGCCTGCGTGGCATATCTGGAACTTTAGATTTCAAGTCGAGATAGTCGCTGCACATAAAGCTTGGCGGCTTATCACATGATTGGTGAAACGAGCCTGCAAAACAGGCTTGTCTTACTAACCAGCGTTTCGTAAGGAAGCGCCGTTCGGCCAACATAAAAAGTGGTTAAACCATCTCGGACGCAAGGCCCAAAGCCAAGCGCCCACCCGATCCGGCCCTCGTAAAACGAGCGGCACAAAAGATCAGGGGCTATAGCTCAGTTGGGAGAGCGCTTGCATGGCATGCAAGAGGTCGTCGGTTCGATTCCGTCTAGCTCCACCATTTTCCAAACCGATTTGATGCATATTTGGAATGGGTTCGAGGTAACGTGTTACTTGGTCGAGCCGGTGTCACCGATCTGCATGAGGTCTCCGGTCACCTTGTTGTCACCAGAGGGGGTGACAAGACGGCTGGGAAAATTGTCTCGGAGTTGAGTTATGGCGATCGAAGCGGCCCCAAGGGAAAAGCGGTGGTCAGTAAAGAACGATTTACTTCGTGCTCGTTTCCGGAAACTCGAACCTGAGCATTCCACTTTCCCGAGGGGATTTTCTGATTGTTGGCATTTACTTGCTCCACTGTTGAGCAAGCCTTTAAGGGGTGAAAATTCAGTCTTCTCTTGCCAAGGTTTAGGTCGTGAGTTCGAATCTCATCGCCCGCTCCAATTTTCTCGATAGTTTTTTATTTTAGGTGCAGACACGCGTATGCTGGCGTCGACGATACGTCGAATGGCGAAAGTCATCATTTACGAGACAAGGCATTTCAACCATCATGAACCGCTCTCAACTGGCTATAGCTTCAATGTTGATAGCCGGCGCACTGGTGGCCGCGACCTCGCTTTTTGCAAAGGCTCTAGGCTTGCCCACAGCATCAGGTGCCGGCCTGCATCCGCTTCAGATTACGGCTGGTCGTTTTGTGTTCGCATGGTTCGCGTTGGCGCTCGTACTTTGCGGTCGCCCGACAATCCGCCCCGCATTTCACAACGTCCACTGGCGCTGGCACATATTTCGCGTGTTGTGCGGCTGGTCCGGCATCACCTGCATGTTTGCAGCCGTAAACTATATGCCGGTGGCCGAAGCAACCGCGATCAGCTTTCTAAGCCCGCTGCTGACCATGCTGCTTTCCGTTTTGCTGCTGGGTGAACATTTAACAGCCCGCAAACTGTTGGCCGCCGCAATGGCACTGTGCGGTGCGGCCCTCATTTTGCAGCCTGATGCGAGCGGGTTGCAACCAGCAGGCATTATGGCACTGGGCTCAGCCGTGTTGATGGGCATCGAAGCCATCTTCATCAAACGCTTGTCGGACGCAGAGCCAGGAATGCAGATCCTGTTTGTCAGCAATTCCATAGGAATGATCATTGCGCTGGCGGCGGCATCATTCGTGTTCACGGCACCAACCGGCCTGCAATGGTTGGGTTTGATTGCGCTGGGTACAATCATGGTCACCGGACAGGCATTCTTCATTCAATCAATGAAACGCGGTGAAGCGAGTTTCGTGATGCCAGCATTTTACAGTGTGTTGCTGTTTGCAGCCCTCTACGATCTGGCAATCTTCGGCGTCGTTCCGTCCAGCGTTGCGATTGCAGGATCGGTCCTCATTGTCGCAGCAGCGTTATTGCTGGCGGTCAAGGGTAGCAATAACAAGCCTATCGATAAGCTATAAAGCGGCGCAGCTTTCGCATCAGACGCAATTGCGCGGCACTGTGTCATCAAACGATTTCTCGAAAAACAGCTCATCTTCGCACCATGCGGTGAGCTTGGCGCGGGAGACGAATTGATCGACCTCGCACCACATGGCTGTTTCCACTTTTGTGCGCCACATCGCGCCCTCGCGCCCGCCGGTTTGCTCCCATGTTGCGCTTGCCAACGCGCAGAGCGGGTCGTCCGGATGTATGGTGAAACGCTCTTCCACGCGCGAGCCTGAGATAAGTCCGTGTTCGAGATCGCGAACCTCTCCACCATCGCTATTGATAAAGGTTGTGACCATGCCAGTTGTCGCATCGGTCCTTGTGGTCCGGCTGTAACTGCTTTCGCGAAGGGTTTCAGTTCGCCAATGAGGCGCGCCAGCCGGTTCTTCAAAGGCCCACTCGTCCTTTGTGTCCGAAGACTGGCGCAGCGGAATGGCAATGCGGCCATCGTGGATCGTCACCGCCGCCTGTTCTGGCGACGGCCAGACAAACGGCCAATAGGATGTGGAGATTGCGACCCGCAACCGGTGACCTGCAGGCAGACGATAGGCGATTTGGTCCAGCAAAAACTCGCAGTTCACGATTTCGCCCGGCACTAGCGCTTCGGGATGTTCATGCGAAGTATGGTGGGTGAGATTGAACAGACCGTAGGTGATGAGCGCCGATGTTCCATCAGGACGCAGATCACAAAGGCGTACTGCGACAAGCGCGTTGGGTCGGTCGGCACTCAAGCGTAAACTCATGCGGGGAGCGCCGACGATATCGGTCTCACTTTCCACCGGTGCGCCATCGAAACAGATCGACTTCGCATCGTCGCCGGACTGTTCATCCGGCAATTCATCGGAGAAGGCGAAGGGGAAGAACTCACCACTGGCCGCACCGCAATCTTGCGAGCTGAAGACGGTCAGACCGCAAAAACCTTTGGTGGTAGAAAGACCCTCCGGCGTCAGGTGCATCATGTGGTCGGAGATATTCTGCGAGGGCCATTCACTTTCCGCGATCCACTTGCCAGGTCGCTCGTCATACCAGCGTTTTGGTTTCATCGAATCCATCAAATAGAGACGCATATCGGGATCGTTTTCGACGCTGGTGTTCTCGCCTTTCAACCAGCGATCCCACCAGCGTTTTGCCTCTTGCAGAAAGCCGATGGCGGGTTTTGGTCCCGCATAGTGGGGGTATTTGTGGTTCCACGGACCAATGATTGCTTTGACGGGGGCCGAAAGGTTTTCCACCAGCGCGGCAGGCGTGTTGCGGTAACCGTCGTGCCAGCCACCGATGGTCAGAACCGCGGCTTCGATTGTGGAATAGTCTTCGCAAACGGAACCATGCTTCCAGTAGTCATCGCGGGTCTGGTGGCGCATCCACGTGCTCCACAACCATGGTTCGTGGTCGAGGCGTTTGCGCCAGATACCCTGCCAATCATCGCCCACAAGCGAAGGGTCCGGCGGGCGGGAATTGTAGGACAGCATCTGCGACGCCCAACCCCAATTTTCCACAAGTTGGCAGCCGCCATGGGTGTGAATGTCATCTGCAAAACGATCAGCGCTGGAGCATATCGTGATAATGGCCTTCAGCGCGGGCGGGCGTAGCGCTGCAACCTGCAATGAGTTGAAGCCGCCCCACGAAATACCCTGCATCCCGACATTGCCATTGCACCACGGTTGGCCTGCGGCCCAAGCGATAATCTCGCAGGCATCCGCCAGTTCCTGCGCCGAATACTCGTCTTCCGAAAGCCCTTCGGACTCACCGGTACCACGTTGGTCAGTGCGAATGATGCAGTAGCCATGCCCCGCCATCCAAGGGTGGCTGAACTGGTCACGCTGAATGGTGCCGTCGCGCTTGCGGTAAGGCAGATGTTCCAAGATCACCGGCACCGGATCAGCTTCCGCATCCACCGGCATCCAAACACGCGCCGACAGTCGCACCCCATCGGACATCGTGATGCCGAAGTCAGGGTCTTCGGTAATCTGGCGAGGGAACGTGGTGTCGATACGCATATTGATGTCCTCTATGAAAAAGGCGCCGCAGTTTCCCGCGACGCCTCCAATCTATGGTTTGCCCGTATCAGGCGGCGAAGAGCCGCCCGCCACTTATGTGGCGCGCCCACGCAGCGAAGGGCGAAGCCCGACAGCGTGAGTGCAAACCAGACAGCGAAAGCGCAAAGCGCTTACGCGTTGAACCACCAGCGCTCGCCGACTTTGTTGCCGTCGTTTTCCCAGTTGGCGGCGACGTTGTCGCCATGGGCCAGCTTTTTGGTGTGGGCATGGATAAAGTTGGCCCACATGGCAACGATGGCACCGCCATCATCATGCAGCAGTTGTTGCGCTTCAGAATACTGTGCACCGCGCGCAGCATCGTCGGTTTCGGCACGGGCCTGAACCACCACTTCATTGAAGCGTTTGGCAGATTCCGTGTCGCGCCATGCCGTGTCGTTCCACTGGTTGTCTGCCGTGTAGGCGGAGGAATACATCCAGTCCTGCGTCGGGCGACCGCCCCAGTAACAGGCGCACCAGCCTTTTTTGTTCCACACATTGGACCAGTAGCCATCGTTCGGCTCACGCACGACCTGAATGTCGATACCGGCCTTTTTGGCGGAAGCTGCGATCAACTGGCCAGCATCGACGGCACCGGCGAAGGCGGCGTCTGCAACAGAAAGCTGGATCGGACCGGAATGACCGGACTTTTTGTAGTGTTCGGCAGCTTTTTCGGGATCGAATGTGCGCTGCGGAATGCTGGCGTCAAAGAACGGCATGGATGGATTGACGGGAATATCGTTGCCCGCAACGCCGTGGCCCAGCAGGATCTTGTCGACGAGTTCCTGCCGGTCGATGGCCATTTTCAGCGCCATGCGAAGATGGTGATTGCCGAAGGGTTCAACATCGAGACGCATCGGGAAGGTGTAGTGCTGGGTGCCGTTGGTTTCCAGAATGTCCACTGTCGGCACGCGGCCCAAAAGATCCACCGTGCTGGGGCTGATGGAATCGGCATAGTCTGCATCACCGTTGAGCAATGCTTGCTGACGGGCTGTCGGATCAACGACGGCAAGAAGTTGCAGAGCATCGAAATGCGCGCTGTCGGCTTTCCAGTAGTTCGGGTTCTTTTCGGAGTCGGCGCGCACGCCGGCTTCGTAGTTCTTCAACAGATAGCCACCGGAACCGTTGTCCATGGCGGTCACGTCGACCTTGCCGTCTTTCGACGCCATTATCATCAGGTGATAGTCGGACGCGATGTAAGGGAAGTCTGCAGAGCCGCCGGAAAGTTCGAAGATCACGCGGTTGTCGCCGTCTTTCTTGATGTCGGTGACAGCGGTCACAAGACCCTTTGCAGCCGATTTCGTATCATCACCACGGTGGATGTTGAATGATGCGATCACATCGTCTGCAGTCAACGTCTTGCCGTTGTGGAAGGTCACGTCTTTGCGAAGGTTGAAGACCCATTTGGTCGCGCCATCCATAGGCTCGAAGCTCTCGGCCAACTCGCCGCGAAGGGTGCCATCGGGACCGATTTCGGTCAGATGATTGCCGCGCGAATAGATGACGTTTTGCGAAAAGCCGTTGTTGGATGTCGACGGATCGATCGTATCGTTGGTGCCGCCGTAGCCGGTAGCATGACGGAACAGGCCGCCCTTGTTGGGGGTCGCGGCCAGCACGTCGCCTGCCATGGAAATGGCGGTGGGCAGCACCACACCGGCGGCCAGCATGGACGTAATGAACTGGCGTCGGCTTATGCCGCCCGTTTCCAGTTTACGTGCCTGATCTTGAATGAAGATGTTCTTCATGTTGCGCATCGAGTTCTCCCTATGATGTGCAAAATCGTGAAATCCGCCTGTGTGGCGGGTTCATCGCGTTTAAATGAACATACCAATGTGACGAGATCAAACAGTAAGAGCAGATGTTTACGTGAGCCCCCGTCCACAAGCTCCTGTTTTTTCCCGATTCACGGTTACATTCTGAAATCGCTTGTCCTAGCCTTTGGCAACGAAGGTCTGCAGCCGGGGAAACTGCAGCGGGGAGAAGACAAGCGTGCATCCGGTACTGGCGACAGTTTTACAAAGGCTTGGGCTTGGCCTTCTGACGCTATTTTTCGTGTCTATCATCATTTTCTCCGCCATCTCATTTTTGCCCGGAGATTTTGGCGAACAGGTGCTGGGGCAGACGGCCCTCCCGGAAACTGTAGAAGCGTTTCGCCGCGAACTAGGTCTCGATCAGCCGGCCTGGAAACGCTACCTGCAATGGATTGGCGGCGTCATGCAGGGCGATTTCGGCACTTCATTTTCCGGGCGCTCGTCGTCGGGCGTGGATGCTTCCCGCTCGGTGGTCGAGCTCATCGGGCCACGCCTTTGGAACACGCTGTTCCTGGCAGGCGTCACGGCAATCGTTGCTGTTCCGCTGTCCTTGTTCCTCGGCATCACCGCAGCTTTGAAACGCAATTCGCTTTACGACCGCAGCGTGAATGCGGTTACGCTGACCACGATTTCCTTCCCAGAATTCTTCCTCGCTTATCTGCTGATCGTGTTCCTAGCAGGCGTCTTCCCGACCCTCGCCAATGTGACGCCGGAAATGGAGCTGGGTGAGCGACTGTCCAAGGTAGCACTTCCAGCGCTCACCATGACACTGGTCATCATCGCCCACATGATGCGGATGACGCGGGCCGCCATCATCAACCTTCTCGCCTCCCCCTATATCGAGATGGCGCAGTTGAAGGGTGCCTCGAAAACGACTGTCATCCTGAAACATGCCCTGCCGAATGCCTGGGCGCCCATCGCAACAGTGATCGCGTTCAACCTTGCCTATCTCGTCGTTGGCGTCGTCGTGGTCGAGGTCGTCTTCGTCTATCCCGGCATCGGGCAGTTGATGGTGGACAGCGTGTCCGCCCGTGACATTCCTGTGGCACAGGCCTGCGCGCTGATTTTTGCCGCCACCTATATCCTGCTCAATCTGCTGGCCGACATCATCGGCATCGTCACCAATCCGCGCCTGTTGCATCCGCGATGACAGATAAGATGAATGATTTGAAAGATACCCAACCTGCCAACGTGCCTGCCGATGCGTTTGCTGCATCCGATGCGAAGCAGGAAGCCTATTCCGCTGCTGCAGAAGCCGGTGCGGTACGGGTTCGTCGCAGCCGGTGGGAGCGCTCACGTATTGCCTTGAGCAAAGCTCCGGCGACCGCATGGTTCGGGCTGATCGTCATTGCGCTCTACGCGTTCGTTGCCATCTTTGCGCAGCTTATCGCGCCCTATGGCGAGGCGGAAATTTTCGCTAAAGCCGAGCTACCCTGGGCATCGCTAGGCGGACAATCGGAGCATTTCTTCGGCACCGATCAGATCGGTCGTGATGTGCTGACCCGCCTCATCTACGGCGCGCAGAACACAATCGGCATAGCGCTGATGACGACCCTGCTGTCTTTCCTCATTGGCGGCTCGCTCGGTCTGATCGCTGCGATAAACCGCTCATGGCTGGACCAGATACTTTCACGCGGTGTGGACGTTCTCATGTCCATTCCGTCGCTCATCTTCGCGCTGATGCTGCTGTCGATCTTCGGCTCATCCATTCCGTCTCTCATCGGCATTATTGCGGTTCTGGACTCCACCCGCGTCTTCCGTCTCACCCGCTCCGTCGCGGTCAATGTGGTGGTGATGGACTATATGGAGGCCGCGAAATTACGCGGCGAAGGCCTCGGCTGGATCATGCGAAAGGAAATTCTGCCCAACATCATGCCGCCGCTGGTGGCAGAATTCGGTCTGCGTTTTTCCTTCGTGTTCCTGACCATCGCTGCGCTCTCCTTCCTCGGCCTCGGCATCCAGCCGCCAACGGCAGACTGGGGCTCTATGGTGCGCGACGGGTCCCGCTTTATTCAGTTCGTGGCCTATGACTGGACGCTCGCCCTACCCTCCTTGCTGCCCGCCGGTGCGGTTGCACTGCTGACGGTGGCGGTGAATTTCGTGGTCGACTGGTTCCTGCACAAAACGTCTGGCCTGAGAGATGAATAAGCGTGATGAGTGATGCGAGAAAAGGCGATGTCCTGCTTGAAATGAAGGACACCCGCATCGACGGGTTTTCCGACAACCGCTGGCACCAGATCATCAAGGGTGTCGACCTCGCCCTTCATCGTGGCGAAGTGCTCGGCCTTATCGGCGAGTCCGGCGCGGGCAAATCGACCCTCGGCAAAGCCGCGATGGGCTACGCGCAACCTGGTTGCAAAATCAAATCCGGCTCCATCATGTTCGATGGCATCGACATCATGGCCGCGACGGAGGCGGAAAAGCGCAAGCTGTGGGGCTCGCGCATGGCCTATGTCGCGCAGTCTGCTGCGGCATCGTTCAACCCTGCCCACAGGTTGATCGGCCAAACGGTGGAATCCACCGTCGCCCACAATGTGCGCGGCGAGGCCGAGGCTCGCGAAGACGCGGTGGACCTGTTCCGCCAGCTTTCGTTACCCGACCCTGAAACGATCGGCGAGCGCTACCCGCATCAGGTATCAGGCGGCCAGTTGCAGCGCGTGATGACGGCCATGGCCATGTCGCCGCGCCCCGATCTCATCATCTTCGATGAACCCACCACCGCGCTCGACGTGACCACACAGGTGGACGTGCTGCTGTCGATGCGCGCCATCGTGGAAGAGTTCAACACAGCCGCCATCTACATCACACACGACCTCGCCGTGGTCGCGCAGATGGCAGACCGCATCAAAGTGCTGCGCTACGGCGAAGAGGTGGAGGATGCCGACACCGCCACCATGTTGTCGGCTCCAACGCAGGACTACACCAAGTCGCTATGGTCCGTCCGCGCACTGGAAAAACCCCAGAATCCATCCGATGACATTGTGTTGTCGATCAACAATGTCGACGCTGCCTATGGTGGCAACATCAAAGTGCTGCACGATGTATCCATCCGCGTGCCGCGCGGGCGCACCGTCTCCATCGTCGGCGAGTCCGGTTCCGGTAAATCCACCACCGCCCGTGTCGTCACCGGTCTGTTGCCGCCAATGACAGGCTCCATCACTTTCGATGGCGAACCGCTCCCGCCGGAACTGAAATCCCGTTCCAAAGATCAGCTTCGCCGCATCCAGATGATCTACCAAATGGCAGACACGGCCATGAACCCGAAACAAAGCGTCGGCGAAATCATCGGGCGGCCGCTGTCGTTTTACCACGACATGACCGGCGCGCAGCGCGATGCCCGCGTGGTCGAACTGCTGGACATGATCGAACTCGACGCCAGCTTCGCAGACCGCCTTCCCGGTGAATTATCCGGTGGCCAGAAGCAGCGCATCTGCATCGCCCGCGCGCTGGCAGCCGAACCCGACATCATCATCTGCGACGAGGTTACATCCGCTCTCGACCAGATCGTACAGGAGGGCATTTTGAAACTGCTGCTGCGCCTGCAACGCGAATTCGGCATCACATATATCTTCATCACCCACGACATCGCGGTGGTGAAGGCGATCAGCGACGAAATCGTTGTCATGTTTCAGGGCGGGGTCGTCGAGCAGGGTCTCAAGGACGATGTTCTCGCACCGCCCTTCAAAGACTATACCAAACTGCTGCTGGACTCCGTGCCTGAGATGGACCCCAATTGGCTGGACGACATCGCAACCGAACGCGCATCGCAATAGGAACTCGAAGCGGCGTTCGCGCGTTACTGACCATTGAAGGTCAGCCACCTGATCTTCCGCTACAGCCGGAGAGACAACCATGGCCACCGTCACCACCCCAACTGCCAGACCCACAGGGGCTGAGCTGGAAGAAGCTCTGGATGACGGCATCACGCGGGTGCGCGTCAACGGCGTGGACCGCGAGTTGGCCATCGACCCCGACACGCCTCTCCTATGGGCTTTGCGCGACGAACTGCGTCTGACCGGCACGAAATACGGCTGCGGCATCGCCCAATGCGGCGCTTGCACGGTGATGATGGATGGTCAGACCATCCGCTCCTGTGTCACGCCAATCTCGGCTGCCGATGGCGGTATCGTCACTACGATCGAGGCAATCGATAGCCCCGAAGCAAAAGCCGTTCAAGAAGCATGGGTCGCCATCGACGTGCCCCAATGCGGTTACTGCCAGTCTGGCCAGGTGATGAGCGCAACCGCGCTGCTGACCGAAAACCGCAAACCGACAGATATAGATATCGACAACGCCATGGCAGGCAATGTCTGCCGCTGCGCCACCTATGTGCGAATAAGACAGGCTATCCATGACGCTGCCAAAAAGCTGGAGGCGTAAGCGATGAACATCTCTGTAAAATCGGGGCAACCAAATCGCCGCCAATTCCTCACCGCAGCAGGCGGACTGACGCTCGGCCTGTTCCTGCCGCTCGGCAACCGCGCTGCCGCCCAATCCGGTGCCGCCGCAGTGCTGGCAACAGATGCTGCACCTGTCACGCCATTCGAACCGAACGCCTTCATCCGCATTGCCTTGGACGACACGGTCACGGTGCTAATCAAACATATCGAGTTCGGCCAAGGCACTTATACCGGCCTCACCACATTGGTCGCAGAGGAGCTGGATGCCGACTGGCTGCAAATGCGCGCCACATCGGCACCTGCCGACGCGAAGATTTATGCCAACACCCTGTTCGGCATGCAGGGCACCGGCGGCTCCACCGCCATGGCAAATTCCTACATGCAAATGCGCAAAGCCGGCGCTGCCGCCCGCGCCATGCTTGTCTCCGCTGCTGCTGAAAGCTGGAATGTTCCTGCTGGAGAAATCGCGATAGCGAACGGCGTAGTCAGCCACGAACAATCCGGCAAACAATCCAGCTTCGGCGCGCTGGCAGATGCCGCCAGCAAGGTGGCAACACCTATCGATGTGCCGTTGAAAGAGGCGAAAGACTTCGTCTTCATCGGCACCGACCAGCCCAAGCTGGACAGCCTCGCCAAAACCGACGGCTCCGCTGAATTCGCAATCGATATCTACCGCGACAACATGCTGACGGTCGCCGTGCAGCACCCGCCGAAATTCGGCGCGACCCTCGTCAATTTCGATGACACGAAAACGTTGGAAGTCGAAGGCGTGGCATTCGTTCACCAGCTGCCCACCGGCGTCGCGGTTTACGCTGCCAACACCTACGCCGCCTTCAAAGGGCGCGATGCGTTGGACGTGAACTGGGATTTCTCAAAGGCCGAGACACGGTCCACGATTCAGATGAACGAAGAATGGGCAGCAGCCGCCAAAAAAGGCGGCACGGTTGCCGAACAATCCGGCGATCTCGATGCAGCCATGGCAGGTGCGGCAAAGACCCTGTCAGCTGATTACACGTTCCCTTTCCTCGCCCACGCACCGATGGAGCCTATCGACGGTGTGATCGAAATCCGCGAGGCAGAAACGGGCCGCGAGGCAGAGGTCTGGATGGGATCGCAACTGCAGACCGTCGACCACGCCACCATCGCAGGCACGCTGGAAATTCCGCAAGATCGCGTTGCGCTCAACACCACCCTCACAGGCGGTTCGTTCGGTCGTCGCGCCCAGCCGGGTTCGCCCATGGCTGCAGAACTGGCAGCTATCGCAGCCGCGCCAGATAAAGCGGGCAGCTATAAAATGCTGTGGTCGCGCAGCGATGATATTCGCGGCGGTTACTACCGCCCGTTGACCGCGCACCATCTGGAAGCCGGATTGGACGCCGACGGCAAAATCGTCGCGTGGCGCAACGATATCGCCAACCAGTCTTTCCTCCGCGGTTCGGCCTTTGAGGGTATGATCAAAGACGGCATCGACTCCACCGCCATCGAAGGCGCGGTGAAGATGCCGTACAAATGGCCTGCCCATCGGGTGAGTTGGGCGGAAATGAAGACGCCG
This sequence comes from Ahrensia sp. R2A130, assembly GCF_000179775.1. Lineage (GTDB taxonomy): Bacteria > Pseudomonadota > Alphaproteobacteria > Rhizobiales > Rhizobiaceae > Pseudahrensia. The sequence continues at coordinate 467,053 of NZ_AEEB01000022.1, forward strand.
GTCACCGGCCTGTGGTGGCGTTCGGTCGGCCACACCCACACGGCCTTTGCAACCGAGACATTTCTCGATGAAGCACTGCTGGCCGGCGGCAAAGATGTCGTTGAAGGGCGCCTGGAGTTGATCGCGGATTCACCGCGCGATGCGTGGGTGTTGAAACGCTTGGCAGACATGATTTCCTGGGCAGGACCACAACAGGTCAATGGTCGAGCGCGAGGCATCGCCCTGCACGAAAGCTTCAACACCTATGTCGCTATGGCTGCCGAGGTCTCCGACGATAGCGGACAGCCGAAGGTTCATAAAATATGGTGCGCCGTCGATTGCGGCGTGGCCGTCAACCCCAACGTCATCCGCGCACAGATCGAAGGTGGCATCGGCTACGGTTTGGGCGCAGCGTTGTTCAACGCAATCACGCTTGGCGAAGGTGGCGAGGTGCAGCAGTCCAACTTTGATGACTACCGCATGTTGCGCATCAACGAGATGCCGGAAATAGAGGTATCGATCATCCCATCCACCGAGCCGCCCACCGGTATAGGCGAACCCGGCACACCACCAATCGCACCGGCAATCGCCAACGCATGGCGCGCGCTTACAGGCACCAACACACGTCAATTGCCCTTCGTCACGCCCAGCGTCTGACGCCCAAGGATTTTCCAAATGATATTTTCCAGAACAGCCTTCAAATCAGCCGTCGCAACGATTGTGGCACTCACCCTGTTCGGTGCCGCCAGCACCTACGCACAGGATGCAGAAACCCTGCGCCCGGCATCAGAAATCGAAGCCATAGGTGACGAGCGTGAGCGCTCGCTGGCCGCATATGAAGAAGTGGCCAAAGTCGTCACCCACCCCCGTTGCATGAACTGCCACCCACGCGATTCCAGTCCACGACAGGGTATGGATATGGCCATGCACCAGCCGCCTGTAGTGCGCGGTGTCGATGATTTCGGCGCACCCGCCATGCGCTGCGCCACCTGTCACGGCAACGAAAATGTGTCCTATGTCGGCTCCGAAGGCTCCATTCCGGGGCATGATCCATGGCACGTCGCACCGCTTTCCATGGGCTGGATAGGCCTGTCAAAAGGCGCAATCTGCGAGCAGTTGAAGGATCCTGAACGCAATGGTGACCGCACCATGGCGGAAATCCATGAGCACATGGCGGAGGACGGCCTCGTCGGTTGGGCTTGGAACCCCGGCGAAGGCCGCGAACCCGCTCCCGGCACGCAGGATGTATTTGGCCAGCTGACTAAATTATGGATCGACAACGGCGCACATTGCCCGACCAGCTAGTGACGGAAAAAACGTAATATGAGTGAACAGACCACCACCCAAGGTTCTGCTGCGGAAGGCGCAAGAGAAGCCGCCACAGGCGCAGCCGATCCTTATGCACGTGAAGCGCAAACTTTTCCCAAGCTCACCGACGAACAGCTGAAACGCATCACGGCCTATGGCACCGTTGAGGACACTCCAGCGGGAACGATGTTGTTTCAGCGAGGCCAGCGCGGCGTCGATTTCTTCGTCATTCTGTCCGGCAGCGTGCAAATTATCGACGGTGATGTGGATGGCGGCGACAACATAATAACCACCCATGGGTCGAGCCAGTTCACCGGCGAGTTAGACCTGTTCAACCAGCGCAAAATTTTGGTCGATGGCAAGACAGGCGAAGATTCATGCCTGCTGCGTCTGACCCGTGACCAGTTTCGCCGCATGTCTTCGACCGAGCAGGATATCGGCGAGATCATCATGCGCGCATTCATTTTAAGGCGCACGGCTTTCATTATCCATCAAGAGGCCGGCGTTACGATTATCGGCAATCCCAATGGCCGCGATGTGGTGCGGATGCAGCGTTTTCTCACGCGCAACGGCTACCCCGTTTCCGTCATGGAGCCATCCGCCGCCGAGACGAAGCACTATATGAGCGAGTGCAATATCGAACCTGCAGACGTGGCACTGGTACGCGCGCCGGACGGCGAAGTGTGGAAGAACCCCACCACCGCTGAGTTGGCCGACAATCTGGGTCTGACAGAGGACATCGACAGCGAGCACGTTTTCGATCTGGCCGTGGTGGGCGCTGGGCCAGCAGGCCTTTCGGCCTGCGTCTATGGCGCATCGGAAAATCTCGACACCATCGTCATCGAAGCGGAAGCGCCCGGCGGGCAGGCAGGTACCAGCTCGAAGATCGAAAACTATCTCGGCTTCCCCACCGGCATTTCCGGACAGGCGCTTGCTGGCCGTGCATGGATTCAGGGGCAGAAATTCGGCGCGCAATTTGCGATCGCTCGCGGTGCAACCGAAATCGGGCAGAACGGCAATATCTTCGACCTCACAACCGAAGGCGGCATCGGCGTAAAAGCCCGCGCCGTCATTCTAGCGTGCGGGGCAACATACCGGCGCTTGAATTTGGAAAACTACGAGAAATTCGAAGGTCAGGGCATCCACTATGCAGCCACCGCTCTGGAAGCGCAGTTTTGCTCCGGCACTGAAGTCGCCGTCATCGGCGGCGGAAATTCTGCCGGTCAGGCAGCGGTGTTTCTGTCCGGCTTCGCCAGCCACGTTCATGTTCTCGTGCGCGGCAATGGTTTGGCCGACACCATGTCGGATTATCTGGTGCAACGCATCGATCAATCGTCTCGCATTACGCTGCACAGCCATACCGAGATCACCGCGTTGGACGGTGGTCGGATGTTGGAGCAGGTAACGTGGAAGAATTCGAAGACCGGCGAAAGCGAGATCAAAGAAATGGGCAACGTCTTCGTTATGATCGGCGCTGTTCCGAACACCGGATGGCTGGGTGATTGCGTGGAACTGGACGAGCGGGGCTTTGTGCTGTCCGGACCCAAAGCACGCAAAGACGCCGACACGCCATTCGACACCTCTGTCTCCGGTGTTTATGCCGTGGGCGATGTGCGTTCGGGCTCGGTCAAACGAGTAGCATCCGGCGTTGGCGAAGGGTCGGTCTGCATCTCTTCCGTCCATCAATATCTTGCCGCCCTGCGGGAACGCGAGGACATGATGCCACCCGACGCGCAGATGTGACAACGGGCCGGTTGTGAACCGCGCTGCGGACGCTTACCTCTAGAGCACCGGTAAGGAGGACCGCGCACCATGAAAGCTGGAAATCAGACATATCTGGACCTTGCGGACCTACCGACATCATTGGCGCTTTTTCCGCTGACAGGCGCGCTTTTGCTACCCGCTGGTAACATGCCGCTGAACATTTTCGAGCCGCGTTATCTTTCCATGCTGGAGGACGCGATTGCCGGGCACCGTATCATCGGTATGGTGCAGCCGCGCTTCGATCTTGCCGATGGTGAACAGAGCGAAGACCATCCACAACTGTGCGAAGTGGGCTGCATGGGTCGCATCACAGCACATCAGGAAAGTGGTGACGGGCGGGTTATGATCAACCTGTCCGGCGTAGCGCGCTTCCGTATTCGTGAAGAAACCAAACTGGTCAACGGTTACCGCACAGCGAAAGTCGCAGGCTTTGCAGATGATCTTTCCGAAGACCCGGAAGCCGCGAAGGCTGTGGACCGCGATGGCCTGTTACGAACCTTCAAGCAGTTCCTCGAGGCCAACGATATGGAAGCCGATTGGGATGGCGTGCGTGAAGCCAACACCGAAACGCTGGTCAACACACTGTCGATGATGAGCCCCTACGGCCCCGCCGAAAAGCAGGCGCTGCTTGAGGCACCGGACCTGAAAACACGTTCTGAAACGCTGGTGGCGATCACCGAAATCATGCTGGCACGCGAAGCTGGCACGTCATCCTCGACGTTGCAGTAGGGTCATGGCTTCTCCCAAAGAAGTGGCAAAAAAGAAGAAAGCCGTTCCAAGCGTCGGCCATTCCGCTCACGCAATGCGTGGCGAGGCGCCATCGCTTTCGGTGAAGATGCTAGAGCTCCTGGTCTGCCCCCGCAGCCATGGCTCGCTGGTTTATGATGAAACCGCACAGGAACTCACCTGTAAACGCTCGCTGCTCGCCTATCCGGTGCGTGACGGCGTGCCGATTTTGTTGGAAAGCGAAGCCCGCGCCATCGAAGACTAAAGCATGGACGGCGGTTTTGTTGATTGGCCCACACTATCACCCTCTGCTATAGCGCCTGCCAACAATGACTGCCGGGGCTTGAGAAATGGCTGACGAAACCGATACCAACTACGCCAACCAGTCCAGCGGTTACGGTGTGGAAGTGGAAGCGCCCTTTCCAAAACGACGCCGGGAATTGGTGGAGCCTGAATTTCCACGCAAGCTGCTGGGGGGCTACGCGCATTTTCGCAAAAACCGCCTGTCGCGCGAGCGCGAGCGCTACGAGGAACTGGCCGCTGCCGGACAACGCCCGGACACGATGATCGTAGCCTGCTGCGACAGCCGTTCTGCACCGGAAACGATTTTTGGCGCAGCACCGGGTGAAATGTTCGTGGTGCGAAACGTCGCCAACATCGTACCACCCTACGCCGACACCGGCGACTTTCACGGCACATCAGCTGCGCTGGAATATGCCGTTCAGGAGCTTCGCGTAAAACATATCGTTGTCATGGGCCACGGTCGCTGCGGCGGCATCGGCGCTGTGGTTCAGCAGATGACAGGAGCAGCTTCCAAACCTCTGTCACCGGGCGATTTCATCGGCAAATGGATTTCGCTTCTGGAGCCGGCAGCCGCCCGCATCACCCGCACGGAAGGCGAAAGCGCATCCGACCTTCAGTTCAAATTGGAGGCAGAAGGCATCCGCCAATCCATCGAAAACTTGAAGACTTTTCCGTGCGTTTCCATTCTGTTGGAACGCGAACAACTATCGCTCCACGGCGCATGGTTCGATATTTCAGACGGCGAGTTGTGGACGTTGGACGCCGAAACAGGTGAGTTTGAAAAGCCGTTTGGGTAGATTTCGCTAACGGTCAGATGGCCTCACCGTTCAACAAAGCAGGCGAACTGTCCGAACGGCCAGCGGCCTGATCGATGAACGCGGACTTGAGTTGCGGCAGGCGATCTACGATGCCGAGACCAACGGTACGTAACATGCGAAGCGGGCCGATATCGTTGGAGAACAACCGGTTGAGCACATCGGTGACGACGCCCATTTGGACAGTATCGAACCGGCGCCAGCGCTCGTAACGCTCCAGCGCTGTCACCGAACCGATGTCGAGGCCGAGACGGTCGGTTTCGACGATCACTTGCGCTAATGCTGCGGCATCTTTGAAGCCGAGATTAAGGCCTTGGCCTGCGATGGGATGGATGCCGTGGGCAGCGTCTCCAACCAGCGCAAAGCGAGGGCGGATGAAGTCGCGCGCCAGGGTTAATCCTAACGGAAATGCTTTGCGGGGCCCAGCCAATGAAATTTCGCCCAGCTTGTGACCAAAGCGTTTTTCCAGCTCCAACTCGAAGGTGAAATCGTCTGCCGCCATCAACCGCTTGGCGTTGCCATCCGGCTCCGTCCACACCAGCGACGAGCGGTTGCCTTTATCGGCATCCGGTTTCAACGGCAGCGTTGCAAAAGGGCCACCGGGCAAAAAATGCTCTTCGGCACGGCCATTGTGAGGCCTTTCGTGGGTGACCGTTGTGACAATACCCATCTGGCCATACTGCCAGTTCACCGTGCGAATGCCCGCCTGTTGGCGCAGGCCGGAGCGCACACCATCAGCGGCCACCAGAAGGCGGGTGCGAAGGGTGCGACCGGAACCTAGCGTCACCAGCGTGGCCGGATCTTCGGTTTCGAACTCAGCCACCGTCTCACCGTGCAGCATTTCGATGCCCAGCGTTTCGGCCCGTTCACGCAATGCGCCGACCAGCGCCTTGTTGGGAATCATGTGGGCGAAAGGCTCGCCCTCCTCCACATCTTTGCCACCGGTGCCGAAGGTAAGGAACACGGGGCGCACGGGATCATTCGTGCGGCTATCGGTGACGATCATTTCATTGATCGGTTGCGCGTGGTCGAGCAGGCCATTCCAGATGCCCATTTGGTCCAGCATCCGACCGGCAGCAGCGGCGATGGCCGACGCACGTTCGTCTTTCGACAAGGCATCGGCAGGAGCGGCATCCACCAGCGTCAATTTCAGGTGCGGCGCAGCGTGGGCAACGGCTACAGCAGTGGACAGGCCGACATAGCCGCCACCGGCGATAACAACATCACGAATCTCAACATCACTCATAATCGCACTTTCTGTTTTGGCCCATGCAGATGGGCCTACCAAGCGGCGGCCCGGTGGCGTAACATCACTTCACCTTCCATATGGTGCAGGGCGCGGGATGACACCACCCGCAGCGACCACATGTCAGACAACAATTCCGAACTCACGGCTGTAGAAGAGCTCCTCGCCATACTCGACCTGGAACCGCTGGAGCGCAATCTGTATCGCGGTCGCAGCCCCGCGACGGGTTGGCAGCGCGTTTTCGGTGGTCAGGTCATCGGGCAGGCGCTGGTGGCAGCGCAACGGACGGTGGAAAACGAAGGTGATGACGCCCGCCCCGTCCATTCGCTGCACGGCTATTTCCTGCGGCCCGGTGATCCCTCCGTGCCCATCATCTACGAGGTCGACCGCATTCGCGACGGGGGGTCGTTCACGACCCGTCGCGTGATCGGCATTCAACACGGCAAGGCAATTTTCTCGACGTCGGTTTCTTTTCACAAACGTGAGGAAGGTCTCGACTACCAGATGCCCATGCCGGACATGCCCCACCCGGACACACTAGCCAGCGAAGCTGAACTGAAAGAGAAATTTATGGACCACGCGCCGGATGGCGTGAAAAATTACTGGAAGCGCAAGCGGGCTATCGAGGTGCGTTGGACGTCGCTGGATCATTATCTGTCCCGCGATCCTCAACCACCGCACCAGCATGTCTGGGTGCGCGCCACCGGCCCAATTCCGAAAGATCAGGCGGTACAAGCAGCCGTACTCGCCTACGCGTCCGACATGACCCTGCTCGATACCGCGCTCTTTCCGCACGGGCGCACGGTCTATGATCCCGATCTTCAGACGGCGAGCCTAGATCATTCCCTGTGGTTTCATCGCCCAATTGATATGAACGAGTGGCTGTTGTTCACACAGGATACGCCGAATTCGAACGGCGGGCGTGGTCTGTCGCGCGGGTCACTTTATTCGATAGACGGCACGCTGGTGGCCTCCACCGCGCAGGAGGGACTGATGCGTCCCCGCGACCCATCCCACAGAGCGCAATCAGGAATGCCTAAAAAACAGGCATAAATACATAGGCACATTATTAATGCTCACAATTTGAGCGTAATTCTGCCGCCTTTCAGCCTGCCTTAACTTTTCGTCAATGATTCCAAGCCTCTGCCAAACTGGCACGAGTCTTGAATGTACTTCGTCGTGCCGTGGCGTTTTTGCGCCATGAAACGAATGAAGGCACCGGCGCAGGATCGGTGGCCACAAAGACGGGAACGCAAGACATGAAATTTGTCGTGGCAGTTATCAAGCCGTTCAAGCTCGACGAAGTCCGTGATGCCCTCTCCGCCATCGGCGTGCAGGGTCTGACCGTGACGGAAGTCAAAGGATACGGCCGCCAGAAAGGGCAAAGCGAGATTTATCGCGGCGCTGAATATGCGGTGCATTTCGTACCAAAGCTCAAGCTGGAAATCGCGGTCGACGATGCGCTTGCAGCGCAGGTCGTCGAAGCCATCCAGACCAACGCCTCCACCGGCCAGATCGGCGATGGCAAAGTCTTCGTGCTCGATCTTGAATCCGCCCTTCGCATCCGTACCGGTGAAGCCGGTGCGGACGCCCTTTAACCTTAGTTCAACGGGAATTCCTCCTATGAAACTCGATCTCAAATCTGTTGGACTGGTGGTTGCCACTCTGACGACGATGACAGCGTTTCCTGCCTTCGCGCAGGACGCAGCTGCTCCCGCAGGCGTTTCGCCCGAAGTCGCCTATATCTTCAACACCTTCCTCTTCCTCATCGGCGGCTTCCTCGTCATGTTCATGGCGGCAGGTTTTGCCATGCTGGAAGCGGGCCTCGTTCGCTCCAAAAACGTGTCGATGCAGTGCCTGAAGAACATCGGCCTTTATTCCATTGCTGGCCTGATGTACTGGGTCGTCGGCTACTCGCTCATGTATACGGGCGTTGATGGCGGTTATATCGGTTCCTTCCTGCCCTATTCGTGGGACGTGGTCGGCGCTGGCGATGATGCTGCAAAAGCTGCTCTTCTGGGCACCGGCTATTCCACAGCATCCGACTGGTTTTTCCAGATGGTGTTTGTGGCAACGGCTGCTTCTATCGTGTCCGGCACGGTTGCCGAGCGCATCAAGATCTGGCCTTTTCTGATCTTCGTCGTGTTCCTCACCGGCTTCATCTACCCGATTGCAGGCTCCTGGAAATGGGGCGCTGGTTGGTTGGATGCCATGGGCTTCCAGGACTTCGCCGGTTCGACCCTCGTTCACTCCGTTGGTGGCTGGGCCGCTCTCGTCGGTGCGCTCATCCTCGGTGCCCGCAAAGGCAAATACACTGCTGACGGTCGCGTCGTTCCAATGGTTGGTTCCAACATCCCGCTCGCCACACTGGGTACGTTCATCCTGTGGCTCGGTTGGTTCGGCTTCAACGGCGCTTCGCAGCTTGCTGCCGGTTCCATCGGTGATATTTCCGACGTGTCGCGCATCTTCGCCAACACCAACCTTGCTGCCGCTGGCGGTGTCGTTGCCACGCTGGTGCTGATGCAGATCTTCTACGGCAAGCTCGACGTCACGATTGCATTGAACGGTGCTCTCGCCGGTCTCGTTGCCATCACTGCTGAACCACTTGCTCCATCGCCCCTGATGGCGATCCTCATCGGTGCTGTTGGTGGTGCTATCGTGGTCTTCGCGGTGCCAATGCTCGACAAGCTGAAAATCGATGATGTCGTGGGTGCGATTCCCGTACACCTGTTCGCAGGCATCTGGGGCACACTTGCTGTGCCGCTGACAAATGGTGATGCGTCCTTCGGCGTACAGATCATCGGTATCGCGGCCTACGCAGCCTTCACCATCGTCGCTTCCGCCATTGTGTGGTTTGCGCTGAAGGCCACCATCGGCATCCGCGTCAGTGAAGAAGAAGAGGTCATGGGCCTCGACAAAGCGGAGATCGGCGTCGAAGCCTATCCCGAGTTCACCTACGGTCGCGGCTAACCGACCAACGGACTGGCGGGAGAATTCTTCCGCCAGCTTCGCAGATTTCAAAGCCACGCTGATTGCCCAATGGGCAGCCAGCGTGGCTTTTTCTTTGGGCAACAAGCCATGAGGGAGAAGGCGCCCTTGTCAGTGGAGGTGCATCGCTGAATAACGCACCTCACACCGCTTGAACGCACCGGAAAGGTGCGACGGGCGATCAATTGTCTGGGGAATTTCGATATGGGTGGTGACGTCTTTTTCGTGCTGGTCGGGGCGATTCTCGTCTTCGCCATGCACGGTGGTTTCGCGTTTCTCGAGGTGGGCACCGTCCAACACAAGAACCAGGTGAATGCGCTGGTGAAAATCCTCGTGGATTTTGCGCTCTCCACCATCGCCTATTTCTTCATAGGTTATTCCGTCGCTTACGGCGTGAATTTCCTCGTCTCGGCTGCAACGCTTTCAGGTGGCGAAGGCACGGGCTTTGCGCCGCAGGGCTACGATCTGGTGAAGTTCTTCTTCCTCACCACCTTCGCTGCAGCCGTCCCCGCCATCATCTCAGGCGGCATCGCCGAGCGCATGAAGTTCCTGCCGCAATGCGTGGCAACCGTGATGATCGTCGGCCTGTTCTACCCCTTCTTCGAAGGCATCATGTGGAACGGCAATTTCGGTTTCAACAGCTGGTTGGAAACAACCTTCGGCGCGCCGTTCAACGATTTTGCAGGCTCTATCGTGGTCCACGCAGTCGGTGGCTGGATGGCCTTTGCAGCGGTTATGCTGCTCGGCCCGCGCTACAACCGCTACAGCGCTGACGGAAAGACGCGCGGCATTCCCCCATCGTCAATCCCGTGGCTCGCCATGGGCTCGTGGATGCTTTGCGTTGGCTGGTTCGGCTTCAATGTCATGACCGCCGTATCGCTGGAGGCCGTGTCCGGTCTCGTCGCCATCAACTCGCTCATGGCCATGGTCGGCGGCATCGTAATGGCGTTGATCGTTGGTAAGAACGACCCGGGCTTTGTCCACAACGGCGCGCTTGCCGGTCTTGTCGCTGTATGCGCCGGTTCCAACGTCATGCATCCCATCGGGTCGCTGGTGACCGGCGGTCTGGCTGGCGTGATCTTCGTTTATGGTTTCGACTGGTGCCAGAACAAGCTGAAGCTCGATGATGTGCTGGGCGTTTGGCCTCTCCACGGTCTTTGCGGCCTTTGGGGCGGTCTCGCTGCCGGTATTTTCGGTGTCGAAGCCATGGGCGGCATGGGCGGCGTATCGTTCATGAGCCAGCTTATCGGCTCACTCGCCGGTATCATCTACGCCACCATCGCAGGCGCTATCGTCTATGGCGTTTTGCGCGCGATCATGGGCCTACGCCTTACCGATGAAGAGCAACGGCTGGGCGCTGACCTCACCATTCATAAGATCGGAGCCAACCCCGAAAGCGATATGATGCGCTAAATCGCAATCCATATAGAGCACCAGGTCAGGCCGCTCATTCCTTACGGGAAGGGCGGCCTTTCTTTTTGTGCAGCTTCACGACGAACGGCCCATGGTTAATGCGCCTTTAACCCTGCCCGCCCTAGATTGAGCCGGAACGAACGGTGAATCGGTGCGGCATATGCCGCGTCGCGTCAGAAGCCCATGACGATCTCGGGCATCTGGCGATTGCGTAATGAAGGGATGCGGGCGCGTGAGCATGCAGGCAGACATGATGACGGCGGAGCGGGCAACGGGTTTCGATGGCGAAACCGCCGGTGGCGCACACGATGCGAAGATGGCCAACCGCCGACCCACGATTTCGCTCGTCCGCCTTTTGATCCCCCGCCCCCTGCGCGCGCCACTGCTGCGCGCTGCCGGTTGGGCCATGGGTGCCGCTTGCCTTGCAGGCGCAGTATCGCTCGCCACATGGACCATTTCCGACCCGTCACTCACATTTGCCAACGGCCAGAGCGCTGAAAACTGGCTGGGTTTCTGGGGCGCAAGCTTTGCTGACCTCACCATGCAGTTCATCGGTTTTGCCGCCGTACTGCTGTTGGCCATTCCGATGGTCTGGTCGTTCTTCATCATCCGCAACCGCGATCGTTCTCCGCTCTTACGCCGCATCGGCTTTGCGGTTGCTGCACTTGGTTGCACCAGTGCTGCACTCGGCTGCCTGCCAATCTCTGAAGGTTGGCCGCTGCATGTTGGGCTTGGCGGCGTTGTCGGCGATGCCATCCTGTCTGTTCCCCGCGCCTTTCTCGGCTCGTATCCCGGCGGCATCTTGGCAACAATTATCGGTCTCGCTTTCGCAGCACCTGCAGCTTGGCTTGCTCTTTCGGCAACAGACCTGATCGGCGCTCACGCCACCACCGAAAAGACTGTTGCACAAGAGGATGCACCGTTGGTCGCTGATCCTTATGGCAATGATGATCTCGAAGACGAAGGTCGCGACTGGAGCGGTTTGTTGATGGCTCCCATCGGCATGATCGGTCACTGGGTTTATAGCGCCAAGGCCGCCGTTGCGCGCCGTCGCGCAGAACGTGACCCCTTCGGCGAGAGCACAATCGCGCCTGTAGAACACGCGTCGACACCACGTATCGAACCCGGCTTCAACGCAGGACCAGACTTCGCAACGTCCGGTTCATTCGTCACTCAGGAGCAAGTGGAAGTCACACTAGCTTCAGAGATGGCACCTGCGATGAATATGGAAGCTGCAACGGATGTCGCACCAGCAACCTTCGCAGACCACCGCGTCGTGCTCGACCGCGGACAGGCCCATGCCGATGATGAAGCTGTACCCCACACCGATGCAGCAGTTGCTGCGCCAAAAGTAAAACAGCCAGCAGGCGCACCGCCTCGTAAAATCGTGGCTCGCGCACCGTCTCTCGCCGGTGATCCTGCCAATTTCGAACTGCCCGCGCTCGAACTGCTGTCCGAACAAAAGGCCATGGTGCAAGACCCCACGCTCTCCACCGAAGCGTTGGAAACCAATGCTCGTGAACTCGAAGGCGTGCTGGAAGATTTTGGTGTCAAAGGCCAAATCATCAAGGTCCGCCCCGGCCCCGTGGTCACGCTTTACGAATTGGAACCGGCAGCTGGCGTGAAATCGTCCCGTGTCATCGGCCTAGCCGAAGACATCGCCCGCTCCATGTCGGCAATCGCCGCCCGTGTTGCCGTCGTCCCAGGCCGCAACGCCATCGGCATCGAACTGCCCAACAAGCGTCGCGAGACCGTCTATTTGCGCGAACAATTGAGCTCCAAAGAATTCCGCGAAACCAAGGCCAAGCTGCCCATGTGTCTGGGCAAAACCATCGGCGGCGAACCCGTGATCGCCGACATGGCCAAGATGCCTCACCTTCTGGTCGCCGGTACCACCGGCTCCGGTAAGTCGGTGGCGATCAACACAATGATCCTGTCGCTGCTCTACAAGCATGGCCCGGACCGCTGCAAACTCATCATGATCGACCCGAAAATGCTCGAACTGTCGATCTACGAAGGCATTCCACATCTGCTCACGCCGGTCGTGATCGACCCGAAAAAGGCCGTCGTCGCGCTGAAATGGACCGTGCGCGAGATGGAAGACCGCTACAAGAAAATGTCCAAGGTCGGCGTTCGTAACATCGATGGTTTCAACGCCAAGGTGGAAGAATTCACCGCGCGCGGCGAGCCGATCACCCGCACCGTACAGACCGGTTTCGACCGCGACACCGGCGAGGCGATCTACGAAACCGAAGAGATGGATCTGGAAGCCCTGCCCTATATCGTCGTCGTGATCGACGAGATGGCCGACCTGATGATGGTCGCCGGCAAAGACATCGAAGGCACCGTTCAGCGCCTCGCGCAGATGGCCCGCGCCGCCGGTATCCACGTCATCATGGCGACCCAGCGCCCGTCGACAGACGTTATCACCGGCACGATCAAGGCCAACTTCCCCACCCGCATCTCCTTTCAGGTGACGTCGAAAATCGACAGCCGTGTGATGCTGGGCGAAAGCGGTGCCGAACAACTGCTCGGCATGGGCGACATGCTTTACATGGCCGGTGGTGGCCGCATCACCCGCGTCCACGGACCTTTCGTCGACGACCAGGAAGTCGAAGACATCGTCAACCACCTGAAAATGCAGGGCGTGCCGCAATATCTCGAAGCCATCACGGAAGAAGATGATGAGGACGAAGGCGGCAGCGATGGCTCGTCGGGCGGCGGTAATATGGAAGACAGTGATGATCCCTACGATCAGGCGGTTGCCGTGGTGTTGCGTGACCGCAAAGTGTCGACATCCTACATCCAGCGTCGCCTCTCCATCGGCTACAACCGCGCCGCTTCGCTCATCGAACGCATGGAACAGGAAGGGCTGATCTCGGCCGCCAACCATGCCGGCAAACGCGAAATTCTTGTTCCTGCCGAAGATGAAACAATGTGATGCAAACGATCACATAGTGACACGAATTCTGCCCGACTTCAGCCGTTTTCGGGGCAGATAGACCAGATTGAAGCCTTCAAGCCCAACCGTTCGGGCTGAACAGCGAAAGAGAATACGACATGGCAAACTTCGCAACCGTTCTGCGCAACTCCGCCATTGCGGCGCTTGTGGTTATGATCGCGGGCATCGCGAGCCTCATGGCAAACCCGGCCAGCGCCAAGGTGACGAACGCTGACAAAAAAGCCGTCGCGCAGATTTCGCAGCATTTTTCCAGCGTGCCATCCATGGCGGGCGAGTTCATTCAGTTCGGCCCCAACGGCGAACAGACTGGCGGCAAATTCTACCTCCAGCGCCCCGGCAAAATCCGCTTCGATTATGCGAACCCCTCGCCGATCACGGTAAAGGCCGATGGCAAGACGGTCGGCATCAACAACAAGAAGCTGAAAACGTGGGACTTCTTCCCGCTGCGCAAAACACCGCTACGCCTGCTGCTGTCCGACAAGATCGATGTGAACGACAAGTCCATCAAATCTGTAAAGCGCGAGAAAGACCTGACCACCGTCATGCTGGCCAACAAATCAGTCTTCGGCAATTCCAAGATCACCATGATGTTCGACCCGGAAACCTCCGACCTGCGCCAATGGACGATCACGGACGATCAGGGAAAAGACACCTCGGTCATGATCTTCAACGTGCAGAAAAACGTAAAACTGTCGAAACGCCTGTTTTATATGAATCAGCGTGAAATTCTGCAGCGCATGCAGAACAGCAACGACCGCTAGCCTCACCGCACAAAGTTTTTAGCCAAAAGGGGCGGATCTTTTCAAAGGTCCGCCCCTTTTTCGTAAAATATCGCCAGATTTCCAAAACCCTGCAGCACTTTCCGGATTAATTATGCGCATCTTCCAGCACGCGGGTGTCTTCCACGGGCTCAGGTCGGATCAACCGTTCGTCATGGCTCATGTCTTCCATGAACCACACATCTTCGGTCATCACCTCTGAACCATCTGCCATGACAGCCGTTGAGCGGAAGAGATCGCGCCCTTCAGCATCAACCGCGTCGGCTTCCAGCTTGAGCGAGATTTCGCTCACGCCCATGTCCTGAAGCGAGAACAATTCGCCGGTTTCGACCTTGGCGTCGCCATCGTCGATCCATGCCTGAAGACCATCAAGTTCTTCACCGGCAATCTTGCCATCGGCATCGGCATCGAGCTCGGCGAGCTTCTCGTAGCCGTGTTCGTACTTGCCGTCTTCGTCACCGAAGAGGCGTGTACCGTTCATGTCGGTTGCGGCATTGCCATCGCGGTTGTCCACGAGGAAACCGTCGCCGGAACCACCGTTTGTGCCAGCAAGCCATTCGATAGTTTCCAGACTACCGTCACCATCCATATCGAACTCGACGGTCTCGCCAATTTCGGTATCGGACTTGTCTCGGGCAGTCGTTTCACCGGTCACTTCGATTGCACCTGAACGGTCGAAGTCGAAAGCGATGGGAGAAGGCACATCAATGGAATTGGGACCGAAGTCTCCATCAGCAAAACGAAAAATTTCCACATTTCGAACAATGTCGACACCGTCTGGGGAACCGGCGCGATTATCGGATATGGTGTGGGAACCATCGCCATTATCCATGACAGTGTAGTCAGCTTGGTTGCCGCTATAGATCGCGATGTCATTACCGCCGCCACCCTCAATGATATCGTAACCCGCGCCGCCCGTCAGGGTGTCATTTCCTGCAAAACCATCGAGATGGTCGGCACCGTCACCGCCCATGATGGTATCATCACCATTACCGCCATGCAGCACATCGGCACCGAGACCACCGGTGATCGTGTCATTATTATCCTCACCATAGACGACGTCGTTGCCGTCTCCGGCAGTGATCGTGTCATCGCCATCACCACCCAGAATACGGTCGTTGCCCTGGCCACCGTTGATGATGTCATTACCGCTGCCACCGACGAGGTTATCATCACCGTCCAAGCCATCGATGGTATCGTTACCGCCAAGCCCTTGGATCAGGTCATCCGCCGCCGTGCCGTTCAGCGCCACATCATTGCCGGATGAACCATTGATCATGTTGTTGGTCGCGCGATCGTTGTCCACGAGACTGATCGTCGAGATTGACGGCAGCGAAACATTACCGTCAGCATCTTCAAACGTGATTGAGAAGCTACGGTCGTTGTCGCTCATGGTTGTGCCGACATTATCGTGTCTGTAGCGAATATCATCCAACAGCGATTGCGCTTCGGCATCCGTGAAGTTGCCGCCACCTGTTTTGGTGATAACAAGGGTATTGGTCGAAGAGGTATAGATGACGTCGACCGACACGCTGGTCAGAGCCTGTGTACCTAATGAGTCAGTATCCATACGCACGCCACCGCCCGAACCACCGACCTGGAACCATTCGAAACTGGCCTCTGTGATACCGCTAGCAACGATTGTCATCGTTGTGATATTTTCCTGAAGGTCAGACAAAGTGAAATTCGGTGCCACGAACTTGGCATCATCGGGCATCAGGGAACTGTAGAGGGTCTCGTGGCCGCGACCAACGGCGTTGTCGTTCAAGTCCAGCTGTGGCGTATCTGCTTCGTTGAACGGGTCGATAGTTCCGTTAGCAAATTCGATGAACTCCACATTGAACAGCACATCGGTGCCATCCGGTGAGCCGGGACGGTTATCGACAACCTGTAAAGCAAAGCCGAGATCGTTGATGGAATAGTCCGCGCGGTTGCCGGAATAGACAGCCGTATCGGTATCAGCATCGCCGTCGATGTTATCATCTCCACCACCGCCCTGAAGGCGATCATCACCGGCACCGCCGTTGATGAGGTCAGCGTCACCACCCGTCACGATGATGTCGTTGCCCGCTTCACCTGAAACGTTGTCACTGCCGGTTGCGCCATTTTCGTAGATGTCATCGCCCGCACCAAGGTTGGCGGTGAAGCTATCGGCGCGCCCCCAAACCTGGTCATCGAAGGACGTACCTTCAAACACCTCAATAGAAGTGTAGCTGTCGCCAAGTGCATCACCTTGATAGCCACCGGATGCGGTATTGGTGAAATTGCCCTGAATGCCAGCGCCATCTGTGTTGGAGAAAATAGCCACGACGCCCGCACCGGAAGCAGAGTAATCAGCAGTGTCCGTTCCGAAACCACCGTCCATGAAGTCGTTACCTGCATCGCCACGCAGCCTATCGTTGCCGCTTTCGCCGAACAGATCGTCATTTCCATTACCGCCGGACAGGACGTCGTTGTTACTGCCGCCGTATAAAATATCGCTGCCATCACCACCATTAAGAATGTCGTTACCGCTACCGCCATTAAGGAAGTCGTCGTTCGCCCCGCCCATCAACGTGTCGATGCCGCTTTCTCCGTACAATGTGTCGGAACCCTGACCACCATCAAGGGTGTCCGCAGCAGCTCCACCGTATAGAAAGTCATCACCCTGACCGCCGTTCAGCGTGTCGCGATTTTCCATTCCGTAAAGTTCGTCCGAGCCAGCACCACCATCGAGCGTGTCATTACCGGTGCTGCCATACAGGAAATCGTCTCCACCACCGGTGAAGATGCGGTCATCGCCCGCACCACCGGTCACGGTATCAATGGCAGTCGAAAACGCAGAGACGCTGAAATCATCATCACCACCGAGAAGGTCGACATCCATGCCCGATGAGGTACCAAAAACACGATCGCCAAATTCACTACCGGACAGTGCCTCGATAGAGGTGAAATCATCACCCAACGCGTCGCCGGAATAGCCACCAGCTGCGGTGTTGTTAAAGGCACCCCAAACGTCGCCGGTTGGTCCGGTGGATTCTAAAAGAACATCCACGCCTGTGGCGGAAGTCTGATAGGTCACGCGGTCCGTACCGCTGGCACCATCAAAGGAGTCTGCACCCGCACCACCGTCAAGAATATCGTTGCCGGTTCCACCGTTGAGAAGGTCGTCGCCAGCGCCGCCGAACAAATCATCATCGTCAGCGCCACCGAAAAGATTGTCGTTATCCTGTTCGCCAAAGAGAGAATCGCTACCGCCACCCCCAAACAGGGCATCGTCGCCAAGTCCCCCGGACAGAACGTCATCGCCTGCCGTCGTCTGCGTTCGCACCATCACGGAAATAACCGCCGAACCGCTACCATCCGCATTAACGGAATCCTCGGATTGCCAAGTCACCAGCACATCGCCATTCATGGTCACCGTTGCCGTGAGCGGTGGCATGTCCATGGAATTGTTGCCCTCGACGTCGCTCACACCCAGCATCACTTCTGCGCCGGATTTGGTTCCGTCTGCATTCAGAAACTGTCCACGCACCTGCATGTTGGTTGAAGCATCCTGATCGGAATCGTCATACCAGACCGCAAACACCCGCCCGTCATGCAGGGCAGAGAGAACTGTACCCGACTGGTCGAAAGCTGTGCTGGTGTTGATGACGAATTCGGCTCCCGGAGCCCGGGACACGGAATCAACGACGATACCGAGCAGACCGTTGTTGTCGAAAAACCCTTCAACCGCTTCGCCATTGTCCGCCTGAAATGCGAGCAGGATGTTGCCATCAGCAAGTTCCACCGCCGTGAGAGGTGGCATGTCGTGGTTATCGAAACCCTCGATCGTGGTGAGGCTGGCTTCGATCTCTCCGCTAGCCGGTGTGCCGTCCGCATTGAAATAACGGTATTGCACCTGCATCCCCGCATTGCTGTCGCCATCGGCAACATCATACCATGTCGCGAAGAACTCGCCGTTCGCCAACGCCACGATGACGGGACCGGACTGATCGCTAATCGCATCAGCGTTGATCTGGAATTCGCCACCCGCCGTACGCGCTACCGTGTCGATAACGACCCCGGCCACGGAAGAACCGTCACCATCACCATTCACAGCATCGGAGTCATTGGTGCTCCAAGCAACGACAACATCGCCATTTGCAAGTTTGGCCGCGGTAAGCGGTGGCATATCGCGCGCGTTGCCCCCCTCTACGGGCGATGTGCCGATGGAGAACTCACCACCGGTTTTACTACCGTCTGTTGCAAGGAATTGCCCGCGCACCTGCATGGAGTTGTCATCGGCAAGCGCACCGTCAAACCACACGGCCAGCGCGCCACCGCCATCGAGGCTCATCAGGACAGGGCTAGATTGATCACCCGCAGATGAGGTGTTGATGACGAATTCTGGGCCACTGGTTGGAACGGCAGGATAGACCACAACGCCCACCGTAGCGCTGCCGTCTCCATCCGCGTTCAGACTGTCGTTGGACAACCAGCCAACCAACACGTTTCCATCGGCGAGCAATGTTGCTGAAAGGACGGGCTGATTGATGTTGTCACTGCCATCAACTGGTGAGGTGCCAACAGCGAACTCACTGGATACCGGTGTACCGGCCTCATTCAGGATACGTCCCGAAATCTGCTTCGGACCGAAGCCATTGGGATCGGAGTACCACAGAGCCAACACCGTGCCGTCGGCGAGTGAAACGGTAAGCGGTCCACCCTGATCGCCAGCGGTTGTTTGGTTGATCGTCTGTTGAGTGCCAACTGCGTCGATGCGCGAAATGCGGTCGCCAACGAGCGTATCATTACCAGCACCACCAACAATCGTGTCGCCACCGTCTTGCCCAAAAATACTGTTGTCAGCGCTATCACCGGTGATGGTATCGTCTGAACCTTGGCCGTAAGTGAACTCACTTTGGGTGGCAAAGGCATCGACATTAGGCGTGCCTTGACGGAACAAAGGCGGCTGCGGCGGAGTAACGGGTGTCGGGATTGGCCCATCGGCAAAATCGAGGAAATCAATGCCGGTCAGTGTGTCGGTGCCATCGGGGGAACCCACACGGTCGTCGCGGACTTCGACCTGGCCACCACCCAGATCGGTGATGGTGTAATCAGCCTGGTTGCCGCTGAAGACGGCTGTATCGGAACCGAGGCCACCGATAAGCGTGTCATCATCAGCACCGCCGGTCAGCGTGTCATCGCCGTCGCCGCCGTCGATAATATCGTTGCCGTCACCACCTGACAGAATATCATTGCCTGACGTGGTGCGTGTGGTCACAAGAACCGAAACTACAGCCGTTCCATCACCATCGACGTCGAGCGTGTTATCGCTCTGCCATGACACAAAGACATCACCGTTCATCGTGGCGGTTGCGGTAAGCGGCGGCATGTCGATGGTGTTGTCACCCTCAACACGAGCCGTTCCAAGGATGAGTTCAGAGCCGTCCAACGATCCGTCGGCGTTCAGAAACTGTCCGTGAACCACAGCGTTGCCATTTGAGAAATTTGAGTCGTCAAACCAGGTCGCAAAGACACGACCATCATGCAGGGCTGTCAGAACCGCCGCTGATTGGAACGCTGCTGTACTGGTATTGACCACTTGCACCGCACCAGCCGTGCGTGTGCCGGTATCGATGACCGAGATCACGGCCGCGGCTACGCTCCCATCGAGATTCAAATCTCCTTCGCTCTGCCAGCCCAGCATGACGTTGCCATCCGCCAACTCAATCAATGCAATCTGGTTCTGCTCAATTGTTTGAGCACCCTCGATCTGGCCACCAGTGACCGCAAACTCGCTACCTGCCATACTGCCATCATCGTTTATAAACTGGCCTCGTAGCTGGAGACTGCCATTATTCCCACCAAAGGCATCATCGTACCAGACAACCAGCATTCCACCGGCTGACAAAGCCACAGTTACTGGGCCACCCTGACTGGTCGCAGTTGATGTGTTGACGAAGAATTCCGGTCCTGCGGTTTGCGTGGTCGAATTAATGATTGAGGCTGCGATTCCACCACCATCGCCATCGGTCGCAGTGCCATCATCGGTTGCCCAGACAACGCTGACATTGCCGTCCGAGAGCGCGGTCACTGATAACGGTGCGGTTGGCATCAGGTCGTTACCCTCGACACTGCTGGTGCCGATCAAAAATTCGGTACCGCTGGTCGATCCATCAGCGTTCAAGAATTGCCCGCGGATTTGCGAACCGGCCCCGGCACCACCGGACACATCGTACCAGACCGCCAGAACCTGTCCGCTATCAAGTGTCGCGAACAGCGGGGCAGACTGGTTTCCGGTACCGGTCGTATTGATCGTGAATTCCGGGCCAGCCGTTTGAGAAGTAACGTCCACAATCGAACCAACAACAGCTCTCAAGTCACCGTCGGGCGAAGTCACAAGAGCATTATCGCTGACCCAGCCAACAAGCACGTTACCATCAGCAAGACGAGTGGCAGTCAATGGCGGAAGCTCTAGAGCCTGAGACCCCTCTACCGTCGCAGACGGTGAGATGACGAACTCGCTGCCAACTTTAGTGCCGTTGGGTTGAACGATTTGGCCGCGAACAATCAACGTATCGGCACCATCTCCAAAAGCGTCATCATACCAAGCAACAAAAACGCTGCCGTCCGCCAATGCCACGGTGACGGGCCCGGACTGGATACCAATGGATGTCGTATTGATGACGGATTGGCCACCGACGGAATCCGTTACCTGCGTCACCCGATCACCTAAGATCGTGTCGTCGCCGTCACCACCGCTGATCGTGTCAGAACCATCCTGTCCATGCAGAGCGTCGTTGCCGCCACCGCCTGAAATCGCGTCAGCTTCGCCCTGACCATAGATGTACTGGGCCGAGCCGGAACCTGTCAGGCCAGCATCTGCGGAGGGTGTGCCGATTATGAGACTGCTGTTAGAGCCAAAGGCAATCGTACCATCGGCAAACTCGCCGAATTCCACATTGCGCAAAATATCCGTGCCATCGGGCGAACCGGGGCGGTTATCCACGATGGTTATCGAGTTGTCTGGATTGTTGGTAATCGTGTAGTCGGCGCGGTTGCCGAGGTAGATTGCTGTGTCACTACCGGCACCGCCATCGATCGTGTCATTACCCTCGTTGCCAGACGTAACGTCATCACCTGTCCCAAGGTTGAGAATATCATCGCCCGCTTCGCCATAGACAAAATCGTTACCGGCCCCGCCCTCTATGGTGCTGACACCCGCACCGCCATAGACGATGTCATTACCGCCACCTGCCAATACGGTAACGCTGACTGCGGAATCGTTATCGAACCGGTCGTCGCCATCCAGAAGTTCGAACGTGCCTGCGGCAGCCCCGCCAAACACGACATCGTCGAATCGAGAGCCAACCACGTTCTCTATGTCTGTAAATGTATCGCCGGCAGCGTCTGACAGGTATCCACCAGCCGTGGTGTTAGTGAAGACCCCAGCGACACCGTTTGCATCTGTATCGTCCAGAAGGACCGCAACGCCGGATGAGGCATAGCGGTATGAGACGGTATCGCTTCCCGCGCCGCCATCAATCACATCTGCTCCGGCTTCCCCGGAAAGCTCATCGTCACCATCTCCACCCGACAGTATATCATCGCCCGCGCCGGTGAAGATCGTGTCGTTGCCAGCGCCCCCGTCGACGGTATCGATACCGGTATCAGCTTTCGTAACGTCATAAAGATCGTTGCCACCGCCAAGATCTGCGGTGAAGTTGCCATCCTGTCCGTAGATCCGGTCATTATGATCGCTGCCAACAACGGCTTCTACCAAAGTAAAGGTGTCGCCGCTTGCAATACCGGTTTTGCCACCTGCTGTGTCAGACACATAGGCGCCGTTCAGGCCTCCTGTATCGCTGTCTGAAAACAGAACATCAACGCCAACGCTAGCGTCCGCATAGCTGACCGTATCGAAGCCTGAGCCGCCATCGTGAACATCGGCACCAGCACCACCTTCGAGCAGGTCGTTTTCGGCCTCTCCTCGGAGGATGTCGTCGCCATTTCCACCGAAGAGTTGATCGTCGCCTAACTCGCCTGTCAGCGTATCACTACCGGAACGCCCATAGATAACGTCATTACCAAACCGGCCATCAATATTATCGTCACCGTAATTGCCGATGAACGTGTCGGCATCATTGCTGCCAATGATCGAAAGCTCGGCTACGCCATCGTCCTGAAACGTTGTCGCGGTGGTAAAGGTCAGGCTTTCAGCCACGTCGCTGACATATATGTTGACCGCCTCATCATAAGCCCCACCGGACTGATCCTCGACACGAACGAGCACAGTATAGATCGGACCATCTTCGAAACTGACCGAGTTGGAATTGGACCGCTCCAGAAGGGCGCCCGTAAGCGTAAAGCGACCTGATGAGTCGTCCAAGAGGGTGTAGGTAAACGTGTCGCCCGTATCCGGATCGATCCCGAGCACACTCGCAACGTCGGTAGCAGCAGCGGCGTCTTCGCGCATCGTGACGACATGCTGCGGGGCGGATGGCGTGAAACCTGCGCCTGTCACTTGCTGAAGCGTCAGATCGCTGGAACCGGCTGTGTCCGGGATGGTGGATAGAGAGCCGTTACCGAACACCCAGTTGGCGACCAGGTTCGGTTCGCCGGGAGCAAGAGTGGCGTTGGATGAAGCAGCAAGCTCAGCTGGTGTACGGGTATCGTTGAAAATCCGGACATCGTGCAACAAACCAGAGAGAGATTGTGTGGGATCGAAACCACCGCCCGGCGCATCCTGCTCCTTGCCGATTGCAAGCACGCCACCCGCAGCAACCGATGCGCCGGTAGAGAGGCCAGTTCCCGTCGCAACGGATACGCCGTCTGCAAAGATTTCCCAGGCACCGGTTGCGCTTACCCAAGTCACGGCAAGCGTGTGCTGGCCGCCATCGAGATATGGGGTGGCGTCGACACCTGCAGCAAAGACGGCATTATCGGCAACCTCGAAGTAAAAGACCGGTGCGAAAAAACCCTGGTCGGTCGAAATTCCCAATTCGAGTTGATCGCCTGGCGAACCGTTATTGTAGCTGATCAGTGAGAACTGATCCTGATCGGCAAGACCGGTTGCAACCGAGAACTGCGCTTCAAGCGTAAGTTGCGTCAGACCCGCAAGCGCCGCCGGTGCAGTGGCCTCGTAATAGGCTGCGTTTCCACCATCCATGTTGATGGCTGTACCATTGGATGCCTGAATACCCGTCACTTCAACGGCGGTTGGCGCAGCGTTTGTGCTGTTGATTAAAACCGAAACGGTTGCCGGATTGGACGTGGCGCCGCCATCGTCCTGAACGGTGTATTGAATGTCTGTCACCGCACCATCGTAATTCGCTTCCGGCGTGAAAGTGATCGCGCCTGTGGTCGCGTTGATGCTCCATACACCTTCCCCTGAAACGGTGAGCGACTGCCCTTGCGACGCGGTGCCGACGATCTGCACGGTGGCAGGAACGAGTGTCCCGTCGATATCGCTATCATTGGCCAAAACATCAATTTCGACGCTGGCATTTTCCGTAACCGTGTCGCTATCAGCGGCTGTCACTGGCGCATCATTAATCGGGGTAATGTTGACCGTTGACGACCCAATTGCGGTCAGGTTCGACCCGGAACCCTGCGCTCCGGTGTTGCCGTCATCAAATGTCCAGTCGATCTGCACGGATGCAGGCGGTGTGGGGGACGAATTTGAGTAAGTGATCTGCGACAGGATGTTATCCACATCGACAGAGTCGGGAAGTTCACCATTGGCATTGGTGAAGGTGATGGTGAGTTCACCGGCTGTAGTGATCGTATCGAACGTGGCGATCACCTGACCGTTCTTGACCAGATTGCCGCCCACGAGCGCAATATTACTACCGTTCTGGAAGCCCAACACATCGTCGGCGTTAGCACCAGCGTTGCGTAGCAGGGTGACAGTGGCTCCGTCGTAGTCACCAGCACCGCCATTAAGCGCGTCGAGTTCGGGATCGGAAATGTTCACCGTATTGTCGAGAACAACCGCTGCGGCCCCTTCGGTGAAGGCCGAAAAGCCATCCAGCGTTGTGACCGGACTACCGAAATCCGTGTCTAGCGTGCCGTCTCCATTCAAGCGAATGAGTTTAGCATCGTCGCTATTTGTGTATCCAACAACAAGGATCTTGCCGTCAGGCTGCACCAGGATGTCGTTGACTGTGTCCGATCCACCAAGATCATACGTAAAAATACCAGCTGTGCCAAAACTAGTGTCGAGGCTTCCATCCAAGTTGTATCTGACAATCACGAAGTCGGAGTTGCTACCGTTAAGTGCAGAACCAGCCACGATCAGTTTGCCATCAGACTGCTCGGTGACCGCATAGGCCTGTTCAGCCGATGGGCCCACTGGCGTTTCAACTATGCCGGTGCCACCGAAGCCGGTATCCAGCGTACCGTCTGCGTTGTATCGGATGACGAGAATATCTGAGGCTGCACCAGATCCTGACACACCAACGCCGACGATTTTTCCGTCGCTCTGCACTATTCCCGTTCGCAGGAGCCAAATGTCGCCACCGTTTGGCGTCACGACGCTTCCTGAAGCGCCGAAGCTAGTGTCCAGCGAACCGTTGGTATTGTATTTCAGAAGCACTGGCGCGAAACCGCCGCTGTCGAAGTTGTAACCGATAGCCAGCAACTTTCCGTCCGGCAGTTGTTCGACACTGCTCACTGTCTGCCCGTCGAACCCTAGATCGGTAGTAGCAAAGCCGCTCGAGCCAAAGCCTGTGTCGAGGGACCCATCGCCATTGAAACGGATCAGGGTGAAAACATCGCCTCCACCACCAACTTCGGTCTCGCCTCCGATCACCAACTTTCCGTCGGCCTGCAATTCGAGATCGCGGAGCCAGGGCGAGCTTCCAGCGTAGGCTTCACGGACGATGCCGCCGGTGCCGAAACTTCCATCCAACGTGCCATCCACATTGTAGCGGACCATCAGGATGTCTCTGCTCGCCTGCTCGTACCCCATGAGCACGATCTTGCCGTCCGGCTGCACCACTGAGTCCAGCATTACATCCCGGCCACCGGCCGCATCGGTTACAACGATGCCACCGGTACCGAATGATGGGTCCAGTGTGCTATCTGCGTCGTGCTTTGTCAGGAAAAAATCCCCGACTGTGATCGTCCCAAACGAGCTGCCTGCAGTGTAGAATGTTCCATCGCCATTCAGGGAAACCGTGCGCGGCACATCGTTATTCGGCGTCGAATCGTAAGTCGCCGTTCCATCGGAGGCGACGAATGTAGGCGCGCTATTGATTGCAGAAATGCTTACTGAAACCGTTGCCGGTATAGAGGTCGCCCCACCATCGTCATCAACAGTGTATTGAATATCGTTCACCGCACCCGTGTAGTTCGCCTCCGGCGTGAAGGTGATCTCACCCGTCGTTGCGCTGACGGACCATGTGCCTTCGCCAGCCACCACCAGCGGATCGCCCCGAGATACGGTGCCGACAATCTGCACGGTCGTCGGGTCCACGGTTCCATCGACATCGCTATCGTTGGCCAGCACATCGATGGTGACGGACGAGTTTTCCGCCGTGGCGCCGCTGTCGGACACCGTTGTCGGCGCGTCGTTTGCCGGTGTGATGGTGACAGTGGTTGAGCCCAGCGCCTGCAACGCGGGGCCAGCACCCTGCGCTCCGGTGTTACCGTCATCAAATGTCCAGTCGATCTGCACGGATGCAGGCGGGGTGTCGGAGGTATTGAAATAAGTGATCTGCGACAGGATTAAATCGACATCAGCAGAAGTCGGAATTTCACCGGTCGCATTGTCGAATGCGATGGTAAGCTGTCCCGCAATGCTAGTCGTATCGAACTGGGCGATCACCTGCCCGTTCTTCACCAGCGTCGCGCCTACCAGCGTGATACCGTTACCGTTTGCAAAACCGAAAGCGTCATCAGCGTCAGGACCGGTATCGCGTAGTAACGCAATGGACGCGCCGTCATAGTCGCCAAGCCCGCCATTTAATGCATCAAGTTCGGGGTCAGACACGTCAACGATAGTGTCGAGAACGACGGCAGTGCCGCCTTCGATAAAGCTGGGTGTGGCGTCGAGGCTGGAGTTGAGAATACCGATAGACGACGCAATTGTGCCATCAGCGTTGTAGCGCACGATAGCTGTGTCGCCGTTGCCAGAGCCCACCAGGACGAATGATCCATCTGCCAGAAGAACAGCATCAAATGCGTTGTCGGTATTGCTAGAAACGTCGGTCGTAACGGTACCACCGGTGCCAAAGCTGCCATCAATGGTCCCATCCGGGTTCAACCGTACCGTAACGAAATCTGTTGCCGATGAACCCATCGCAAGGATCTGGCCATCGGGTTGAATGAATATCTGATTGGCGGATGTCAGCGCAGCATTGGTATAAATTCCGTCGCCGCCACCGAAGCTCGTGTCTATCGAACCGTCTGTGTTGTAGCGGGATACGGAAAACTCCCCATCCGCTTCGCCGGCAACAAGATATTTTCCGTCGGATTGAATTACCAACCCGTGGCCAATATCTTGGCCAGCGCTCAAATCCGAATAGATGAAACCGTTGCCACCGCCGAAACTGGTATCCACGGTTCCGTCTGCGTTGAAGCGGAACAGAAGCAGCCCCGTTGGGCCGAGATCATACAATGAACCGGTGACTATGAATTTGCCATCAGCCTGCTCGATCAACCGTTCGGGCGAGAACCCGCTATCTCCACTAATGGCAAATGATGTAGAACCGCCGCTACCGAAGCCGGTGTTAATCGACCCATCACCTTGAAAACCGCTCAGTTGAATGCCGATTGGGTCCTGGCCAAACGGATCTGACTGTATGTAAGTACCAACCGTAACGATCGTCCCGTCGCTGCGCTCCAAGACCGCCTGAGTGTCGATACCGCTTGCTGCAACTGACCCGGTACCACCGCCGAACGTGGTATCGAGGGAACCATCGGAATTGTAGCGTGTCAGTTCAGCGCTTGTGGTGCCGGGAAAGCCGCTGGTAAAAGCCGTGTGGGTGACCAGAACCTTGCCATCGGCCTGCACAAAAATATCTTTAACCGCGTGGCTATCACCTCCGGTAAATGTGACGGTGCCGCCGCCGTTGAAGCTGGCATCCAGCGTGCCATCCGCGTTGTAACGCGCAAGCACTGCGTCACCATTTACGAAATTTTCCGGACCAAGACCAACAAGCGTCTTGCCATCATCCTGCACCGCTATGCTGGATGCACGTTCGTTCGTACCGGGGTCAAAGTCGGTGACGATGATGCCACCGCCACTTGGGTTGGGCGTGAAGGTCGGTGCCGAATTCGCTGCAGCGATCGAAACCGAAATGGTTGCGGGATTCGACGCGACACCTCCATCGTCACGAACGGTGTATTGTATGTCTGTAATAGCACCGTCGTAATTGGTCTCCGGTGTGAACGTTATCGCACCCGTGGTTAGGTTGACGGTCCAGCTACCCTCGCCTGCAACCAAAAGAGGATCACCTGCAGCAGCAGTTCCCACAATCTGAACGGTCGCCGGGTCCAGCGTGCCATCGATATCGCTGTCATTGTCTAGCACGTCGATGATAACCGCACCGTTTTCGGCAACCGCTGCGCTGTCAGCAACCGCCACAGGCGCATCGTTGACGTCATTCACGAAGACTGTGATCGAGTTGTTATCGAACAAGCCACGACCGTCGCTGATCGTATAGTTGATCGTCGCAATGCCGCTATATTCCGGCGGCGTGGTGAAGGTGAGCGAATTGTCCGGATTGATAAGCACCGAACCGTTGGGCGAACTGGCAGCAATGATCTGGAGCGGGTCGCCGTCGGGATCGGTGGCACCATCGAGGATATTCGTGATTGTCAGCGGCACATCTTCACTACCGGTGCGGGTCAGCGGCGGGCCTGCCTCAGGCGCCTCATTCACATCATTGACGGTAATGCGAATGCTTTCGCTATAGGTCGCGCCACCGCTGTCCTCCACCTGCACCAAAACATCGTGGAACGTCGCGGTTTCGCGGTCGAGTGCAGCGCCGGTAGCTACAACGATCTGATCGCCCAAAATCTCGAAGAACCCCGATGGGTCCGACAGGATGGAATAAGTGAATGGAGGTGTGGAATCGGAATCCACTGCCGACATATTGGCAACCACCTCACCCGGCGCAGAATTCTCATCAATGTCGGCAGATGGATATGTAATGTCGGTCGGGGCATCGTTGCTGGTGACAACCGAGACCGTCGAAGTTGCCACATTGGATGCAGCACCATCCATATCAATCGTGGTAATATCGAAGCTACGGAAACCTGCGGAAGGGTCTGCAGCATTGTTCTGATAGGTCAACGCCTGAAGAAGCCCCTCAACCTGCGCGACAGTCAGCGGCGTAGCAGCACCACTTTGGTGGTTGATGGTCAACTCGGCAGGAAACGGATTATACGACCAAGCAAAAGGCACACCCGCAAATGCGAACGAACCGGAACTGGCTGCACCACCCATGATCACCTGCCCGGTGGGGAGGTTCAGTATTTCATCGTTACCATCAGATGCGCCCGAAAAAGTCAGCCCAATCGTGATGCTCGAAATATCGCTATCCGGGTCGCTCACCACCACATCGGCAGCAGCAAGAGCAACCGGTGGATTACCCTCGGCGTAGGCCACGGAATTACCGGTACCGGCAAGCGCTGCACTAAGATCAATCGTGGGGGCATCGTTGACGGCGGTCACAGTGACAACGACTTGAGCTTCAGCAGACCTGAAGCCGGAAATATCTTCCACCGAATAAAAAATCGGCGTCGGTGTTCCGTTGAAATCAGCTTCCGGATTGAACGAAATCGCACCGCTCACCGAGTTGATCGTCCAATTACCTTCACCAGCTACCAACAGATTGTCGCCTGCAGCAGCAGTGCCGACAATCTGCACAGTGGCAGGATCGATAGCGTTGGAGCCCGGCGAGTCATTGGCGAGAACATCGACAGTCACAACGTTGTCTTCGAGGCCGGAGCCGCTATCGCTCATCACGTCCGCGGCGCGCTGTGTTGCATCGAAGATAATGGTCGTCGTCGCGATAGGCGAAGCGTCATTGACGGCTTCACCATCAGACACAAACACATCGATACTGCGGTTCACTGCTGAAGGTGTTGCCGAAGAACTGGTGAATGTTACACCCTGCAAAGCAGTAAGATAATCGGCAGGCGAGGCAGTGCCGGTAAAATTAATCACCATGCTCACACCAGAAATCGAAGCCGAAAAGTTGATACCAGACGGCAGCGAACCATTGCTCCCATCGACCAGTATCGCGCCGTTGAGCTGAAAGCTGTCACCAACCTGCGGGTTGGTCAGCGTAAGCTGCGCCGACTGTAACTGAGCACTATCAATGTCGGAAATCGAGGCCGTATCATCGACCAGCTGAACGGGCAGATCGTCGTTCTCATAGTTGACGAGGCGGTCGATCTGGCTGGGTATCGCGGAGTTGACGATGACTTCGAATGTATCGACAGAAATATCGTCATTACTGCCGCTCCCACCGGAAAGATTTGTCCAGGTGAGCACGGCATCACCGCTTGCTGCCACCGTTGCAGGCAACGCGAATTCAAACGACTCATAGGTCCAGTCGAGATAAGTCGAGGCGGTAAGCGTAGTCGTTGAGCCACTGGCCCCGTTCAGATACTGGATACTGACGGGGGTCGTATCACTGGGTGAGGTTATGACAGCGTAGTCCACGCCGCCAATCGTGACCCGCACTTCCTGCTGCTGTATCGAATTGGAACCGCCAGCTTCGTTGAAACCAACGGACATACGAACGATCGCGGCACCAAAAGCTCCAGGACCATCATTCAAGCCGGTGAGACCGGTCTGCGTCACACTGGCGGTTGCTCCACTACCGTCAACCACCATGGTTGGCGCGAAGGCTGCGGCACCGCTTGAAGAAAAGGTCCCCGTCTCAGTCCAGTTCGCCCAATCGGCCGGAGAAACCGGTTGGAAATTAGAATTGACAACAACGTTTTCCGTGTCGCCCAAATCGAGGGTTGGCGCGTCGTTGACGGGCGATACCGTCACACCGATGCTACCGGCTGATGTCCCGCCGCGACCGTCTGAAATGATATAACTGATCGTGTCGTTACCAACGAAATCGGCGTCAGGAATGTAATTCAGCGTCCCGTCGCCATTGATCGTTACCGTACCGTTCAATGCAGACTGCGAACCCGGATCGACAATAAGCGGATCACCATCCTGATCGGTTGCAGAGGAAACGACATCGATGGATGCAAGCGCCACATCTTCATCGGTTGAAACGGCAGCAGGTGTGCCTGCAACCGGCGCAGCGTTTTCATCGTTTACGGTGACGAGTACCGAGCCCGCTGTCTGCCCGCCATTGCCGTCATCAATCATGTAGGTGATCGTATCGATACCGTCGAAATTTGCGTCCGGCGTGTAACTCAGGGTCTGATCAACATTAATTGTAACGGTGCCGTTGGTGGCAGATACCGATCCGGGCAAAATAGAAAGCACATCGCCATCAGGATCGTTGGCGGCAGCCAGCACGTCGATGGACCCGATAGACACGTCTTCCTGCGTAGTTTGTGCCGTAGGAGTACCAGCGTCAGGCGCATCGTTGATGGGATTAATCGTAATATCAACGGTGCCGTTGGCGATACCTCCGTTGCCATCTTCGACAGCATAAGAAATTGTATCGGAACCGTTATAGTCTGCGTTAGGTGTATAATTGAGTGTGCCATCACCATTGATAGTCACAGTGCCATTCAGGGCCGAGACCGAACCCGGTTGCACTGATAGCGTGTCACCATCCTGATCGCTGGCGGCAGACAATACGTCGATAGCGCTAAGCGATAGATCTTCATCCGTGACCTGCACAGCAGGTGTGCCGCTGACAGGCGCGCTGTTCACATCGGACACATTTACGGAAACCGTACCGGAAGTTACACCGCCGTTTCCATCTTCCAACGAGTAGCTGATCGTGTCGCTGCCACTGAAATTTGTGTTTGGCGTATAGCTCAAAGTGCCATCACCATTGATCGTAACGGTACCGTCTA
>NZ_AEEB01000021.1 GCF_000179775.1 Ahrensia sp. R2A130
ATTGGCTAGTTTTAGCCGTTGGTCCGATCAGGTTGCAAAACCCTTAGTTTATGGGGTTTCCATGGTCAACAGACGAAACAGGCTGAATTCGAATAACGGAACAAACGGCGTCCATGTGCAGCGTTCGGAACGCAAAGTTGCACGAAAACTGCACGGGCGTTCCCCGCCTGTTCCCGCTATCTGCGAGGCGGCGTGATGGAGGGTTCTGGCTACACTGGCCCAAACAGCGATGAGAGCATCGGCGTTTGGTGCAAAGTGGGGCAAGCGTATTGCCCTGAAGAGTGTGAGCATTGCACCGGATGGCTTTCAGTTTGTGACAACTGCGAAACACACGGTCACAGCATCTCGGAAAATTGGGTCGGCGATTTCAACGGTCACAATCCACCATTGGTTTATTGCCATGACTGCGCAATTGAACTTGGGCTGACCCCTGTTCCCTCGCCTTCTACCAGAGGAGAGGCTTGAGATGGCGAAGATGAGAGCGACCATTCTTGATGAGCGGTACAGTGGCCTAGCCTTTCACGACCACTATCCTGTCGTTGTTCCAATTCGCCTGACTTTCAAATGGATACCATGGAGGGACGCAGTCTTTGCATGGGCCGTAGTCCAGCCGAAACGGGAAGTCTTTGGATCAAACGTTGATTGGGTATGGCGGCACATCGCTGTTTTTACCGAAGAGGATGACGCCCGCGATTTCCTTGAACGATTGAACTGCGGACCAGAAACGGATGCTGCAACAACTAACGAAGGAGAATGAAGATGGCCTACGCTGACACAACCAAAGTTCCGGTCGCGCAGACAAAAACCGATATTGAGAAGATCGTCAACAAGTATGGCGCGACCTCGTTTGGCGTATTGACCTCTGCCAATTCCGCACAGGTCGCGTTTGAGATGGGTGGCAGAAACATTCTGTTCCGCGTCGATGTACCTGAAAAAGTTCAGGCCGAGCGTTCCCGATGGCGAGCGCTTCTCTTAGTTATCAAAGCCAAACTGGAGAGCGTCGAAGCTGGTATTGAGACGTTTGAAAACGCCTTCCTTGCCAACGTGATGATGCCTGATGGCCGAACGGTTGGCGAGCATACGGGACCAATGATTGAGCAACACTACAGCGGGGATGCGTCAGTGCCACTGCTGCCGCATATTCACTGATGGCGGCGTTTATGTTTGTCCTCAACGCGCTTGGCACCACTTATTTGTGGTTCCTTACGATTGAGTACGCTGATCGTGGCATGAACCGAAAGGCGAAAGTTGGAACATACATGACCGCTGCGCTGGGCGGGTGTTCCTCGCTTTGTTTGGTTCTTGCACTACGTCAGCTTTCCACATGACCTCTCCCATACACCAGACAGAACGCAGAGCATGGGAGGAAGGGCTTTGTGGATATGGCACCACTGGCAATTCTGGCTGGCCCTTATAGCCTTTGTCGTGGTGTTCGGGGTGGTGGAGCGGTATGATTTGGAATGGAGAATAAGATGAAAGATAATGGCGCGATATACATGAACGGACGCGGCGTGATGGCTAAAACAGAGAAGCTGAACAGCGCCGCGTGGGGCCATGTGGGCTACGCAATCATAGGATCGTGTGGAGCCTTGCTTTCTATCCCTTTGTTTTTGGTGAACTTATATAAGTCGGTAGAGAACGGCTTCACCTCTTTGGGGGCGATATATATGGCTTGCGCGCTTGTTATATTTTTCTCCGGCATTGTGATGACGCGCCCACACTCCAAGGCCATATCTGAATTGAGGGTCCACAGAATGGCAATGGAAGCGGAGACCAAAAAAAGGGGACTAGGGTGGGCGTCAAGCTAACCCCACCCCGCCCCATATCCAGCCATGCAGACGTTATCGCGTTCATTCACGATACACTTTTGCCGAGAAGTCACCAGAAGCCAACAGGTCAGCGCTTGTGCGGTTGCTGGATGTGTTTGGGGAGAAGCCGGATGAAGGGCACTGATATGACGAAATGCGACCAATGCAATGAAGACTTCAATGAATGGCTAAACCTGCGTGTTGAAGGCGGGTCAAACACAAAATTGCGCGTCGGATACGCTTCGTTCGGGCATCCAAACAAAAGCTTTTGCAGCCAAACCTGCGCGATGCGATATGGCGCACAGAACAAACGGAAAGAATTGATCACCGTTTCACTATGAACCTACTCGCCACCCTCATCACCGAAATGCGCTCTCACAACGCCCAACAGACCGTTGATGAACTCCACCGCGTGATAGATGGCCTATTGCCCGTACCGCGCTCTGTAGTTGCGCAGGAACTATGCCAGCGGTTCACTCAGGACGTGACCGTGCTTCAGATGGCAGTCATCGGAGATGTAGACCGGCAGGACGTAGAGAACCTACGAGCAGCTGCGCTTGAGACGGCCACCAGCGTTGCGGATATGGCTCGTAAGGCCGCGCACTGAACGCCGGAAACTACATGTCAAAATTCCGGCTGATTTTTAACATGGCAGCCTAAACATGCAAAACCCGCCGCCTCCGGTGTGGAAGCGACGGGCCTGAATGTATTGGGGGCATGAGTGAAGCTGCATTTTAGCAGCCGGTGCACCATCTCAATACCACGCGACTATTTGGAGCGACCGCACGTCCACGCTTTCCCAAACTGTTTGCCCATAAGGGCGAATAAGGTGAGGGGTCCGCATTTTAACGATCTGCACGGCTTGCGTATTCGAGAAGATCAACCCGAACACCCCTAGGCCACCACCCTACCCCACAGGCAGGCAGATGTGAACCCCGATCAGCTTGTTGACCTCAACAAAGTGATGCCAGAGACCATATTGTTGGCGTCAACAAATTGGTCGCCAGAACGACAAAAAAGCCCCGCCTGCCATGACGACAGACGGGGCTAGGTATCGGCTGGGAGCGACCGATTATTCCGCAGGCAGTATCTCAAATGGCAGCGTGATCGTGCTTTCGTAAATCAGACCATCGGGATCGTCAGGGACGCAGCCCGGGTATTCAATGCGAACATAGAAACCGCCGTCTCCGGGAAGCGCACTGTTCGGCACTCGAAAAGGTGTTTCAAGCGTTTCCCAGTCTCTGCCGACTTCCACTGGCTTGAAACCCACAAACTGCGTTCTGATAGGAGCACGGGAATGGTTTTCGACATAAGGGATCGCGGAAGGAAGTCCGCAATTTAGGCCGAATTCTGTACGTCGAAGATAGAACTTCGCGATACAGACGGTGCCAATACGACACCCGCCGAGAACGCCTGAAAGTGTTTCATCGTATTCCGCAACATCCTGAGCAATGCGAAGGTCTAGAATGGCCTTTCGATTGTCCTGTATGCCTGCGCGGTTGTCTTCCGCGATGCGGCGAGTGGCCGCGCTGTCGTTAGCGATGGTGTTGACCTGATCGAATATCTCAAGAGCCGGTATTCGGACTTGAAAAACCGATGTGAGAACGTAGCCGGAAGCCGTCAAGAATGCCCCCACGCAGACGGCCACGAGCGAATTGAGGAAGGTCTTGCCTACCAGTTTGCGAAGTTCTTCCATGTAGATCAAATGCAGCCTTCGTCTTCGACGCACTGCGCCCGATTGGATGCAATACGCTCGGCACTGCGCCGGTCCAGCTTCACAACTGCACGGGCAGCCGGTGGATTGAGCGTGACCAATGTGTAGCCGGTGCCGGGAACCAGCCCGCTACGGCCTTGGCACCCCACCAGTGAGGCGGTCGATAAGGCCATCATCAGTATCATCGCGGATTTCAGCATCTCGCTTGGCTTTCTCTTTGATTGTGTTGGTGTCGTCGGCTTGGAGCCGGTCTGTGATGCGTTTCTCGCCATCCGCCCGCAGCGATGCGTCGTAGAGCGCTTTTGCGCCCCACAGGCCCGCTATGGCGGCAACAGCGATGGCAATGCGGATGGTGCGCGACCACGAGCGAAATGCGGCGATCATGCCAGCGCCTCTTGCGCTTCACGTTGGCGCTTGTCGCGGCGATACCATGTGTAGCCAAAGCATAGCGCAGCTCCAGTAAGAGCCACCGGAACGAACCAGTCAGGAACGTGCGAAGCGAACGTAGCAACTATGCCGCCAACGCTGTCAGCGCCTTCCTTTATCGAGGCCAGCGTCGTCAAAGTTCCGCCCGTTCCGCTTGCGGCTTTCTCTGTGGAGATACGGTCGAAGGCTGCTGTTTTGAAAGCAACAGCGGTGACGGCGGGACGGCGTGGCGATACAGTCTCTTCAATCACGCGCAGGTTGACCACGGTCGCTTTGTCGAACTCACCAGACTTCGGCAGACCCATGAATTCCTGATAGTCTTTGATGGCCTTGATCGTGCGCGGGCCCTTGATGCCGTCAGCTAGGCCGTGCGGATAGCCCGCAGCCGTCAGAAGACGTTGCAGATACCGATAGCGCTCATCTACATTCGGAGGCGTAGAGGTCTTCGCGACCGCGCCCGATAGATCGGCGTACTGTTCACGCGCCGGGAACGAGGGGCAGGCTTTCGCCGCATAGTCGTGGTGGCCGGAAATCAGCTTGATCGACGGGTATTCTGCCATCAGGCTGTTGATGAGGTTTAGAAGCGCCGCCTTCTGGCTGTGCGTTCTCGTATCTTTTGGCGTGCGGCCATCACGGGAAACACCGCCTACGTAGCAGATGCCAACGGTCCCGCGATTGCGACCACGGACGTGAGCGCCTGTTTTGCTCAACGGCCTGCCCTTATGAACTTTGCCGTCTAGGCCGATCACGAAGTGGTATCCTATGTCGCTCCAGCCGCGAGCCTTGTGCCACTTACGGATCGTGGCCACGGAAACTTCGCGCCCTTCCGGTGTTGCGGCGCAATGCACCACGATCTCATTAAGTTTACGATTTGTCATGCGGGATCGCGCCGCCATTGCTGACCGCGTGCCTTCAGGTTGAATTGTGGGGAGTGGGTGGGGGTTAGGCGCGGGTTCCGTAAGTCATCCAACCGAACAGCCGGACAGCCATGTAGAACAAGTGCGCCAAAACACGCGAGAATGGCCGACGCCAGCCGTTAAGCCGCTCGCTGTCGGTTATCATCGCCGTGAGGAACTTCACGTCACAGACAGCCCTTGGCGGGTCTGCGCGGCCATATCCGATATCGTGTATTTCCCAACTGGCGGTTTTAAAGAACGACGAGCCGAACTTAGTCAGCGCTTTACGTAGCCATAGGGGAAACCACGTTGGACCTATGCCGTTGCTGGTCATGCCGCCAGAGCTGCAAGAAACGCGGCTTCGCGGTCAGCTTTTGTTGCCACTAATGCGGCTTCGAAACTTTCAAGCTCTGCTACCGTCGCCATGGCAGTAACGGCGGCTTCGGCCTCGCGTTTGGCGTTGCCTGCTGCCGATGTCAGCTTGTCAGAGATTATCACTTTTTCAGCTATACGATTGGCCATGATGGTGGCAGCATTTTCGCCAGCGGCTTCCCGCTCGGCAGCGGTCAGCAACCCGACGAGAAGATCGTCATATCGATCATTTCCGGCCAGATGCGCGTCGGCCCATGCCTGTTGCCTTGGCCATGTGTCGCGATCTTCGACGGTATAGTTGCCAGTCATCCGTCGCAGTGTTTCGGCATGCTCGTCGGCGATGACGGCCAGCAGTGAAGCCCGCGTCATCGAAAGTGCAGCTTGATCCGTAGCGGTCGCGAGCAGGGCTTCAATCTGCTCCGTCATTTGCTCCGGCACCAAAAGGCCATCACCGTCGAATGCGATGCGCCTGCGATCCTCCTCCGACATACCCTGATTGACCAACGTGGCTTGAAGAGCGGTTGCTTTCAGATGCTTCATTTTCAGTCTCCTTTACGAATGACGGAAAGCTGTGCGTCTTGAATTGTTGAAGCGCCCGCCGAACCGTCGTGATCTAACCGGACATCAATCGTGTCCCCCGCAGCCAGCCGAAAGGTCTTGGTGAAGGAAACATGGCGTCCCAAGCCCGCATTGGTGTTGACGTTGGTCATGTCGCCTGCCGCACCCATATCGACGCCATTGATAAAGACGTATAGCGCGAACTTGCGATATGTCTTGGCGGAAGCCCGAACCAGCGCAGAAACGTTGAAAGCGCCGTCGGCACCGGCTGCGATAGTCATCACGTTGCCGGAAATTGTGACGCTGTCGCCGTTTGCAAAGGTCTGCACCGGCAGGTTCAAGATCGTGTAGGTTTGCTGCAGCACACTTTGCAGATTTGCCGGATCGTGAGAAACGACAACGCCGTCAGCGCCTGAGTCCCCAACCAGTTCTGATATTTCTGATGATGATTGATAAACGCGATACCAAACGCCCCAGCCCCCAGCGTTCATTTCACGACGATACGTCATCGTGTTGGTCTGGCTGTCGTCCGTAAATGCGTGGGCAGTTTGAGTAATCCATCCCTGTGAGTTTTGAACTTCAGCAGCACCCATCCAGTTAGCGATATTGCTATCTGGCGAGTTGGCTCCATTGCTGGCGGAATACCAACCGTTCGACGTTGCATCATTCCAGTCTGATATCTGGTAGGTGGCCGTGCCAAGGCTATCGCGCAGGGTGTAGGAACTGGCCCCAGCGGCGACAGCGGCTTGGATAGCCTCCCATACCAGCGTCACCGAATTAGGGTCGGGCGGCAATCCTGCTTCCTTCACCGCATACACGAGCGACCGCATTATCTGCTCATAGCCGCGCGCGTCCGGTTCTGAACCGGTGGCGTTCACACCTTGCTGGTAGTTCTCGTGAACCAGCGCTTCATCGTGGGGATCAGTTGTGACCTTCTCCCGTGGTGCCCAATATTCCATGCTTGATGATCCTTACGGGTAAACGAAATGAGGTTTGGTATCGGCAGGTGCGATGCGTCCGAAAGCGCATTCGAGATCGGTTGCCGTGAAGGGATGGCCAAAGCGTCCAACGCCGAAGCGCGATTTTCCGAATGTGAACCAATCAACGCCGAAACCGACGACCCAGACATACCAGTCGAACGTCATATCGACCTCGCCTGGTGTTTGGCCGGAGAACCTGTCTCCATTGCCAAAGCTGGACTGGCCGAAGCGAAATGGCATGGGCTCTTCGATAACCACATCGTAGCCAATGGACCGCGCGAGGCAGACGTAATCAGCTGGTGTGATGGTCGCGTTGGCCCGGATTTTCAGTCGAAGCGCGCGAATTCTAGCCTCGCGACCTTCCGGTGCCGAAATGCACGGGTCTGGCAAGCCGTAGTCAGCCTCCCAATCGGCAAGCGACAAGTCCAGCGTCCATGCCGTGCTTTCATTCGTCAATTCAAAAGCAGCGCGATATAAATCAAGAAACGGGGCTGACATGGCTTTGACCAATCGCCCCATGACGCTCGTATCTGGGTCGTTGAAGCCTTGCCCATCCGGTGTTCGCCATGCAGCCCCCATCGGCAACAACATCAGATGGCTATCCCGCAAATCGTCAAGCGCAGGGGTTGAAAGCGCATCGGCTGTAACGACCGTTGGCGTGTCGATATCACTCGTTCCACACGAAACCGTAGTGATCGGACCGGCGCGAGGCGGCGTGAAGTCCAGACCCTCTGGAATGAACCAGCGGCTCATACGAACGTCACCGTTCCGGCAATCGGAATATGTCCTGCAGGTAGCGTGATGTCAGAAGCGGGCAGTGAAAGAACGTGACGCTCTTCACCCACCGTTTGCGAAATGGCTTCTGCAATCCATGACCGGGAAAACACGAACGGTTGGTCAGCCCATGATGGTTCGGACCGTTCCACCACGACCGCAGCAATCGCTTCCGATACTCTTTGGCGTATCTCCGGCGTGTCCGGCGTGACGGAGACCGTAGTGTTGATGCCATACCCCAACGGGGCAGCAACGATGATTTCACGGCGTATCTGTCGCCTTGCATCAAGCGATGCCTGAACAACAGCAACATCACCTGCTGTGGGAATAATGCCGTTTTCGCTGTCTGTCGTGAACAGCACGCCGATAGTGCCGGGTCCGTTGAAGAACCGTCTTGCCCAAGCCCGACCCACGCCGGGAACTTCACGGGCAAAAGCTTCATAGTCATAGACCGCGCCGCCCTGTGGGGGCTTCTGTTTTCGAGCCAAACCACGGGCGCGCAGGCTGTCGTCGGTTTCGCGATCCGCGGCACCGCCCAGGCTTCCTGCATCGACAACGAAGTCATCGGAAATGCCGGGATATTCCAGCGGGCTCGCGACTTGCGCTGCTACGCCAGCGGCGCGATTAGATGCTGAGCCGATATCGATTGATCTGACGGTGAATGAAGCCGCCCCGGCCACATCTGCCGTGGTGCCCTGCGTGGATACAAATTGCAGGCCGTCGATAATGAACAGAACGCCCGCCGGATAGACCTTTAACGGTGTCGCGCTGCCGGAAATTATGCCGGTGGCGCGTGACGCTGATTTGCGAACGATGTCAAGTTCGCCGCAGTGGCGTTCAAGATGTGCGCCGGTGGCTGTGCTCATGAAAAGCTGGCGATAGAGATAGGCAAGCCGCTGGTGCATCTCATGGCCCCAAAGGCCGAGTGTTTTCGCCAACACCGTATTTGTGTTCGGGTGAATGAGCGCATCGGTGCCGGGGAGCACCTGACGCAATACGGCAGCAAAGCGCTCGCTAATGGCTTTTACGGTAGGGACGGGCTGGGTCATTTCGCTACGTCCTCAAAGGGTCTGCGTCGGATTGCGTTTGTTGCCAAAGCACCGCGTATCGCTGTTGGTCGAAAACCACGCGGCCCGCTGTGTCGTAGCCGGTGATGGAAAGGTTCAAACGGTTGCGGGCCGGTTGGCCCTCTGCGTCGATGTCGAAGCGGTTCACGACGCGCTGGTCGATAAGCGTATGCAAAGCCTCACGAGCGTAGTCTTCCGCAAGCCTTGGGGTTTCCACCAGATCGACGGTGCGCCTGCGGAGAAGCCAGAGTTTGGAGCCGATAGGGCCATCGGTATCTGTTAGGCCAACGGTGTATGCGTCACCCGGCCATCCTCTGTTTTCTTCACCCGGACGAAGTTCATCACGCGGGGCAGCGATGTCAGTTTGCAAGAGGATATGAACTGCCGTGGCGATCTGCTGTTTGGAGCGCAGCCCACCTCGGTTGTTCGTCTCATCGCTGCCTGCGATGCTGAAATCACCGACGACGGGCTCGCCAAAAGCACCTTCAAGAATGAGGTCCGGCGCGTAGATAACCTCGTCGTTGGCATCGAGCGCCATGATTTGAATGGACATAGCGAACCTACTCGAAATTGTATTTGGATTGAGACGCTACGAGGGTTGCCCCACATGCCGCTTGGTCGCCGTGGCGGGCTACGCCCTGCCCTTCGAAGTTATATTTGGCAGAGCCTTCGATGATCGGTTGATCGCCATGGATCGGACACCGCAGGATGTCCGTCTTGCGCGCAATGCGTTTGCGAAAGATTGAGTATTTCACGGCGGCTGTGACCACTTCGCCGCCATGGCTGCTGGTGTCCCCCAGCCGAATTGCAGCGGGCATCAGTCGAAGTTCGCCGTTCCGGCTATCGTCACCTGCATATCCTGACCGACCATTCGGACTTGCCGCTTTATCAGGCTGATGGCCTCGCCATGGCTGTTGTAGAGGATGGTCTCGCCCAGCGCGGCTTGGTGCTGCCCGCGAAGCTCAGAACACTCACCGCCCAAAGCCAATAGTTGATCCTGCCTACCGCCCAGCGCCAGCAATGCGCCTTGAGCGCCTGCAACAGGGTGCGTGGAAAGCCCATGGGTTTCAGGCCGGTAAACCTGTGTCGGGGTCTGGCCGGCCATTCCCTTGAGGTCGACAAGCTGCTGCCCGCCGTCGCTGTAGACCTTGCCGAATTGAAACCGGGTCAGTTGTGATGGAAAGCCCCGCATTATTCATCCACCCTGAATGTTGGTATCGTCACCTTTGGCGCGTAGGCCGCTGCGCTTTCGCCTTTTGGATCTTCGCCACCAAGAGCGCGGGGGTCGGCCAACTCCAGGGTCGCCTTGGTGCCTTCCGGATCGCCTGCCGTCTTCTGGCTGTATTCTGCGGACTTGATGACCATCAGGCCCTTGAGCCAGAGTTTTTCGTCGTCGATACCCACGAGCCAGTTGGGCGTCCAAAGCTTTCCAGCCTCATCACGCCATCCGACCACTGGAATGTTTGCTGTCGTTCCATTGCCTGCAGCGCGCCGTGCTTCGGTGTCTGCGCGTTTCTTCAAGCGTTCTGGTGTGGCCTCGCCCTCAAGCACCACCTTGCGTGGTCTGCGCCGCTTTATGCCGCCGTCTTTTTGCGAACCCACTGAACGAAACGAGGGTGTCGTCGTGCCGATGGTCGATTGCCCAACCACCTGCACCTCATCGTGCCGCCCGGTTTCCGTGAACTGCGCTGATGCGTCTTCCGAACCGCTGATATTGACGCCAATGGCCAATGCCCCGGCGTGTGTGCCTTCTGGCTTGTCCGCAATGTGGAACTTGCCTTCCGGCGTGTCGTGAATGAAGGCACCCATGGCCCGTGCCCGACGTTCCACGATGTCCCACTGGCTTTCACCA
Source organism: Ahrensia sp. R2A130 (assembly GCF_000179775.1). GTDB lineage: Bacteria > Pseudomonadota > Alphaproteobacteria > Rhizobiales > Rhizobiaceae > Pseudahrensia. The sequence goes on from NZ_AEEB01000021.1 coordinate 10,448, forward strand.
GTTATGATACGCTCGACCGGCTGCTTCACCGATTGCGCCGAACTCTCCCAGCCAATGCCGAGATCGTCGAATGTTTCGCCAAGCTGTTTCAGATCAACGTCACGGGCTTCCCCGGTTGGATGATCGACCGAACTCTCCACACCATCGGCTGTTTTCGAGATCAGACCGACATCGACAGAACGCTGCGGATCATCACCACCTCCGTGGGATGGCGCGAAGTCGCGGACTGTCCCCGTCAACCAAAGTTCGCCCTTGAAGTGAACCGTGGCCTCCATGCCGACCCATGCAGGGCTGATGCCACCGCTTTCTGGCACATGGGCGGTAAAGCTTGCCTCGCGTGAGGCTTCCTCTGCTGCTGCGCGCCCGGCGAAGTCCGACCAATAGGGCCAGACGTTTCCACCAATCGTAATCGTGACCGTCTCTAGCCGGTCGCTCACAGGTCGGGTGCCTCGGCTTCAAATAGGGTCGGCATGAACAGCGGCGTGGCATGGGCATTGCGCTCCACCAGTCGTGTAGCGCGGTCAGGATCGCCATACAGACGGTAAGCGGCCAATGTGGATGGTTGCGAAATGGATGCCACCGCTTTCACAAGCGGCCTGCGGTCTGCGCCAATTGCCGACAGTTGAGAGATGGCAGAACTCGACATGGATAGGCCAAACTCATAGGACGTCAATCCAAGTATATCGCCCGATGGCTCGATAACCGTGTCAGCAATATCGCGAAGGCTCGCCCGTGCAGCCACAGCGTCGTTTCGTGTCAGATATTCATCGCGCACATAGATGATGCACAGGGCGCAGAAGTTCGCCAACCGCTCCATTGCAGCACCGGGAAGCACAACGCCGCCCAGCGCCGCGATACGCCCCTCCAGAGTGGCCTTTATGGCCGATGGTTCCGCAGATCGAGCAATCGTGCGAACTGCATCGCAATAATTCTGTGTGAACTGGCCAGCATCCGCAAACCAGTCCGTCGATACCAGTGTCAGCAAGGCACCATCAATGGCGTCTGCGTCATCATCGGTTACACCAGCCCCGTTCGCCAGTTTTTGGGCGAAGGTGACGGCATCCAACGCGGCGTTGGCGATATTTTCCGGAGTGCTCATCGAGTCGCAATCTCTCTGACAGCAATCGCCAGTTGCAAAGCGCCGGTCTTGAACACCGCCTCAACACCGGAAAAACCCAAAGCGGGTGCGAACGGCACGCTGGGAACACCGGCAGGAACACATTCGATATCGAAACCCACATAGCCCAAGCGCCGCTTATCGACGTTGAAGCCCCATGTCAGACACCGAACCAGTTGAGCGCCCATAACAGGCATCACGATGGTTGCAGCGCCGGGGGCATCGAGCGCGCCGGATAGCGCAAGGGCAGATGCAGCAAAACGGTCGGCACCGGTGGTGTAGACGGTCAGCGAATAGTTGGGCGTCTTCCGTCCGAAGTCTTCCGTGATCGCGTTCTCACCATAGGCGATGTCGTGCACAGCAACCCTGCGACCACCTTGCGGTGCTTCGCTTTCCATGAAAAACGGAACGCCCCGAAACGATCCACGACGAAGTGAGGTTTCCCAAGTCATGCGAACCCTCCATCGGGTAGCGGCCCGACGCTAGAAACGGCAGGCGATGGTGTCGTTTGATTGTCAGATTGTTGGGACGGCCCCGAAGAGCCGTCCTATGGGTTAGGCCGTCCCTTTTGTATGGCGCAGTTCCACGGGGATTTCCCTTCGCAGAAACTCAATGCCAGACGGCGTTACTCGCACTTGGCTAGACTGCTCAAGCCTGCCATCCGGGTGTTGAAGGATGACAGGAACATTGATCATGTAACCCTTTGAAACCATTTCATCAGAAGCTATGTCGTCATATTCTTCGCCATCGCTTGAGCGGCCATCGGCGTTCACCTGAATAATCGGCATATTCACGCCACTACCTCCAATTGCTTGGAAGCAGAAACGCGACGGGTTCCGTGGCTTGGCGAGTTCCGAAGTTCAGCTGGAATTATTTTATTCAGCCAAGCGATACCGCGTGGGGTAAAATAGGTCTGCTCGTAAAGCTTTCCATCGCGCTTGCTGTAGGATGGTTCCACAAAGGCGTAACCCATTTCCCGCAGGTACACGCTCGGTGTGTTGTTGTTACCTTGGCGGGCGTAAAAATGCTTTTCTTGGCGCATGAAGCGCATGGCAAGATTGCACTTCGCCCCGATCTCTATCATCGCGGCGGATGGCAAGGTTTTCCCTTCCGCATTTAAGAAATCATCGAACGCTTCGGCTTTCGGGGTAAGGTTGATGATCTCAGCCTGTTGCTCTTTGACCTGATTGTCGAGGTGCCGCAACAGACCCACCACCAAGGAGGGGTCGGAGAAATCGACCGCAGATTGCGGCGCATCGGGTCGTACGGCAACGCCGGTAGTCCAATAGTCATGAAGAGCGATGGCCGACTGTTCCTGATAGATTTCCAGTTTGGCTCGGATATCCGCCTTCACCTTGTTCGGGTTGATGGTGTTGAGCCATAGATTCAATTTGGTGACCGGCATCGCCAGCATGTTGTAGCTTTTTCCGTCGGTTCCAGTTGTCACCATATGATTACAACTGAATTTCGGCCCGCTTTCCAAAAGCTTGCGGTGCTGCGCCTGCCAAGCCATGCCAAGGTTCTCAACAATGGGCTTCATCGCCACATGCGGCACCCCGTTGATCATCGCTGTGGATATCTCGTCACCATGGAAGTGAAACGTTTTTAAGTCCGACTTGATTTCAGAGGTCGTCGTAGTCAGATTGCCGTCAGTCATATCCGGTATCCTTTGTGCCGGTTGATGATGAGGCTCCTAGGCGGATGTGAAGTCCGCTTCGGAACCGAGACCACGGCGGAGGGGTTATTGGCGTCGAAAACCGCCCCTCCTGCCGTGTACGCGCCGAAGCGCATTCCGTATTTGACCACGAATGCCACCGCCATTCGCGCTCAATGGCACTCCTATCCACCGCTTTCGGCGGTTTAAGCAGCGCATTCTTGTTCTCGTTCCGTTTCAGGTGATACGAAGAAGGTCTTCAATGATGCTGTTGACCAAACGAATGTCCGTTGCCGGTTGACCCGTGTGAGTGGATAGGTCCACCGCTTCCCCGCTGTGACACCACGATACCGCCCTTGCCTTTACCGCAAAGCCTTGAGGCGTAGTGGGACGCAACGCTTCAATACGAGCTACAATAGCGCTGCTTGTTTGAAAAAATGCGTCAAATTCCTCGTCGGAACACATGGGGTTTGCGTCTAAAAAGTCTGTTTCTGCTTTCCAAGAGGCGTTCAACTGTCGGCCAAGGTCCAGCAGTTCTGCGTCTGCTGCGGTTGCGATACCGCCAGCAGCAATTGCAGGGGCGATGGCGGCAACGCCCTTTAGAAGTGATCTCCGGTCCATTACGCGGCCTCCCGAAGGGCTGCGATTTCCGTAGTGATGTTCGCCAGTGCGATCTTGGCGTTGTCGCGGTTACGAGCGCCACCGTCGATGGAAACAACGTTGTAAAACTTGGCTTCGCTTTCCAGTTCCGCGATCTTTGCAACAGTTGCCGGTGGCAGCGGGTCAGTTGCAGCTTCATCACGGGCCAGTTCCCAAGCGCCAGCAAGAGCCGCAGCAAAGGTTGCCGCGTAGTTTGGAATCACTGGTTCAGGGTTGCCGGTTGCAAGAGCATGAACACGCTGTGCCGACGCCGCGTTATAAGCGTAGGTGATTTCTTCACGCGCCCAGTGGTGGGCAAGCTCCATAATGGCTGCGAGGTTGAATTTCTGGGTTTCTGCGTTGTAAAGGGCGGTAGCTTTGGCCACGGGACACTCCGGGGTTTGAGTTAGGCCGGATGTGAGGTTGCACCCTCATTTCCGGCTGATATGCATATATACGCATACCTCACCCCGTTGTGTCAACACATATATGCATATATAGGCATACATATGATTACAGGTCGTCAGTCTAAAGCCGCTCGCGCGCTCATTGGTAAAAGCCAATCTGAATTGTCTCGTTTAGCAAGCGTCGGCACACGGACAGTAATGGACTTTGAGAACGGGGTTCGAACTCCGTTGCCTGCAACAGTTAGCGCTATCCAAGCCGCCCTAGAGGCCGCTGGTATTGAGTTCATCCCTGCAAACGGTGGTGGTGCTGGTGTTCGTCTTAAGTCCGAACCGGCAGGGTAATTCGACCTCGTGCCGGTTTCGGCTTACATCGGAGGGATCAAATGGCCCGTGATATACGTATAAGACGGGCTGCGGAGACAGTGGCGGTTGATCAGGGCGATCATCTTCCAGTATTTGAGATACCTCTTTCAAAAGCTTCTGAATTTGCGTTGCAGCTTGCTTCGATGGCCATGCCGGACGCGGAAGTTGATTTCGATCTGTCAATACGAACGCCCTTTTTCACTTTAGACAGCCCGCAGATTGCGCTTGAACCAACGGCAGACGGTCGTTTCGTTCTCATTCTTGGCCATGATCAATTGCCGCCAATGCGGTTCATCGTTACCCGCGAGACGCTGCAATCGATCGTTGCAAGTTCAACTGCCCCATCGTCCGAGCAAAACTAACAGATTGACCGCTTTGTAATGAGCGTGTTGGGTTCGGCTTTTATGTGATCCGAGCTACGCCCATGCGCCATCTTCCGACAATTTTATTACTCATATCGATTGTCGCGGCATCGTCTGCAGCAGCAAACACGCTGCCCGAAAAGACCAAGCACATGTTCGCAAAGGCCTCTAACGAGGTCGCAGAAGTCACCGGCTACGAAAAGAAGCCATTGACCGGAACAAAAGATGGCTGTCGAGATGACGGGTTCTGCGAGGCGTATTTCGGCAACCTTCATCTGCGCGTATACGGCAGGGGAATAGCTATGCTGTTTTCAACCAGCCTAGAGACCACGGAGACCTATTTCGCGGCATGTGTAGCGGTATTGGAAGCCATCTCTGGTGCTTCGAATGCAGCTTCGCGGCAAGTAATGCTAAGGGCGGCGCAAGCGATAGGTTCAGGCCCGGTGAAATTTGATGCACTGAATGTGCAAGTTGAGTTACGAATTGATAGGTCCAACCACCGCCCAGAATGTCAGTTCTTCGCCTACTAACCAGGTGTTCCCGCCTGCCCAGCGTTCGGTGTCGATTTGCTGGGTGCGCCGGTGGTCAACCGGCCCTTACCGCCTACCTTCACTGCGACCCCGGCACCTTGCGCCCTTCGTTTTGCGTCAGCCAGCGCGGCGTCAAAGGCGCTTGTGTCGGCTGTGATCGGCACCACCACCGGTGCGGAAGCTTGGCTGTGGATGCCGCTAATAGCCGTGGCCGCTTCGCGGGTATCTACATTCATCACAGCTTGTATGCGATTTGCGAGGCTGGCCGCACCAGCCCCCATATTTGCAGCGAAATTGTCGCTTGCTGCTGCCCGTCTTGCTGCCGGTGAAGTGCCATCACCATACTCGGCGTAGTTGTCTGCAAGATCGGTGCCGACGCCATTGTCAGCGTTAGTTGTTATATCCTTCAATCCATCAGGAACACGCACACCAGCTCCTGATATGTCTCCGCGCGCAGTTGGCGTGGTGACTTCGACCACAGGCAACGGAGCACCAGTTCCAGTGCCCGGATGATGGCCGGTCGGTCCGGGTTCATAGGGGTTTGCAACACGCGCGTCTTTCGCCGTAGCAGCGTCCTTTGAAGCGTAGTAGGCAGCAACTGGGTCGCCCTTGTAGCCGCCCGTTGCCCAAGCCTTCATAATTTCAGCGATGATCGCCTGCCGCTTGTAGAGGCGGTCGAAGACGCTGTAGTCGCCGCGCTGTGTCCGCTCTTTATCGACACGCGCCGCCAGATCGTCTTCACCATAACGGGTGACGTATTCGCTGCGAGCATCATCTACGGTGGACTTAGAAGCAATTTCGTCCGCTAGCTGGTTATTGAATTCGGTCAGCATATCGAGACCCGTGCCCAACGGATTGATGAAAAGCTCGCCTATGCTCTCCCCGATGTTGCCAAAGGATGTTTGAAGCCTCGAAACCTGCGTTTCCCACAAGTCCATTTGCCGTTCAGTGGCTTCGGCGATTGAACCCACATAGTTCGATTTATCCTTGCTGAAAGCCAAAGCAGCCAAGACTTTTTCGAAGCCTTTACCAATCCGAGCGGCTTCATCGTCAAACCCTTCGCCCAGAAATGCTCCGAGAAAACTGGCTTGCTGCTGACCGCTCAATTTGTTCAGCTCCTTGAAAAAAGTTATAGCCCGCTCACCGCCCTGAATTTTTGAAAATTCTTTAAGGTCGCCGACAATATTCTGCAAACCACTCGCAGCCTTATCCGATAAATTTTCCGGGGCCAGTAGCTTACCTGTGATGGTATCCATCGCCCGTGCGGCAATTTCTGCTGGCATTTTTAAGTCGATCAGAGCCGAGCCCCAAGCTGCAATTTCTTGTGGCGTCATGCCGAAGTTAGTGAGACCTGCTCCTGCGCGATCGACAAATGCCGCGATATCCACCTCATCTGAAATGCCCGCATCGGCCAACCCGTTGATCAGATCTGCATACTCTTCTTGCTCGGTGCGTTTCAGGCCCAAACCAGATTCAAAGCCAGCGAAGAAGTTTCCGACTTTTTCAGCCGATGTATCCCAAGATGCAGCAACGGAAGTGGATAGCTTCGCAAACTCGCGCAACTCGCCTAACGGAATACCAGATGCGGCTCCGCGCTCGTAAGCGGCTAGAATTTCGCCCATGGAAGCAGGAACTTCACCGGCAAGCGCTTTCACCTCCTCACGAATGTTCGCCATTTCCTCAGTCGTCGCACCAGATTTCTTCCGAATGCCCTCTAGTGCGGTTTCCATGGTGCTAGCAGCGTTGATGGTGGCAGCAGCAGCAGCGCCCAAAGCTACTGGCCCAGCGAAGCGCGCCAAGTCGCCAATTGATGTTCGTATAAGACCAGATGACCGTGACGCTGACGCACCGACCCTGTTAATGTCATTGCGCGCTCGTGCCGTTCCACTTGATATGGTGCCGACGTTACGATTGATGGACGCCGTATTGCGTCGAACAGAACGCGCGTCACGAGACATCAGCCCCAAGCCGCTGCCACCCCCCCGCAAATCTTTGAGGGACTGGCCAACACGCCGGATTTGACGACTTGCATCGTCCTTAGCCTTCAGACGGAGCTGAACCTCCATAGAACTCATGTTATTTGATCCCGCCGTATTGCGTATCGAAAGCCTGCTCAGCCATCAATTCTTTTTCAATTTCGGAAGCCGTCAATTGGAGCGTCTCGGATCGGCTCCAGCCATATCTTCGGCAGAGAGCTCGAGCGGCGTTGTCGGCGTGACGCCATCTCCCTTGGAAAAAAAATCGAAGAGCGCTTTCTCTACAAGTTTCGCGTCTGGAACAGAGATAGCACCGATTTTAGCAAAACCCGGCTCGACAATGAGCTCACGCAAATAGTCATCGACCACTGCATGAAGCACTTGGAAGAATATGGTTCCGTCTTCCAACCGCATATGCGCGAAGGGATCGCCGTGCTGGGCATACAGCGCCCGCCACGGAGCTTTGATCTCTATCTCGTCAAATGTGGTGCCGCCCTCTTCGTAAAGGCGTGACAGCGGCACTGTGATCGTTTCAGCCATGCTTACAGCCCGTCACGAACACGGTAGGACGGCGATGCGAAGGTCAGGCCGGAAACCTCACCGTTTGCCCGGTCAATGGATGGCTCGCCTTCAAAGTGAGCGCCGGTCCACGAATGGACAACGCCGGTGTATTCTTCCGCCAGCGTGGCTTCCAGATTGACCTCACGAACAAGCCGGTTCCAATCGGTGCCGGGTGTATCTTTGAACGTCACTTCCGCTTTGAAGGGTTTCAGTTCGCCCACCTTGTCCACCGAACCATCCTGGTTGGTGACACTTTCAGATGTGAAGTTGCTGGGCATGTTGGTGAACGCGCCGCGCAGGGTCAGCTTGGAGCCGTCACCCATGCGAAAGTCCATTTCTCCGCCGAATTTATCCATCGGAATTTCCTTTCTGCCTTACGCCGCAGCGACGTTGGCTTCGTTGATCTGTGAGTAAAGACGGGCGTTCGACGCGATCACGTCGAGAGGATTGCTCCTATCCAACGGCGCGAAGACATCCACGCGATTGGGATTGTCCGCATTCCGGCGAACCACCAATCGCTTGGCGAACAGTTCGGGGTTTTCCATCAGCCCCTGCAAGCCGCATTTCTCATAGGCACGCACCAGCGTTCCAGCGATTGTGCGGGTGGTCGATACCTTGAGCAGCCCGCCGGGGTTGGCGTCTGCAATGACGTGCCTGCCATGTTCGATGGCGAACATCTGGCGAGCCAGCCGTAGGAAGTAGATCGTCGGGTAATACCACTGGATATCGCGGAAGGTCGTGTCCACCTGCCCCAGCGGGTCACGCTGGTATGTGGTGATCAGCTTATCGATGGCGACCTTGCCATCACCGGTCACGCTCCATGTGGAAATGCCCGACCGGTTCAACGTGTTGCGGGTTGGATAGGCCGGATGCAAAGCACGGGATCGGGGCGCGGTTATGCCCTGCATGACGATGCCGGTCTGGTTTGCTGCAGCCCCGGCGGTTACGCCATCGGATGCCTGCGTAATCACAGACGACATGGCAGCAGCAGCCCAAGCCCACGCCGGTTCTGCATTACCAGCAGCAGAAAAGCGCGGCACGATTGTTTCGTGACGGCTGTTGCGACCAAGGCCCGTGGTGGTGAGCGCTGAAATCGTGTCCGTCGCCACCGTCAGCACATGGCCGTAGGATTGGCGAGCGTAGGAAAACCGGCCTGACACGTCACCGAACGTCGCATCGTAGCGGGCAAGGTTTGCCGTATCGGAGAATGGCGAGGTCACGAAGTCGAACGGCTCGTCACCAAGTGCAGCAAGACCCGTGGAAAGGTCAGGCACACCGGTTGGCGTCACGCTGTTTGCTTTCGTAATAACGCCGGTGAAGGCGTTCTTGGTGTAGCGGGCAACAAGTTCAGGGATGTAGAAATCGTAATCGATGAAGATTTGACCGGCATGGCGTGCGGTGCATGTCACCACAGCGGCATTTGCAGCAGCAGTCACTTCCGGCGTTTCGCCTGTGATGTCGTTGTATGCCGCGTTGATCGCCACAGCGAGGTTCGCTGCCACATCGGCTGCGGTATCACCGGACACGATGTCAACCGAAACGGGAATACCGCCCACCAGCATGAAACCTTGTCCCGGCTGCGGATTGGCCACGGTGAGCGTCCACTCGCCAGCGGTTCCTGTTGCAGGAACGGCCATAATCCACGTTTCCTGCACAGGCGCGTTGCGGAAGGCCGTAGAACCCATGCGGTCCAGCATCGATCCGACACCGGCCATATTGCGAATTTCCTCACGAGACGTAACGACAATTGGTTCGTTCGTGGCAATGGCAGCGCCTGCGTTGGCATGGCCAATGATCAGATGACGGGCATTGCTTTCGAACTGGCCACCAGACGTGACCTCGAACGAAATGAGAGGCGCGACAAGGCCGCTGCCTGGAATGTTTTCGAAGCCGATCATTTTGTATCATCCTTTGCTTTGCGCGCCTTTGGGGCAGCGTCGGGCTTGTCATCTTCGGGTTTGGGGTTTTCGGTATCCGCGCCGTTGTCTTCCGGCTCGTCACCTTCGACGATGCAGCCCTGCAGGATCAGCGCAGCGATGAACGGGTCTTCCGGGTTCACCCGTTCCCCGCGTTCGCTCCACATCCGGTTGGTTCCGGGCAAAGGCAGTCGTTCGCCCGATTTTGCCAATCGGTAGCGTTTCAATTTCGACATGGTGTCGGCCTCGTCAGGTTTGGGGTGTTGTTAAATTCGCGTCGGCCTGTCCGTCAGTGTGGATGGCCATATCTGCGCCAGCGAGATCATCGCCGGTCGGTTCGGTGTCGGGTTTGTAGAGATTATCCGTCGCTTCCAGAAACACGGTCTGCGTGAATAGAACGCCCAGCATCGTGACGCCCTTCTTCACCAAGGAGTCGTCGCTGTATGGAACGATAGAAAGATCGGACTGCTGGATGGTTTCGGCTATGCCAAGGTCGTTGCTGGTGATGGCTGATGCCACCTTCATACCGGCGTTGTAGGCATTTTCCGCACGGTCATGGCCTTTTGCCAGTATCACCACAGCCATCTTCAACGATGCTTCAAACGAGAATTGTGTGGCCGGTGTCAGTCCGTCCGTGCCGACAAAGCAGATAATGGCTGCGGTCTGCCCTGCAATCGAATAGGTGTTGATGTCGGAAGGCGAGAACTTGGCGTCGTCGTGTATCTGCACAGACAGCCCGTCGATCGGTTTGATCGCTGCTTCTACCGCTTCCCTAAATTTCGGAATGGTGGTCATGCTGCAAGCCTCCGCACGACGCTTTCGAACACGCGGCGCACTTCCTGCTCGTCGGACGCTGATATGCCGATGAAGGGGCGAGCTGGCATTTTCTTGGTGCCGCCCTGCAAATAGCCTGCGTATGCGAGGTTCGTGCCTACTATGGCGATGTCACCACCCACGGTGCGTTGGATGGAGCCAGCCAAGCCGCCGGTGTCAACCAGAATGTTGTCGGTGCCTTTGCTGGCAACAGTGCTATCGGCCAATGGCGACCATTTGGACCCATCAGGTGCCGTCTTGGTGGCAACGATGCGTTTCACCGTCTGGTTCTCGACCGCAGCCGCTGCAGCGTTCAGGGCAGGTTCTTTCCAGCCCAGCACCGCAGACATGGATTTGATGGCAGCATCAAGACCGACCAGCTCAATCGTAATCATATGCGAGCGACCGTGCCAAAGGATGGCTGGGAAAGAATGCGCCCGTCCGGCGATGCGCCGCCACCTGAGCCGTTGGAAAGCGTTGCACTGGGGATCGTCGCGCGGCCCGTAGCCACGTCTTTCACCCACCGGATTGCGTCTTCGTAGCGCTGGCGAATGTCTTCGGTCAGGCTCATGGCGCTGTTGGCCAGTCGGTAGAACGCTATCTCCACGGTGGCATTTCGCAACGCAGGCGGCGTTGGTACCAGAAGGATCAACCCGTCGATGTCGTAGCGAACAGCCAGATAGCCATCCAACTCTGCGGATGCGTCTTCCAGCGCCCGTTCGATGGCGGCATTGTCCACGTCAGGGCCTTCGCGACGTGCGACAGCCTCCAATGCCGGATAACCGTGAAGCGTGATCAGATCATCGCGTGTAGCGTAAGCCATTATCGCGCCTCACGGTTGGTTTCGGGGCAGTCAGACAGCTTACTTGCCGCCCTTCTGCTGTTTGATCTTATCAGCCACAACCTTCGCCTCAGCGTCCGAAAGGTCTTCGGATGGCTTCGGTTCGGAGTTGGAATTGACCACGCCAATACCGCCGACTTGGGCTTGCTCGGCAGACTTGGCAAACTCGCCGTTGCTGTCAGAAAGCAGGTTCGTCATGCCGGAGAGATCGCGTTCGCCGGGCTTGCGGTTGTCTTCTGCGGCTTTGGATGAAGCGTTGGCCTCCTCCAAGGCTTTCTTGGCAGCGTCAGCGATAGCGCCTTTGCCGTCTGTCGCGGATGCGCGACCAGCCAAAAGCTGTGCCTTGGCGTCGTCACGACGCGCGATGGCGTCCATGGTGTCTGCGTTCAGTTTATCGGCCATGTTGACCTCCTGTGTCATGAAAATGGGGGCGGAAGCAGGAGCGCGAAGCCCCTGCCCCGTAGGATCAGCCGTTGGTGACGACAGCGACCATGCGCACGAACCGTGGGTCGAAGACGCGGGTCCAGTTGGCACCGTTCGCCAATTCGGCGTTGGTTGGTGCAGAACCAGCGATGGTGCCGTCGAACTTCACACCACGCGGGTGCATCACGAAGTGGCGACGATACCAGACGGTCTGAACACCTTCACCGTTACCGGCGGCAGGGGCGCTGTCGAACTCGACTGGCAGCACAGGGCCACCAGCACCGGTCGCCTCAGCGTAGCCGATACCGCCCGAACCGAAGAGGTAGGACGTGTATTTCAGGCCGGACGTGGAGCCCGCAACCTTCGGGCACTTGTCGGACATCACAATGCGACGACCGTTGTAAGTGGCGAACTGCAAGCCGGTCACAGGGTCCTGCTCGTAGACCAACGCTCGCTGGGCTTCGAGATTGTAGTAAACGCGGCTGTGGACCATCATCGCAGTCAGGTCGGAACCGTATTCACCCAACAGCGAGTAGGCGGAGGTCGCTACATCGATGTCGAATTTCACCGGTGCGCCGATACCGTCTTCGGTTGCCACGTCCAGCACGTTACCGGCCATCTGTGGGTCGGCGAAAACACCGGTCATGGTGGAGAGCAAAGCTTCCTGCTCACGACGATCCCAGTAATCGGCGATCATATCCGCAATCACGGACATCGGGTCAGTGGCGGTCAGTGCACCAACGAGGTTGGCGACCTGAATACCGTAGTTACGGCGCAGTTTGCGTCCCTGATCGGCACCCATGGTCAGCTTGCCGGGAACGGCAGACTGGGCGGGGTCGTCGGTGGACACGTTGTCAGCGCCATCGATATCGTTCCAGAACGGCATCTCGACGATATTGCCGGGGCCGTTGGCGAATGCCTGAATTTCAGCATCAGCCGAAGCCATGCCGGAATTGCGCAGCATGGATTTCTCCGCGATGCGCTGGCGGGTGTAGGGAAGGAAGACCGTATCGAACAATACGTCGGTCAGGCGGGTGGTAGCCATGTGTAGCTCCTATTGCTGTTATGACACCGCCCGACCGGACGTTGCCTTGGCTTACTCAGCGCCGAGAAATGGCGAGAGATCGAAGTTCGCGGCAGCAGCTTGTGCTTTTGCACGCGCGGGATTGTCTTTCAGGGCTTGGCCGATCAACGTCATGTTCGGACGCTGGCCGTCTTTCACCACGAAGGGATTTGGACCGCCGCCGCCTTTGGCCGGGTTGTTCCCTGTGCCGCCGCCGCCGGATTTCGGATCGGCCTTGAAGGCGAAACCGTAGGTTTCCTCGGCACGCAGCTTTTCAGCGAATGCCTTGGCCCCCATGGGCTTGCCGTCACTGCCGTAGACAGGCTCACCATCGTCTCCGATGGCCTGCACGATCTGCTTTCCGTCCTCTTCAACGATACGCAGGCGCTCCCGAAGGATCGGGCGCAGCGCTTCCGGTACGGCATTGGTGGCAGTGATGGCTTCGGAAACCTGTCGCCCCATCAGCTCGTCATTGAGACGGGTGGTGGCTTTCGACAGGCTTTCATCCTTGGCAGCCAGTTCACGGGCATGCTTCTCATTGACCTCTGCAAGGCGCTTGGCGACGATCTCGTCAGCGTTTGCGCCTTTGGTGGCCTGTTCTTCCAGTTCGGTAATGCGGGCCGTCACGGCGTCCACATTCTCAAAACCAGCCGCCTTCAATGCTCCATTGGTGGCTTTCGCCTCGTCGCGTTCCTTGCGGACAGCGGCAACCGTGCGGTTGAGGGTGGCACGATCATTGACCAGCCCAGCAATGGACGGGTCGAGCGTGAAGTCGCCCTCATCCCCTTCGCGGGAATAGAGCGCGTGAAATTGTTCCGGTACCTCAGCGAGGTCCGGGCGGGCGAGAAGCCAATCCATGATAATGTTCCGTTGGGTGTCCGGTGCATCACGCATCCGGGATGTGTGCAGGCATCACGCCGTGCGGTGTGCGAAGGCATCACGCCGTTCGCGACCAGCCCCCGCTATGGGGAGCCGATGGTGTCCGTTGCCTATTCAGGCACGGTGAAAAATGGTGTCAGACACTTGGCGCAGCAAAGTTTCTTGTCCTGCGGCACAAGTTCGCCGGTGTGGTCGTCGATAAACGGCGCGATATATGCCTCAATCAGCACAGAGCAGCCACAGGGGCGGCATGTGTGCATCGTGCGGGCAATCGGGCGTCCGGTAAGCTCTACGCCCTCGTAGGACACTGTTTCGGGCTTGGGCTCTACGTTGGATGAAACGACAGACAGGCGATGTGGCGGTTTACTCAGATCCCCGCCCTCTCAAATGCCTTGGCGTTGCGTTTCTTCAAATCGTCCAGCGTCAGTTGGTTACCGCTTCGGTCAACAAACCGATCAAGCTTCACTTCACCACGCTTCCACAGCTTACGCCGGGTTGGGCCGAGAATGTCGTTCTGCGTTTCCGCGCTCTGGCCTTCAAGCCATGAACCGTAATCCAGTTCCGGCGCTTCGTCCATTCCTTCGGCAAGGTTCAAAATACGCGACCTGCACCTGTAGTGCGCAGGTGGCACCGGACCTTTGCCGGTTTCGTATATCTTACCCGCCCGCGCACGACAAACCGGCGATGTGCGGCTGTCCAGCGTGGAAACCCACTGATAGCGGGGAAAAAGCGAGAGGTTCTGCTCCGCGTGTATCCTCGTGGCCTGCACGTTCAAATGCGTGACGCCGGTGCGAACCACCAGATCAGCCCCGCGCTTCGAAATCTCCACTGTGTTACGCAACCGCCGCTGGATAGCCTGCGATGGCTCACCCTGCATGTAGCCCGTGACTATTTGTGCCCGTGTTCTGTTGCGCCAGTTTGCCCCCAGCTCAGAGGCGTAGTCTTTCAGCAGCTTGCCCTCGAAAGGGTTGCGCGTTGCCGCTGCGATCAGTTGCGCTTCTGACACACCTGCCATATTGGCGCTTGCCTGCACCGAACCGGCACCCAAACGATTGACGAATGCAGCCTCATCGCTTGCAGCCGTCACGATTCCCGTCACAATCACATCGGTCAGCGCTGCGTTGGCAGAAACCTGCAACGTGTTGATTTGCTCAAGCACCCCGCGCAATCGCAGGCTGTCGGCAGATCGAAGATTGTCCTGATCGGGATATGACCCGTTCAGCCGTGCCTCGATATCGGTCTGCGTGGTTTCCAGTATGGATACGACTTCGCGCACCACAGTCTTGCCGTAGCGCTCCAGGTCGATGCCATGCAGAACGATAAGGCCGTAGGCTTCCTCAGCTGTGAGAGGCACGGTTCAATCGCCCGCGTCTAACAGTGCAGCCTTGCATTTCTCCATGAGCCACAGAACTTCACCACCATCGGCAATCGATGATGCGAAATACAGTACGCCATCATCATCGAACCCCATGACCACGACACCATCAGAGCAAGTGCCCTTGGCATTTTCCAGAACGCGGTCAGTGGGTATATCAAGCGATGTCACATTGCCCAGCGGGATCACATTGCTCACAGCGCCTCACCACCAGCCAGCAGCCCTCTATCCTGCAGGGTCTTGATTTCCCGCGCCTTGTCGAATTGCGGCCCCAGCTTCCCACGGCGCATCATCTCGTCGAAATAGGTTTCCAGCGTGATGTAGCCGAGCGATACGGCGCTCAAAATGTCCTGCGGATCGCTGTCGAACAGCATTTCCGTGGCGAAGTCGGTGTTGACGTAGACCTCGACAGCGCTGTCATTGCGGCCTTCCCACATTTCAAACAGAACGAACATCTGTTCCAAGGCGTCCTTGAGACGGATGGCCCACGATTGCAGCACTGAATGGGCGCGGCTTGCGTTCACCGCCGAAGTGGTGGCAGCCATGTTCTGCATGCCCTTCGACGGCATGGAAGGTTGCAGCGCCATTGTTCGGATCGTCTGTTCAATAGTGGCCAAATAATCTAGCGCCTTGTCTACGATGGTGCCTGTCGGCTCCACATAGGACCATTTTCCTGCCTTGGCGTCACCGGCGGCTGCGCCCGTAAACAGCACAGCACGCGGCCCAACAGGAACGGCGGCAGGTATCTTGCCCCCATCGGGACCATCAGCCGTCGGCGCGTCCATCCCCTCACCCTGAAGCATCGGGAAACCGGCCATTTCGAAGATCGAAGTAATGCGACCGCCGTGCTGGTAGTGCTCCACTTGCGCGTGCGCCACGTCCAGCATGGTCGGGCGGGCAGCATAACGCCCTTTATCGGAACGCCCTAGAATGAACGGCAGGATTGGAACCTGCGGAATTGTCAAAACAGCCGATAGATCGGTGTTTTCCGACCATTCCTTGCCGTCGCTCTCATACACCGTCAGCGTAACCGTGCCGTCCTCCTGTCGCTCCATATGGCGAACACGGGGCACGACAGTTTCATCAAAACCGTCCTGCACGATTTCATCATCACGCCAGCGGGCAGATGTTATCCGCCTCACGCCACCAATGCTTTCATCATGCACGGCCAGCATCGCATCTATCGGGATCAACCGGGCGAAGGGCCGTGCTCCAGTAGCCCGCTGGTCGGCGACGGTTGTCACCGTCTCGCCTGCCTGCGGATAATCCACCAGAATAAATACGCCGCCCAGATGGACAGCTTCGTCAAACGCGCTCTCCGCAAACACGTGCAAATTGTTGCCGGCCAGATCGACATCTTCCGCCCACGCTTTCGCATCGGCGGATAGATCGACCTCGCCTTCCTGCTGGCCTTGCAGCGTGACCTCTTTGGAGAACGGCTTGCCAACTATAGCGCGGCAGGCATCCTCGTAATGCGCGGTGAACGGCGTTTGCGACACCCGAACCTTGTAGGCGGCATCGCTCTCATCGATGAATTTCGGCAGGTAAAGTTCACCCGCTGACCGCATGCCTGTTGTTCCCGACCGCACATCGCGGATCAACTGCCAATCAGGCAGCATTTCCAGCGTGGAAAGGGACGGCGTGTCAGGTTTGGCTTCTGCCATTTGAAGCCTCCTGGCCTATCCGTATCCGTATCTGCCAAAGCTTGGGCCGGATGAAACCGGAGCCAGCAATTCGTTGAAGGCCCGCGTTGCCGCGTCCACCTGATCCTTGAACGTCCCGTTGGGGAAGTTGCACATCTCGTCCAGAAACTCTTCGTTCCATTGGCCTTCGATCAGCATTACGTTTCCGGCTTCGGCCTGTGCCGATAGCGGCTCCGCACGCGCTTCCTTCTTCGGCCCCTCTGGTGAGGTTCTGACATTGAACCCAGCCAACTGCCGGACGTAATATTGCGCCTGCATCTTCCCTGCTTGACCGGGGTCTTGCGGGATTGAAATGCGAACATCCGTTCCATCTTGGGTTGCCGTGCCGGTAATCAGCATTTCAGCACCGTTGGCCGATAGCTGACCTCTGGTGCTGTCTGCGATGTAAAACCGCCCGTCTGGTGCCCGACCAATCTTCACACCAGCCGTGTATGCGCTTTTCTCGCCGGTCGATGCGGCCAAGTCCCACCCACGTATCCACACGGTGCCAGCAGGCGCAGCGCGGACGATCTTGAACCATTCCCGCTTGAACATCCCACCATCACGCGGTGCCGGACGCTGCTGGAACTGACCAGCAACCGAATATGAGCCCATTGTGGACTTGTCCCGCTCCACCACCTCGCATGGGAAGCGTTCTGGAAACAGCAGTTCCCCATTTTCAGTGCGCGGGTCTGTAAAGCCGATTGATGTAGTGCAGCGTCTTTCAGGCTCGAATTCCATCGGGAGCATCAGGTGCTCGTAACCGAAGTCTTTCGCCAAGATCATGCCGGACACATCGTTCTCGTGCAGTCTCTGCATAATCACGACGATGGCTGATGTTTCGGGATCGTTCAGTCGAGTGGTGACACTCTCACGAAAGGTGCTGTTCACACTGGCGCGAACCGTATCAGACCCTGCATCATCCACTGACAAAGGGTCATCCACGATCACCCGGTGCCCACGCGAGCCGGTCAGGCTGGTGAAAGGCATGGCCTCGCGAAAGCCCGTGGCTGTGTTTTCGAACTTGGTCTTGGCCCGCTGATCACCGGTGAGGCGAACATTCCAGCGTTCCGAGTACCATTCGCTTTCAATCAGACGCTTACATTTCAGGTTGTCACGAACAGCCAACGGGCCAGAATGTGACGTTCCCAAAAACCGGTGGTGAGCAAGACCTTGTGGACCCCACTCCCATGCTGGCCAGAAAACCCCGTGCAACAATGACTTCGACATGCCGGGCGGCACGTTGGTCAGCAGGCGCAGAATTTCACCTCGCGTGACCGCTTCGAGATGCTCGCAGATGGCGTCCATGGCCCATCCCCATTTCAAGGGCGTTCCCGGCTCCACCACATGCCATGCAGCTTTTACGAATGAGGCGAGTGAAGCGCCGTCGTTCTGGACGGCATCATCGAACTCAGCTTGCCTCTGTCTCCTCTGCTTCTCCGCTTGGATGGCCGAGCGAAAGGCCGATTGTGTCAGCGGCACGTTCAAGGGCGGACAACTCCTCGTCGGGTAAGTCTTGAAGCTTGGCTGGATCGAAGAACGCCAACTGCACTGGCCCACCGTCTTTGCCTGTTACGGCTTGAGCGGGTTTCCCATCGGTTCGGTCGGCAACAAATTGAATGGCCTGCATATCGCCACCAATGGCCTTCTCAATCGCCACGTCAGCAATTTCTCGAAGTTTGGTTAGGTCACCATTCTCATCCTTTAGCTGAGCCATCAGCATGTCTTTGAAAGGATTGTTGCGTGTCCCCTTTGGTCTTCCCGGTCCTGCTTGCATGAAAACGTTTTTTAAATCCCAAGCTGTTGATAAGAAAACGCAATAAATTCGGTTCACGTTATCAAAAAATGGTACTTTTCGGCCTATCGGGCGGTTACTCACCCATGGGAAAGTCTCATTAATTGATATTTTGCGGATGGTTTTGAGGGTCAGCCCTCGTATTCACCGTTCAGCAGGTTGCTCTTGAACTTCTCGATCAGCCAGAGAATGTCTCCACCGTCTGCCAAGGCAGAAGAACTGCGAACATCCATCTCGCCGTCTTTATCCCAACCAATGACGAACACGTCCTGATACTGGCCTATGGCCTGTTCGAGCACGTTGTCTGGGTTGTCGGATGCGTTGGCTGGATAGAGCTTTTCTACGTTGTCAGCCAATGCACGATCCTCTTGATTTGAATTTTCCCCGCAACGGTGGCATATGGCGATTGCAACATCATCCATTGCCATGAAGCCTACGGCCCCTTGCGGTAGGTTCACCGGCCTTCGGCTACGGCTTCCCTATCTTTTTCCCGCATATGCTCATCTCGGCGCTGTCTCGCTTCTGCGATCAGGGCTTCACGGCTTGCGGTCTTTTCTTCGGTTGTTCTGGTGTCACCGGTGAGTGCGCTCTCGTAGAGATTATATGTTCGCTCAACCTGTGCCGATGATGACGTTTTAGCACCGGAATGCTGGGTGATTGCAACCGCTGATTTAGACGGCAGCAAACCTACAACCGTTGACTGCTGGGCAAGTGTTTGGAATGTAGCTTGCAAGACGCGGTTATAATTCCCGTGATTTGTCCCTGTTGAACGGCAATATCCTGCTACTGAGCGGCCTTTCTTGGTCCTCAAGTCGCCATGCATGTAGATTGCTTTGCGATCGCGCTCGGATGGGAGTGAGTTCACTAGGTCGATGAAGCGCTCCATATCGGCAATGTCTTGAGGTGATGGCGGGGGTCTGCGGACCTTGGGGGTGGTGTCTGCCGAATAGCCGGACCAGCCCACTTTCATTCCACGCCATACGAAATGGTCATCAGGAAAGGCAGGCCATGCGGTTGATGGTTGTGCCGGTCCCTTGGGTTTTGGCATCCGTTCAGCTGTTTTGGCCGATTGGAGGCACCATTCGCGCATTGTTTCCCATGTCGGTGTCGTCATGCTGGAATTCCTATTTTCTGAACATAGTTCCGTTTGGCCTTAACTTTAGAATGGCGCACAATCTTTGCGGCCCTTCTCGTCAAAGCGGCAATCCGCTCGCGGGATGCCAGCGTTGTCCCAATTTCACCTTTCCCAACCATGCCTGCTATCTGCTCCAGTTCTTTTGCCAATTGCGCTCTGGAAATTTGTGACACCGGGCCAATCATGCGACCATCCATTCCTGTTGGTTCTGTAAAAGTTGGGTGAGCCTGTCGGCCATGCGCAGTGGTTGTTCCGGATAGGAGCACGCCCTGACCTGCTCTCGTAGGCTGCTTAGGTAGATCGTGGACATGAGGCCTTTGATGACCTGCGTGTCCCGCTCGTCATATCCGCCGTCTAAGAGCCAAAGAGAGATTGCGCGTATGGTTACGCCATAAAGCTGCGTTTCGTTCTGTGTGGCGCTTATAATGGACGTGAGGACGAAAACGATGTGGTCCTCTCCATGTAAACCGGCAATCGTCTTGATGGTGCCTCTGGAATAGGTCTGTTTTGGATCAAGCGAAGATGGATGGTTGGCCTTCTTCGGCATGATCGTGATGCCGCATGTCTCGGCTATGCGACGTAGATCAGCCATCAGTACGCCTGATCGGAAGGTTTCATGCCATCGGGAAGCGGCTTGCCGGAATAGCTGCAATAGCGCCGCATTAACTCGACGCAGTAGCTTGCACTCGTGATGCATGTGTGTCGGTCAATCCATTTGCTGGAAGCACCGAACTCTATTCGAGCGCGATAGACCATTTCGCCACGTAGAATTGCCCGCTCTGCGCGTGTTGCGCTTTCACCGATGCAGAAGATAGCGGCCTTGGTGAAGATCGACTTCGCGGCAACTTCGTTGATGATGGCTTCGACGCCGACCAACGCCTTAGCATGATTGAACTGCACAGTTGCTTTTGCATCCGTTTTGGCTCTTGCTCCGGCAATTCGCGCCTTCATCTTGGCTGTAACGGCACCGGATAGAACAGGAAGGTCATTCAACATGGCGTGTTTACGAATGCCATGAAGCACGCTTGTGTGGTCCCGTCCCACCCATCTGCCTATTTGCGGCTGGCTGGCCCCTAGCTCATCTGTGGCGCGGTAATAAAATTCCTGTCTGGCCCTCGCGATTTCGACAAATCTGCGGGGGCCAAGCATGTCATCAACCGTCAGTTCATGCTTATCAGCAACCTTCGCTAAAAGACGTTGCCATCTCAGCCCCGACGCAAAGTTCCGGTTGGATGCTTCTTTTTGGCGTTGGATTTCACGCTGGGCCTGCTTCGCCGCCAGTTCCCTACGTTGGGTTTCTTGCTGTTCCTTCATTCGCTTAAGCCGGAGTTGTCTGGCAACCTGTTCAGCTAGACGGTCGCTGTGACGGCGCTTGATATAATCGAGACCATACCCTGCCGGAATAGCGTTGAAGCCTTCCTTCGGATGGATGCTCTTTGTCGCTACTGCTGTGCTCATCTGGTGGTTTCCTTCCGTCTTTTACGAACAACCGGAACAGATTTGCCCGGCTTGTGATAAACGCGCTCTGCATCTTCGGTGCTGAATACGCGGCTTAATTCTTGGAGTGGGCTGGGGCGCTTGAGGCCGAGACCGTCGATGGCGTCACGATGCGAAACGATGTCCTGCTGGACCTTCATCAAGAGCACATCCATTGCCCCACGAAGCGCTCTGGCCTCGCTTGGGAATAGAACGTCCACACCGCCCTTACGGACCGGCTCCATGTCGTCTGTTGCCATTCCACCTATGTAGGCGTGCCAGCCACCAGAACGGGGTGTTACGGCGTAGCGGTAGCGGCGGTCGTGTTGCTGATCTTGATTGGTATTCATGCCAGACAGAACCAGGCTGAGATTTTCTGCTCGCCATTGGTGCACCCCATGCTTGCAGCATGAGAAACCGCCGTTTCGCGAGTGAACGGCAAATGATCCGGGGCTAGAAAATACTTAAAATTTTCCAGAAATTCATCGACGGTCGGCGGGCATTTTTCACAACTGATCTCAGCACTTAACATCCCCACAGGGTGCGGGTAATAAGCATCCCCAGACACGATAAATCTATCGCAATTACTGCAGTATTCGTGGGGTATATCCCGCAGTCGTTGTTCCCATTTCTCTTCATCCGGAACGAATGACAACCGTGCATCTTCAAAGACGGATGACATAGCCCAATAGTATTCCGCCAACCGAGCTGCAGGTTTGCGAGCGTCTATTCCATTGTCATTCATTGGATTTCCTTTCTTGTATGCTGCTGTGGAGCGCTCAAAACATGTGCTCCTGATCAGCAGTGGTGGCCTCGGAGACGTATCGAGTGAACGGAGCATCGAACGTGAGGCTTGAACGCCTGCTTTCCTGCCCAAACCGGTTCTTGATCACACCAAGTTCGGCCTTCCCCTTTACAGCTTCGGCGCTGCCAAAAATGCGGGTTAGTTTCTCTTCATCGTTAGCTGCCGATGATATGGATGAACGCTCGTTGCGGTACTTCTCGCGGCGATACAGATAGATGATGCAATCGAAATCAGCTTTGGCACCTTCGCCACCAAACAGGTCTTGCGAGATCGGCCGCGGATTATCCCGTCGCATCCCGAAACCGTTGCGTTGCTGCAGAACTAGCCCGGCCGCGTTGTTGGTCCGCATGAAGGCTTTCAACTCGCGGGCGATCTCCCCTGCCCTTGAACCGGCGTCCTGATCCTTCTTGCTGTCTGTTTGGATTTTGCCGATGTGGTCGAAGGCGAACAACGTGGGCTTAGACACCCCATAGCGCCGCTGAAATGCCCCACACATGCGAACCAGTTGGCCTACCGTCTCTCTGCCGCACTGGACCACATGGAAACGGCTGGCGCTGTACCAATCGGTAAACTCTTTAACCTGATCCCATTCCTTTATTCCAAGATCACCGGCCTCTTGGCGGATGGTGGTGATGCCGTATTTCTGCGCGATCATCTGATGCACGCATTCTTTCTCGGATTGGTCGTAGCTGAACAGACAGACCGGATGCCCTGCCTCCGCAGCAGCCAACAGGATTTGCATGGTGAGCGAGGTTTTCCCCTCACCCGATGATGAAAGCAGCCCGTTCAACCGACCAGCAGGAACGGATTTGACCGACATCACATCTTCCATTTCCTTCAACGGAAGCGGAATGCCTTCTTTCACACCCTCCTGATGGGCCTTCGCCATGGCGTCGAAGATTGCAGCGCCTGGATTATCCGACCGTGCGATAGGTGACGCCCCACCAACAGCCATGATCTCATCCAACTGGCCCTGCATGGCCCCAATTATCTCATCGGCTGGCTTGGCCTTGGCGCGTAGCTCTTTCCCGCTTTCCTCAACCGCTTTCACCAGTTCACGGCGTTGATATGCGTCGATCATCTGTTTCGCGTATTGAGCTAATGGAGGCGCATCTGCTTGCGATGAAGCTGCATGAATGCTGGCAGACACAACCGCTTCAGCTTTCTCGCCGTCATAGTCATCTGTCGCCTGGAACAGGACAGCAGCTTTGGTCACTTCCATGCCACGATAGGCAAGGTCACAAATGCAGCCGTAGAGATCACCGAACACATGGCTGGTGAACATGCGGGGCAGAAGGCGATCTTGTACGGTGTCAAGCTGTGACGGTTTCAGCAGGATGGCACCGACTATCAGGCGTTCGATTTCGGGGTGCGAAGCCATTATGCTACGTCCTTTGTTGTCATCCAGATCGACGCCCAATCGCTTCCTTCAGGCGGCAGATGCACCTTCGCCAACAGACCGGCTGCTAGTGCTTTGTCCCGCAATGAATTGGCTGCGACCTCACCGGGTGCTCCAACGATCTTGTCTTGATTGGGGTGGAAGCGGTGTGGATCACCATCGGCCCAAATTTCTACGCCTTGTAGCTTTGCCGGTGCTTCAACTTCTGGGAAAACCAGTCCCGTCATGCCGGAAGTGGAGAGCGTTGCGCCCCATCCCCAATCCCCATCAGGATCGGTTATCCGCATGGCAGCGATTGTGCTTTCGAGACCTTCCCCAACGTTGAGGACAGAACCGGGCTTGGACAGGCGAACCATTCCACCAGATGCAGGGCCGAGACCCATCTTGATTTTGCGACCATCGTCACCGGTAAGAGCGCTGCCTGAACCGTTGAGAAATATTCTCCAGATAGCGATAGGCTTCCGGTCCGCAGCCTGCACGAGAGCAATCAAAGCCGGTGCCTTGCTGTTTATCGGAGCGCACCATGTGGCCGGATGATACCGCAGCGTTGGCATATCGCGGTCAAAGCCTAGCCCACGGCCTCGCAGGTATGCGGAGGCTTCGGTTTGCGCCAGTTTGAGCGCCTCACCCCAAACACCCATAGCGTTCGCTGTAGAGGCTTGTTGCTCTTGCTGGTGTGTTTGGGCGGCTTCGGCCTGTTTGGCCTCCTGTGCGGCTTTCTGCTTGGCCCACGCACGTTTTTCGTCGTCTGTTAGCTCGCGGTCAGGGTCTGCGCCCAATTCCTTTGCAGCATCCATGAACGATAAGCCCAAATGCTCTTGCAGGAACGTGATCGCATCGCCCTTCGCGCCGCACGAAAAGCAGTGAAAGAAGTTTTTGCCCTGATCAACTACGTGAAGTGATGGGCTTTTCTCACCGTGAAATACGCAATTTGCCCAAAAATCACCCTTCGCAGGTTGAGACTTCTTTGGGCAGAAATTGACATGCCTGCCGATGATTTCGGAGATCGGCGTGTCAGCTTTCAGGCGGGCGAGTTCGTGGGCGTCTATGCGGCTCACTTACCTTGCTCCCGCGCATAGCGCCAAAGCAACACACGCGCCTCGTCAGCAGCACGAACAGTTTCCGTAGATGTAAGTCCGCCATTTCCGCCTTTTCCCATCACGCCGTTTACGTCGAAAGAAACGCAGTCAATCAGCTTTTGTAGGGCTTTAGCCATGTCGTCTGGTGATGCGCTCATCGTGAAACCTCGAATGAAATTGCGTTGGGTTTGCCTTCCGGCAGCGTGGCAGTGACGCCTTTGGTGCCATCGCTTCCGTCCAGCATCATTGCCGATGCGCGAAGCGATGCGTCCGTAGTTCTCATGGCAGTGCAGATAGCCAGAACGTCGAAAGAGAATGTGCTTTTGCCGGTGCGCTCGTGGTATTTGATGACGCGTTCGCGAAGCTGCGCCATCACTGCCGGATTGCCGTTCGCTGCTGACACAACGATTGCGCTTTCCTTCATCAGCGATGCTGACTTCTCGCGTTCCTTGCGGGGTTTGATGGGCGCGGGTGCTGTGGGCTGTTCCGATCTTACAGGCTGCTGCACTGGCTTTGACGGGTTCGCCTTCGCCTTCATTTCGGCGTTCAGCTTGTCAAAATCCGGCTCTGGCAGATCGGGGTTTGTCGTGAACCAGTTGCCGCGTGATAGGCCGGACATTGAACGCGCCTTGCGGATGCTGTTCGCCCGCTCTGCCGTTGATATGATTTCGGCAAGGTGCGGTTGCAATACGTCCAGCTTCGCGCACAACTCGCCATAGGTTTTCTTCACCCACTTGTCTGCGCCGCCCCATTCATCAACGGCGTCTGCAATCTGTTTCGTGCGATCACCGTAACCGTGGACAGGCTCGCGTTCTTTGCGCTCCGGCGTGCTTATATGGGTGGTGCTCTTAACGACCTTTTCAGGCTCGGAAGCCATTTTCGTTATGGGTTTTGAGGTGGTGACGTCCAGTACGGGCTTGGTGGCCATTGGGGTGGCCGGTTTTGGCTCAATTTCCTGTTCGGAAGCCTTGTCTTCTATGGGCTTTTGGGGTGCCGGTTGCTGGCCATCAGCCTCGTCGTACGCCTCGTGGAGATTTGGTGTCCATTTGGCCGGACGTGCAACCGTCGGCGCAGCGGCTTTCGTGCAGGCTTTTTCGTACAGATGCTCTGGCAACTTGGCCGCGTCTTCTTCGCGCTGCCCCGTGTAAGCAAAGTCTTTAATGTACTTCCAACGATAGGCGCATTCCTCAAGTTCGACCAAAGCGTTCGCCAAGATCAAAACTTTCTCACGCATCTCACCGTAGTCGCCCGTTTCCATAGCCAATGCAGCCATAGCCTCGCGCAGGTGTTCTTCCGAAGATGGCTGTTCACGCTTGCTCAAGCTGCCACCTCATCAAATTTTGCGGATTGGTCGCCCCACGTTTGCCAACCATCACGGCTCTGCCTGCTGAATAGTTCCAGCCTGCGGGCGTTTGGCATAAGCGATTCCGCCACGGAAAATGCCTCGTCTGGTTTACGGCTGTGCTCTCGCACTGGCGCTTCGATAACAGAACGGGTGCTGCGGGTTGTTTTCGGTTCGCCGCGTGTCCCGATCAGGATCGGCTCGCTTGCGCTGCGGAAGATGTAGCCGGTCCCGAAAGCCGTCTTTCCGTGAACGGTTTTCTTGTGCCAGACGCCGCTGGTTTTGAAAGTGAAGCCCCATGCCGCCATAACGTCCAATGCCTGCGGTATCATCGGGTTTGTAGCCCAAAGCCAAAGCAGGCAGTTCTCGGATGCGAGATCCATCACCGGCAAAGCGGAGATGTCCGCCAAAGACATGCACTGGTAGTGGGCTTTTGCGTTCTTGCCTTCGCCAGCCTCAGAGAAGTTCTCGAAAGCCCATGGCGGATCGGCCACGATAAGATCAAAAGACTGCGGGGACAGTTCGCCGAACGGCCAATCGAAGAGAGGCCCGCTCACGCTGCCATCCTCTGCGTTTCCATCATGCGGAAGGCTTGGGTTTTGGAAGCTGCGACGGCTATGCAGACAGCATCAGCTTCGTCATCGTTCTTGATTTCGACATTCTCGTCGCGGCAAAAATCTTTAGCGCGGCGCTTCCACTCTTGCCGCCACCACGCGCTCCATGCATCCTTTGTCTTTTTGTCGTTGCCAGACATCTGGTCCAACTTCGGAACGCCAATGGATGCGTTATCAATATCCACATTCATTCCACGAGCCGCCTTGTGGATCATCTTGATTTGAATATCATTTAGACGTTTGCGACCTGCCTCAGAGCCCAACAAACGCTCGTACAAGTACCGGCGGCTACTGCTTTCGAACAATGCCACCCGCCACGACTGTGGGGCTAGAACAGCGTCATTCACGCCAAACATGGGGCATTGACCCATAAGTGAACCAAATATCTGGTTGGCGATAATGAGGCTATTAACACCGCCTAAATTTTGAAGGATCGGTTGTTCGATGCACATGAAGTCTGGCTTCCCGTGCTTCCTGAAGAGCCGATACATGTTTTTAGAAATCGACTTGGGTAGATCGCCAAGCAGCCCGCCCTCTATCTTCAACGTCTCTACGCGAATAGCCGAACGGGGCTTGTCCGTGTCGAAGATGGCAACGCCAGTCGATTTGCTGGGGTCAACGCCGTAGATCAATGCCATCGCCCTGCCCTCAGACGCTCAAAGGCGCGTCGAAGTCGCCCGTGTCGGATGGAATGATCTCGTTGTCGGCTTCCTGCGCCTCTGGCGATGCCGCCTCACGCTTCTTGAAAGCAGATGCACGAAGATCACGACCGGCCATCCAGCCAGTCAATTTTCGCTGTTCATCGGCACCGGGCGCATCTCTGCCGGCCAATGCGTCAGCAAAGCCCTCGTCATACTGGCGCTCTGCTGCATCCCGACGCTCTGCGAATAGATCGGCTTGGCCCTTCGGCAACACCGACATGCCCTGCAGGATGTTGACGCGGTTCTGCGTGCTGGCAACCTGAACGCTCTGATCTTCGGAGGTCAGCGTTTTGTAAGCGAAGTCCAACTGCTCCATCGTGAAGCCGTCTGCCTTGGCGATAGCGCGGTCTGATTTCCGCTCGTCTTTGATGACGTCCAATCGCTCTTGGAATTTCACCTCTTTGCGGGCGTAATCCATTAGAAGTGCGTGCTGCTCGTCTGGGCTCATTTCTAGGCTGTTGTGGCCTGATGTGGCTTCGGTCATCGTTTCGATCCTTCTGGGTTGATCCAATCTGAAAGGGCAATCAGCGCTTCACCGCACCAAAGGGGACCGAATGACGCCTTAACCAGCAGTGCTGCTGCCCATACTCGCAAGTCGTGTTTCAGCCCCGCGCCGGAGCGCTTGAATACGTCTGTCTGCTTCATCTCTGTCCCGTTCTCGCTGTTTGATCGCCGCCGCTCGCAGCGCGTCCATTTCCCATGCGTCGATGCGTCGAGCGCTACCTTTCCAGATGCACTCCGCTCTACCGACAGTGTTCAAACCAAGCTTGCGGGCGGCAACGAACCAACTGTTCACCGCCTTCCCGTGCTTGGTGACCGGAAACGCCTCACGAATGAGGCTCCGGCTTTCATCAATGTCTGCTGTTGCCGACATATTTCTCTCTCCTGCCTCTCCTGAATTGGTAGAGGTCTTGCTACGTTTGGTAGGCACATTGCCCTCCGTCTCTGGTTCAATCGGTCTTGCAACAGACCCAAACGAAACCTTGATGGAGTGACTGAAATGCCGACCCGAAAACTACCTCCCCCCAAGACACCAGCGACCGTTACTGACCTGACCGCTGATGCCGTGGGGAGGAAGGATGCGCGAAGACCAGAAGGCC
The DNA here is from genome assembly GCF_000179775.1 of Ahrensia sp. R2A130. Classification (GTDB taxonomy): domain Bacteria; phylum Pseudomonadota; class Alphaproteobacteria; order Rhizobiales; family Rhizobiaceae; genus Pseudahrensia. Next base: position 38,495 of record NZ_AEEB01000021.1, read on the forward strand.
TTCGACACGTCCGCCATGCTGCCGATGGGGTCGTGATCGACCTCCAGGCGGAGCGGCGGAAAATGAATGCGTTCCTGACCAGCGGTCGTCATGACCGTGGTAAGAAATGAGCCGGACTGGGCACGACCCAAACACGCTAGAAAGGTGCGTGAGCGGCGGGGATGTCGTCTGGTCCTTGAAGGCGCGGCACTACACGGTGAACTGGGTAGTCGTACTTGCCTCTGTGCGCCCGTCCGGCTCATCCAGCAGGATGAAAGACGCACTGCGGGGTAAACGCGAACACGACTGGCACTTACGCGAGGGTTGCCCCGCAATGCCGAACGCGAACGCCCTGCTGGAAACTGATGTTTCGTGATGGAAAGGGCAGTCATGATCGCAGCACCGTTGCTGAGAGCAGAACGGCAATCACGAGAATGAAAAACGCCCCGATAATTGGTTCGCTCATCACGCAGCACCCCGCATTGGATACCGCAGCAGCCCAAACTTCCACGCCTGCGTAGTCAGATTGGCAAGACGAACATGATCGGAAAACGAAGGGCTAGTGATGTTCAAAGCCCAGAACAATGCGGGCTTCGTCACAACGCCAGTGCTGTCAGCAATCTCGTTGTAGACCTTGGCGAATGCTTTGATCTTGGCCTCAGAAAGACCGTTCAGGAGGTTTTGCATCACGCATGCCCCCACTGTTCGGAAACCTGCCCGCCAAACTCACCGCAACATGCCCAAGACACCAACGAGCGGGCCTCTACAGCCTCACGCGCTTGCTCTTTCGTCAGACCAGCTTCCAGAACCAGACAAGCCGTCTCATCGACAACCATCCAGCTTCCGTCTGTGTCTATGCGGGCCGTGATGATCTGGGTCATGCCGAACCTGCAACTGGACCGGTCGTCCAGCTTGTGGTCGGCTCTTCACCCACGGAATCGAACCGCTCGGAAACCCAATGAACGACAATGGAAGCGACGACATCATCATCCCGATCATCCGATGGACGGCGGACAACTATGAACGAACCCATGCCCTGTTTGACGATGATATGCCGGACACCTTCGCCGACTGGCAGAAGCTTCTTGATGCAATGCTCAACAGCGCCCCTGTCGGAGCCAAGATTGAGTTCATTGACCTTGAACCGGAAGATGTCGCCGAATGGTGCAGACGAGAGCGCGGTAAAGTCACAACCGAAGATCGGGCTGTCTTTGCCGTCGAGTGGTGGAAAAGCCGCAACGGTCACTAAGGACGCTGGCTCGTGGGCCGTGATGATCTGCATGCTAGGACAAGCCCCCGTTCAACGGGTCAGCCATAGCCTTGCGGTTCATGCGCTCTGCTTCGGACCATGCTTGCGAGTTGGTCAGGCCATGACGATCACCGACAGACCACGAGCCGTCAGCGGCTTGCACTGGCGAAGCTTTGGCAAGATGGCCGAACTCTGCCTCACGACGCAGCTTGCGCTTCTGGCCTTCGGTCTGCGCGAGCTTCATCGCGTCTTTGACGGAACGGAAGCGCTTCATGCTGCAGCCTTTGATTTGGCTTTGCGAAGGCCGGTCAACCACTCAAAGGTTACACCCTCGATACCCTTCGCCTCGGCCACCTCGACCAGCTTCGGCCAGTGGTTCGGTGCTGCGGAGTTACGGACACGCATTGCGCGAGCCGTGACGTACGGAAGACCCATATCGTGCTGGAACTCCACGATGGTGTCCCATTGATCGATCAGGTCTCGAATGTTGGAAATATTGCTCATGACGGGAATTCGTACAGGCTGTACGACAACCTATCAACCCCAAATCGTACAAACGGCACGAAATTTATCGACTACACTGAAGCGATGGAACCTAAAGACCGATTACAGCGGGCTAGAATTGATGGCGGCTTCCCGAAAGCAGCCGATGCTGCGCGTGCTCACCGAACGATCAACCAGCACACACTAACCAGCAACGAGAATGGCAATCGAGAAATCTCTAAGAAGATGGCTGAGGTGTACGGCCAAGCCTTCGGAGTTTCCGCCGCCTGGATACTGTACGGGGACACCAAGAACTCGTTGCAAGGTGAGGTGCCCTTACGAGGGAAGGTTGGAGCCGGGTCCGAGGTATATGTCTTCGATGATGACCATCCCATGGACTACGTGGAAGCTCCTCCGCACGCGACGGCGAACACAAGCGCTCTCGAAGTGGACGGCGACAGCATGTTTCCCGTCTATGAAGATCGCGCGATAATCTATTACTCAGACAATGTGACCGACCCATCCGTAATGCTGAACAAGCGATGCGTGGTGAAGCTGGCGAACGGTCGCATTCTCGTAAAGAAACTCAGACGAGGCACGACAGACGAACTGTGGAACCTAGACAGCTTCAATCCCGCTTTTCCAACGATGGAAGATCAGATCGTGGAATGGGTTGCGAAAATTGATTGGGTTAAAGAGCGGTAGCTTCACTGCCGTCCGCGCAATTTGCTTGCAGCATCCATGATAAAAACGTCCACCTGATCAGCCGTCCAATTTTCAGCTTCGGCCATTTCGCATATCTGCTTGCAACGAGCCGCGAGCGGAAAAATCACAGTACCCCATTCCCTGAGAACCGTTTCAATACGGGCTTTGACGTGATGCGGGATGTTTACCCTAGTGCCACGAACAACGTCATCACCCTTATCAAGGCCTATTTGATACATAGAACCACTATCGTCATCCTCCGATGTTCCCTCCGATGTTCTACTCCGATGTTGTGGGGGGCATGGTTGTCCCCTCAGAGGGGACACTGGTGCCCCCCCTAGAGGGGACATTTCTGTCCACTTGGCATGTGACAGCTTAGCGGTTTTGAGCTTATCTGAGCGGCGTTCGACGGCATCACCGCGAGCTTTTTTTAAACGAGTTTTGAGTTTTTCGGACGCCTCACCAACAGGGATCATGCGAAGGCGGTAGACAGTCGCGTCACGACCGACACCCTTTGATACGATCTCAAGATACCCAACCTTCACTGCTGCTTGAATATGCCTGCGAACGGTCTTCACGCATGAAACGCCAAGACATGCCTGCAAAGTTGGCTGCGAAGGCCATGCCGTTTCAGAACCGGAGTTGACGTAGCGTAGGGCAATCAACGAGACGAGCGCCCTAGCACCAACCGGCAAGCGGTCATCGGTCAGGGCAATCTCTGCCACTTTGAACCGCCATGATGCGTCGTCGCCGGTTCGTTTCTCTCTGTATTGCTCTAGTGCCACGATGTTCGTGGCGGTGTCTTGCGTCTCAACTGGGTCGGTCATCATTGTCCTTGTCTGTTCAAGTGGCGCGATTGGTTGGCGCGGTTCATCACTTGGAAATTCAGACGAGGTGAGGTACAAATACGCTCACTGGACGCCGTGCAAAGCATTTCCAGATGAAGGCTTCATTCGAGGAATCGGGTGGAGCCTTCTCCGCTTCTAGGCTCGAAAATCCATCGCTTCAATCTTTTTCGTACAAATTGCACGAATTCCCTTGCGCCCTAATCGTACAGCCTGTACGACATCCCTCACCAGCCCACCGAAGACGCAGAGCAACCCGCTCTACAGATCGTGGGTCCAGCAAGAGGATTATCCCCAATGTCGAAAACGCCTGTCATCGTCTGCACCGCCCATCGTGGCGTCGTGTTTGGCGACACGAAGAACCCGAAGAAAAACCCGATCAAGCTCAAGAACGCTCGCATGTGCCTCTACTGGCCCTCCGAAATCGGCGGTGTGTTTGGCTTGGGTGATGTTGGCCCAAACGCCGATACCAAGATAAGCGCCACGCTTTCCAAGATCGAATTGCGCGATGTGACGGCTGTTTTTGCTGTGTCTTCCGAAGCTGTAAAAGCATGGAAGAAAGCGCCGGTTCAGGGTCGTTCGTAATGGCGGACCTTATCACAGGTGAAGCCGATAGCTGGATGAAATCCGGCAACGGGTACGGCAACGGCAACGGGTACGGCAACGGCAACGGCTCCGGGTACGGCTACGGCTACGGCTACGGCGACGGCTACGGCGACGGCTACGGCTACGGCTACGGCGACGGCTCCGGCTACGGCTACGGCTCCGGCTACGGCTACGGCTCCGGCGAAGACATCGCCGCCTAACCCCAACAACACCAGCCTACAGATCGTGGGCCAGAGAGGATGAGACAGATGACCGAGTGCCCTTACTGCGGATGTGACCCTTACGAATACGTCGATGTCGGCGTCGGCAGCGCCCCTGTTGCAGTCACTTGCTGCGAGTTGGGTATCGAAGTTTTCAGCCGAAATCCTTCTGATGAGGTCACGATTAGCCGAGGGCAGTTTGATGCTTTCACTAATGTTTTCGTCGCCCTTCGCACCTTGGGCATGACGCCTGAGATGCCCGCCTAACCCACCCTCACCCCCATCATCGGGCCAAGCAGGCCCAGCAGGGAGCCACGGCATTAGTCGGGCGATGAACTGCGGACCGATAACCGGATGCTTCAGGGAGATACCCGAAATGACCGAATGGAAATCGATAGAAACTGCGCCAACCGATGGCACAATCATTGAAGTCACCAATGGGGCCATGGGTGATGAAGATTACCGCATCGTTTCGTGGGGCGATTATCAAGCTGAAATTATGCCGGGTGAAGTCTCGTCCGGCAACGGCTGGAATATCGTCTCAGACCCTGAAGGCGACATGCTTCGTGGCGTTTTGGCAATCGCAGGAATGCCCTTTTCTGCCCCGTCGGGCTTGCCGGTTTACGCAACTAAATGGCGTCCGCACCAAAACCAGAAATCGCAGAGACTTGAAGCGGAGCAATCCTAATGACCGGCAACATCATTCAATTCGACGCCACCACAGGCGAAGCAATCCCCGCGATGAAGCATCCGGCTTTCATCCCAAGCCTAAATCCAGTTGCCCGCTACAACGCCATAGACGCCCTAGAAGGCGGTATTGGCTACGAGACGCAGTATCTTGCACAGCGCCTTGATACGCCGCTGGATGGAGCATTCTCGGCAATGTTCGATAAGCTGGAAGCGGCGACCGAGTTTGCCACCAAACAAGCGACGGACGGTGATAGGTTTCAGATTATCGCCATGCACGAAGACGGCACTTATGAGCGCGTCGGGTTCGATGCTGTTGCGCCGTTTCACTTCGGCATTCGCGGTTCTGTTGGCGATCAATACCGCGATGATGGCCGTTGGTTTACGAACGATCATGCCGTGATGGCGGCAGAACAAGCAGCGGATGAACGTTGCCCTTGGAGTGGTGGGCCGGTTGCGACTGTTCGTGAGGTTTCCCGCGCTACAGCCAAACGCAGATCACCTAACTTTGGTGACGCTGGCTCCGGTTCCGGTCGCCTTGAGCGTAGCTTGGGAGCGCGGTCATGAGCGATTGGCAATTCTTAGGCGGAGTAGAGCCTGCCGATGAAGAAACAGCGCTTCTTGTTTGCATGGTGGCGAACCAACAGAGGTTTGCGAACTTTCAGAGCATCATTGATGCGCGTCGGCACGAATGCCCAGAGTGCGGGTGCGGGGGCTTCAACTCCGGTATGGGTGCTGTGGTTTTCATTTGTGGTGGTGAGGCAATCGGCGATGATTTTTTCGGTTGCCAAAGCCCGCAAACCCTTGCCGAGGCCCAGTCATGACCCCTCTTATCACCCATGTGGGGCAGGTAATGGTGACGCGGCACGGCAAGCAAGCCATTGCAGTAGACGGCCCTGGTGAGAACGGAGTGTGGACGTTTTTCCACGTTTGGGAATACGAAACTAAAGACTGCCTCTCCGATGGAAGGTGCGCTGAAAGCAATATCTTCGACATCATCGGCCCATGGGTAGAGCCGGAGACGGTGGACCTGTGGGTGAACCTAGATGGCGATGGCGCTTCATCCAGCGAAAGCAGCCGTGATCGGGCAGAGGCAATTGCCGCCGACGACCGCACCCACCTCTACCACATCACCGGCCCTGCCGATGCACCTGACTTCAAGGTCGTATGGACTGCGGAAGGGGGTGAGCAGGATGGATAAGCCAGAGCACAGCGCAGACACGTTCGAGACGACGATAACATGGCGGCCAGCTAGTTCCGCTCCGAAGGGAGCACCTGTCTTGGTGCGAGGCGGCATAGCAATGAAACGAACGGGCGGCGAATGGTTCACCGGCATGGATGACGAGCCATTCACTCGCAAGATCGAATGGGAAGTGACCCATTGGGCCTGCATTCCGCAGAACTTCGATCCATCCGCCGTCAACACCCTTCCCAAGCTGGAAGCGGATAACGCGAGGCTGCGGGAAGCGCTGGAACCGTTCGCAGCTTTTGCCAGATTGAGTGGCGTTGCGCGGCTGCCTAATGACTTTCCGCTTACGTCCGGCAGCAGGATTGCAGTCAAACAACTGACGGTTGGCGACGTGCGGTATGCTCTCGCCGTCCTATCCGCCACCACCCCACCAGAGGAGACCAGCCCGTGAGCACTCCGATCACCATCACGCTTTCCGACCTTGAAGAACTCCCACCCGGCACCCGTGTGTCGTCTGTAGTTGAGGCCATGCGCAAGAAATCCATGACTGAAAGCCTTGGTGCTTACGCAGCCAAGCAACGGCACCAACTGCGTGTTGAGCACATGGCGCGGGCCGACAAGATTTTGATGAGAGGCTAATATGACCGTATTTGATCGCCCATGGGACGGGCTAAACATCACTGCCGGTGGCATGGTGCGAAACCTGCCGATGGCGCAATACCATTCCAATCCGTACCTGTTTGATGACGTATCGGTGTCCAAGTCTTCACTGGCGAATATCGTGCCGGAGAAGGGCAACCCGAAAGCGTTCTGGGCGCAGTGGCTTGCGAACCCAAACCGGATCGAAGGCAAGACATCTGACGCTCTGGACTTCGGAAAGAGTGTCCACACCGTAGTTCTGAATGACGGTGACTTCGGCTCTGAATATGCGGTCCGTCCTGATGAATGGGCTGACTGGAAGACGCAGGCATCGCGTGATTGGAGGGTCCAGCAGCAGAAGGCTAGTAAGACCGTTCTTGAGCCTAAGCAGATCCCGCAAATCATGCGGATGTATGACGATGCCAGAACGCATCCAGCCATTCAGCAAGGCATTCTAAACGGCAAGGTAGAGCGCACGGTGGTGTCCAAGGACGCTACAACAGGAATATGGCTCAAAAGCCGCCCAGACGTGATCTCTGAGGCCGTGCCGGGCATGTATGTGGATCTGAAAACGGTCGGCAAGATGGAGCAACGCTTCATCAGCAATTCGATTTGTGACTTCGGATACTACCTGCAAGCCGGACTGCTGAAACTGCAATGCGCCGCTCTCGATATCCCGTTTGAAAGCTTCACGTTTGTGTTCGTTTCGACCGGCGATGTTGCTGACACCCAAGTGGTCGATCTTACCGATGAAGACATCCTTCGCGGTGAGATGGTGGCCCGCGCCGCTCTCGACACAATTGCCCGCTGCCGAGACGCCATGGACTGGCCCGGTGCGGAGATTTCCTACGCCAATGATGGCCGAGTGAGCATGAATTTGTACTCGGCGCAGAGGCTCGACGCATGGGTTGAGACCAGCCGCAGCGACAACCTTAGCGAGGCAGCATGACATATTTTCCAACTGTAAATGCTTCCGATGGGTTGACCAGAAATCAGCGAGCGGCATTGCAGATTATACCGACATCATGGTCGCTTCCCACCCATCGTGGATTTCGAAATTTGACGGGTTTGAAGTTTACTAGCCTTGCCGTTTTGCGGTTTGCCTTTGAGAAGTCGGCATCAGGTGGTCGTCGCTTTTATTGGTCGTGCTTGTGCGATTGCGGGCAATGGGCGGTAGCGGAGACCTATGCGCTAACATCAGGGAAGACCCGATCGTGCGGCTGCCGACTTTCGAAAGTGACAGCGGCTCGCAATGTTAGTTCATCAACCCATGGCGAGTCCCGATATACGACCGAGTATCTAGCTTGGACCGCCATGAAGTCCCGATGTTCCCCAAAAAACAAACTGAAGCGCCACATCTATTTTGATCGTGGAATTTCAGTCTGCGACCGATGGGCGAACAGCTACCAAGCTTTCCTCCACGACATGGGAAGGCGTCCTCCAGGGAAATCTTCGATTGACAGGATCGATGGGACCAAGGGCTACAAGCCCGGCAATTGCCGATGGGCTGATATTTACGAGCAAAACCAAAACAGGGACTTTTCACGATGAACGCTATTGCACGACTTGAAAGCGGCATTGACCGCAGTATCTCCAACGAAATCGCCGTTGGATCATCAGGCCTCACGTTTCAAAACGCGGGCCAGATTATGGAATACGCGAAGATGATGGCCGTTTCGGGCTCCGCAGTTCCAAAGCATCTGCGCGGTAACGCAGGAGCGTGCCTCGGCATTGTAGACGACGCTCTACGCTTTCAGATGTCGCCTTACGCACTGGCCAGAAAAAGCTATTTCGTCAACGACAACCTTGGGTACGAAGCTCAGGTTTTGGCGGCGATTGTCATTTCTAGATCACCACTGCGAGAGCGTCCGAACGTCAACTTTGAAGGCGAAGGGCAAGATCGGGTCTGCATTGTCTCTGCAACATTTAACGATGGCGCAGAGCGAGAGGTTCGCTCCCCTGCTTTCAAGGCGATTACCCCAAAAAACAGCCCATTATGGAAATCGGACCCTGACCAGCAGCATTCCTACTATACGCTACGCGCTTTTGCGCGGCGGCATTGCCCAGATGTCTTGCTCGGCATGTACGACCCAGAAGAACTTTCATCGATGGCCGCCCGCGACGTCACCCCACCCCGCGCACCAACCGCCCAAGAGCGCCTAAAATCCATAGCCGCAGAGAAGCCCGCAGAACCCGTTCTGCACAATGAGGGGTTTGGCACCGGAAACATGCTGGAAGACGCCCCTGCGAGCGCTGTGTCCGAACCAGAGCAATCACAAGCCGACACTGGCGAGATAGTTGACCAGCAGGAGCAGGAGCCAGCCCCTGCCGTTGAAACTCGTATTGAGCCAGAGCGCACCACCCTCAACCAAGACGACAAGGACGTGCTTACCGATTTCATCATTCCGTTCTGGAAAGCCGAGAGTGAAGAAGCCCGCAAGATGGTTCGGATGAAGCACGATCCAATGATTGAAGCACGGGGCAAGCTGGCAACTACGGCAGCACGAAAGATGGTTGAGGCGGTGATTGCCGGAAAGCCTGCTGAGGCCGGTGAGGTTATCGGGCTGACGATGCAGGACATGGAGGAACTATCTTAGTGACTTATCCAACAACAATTCGCGTAATCGACACCGAAACAACGGGCTTTCTGCCAGACGCTTCCATGGTCGAAATTGCATGGACCGACTTGCTGGTTGGAGATGATGGTTTTGCCGAAATTGGAGAAACCATATCACACCTGTTGAAGCCCAAGCACCCAATCGGGCTTGAGGCAATGGCAGTTCACCACATCACCGAAGCCATGGTTGCTGATGCACCTATGCTGGGCCAGTTGGACCCGCAGCCATCGATTGGTTCGGACTATCTGGCCGCTCACAATGCTGACTTCGACAAAGGCTTTTACCCTGTTGATCGCGAGTGGATATGCACCCTCAAGTGCAGCCGTCGCCTTTGGGAAGACGCCCCATCGCACAAGAATGGTGTCTTGCGGTATTGGCTCAATCTCGATGCTGACATGGACTATGACCGCACCCTTCCCGCTCACCGTGCAGGGCCAGACAGCTACGTCACCGCCTATCTGCTGGAACGGATGCTGCGCGAAGTTTCGCTGGAACAACTGGTCCAGTGGAGCCGTGAGCCTAGCATGCTGCCCCGCGTAAATTTCGGGAAGCATCGCGGCATGAAGTTCGCAGACGTGCCGTCCGACTATCTCGAATGGCTGGTGAGCGACAAGTGCTCAATGGGCGCTGATGTGAAGGCAACGGCCCGCTTCCATTTGGGAGCGAAGTGATGCGCGTCCGAGCAATCATCATCCTGATATTCCCTTTCATCATGGCGTGGGCCTTCCTTCACCGCCTTTGGATCGAGGTGAAAGACATTCCGTTTTTCATCAAGTGCGACATGCGGATGGAGTGGAAAGGCTTTGTCCTATCATGGAAGGCCAAGTCATTCACAGACCCCGCCCGCACAGGGAATAACCATACAGATAGGGAGGCGGCTTAGATGAAAACGCCAACGATTGAAGACCTAAAGCGTATTGTCGTTCCCGCACCCAAGCCGATGAACTGGGTGGATTACTTCACCGACTGCATAAGCTGGAAGCGCAAGGTCAAGCCTTTGGGTAAGCCTTGTCACGATTGTGCTGTTGAATGTGGATTTTACGCCCCATACGCAGATGAACTCGCAAAGATGGAGCCGGATTTGATCGAGGCTTACCTCGACACTTGGTTCTGCCATGTCCATCCAGATCGCGGCTGCGCTGGCGCTCGCGAACGAGTTGCCAATCTGCTCTCAGAGGCCTCTGAATAATGGGCATGGTAATCCCAAAGCTGCGCGATGCTGCTCGTGGGCAGGTCTGCACACTGCGCCTGAACGTCTGCAATCACGATACTGGCACAACAGTGCTGGCTCACGCTCCATCGAATGTAAGCGGTATGGGCAACAAGAGCCACGACTTCTGGGGTGCTCACGCGTGTTCTGCCTGCCATGACGCGATCGATCACCACAACCTAGCACCCGACGAAGAGGCTGCTGTGTGGTTCCGCGCAATACCGGCGACGATGGAGAACCTGATCGCTCGCGGAATGATGGTCTTGCCACCTGAGAAACAGAACCGTCCCGCGCCAGAAAAGCGCTGCGCTGCCCCTCGCAAGCTCAAGAGCAGCATTCAATCCGCAGGCTTCCAGAAGGGTCATCGCCCGATGCAGAGCCGCAATACATTTGGAACAAAAAAATGACCGATATGATGATGAGCAAGGGCGCGATCTTCTCGCCGTGCGAAAAATACCGCTATCTGCTTTGGCGTATCTGGGACCAATCAAAACCGTTGTTGATGATGGTTATGATGAACCCATCAACTGCCGATGCAGAAGCCAATGACCCAACTGTCGAGCGTTGCCAGCGAAGAGCATCGCAGAACGGTTATGGCGGTCTCGTGGTTTTAAATTCCATGGCCTATCGGTCCACCGATCCGAGTGTTCTCGATGATATGCCATCCGGTGAGCGCTTTGGTCCTGACAATGCCGATTACCTGACACGCGCACTCGACCTTGCGGCAGCGGGTGCTGCTGATGTGGTTTGCGGCTGGGGAGAACCGGGCCATCGACTGGCACCTTACGCATGGTTTTCAACGCAAGCATCACGTCGGAAGGTGACACTCTGGTGCTTGGGCAAGAACCGCAGTGGAGCACCGAAACATCCGCTCTACGTGCCATATTCCAAGGCGCTTGAATGGCTGGCCGGGACGAACAAATGGGAAGCCGGTGAGCCCGTAGCGAGAGCAAAGACATGACCGACATATCAGAGGAACGCGCCGAAACTGTCGCAAAGGCGATCTGGGAGGCCACAACCGAAGGGCTTCCATGGAACGAGTTGAGCGATGTTGAGCGACAACGGTATCGCGACAGCGCTCGTGTGGTTCTCATGCCAGTGACCTCCCCTACACCTCAAGAAGAGATAGCAGCGCTGCGGGAAGCGCCAAGCTGCGATTGCATCAGCTACAACATGCAGGAGGCGGGAGAGACCGGAACGCCCGAAGTGGTGCTAGATCCCCGATTATATCTGCCTAACACCACTAAAACCGTTTGTGTTGATGCCTGCATTGCAGGTGTCATTGAAAGCCTATGGAAGGCTGGCATTGAAACGCGGTCTTCCTGCTGCGGTCATGTAGGGCGCTACCCAAACGGAGTTCATTACCAAGGGCCGATGGTGGCGATAGACGCCCCTGAAATGGTTCCTGCTGCGGCTACCATTCTTCGGGCAGACGGTCGTGATTGGCGAATATTCACAGACCCGAAATTTTCTAACCCATCCCCTGCTCTAGCCGATGACCGCAGGCGAGTGCGGGAGGAAGAGCGGGAACGCTGTGCGCTGATTGCGGATGAACGCGCAGACGGTAGTGAAAAAAGGGCCAGAAAGTATCGGAGCGGGTCTGACCTTTGGGCAGAGTGCCACGCTTTCGCGAATGCTCACCGGAGCACCGCCGCCGCCATCCGCTCTCTTTCCGATCAGGAGGGCGAGTAGATGACCGACACCTTAGCAATCGCGCCTCGCTTTGTGATTTTTTCGAGTTACGGCAATGATAGCGTTGCGCTTATTCAGTGGGCGCACGAGCAAAACCTTGAGGATGTAGCGGTCGTTTTCACCGACACCGGATGGGCTGCGGACGGCTGGATGGGGCGAGTTGAAAAGGCCGAAGAGTGGGCAAAATCTTTGGGCTTCGTATGCCATCGAACGTCATCAATCGGCTTTCGCCAGTTAGCGCGTAAGAAGAAGGGGTTCCCCACACAACGTTATCAATGGTGTTCATACGTCTTGAAGATCGAACCAGGCCTTCGATGGCTTGAAGAAAATGACCCGAACACTCGTGCAGTGTGCCTAATCGGTGTTCGCCGCCAAGAAAGCCAAGCACGAGAATCTGCACCAGAATGGCTTCCTCGGAGCGAAAACCATGGTGGACGAGTCATGCTCTCCCCCTTCGCTGACTGGGTGGAAGAGGACCGCAACGTCCTTATTAAGCACGCAGGATTTGAGGTGCTGCCTCATAGATCGCGAGAGTGTCGCTGCATCAACGCTAACAAAAGCGATATGCGCGGGTTTTCGGAAAATGACTGGAAAGCGGTCGAGAAAATTGAAGAAGAGATTGGTCGCCCAATGTACCGACCGCACCGACACTTAGGTGCGAAGGGCGCAAAAGAAATGCGGAAGTGGGCCAACAGCTCTCGCGGTAAATACGTGGCACCCAATCCAAGCGACGCCGAAGCGCCAGACGATTTTCCTGATGAGGATTTGTTTGGCTGCAAACCAGGGTGGTGCGAATAATGACCGACACCCCAGAAGATCGCGAGACAGCCCGCATAGAGGCGGCGGCGAAGGCTTTCTTTTTCGAGAACCTTCACGCGGACGACGAAGAAACATTTGGCGTCGGCAAGACCTCTGATTGGTGCCGAGAAGTTGCGCGAACCATCCTCACCGCTGCTGACGCTGTTGATGACCGTATAGCAGCCGCAGAACGGCGTGGGGCGGATTGGATGACGCCTGCCGAGTATCTTTCAACTTATGGTCTTGGATGCCATCGCGTCTTGGTGAAAGATGATCGCCTTTTTGATGCAGACTTCAACGGCGAAGCTATCGCAGAAGCTGTCTTGCAATGCGCCACAGCGCATGACGATGACCGCCCCATGGCAATCTATGCAAAATGGATTGATTACCAAGATTGCTTCGGCACTGGTGAGATAATCGCACCTGCATTGGTCCGCGCCATCCAACTCCCAGAGGAGCCGAGAAAATGAGTGCGAAGATGGATGAATGCAATCAAGCAAACGTTGACCCTGTGGTCGTTGCCCGCCTCGCCAAACGGGCAGAGCGGTTAGGTAAGGATATTCAGGCAGCAGGGCTGACTGCGTTTGGTGGTTCCGGTTCTCTGACATTGCGGGCTGTAGACCCTGACCATTCGCATCAACTTCTGATTGTAGCCAACGTTTATGGCCCCACGGTGTGGGACGGCGGAGATGGCGCACACCATACCGGCTGCAATGGTTTGGAGTATGGCGAATGACCTCCCCCAACCTCACCACCCTGCGCGACCTGAAGCGCCGCGTGGATGAAGCTACAGGGCCATGCAGGGAACTGGATGCGGCGATAGAAATCGCCTTGAACCCGCCCGCTGAAGGCGTTGTGGAGTCGCGGGAGCATAGAGATAAAAGGCGCGGACAACGGGGAGCCTACGAAGTTCGCATAGTATCGGAAGACACGGCACCGGAAGGTGTGTGGATGGAAATCTATGCAGAAGGCAACACGCACAGCGTGGACGCGGTTTCAGCGCTTTCTCTTTTAGTTGCTCCTGACTGGATATGGACGGTCCGCCGATCAAAGCATGGCGCAATCGTCAGTGGTGCACCAACTTCGTTCGGCGGCGGATTTTCTGGTCTTGTTAATTCGGGAGCGGTTTACCGCAACGAAGCTCTCGCAACGCTTTCATCTCTAGTTGCAGCCATGATCGCTATCGCACAGCAGGAGGACGCATAGATGACCCTCACCACAGAAGACTTAGACCGGCTGGAGAAGGTGGCGCGGGAAGCGCAGGCCACAGAGAACGCCTACGTAAGGATTGCAGCGCAAAGCGGGGATTACGACGAAAGCGCAACCGCTTGGACGAAGGCCAGAACCACGCTTGAAGAGGCCGTTGCATATCCACCGACTGCCCTCGCCCTCATATCCCAAGCACGAGAAGCCCCGACCCTACGGGAAGAGGTGGAGAGGCTGCGGGCGAAAGGTGATCGCGACGTACTCGAAGCATATGCAAAAGGCTTGCGGGATGCCCTGCCCGCCCGCGCATCTCGTCGTGTAGATAACGACAGCGACGGCAACCTTGATGATGTTGCGATTGGACCGGTCAAAATGTTCCGGCTTGAACGCATGGATCACGGCTCATGGTGGTTGGCACTATATCACGAAAATGGCGAGGAAGACGTGTTCTGGCTCACCACAAAGCGTAACGCCAAGATTACCGCAAACCACACGGAATGGCCTAGCGCCGCTCGCTTGGCGAGTGCTGGCCTTCATGGCGTGGCTTCTAGGGTGGAATGGAAGTCGGAATGAGCGGCGGTCTATATGAATTTGAGAAGCGCACGCTGGAATGCAAATCATGTAACAAAAGAGATGAACTCTATCGCGATGCGCATGGCATTTTCTGCAAACGCTGTGGCCCGAACGTGCCTGTTGTCTTCAGATCACTCTACCCATCGACCCAACCAAAGGCGGAGAGCGAATGACAAAAACCACCGAAGCGCTTCTACGCCCTTGCGAAGCCGCCAAAAATCTAGGCATTTCCGAACGCACCTTGCGCGACTTGCGTAAGGCAGGCGAGGTTCGGTTTATCAATGTCGGCTTGGGTAGCAACCGTATCAGTGCGCGATACCACCCCGACGATCTGCAAGAATTCAAAGCGAAGAGGTCGCAATGTCAGTCTATAAGCGCCCCGGCGAAACGACATACAGCTACCGCTTCCAATATCGAGGTCGTAGATTTTCAGGCCAAACCGACAAAGGTAACCGCCGCGAAGCAGAAGCCTATGAGGCAGACATCCGTCGCCAAGCTGAAACGTCCGTCCAGCCAATCGCGGCCCCACTGACTGTGACCACGGCAGCTTCACGATACTGGAATGAGCATGGGAAGCACCTGAAGATGGCGGGGGATCTGTTCCGTTATTTCGGCTGGCTTGAGCGTCACCTTGGCAAAGGCAAGCGTCTCGCTGCAATCACGGACTCCGAAGTCGCGCACCTGGTTGCGACACGGCGAGCTGATCGCGTGTCCAATGCTACCGTGAACCGAAGCGTCATCGAGCCATTGCGGATGATCTGCAAGCGAGCGGAATTGGTGTGGAAACTGCCTGCACCTGCAATCGATTGGAAGCGCCATCGGATGGCGGAAGCACAAGAGGTCGTGCGGGAAGCCAGCGTTGTTGAGGAAACAGCGCTATTCGCCACCATCCGACCCGATTACGCGCCCGTGCTGGCGTTCGCCTTGGTTTCCGGATGCCGTCTCTCCGAGATTGTCGAACTAACGTGGCCGCAAGTGGAATGGTTTGCCGACCAGATGAAGATCACCGGTAAGGGCGATAGAACGCGCACCATCCCGATCACCGCAGCTATGGGCGAGATATTGAAATCTGTTCACGGTCACGACCCGCTGCACGTCTTCACATACGAAGCCATGAAGACCCGCGACGGTAGAGTGAAGGGCGAACGCTACCCGATCACCAAAAGCGGATTGAAGACCACGTGGCGACGAATGCGTGCAGCTTCCGGCGTGAAGGGCTTGCGGTTCCACGATCTGCGCCACACCGCTGCGACACGCTTATTGCGATCAACAGGCAATTTAAGGCTTGCTCAAATGCTGCTTGGACACTCCGACATCTCGACCACACAGCGTTACGCGCATGTGCAGATGGATGATTTACGGGCTGGAATGGAACGTGCGGCGACGAGAAGTGGCACGGAAAGTGGCGCAGAAGCCAAAACAGCGCGTGACGCCCGAAAGGCGAAAGGCTATAATGATGAATGATTTTAATGGGTTGC
>NZ_AEEB01000020.1 GCF_000179775.1 Ahrensia sp. R2A130
TCGCTCATGCAGCCTCCAACCGTTTCCATCGGTGTTCCCGTCTATAATGGCGAAGAAGACCTGCAAAAAAGCCTCGACTGCCTGCTGCGCCAAACGCACACCGATTTTAAAGTGCTGTTGTCCGACAACGCTTCAACTGATGGCACCAGTGAGATTTGCGCGGCGATGGCAGCGCAGGACAGTCGCTTTACGCACGTGTTTCACGAGACCAATTTAGGCATGTCCGGCAATTTTCGTTACGCGCTCACCGAAGCTCCTGCATCGGACCTGTTCATGTGGCGCGCCCATGATGATGTAACGTCCGATGACTATCTTGAACGCCTCGTAGCCCTACACGCCAACGACCCTGCAACGCGGCTGGCGGTTGGGCGGGTGAAGACATTGAAAATGTACACTGATGGTCGGTTAAAACATGAGCGCTGGCGGCGGATGCCTTCTGCACTCAACAGCTCGACCAGCGTTCGCGCTCTCAATGACCGGATGTTCTCGCTACATGAGAGCAGCTATTATGGCGTTTGGCACCGTGAGACACTGCTAGGTCTATTCGACCGCATCTATGCGGCCTTTCCCCACCCATGGGCCGCCGACCACCTTACTCTGCTCGCGCTCAGCCTTGATGGGACAATTCGCGGCGACAGGAACGCAATTTTCACCCAACGCCTGTTACGCCACAACGACGATCAGGCTCCTGTGGAGCACGACCCGCAACGGTCGGTCGCCAGTGTCTCAATGGAAGAACTGCACATTCAGGCTGGCGCGGTTTACGATGCTTTGGTCGATGAACGTGAATGGTCGATATTACAGCGGGCGGCGCTTTCGGCTGTGCGCAAACGCTGGTTGACCAAACGTGTGGGCAAGACCAGCGCGTCGAAACGATCCGGACTTAGAAAGGCGATTTCGCAGCTCAATCGGGCGCGAAAAAACCGCTAATTGCGATTAGACAGCCGGAAATTCTGCCAGTAGGCCTTCGTAGGCCAGTTTTACGGCATCGAAGGTTTCGGAATTACCGCCCTGATCGGGATGCGTTTCCTTTGCGCGGGCGTGGTAGGCGTCGCGCAGCATGTCCTTGGTGTAACCTTTGGTCGGGTCCATGGCGAGCAACACCATACGGTCGAACCGCAAGCGTGCGGTTACCATACGCTCGGCTTCCATTTGCTGGTTCTGTAGCGCTTCTTGTGCGGCTTGCGCTTCAGCCAGGCGTTGCGCTTCGGCAGCGCGACTGCGTTCGAATGTCTTGGCTTGTTCCTGACGCATACGTGGTTCGTTATCGAGACGGGTGGAACGCAGAAAGCGCACGCCCATCTCTTTTTCACGGCGCCACGCCACGCGCACGCGCGCCACCAAATCTTCCGAACGGGCGATCAGCAGGAATTCATCGGCAATCTTATGTATATCGGCAACCGAAATGCGGGCACCACCACTGTTGATGTCGCGTACGGTGCAAGCCAGCAGAGGGTCACTGCCATCAACGGTGATGTAAGCGGATTTGATAACCGGAACGCGTTCTTCGCGCTGTGCCTTTTCGCGCGGTGCGCCACGACGTGCTTGTGTCTGCGAAGAACGAAACATCTGGCCGTACAAATCCCTTATCACCATCCGCCATCCCGCCAAGGGAGGCTCACGCCGATACAATAGAACGCTATATTTGAACAAATGGTGAAGTGTTTGGAGCGCAATATAGTAACGGTCTTGATTGAAGCGCGCCTCTGGGTTCTCATAGGGGTAATGCGAACGAGATGCCGATATACACCGGCCAAAAAGGACGAGATAAATCCATGAAATTAGTACGCTTTGGCCCATCCGGCTCTGAAACCGCAGGTCTTATCGATGGCGACGGCAACCTTCGTGATCTGGGTGGACAACTGGACGATGTGACGGGCGCAACCCTTTCCGACGAAGCGCTAGACCGCATCCGTGCGCTTGATCCGGCAACGCTACCACTCGTTGAAGGCAACCCGCGCATAGGCCCATGTGTGGGCAATATTGGCAAATTTCTTTGTATCGGCCTCAACTATTCCGACCATGCAGCCGAAACCGGCGCAGATATTCCCGAACACCCAATCCTGTTCTTCAAGGCCAACTCCGCCGTCGTCGGACCGCATGATACGGTGTCCATGCCGCGCGGCTCCGAGACCACCGACTGGGAAGTTGAACTGGGCGTGGTGATTGGCAAGCAAGCCAAATACGTTTCCGAAGCCGATGCGCTGAATTATGTCGCCGGCTATTGTGTCATTAACGACGTGTCCGAACGCACTTTCCAGACGAAGCTTACCGGCCAGTGGACCAAGGGCAAAAGCTGCGACACGTTCGGTCCAACCGGCCCGTGGCTTGTGACCCGCGATGAAGTCGCCGATCCGCAAAACCTCGCCATGTCGCTCGATGTAAACGGCAAGCGGATGCAAACCGGCAATACATCGACGATGATTTTCACAGTGGCGCAGATCATTGAGCATCTATCATCATTGATGACCTTGCATCCGGGCGATGTCATCTCCACCGGCACCCCTCCCGGTGTCGGCATGGGCATGAAGCCTCCGCAATATCTGTCTGAAGGTGATGTCATGGAGTTGGAGATCGAAGGTCTTGGCCGCCAGCGGCAGGAAGTTGCTCGAGACGCTTGAGCTTTTGGCTCAAGCTTTCTGTTTGCGCTCACGCTGTCGCCCTGCAGGCTCCGCTGTTTATTTGTGGTTCGCTCCGCTGCGCGGGCGTGGCGCATAAGCGCCGGGCGGTTCTTCACCGCCTGATATAGAAATAAGGGCGAGTGCTGAGAAAGGGGCTCAGCATTCCCATCTGAACAATCGCTGGCGAATAGCAGCTACGCGTTTGGTCCCGCTCGTCCGTAACGGTCCTCCAGCCGCTCGATATCATCTTCGGACAGATGTTCACCCATCTGAACTTCGATGATCACAAGCGGCTTGTCGCTTTCGTTTGAAAGGGCGTGAACCGCGCCTTTGGGGATGTCGATGGACTGCCCTATGGCAAGCGTTTTCATCACGCCATCAAGTTCGATTGTTGCAACACCGCTCTGCACCAACCAGTGTTCCGACCTGTGCTTATGGCGTTGCAGGGACAGCGATCGGCCGGGATTGACGGTGATGCGCTTAATCACATGGTCTTTGCGTTCCGCTAAGATGACGTATCGACCCCAAGGGCGCTGCACCCGTGTATGTTGCGCGGCCTCGCTACGGCCTGATTGCGACAGTGCTTTCGCCACCCCTCCCGCCAGATTGGCGCTGTTGCGCGGTGCAACGAAAACCGCGTCTGCAGTTTCCACGACCACCATATCGCTCAGACCAGCAACGGTGAGCAGTCGGCTTTCAGCGTGGAGAAAATTACGGCGACTATCGTGAGTGACAACATCGCCAACGATAGCGTTGTCGTGTTCGTCCTTGGGTAGCGCATGGGCCAAGGCATCAAATGTGCCCAGATCGCTCCAATTGGCATGCAGCGGCACGGCGACCAGATTTGTTGCATGCTCCATTACAGCATAGTCGATGGAGATATTCGGGCTTTTGGCAAAGGCTGCCGCATCGACACGAATGAAGTCCGCGTCGGCTGAACGTTTGTCGAAGGCAGACCGACAGGCGGAAATTATATCCGGTGCATGCTGCTCCACCTCGCTCAGCCAGCTGCTGGCGCGCAGCACGAAGATGCCCGCATTCCAGGCAACGTTACCGCTCTTGATGAGCGCTTTTGCTGCCGCATCCCCGGGTTTCTCGATGAAGCCATCCACGAAACTCGCATCCCCGGCACTTTGGCTTTTACGCAGTTGCAAGTAGCCATAGCCTGTCTGAGGCCCTTCCGGCGTTACCGCCATGGTTACGATTTGGCCCTGGCCAGCATGAAGGGCAGCCACAGCGAGCGCCTCCACAAATGCAACATTATCTATGATGTGATCGGAGGGTAGAACGAGCAGCAATGGGTCGGCACCATCGCGGGTGGCTTCCAACGCCGCCAAGGTAAGCGCTGGCGCTGTGTTGCGCTGCACCGCTTCCAGCAAAATACGACCGCCTGAGATTTCTGAGCTGCGCAATTCTTCAGCCGCCAGAAACCGTTCTTCTTCGCCGCATACAATTATAGGTGCGGTATCGGTGACCAGTGCAGCCCGCTGTAAAGTTTGCATCAGGAGTGAGCCGTCGCCCGTCAAATCCAAAAACGGTTTGCCATGGCGTGTGCGCGATAGTGGCCAAAGGCGTGTGCCGCCGCCGCCCGCCAAAATGACGGGCAGGAGTTGTTCTTTAGTCATCTAGGCCTTCCAGCACCGCGCGATCTGCCATCAAACCTTCATGCAGATGTTGTGCCAAGGCTTTTACGCGGGCGGAGTGACGCACGTCGGGATGGGTGAGCACCCAAAGCGGCACGGACCGCCCGGCGAGGGGCAGCGTGAGGCGCACCAAGCCGTCAGCTGCGGTTGGTGAGCAGCAGGGCAGAACCGCAAGCCCGACGCGGGCGATGACGAGTTGTTTCACTGCGGTGAACGTGTCGGCCCGCATGGCAATCTGCTCGGGTGAAATAAGTTCACTCAACACATCGAAAGCCGAAGATGCTTCCAACGGTCCCATGACGCCAACCCAGCTTGTCTCAAGCTTCGCCAACGCTTCCAGCGGAGCAGGTGCGATGCCCAGCGACGGGCTTGCAAATACCGCCACCGCAAGATCACCAACCCGCCGCGCGGTGAGGTTTTGCGGTGGATTGTGCGACGGGCGCACGGCGATATCAGCATCCATCCGCGCAAGGTTCACACGCTGGCTGGAAACGTTGAGATCTATTTCGATTGCAGGATTCAGGCGTTGAAATTCGACCAGGTGCGGCGGCAAAAGCGTTTCGGCCAGCGTCTCGTTTGTGGCCACTGTCACTCGGCCTTCCAGCCGCAGGTCTTGACCTAAAATGCTGCGGATCGTGTCGGAAACACCTGCTTCCATAGCACGGGCCTGATCTATGATCGCAGCGCATTCCGCGGTGGGCGTATAGCCGGAGCGTTGGCGCTCGAACAGCGTCACACCATGGTCACGTTCGAACCGAATGATGCGGCGTTGGACGGTCGATGCATCCACTCCCAAAACCTCAGCCGCCCTCACTGCGCTGCCACTATCGGCAACGGCCACTACAAAACGGAAAATGTCCCAATCAATGTTCTGCATAAATGCATTTCAAACATGCGTGATTGTCTGTTGAGAAGCAGATTTGCACGACATAGCTTATAAGGGCAAACGGGAACCCAAGCCCCGATCCGTCATTTCTCATACACACCCTTCCAAAAGGAACTTGCTCTATGAAACGCATCCTTCTCGCCGCTTCCATCGCACTCGCCACCGCGACTTCTGCTTTCGCTGCCGACAGCTACAAGATTGATCCAAGCCACGCCCAGGCTGTGTTTTCTTACAATCACCTCGGTTTCTCCACGACCTACGGCATGTTCTCCGGCTTCACCGGCACCGCCACGCTGGACACGGAAAACCTCGCCAATTCCTCAGTGCAGGTGGAAATGAAACTCGAAGACATGTTGACCGGTTGGCAGGGTCGCGATGACCATTTCAAGTCACCCGACTTCTTCAACGCTGGTAAGTTTCCAGTAGTGACGTTCACATCCACAAGTGTGGAGCCGACCGGCGATAAGACTGCAAAAATCACCGGTGATCTAAAGATCCTTGGCCAAACCAAGTCCGTCACGTTGGATGCGACAGTCAACAAGGTTGGCACCAACCCGATCAATCAAAAGGGTTGGGCAGGCTTCGACGCCACCACAACGCTGAAGCGCACCGACTGGGGTCTTGGTAAATTCGCACCCAACGTCAGCGATGAGGTGGAAATCATCATTTCTGCAGAACTCGAAAAGACGTCCTAGGCAGCATCTGCTATTGGGTGAGCAACATACGAAGTAAGATAGAACCATGCAGCTCACCAACACACGCGAACGCTACGGCCTTGTGCACCAAATCCTGCACTGGGCCGTAGCTCTTCTCATCATTACGATGTTGCCCATGGGTGTCATCATGGGTTGGCTGCCTGCCACCAATCCCGATGAGATTGCCGACAAGGTCTGGCTTTACGGCTTGCACAAAAGCATCGGTATTGCAGCATTGGCATTGGCGCTTATCCGCATCGGCTGGGTGCTGACGCAAACCAAGCCCGCGCCATTGCACGACGGCATGGAAGGCTTCGCCTCTCGCGCCGTTCATGACCTTCTCTACGCTTCGATCATTCTGCTGCCGGTAACGGGGTGGATTCATCACGCTGCATCCACAGGCTATTCGCCCATCTGGTGGGGCTTTGGTGACACGCTGCCGCTGGTGCCGAAAAGTGATGCAGTGTCCCGTTTTTTCAACTCGGCGCATTTCGTCTTTGCCATCACACTGGTGGGTTCACTCGGCCTGCACATTGCAGGCGCGCTGAAGCATGCTGTGATCGACAAGGATAAAACACTGGCCCGTATGGTGCCCGGCGCAGACCTTTCCGGCGAGATGCCCATGGTGCGCATACCCCACGATCATAATCCGCTATTTGCAGCCGTGGCAGTGCTTTTGGTGTCCGCCGTTGCCGTCGTTGTGGTGGATCGTATTTATACGCCGGAAGCGCCTGTAGCAGCTGTGGTGGAAACACCTGCGGCAACAGTTGAGCAAGCAGCAGAAGCAGCGTCGGTTACAGCCGGAGCGTGGGTCATTGATCAGGCACAATCCACCCTCGGCGTAACCATTCGTCAGATGGGTTCGCCCGTTAGCGGCAGCTTTGGAGAATGGTCGGCTGACGTGGTTTTCGATCCCACAGACCCTGCGTCCGGCTCCATCGATGCCACGGTTCAAACCGCAACGTTCCAGATGGGCGACAACACCGCCCGCGCCATTGGCGATGAATTTCTGGCAACCGGCGCCAACCCCACGGCGCGTTTCGTTTCCGAATCCATCGGGACGACTGACACGGGCTACCGCGCCACCGGCATGTTGATGCTGTCGGGAACCGAAGCTCCTGCCGTTATCGATTTTACGTTCGCAGAGGCTGACGGTGTGGCCACCGTGTCCGCCACTATACCGATAAAGCGATTGGACTTCGGCGTTGGTGCTGGCTTTCCCGCTGGCGATACAGTCGGGCTAGATGTGGACGTGGTAATGGACATTCGTGCAACCCGCCCGTAGCGGTTGCGTTGGTAATCGAGCCCAACGACGCGTTGCTCACGTCCCACCGGCTTGAAAGCTCACCATGCTGCTCAATATCGACGTTGCGCTCGACTACGAATGCACCGAAGCACTGTCTATCCTGCTGCAGATCGAAGCCGCAGATGGCGACGGGCAGACGATCCGTAAGGCCGGGTTAGACATTGAGGGTGATCCGTCTACCCGAATGATCGAAGGCGATGAAGGGATTGGTTCACGCCGGTGGATATGGTCCGAACGAGATTTTACTGCCCGCTACAAAGCGCAGGTCGAGGTAACACGGCAGCCGTTCAAACTTGCAGAACTGGAACGCGAGCCGTTGGTGCGACTTCCCGCTGACGTTGTGAAATACATCTTCGCGTCGCGCTATTGCGACCCGATCGCCTTTGGCAGTGTTGCGATTGAAAAATTTGGCGGCATACCCAGCGGCAAAACCATGGCCGCCATGCGGGACTGGGTTGAGGAAAACTTCACTTACGACAGCCGTGCCAGCGACGCTTCCACCACCGGTTTCGACACATGGGAAAAGCGCGCAGGCGTATGCCGCGACTATGCCCATGTCATGATTTCGCTTGCCCGTTCGCTTAGCGTACCCGCACGCATGGTGTCCGTCTATGCGCCGGATGTGAACCCGCAGGACTTCCATGCTGTTGCCGAATTGTGGCTCGGCGGCGAATGGCGGCTGGTGGATGCCACCGGCATGGCGCACCCGCACCAGATGGTTCGTGTCGGCGTAGGCCGTGACGCGGCAGACATTTCCTTCCTCACCGCATTCGCGCCGGTGAACCTGAAATCGCAGAGCGTGCAGGTGTCGCGAGAAACCTAATGGAACCAACCGGCTTCCGCTGGACTTACCCTTAAGGCTCCTTATGCTGATGGGAGTGAACAGGGGGTACAAGCATTATCAACCATTTCGATGAAATGACGGGCCACGGGGATCAACCGCGCGAGCCTTATGATGGCTACGCCGAGTGGTTCAACGATCAAGACCCCACCCGCCTGATGCGTAAATCGAAAGAAGCGGAAGCTTTTTTCCGCCGCACCGGCATCACCTTCAACGTTTATGGTCAAACCGCCGACGCTGCGCAGGCGCAGGAGCGCCTCATCCCTTTTGATCTCATTCCCCGCATTCTGTCGGGTCGCGAATGGGACAAGCTCGCCAAGGGCATCGACCAGCGTGTGAGAGCGCTCAACGCTTTCCTGTATGATGTTTATCACCGCCAGGAAATTTTCCGCGCAGGCGTTGTTCCTCACGAGTTGATCGCTCGTAACGAAGCCTACCTGCCGCAGATGATCGGCGTGGAGCCTCCCGGTGGCATTTATACCCACATCGTCGGCACCGATCTGGTCTGCACCGGCGAAGGCGAGTTTTTCGTGCTGGAAGACAATGCCCGCACACCGTCCGGCGTTTCCTACATGTTGGAAAACCGCGAGAGCATGATGCAGATGTTCCCGGAGCTTTTCTCCCGCGTGAAAGTGCGGCCGGTCTCCGGTTATCCCAAGCGGCTGCGTGAATCGCTGGCTGCCTGCAAGCCGGACAATTGCAACCAGAAACCAGTCGTGGCTGTGTTCACTCCCGGCATTCATAACAGCGCCTATTTCGAGCACTCCTTCCTTGCCGACCAGATGGGCGTGGAATTGGTGGAAGGCAGTGACCTTAAAATTGTCGATGGTCACGTCGCCATGCGCACCACCACCGGCTACCAGCGCATCGACGTGCTGTACCGCCGCGTTGATGACGATTTTCTCGATCCGCTGAATTTCAATCCGGATTCCATGCTGGGCGTGCCAGGCATCATGGATGTCTATCGCGCAGGCGGTATCACCATCGCCAACGCGCCCGGCACCGGCATTGCTGATGACAAGGCAATCTACAGTTACATGCCGGACATCATCGAGTTCTACACCGGCGAAAAACCGCTGCTGAACAATGTGCAGACTTGGCGCTGCTCGGAAAAGGATTCGCTGCAATATGTGCTCGACAACCTTGCCGATTTGGTTGTGAAAGAAGTTCACGGCTCCGGCGGCTATGGCATGCTGGTGGGACCGACATCGTCGAAAAAAGAAATTTCAGAATTTCGTAAGAAGCTTCAAGCGCGTCCGGCCAATTATATCGCCCAGCCCACGCTTTCGCTGTCCACATGCCCTATCTTCGTCAAAAAGGGCCTTGCCCCTCGCCACGTCGATTTGCGCCCTTTCGCGTTGGTTTCGCCCAAAGGCATCGACATGGTCCCCGGCGGCCTCACCCGCGTCGCGCTGAAGAAAGGATCACTCGTGGTCAACTCCAGCCAAGGCGGTGGTACGAAAGACACCTGGGTGCTCGATGATTGATCTTATGAAATTTTCATCCCACCAGACCTTCGCCCCCAGCCGGAGCGAAAAGCGACCGGCGCTACTGCGCCGCGCCCGCGCAGCGAAGGCGCACCGCGCCGACAGCGTGAGCGCAAGTAAATCATCTGTTCAGGCCGGAGGCATGAACTGATGTTGGGCCGTACTGCTGGCGGAATTTATTGGATGTGCCGTTCTCTGGAGCGGTCCGAAAATACGGCGCGTCTCGTCGAGGCCGGGTCGCGCATTGCGCTGTCGCGGATGCTCGATGGCGAAAGCGCTTGGAAATCCGTCGTCACCACCGCTGGTGTTCGTCAGTCTTACGACGACCGACACCGCGAAGATGATGATGGCATTGTCTACAACCACGCGCAGGTGACGAATTTTCTACTGCGCGACAAGGCCAACCCGTCGAGCGTTTTGAACGTCATCGACAGTGCGCGCCAGAACGCGCGTATGGTCCGCACGGCGATCACCACGGAGGCGTGGGAAGCGATAAACGAAAGCTGGATGGAACTGAACGACGCACTCGCACGCCCTATCCGCGAGACCGAACTGCCAGCCGCATTGGGCATCATCCGCCGTCAGGCAGCCCTTGTGCGCGGTGCATTGCACGGCACCATGATGCGCAACGACATCTACTACTTTGCTCGCCTCGGTACTTATCTTGAACGTGCTGACAACACCGCGCGCATTATCGACGTAAAATATTACACGTTGCTGCCAACGGTCGCCTCGGTCGGCTCTGCGCTGGACAATGTGCAGTGGGAAATGATCCTGCGCTCTGTTTCCGCACACCGCGCGTTCCGCTGGATGAACGACACCGGATCATCGGCTTCGGCCATCGCGGAATTCCTCATTCTCGATGAACGCCTGCCGCGTTCGCTTGCGTTCTGCGCCAGCGAAATGGTGGCGAACCTCGAATTGCTCACAACGGAATACGGCATCGACTACCCCAGCTGCCGCCGTGCGCGGGAGCTTTCTGAAAGGCTGCAAAACCGCGACATCAAGTCTATTTTTGATGTGGGACTGCACAAATTCATCGGGTCATTTCTCGATGACAACATTCATCTCGCTCAGCAGATCGAGACCGATTTCAGTTTTAGCGGATGAGCAAGAGCATGATCCTGACCATCCGACACACCACGGCTTACAGATACGACGCGCCTGTTGGTGCAGCCCTGCAGCAGGTGAAACTGACACCGCAGGACGGCCCGCACCAGAAAGTGCTCGACTGGGCAATCACCATCGAAGGTGGCCGGTCGGAGTTGATATTCGACGATCAGCACGCCAACCGCACACATTTGGTGCAGGCCGCCGAGGGCACGGGCGAATTGAAAATCATTGCCGAAGGGCGTGTAGAAACCACCGACAGCAGTGGAGTCTATGGCGAACATTACGGCACAGCCCCGTTGTGGCATTTTCTGTCCGCTACCGAATTGACCACACCGGGGCCGGAGATCCGCAAACTCGCCCGCGAAAACAAGCCTGGCGATGATTTGGTGGCCGGTCTCCACGCCCTGTCGCAGGCGATCCGTGATGCAACACCATACCAAACCGGCGCGACCTACAGCGCTACCGACGCGGAAAGCGCGCTGAAGGGCGCGCAAGGCGTTTGTCAGGACCACGCGCAAATTTTCTGCACCGCCGCGCGCCTGCTCGATATTCCGGCGCGTTACGTTTCTGGCTATCTGCGCATGAATGAACGTGAGGAGCAGGATGCCACCCACGCCTGGGCAGAAGCCCATGTTGAAGGGCTTGGCTGGGTCGGCTTCGACGTGTCCAACGGCTACTCGCCGGACGAGCGCTACGTTCGTATCGGCTGCGGACGAGACTACCGCGAGTGCGCCCCCGTTCGCGGTTTACGACGCGGAGGTGCAACGGAGACGCTGGAAGTTGCAGTTTTCGTGTCTCCTCACACGCAGACCGTTGAATCATCGCAGCAACAGCAGTAAATAGGGCACTGCATTCCGGCATTCCTCCTGAAAAATGACAGCCGCCGGAGCTGCCTGAGACATACCACCCATGACCTATTGCGTCGGCCTGCGCCTGAACCGTGGCCTCGTTTTCATGTCCGATACCCGCACAAATGCCGGTGTCGACAATTTTTCCATGACGAAAAAGATGTTCACCTTCGAGGTGCCGGGCGAACGGGTGATAACCATTTTGACGGCGGGCAATCTGGCAACCACGCAATCGCTCATCAGCCTGTTGGAAGAACGCTCGAAGGCGCATGACGAACGCGACCCTTCCATTCTGCACGAACCTTCAATGTTTCAAGTGGCCGAACGCATAGGTGAGACGCTGCGTGAAGTGATCGAGAAGACCAACGGCAATAACGGCCAAAAAGCACAGTCGAAATTTCGCGCCTCACTGATCGTTGGCGGACAAATGAAGGGCGGTGACCCGACCCTGTTCCTGATCTATCCGGAAGGTAATTTCGTCGAAGTGACGATGGAAACGCCCTTCTTCCAGATCGGTGAAGCCAAATACGGTAAGCCTATTCTGGTGCGTGCCTACGATCCTGATATGAGCTTTGAAGCTGCGATCAAATTGCTCTGCGTGTCATTCGATTCCACCATCAAGGCCAATCTGTCTGTCGGCATGCCCTTGGATTTTATGACTTACGATCGTGATGCACTTACCCTGCCGGAATCCACCCGCATTGAGGCTGACGATCCCAGCTACAACAAAATTGCCCGTGGCTGGGGAACGGCTCTTCGGACTGCGTTTGAGTCATTACCGGCTTATGAGCCTTCGACGAACGACGAAGAACTGGAACAAGTTGTGCCGGGCGATATGCGCGGTGTGAAGCCGGAGTAGCGGTGACTTAAGCCGCCTCTTCGTCTTCAATCCCGGCCATCAACAGCCCGAGTTCCGCTTCGCTGGCGTCCGGTTGACGTTCGCCAACGACACGACCGTCGAACATAACGATGATGCGGTCGGCGAGGGCGCGGATTTCGTCGAGTTCCACTGACACCAACAGCACCGCTTTCCCTGCATCGCGCATTTCGATGATGCGGCGGTGGATGAATTCGATTGCGCCCACATCAACACCGCGTGTTGGCTGGCCAATCAGCAGCACACCCGGGTCGCGCTCCATCTCACGGGCCAGCACGATTTTCTGCTGATTGCCGCCAGAGAAATTAGCCGTCTTTAGGCGCGGGTTCGGCGGGCGAATGTCGTAACGCTCGATCTTTTCTTCAGCGTCTGCCCGCATGGCGTCAATTTGCAGGAAGGGACCGGAGACGAATTTTTCATCGCCATGATAGCCAAGCGCTGCGTTCTCGTTTTCCTCGAACGGCAGCACCAGCCCCTCGTGGTGTCGGTCTTCTGGAACATGAGCGAGGCCCATTTTGCGCAGTTCGGCAGGGTTGGCGTCCAGCACCGCACTGTCCATCGAGACCGTGCCGCTTTCCATGGGCACCATGCCAGCAATCGCCTGCAACAGTTCCGACTGCCCGTTGCCGGCAACGCCTGCGATGCCGACGATTTCACCTGCCCGCACGTTCAGCGAAACGTCCTTCACCATGGCTACGCCACGGCTATCGCGCACGGTTAGACCGTCAACGGAAAGCCGGACTTCGCCCGGTTGAGCGTCTTCCTTGTCCACCTGCAACAGTACGCGACGACCCACCATTAGCTCGGCCAGCTCTTCCGGGCTGGTTTCGGCAGTCGTGCGTGTCGCGACCATCTCCCCGCGCCGCATGACGGAGCAGGCGTCGGTGACGGCCATAATTTCCCGCAGCTTGTGGGTGATGAGCAGCACAGTTTTGCCCTGCTCGCGTAACTGGCGAAGGATGCGAAAAAGGTGGTCGGCTTCTGCCGGCGTTAACACGCCGGTGGGCTCATCGAGGATAAGAATGTCGGCCCCGCGATAAAGCGCTTTCAGAATTTCCACGCGCTGTTGAAGCCCGACGGGAAGTTCACCCACGATAGCGTCGGGATCGACCTTCAACCCGTATTCTTCTTCCAGCCGC
This sequence comes from Ahrensia sp. R2A130, assembly GCF_000179775.1. Lineage (GTDB taxonomy): Bacteria > Pseudomonadota > Alphaproteobacteria > Rhizobiales > Rhizobiaceae > Pseudahrensia. The sequence continues at coordinate 13,457 of NZ_AEEB01000020.1, forward strand.
AGCAATTCGGCCCGCGCCTTGCGAACGGCGGAGTTCAAAATACCGCCGCCTTCGGCACCCAAAATGATGTTTTCGAGCACGGTGAACGTGTCCACCAGCATGAAATGCTGATGCACCATGCCGATACCATGGGCGATGGCCGCCTGACTGTCTGGGATGGTGGCGACGTTGCCGCCCACCTGAATGATGCCTTTGTCGGCTTGATAAAACCCGTAGAGGATCGACATGAGTGTCGATTTCCCCGCACCGTTTTCACCGATGATGCCGTGGATCGTTCCGGCCTCAATGGTCAGATCGATATCCTTGTTGGCGTGCACCGGCCCAAAACTTTTGGAGATACCGGAAAGCTGGATAGCCGGAGCAGTTGTTATCGCTTTTTTCATGTGACGACGCTACCGGCGTAAACGCATCTCGACAAGCGCGCTTTGGCAGGCGATGAGGGGGAATGAGCGATGATCCAAAAAGACTAGACCGCCTCGAAGAACTCGTGGCCCATCAGGGTGCCGAAATCGAGAGCCTGTCCGACCAACTGCGCGAGCAATGGGAGAAGGTCGACGTGCTGACCAAATCTTTCCTCCGCCTGCGCGACCGCGTGACAGAAGTGGAAGAGGGCGGCACTGGCGCACACGAGAACACACCACCTCCCCACTATTAGAGGCCTATATGGATATTCATTTAGACGAGACGGATTCCGGTGGGCGCTATCGCACGGTCGTGGATGGCCACGGCGCAGAAATGACCTTCTCCAAGGCCGGTGCCACGATGATCATCATCGATCACACCGATGTTCCCGATGCCCTGCGCGGGCAGGGTGTCGGCGTGAAACTGGTGGAACGCGCGGTGGAAGACATGCGGAAGGCTGGCAAGAAAATCATGCCGCTATGCCCCTTTGCTGCAGCGCAGTTCCGCAAACATCAGGAATGGCACGACGTGTTGCAGGGGCGCTGACATGAGCTGGAATCCGGCGTTGGACGCCCACTGCCCCACAGGCAACGAGATCGATGCCATCGATACGCTTATCGTGCCGCGTTCCCGCGATCTAGGTGGCTTCGAAGTTCGCCGTGCGCTACCGGCTCCGAAACGACAGATGGTCGGGCCGTTTATTTTCTTCGACCAGATGGGACCGGCAGAATTCCTGACCGGACAGGGCATCGACGTACGTCCTCACCCCCACATCGGATTAGCGACCGTTACCTATCTGTATTCAGGTGAGTTCCAACACCGCGATTCCGTGGGTTCCAACCAGATGATCTATCCCGGCGCGGTGAACTGGATGATCGCAGGCAACGGCGTCACCCATTCCGAACGCACCAGCCCCGGTACGCGAGAGCGGGGCTCGAATCTGTTCGGCATCCAGACGTGGGTCGCGCTGCCGGAAGAGGCCGAGGACATGGATGCCACCTTCCAGCACCATGCCAAGGACGCGCTGCCGGAGATCGAGGCCGAGGGAAAACATCTGCGCCTCATCGTCGGTCGTGCCTATGGCGAAAAAGCCCCGACCAAGACCTTCACTGATATGTTCTACGCAGACGCCACCTTGCAGGCCGGTGCCGTTTTGCCCTTGCCGGACGATCATGAAGATCGCGGCATCTATGTCGTCGATGGCTCCATCGAAGTCTCCGGCGATACATTCGAGGCAGGCCGCATGATGGTCTTCCGCCCCGGCGATAAGTTAGCCGTAAAGGCAGGTGAACGAGGTGCGCGTTTGATGTTGTTGGGTGGCGATACGATGACGGGTTCGCGCCACATCTGGTGGAATTTCGTGGCGTCGTCGCAGGAGAAAATCGAAACTGCCAAAGAAGCGTGGCGCGAGGGCGACTTCACGCATGGTCGTTTCAAACTGCCGCCCGGCGATGACGCCGAATACGCCGCGATAAAGTAGATTCTTCATGTTTCGAGACGCCACACCGCAATCGGTTTTTTCCGGCTCGCTTGCAGCTTTCGTAGGCTTTGCATCGTCGTTTGCGGTGGTGTTGGCAGGCTTGAAGGGTGTCGGTGCGACAGACGCGCAAGCGGCGCTCGGCATGTCGGCAGCGGCTGTTGCGATGGGTCTCAGTTCCATTTTCCTTGCGTTGAAAACGAAGCTGCCAATGGGGGTCGCATGGTCCACACCGGGCGCTGCACTTCTGGCTAGCGCAGCTGTACCAGCCGGTGGGTTTCCCGCTGCAGTGGGGGCCTTTATCGTGTGCGGTGCGCTGCTTGTTCTGGCAGGCTTGTTCAAACCATTTGGGCGAGCGGTAGCTGCTATCCCCGGGCCATTGGCCAACGCACTTTTGGCTGGCGTATTGCTGCAATTGTGCCTTGCGCCCATTCAGGCCATCGCCTTCGACTGGCGGTTGGGTCTTCCGATCCTGCTGGCATGGATCGTCATGCAGCGTTTCAACAAGGCGCTCGCGGTTCCAGCCGCATTGGTGGCGTTTGCGGTGGTCGTGGTCTTCGGCGTCACGTTCCCTGCCGGTTGGGAGCAGCAGTTGGGCGATGCGTTGTTGCCCGACATCGCGCTCATCATGCCGGTGTTCGAACCAGCCGCGATCCTCGGCATCGCGCTGCCGCTTTTTGTGGTCACGATGGCATCGCAAAACATTCCCGGCATCGCGGTTTTGAAAGCCTATGGCTACGAGCCAGATGCCGGTCCGGCCATCGCAACAACGGGTGTGTTTTCCGCCCTCTTCGCGCCGCTGGGTGCCCACGCGGTCAACCTGTCCGCTATAGTAGCCGCTATGATGGCAAGCGAGGAAGCAGGGCCGGACCCTGCGAAACGCTATGTGGCGGCAGCCGTTTTCGGCATCGGATCGGTGTTGTTCGGCCTGTTTGCAGGGGTCGCTGCGGCCTTCGTGTCGCTTGCTCCGCCAGTGCTTATCACCGCCGTTGCAGGCTTGGCTTTGGTGGGCGCGTTCTCGGCGTCCGCCATGGCCGCGTTTGCTGATGAGCGCTTGCGCCCAGCTGCTGCAGTCACATTTCTAGCAGGAGCGTCGGGCCTGAGTTTGTTGGGAATTTCGGGTGCGTTCTGGGGGCTGATCGCCGGGTTGGTGATGGTCTTTCTGTTAAAGAAGCCGCCGCCTACGACTTAAAACTTAGTCCGTGCCCGCATAGCAGCTGACAGCGTGCCTTCATCCAGATAATCTAGTTCGCCACCCACCGGCACACCGTGGGCGAGGCGGGAGATGTTGACCTCCATGCCGCGCAGTTGGTCGGTGATGTAGTGGGCTGTGGTTTGGCCTTCAACGGTGGCATTGACCGCAATGACCAGCTCACTCACCGCGCCACTGGATACCCGCTCCACCAATTGCGAGATCGACAGATCTTCCGGCCCGATACCGTCCAGCGGTGAAAGCACGCCGCCCAGCACGTGATACTTCGCGTTATTCATCACGGCGGCCCGCTCCAGCGCCCACAGGTCCGAGACGTCCTCTACGACGATGATGGTGGAGCCATCACGGCGCGGGTCACGACACAGGGCGCAGGGGTTGCTGGTGTCGATGTTTCCGCAGGTCGAGCACTCACCAACCTTCTCCACCGCGTCGTTGATCGCACTGGCCAGCGGCGACATCAGCGCATCTTTGCGCTTGATAAGGTGAAGCGCGGCACGGCGGGCGGAGCGGGGGCCAAGGCCGGGCAGACGCGCAAGCAGTTGGATCAGCCGATCTATTTCCTGACCGGACTCGTTTGGTTTCGCGCGTTCGTCGTCAAATGCCATGGATCATGCAGCCTTACGTTCCACGGGGTTTCGCCCGCGTCCGGCGCACAGCGTTGATCTGCACCAGTTGAAGGCGACGGATACGGCGTGGGTCGGCCTCCAGCACACGCAGCTCGAACCCGGGAATACCGCGCACGACTTCGCCGCGTACGGGAACGTGGCCTGCGATGGCGAAGGCCAATCCGCCAAGCGTGTCCACATCATCGCCGCGTTCGCCGGGGATGAAATGATCGCCGATTTCCTCGACCAGTTTTTCCAGTTCGATACGCGGATCGACCAACCACAGGCCATCGCCCTGCGATGTGATGAGATCATCATCATCATCATCGTGCTCGTCTTCGATTTCGCCGACGACTTCCTCGACCACATCTTCGAGCGACACCAGGCCGTCGGTCCCGCCATATTCATCGATCACCAGCGCCATCTGTGTGCGCGTGGCCTGCATACGCGCCATGAGATCGGAGGCGAGCATCGACGGCGGCACGAACAGAACTTTCCGCATGATGTCCGTGTCGCGCAACGGGATGGACAGCGACACTTTGGTGAGGTCGATCGAACCCGATTCAATTTCTGCTGGTTTGGTTGCAGTCTTGCTTGCCGTTTTGGCCTTTGTCGCAACCTTTGCCGGTTTGTCGGTCTTCGCCTTTGTCGTTCGCTTTTTCTTAGGCGCCTGTGCGGTGGCGATGATGTGCGTCAGCAGGTCTTTCACCAGCACCATGCCGCGCGGATCGTCCAGCGTGTCGTCATAAACCGGCATCCGGCTGTGGCCGTTATCCTGAAATTCCCGCAGCACTTCTTCCAGCGTGTCGTCGTGGGAAACCGCATGAATTTCGGCGCGGGGCACCATCACGTCTTCGACGCGCTGCTCGCGGAAACGCAGGATATTTTGCAGCAGCGCGCGTTCTTCTGGCGAGAAGGCGTCGGAGCCTTCGCCACCAAGCGTCAGTGCCTCGTTGAGATCATCGCGAATTGTGCTGGGACCGCGCAAACGCAGCGTCGTCATCAAACGATCGAACCAGCCCAAACCGCCGGGCGCAGTGTTTTCCAGCAAGGCTGGCGAGCGGTTGGTGGGCAGCGGTTCGGCATCAGGGTCGATAGATGTAGGAGATACCGGACTGTCGGCGTCAGCTTCGGTAGCGCTTTCATTTTCAGAAACGCTGGCTGAAGCATCATCCGTGCGGTCGGCAGAAGCATCGTGTTTAAGGTCGTTCATGGAGAAAGCTTAGCCTATCGCGGGTCGGCTGCATATGGAGATGGCAGGGCGGAAGTTCAACGCAAATCCGCGCCAAGTGGCTCGGTATCTGCATAGGGGTCGGCATAGGGGTCGGCATAGGGATCGGCCATGGAAAGATCGGCTAAGATCCGCCGTTCAAGGGCTTCCATCTCGTCCGCCTCTGTGTCGTTTTCATGGTCATGTCCGATAAGATGCAGCAGGCCGTGGACGATCATGTGGGTGAGATGATTATCGAAGCTCTTGGCCTGTTCTTCGGCTTCCCGCGCAACGGTTTCCTGCGCGATGGCGATATCGCCCAAAAGGGGTGTGACGGGTCCGCCGCCTTCGTTGGCCGCAAAGGACAGCACGTTGGTGGGCTTGTCCTGACCGCGCCAATCGCGGTTCAACACGCGCACAGCTTCATCGTTCGTGAACAGAAACGATGTTTCCGCATCCTCCGGCAGACCATCCACGATGTGGGGCGCAGCTGTAGCAAGCGTACGCTCGATCAACGTGGCGAGCGCAGCCTCATCGCCCCACTCGCCGCCCTCGATGGTCAGATCGAAGGCGATCAAGAGCGGTTCTGCGACAGGCGGCGGCCCTCTTCGTCGTAGGCTTTCACGATGCGACCAACCAGCTTGTGGCGCACCACATCATCGCCGGTGAACGCCACCATAGAGATGCCTTTGACTGGCTTGAGAAGCCGCAGCGCTTCCACGAGACCCGACTCTTGACCTCTGGGAAGATCGATCTGGCTGGGGTCGCCGGTGATGATCATTTTTGAACCTTCACCCAGACGGGTGAGAAACATTTTCATCTGCATGGTCGTCGTGTTCTGCGCTTCATCCAAAATGACAGCGGAATGCGCCAGTGTGCGACCGCGCATGAAGGCCAGCGGCGCGATTTCGATGACGCCGGACGTGATCGCCCGCTCCACCTTATCGCCGGGGATCATGTCGTAGAGCGCGTCGTAGAGGGGGCGCAGATAGGGATCGACTTTCTCCTTCATGTCGCCTGGCAGAAAACCGAGGCGTTCGCCTGCTTCGACAGCAGGGCGGGACAGGATGATGCGATCCACCGCGCCGCGTTCCAGCAGAGCGGCGGCATGGGCGACGGCAAGATAGGTCTTACCGGTACCGGCAGGGCCGGTGCCGAAGATCATTTCGGACCGCTCCATCGCGCGGATGTAATCGTCCTGCGTTCTCGTGCGGGCATGGAGCGTTTTGCGAACGGTCGAAATAGACGCCATGGACAATGGCTGCGCGGGAGCGGCCACTTCATCCTGCGCGGGGGCTGGAATGTCTTCCGCATCACGGGGCGGCAAATGCGGCGCTGCAGCATCGCGACCAACCTGACGGATCGCGCCTTCCATGTCGCCTGCCTCGACGGCCTCGCCCGCTTCGATGCGGTCGTAGAGCGCGTTCAGCACGATGCTGGCATGGGCCACATCTGTCGGGTCGCCGGTGAGCTGCACCGTGTTGCCCCGCGTGCTGGCTTCCAGCCGCAAGTCGCGTTCCAGCACGGCGACGTGCTGGTCGTATTGCCCGAAAAGGGCGCTGGCACTGGCGTTGTTTTCAAAGGTCAGCGTGACGGTTTCGCTGGCTTCCAGACGGTCGGCGTCGACGGCTGGTTCGGTGATGAAATCTGGCAGATTTTCGGTGTTGCTCAAAGCGTGGCGGTTTCCATGTTTTGGGAGGTTGAGTTGTGGGATGCGGGTGGAGCAAGCTGCGCGCCTGCCCCCATGAGAGAATTGGCCTGCGCGGCGATAACGTCAACGGACACGATGTCGCCGATGGCACCCAAGGTGCGCGGCATGACGACGGATTGAAGCCAAGGCGAGCGTCCGATCCACTGGTCTTCCGTGCGCCCGGGCTTTTCGATCAGCACGTCGATGGTCTTGCCGATGCAGGCGGCGTTGAACGCTTTCTGCTGGTCGGACAGCAACGCCTGCAGGCGCGCAAGACGTTCGGTCTTCACCGCCTCGTCCACCTGATCGGTCATTTCCGCGCCGGGGGTGCCGGGGCGCATGGAATATTTGAACGAGTAGCAAGCGGCGTAATTCGTCTGCCGGACGATTTCCATCGTCGCTTCGAAATCGTCGTCCGTCTCGCCGGGGAAGCCGACGATCATGTCACCGGAGATCGCGATGTCGGGGCGTGCTTCGCGCACGCGGTTGATGATCGACAGGTAATCTGCGCTGGTGTGGCCACGGTTCATGGATTTGAGAATTTTGTCCGATCCGGCCTGCACCGGCAGATGCAGATAGGGCATCAGACAATCGAGATCACGGTGGGCCTCGATCAGATCGTCCGCCATGTCACGCGGGTGGGACGTGACGTAGCGCAGTCGCGCGATGCCGGGCAGGGCGGCGAGATGGTGCAAAAGATGGCCGAGACCCAACTCGCGGCCTGTGCCATCGACGCCGTGCCAAGCGTTGACGTTCTGCCCCAGCAGCGTGATTTCACGCACGCCGGCGTCGATCAGGGCGCGGGCTTCATCGAGAATTTGCGCCAGCGGTCGGGAGACTTCGGCACCGCGCGTGTAAGGCACCACGCAGAAGGTGCAGAATTTATCACAGCCTTCCTGAACCGTCAGAAAGGCAGTCACGCCCCGCGCCTGAACCTGTCGTTTCTTCGGCAGTGCGAGGTGCTCGAATTTGTCCTCCACCGCATATTCGGTGTCGACCTGCGGGCCGGATTTTGAACGGGTCACGATTTCCGGCAGGCGGTGATACGTTTGCGGTCCGACCACCAGATCGACCGCGCGTTCACGGCGGATGATTTCCTGCCCCTCGGCCTGCGCCACGCAACCAGTCACACCGATGGTCAGCGGACGGTCCGTGCCTGCGCGCGTTTCCTTCAACTGGCGGATGCGACCGAGATTGGAATAGACCTTCTCCGCCGCCTTCTCACGAATGTGGCAGGTGTTCAGCAGCACCAGATCGGCGTCTTCCATCGTGGTGGTTGGCGCATAGCCATCGGCTTCCAGCGCGTCGCTCATGCGCGTGGAATCATAGACATTCATCTGGCAGCCCCAGGTCTTGATGAAGACCTTTTTGGTAGGTGCTTGGGGCTCTGGTTTTTTGGTATCGTTTTGCATTCCGCTCACATAGGCCGATTCAGGCGCAACGCAAAGACTTGTCAGCCCCGTGAAGGGTCCAGCATCGCTTCGATCGCCTCGCGTGTCGTGGCGGCCACTCTTTTGCGGTGGGTGGAGGCGTCGAACACCACCGGCTCGCCCAGTTTCACATGAACATCCAATGCGCCGACCCGCACCAACGGCAATATGCTTTCGCCGATGCCGATTTCACCGGGCCACGAAACGTGGGGGCGTTCGGCGCGGGTGAGCGGGAGGCCGTGCAGATGGGTGTAGTGGATCGCCACCGGCTGCACCGTCGCGTGATCGACTTCGGATTCCTTCAGCGCAAGTTTGGCGGCCTCGAACAGTGAGGTCTTGAACGGCTCGATGCGGTTGTGGTCGGTCGTCGTGCCTTCCGGAAACAGCACCATCACCTCGTTCAGCACCATACGCTCGGCGATATCACCGGCCTGAATGGCAGAACCGCGACGGTCGCCACGTTCAACGAAAACGGTTCGTTGCAACTGCGCGAGCTGTCCGAAAACGGGCCACGATTTCATATCGGATTTCGCCACGAAACTCAGCGGTGCAATCGACCCCAGCACAACGATATCGAGCCAACTCACATGGTTGGAGACCAGCAGCAGCGGTCGGTCTTTCGGCATCTTGTTGGAGACGTGGCAGCGCACGCCGAACAGGAACAGCAGCCCCTTGTGAAACAGCACGGGCATGCGCCCGGCGGGAAAGCGCAGGCCGAATTTCAACAACAGCAGTGCCACCAGATGAAACGGCAACAGAAGCAACAGCCATATCACGGCAAGTGTCAGAGCAAGAACGAGCCGCAGTTGCGCCATCAGTCCTTTGCGTCCTCATCATTAAGCGGCACCGCATAGAGTTCCAGCCTGTGGTCCACCAGCTTGTAACCAAGGTCTCGTGCGATGGCCTCTTGCAGCGCTTCGATTTTTTCGTTGCGAAACTCGATGACGCGGCCAGTGCGGGTGTCGATCAGGTGGTCGTGGTGGGCTTCCGGTGCCGGTTCGTAACGGGCGCGGCCATCTCGGAAATCGTGGCGTTCGATGATGCCCGCATCTTCGAACAAGGCAACGGTGCGATAGACCGTCGAGATGGAAATGCCTGCGTCGATTGCCGTTGCGCGGCGGAACAATTCTTCGGTGTCGGGGTGATCCACAGCTGCTTCCAGCACATCGGCAATGATACGCCGTTGCTCGGTCATGCGCATACCTTTGTCGATGCAAAGCTGGCGAAGGGACATAAGGTTATTTTCCGTTTGAGCAAAAGGCGATCAAATGATCGCTCGGTGCTTGTGCACCGCACCCGCGTAGCGAAGGCCGATAGGCCGACAGCGTGAGCGCAAACACTGAATCCGTTTCCATCGAAGATGGAAGCGGTCTAGCTGGTTTTGTCCGGCAGTAAAACAGCGCAGCCTTTGCCACTTTCCACAATCGCCTGCCTTGCCTACAAGCGGGCCATGGCCACCCCCGATCTCCAAATGGCCCGCATCGTCGATGCGGATGCCTTGCGCGAAGCCCTGTCGCTGCTGACGGTCGATCAGCACGGTGATGGTTCTTCCACCGATATCCGCAATCAGGCACTCGTCTTGTTCAAGGCGGCATCACGTTCCGGACGGGCCGAAGTCGAGCGCATGTTGCTGGAAGACGGGTCAGGGCAGGCGGCAGCCGAACGCATCAGCGGGCTGGAAGACGAGATCATCCGCGTGCTCTACGATTTCGCGATCACCCATGTGTTCCGCACCGCGAACCTGTCGTCGGGCGAGCGCATGGCGGTGGTCGCGGTGGGCGGTTACGGGCGCGCTTTGCTTGCGCCGGGTTCGGACCTAGATCTGCTGTTTCTGCTCGACTACAAGCAGACGGCATTGGGCGAACAGATCGTCGAATACATGCTCTATATGCTGTGGGATATCGGCTACAAAGTCGGCCATTCGACCCGCAGCATCGACCAGTGCATCGCGCTTTCGCGGGATGACATGACCATCCGCACGTCTGTGCTGGAGGCCCGTTACCTATGGGGTGAACGCAGTCTATTTGATGAACTGCGGGAACGCTTCGACCGCGATATTGTCGAAAAAACCAAACCGGAATTCATCGCGGCAAAGCTTGTCGAGCGTGACGCACGCCATAACAAATCAGGTTCGTCACGCTACCGTGTCGAACCGAATGTGAAAGAAGGCAAGGGCGGCCTGCGCGACCTGCACACGCTGTTCTGGATTGCGAAATATCACTATGGCGTACGCTCCAAGGCAGAACTTGCCGGCAAGGATGTTTTTACAAAATCCGAGTTTCGGAAGTTCGAGAAAGCTCAGAGTTTCCTGTGGGCCGTTCGCATCCATCTGCATTATCTGACGGGCCGCGCAGAAGAGCGACTTTCCTTTGATCTCCAGCCGCAGCTTGCCGAGCGTTTGGGTTACGAAGAGCGGCCAGGACAATCTGCGGTCGAACGCTTCATGAAGCACTATTTCCTCATGGCAAAAGATGTGGGCGATCTCACCCGCATCGTCTGCTCAAAATTGGAAGAAGAGCAAGCCAAGCAGGCCAGTGGTATCACAGGCATGTGGGAAAGTTTCCGCCGCCGCCCAAAAACACTGTCCGGCGAAGATGATTTCGAAATTTCCAACAACCGCATTCGTCCTTGCGGTTCGGGGATTTTCGAAAACGATCCCGTGCAGCTCATTCGCATGTTCCAACTGGCGGAAGAAAACGAATTACTGTTCCATCCGGACGCGATGCAATGGGCTTCTCGCGGTCGCAAACTGATCGACAAGATCGTGCGCGAAGACCCCCGCGCCAACGAGGCGTTCATCGCTTTGCTCACGTCGCCCGTCTGGCCGGAACGCACGTTGCGAAAAATGAACGAGACGGGCGTGTTGGGCCGCTTCATCCCCGCATTCGGCAAGATAGTCGCGATGATGCAGTTCAACATGTACCACCACTACACGGTGGACGAACATCTGATACGGACCATCGGCGTGTTGACGCAGATCGAAAAGGGCGAGGCGGAAGACAAGCACCCGCTGGCCAACGAGATCATGGCCGAGATGGTGGGCGATGAAAGCACCCGCAAGGTGCTGTACGTCACTGCATTGCTGCACGATATCGCCAAGGGCAGGCCGGAAGACCATTCGATTGCCGGTGCAAAAGTTGCCCGCAAATTGTGCCCGCGTCTGGGCCTCGACAAACACGAGACGGAGCGTGTGGCCTGGCTGATCGAGCATCATCTCTTGATGTCCGACACCGCCCAGTCGCGCGATCTGAACGATGCCAAAACCATCTCGGATTTTGCAGCCACCATGCAGTCGCTGGAACGCATGAAGCAGCTTCTGGTGCTCACCGTTTGCGATATCCGCGCCGTCGGCCCGGGCGTGTGGAACGGCTGGAAGGGCCAGCTTCTACGGACGTTGTATTACGAAGCAGAACCGCATCTCACCGGCGGTTTCACCCGCACTCCACGCCGCCAGCGCGTGGCCGCCATGCGTGAAGAGTTGCGCGAAGCCTTGCTGGCCGAAGATGGAACGGACGCTGCCCATATCGCCGACCTGCACTACGACAATTACCTGTTGTCTGTGGAACTTCCCGACCAAATCCGCCACGCGAAATTTATTGCGGAAACGGATGCAGCGAGCATCCCGGTGGCCACCCACATCGCCACGCGCAATTTCGAGGCGATCACTGAAATCACCCTCGTCGCACCGGACCACCCACGCTTGTTGTCCACGATCACTGGCGTTTGCGCGGCGTCGGGTGCGAACATCGAAGACGCTGAAATTTACACCATGAAGGATGGCCGCGCTTTGGATTCAATCTTCGTCGGGCGTCTCTATGACGACCCAGATGATGAAAAGCGCCGCGCGAGAAACATCGCCGACACCATCGAAAAAGTGCTGCGTGGCGAAAAGCGATTGTCGGAACTGGAATCGCAAGCCGGAAAACCCGCGCGCCGCCAGCAGGCCTTCACCATCACGCCGAAAGTGACCATCGACAACGCGGCGTCGAACAAGTTTACCGTCATCGAATTGGAAGCGCTGGACCGCTCCGGCGTGCTGTCGCGCATTACCGACACGCTGGCCGATTTGTCGCTAGACATCGCCTCAGCCCACATCGCCACTTACGGCGAGAAATTCGTCGACACCTTCTATGTTACCGATCTCGTAGGCTCGAAAATTTTGAATGAGGAACGTCTGGATATAGCGCGGGCGACCCTGCTGGAGGTTCTGGAAAACAATGCCCACGCAAAGCCGAAACGCCCGCCGACGGTGAGTAAGCCGCGCAAGAAAAAAGTGGCGGTGTAACGATATGGCCGGGGGGAAAAGCAGCGGGCTGATCGGAAAATTCGCCACCGTCGGCGGGGCAACCATGGCCAGCCGCGTGATCGGCTTTGTCCGTGAGGCGATGATGGCTGGCGCGCTGGGCACCGGTCCTGTGGCGGATGTGTTCTACACCTGTTTTCGCTTTCCCAATCTCTTCCGGCGGCTGTTCGCCGAGGGCGCGTTCAACATCGCTTTCGTGCCGCTTTTTGCGAAGGAGTTGGAAGGCCATGGCGGAGCCGGTGATAAAAGCCAAGGCGGAGCCGGTGATATAAAAAGCGGCGAAGACCAAGCCCGCGCGTTTGCTCGTGATGTTTTCGCGGTGCTGGCCTCATGGCTGATCGTGCTCACCGTGTTGGCGATGCTCACCATGCCATTTCTCGTGGCAACCATCGTCGCGCCGGGCTTCAAGGATACGCCGGAAAAATTCGATCTCGCCGTCACCATGACGCGCATCATGTTTCCCTATTTGTTGTGCATGTCGCTGGTGGCGATGTTCTCCGGCATCCTCAACTCCCTGCGCCGCTATTTCCTCGCAGCTATCGTGCCGGTGCTGCTGAACATTATTCTTGTGTTCATTCTGGCAGCGGCGATTTGGTTCGAATGGCCGGAACGTGAGGTCGGCATCGCGCTGGCTTGGGGCGTGTTGGCATCGGGCGTGGTGCAACTGGCGGCACTCTGGATGGGCATCCGACGCGAGGGCATGGGTTTCCGGCTTGCCATGCCGAAAATCACCGCGCCCGTGAAACGCCTCCTCGTGCTCATGGGGCCGGGCCTGCTCACCGGCGGTGTGCTGCAAATCAATCTGCTGGTCGGCACCATCATCGCTACCGCGCAGGACGGGGCGAATGCGCTGCTGAACTATGCCGACCGGCTGAACCAACTGCCGTTGGGCGTCATCGGTATAGCGGTGGGCGTGGTGCTGCTGCCGGAATTGTCGCGCGCCTTGAAGTCTGGCGATGCTGCTGAGGCGCAAAAGTTGCAAAACCGGTCGCTGGAATTTGCGCTGGCTCTCACGTTGCCTGCCGCCGTGGGCTTTATCGTGATCCCGGACGCCATCGTGTCGCTGCTCTACGAGCGTGGCGCGTTTGACGCGACCGCCACCCGCAACACAGCCATGGCGCTCGCTGCCTTCGCCTCGGGTCTGCCGGCTTACGTGGCGATCAAGGTTTTCCAACCTGTCTTCTTCGCCCGCGAAGACATGAAGACGCCGTTCCGCCTTTCAGTGCTGATGGTGGTTGTGAACATTGCAGCGTCGCTCCTCATGTTCCCCATCCTCGGCCATGTCGGCATTGCGCTGGCTACCTCGATTTCCGCGTGGGTGAATGTTATCGGCCTTGCAACTATCGCATGGCGTCGTGGGGAATTCCGCCCCACCGCAACAACCTTGCGCCGCCTCGCAGGCCTCCTCGCCAGCGCCGCCATCATGGGCATGCTGCTCTGGTTCCTGCGCGATTGGCTGACGGGCCTCGATGAAATCTTCTTCATTCGGCTGGCCGCAGTTGGTGGCACAATCCTGCTCGGTGCGCTCATCTACTTCGCCGCAGCCTTTGCCAGCGGCGGCCTGTCGAAAGCCGAATTCGCTCCGCTCTTGCGGCGCTTCCGCAAAACGCAATAAACAGCCCCAAACCGTCGCCCGAAAGCCGTATCCATGACCACAATTCCCGAACGAGTCTTCTCCGGCGTCCAGCCCACCGGCAACTTGCATCTTGGCAACTATCTGGGCGCGATCAAAAAATTTGTAGCGCTTCAGGAAAGCCATGATTGCATCTATTGCGTGGTCGATCTGCACGCCATCACGGTGTGGCAGGACCCTGCTGAATTGCAGCAGAACATCCGCGAAGTGACCGCGGCTTTCATCGCCTCCGGCATCGACCCAACCAAGCACATCGTCTTCAACCAGAGCCAGGTTTCCGAACACGCGGAACTCGCTTGGGTGTTCAACTGCGTCGCCCGCATGGGGTGGTTGTCGCGCATGACGCAGTTCAAGGAGAAAGCCGGCAAGGACCGCGAAAAAGCCTCCGTCGGTCTGTTTTCCTACCCCACGCTCATGGCGTCCGACATCCTCACCTACCGCGCGACCCACGTGCCGGTGGGCGAAGACCAGAAGCAGCATCTGGAACTGACGCGCGACATCGCGCAAAAATTCAACAACGACTATTCCGACCGCATCGCGCAGCTCGATTTGGGCGTACCGATGCAGGTGGGCGATGAACATGTGAACGGCTATTTTCCCCTCACCGAACCGATCATCGGCGGCCCTGCCGCCCGCGTCATGAGCCTGCGTGATGGCACCAAGAAAATGTCGAAAAGCGACCCGTCCGACCTGTCTCGCATCGTCATGACGGATGACGCCGATACCATCGCCAAGAAATTCAAGAAGGCCAAAACTGATCCTGACGCCCTGCCGTCAGAGATCGAAGGTCTGAAAGACCGCCCCGAAGCCGACAATCTCGTCGGCCTCTACGCAGCGCTTTCCGATACCGACAAAGCATCCGTGTTGGGTGAGTTCGGCGGCGCGCAGTTCGGCACTTTCAAACCCGCTTTGGCAGACCTCGCCGTGGATCGCATCGGCCCCATCGCCAACGAAATGCGCCGCCTTATGGACGACCACACACACATCGATGCGATATTGGCCGATGGTTCGGAACAGGCCAGAGCCATAGCGCGCAAGACGTTGGCCGACACCAAGGAAATCGTTGGGTTCATCGGGGCGCGATAATTGCCATAAATTCAATCATGTTGGCATGCCGACGACAGGTCGTACGGAACTTTGTAGCGTCTTGCTTCAAGTCTGCGAACATCACTCCCAGCGGTAATTGAAACTAACGCTGATGCGGTCGTCTTCGGCCATGTTCATCGGCACCTCGTGCCGCAGCCAGCTTTCCCACAGTAGAACGTCGCCGACTTGCGGTTCGACGTAGATGAAACTCCGCATCTCATAGCGCGCGTCGGTTTTGCGAACGGGGGCGGCCATCATCATGGCAGAGCGCGGGTCTTCGAATTTAATGGCGCTCGTTCCAGAAGGCATGGCCACATAGGTCGTGCCGCTGATCACGCTGTGGGGATGCAGATGAGAGGTGTGAATTCCGCCCTCCGGCAGGATGTTGATCCATAGCGAATCCATCTTGAGTTTTTTGCCATCCAGATTGAATTCCAGATCTTTGGCAAAGGCGGCCACATGCTTGTCGAGGGACTTCACCAACTCTTTGAAGGTGGGAAAACGCCACGCGAGGTCGTCCAGCGATGAATAGCTCGTATAACCGGGGAAGTCGCTTTCCTCACACCAGTTTTGGCCGGCCTCGTCATCCTCGGCAACCGACAAACAGGTCGCCTCAAGTTCGGCAGCATCCGGCGCTTTGCCATGTTCGGAAACGGCAGCGTGGTAGAGGCGGGTGACGAAAAAGGAGCTGATTTTTGGCATGCGGCTTCTATAAGCAATGTGAGGCTAGAGAGCGAGAGATCATGTGGCTTCGCGCTGTAAACCCAAACAAGCGGGTGATGTCGTGCTGCGAAAGGTAGGCGCCAAGACCAAGCCCTTAGTGGCAAGAGCTACCCTTGCTAGAAGCCTGCAATGTCTCACCTGCACAGTTCAGCGGGCGTTTTGTGCCTTCGCCTGCAGCGCTCATGCCGCCGATAGCAGCGAGTGCGATCATACCGGCAGCTAGCCCGTACTCAATTGCTGTTGCGCCGCGTTCATCGCCCGCAAACCTTTTGGTAAACCCGCGCTTGAGCACGAAGTATCGTCTTAAAAAGCTCATCTTTTGCACTCGTTGTCGTCTGATAAATACTGACAATGACCCCTTTAACTTAAGAATTTGAATAAAACCCACGACCTTTCAGCCGGTATGAGCGCAGTGTTCTGGTAAGTATGATGATGCCCTTTCGTGCTTCCCACGCACCCCTTGCCGATATAGATTGACGTGTTCGGCGGCCTTGGCTGCCCCTCAAGCGGCAAGACGATTCCATGGTTTCAAAACGCGAAGTACGCATCGAAGGCCACAAGCGAAAATTCCTCGCTGTGGTGGATTCTACCCCTGAATGCGAAAAGGCGATCCACTACGCGGCGCGCCGTGTGGCGGCCATCGATGCCCATCTGGTGCTGATCTATGTCATCGTACCGCAAGATTTCGGCCACTGGCTGGGCGTGGAAGATGTCATGCGCTCGGAAGGCCGCGCCGCCGCTGATGCAGCACTTGCCAAAGGCATGGCCTGGTGCACGGAATTCGGCGGAATCACGCCGGAACTCGTGGTGCGTGAAGGCCAACCTGCGCAGGCCATCGAAGAACTGATTGAGGAAGACCACGACATAGCGCTCATGGTGCTGGCCGCTGGCGATGATAAAGAAGGACCCGGCCCGCTGGTTTCCGCTATCGCCGGATCATCGGCTGCGTTCTCGATCCCCGTAACGGTCGTACCTGCCACGCTAACGGATGAAGATATCGACGATCTTGTTTAACAGCATGATCGACCTAGCCTCACTGGCGTCCATCGCACTCGCCTTTCTCGTGGTCACGGTATCACCCGGTCCAGCCAATATCGCGGTTGCCACCGTTTCCATGAGCGCTGGTCGTAAAGCCGGGCACAGTTTTGCGCTTGGGCTTTCCTGTGGACTCGCGTTTTGGGGGTTGGTCGCGGCCACCGGTATGGGGGCTGTGCTTCAAAGTACGCCGCCTGTTTTGATCGCCATGAAGCTGTTGGGCGGCGCTTATCTTATATGGTTGGCGCTCCAATCCGCCCGCTCCGCCATGCGATCAGAAAAGCACGCGATTTCCGAGGCTCCACAAGGGCGTTGGTTTCGGCAGGGGCTTTTGCTCAATTTGTCTAACCCCAAGGCGGTGGTTGCGTGGATGGCAGCGCTTTCCATGGGGCTGGGTGACAGCGGTGCAGCAGGTATGTTGCCGGTTGCCACAGCCCTGTGCATCGCTATCGGTTTTGCGAATTACACGGTGCATGCCGCTGCCTTTTCACTGCCCGGTTTCATGCGCGGCTATCAGCGTATGCGGCGTGCAGTGGACGGTGCGGTATCGGTGCTTTTCGCAGCCGCAGGTTTTGGCCTGCTAAGATCTGCCCTCACACGTTAAACTGCGACCGCTTAGGGGCAAAAAGCGAGACGCGCTTCGGCGTGATACGATACGCCCTTGATCGCGACTTCAACTACCCCTATTTTTGAAGAGTTATAAAGTCCGATTTTTATACGCCCCGCAAGCCCGCCACCCAAAGGTGCCACCATGTTCATTCAGACCGAAGCCACGCCGAACCCCGCGACGCTGAAATTTTTGCCCGGTCAAACCGTGGCGGAAAATGGCCCGTTTGAATTTTCCGATGCTGTTGATGCCGAAGATCGCTCGCCGCTGGCAGCTGGTCTGTTTGCCATTCCTTCCGTCTCCGGCGTGTTCTTCGGCTACGATTTCGTGACCATCACCAAGAACGATACTGCCGATTGGCAGCACGTGAAGCCCGCCGTCTTGGGCGTCATCATGGAGCATTTCATGTCCGGCGCGCCGGTTATGAACGCTGATGCTGCTGGCGGCACCGAAGTTGCGCCGGAAGGGTTCGTGGAAGAAGGCTCCGAAGAAATCGTCTCCACAATCAAGGAATTGTTGGAAACCCGTGTCCGTCCCGCCGTGGCGCAGGACGGTGGCGACATCACCTTTCACGGTTTCAAGGATGGCCGCGTCTATCTGAAAATGCGCGGCGCCTGCGCCGGTTGCCCGTCTTCCACCGCTACCCTGCAGCACGGGATTCAGAACCTGCTGAAGCATTTTATTCCTGAAGTAGAGGCGGTGGAAGCCGTAGCGTAGCGGTTTTTTGTTTGCGCTCACGCTGTCGGGCTTCGCCCTTCGCTGCGCGGGCGCGCCGCATAAGCGCCGGTCGCTCTTCGCTCCGGCAGCCCGACAGGGCTGCGGGCGGCTTGCTCGGAGTTGAGGCAATTTTGAACGTGCATATTGGATAGTGCTTTTTGCTGCTTGCCGTTGATACATCCGGTCCTGATTGCACCGTTGTGCTGGCCGATCCCGCCACGGGTAAGATCATCAGCAGCGCCAGCGAACATCTTGGTCGTGGTCATGCTGAACGGTTGATGACCATGATCGGCGAAGTACTGGCAGAGGTCGACGCCACCTATTCGGACCTCACCATGATTGGCTGCACCATCGGTCCCGGCTCTTTCACCGGTCTGCGCGTTGGTATGGCTGCGGCTAAAGGGTTGGCGCTGGCGGCGAATATTCCCTGTATTGGCGTCACGGTGTTCGAAGGCATTCACGCGGGCCTTCCGAACGGACCTGCTGCTGTTGTGCAGGACGCTAAACGCGGCGAAGTCTGGATGCAGGTCTTTGGCGAAACCGAAGCCGGCGAACCTGTAGCCCTACCTCCAGGTCACGCCGTTGCTGCCCTGCCGCAAGATATAACTCACCTCGCCGGTTCCGGCGCTGCCCTCATCATTGCCGCGGCACATGAAATGGGTCGAACCGGCTTGCAGGCCATCGAGGGCACCGTTGCAGTCACGCCAGCAGGCATTGCCACTGCGTGTCTTGCCGTCCGTGACCGCAGCGGGCCGGTGCGTCCTCTCTACCTTCGTGCGCCGGACGCCAAACCCCAGGCCAAATTGGTTGCAGACGTCGCACTGGCAGGCGTGGTGAAGGCCAACACAGGCGTCGCGTAATGTTGGGTCTGCGAGGAAAGCGCCGTGAGCCAGTCGTTCTCGACGCGGAACCTGCCGATCACGGACCAATCGCGACACTGCACGCATCAGCTTTCACCCGTGGTTGGGGTGCGGTGGAAATCGCGCGGCTTTCGGGTCAGGAAAATGTCAGTCTTCTGGTCGCCCGACGCGTGGGCGAGAAAAGCACACCACCGCTAGGTTTCAACATCATCCGTCAGACCGCTTTTGACGCGGAAATTCTGTCCATCGCAGTCGATCCGAAAAGCCGCAAAAGCGGCATCGGTGGCCTGCTGATGCGCGAAGCCATCCGCCGGTTGCAGCATGATCGTGTGGGCGAGTTGTTCCTCGAAGTCGACGCTGCGAACGAAGCTGCCGTCGCACTCTATCGGAAACTCGGTTTCAAAGAAGTCGGCAAGCGCGAGGGTTATTACGATGGTGGAAAAGGCCACGCGCTGGTAATGCGGTTGGACTTGGCGAGGAAGTAGCCACCAGCTCGACTGTCATGCCCGCTTATGCGGGGATGACAGTATGATGTTTATGAGTTTGCCCACTAACCCGAGCGAAAAGCGACCGACACTTATGTGTCGTCATCGCGGAGTGAAGGGGTGTCAGCCCCGACAGCGTGAGCGCAAAATTGGTCAGACCGCCGCTTTCATGTTTTCTTCCAGATACAAACCACGCAGTTTTTCCGATACGGCTCCCGGTTTACCGGTTCCCACCGCCTTCCCGTCGATCTCCACCACAGGGTTCGCAAAGCCCGAAGCCGACGTGACAAACGCTTCGTCAGCAGCATAGGCCTCTTCGATGGTGAAGGGCCGTTCTTCCACCTTCATCTGCAACATGCGCGCACATTCCAGCACGCTTTTGCGGGTGATGCCGTGGAGGATATCGTTGGACAGGTGGCGCGTGATGATCGTGCCGTCTTTTACGATATAGGCGTTGTTCGACGTGCCTTCGGTTACGAAACCGTCCTGCATCATCCAGGCGTCATCGGCACCGCGCGACTTGGCTTCCATCTTGGCAAGCGAAGGGTAGAGCAGCTGCACCGTCTTGATATCGCGGCGGCCCCAGCGCAGATCTTCGATGGAAATCACCTTGATACCGGTTTCCAAAGATTTGGCATGAACGATGTTCTTGTGCTGGGTGAACAGCACCATGGTGACGGGCGTATCTTCCGGCGGGAAGGCGAAATCGCGATCGCCTGGATTACCGCGGGTGATCTGCAGATAGATCATACCTTCGGTCACGTTGTTACGCTCGGCGATCTCCTTGTGGATCTCCAGCATCTTGTCGCGATCGACCTTGTGCGGAATTTTCAACTCATCGAGCGAACGTTGTAGGCGCTGTATGTGGCCTTCGAAGCCGATCAGCTTGCCGTCCACAACGGTGGTGACCTCATAGACGCCATCGGCGAACAGAAAGCCCCGGTCGAAAATGGAGACGTTGGCTTCGTTTTCAGGAACGAATTCGCCGTTCAGATAAACAGTACGCATGATGGTTTTCCCTCAAGAAGTGGTCGGAGCATTTCATCACTGTGATGGAATGCGAAGAAGGCGAAAAGCCTTCCGGCAATCGTTTGCCGCTCCCCCATTTTTAGCTAGAGCGGGCGAAGGGCGAAGCCCGACAGCGTGAGCGCAACAAAAAATCAGCCCCATAGGGCCGGTTCGGGTGGATGGACGCCGCGTTCATCGAAATGCAGCGCGTTGTCACGATCTTCGGCCAACAACAGCGGCCCGTCCAGATCGGTGAATGCCGCACCCTGCGCCAACAGCGTGGCGGGGGCCATGGCGAGCGATGAGCCGACCATGCAGCCCACCATGACGTCGAAACCGGCAGCGATGGCATCGCGTTTCAAGGCCAGCGCTTCGGTGAGACCGCCGGTCTTGTCCAGCTTGATGTTGACCATGTCGTATTTGCCCGCGAGGTCCGGCAGGGAGGCGCGGTCGTGGCAGGATTCATCAGCGCAGACGGGCAGGATACGGTCCAGCGTTGCCAGCACTTCGTCATCTCCGGCGGGCATCGGTTGCTCCACCATCTTCACGCCGAGTTCCACCAGAACGGGCGCTAGTTCGGTGTAGGTCGCCGCGTCCCAGCCTTCGTTGGCGTCGATGATGATGTCGGTATTCGGGGCTCCTTCACGCACGGCGCGCAGGCGGGCGAGGTCGCCCTCTCCGCCGAGTTTCACCTTCAGCAACGGGCGGTGGGCGTGTTCGGCGGCTTTGGCGCGCATCGTGTCGGCGTCGGCCAGTGATAGCGTGTAGGCGGTAATTTCCGGTCCGATATGGGGAACGCCCGCCATCACGCTGGCGCGCTCGCCTGCGTTCTTGGCCTCCCAATCCCACAGCGCGCAATCCAGCGCGTTGCGGGCAGCGCCGCCTTCCAGTTTCGATTGCAGTACCTTGCGGTCGAGGCCGTTTGCGAAGTCCGCTTCCAGCGCCATGATCTCGGCCAGCACACTGTCCACCGTCTCATCATAGCGGGCATAGGGAACGCATTCGCCCCAGCCGGTGATGCCATCGCGCTCCACCGTCACCGTCACCACCCGCGCTTCGGTGCGGGAGCCACGGGAAATGGTGAAGACTTCCGCGAGCGGAAAGACGGTTTCGACGGCGGTGATTTTCATCGCGATCTAGGCGTCCAGCGCGTCGACCAGGCGCTCAGCGCCGTGCCGATATGGATCGACGGTTGGCAGGCCCATGCGGGCTTCGACATCGGCACACATGGTCTTGGCGTCGTCTTCCGACAGGTGCTGGGTGTTGATGGAAATTCCCACGACCTTACAATCCGGGTTCACAACCTTGGCCAATGCCAGCGCGGTGTCGCGCAGGTCTTCCAGCGATGGCTGCTGATGGCTCGGCAGACCGCGCATGTGTTTGCGGGTGGGTTCGTGGCACAGGATCAGCGCATCGGGCTGGCCGCCATGCACCAGCGCCAGCGTCACGCCGGAATACGATGCGTGAAACAGCGACCCCTGACCTTCGATCAGGTCCCAGTGGTCGGCGTCGTTATCCGGTGTCAGCCATTCGATGGAACCGGCCATGAAGTCGGCGATCACCGCGTCCAGCGGAACGCCGTTGCCGGTGATGAGAATACCGGTCTGCCCCGTGGCGCGAAAGGTGGCCTTCATGTTGCGCTCGCGCATGACCTTTTCCATGCACAGTGCGGTGTACATTTTGCCGACCGAGCAATCGGTGCCGACAGCCAGACAACGCTTGCCGGTGCGGCGTTCGCCATTGGCAATCGGGTACGGCACGGACGGTACGCGCACATCGTGCAGACCGACATTGTTGGCGCTAGCTGCTTCCACCAGGTCGAGGTCGTCTTTCAGCAAATTGTGCAGGCCGGATGCTACATCCATGCCGGCGTTCAGCGCTTCCTTGATGACCACGCGCCAGGAATCGGAAATGAACCCGCCCCGGTTGGCCACGCCGATCACCATGGTTTTGGCACCAGCAGCGATAGCTTCTTCGATGGTCATGTTTGTCAGGCCCATATCGGCCCCGCAGCCCTCAAACATCAGCTGCCCAACGCAAAGCTCCGGACGCCAGTCCTTGATACCCTGCGCCACCTTGCCAGCAAGACGATCCGGCGCATCGCCGAGGAAGAGAAGATAAGGAGTAGGAATCATGGTGCGTGCCCCCGCAGTGGTGGGTGGAAGTCTGTTGGGATCACATATCTGCCGATGGGCGGGGCGTGGCAAGCGGAGTGGGTGTGTGGAGCTATGTGAGGGGGGCGACTGGACTCATTTTTGTTAACTTATCTAACTTTGTGTTGGAATAAACGAATAATGTTGTCAGGCTTGATTTCTCAAGCACGACAAATCAGACAACAATCATGAAAATTACGAGCTTCGGACTATTTTGGCGTGAAGACGAGATAGATTGGAACCCTGGCAAGGGCATTCGAAACAGCTTCAGACTTCTGGGGAAAATTGGATCCAATCGAGGAACTATTCGTGTGACGGATTTCCGATTTCAGCAAGGAATATACATTCTATATGACGAGTACGGTCCTACATACGTTGGGCTTACGAGATCGCAGGGACTTGGAAAAAGACTAAAGGACCATCTGTCCGACCATTTAGCCGGAAAATGGGATAGATTTTCTTGGTTTGGATTCCATCCAATTGCTGAAGCGGACCCCAAAAATGGAATTTTTATGCTTAGCAAACCAGAAGAAGAGCTGACCGATAATACTCACACCACTATTGGTGATTTAGAAGCTCTCATAATACGGACTGTCGGGCCCAAACGTAATACTGCATACCCAAAATTCCAAGATGCAGAGCAATGGGAACAAATATATCATCACGACATAGAATATTATTTAAAACGTCTTGATTGCTAGATATTGCCGGTGCGATAAATCACCAAATATGTTTCGAATTTTATATTGATATTAAAAAATTAAAATTTACTAAAATATCTCATCATCACTAATTCTGCTTCTTCCGCTGCAAATGGCACACTTTCGTCTTCGAACCATCGGCGTTCTTGCGCCAGACACAACCGGGCTTTTTCGGGCGGCCCTTGTGGATGATGTAGCGGCCGCGCTTCTTGCGGTTGAAGGTCTGGTTGGACACATCGTTGCCACCGATGAAGACGTTCTTCCCGAACCGCACCTCGGCATCAGCCATTGGCGCGAAGGTGGCATGGCCCGCGAGGACAAGGCTTGCGGTTAGGGCTAAGCGTATCATGAGCGCGGTCCGGCTGCGTTGGGTTTCCGACAGCTTATAGTATCACCGGAATATTCCGCGCGGAAGGATGAGGCGATCATTCCCCGCTCAACGCCTGATTAAATTTGGCAGTGTGTTGCTAACTGCGTCCCCACATGCGCGGGGATGACAGTGAATTTGGAGTGACCGGGCTTACTTCTTATCCAGCAACAACTGCGTGCCCTTCGTCAGCTTCTCTTTTATCCCGCCGCTCAACTTCGCCAGAATCCATGGCAGGTCCACTTCGATGTGGATGTCGTCGTCGCGCACGATGAGGTGGCCGGTGATGTTTTGGCCCATGGCTCCGGCTTTGAAGTCGAGGCGGTCGCCGGACCACATCTGGTCAACTTGTACTCCTTTTCCAGCGATTTGCTCCTGCACGGTGCCGAACCCGTCTTCGATGCGGCGGCGGGCTTCCAGTTTGGTGTGCTTGTTGGGCACGTTCACGGTTACGGTCTCGGCCATCGGTCGGCTCCTTATTGTACGTTTCACTTGAGGTAGGGCGGCTGCGACGCTGTTTCAAACGATATGCTCTTGCCGCGACCCGCCTTTGACCCATAGGCTGTGGTTCACGACATCTCGCCACCGGTCTCGAACGAACGGACGGGTGGTGCATCTGGGAGGATTGCATGGCCAAGGTAGAAATGAATGTGAACGGGAAGGCGGTTGCTGCAACCGTGGACGACCGCACGTTGCTGGTGGAGTTTCTGCGCGAAGAGCGGAACCTGACCGGCACCCACATCGGCTGCGACACGTCGCAATGCGGCGCCTGCGTGGTTCATGTGGACGGCAAGGCCGTGAAATCCTGCACCATGCTGGCCGCTCAGGCTTCCGGTTCCGACGTTACCACCATCGAAGGTCTGGCAGGCGGTGGCGAATTGCACCCGATGCAGGAAGCTTTTCGCCAGCACCATGGTCTGCAATGCGGTTTCTGTACACCGGGCATGATCATGGCCGCCATCGACATCGTGAACCGTCACGGCCCGGACGTGGACGAAAAGACCATCCGCCACGACCTCGAAGGCAATATCTGCCGCTGCACCGGCTACCACAACATCGTTAAATCCATCGCCGCAGGCGCGAAGGAAATGGGCGGTTCGATGAAACAGGCCGCCGAGTAACGAAACTGGTTGAACGGGCTTTCTCCAATCGTGGAGCGGGCCAAGGCAGACAAGTCTGCCCGGCGCTAGCTGCGCCGCCCCCGCGGAGCGATTGGCATAGCCAATCTGCGTGAGCGCAAACAGGAGACTATCATGGGTATCGAAGGTATTGGCGCACGAGTGCTGCGCAAGGAAGACAAGAGATTCATCACCGGCAAGGGCCGTTACACGGACGATCACAATGCGGCGGGCCAGCACGTCGCGGTCTTTGTGCGCTCGCCCCATGCCCACGCGAAGATCAAAGGCATCGACCGCGCTGCGGCTGAAAAAATGCCCGGCATCGCCGCCATTTTCGACGGTAAACAGCTGACCGGCGACGGCATCGGCAACATCATTTGCGGCTGGATGGTCCACTCCAAGGACGGCAGCCCCATGAACATGGGCGCATGGTCGGCGCTCGCAACGGACACCGTTCGCTACGTGGGCGATGCAGTCTGCGTCGTCATCGGCGAAACCATGGCGCAGGCCCGCGCGGCTGCTGAAGCTGTCGAGATCGATTACGAGGTTCTGCCCGCCGTCGTTTCCGCCGTGGAAGCGATGAAGGATGGCGCGCCCCAGCTTCATCCGGAAGCCGCCAATAACATCATCTTCGACTGGGAAATCGGCGAAGGCGAAGCCACGGACACCGCCATCGAGGGCGCGGCTCACACCGTGTCCATCGACATCCGCAATAACCGTCTGGTGCCGAACCCGATGGAACCACGGTCTGCGCTGGCCGAGTATGATAATGCCGAAGAGCACTTCACGCTCCACACCACATCGCAGAACCCCCACGTTGCGCGTCTCGTTCTGTCCGCCTTTTATCAGGTGGCACCGGAAAACAAATTACGCGTCATTGCGCCGGATGTCGGCGGCGGTTTCGGCGCGAAGATCTACATCTACCCCGAAGAAATCGTATGCCTTTGGGCCGCCCGTAAAGCCGGTGTTTCCGCCATCAAATGGACGGCGGACCGCTCCGAAGCCTTCATGACGGACGCCCATGGCCGCGACCATGTTTCCACCGCCACGATGGGCTTCGACGAGAACCACAAGATCGTCGGCTTCAAGATCGACACGGTCGCCAATCTCGGCGCGTATATGTCGCTCTTCTCGTCCGCGACGCCCACCTATCTCTACGCCACGCTGCTGTCGGGCCAGTACAATATCCCGAACATCCACGCCAACGTGAAGACGGTTTACACCAACACCGTGCCGGTGGACGCCTATCGCGGCGCTGGCCGTCCGGAAGCCACCTATCTGGTGGAACGCATGATGACGGTCGCGGCCCGCGAGTTGGGCATCGACCCGGTGGACCTGCGCCGCAAGAACTTCATCACGTCCTTCCCTCACCAGACGCCAGTGATCATGGCCTATGACGCGGGTGACTTTAACGCCTCGCTCGATGCCGCGATGAAGGAAAGCGATTACGCGAATTTCGATAAGCGTCGCGCAGAATCTGAAGCCAACGGCAAGAAGCGCGGCATTGGCATGTCGTGCTACATCGAAGCCTGCGGCATCGCACCGTCGGCTGCGGTGGGTTCGCTCGGCGCAGGCGTCGGCCTTTGGGAAAGCGCGGAAGTTCGCGTGAACCCGGTCGGCACCGTGGAAATCCTCACCGGTTCCCACAGCCACGGTCAGGGCCACGAAACGACCTTCGCCCAGTTGGTGACCGAACGTTTCGGCTTGCCGAAAGAGAACGTGCAGGTCGTCCACGGCGACACCGACAAAGTGCAGTTCGGCATGGGTACCTACGGTTCCCGCTCCGGCGCTGTTGGCATGTCGGCCATCGAGAAAGCTCTCGACAAGGTGGAAGCGAAAGCCAAGAAAATCGCCGCCCACATGCTCGAAGCCGCCGAAGGCGACATCGAGATCAAGGATGGCGAAGTGCTGGTAAAAGGCACCGACAAAAAGCTTGGCTGGCACGAGGTCTGCCTCGGCGCTTACACCGGCCACAACCTGCCGGAAGACATGGAGCCGGGTCTGAAGGAAGGCGCGTTCTACGATCCGACGAACTTCACCTTCCCCGCCGGTTGCTACATCTGCGAGGTGGAGGTTGATCCCGACACGGGCATCACCACCATTGAACAGTTCGTGGCTGCCGACGATTTCGGTCGCATCATCAACCCGATGATCGTCGAAGGTCAGGTCCATGGTGGCTTGGCCCAAGGCATCGGTCAGGCGCTCATGGAAAACGCTGTCTATGACGATGAAGGTCAGCTGATTTCGGCCTCCTACATGGATTACCAGATGCCCCGCGCAGAGGACCTGCCGGACTTTCAGGTGTCCCACCAGACCACGCTGTGCCCGGGCAACCCGCTCGGCATCAAAGGCTGTGGCGAGGCCGGTGCCATCGGTTCGCCGCCTGCCGTCATCAACGCCATCACCGATGCGCTTGGCCACGAAGGCATCACGATGCCGGCCAGCCCGCACAATGTGTGGAAGGCGATCCATGGCGGGCCGAACGGCACGAACGACAACAACCAGTTCGAGCGCCACATCACCGACGCGGCTGAGTGATCTTAAGTGGGGCGAGCAGTCGCCCTGCATGATCGCACAACGAACACCTTAGGGGAGAGACCCAATGTACGAGACCAATTATCACCGCGCTGACAGCCTTGCGGATGCCGCATCCAAGATCGGCGAAGAAGGCAAATACCTGTCCGGCGGACAGACGCTGTTGCCAACTATGAAGCAACGCCTTGCCGCCCCGTCGGACCTCATCGACCTGTCGAAGATCAACGGTCTGAGCGGCATCGAAGTGAATGGGAAATCCGTCAAAATCGGCGCCATGACCACCCACGCCGAAGTCGCCAACCACTCCGGTCTGCGCGACGCCTGCCACGCCATTTCCGAAATGGGCGGCTGGATCGGCGACCCCCATGTGCGCCACCGCGGCACCATCGGCGGCTCCATCGCCAACAACGATCCGGCAGCTGACTACCCGTCTGCAATGCTTGCGCTCAACGCGACCATTCACACGGACCAACGTGAGATCGCAGCCGACGATTTCTTCACCGGCATGTTCGACACCGCATTGAAGGAAGGTGAAATCGTCACCGCCGTTTCCTTCACCGCGCCGGAAAAATGCGGCTACGAAAAATTCCGTAACCCCGCCTCGCGCTACGCCATGGCTGGCGTCTTTGTCGCCCATCACGGCGATGCGGTCCGCGTCG
The DNA here is from genome assembly GCF_000179775.1 of Ahrensia sp. R2A130. GTDB lineage: Bacteria > Pseudomonadota > Alphaproteobacteria > Rhizobiales > Rhizobiaceae > Pseudahrensia. The sequence continues at coordinate 41,474 of NZ_AEEB01000020.1, forward strand.
GCGTGACCGGTGCATCTTCCGGCGGCGTTTATCGCCCCGCTGATATGGAAGAGGCACTTTCCGACAACTTCTCCGCCGACGCGCTCGACGGTTGCTCGGTGGATGAAGGCGACATGCTGTCAGACATCCATGGCTCCGCCGAATACCGCGCCCATCTGGTCAAGGTCATGGCCAAACGCGCGGTTGCTGCGGCTCACTGAGTTGGGCCAAATCTACACCACTTTGCGGCACCGGGGACTCGTCGTTCTCGGTGCCGTTTTAATTTGGGCGACCGCTGCACCTGCCAGTGATCTGCGCGCCGTGCCGGACGGTTTCCACCCCGTCGAACTGTCACCGAACCGAGTTGCGTCCGCCACAGTGTTCGGCGCGTTGGGCCGGTATCTGCCGCCGGGACCGGAAAGTCTGGAAGGGCGGCCTTCCTTCTCGATGAATGTGGTAAAGGCGGGTGATGTCTTGCGGGTCGATATCTCCGCAGGTGACTTTCTTGATGACTCCGTGAGCGGACAGGAGTTGATCGGCTATATCGGTCAGACGGACCGTGGTTGGAAGCTGCTGCAACTCCACGAGCGCTTCATCTGCTATCGTGGTGCGCCGGATGACCGAGGGCGTTGTCCCTAACGCACCGCCTCCAGCACCTTGAACCCGTCCCGGTGCGTCAGTGCTGAGAACCGCCGGAAGTGCTTCGTCAAAACGGCTTCATAGGGCAGGCGAGAGTTTGCAACCATCAACAGTCGTCCGCCTTGCGGCAGCGCTTTGGACGCCGCTTCAATGAACGTCTGCCCCAACGCAGGTTCCGCAGCCCGCGAAGTGTGGAAGGGTGGGTTCATGATGATCGTGTCGAACGTGCCGCCCCCATTTGAACGAAGAGGCGCTTCGCTGGTAATGTCACACCAGCTAAAGCTTGCCGCGCCGGGTGCATTGATCTTGGCAGCTTCCAGCGCAGCATGGTCAGCCTCGTAAAGTTCGATATGTTCGACACTGACCTCCAGCGCTTTGGCGGAAAGATACCCCCAACCCGCGCCGAAATCCGCAACTCGCCCATGCAGTTTGCCCACGAACTGTTCGGCCAACAGCGCTGACCCCTTGTCGATATCGCGCGCAGAAAACATGCCTGGCGCGACATGGAATTCGTGGTTCACGGCAGGCGCTTCCGCAAGCGGCCAGTCGTCGCCACTCTTTATCAACCAGAAGACAACCGCGTGATGTTTAGACAAGCTGCCCGCGACCTCGGTGCGCCGGCCCGCCCATTTGCGCAACGCCTTCACGCTGGAATTCGTATCTCCTGCAAAAGCAACCACGCCACCTTCACGCGTTGCATTCCACGCGCGGGCGAGATTGCGCTCGTTGGCGATGCGGTTGCGGTTCGCCAGAACCAGCGCACCTGCCCTGCTGATCTCATCACGCTCCGCGGCCGTGTTATAACCAGCCTGTTCTAAGGCGAGGTAGAAGCCTCGATGCCCCTGCTCGCATAACACTTCCGGCAGTGCTCCACCGGGCAAGGGTTGAGCCTCAAGAAACAGCCAATCGCCATCTGGCTGCGGCAGCAGGTCTTGATCAAAAGGCAGCAGCAGGGTGTCGCGGGCGTCAGCCATATGGTGGATCCGGTGGACGGGGGTAAATTGAACAGCCTGTGCGCTTTACAACAGCGCCCGTCACTTGGCACTGCTGAAAGTGGCCGCAGCTGCAAATGTCCGGTCCATCGAACCAAGCACAGGAACTTCTTTCATGTTGCGACTAACTATCTTTGCTTCAAGCATTTTGGGTCTGCTCACCCTGCAAGCCTGCCAAACGCTGTCGAAAGAAGAATGCGCCGTCGCCGATTGGGCGCTCATTGGTGAACGGGACGGTTCGGCGGGACGATCGCTGGGATATATCTCCAAACATATTAAAGCCTGCTCGAAATCCGGCCAACCGGTGGATCAGCCTCGTTGGCAGGAAGGTCATGCCCTCGGTGCGCGCCGCTATTGCACCCCGGACAATGGTCTCCTGGTTGGCAACATAGGATCGACCTACAACAATATCTGCGCCGCAGATCAGCAGGCCGGGTTTCTCGATGGCTACAATCTCGGCAAGGAACGCTACGCACTGCTACAGCGCCGAAGCAGCGAGGTGAGCAATATCAGTACCGCGAAGTCAGGAATCGATGACATCAATGAAAAATTCGCAGCCGGTGTGCGAACGCAGTCGGATGTCATCGCAGAAAGGCGGAAATTTCGTCGTGAAATCAGGCAGGCGAAGTTAGATATTGACGATCTTGATTTTGAAATCGAACGCCTTGACCGCCGTATTTCCCGCGAAGGTTTTTCGCCGCCGCCAGCACCGGCACCCGTCTTCTAACGCATCGTGACGCGGTCGAACTGTTTGACGGTCGGCGGTGTCGATTGCCAGAAACCGGGTTGTTTGATGGAAGCGCGACCGAGATCATAAACACGCTGCAAATAGCCCGCCTCGAATGTCAGCGCGTCGGCTGGCGGGGGTATGTCATTGGGTATGGCGGACAGGCGGAAATTCGTGCCGGTGTTCTGCGAACGAACGTAACCGCGATAAAGTGTCTGTTGCATTAACTCGCGGGTCAAAGACGACACGGTTTTTCCGGCGATGCTTTTCAGGTTAGCTTCAATGGGAGCGTTCACATCTTCCAGGGCGAGCTGCCCGTTGACGATGACATAGAGATCGCGTTTGAGCGCAGGGCGTTTGAACAGAAAATCGGACAGGATAACCGGCGTCTTGATACCGCCATCGACATGGGCCTGACGCAACTGAACGCCGCGTGTTGGCTTTAGATAGACCGGCGGGAAGAACACCGGAATGGCAGCGGATGCACGCAGGATTTTCTGGAACGTCTGAACAGAGTTTGTACGCCCACCGCGCTCGCCTGCTGCCAGTGCGCCCATATTCCAGACCACCGTTTCGCCGGCATCCAGATTGACGGTTGCGACGTAGAGACGGCGCCCGGCGCGATGCTCGGTTGCCACCTTGTCAAGCAGTCCAGCAGTCACTTCGCGCTCGATCATGCGCTTCAGCGGCGCGTTGTCGAAAATGGAATCCCCCAACAAGCCTGTGATGCCGCGGCGTTTGAAGATGTCGTCCTCAGCAACTTCGGTGTAGAGGCGTTTCAACACCGGATCGTAGTCTGGCCCGAGAAAGGCGAGCACCGCCACCAGCGCGCCGGTGGAAACGCCCGCTACGACATCAAATTTCGGCCGCGTACCGGCTTCGGTCCAGCCGTTGAGAATGCCCGCGGACCAGGCACCGTCCACCCCGCCACCGGACAGAGACAGGATTTTCAAGTGCGGCGTCACTCGTGAGTTGACTGGATCGAGCACGCCCGCATCGACCGAATTGACGTCCACCGCTTCCTGCGGCGTGATCGCGGCGATGGAGGACGCGGTTTCAGGCCGCGTGACCTGACAGGCCGCGAGCGTGAGCGTTAGGAGAAGGGCAACCGCGATACGCATGTCAGAAGGCGCGTTTCTGTTGAACGTGCGGGCACTCTAGCGGTGCGGCGGCGGAATCCAAGGGCGGCCCTAAGACAACGTTCCCGACGTTGCGGCCCGGTCACAGTACCAACCTCAGTCAAAGTTACAGTCTGAGGTCGCAGCTGCGCGACCCCGCCAGCGGAAAGCTGCGAGGGGATGGGAAGTCGGGAACCGGTGGGGCGTGAAAGCCAACCTTATGCCGGTAGTTTCGGCGAGAACGGTTGCCCGTCACGCCCCACCCGGTTCTGCTGCGGGCGTCGCGAAAAACGCCTTTCCCCTCACACACCACTCCGTGCACGACCCTTGCGAGCCGCATCCGGTCCCTGCCAGCCCCCGCACGACGCGGCGACCCAGAAAGAGAGCGCGGGGCTCCGAAAGATGAATGGCCGTTACATCACCCACCCCGGAAGAACCGCCCCCTCACGACAGCCGAACGGTGCGCACCGCCGGTTCCCTGTGAGGGGATGGAGTGATTATGAAGTGGGATTGTAGGGTGGGGAGAAATTTTCTCTGTGCTTGGTCGAACGCATCGAAAGTCAGCTATGTGAACGAAGCGACAAAATTGAATTTTTGGTAGGAGGTCTTGGACGTGCGGGAAGTGGTCATTGTTAGCGAACGTCACAACCGCACCGAAGGAGATGTAGGAAATTTATTCGCATGGAATTTTGCAATAGGCTGCCGCAGGAATATCATTTAATGTGGCAGCCTAGTCCAGTGTATACTGATATGTGGATAAATTTTTTGAACTAGCGACCGTTACCAAAACAATCGGCCCACACAATGATTGCATAGGCTGACATCATCGCAGCAGAAACGATCTGTTTGTCCAAACCCGCGAGAGCTCCAGCATAGGCGATACAGATTACCGCATGTGAAATTTTGACAAGAATCATATCATTTTCCTCAATCTACGACCCTTGAACCAAAGCGGCGGGCCTAGAGTATGAGGTGCGGGATGCGTTTGATCTCGTAGTTGGAGTAAGGTTGACGGGAAGGCCTGCTAATTGCACCAATACCGTGGTTTTTCCGAAATAGTTGATGCGAGGTTGTCAAGTGAGTGAGATTCACGCTTTTGCTGAACTCATGCGCCTTAGGCTCAAGGAGATGGAGACCAATTCTGTTTGGCTTGCTGCGCGAGTTGGTGCGCAGAAGGGACAGGTGTCCAGATGGTTAAATGCAAAGCACGACATTTCACATATCAATAAGAAACGGATAATTGATGAGCTAAACTTAACTCACGACCCAAGACTCAAAGATGTCACTGAGCCAACGAACTGGAACCCATGGTGGCAGCTTGAAATAGACAAGGGGACCTTCAAATCAAAAGCGTCACCTGAGCAAGATTCAGCTATAAAAAGTTACCTGCGTGGAGGATATCCGTCACCTAAGATTGTCAAAGATGGAATGGTTCCCCACACAGACCAAGTTGAACGAGTGTTGACGTCCATTGAAACTGGAAACGTTATTACCGTTTTGAATGCGCCAATCGGCGAAGGTGTGACATCCACATTGCTACAGTTTCTTGAGCTAATGACTCGCGAAGAACCCAAGACGATTGTTTACTGGAGCTCTGGCGGAAAATTGCCTGACACCCCGCCACCGCCAGACGGCAAGGTCGTGGTCGTTGCAGATCGACAGTATGGTGGCATCAAATTTCCGACTTGGTGCTGTAAGATAGACAACACTGACCAGCAGTCACTTCATCTGGTTTTGGGTTGCCGTGAAAAAGATCGGCGCTGGCTGGAGAGAAAACTTGAGGTAGAAGTTCACGCAATACCATTGGAAAGGACCCGGCCTGAGGACGCTGATAAATACGTCGGTTTGATCAAAAAATTTGAAGCCTTCGACAACTCAGATGTAGACTTGAAATTGCTCTTTTCTGAGGAGCTTAAAGGCGCTTCTGGGTTTGGCTTGCTGCCGGCAATGATTGCTGCAACGCGGGGTGAGGCGCTGTACATGCGGTATCGGCGGCTCGTCGAAGAATATGAAATTGGTAGCCATGAGTTTCACACAATGGCCAGTGCCGTGTGGCTATTTGATATCAATGGTCGGATCGCACATGGTCGTTTGCCGAAATTCGGCGAACTTATCGCGCATGTAAGGCGTCACACGGAGGCACAAGGACTCGCGGCAGACGATAGCGAGTCTATTGTCAGGGAATTTTTTGGACGGTTGTTGGGCGAGGTCGCCGTGGTTGGATTGGGCAGCTACGAGTTCCGCCACCCAAGGATTGCACAGCTTCTATTTAGAGAAATCTTTGGGACGTCGGCGAACAAGTCTCGACCACAAGGCACTTTCCGTGCGTCAAAATGGGCACATTATGCCACATTTTCTGAGGTCGGCCCACATAAGCAGATGACTCCCAATCCTCCGAAACTATCAGCACTTGCAAACAACATGGTGTATCTAGTGGGCTACGATCGCGCTAACAAAATTTCACACGAAAGTCCGAAGGCTATTGAGGATGTTGTAAGATATACGATTGATCAGTTGTTCATGGAGGAAGGAAATGTAGTAAAGTCTGATTACTTCAGATACCTATCGAGGGGACTGGCTCAACTATCAAAATATTACAATTCTGAAGATCCGAAATCTGTCGAACTCATTGACGAGTCTGTGGCTTTGATCGAGGCCTCTATTGAAAAAGAGAAATCTCCGGAATTAATTGTTTATCATGCAAACACCTTACGCGGACTGCCGGGAACAACCCGTGTAACAATAGGTAGTGAACGTTTGACTTGGTTCGAACTATGTGACGAAGCAAGAAAGGCGACGAATCCGGAAAATGTGGAAAATATAAGTATCGAAACTTTACGAATTATTCTCCGCGGAACTCCAAGGCCTGGACGTGTTTATCCGACCAGAGTATTTGAAAATCTTGCAGACAACTGCGCTCGCGCAAATTTCCCGATTTCGAAAAAATTTACACCTGATCGATTGGAACTATTATGTAATCTCTCAAGTTGGGCGGCTAGTGACTTCGTTGGTTCGGATGGTATTCACTTTCGCGTACCCGACGGAGATTACGATGACCAAATTCTGCGAACAAATAGAGCTATTCTGTATCAAATATGGAAAGAAATCGCACGATTGTGCAAAATTACGGCAAGTAATGAAGGCGAACCGCCGAATTCATTGAAATCTCATATTGAAGGTGTGTATTTCCGCTGGCTTAAGGTCGAGAAAAACAACCCCAGCAAGCATCTGACAAAGCTGCAACGGGAAGCCTTGTTAAGTGCATTAACGGATCAGAATTTTACTAGCTTGGCCGATGCTCTTCCAGATAGATCTTAAAGACGTCAATTTGTTAGGGCGAGCGTCCTGAATTTCAACAAGACGGTTTTGAACACTCCACCTAAATTGATACCAAACTGCCCTGAACGATGTTGAGCGCTGAGTATCACCAACATACGAAGCGTTGTTTCGCTCGCTGCGCAGCATTTGTACATTTGGGCTCTAAGAAAAAGTCCACCTCACAGATTGTCGGGTGACAGCGGCGCCGAAGAACAGAAAAAAGGCGCTACGGTTTCCCGCAGCGCCCTTTTGCATTCTCAATTCAGGCCCGTATCAGGCGGCGAAGAGCCGCCCGACCGTCAGGTCGCCCCCGCGGAGCGACCGGCCCGTAGGCCGGTCTGCGTGAGCGCAAACCCAATCGGGCGAACCCGAAAAAGTCGAAGCCTCTAGGCTTCGTCTTCTTCATCCTCATACTCTTCGCCCGTTTCCTGATCGACGACTTTCATCGACAGGCGGACTTTGCCGCGATCGTCGAAGCCCATGAGCTTGACCCAGACTTTGTCGCCTTCGTTGACGACGTCTGTGGTTTTGCCCACGCGCTCATCGGCCAACTGGCTGATGTGGACGAGGCCGTCCTTGGCGCCGAAGAAGTTCACGAAAGCACCGAAGTCGACCGTCTTCACGACCGTACCCTGATAGATTTCGCCGACTTCCGGATCGTCCGTGATGGAGCGAATCCACTTGAGTGCAGCATCGATTGCTTTGCCGTCGGAGGACGCCACTTTCACGGTGCCATCGTCTTCGATGTTCACCTTGGCGCCGGTTTTTTCCACGATCTCGCGGATGACCTTACCGCCGGACCCGATGACTTCACGGATCTTGTCGGTGGGGATTTTGAAGCTCTCGATGCGCGGGGCGAATTCACCCAGCTCGGAGCGACCTTCGGTCAACGCTTTGGACATTTCGTTCAGGATGGTCTCGCGACCGCCTTTGGCCTGCTCCAAAGCAATCTTCATGATGTCTTCGGTGATGCCGGTGATCTTGATGTCCATCTGCAGCGAGGTGATGCCTTCGGCAGTACCAGCCACTTTGAAGTCCATGTCGCCGAGGTGGTCTTCGTCACCCAGGATGTCGGAGAGGACCGCGAAGTCGTCGCCTTCCTTGATGAGGCCCATGGCGATGCCGGCAACAGGTGCCTTCAGCGGAACGCCAGCATCCATGAACGCAAGCGATGTGCCGCAAACGGTGGCCATGGAGGACGAGCCGTTGGACTCGGTGATCTCGGAAACCGCACGCAGCGTGTAGGGGAAGTCCTCCTTGGACGGCAGAACCGCTTTCACAGCGCGCCATGCCAGCTTACCGTGGCCGATTTCGCGGCGTGAGGTGAAGCCGATGCGACCCGTTTCGCCGACCGAATAGGGCGGGAAGTTGTAGTGCAGCAGGAAGTTTTCTTTGTACGTGCCGGTCAGCGCGTCGATGAACTGCTCATCATCGCCTGTGCCCAATGTTGCGACCACGATGGCCTGCGTTTCACCACGGGTGAAGAGCGCGGAACCGTGGGTGCGGGGCAGAATACCGACCTGGGATTCGATCTGGCGCACGGTGTCGAGGTCACGACCGTCGATGCGTTTTTTGGTTTTGATGATCGAGCCGCGAACGACATTGGCCTGCACCTGTTTGAAGACGCCACCGAAGGTGGTTTTTTCTTCATCGGTGGATTCTTCGCTCAGGAACTTGTCCTTGGCGGTGGCTTTGGCTTCGTCGATGGCCGCGTAACGGTCCTGCTTGTCGGCGATGGTGTAGGCTTTTTCGATGGCCTTGCCGACCAGCTTGGTGACTTCGCCTTCGAGCTTGGAATTGTCCGGCACGGTGTGCGGACGTGGTTCCTTGGCGCATTTTTCAGCCAGCTGAATGACGGCGTCGATGACGGGCTGGAACTCTTCGTGGCCGAACATGACCGCACCGAGCATGACTTCTTCGGACAACACGTTGGCTTCCGATTCCACCATCAGCACGGCGTCGGTCGTACCGGCGACGATGAGGTCGAGATCGCTCTCGGGCATTTCATCGACATTGGGGTTCAACACGTAGTCGCCGTCGATCAGGCCGACGCGGGCACCGGCGATCGGGCCGCTGAACGGCACGCCGGAAATGGTCAGCGCTGCGGACGTCGCGATCATGGCGACGATGTCCGGGTTGTTTTCCATGTCGTGGGACAAAACGGTACAGGTAACCTGCGTGTCGTTCTTGTAGCCTTCAGCGAAAAGCGGACGGATCGGGCGGTCGATAAGACGGCAGACCAGCGTTTCGTTTTCGGAAGGACGCGCTTCGCGCTTGAAGAAGCCGCCCGGAATTTTACCGGCTGCATAGGCTTTTTCGATGTAGTTCACGGTCAGCGGGAAGAAGTCGAGGTGTGGCTTGGGCTTCTTCTCGGAGACGACGTTACACATGACGGTGGTTTCACCGTAAGTGACGATAACGGAGCCGTCGGCCTGACGGGCAACCTGACCGGCCTCGAGAGTAAGAGGGCGACCGCCCCATTCGATTTCGACGGTATGTTTTTCAAACATGGACATTCGGTTCTAGTTTCCTTCATCGCGGCCGCACGACGCCTATCGCCGTGCTGCGTGAACCGCGTGTGACCGCGCCTTAGTGATAAGGTTCGGTCCGTTCTGTTGTGTTCGGGGTTGTCTGCACATGGGTGCGGCCACGCGTACGCAACCGCATCATATGTCCGCCAGCGATAGCTCCTCGCTACCACCGCTTCGGCATCTTCAGGGCGCACCGTCCTGCTGCATTGCAGGCGCATTCGGTGTTTCCCCGTCGTCGGATCCGCCAAGGGCAAGACAATAAGCAACTGCGCGTTTCAGCAGTGGCTAACAATCCTGCCCCCTGACCCAAAGGACCACAAGAACACACGCGGACGACACATGCCTCCCACGCAAGCCGCAAGTAGCACCAAATGCGTGGCGGAACAATGGCGTGGGATTGCAGCCACTATGAAGCGCTGTCAGGCAGTTTCCAAGACGCGGGTCGTAAGTTTGGTATGTCCGCAATGGGGGCATGGTGGTGGCGGGGGTGGAGTGGTGAGCATTCGTTTCACTTTGGCGGCTACGTCTTTCAACGCCTCTTCAAAGTGTGCGGGACAGGCCGGTGCGAAGCGGGGTTTCGCCTCGTAGCGACTGGCCACATAGGCACGCTTAGCGTTGGTTTGTTGAAGATGCTTCACTGTGCTCGCTTCAAGGTTTAGACCTTTGGACTCAGCGAAATCGGTACGAGCGATAAGATCGTGTTTCAGACCGCGAATGTCGGCGACGGTTTGCCCGCGATGCAGCAACGCGGCGTTGAGGTAGAGTTCGACGGCATGGAGAGAGAGAAATCGAAACGGAGCCCAACTGGCAGCGTTTTTCTTCTTTCGCATTGGTAACACAAGCAGGGCCGCAGCGTCATAATGCTGCGCCAGTGCAAACAGGCTTTGCGCTGTTTCGTGGTCGCCGGGATAAGGGTCGTTGCAAGGTTCCATCATGAAACTTTGCGCCGCAAATGCTGAAATAAAATTGCGTCATTGTTTCAATTTTAATCGAACCGGATAAAAAGCTGTACGCGCAATCAAGCAGCTTCTCAAAGCGCGCGGATGCCTACTTGGAAAGTGAATGAATGCGGGGCGTGAAGATGTGGCTTTGGATTGTCGCAACGCTGGTAATGATCGCTATCATTGCTGCTGCCACATGGGCGTGGACGCCGGATCGCAGCCGCGCCGAGTTGGAAGCCAAATATCTAAGCGACCCTGCTGATATGATCGAGATCGCAGGGACCAGGCTGCATTTGCGCGACAGCGGTGCGGCCAAAAGTGGACGCACGGTTATCCTGCTGCATGGTCTCGGTTCCCACTTACAGACATGGGACGGGTGGGCCAATATTCTGGATGATGAATTTCGCGTCGTCTGTTTCGATTTTCCTGGCGCGGCCCTTTCTCCGCCGGACAGCACGGGCCGTTATGACGATGAGCGTGCATCGGAACTTTTGCTTGGGATCATGGATCACCTCGGCGTTGAGAATGCCAGCATCATTGGCAATTCCGTGGGTGGGCGCATCGCGTGGAAATTTGCCAGCCAGCACGGCGAGCGGGTCGAGAAACTCGTTCTTATATCGCCAGATGGATATGCAAGCCCCGGCTTCGCATACGGCAAGCCACCTGAGGTGCCCTTTATAATGAGCGCGATGAAATATGCGCTGCCAAAGAGCATGCTGCGCACAAACCTCGAAATAGCCTATGGCGACGAAACCCGCCTGTCTGATGCCACGATGGATCGCTACCACGACCTCATGCTTGCACCGGGCAACCGACAGGCATTGCTGGACCGAATGAAGCAAACTGTGCTGCAAAACCCGGAACCGTTTCTAAAGAAAATCACCGCGCCCGTGCTGCTGTTGTGGGGCGAAGAAGACCGTATGATCCCCGTCACCAACGCGCAGGATTATCTGGCCGTCCTGCCAGACGCCCGATTGGTCACATTGCCAGACCTGGGCCACGTGCCCTTCGAAGAAGCGCCAACAGAATCCATCAAACCGGTTCTCGATTTCCTCCAATAGAAACAAAAAAGGCCGCTCCGGTTTCCCGAAACGGCCTTAAAATTCATTCAAAACTCAATAGCCAACTCTTTGCCTCCAACAGGAGCGAAGAGCGACCGCTGCTTATGCAGCGCGCCCGCGCAGCGAAGGGCGAAGCCCGACAGCGTGAGCGCAAAGCAATAGAAGCTAGGCCAAAGGCCTAGCGCCTGATGCCCAGAGCTTCGATGAGTGTTTTGTAGCGTGCCTCGTCTTTGCCGCGGGTATAGTCCAGCAGCGAGCGACGTGTGGCGACCATGCGCAGAAGGCCACGACGTGAGTGGTTGTCCTTCTTGTTGGTCTTGAAGTGGCTGGTGAGGTTGTTGATCCGTTCGGTCAGGATCGCGACCTGCACTTCAGGGGAACCGGTATCGCCTTCGACGATTGCGTATTTTGCGACCAGTTCGGCCTTGCGTTCTGGAGTGATCGACATCGGGTGATCTCCTGTATGAGAGTGTAAAAAGACGCCCGCGCCGGGATGTCGTCCAGAGCGGGCCGTGAAAGCTGCGTGCCCAATGCGGGCGCAACCGCGCGGAATATAGGCTCAAGAGCGGATTTGCGCAACAGACAAGCTGCTTATTTAAGCAGCACGACGAACAGCGGCAGCATGGACATCACGGCAGAAACGGAGTCGTGCATTTACGCAACACAGTTAAGGGTCTTGACGCGAACAGGGTGACAAAAGCCATGTTAGAGCGATATAGCGGGTTCTATGGACGGTCCAAGTCGTGAAGCAGCGCGGGACTTTGTAAGTGGTGTGACTAAAGCGATGCGGCAAATTATGACAATCAAACAGACCCTGTGTGCCGTTTTGGTGGCTACATTTGCAACTGTCGGTCTTGGTATTTCGGGTGCCGCGCACGCTGCAGATGCTGCACGCGCTGACGCGGACCCCGTTCCGCAGGGCGACCTCAGCTCACCGTATTTCGACAACAAACCGGACCGTGGCCTTTGGTCGGTGATGATCTTCGGCGGCCAGCTGACCGAGAACGAGCTTTCCGATATTGTTGTGCCCACCGAGGGTGCAAATTTCACCGACACGTCTTTCATCGGCGCGGCGCTGAACAAAGAAGTGTGGCGTTGGAAAGGTTTTTCCGTCGAGGCCGAAGGTGGCATCGGTTACCAGTTCGGTGACTTTCGCGGTCAGGACAACTCCTCGTTTCAGGCATGGGGCGCGCTTTACGGCCGCTACGACGCCTTCCCGTGGAACCACATCATTCACACATCCATCGCGGGCAGCATCGGTCTGAACTATACATCCGAGAAGACAGCGTTTGAGAATTTCGAGACACCGGGCGCAGGCCAGACGAAAAACATCCTGCATTACTTCTCGCCCGAGATTGCCTTCTCTTTGCCGAGTGATCTCAACAAAGAAGTCGTGTTCCGCCTTCACCACCGCTCAGGCGCCAGCGGCGCATTCGGCTGCGATGGTTGCGGTTCCAACTTCGTCACCGTTGGCTATCGCCACCGGTTCTAGCTTGCGCTCACGCAGATCGGCTTTGCCGATCGCTCCGCGAGGGCGGCGCAGTTAGCGCCGGGCGGGCTTGTCCGCCTTGGCTTGCTTTTAATCTGGCGACTGACTTGCCTCTAGCGTTTTACGCCTTCCAGCAGCTTATCTGAAAACGCCTCATCGTCTGCGCCGAAATGCAGAACGCTCACGTCGCCGGTTGGCTCCATCACAACGGCTCTGACGCGGGACAAATCCAGCGCGTTTGCTTCACGTAACTTGCCGTAGAGATCTGCTTCTGTGACACCGGCTTTCTTTAAATTGCCAGTTAGTATTTCGCCATGTTCCATGATGAGCATCGGGCAGTTGTCGGTGGTGTCTTCAAATCCGGTCCACCGCACCCGCAATCGTGCAATGATGCCCTGCACGATGAACAGGGCCAAGAAGGCCACGGCAAATTTCCATGCAGGAGTCGATAGTGTCGTAACACCTGCTGCGAGCACCGAGCCCATGGCAACGGTGATCGCAAAATCGAACCCTGACATTTTGGAAAACGACCGCAGGCCCTGAAGCCGCGTCAGTAAAATGAGCAACGCCACCAGAAAAATGGTGCGTAAGATGATGTCGATAAAGTCTGGCATCGGGTGGTTCTCCATCGTGTGAAAAAACCAACCACGAACCGGCTACGCGGTTCCGTCCCAGGGGTGATTAGCGCGTCCGCCTAACGGCGGTTGCGCTTCAGCCATGTGTTCCACTGGCTGCGGCTGCCGTTCCAGGCGTTTATGTCTACGGGGCCTTCGATGCCGCGAATTTTGCCGGTGCCGGTATATTGCCAGAACGTCCACGGACGGCTGCCGTAGATATATTTTGGCTCCGCCTTCACCGAACGCAGCCAGTATTGGTAGCCGGGCAATTCGCCGTTCGACAGGTTCTCAGCGTGGAAATCTACGGTCGTGTAGATAATCGGTTTTTGCCCGTAATGGGCTTCGATAATCGTCAGCCATTTGGCCAGCACGGCACGAACCTTGGCAGGCGCTGGACGGCCTTTGCACGATGGTGATGACGGGTTCCATTCAACATCGAGGATCGGTGGCAGCGAACGCTGTGATTTTGGCACGGTGCGGATGTAATTTGCCGCCTGCGCTTCGGGCGTCGCGCAGAAATAATAGAAATGATAGGCCGAGCGCGGAATGCCGGAAGCGCCCGCCTGCTGCCACCATTTGGAAAATGACGGATCGACATCATCCTTGCCCTCGGTCGCTTTAACGAATGCGAAGTCGATGCCCTCACGCTTGATCGTGCGCCAGTTCACCGCCGGATTGTAGCGCGAAATATCAATGCCATGGACGACGAAATCCGAGGGCTGTTTGCCCTTGATTTTCACCGGATCAAAATCGCCATATTTCAGATGCGAGGTCGTCTGCACGCGCACCGCTTTTTCCAAGCTGTAGGTTTCCTCAGTACAGGCGGACAAAGCCACCACGGGTACGAGAGCAAGCAACGACAGACGCGAAGACAGTTTCATGGCGGCACTCCGGAGACCGGTAGCCGCTGAGGGAAGAAGGCGCATGGCACCACCGGTCGGGTAAGAAGACGAAATGCGAGTCCATACGTTCATGGTAAAGAAAGCCTGAAGGAATTGGCGAGATCGCCTGTCCGATGTGATTTTGTCACCCGTCTTTAACCTTCCGGGCAACGTAACGAAATGGACTTTTGTCACACTTCAACGACCCGGTCAGGAGCCGGGGTCGGGCCACATCAAGTTCTGACCGGAAAGTGAACGCCGGTAACCAACGAAGGCGATAGAAAATTTCTTGCAAAAACCGCGGGTTTCGCAATCGGGCTGACTGCGCTAACCTTCATCGCAGGGGCAGAGCTTTGCTGATTGAGCGGGCGTGCAAGAAGGGTGGGCCTGTTGGCGAAGGAAGACGAATACGACGCCGCCAACAAGCCGCTGGAAACGCGCCTCATGCGTTTTATCTGGCGGCAGACACGTGGTGAGCAGATATGGCTGCTTTTTGTTATCATCATCTCGATGGTCCCTTATTTCCTGATCCTCAACCTGCCAGTCAAAATCATCAATGAACCGATCCAGGGGGTCGGCTTCGAGACTGCCACGGCAACTCAAACCTTTTTCGATCTGAGCTTGTCCCTGCCGGAATTTCTGGGTGGTGCCGGTTTCACGCTCTACGAAGGCATGCAGCTGGAACGCTGGCCTTATCTCATCGCGCTATCGTGCTCGTTTCTGGCGTTGGTCTGCGTTAACGGGCTCTTCAAATTCTACATCAACACCTACAAGGGCCGCTTGGGCGAACGGATGTTGCGCCGCATGCGCTACAATCTGGTCGACCGCGTGCTCCGCTTCCCGATTTCTCACTTCAAGCGGGTGAAGGGTTCCGAAGTCGCTTCCATGGTGAAGGACGAGGTGGAACCTTTCGGCGAGTTCATCGGTGATGCTTACGTTCAGCCGGTCTATCTGGGTGGGCAGGCGCTGGTGGCCTTCGTGTTCATACTGCAGCAGAGCATGTGGCTGGGCATGATTGCCGTGTCGATCATCGCGGTTCAGATGGTCATCATCCCGTGGCTGCGGAAGCGTGTGCTGGAACTGGGTCGCCAACGCCAGTTGACCGCGCGACTGCTGTCGGGCCGCATCGGCGAAATTGTTGAGGGCATCACCTCGGTCCACGTCAACGACACGTCGAACTATGAACGTTCGGAACTTGCCAACCGGTTGGGCAAGATTTTCTTCATCCGCTACGAGCTGTACCAGCGAAAATTCTTCATCAAGTTCCTGAACAATTTTCTCGCCCAGCTAACGCCGTTTCTTTTCTATGTTGTGGGTGGTTATTTCGCCATTCGCGGCACGTTGAATGTCGGCCAGCTGCTCGGCGTCATCAACGCCTACAAAGACTTGCCGACGCCCATCAACGGCTTGATCCAGTGGGACCAGAAGCGCGTCGATATCGACATCAAATACGCGCAGATCGTTGAGCAGTTCAACGTTACGGGCATGAGCGATTCCCGCTTGCAGGCCGCTACCACCGAAAAAGTGGAGCCGCTCACCGGAACCATCGAAGTCTCCAATCTGCAGGTCACCGACGATACCGGTTCGGTGCTGTTGCAGGACGCTGATTTTACACTGCCGGTGGATGGCATAACCGCCGCCATTGGCCCGCTGGGTTCCGGCGCAGGCGTGATGGCCAACGCGCTGGCCGGTCTGGTCAACCCGAGTGCTGGCCGCCTGCGGATCAACGGTTCCTCGCTCACCGATCTTCCCCAATCCGTGCGTGGCCGCCGTTTCGCTTATGCGGGGTCGGAAAGCTATTTGCCGCAAATGACGCTGCTGGATTCGCTGCTCTATGTGAACAAGCACGCGCCGCTGACGGAGCCGGATTATTCCTGCCTCATAGAGCCGCTGCATCCGCGCACCGAGCTTGAGGCGAAGGCTGCGGGCAACACGCTATTGAACTATTATTCCGACTGGGTGGACTACGATGCCATGGGCATTTCCGGCCCGGACGAGGTACTACCACGTCTGCGTGATGTGCTGGACCTTGTGGAGATGGACGAGGTCGTCACCGGCCTCGCGATGCGCCAGCGCCTCGACCCGGAAGAGACGCCGCAATTGTGTGAGAAATTGGTAGAGGTTCGTTCCACCCTGCGCCAACGCATCGACGGATCACAACTCGCCAATCTGGTGGAGGTCTGGGACCGCGAGACGTATAACGAGCATGCCACGCTGGCCGAAAACCTGATTTTTGGAACCGCAGCACAGGCCGATGAGCTGACAGCGGCGGGCATCGTGGAAAATGAATATGTGCGCGAGGTTCTGTCCAAAACCGGCCTGGACCGCGACATGTTCGAGATGGGTATCGAACTGGCGGATACGGCCATCGAACTCTTCGCCGACCTGTCCCCGGACAACCCGTTCTTCGAGCAGCTCAACTTCATGACGCCCGAAGAGCTGGAGGCATATCCGCCTGTGCTATTGCGCGCCAAAGAAGAAGGCTTCGACAAACTGGGCGCGACTGACCGCAACATGCTGTTGCAATTGCCGATGAATTACATCGAAAAACGCAACCGTTTGAAGCTGATGGACGCGAGCACACAGACGCGCATTCTTGAAGCGCGCAAGATGCTGCACGATAATCCGCCGGCAGACTTCACCGATGCTGTCACCGCATATGATGTCACGCTCTACAGCCCGATGGAGTCTGTGCAGGACAACATCCTGTTCGGTCGCATCGCGCAGGGTGTGCAGAACGCGCAGGAACAAGTGCAGGAAGCGATCACCGATCTGCTGAAAGAAATGGGGCTGGAGGAAGAGATTTTCTCCATCGGCCTACAATTCGATATTGGCACCGGCGGCAAGCGCCTGTCGGAAGGTCAGCGCCAGCGCATCATTTTGGCGCGCGGTCTGTTGAAAGGGTCCGACCTGTTCATCGTAAATCGCGGCCTCAATTCGCTCGACCAACGCAGCCAGGAGCGCTTGGTCAAGAAAGTGCTCGCCCGCGCCCGTGGTGATGAGGGGCTGGGTCGTCCGTTTGGCCTGTTGTGGATCCTCACCGCGCCACACATCGCAACGGAATTCGATAAGGTCATGGTGTTTGATCGGCAGCGGCTGAAAAGCTACGACGAGCCATCGGCACTGCAGGAAAATGATGATCTGTACCGGTCATTGGTGTCGTGATGGAGCAACACCTGAACCCGGCAATGGAAACCACGATGACACAGGCCTGTTGCGTCGGCTTGGCGCTTGTTGTGAAACCAAATAAGAAGAAAACGAGCTTTGGCTTCTGCCGAAGTTCTGTAGCTGATCGCAAGCTCCGTAGAACGGGCGTTCGAACAATGTGGGGGTCAAGATCATGAGCAAACTTACGGAAGAGGTCGATCTTCTGCGCTCGATTCCGATGTTTGCGGGAATGCCCGCCAACAAGCTCAAACTGCTGGCCTTCGCGTCCGACCACATCACGGTTGCTGACGGCGACATGCTGTTCAACCAGGGCGATGATGCTGATGCTGCCTATATCGTAATCGAGGGTGCGGCCGATGTTTTGGTGGCCTCGGAAGCTGGTGCAGAACCCAGCCGCGTGGCCCAGCTTGGACGCAATTCGGTGATCGGCGACATGGCCATTTTGGCTGACATTCCCCGCACCGCATCTGTACGTGCGGAAGGCGAGTTGGAAATTCTCAAAATCAGCCGCGATCACATGATGGATATGGTCAAGGATTCTCCCACACTGGCACTGGCAGTGCTGAAAGAACTGGTTGAGCGTCTGGCTCGTACCACTCATGATCTATCTGAAGCGAAAAGCGAGTTGGCGGGCCTGAAAAAGGCCTCCTGAACCATGGCAAAACGTCCTTTCTCTGCCCGCATATGGGGCGCGCGCGGCACGTTGGCTTCGCTGTCCGGCTATAACAGCCGCTATGGCGGGAACACGGCTTGCGTCGAGATTACCTGCGGCAAGCACCGCCTTATCTTTGACGGTGGTTCCGGTCTGCGGATGATGGGCGATGAAATCATGGCGCAGCGGGCCATGATGTCTGAGGACGCGACGCCGGACCCGATCCATCTGTTTTTCACCCATTGCCACTACGATCACATTTCCGCGCTTCCCTTTTTTGGGCCATTCTTCGACCCCACTGTGACCGTCAACCTGTGGTCCGGCCATCTCGATGGTCCGGATAAAACACGCAAGATGGTCGAGAATTATATGAAACCGCCCTATTTCCCTGTCGGTCCCGAAGTTTTCTCTGCAACGCTGGCCTATCGCGATTTTGAAGCCGGCGATGAGCTGGAGCCAATTCCCGACGTGACCGTCAAAACAATTTCGCTCAATCACCACGACAAGTGCATTGGCTACCGTGTCGAGTTTGATGATCGCGCCATTTGCTACATGACCGACACAACGCACATTCCCGGCGAACCGGATCAGAACATCATCGAAGCCTGCCGCGATGCCGATCTGATGATCTACGACGCCACCTATACGGATGAAGAGTTTCCGCAATTCTGGAATTTCGGCCACTCCACCTGGCAAGAGGGTGTGCGCTTGGCGAAAGCGGCAAGCGCGGAACGGCTTTGCCTGTTCCACCACCGCCCAAGCCGCACCGATGATGCGTTGGATGAAATCGGCAAGCAGGCGCGTAAGGAATTTCGAAAATGCGAGGTGGGGCGCGAAGGTCTGGTCATCGCAGTATGACGCGCGCCGTAAGCGTCGCTGTGTCCACCGCTACCGGCAGGTTTCACCATGAGTGAAACGCGGCCACAGACCACCGCCCGTAACACCGCATCTGTGGCCGGCCTGCTGGCACAGCCTGCTCGGCACATTTGGCCGCGTGAGGGTAAAGGCGGTCTTCCTGCTCGTGTTCGCGAGGCAATTGCCGAGAACGAATACGTCTCGGAAATTCTGGTCAAAGCGATCCAGTTTATCATCTTCGCGCTGTGGGGATTGGCGTGGTTGGCATCGCCAAAACCGGAGCCCGACACGGTATCCCAAGTGCCGTGGATCATCGGTGCCTATCTAGTCTTCACCGGAATTCTGCTCTTAATGGCAATGCGGCGCACCATGCCGTCAGCGCTCATCTATCTGTCCACCGTGCTCGACATGGTGTTGCTGACAATGCTGATCTACTCCTTCCACAT
Source organism: Ahrensia sp. R2A130 (assembly GCF_000179775.1). Taxonomy (GTDB): domain Bacteria; phylum Pseudomonadota; class Alphaproteobacteria; order Rhizobiales; family Rhizobiaceae; genus Pseudahrensia. Next base: position 60,888 of record NZ_AEEB01000020.1, read on the forward strand.
TCAATATATGCAGCCCGCTTCGTTTTCACTGAAGACCGTGGAGGTGATGAATTTCTGCGTTCTCATCGCATTGCGCGCGCTGCGTTTTGAAGCCCGCTACGTTATTGCGGCAGGCGCTGCTGCAATAACGTGCTGGACTGCGTTGGTTATCTATGTGGTGAGCACCGTTCCCGGTGACCCGATGATCACGCGGGACTACGTCACCTATCTCACATCAAACTCGGTGTTGGTGGGGGCGGAAGTGTCGAAAATCATTTCGATGCTGATGCTCACCGTCATTCTTGCCATCGCTGTGCGCCGCGCCAAGAGCTTCCTTGTGGCTTCTGTGACGGAAGGTGAAGCAGCCCACGATCTGTCGCGTTTTCTGCCGATCTCGGTGGCTGAACAGGTGCGTGACAGCGAAGAGCCGGTAGAAGCGGGCAAGGGTGTGCGGCGGCAGGCAGCAATTTTGAACATCGACATTCGCGGCTTTACCGCTCGTGTCGCCAACCGCCCGCCTGCAGAAACCGTGGAACTTTTGTCCGGCTATCAGGCACGTATTGTGCCGCTGGTGCACAACAACGGTGGCGTGATCGATAAATATTTGGGCGACGGCATCATGGCGACATTCGGTGCCTCAAAGGCCAATGAAACCCAGTGCGCTGATGCGCTGCGCTGCATAGACGCGGTATTGGAAGACCTTCCCAATTGGCGGGCCCCGCAAAACGAACTTGAGGTCAATTTGGCCGTCGCCGCAGGACCCGTTATTTTCGGCGCTGTGGGTGATCAGGACCGGCTGGAGCTCACCGTCATCGGCCCCAGCGTAAACCTTTCGGCCAAGCTGGAAAAGCACAACAAGGAGCTCGGCACACGCGCATTGTGCAGCCGTAATTTTTACGAGACAGCGCTGGCGCAGGGCTATGAAGCTAAACGTGAGCCAGTTTACATAATGTCGCGCATGGACGACCGCACGGCCGAGATGGAAATGGTGGTGTTGGCGTGAGCGTTGAGGCTAACCCAGAGCGCACAGGCTTTGAACGGATAGAGCGACACCCGGCCAGCTGGTGGCGGCGCAGGCATTGGTGGATGGAGCAACGTGGCGTCCGGCTTTGGAGCGGCATGGTGCTGTTCGTCTATGTCACGTCCCATCTGTTCAACCACATGCTTGGTCTTTGGTCGATTGCGGCCATGGAAGGTTGGCTTTCCATTGTACAGCAAATCTGGCGGTCGTGGCCTGGCTCAGTGGCAATCTACGGCTCACTTATAGCCCATACCGGCACGTCACTTTGGACGGTCTACGCGCGTCGCTCCATGCGGATGAAACCTTCAGAGTGGCTGCAGCTCGCGCTGGGACTCGCCATCCCCTTCCTGCTGCTCACCCACGTTATGGGCACGCGCTACGCGCACGAATTCTACGGCATTCGTGACAGCTATTCCTATGTGCTGATGTCGACTTTCGTTTTCGATTACGTGGCGGGCTGGATGGATGCGGCAGGGCTGGTCGCGGCGTGGCTGCACGGATGTATAGGATTGTATTTCTGGGTGCGGTTAAAGCCATGGTTCACCCGCAAGGTTGCTGATGTGGGACTGGTGCTTGCTACGCTTTGGCCCCTGCTGGCGCTGGGCGGTTTCCTCTCCGCTGGTCGGGCGATCATTCCGCTGTCGCAAGACGGCGAGTATATGGGGGAGTATTACGAGCGGTTGCGGTGGCCTGATGACGAAATGCTGGCCAGCCTTTTCGGAGACATAAGCAACACCCGTTGGGTGTTGGGTGCCGTTATTATATCGCTGGTTATTGCCCGTATCGCCCGCACGATCGCAGACCGCCGGCGCGAACGGGTGCGTATCGGCTATGTGGACGGTCCCGATGTGGTTGAAACGCGCGGGCCGAACCTGCTGGAAATCAGCCGTATGGCCGGTGTTCCCCATGCCAGTGTGTGCGGCGGACGTGGCCGTTGTTCCACCTGCCGTGTGCGCGTGGTGGAAAACGATATGCCGCTGCCTCCGCCGGATGAAAACGAGGCCCGTGTGTTGTCGCGTATCCGCGCTGAAAGCGACGTGCGCCTTGCCTGCCAGTTGCGCCCGCAAGGCAAGATGCGCGTGTTGCGCCTCTTACCATCCGACACTTCCATTCGCGCAGCTGCACGACAGGAAAGCTGGTCATCGGGCCGTGAGCAAACGGTAACGGTCATGTTCGCTGATCTTCGCAATTTTACGGCCACCGCAGAAAAGCGCCTGCCCTTCGATGTGGTCTATCTCATCAATCAGTTCAGCCGTGCCATGGGCGAGGCGGTGGAAGCTGAAGGCGGTCGCATCGACAAGTTTCTTGGCGACGGGTTCATGGCTATCTTTGGGATCGAAACCACGGCTGCCAAAGGTGCACGAGGTTCCGTGGACGCTGCGGCTGCCATGATGGCTGCGCTAAAAGATTTGAACGATAGGTTGGCAAGTGACCTCGACCAACCGCTGCGCATGGGCATCGGCCTGCATACAGGTTCGGTAATTCTGGGCGACATGGGTTATGGCTCGTCGCGGGGGCTGACCGCCATCGGCGATGTGGTAAACACTGCCAGCCGGTTGGAAGCCGCCACCAAAACAGAAGGCTGCGTGCTTTGTGTTTCTGCCGTGACCACAAAGCTTGCGGGCGTAGCGCCGTCGCCCGCCACCCGACGCGAAATTCAGGTGCGCGGACGCGACGAACCTGTCATTATTCACGCCATCGACGATCCCGCCGTTCTGGTCGCAAATTCGGCTGAATCATCACCCAATTTTACCCAATCCGCTGAAGTTCAAGAGGAAATAGCTCCATGACACTGCGCCTTGTTAAAGCCTGCGCTGCCGCCGCCCTGCAGGCGGCCACCATTGCTCTTCCTGTTGTGGGTACAGGCTTTGTGGCCCTGTTTGCCAGCACGATGCCTGCTATGGCGGCCTGTGATGACAAGCCTCAAGCGGAAGTGGATTGGTCCAACTGCCGCAAGAGAAATGTGATCCTGTCCGGCTACAATTTCTCACTCGCCAATCTCAACCAGACCGATCTGTTCGGTTCCGATCTGCGGGACGTCAAATTCGACGGCGCGGACATGACCAAGTCCATTCTCACCCGCGCTAATCTTTCTAATTCTTCGTTGAAAGGCGTCGGTCTGTCGAAGGTCGAAGGAAGCCGCACGGTTCTGCAAAACAGCGATTTTACCGATACCGACTTCACCAAAGCGGAAATGTTCCGCAGTGATTTTTCCGGCTCGATTTTGAAGAACGTCAACATGAACAAGTCCGAGTTCAGTCGCGCGAATTTCACTGGCGCAGATCTGAGCGGAGCGATGATCACATTCGCCAATATCTCTCGCGCTAATCTGGCAGATGCCAAGCTCGACGGCACCGACTTCAGTAGCTCCTGGATGTATCTGGCCAAGGTCGCTGGCGTAGATATGTCCGCCACAAAGGGACTAACTCAGGAACAGGTGGACCTGACCTGCGGAGATGACGCGACCGTATTGCCGGAAGGTCTGACCGCGCCGGAAGGCTGGCCCTGCATCGACGAAGATCAAGAGTGATCGGCCACGACTGACGGGCCCAGCACGATGACAACAGGAAGCGCGCCCATTCGTGTCTTGGGCGTTGGCGCGGGTTATTTCAGCCAGTTCCAATACGCAGCCTGGCAGGCTGATCCGCGTGTCGAGCTTGTGGGCGTCGTCGATACTGACGAGGCAAAGGCGCAGGTTACCGCGCAGCAATATGATGCTGGCGCTCACTTCACCGATATGGATACGGCGCTGTCGACCTGCACGCCCGACCTCGTGGACATTATAACGCCGCCGCCTGCCCATCTGGGCTTGATCGAGCGGACGATGGAGCAGCGCATTCCCACCATCTGCCAGAAGCCCTTATGCGGTGGGTTGGATGGCGCACGGGTTGCTGCTGATCTGGCAGCGCGCGCCGATACATTCCTTGTGGTGCACGAGAATTTCCGCTTCCAGCCGTGGTATCGCAAAGCCAAGGCGATGATGGATGAGGGCCGGTTGGGCGACATCTATCAGGTCACCTTTCGCCTGCGCCCAGGCGACGGGCAGGGGCCGAATGCCTATCTTGATCGCCAGCCGTATTTTCAAAAGATGGAGCGATTGCTCATCTACGAAACCGGCCTGCATTTCATTGATACGTTCCGCTATTTGCTCGGCGAACCCGACACGATCTGGGCAGACTTGCGTCGCCTGAACCCCGCCATTGCTGCCGAAGATGCAGGTCTTTTGGTGTTCGGTTATGAGGACGGCAAACGCGCGCTTTTCGACGGCAATCGGCTGGCCGACCATGCCGCTGAAGACCAGCGCTGCACCATGGGCGAAGCGCTGATCGAAGGTTCGCAAGGCACGCTGGAACTGTTCGGTTCCGGCCAGCTGTTCTTCAGACGTCACGGCGATACGCAAGCTCAAGAGGTGGATATGCCGGACTGGCCGAAAACCTTTGGCGGTGGCTGTGTTGCGGCACTTCAGGCCCATGTGATCGATCACATGATTTCTGATGCACCATTGGAAAATGAGGTGCGCGACTATATCTGGAACCTAGAGTGGATGGAGGCGGCCTACGCCTCGCACCACACAGGCCGTCGTCTCGATCTTGCGAGTTGGCGCGAGGGGCAAGCCACATGAGCATCGCAAACGCATCTGCAGACAAGACCGCCACTCTCCACCGCATGGTGATGGACAAGCACCTGTGTCCGTCCGGCTTGAAGGCGAAGGCTTTGCTGGAGCGTCGCGGCTTCACCATCGAAGACCATCACTTGAAAACACGCGCCGAAACCGACGCTTTCAAAGCCAAACATGATGTGAAGACCACGCCGCAAATATGGATTGGTGGCGAGCGCATCGGCGGCTACGATGCTCTGCGCGTGCATTTCGGTGATGCACCCAAGGACAAAAACGCAACGTCTTACAGGCCTGTCATCGCCATCTTCGCAGTCTGCGCGCTGCTGGCTATGGCAGTAAGCTGGCACTCCTTCGGCAGCATTTTCACCCTTCGTGCCTTTGAGTGGTTCATTGGGTTCTCCATGGCCGTGCTGGCGATCCAGAAGCTGCAGAATGTCGAGCAGTTCTCGACCATGTTCCTCAACTACGACCTGCTGGCGCGGCGCTATGTGCCATACGGCTATGCCTATCCGTTTCTTGAAGCTGGCGCGGCAATCCTCATGGTCGCTGGTGCGCTGGTTTGGCTGTCGGCCCCCGTCGCGCTGTTCATCGGCACAATCGGTGCAGTATCGGTGTTCAAGGCTGTCTATATCGACAAGCGCGAGATCAAATGCGCTTGCACAGGCGGCGGCAGCAATGTGCCGTTGGGCTTCGTGTCCTTGACAGAAAACCTGATGATGATGGCCATGGGCATCTGGATGCCGGTGAAAATCTATTTATTGGGCTGGTAGCGGCCTGCCTGGGGCAGTGGAAAATTGCCCGTATTCCTGATTGAAATCACGCTCACTCGCAATTGATCACCACTATTGCTCTTGCGACAATCTGGCCAGATTCAGAGCATAGTCTTGCTAAACAGAACTTTTTTAGTGAATTTACCTTGTATGGCCGCGACTACAGATTCGCAGCCTCCCCCTAATTTCCTAGACTAAAGTTGAAAAACGCTCTCGCACCGGCCCGAATTCGGATCGGTGCGCTGACGCGTTTTCATATCGAGGACATCGGCAACGACCGATAGAAGGGGGACTAAAAATGACAGCAAAACTGGTAATCGGCCTTGATGGCCACAGCTCGGGCGAACGCGCCCTTGCCCATGCAGAGCACTTATCGAAGCTCATCGGCGATTGTGAATTGATCGTGGCCTATGTCGTGGAATGGTCGCCATTCTCGTTTCAGACGGCTGAAGAAAACGCCCAGCGCCACAAACGCCGCGAAGAAGAAATTTCCGTCGCTACGCAAAGGGTCATCGATCCTGCAGTCGCCAAGCTGGCTGCAGCAGGCCTCAAAGCAAGTGGCCTCGTTCGCCACGGCGACGTTGCTGCTACGCTCAACGCCATTTCCGAAGAGCACAAGGCAGACCAGATCATCGTCGCACGGTCATCTGATGGCGGCTTTTCGCAACGCCTCTTCGGCAGCGCAGTGTCCAATCTCGTCATGAGCGCCAGCGTGCCCGTCACGGTCGTGAGCTGAGGAACAGATTTATGAAAAATACAGCAAAACTCGCTCTCGCGTCCATCATCGGTGCCTGCATGTCAGGCGCTGCCTTCGCGCAGACCGCAACGCCATCGGAAGCTTTAACGCTAGACCAGCAGGTCAACGAAACATTTGCCGCCGTTACCGGCCCCTTCGTCAGCCTCATCTTCGCACCGTTCCCTGGCACATCGTTTCCGTGGATCGTCATGTGGCTGGTCATCGCGGCCAGCGTGTTCACCATCTATTTCGGCTTCGTGCAGTTCCGCTTTTTCGGCCACGCCATCGGCCTCGTGAAGGGCGACTATTCCGACCCGAACGATGCTGGTGAGGTGAGTCACTTCCAAGCGCTGGCAACTGCGCTGTCCGGTACGGTCGGCCTCGGTAATATCGCAGGTGTTGCGGTCGCTGTCGGTATCGGCGGACCGGGCGCAACGTTCTGGATGATCCTTGCGGGTCTTCTCGGCATGGCGTCAAAATTTACGGAATGTACGTTGGGGGTGAAATACCGCAATGAGTATCCAGACGGCACCGTTTCCGGTGGCCCGATGTATTACATCTCCAAGGGTTTTGACGAACTCGGCCTGCCGGGTGGTAAAATTCTCGCCATCATGTTCTCGATCTTCTGTATTCTCGGCGCCCTCGGCGGCGGCAACATGTTCCAGGCCAACCAGGCACATGCACAGATTTCCGGCATTGTGGGTGACTATCCAGGCTGGATCACGGGCATCATTTTTGCCGGTGTCGTGTTTGCGGTCATCGTCGGTGGTATCAAGTCCATCGCCAGCGTCACGGAAAAAATCGTGCCGTTCATGGGCCTTCTTTATGTCGGCGCAGCGCTTATCATCCTGCTGGTCAACTTCGACAAAATTGGCTGGGCTTTCGGTCAGATTTTCGAAGGTGCCTTCACCGGTCTCGGTGTTGCAGGCGGCTTTGTGGGTGCGTTGATCCAGGGCTTCAAACGGGCAGCGTTTTCGAACGAAGCCGGTGTGGGTTCGGCAGCAATCGCGCACTCTGCGGTGAAAACCAAAGAGCCCATCACAGAGGGTTTCGTGTCCCTGCTCGAGCCACTGATCGACACTGTCGTCATCTGCACGATGACCGCGTTGGTGATCACGATCTCCGGTCAGCTGATCATGAACCCGGAAACCGGCAACTTCGTGCTCAACGAAGCTGGTACGGCAATCGCAACCGTGGGCAACACGTCCGGCGTGGCGCTGACTTCGGCAGCCTTCGGATCATCGATCTCTTGGTTCCCGTATGTGCTGGCCATCGCGGTTGTGCTCTTCGCCTTCTCGACCATGATCTCGTGGTCGTATTACGGGCTGAAAAGCTGGACCTACATGTTCGGTGAAAGCAAAGCCTCTGAAATGACGTTCAAGGTGATCTTCTGCATCTTCATCGTCATCGGTGCTGCGGCCAGCCTTGGTCCGGTCATCGACTTCTCCGATGCGGCGATCTTCGCCATGGCTGTGGTCAACATCTTCTGCCTCTACTTCCTCATGGGTTTGGTGAAAAAGGAGCTGGCATCTTACAGTTCCCGTCTCGCCTCCGGTGAGATCAAGAAGTTCAAGCACTAAAGACCGCCGATACGAGTTGAATCGGGGCGTCCTTCGGGGCGCCCCTTTTTGTTTTGTGGTGCGACACCGAACACGATTTGCGCTGGTGACAAGCGGCCATTCAAAGTGAACAATAGAGGAACATTTCGATTCCTTTCCGTTCAATTCATGCTCACTCTTCCCCTGCAATCTCCTGATGATTTCGAAGGCTGGCGCGCCGGTGCCAAGCAGGCGTTGGCTCAAGGTCTGTCATCTGCCGATGTGCTGTTTCAGGTGGATGGTGGCGAGGATGATTTATTCGGTGAACCGCCTGCCGCAACACCTTCAACACCGACCGTGGCCACCACGACACCCACAGTGCCAAAGGCATTCATAGACCTTGCCCGCAATGTCGTTTGTCACAGCGACTCCGAACGCTTCGCCCTGCTCTATCGTCTGCTGCTGAGATTGCAGAGCGAGCGGAGCCTGATGGCGCAACCTTCAGACCCCGACGTGTGGCGCGCCAGCAGGCTGGCAAAGGAGATACGCCGCGACGCCCACAAGATGAAAGCCTTCGTGCGCTTTCGCAAAACCGGCGAGACGGTCGAATTCGGCACCGGCTCCACCCGTGAGCAATTCGTGGCGTGGTTCGAGCCCACCCACAACATCGTGCGTCACACATCCGGCTTCTTCATGCGCCGTTTCACCGGTATGGATTGGTCGATCCTGACACCGCGCGGCTGCGCCCATTGGGATGGCAAGGCGCTGACGTTCTCACCCGCCGTCGATAAATCGCAAGCGCCCGCCGATGACGCGCTGGAGGATTACTGGCGCACCTATTACGCTTCGATCTTCAATCCTGCACGGCTGAAGACCCAGGCCATGCAATCGGAAATGCCGAAGAAATACTGGAAGAATCTGCCGGAGGCTGCGTTGATTCCGGACCTGATAAAATCGGCACGAGAGCGCGAAAACATGATGGTCGAATCCGAACCGACAGCGCCAAATCCAGCCTTGATGCGGAACCGGGAAATGCCGGTGCCGACCGATGGCTTCATCCATGAATTGCCCCCGCAAGCACCGCTGAACGACTTGGGCAGTTTGAACGATATGCTGAAGAACTGCCGCGCTTGTCCGCTATGGCAACCGGCAACGCAAACCGTCTGCGGCGCAGGCACGCAACGCGCATCGATCATGCTGGTGGGAGAGCAGCCGGGCGACAATGAGGATTTGCAAGGACAAGCCTTCATCGGTCCGGCGGGCAAGATTTTAGAGGCAGCTTTTGAGGAAGTCGGCATCGACCGGGCGGATACGTGGCTCACCAATGCGGTGAAACACTTCAAATTCGAACCCCGCGGCAAACGGCGCATCCACCAGAACCCGAGCGTTGGCGAAATCGATCATTGCTCATGGTGGCTGCAACGCGAGTTGGCACTGGTGCAGCCCCGCGTGGTGGTCGCGCTGGGCGCATCCGCAGTGCGCGGTTTGACCGGCAAAACCCACAAACTGGGTGACTTGCGAGGGAACGCCACTCCATTAGCAAGCCTGATGAAAAAAGGACGTGAACTACCGCTAGAACTGTCCGGCTTAGGCGGCAACGGCGCAAACGACACAGGCGTGCAACTGGTCGCTACCTACCATCCGTCTTACATTTTGCGTGTCCCAAACGAGCAAGCACGCGCTGATGCCCGCACCGCACTGCTGGATGGTTTACGCTTGGCGAAAGAACTCGCGGCGTGAAGCTAGAAGCACTGTTACTGTCCGCTGCGTTGCGATAGGGCGGTGGGGTAAGCCACCAAATTCGAGCCATCCCATCAAACAGAACACACCCCTCGGCATCATTTTGATGATCGCAGCCATGGCCGGTTTCGCGTGCTCCGATGCGCTCATCAAAGTGCTGTCCACCACAATGTCACCGCCGCAGGTGCTCATTTTGCTTACGGGCGGTGGCTTGTTGTTTTTCGTGGCAATCGCGCTTTGGGAGCGTGCGAAGCTGTTCGACCGCGTCGTTTTCGCCAAGCCATTGCTGGTTCGCTACGGGGCTGAAATCATCGGCATGATCGGCATGGTCACGGCGCTTGCGACGGCTCCCTTATCTACGGTGGGCATCATTCTTCAGGCTTCGCCGCTGGTGGTTACGCTGGGAGCGGTGCTGTTTCTCGGCGAGCGGGTGGGTATCCACCGCTGGGCGTCCATTATCGTCGGCTTCTTGGGTGTGCTGCTGATCCTTCGCCCCGGCACCGGCAGCTTCGAACCATCACTTTTATGGGCTGTCATGGCGATGACGGGCCTGTCGGTGCGCGACCTCGTCACCCGTATTACGCCCCCCGGCGTCGCATCGTCTGCGTTGGCCAGTTACACAATGCTTGCTGCATTGCCCGTCGCAATCGGCTGGGTGCTGATGCGTGGCGAACCTGTGGTCGCGTGGGATGGCAGCCCATGGATCATGGCGCTCACCGTCGCGCTGGGGTCGACGGGTTACATGCTGTTGATCGCGTCGATCCGCATGGCACCGGTTTCGGTGGTCTCGCCGTTCCGCTATTCGCGACTGGTCTTTTTGATGGCTATCGGCATCACGTTTTTCGGTGAACGACCCGATGCTGCCACATGGGCAGGGGCCGCGCTCATCATGGCGTCCGGTCTGTATATGATGTGGCGGGAAGCGCGCAGCGCTTCCGCTTGAGTTCGCGCTCACGCAGATTGGCTTCACCAATCACTCCGCGGGGGGCGGCGCATCTAGCGCCGGGCGGGCTTGCCCGCCTTGGCATGCTCAAACGTTGTGTTCGGCTTGATCGACAGGCTGAACTGGTCAGGCTTTTTCGGCAGCATCCATATCCGCGATGATTTCGCGGCGCAGCGGCACGACATTGGCAGCGGTAGCAAGCGTGATGCCTTTGCCGGAACGGCGGCTGCGGTCTGCGGCCATGGTCTTTTCCACATTGCGTGACTGCTGGAAGCAGACGTCGCCGGCAGAACCCATTGCGCGGCGCAGGGCCATACGGTCACAGGTAGAAGCGATGAGCAAACCAAGATGATTCAGGTGGCGGCGGGAATAACAAAACGCGGCAAGTCTGGCGCGATTTTCCAGCGGCAGCTTTTCAGCGATGGCCACGGCATCCTTTGGTTCTGCATTGGCCAGCTGGCCGAACAGATCCTGAGGGATTGGGGCAGTGGCTTCGTTCAATGAATGCGCTTGTGCAGGTGACATAACATGCTCTCCTCGGGTTCCGTTGAGGCAAGCATCAACCCCCGCGCCTTAACGGGAGGTGAACATTTGAATTAAATTTTACGAATCACTCCTCACGATAGTGCCATCACCTCGTGAACAGAATGTTTCAGCTTATGGTTAGCAGGCGTTAACCTGTTCGTTTCCTAGTCCAGAACCGGCAGCCATTCCGGTCCGAAGCCGTAAATCATGGCCAGCAGAACCAAGCCTAGAATGAGGCGGTAGATAACGAAAACTGCGAAGCTGGTGCGCTTCACGACGGCCATCAATATTGCGATGGCAGCCAGTGCTGCGAAGAATGTTAGGAACGCCGCTAGCCATGCGTCCCCGGAAATTGGTGTGCCGAGCTGCCATGCTTCCAGCGCGGTGAAGGCACCTGCTGCGGTGATGGCGGGAATGCCAAGCAGGAACGAAAAGCGGGCTGCTTCATCGCGGCGGAAACCCAAAAAGCGGGCCGCTGTAATCGTAATGCCGGAGCGGCTGGTGCCGGGGATGAGCGCCACGGCCTGCGCGCAACCGATGATCATGGCTGCCTTGAAGCTCATTTCTTCCATCACCCTTTCGCGTGGACCAAAACGGTCTGCGACGTAGAGTAATATGCCGAAGATAATGGCGCCCCATGCCACGACTTCCGGCCCGCGAATGGCTTCCGAGATACCTGAAAACTTCAGCAAAGCACCAAAGGCCAGCGCGGGAATGGTGGCAAAACCGATGTAAGTGGCCAGCTTTGAGGCCAACGTCACGCGGCCCTTCACCAGATCGACGATGCCGCCGCCCAGCCAGAGAACGTCTTTCCAGAAATAGACGATAACGGCGACGAGCGACCCCACATGCACCATCACGTCGGTGACGATGCCCTGGTCTGCCCAGCCCGTAAACGCTGGAATAAGAATGAGATGACCGGATGAAGAAACCGGCAGAAACTCCGTTAGTCCCTGCACGATGGCGAGCACCAAAATCTGTTCGAAACTCATAACTTCATATTCCCCGTCGGGCTTCACCATTTCGGTAAAGCCGATACCCGTCTTGCCGCAATTTGCAGCCAACCGTATAACCGCGATGGATCACGGGCGCACAGGTGGCCTGTTTCCTGCATAAACGCCAAGCGTAAGGAAACCGTGTCATTTTATATCATTCGACCCTGCAAGCTTCGTCCCGCGCCATCCGGCTGCTGTTGGCGGAATACGATCTCGAACAAAAGCTCGTGGAAGAGCACCTGTGGGAACGCCGTGCGGAATTTCTAGCCATCAATCCTGCTGCAACTTTGCCGGTGCTGGTCGATGCACAAACCGTCATCATTGGTGTTGGCCCTATTGCCGAATATCTTGACGAGACGGAAGGCGCGTTGAAGCGCGAGCGGCGGCTTTATTCGGAAGACCCGATACAGCGCGCCGAAATGCGCCGGTTGGTGGATTGGGCGCTGGTGAAATTCGAAAACGAAGTAACGCGCTATATTGTCAATGAACGTGTGACAAAGCGTATTATCCCAGCTGATGCGGGCAACCGCTCTCCCGACAGCCAGGCGCTGCGGGCTGCCCGCACGAACATCAAATATCACCTCGATTATCTCGGTTGGTTGGCCGCAACGCGCAACTGGATGGCGGGTGACCGCATGTCGTTTGCCGACATTGCTTTGGCCAGCGCGATTTCTGCTCTGGACTATTTGGGCGAGGTGCCGTGGGAAGAGCGGCAGGAACTGCGCGAGTGGTACGCCCGCATAAAATCCCGCCCCGCCTTCCGCACCCTGTTGCAAGACCGCGTGCGCGGCGTTCCACCGGTGGCGCACTACGTGGATCTGGATTTTTAGGTAGGTACACTTGTCCGTACCCAACCTGCCGAAAAACTGGCGCGCCAACCTTGAAGCTGACGCCAATGAACTCGGCTTCGAATCCATTGGCATTACCACCCCCGACGCTATCCCCGAAGCCGCCGAGCGATTGGCGCGGGCGTTGAAGGACGGCCATCACGCCACGATGGGGTGGATGGAGGAAACCGCCGAGCGCCGCGGTAGCCCCACAGCGCTTTGGCCCGACGTGCAAAGTGTCATCGTGCTGGCGATGAATTACGGGCCGGAGTTCGATCCGCTCACCGTGTTGGACGAACCGGAACGGGGTGCGATCTCCGTCTATGCGCGTCACCGCGATTACCATGATGTGATGAAGGGCAAAGTGAAAACGCTGGCGTCGAAACTGGCCGCCCGTCACCGCGAAACGTTTCCCGACATCGAAGTGAAAGTCTTCGTCGACACCGCCCCCGTGATGGAAAAACCGCTGGCACAGGCGGCGGGGCTGGGTTGGCAGGGCAAGCACACAAATCTGGTATCGCGCGACCACGGCTCGTGGCTGTTCCTCGCCAGCCTGTTCACCAACCTGTCGCTGCCTGTTGATAAACTGGAGCGGGACCATTGCGGTTCTTGCATGGATTGCCACGACGCTTGCCCGACCAACGCCTTCCCGGCGCCCTACCGGCTGGATGCGCGACGCTGTATTTCCTACCTCACCATCGAGCACCACGGCCCGATCCCCCACGAGTTCCGCAAGCCTATGGGCAATCGCATTTATGGCTGCGACGATTGCCTTGCCGTTTGCCCGTGGAACAAATTCGCCCATGCGGCGAGCGAGGTGAAACTGGCATCACCCGAACCACCGCGCGATGATGATCTGGCAGGTTTTCTCGCGCTGGATGATACCGCATTCCGAACCCGTTTCTCCGGTTCTCCCGTCAAACGTATCGGGCGCGATCGCTTCATCCGAAATTGTTGTATCGCTGCCGGAAATTCTGCCCTGCCCGAATTGCTGCCCGCGGTGGAACAGCTTACGCAGGACGCGGACGAGACGGTTGCAGAAGCGGCCCGTTGGGCCGAGGCAGAGTTGCGGAAGAATTGAGGCAGGCACTATGAGCATCGGCATTTTCGGCGCAGGCTTTTCAGGCAAGGCCATCGGCAAGCGATTGGCCGATGCCGGTCACGATGTGTGGGGCACGACCCGCAAAGCAGACGGTTTCGAGACACTTCGTGCCCATGGCATCGCGCCCACTATCTTTGATGGGATGGACCTGACCGATGACCTGCGCGAACGCCTCGCAGACACCACAAATCTCGTCATTTCCATCGCGCCGCCGCGCGAAGAAAACCTGACTGACCCCGATGCACCTGTGGACCCTGTCCTGATCGCACTGGAAGACGAAACACTCGCGATCCTTGCGCCAAAACTGCAATGGGTCGGCTACCTGTCCACCGTCGGCGTTTACGGCAATCACGATGGCGCGTGGATCGATGAAGACGCTCCGCTTGCCCCAACCTCCGCCCGTTCCCGCCAGCGCGTGCGCGCAGAAGGCGAATGGCTGACGGTTGGTGCCGCGCATGACCTGCCGGTGGCAGTGATGCGCCTGTCCGGCATCTATGGCCCGGGCCGCAATGGATTGAAGACCGCAGCCGAAGGCCGCTCGCGGCGATTGGTCAAAAAGGATCAGGTGTTCAACCGCATCCACAACCACGACATTGCCGCGGCTGTAGAAGCGGCGATTACCGAAAACACCGGCGGCATCTTCAACATCACCGATGATGAACCCGCTCCGCCGCAGGATGTGGTGTCCTTTGCCCACAAATTGCTCGGAACTCCGCCACCGCCGGAACTGGATTTCGAGACAGCCGATCTCTCTCCCATGGCGCGCAGTTTCTACGGCGAGAACAAGCGCGTTTCCAACGCCCGATCCAAGGCTGTGCTGGGGATGGCATACGCTTATCCCGATTACCGTACGGCGCTTTCAAAAATGCATAAACAAGACACTTGGCGCGACGCCCCGCATGGGTGATGGTCACCTATGACCCAAGCTTCCGATCTGCCTACAGCTAACGTTTCCATCATCACGCTGGGCGTCGATGATATTGCCGTATCCACCGCGTTTTACGAAAAGCTGGGTTGGCAGAACACGAGCTTCAGCCAGGAGAGCGTAAGCTTTCTCGACGGCCATTCCATCGTGCTTGGCCTCTATGGCCGCGCAGCGCTGGCTGAAGATGCAAACGTTGAGAACACACCTGCAGGTTTTCGCGGCGTAACACTGGCGTTCAATCTACCGGATCGCGCAGCGGTGGACACATTCTTCGCCCACGCGCTCGCTGTCGGGGCGAGTGAAATCAAATCGCCGAAAGAGGTTTTCTGGGGCGGCTATAGCGGCTATTTCGCAGACTTGGACGGCCACCTGTGGGAAATCGCTCACAACCCTTTCGCTCCGTTGGACGAAGGCAGCCGTATGCAGTTGGAGTCTAAAAAGTGAGCACAGCCCTCATCATCATCGACATGCAGATCGCCGGGTCAGACCCGTCACTCGGTGAACGCGGTCAGCCCGAAGCTGAAGCCAATGCCGGTCGCCTGCTGGCCGCATGGCGTGAGGCGGGTGAGCCGATCATTCACATCCGCCACGATGACATGAACCCCGACAGCCCCTACGCGCCCGGCAAGCCCGGCCACGCTTTCCGTAAGGAAGTAGCGCCGCTGCCCCATGAAGAGGTCGTCGAAAAACGTACCACCAACGCCTTCGTCGGCACAGACCTGATGCAGGTGTTGGAAGGCCACAACGCCGACACCATCGTGGTCTGCGGCGTTCACCTGGAACATTGCGTCGGCACCACCGCGCGCATGGCCGGCAATCTCGGCTTTCTCGTTTATCTCGCCGCAGACGCCACCGCGTCGCTCTCCAACCAAACCAAGGATGGTCAGACGTGGAGCGCCGAAGACATTCACTCCATGATGACAGCGGTGCTCGACGGCGATTTCGTCAAGGTGAGTAACACGACCACCATGCTGGAACTCATCGGCGTCGCTGATGGTGCGCGGCCTGACGGGGTGACGTTGCAGTGAGGATGCGGCCAGTAGGCGCGTAGGCAAGGGGAGAACGACATGGATCAGCACAGACATTTTCGCGCTTTTGCAACGCTGTCTTCAGCCATTGCGATGATCGCTTGCGCCCCCGCTTTCGCGCAAGAGGCGAGCATCAGCATGGACGCGATCGGCAAGTCTTCCGCATCGTTAAACGACGTTTCTATCGTGACCATGGTGGAGGGTAACGGTGAGTACTCCTATAAACATTCCGTTTCCGTAGCGGAAAAGGGGGAGCCCCAACTACGTTTCGACCCAAGCGGTGGCGAGGCATCCAACACGTTCCTGACAGCAAAAATCGTCGAGATGGACCCTGCCAACGACACGCCTGAAGTTGTCACCTTCAACTGGACCGGCGGCGCGCATTGCTGCAACGCCATCACCGTTGCCACCAAAACGCCGTCAGGCTGGAACACAGTAGATGTCGGTGCTTTCGACGGAGATCAGGAACGCCACTTCCCGCAAGATATCGACAGTGATGGTCGATTTGAAATCCGGTCGGTCGACAACAATTTTCTTTACCGCTTCACCTCCTACGCAGGATCTTACGCGCCTCCGCAAATCTGGGGTGTTGAAGGCGGCAAAGTCGTGAACCGGTCCGCTGACCCTGCTTTTCGTTACGCGATGGACGAATGGCTGGAGACCACCAAACCACCGGAAGGCGACGATGAATGGGTGGGCGAAAGCCGGAATTCCTATCTCGCTGCCCGCGCTGCTGTGATGGCGTTGAAGGGTGAAGGCGAAAAGGGCCTGGCAGAAGCAATTACCCGCCACGACCCGAAGGCAACCGGCGGTTTGACCGAATGTCCGCAAAAAACTTCTGCCACGGGTGAATGCCCTGTCGCCGAAGTGACACGCCCCTATGGCGATGTGCTACGGGAGTTCCTGATTTCTATCGGCTACGCGGTACCACCCCAATGAACAACGCCCTGCCCAGATGGGTCGATATCGGCCTTATGCCGCTGGTCAATGTGGCGGTGGCATTCCTCATTTCCGGGTTGGTTGTGCTGTTCGTGGGGGAAAGCCCTGTCGAGGCGGCGCAGCTTTTGGTGAAGGGCGCTTTCGGCTCCGGTTACAATATCGGCTTCACGCTTTTCTACGCGACGACATTCATCTTCACCGGCCTGGCGGTGGCCGTGGCGTTCCATGCCGGGTTGTTCAACATCGGCGGCGAGGGGCAGGCCTATATTGGCGGACTTGGCGTCGGCCTTGTTGTGCTGTCGCTCGACTTCGCGCTGCCGTGGTATCTGCTGTTTCCCTTGGCGGTCATTGGCGCTGCTTTGTTCGGCGCTCTGTGGGCCTTCATCCCCGCATATCTGCAGGCCACGCGCGGTAGCCACATCGTCATCACGACGATAATGTTTAATTTCATCGCGTCCGCTTTGATGGTTTATCTGCTCGGTGGCCCGCTACAGAAAAGCGCGAACCTTGGTCCGCGTTCCCGCGACTTCGAGGTGACGATCCCGAAGATGGACTGGCTGATGTCGCCCTTCGGTGTGGATGTCGGCTCGTCACCGCTGAACATTACGTTCCTGCTGGCACTCGTCATGGCGTTCGTCGTGTGGGTGTTGGTCTGGCGCACACGACTGGGCTTTGAAATGCGAACGCTCGGCCTGTCGCCCCGCGCTGCCAACTATGCGGGCATGAGCGAGGTTCGTCTCGTGGTCATAGCCATGATGATCTCCGGCGGCCTTGCCGGCATGATGGCGCTCAATCCTGTGATGGGTGACCAGACACGACTGCAACTGGATTTCGTTGAAGGGGCAGGTTTCGTCGGCATTGCGGTGGCGTTGATGGGTCGCTCGCACCCTGCCGGCATCGTACCAGCCGCGATCCTGTTCGGCGCGCTGTATCAGGGCGGCGCGGAGCTCGCCTTCGACATGCCCAACATCACCCGCGATATGATCATTCTCATTCAGGGTCTGGTGATCCTGTTTGCAGGCGCGATGGAATACATGTTCCGTCCCGCCTTCGCCCGCTTGTTCGCGCGCCAGCCAAAAGCTGCGATAGCGAAACCGGAAGTGGGGTAACCACAAAATGGAGGAATCTGGAATGTCCTATACCGATCTTGCCATTATCGCCGTGCCGGAAACGGCGCGCGAAACATATCTCGAATTCTCAAATAAAACGGCTGCAATTTTTCTACGCTGCGGAGCAAAGCGCGTGACAGAAAACTGGCAGGACGATGTGTCCGAAGGAAAGGTTACGTCCCTACCCATGGCCGTTAAACGCGAAGCAGGCGAAGCCGTTGTTTTCTCCACGGTCGAGTGGGCCGACAAGGCAAGCCGGGATAAGGGCTGGGGCGAAGCTATGGAAGCGATGAATGAATTGGGCACAATGCCCTTCGACGGCAGCCGCATCATCTTCGGCGGTTTCACCAACATTCTCGACGAAGCGGCCTAGGATTTTGGTCCCGGCAAGCGGAGCGGCGCAATACAAATGATAAGCGGAGCCGCGTAATGGAAACCATCATCCAGCTTCTGGACCTCACCGTCCGCTCCGCTGTGCCCTTGCTGCTGGCCTGTCTGGCAGGCCTGTATTCGGAGCGCGCGGGCATCGTCGATATCGGGCTTGAGGGCAAGATGCTGGGCGGCGCGTTTGCCGCTGGTGCGGTTGCTGCGGTGACGGGGTCTGCATGGCTTGGACTGCTGGCGGCCATTGCCGTGGCGACGATGTTCTCGCTGATCCATGGCTTCGCCTCGATCACCAGTCGCGGCAACCAGATCGTGTCCGGCGTTGCGATCAACTTCATCGCGGCAGGGCTTTGCGCGTTGCTGGGGCAGGCGTGGTTTTCGCAAGGGGGCCGCACACCACAATTGCCAAAAGACGCCCGCTTTACCGAAATCACCCTGCCATTTGCCGATGCTGTGCAGAACGTGCCGCTGCTCGGCCCCATCTATTCCGGCCTAATATCGGGCCATAATCTGTTGGCTTACGTCGCCTTCATCATGGTTCCGGTGACGTGGTGGGTGCTGTTCCGCACGCGGTTTGGTTTGCGGTTGCGGGCGGTGGGTGAAAATCCGGCGGCTGTCGATACGGCAGGCATTTCCGTCGCGTGGGCGCGGTATCGTGCGGTCATTTGCTGTGGTGCGCTGTGCGGCGTGGCGGGCGCTTATCTCGCCATCGGTGTGTCGGCTGGTTTCGTGAAAGACATGACGGCAGGCCGTGGTTTCATCGCGTTGGCCGCGCTCATCTTCGCCAAGTGGAAACCGGTTGCGGCCATGTGGGCCTGTCTGTTGTTCGGCTTTTTGGGCGCGATTGAAATCCGTTATCAGGGCGTGGCGCTGCCGATCATCGGGCAGGTGCCTGTGCAATTGATGCAGGCGTTGCCTTATATTTTGACCGTCATTTTGCTGGCCGGTTTCATCGGCAAGGCCATTCCACCAAAGGCTGCTGGTCGGCCCTATGTGAAGGAGCGCTGATCTTGCGCGACAAACTTTTTGAAGCCGCAAGGGCCGCTGCGAAAATCGCCCACGCGCCATATTCGCAATATCCCGTGGGAGCTGCGATCCTGACCGAAGCAGGCCACGTCCATTCCGGCTGCAACATCGAAAACGTGTCGTCGCCGGAAGGCTGGTGCGCGGAAACATCGGCCATCGCCCACATGGTGATGAACGGCGAACACGACATCGCAGAGGTCTGCGTCTTTGCTGAAAAAGCCACCCGCGCCACGCCCTGTGGTGGTTGCCGCCAGCGGCTGATGGAGTTCGGCAAGCGCGATACGCCGGTGCATCTGTGCGACGCGAACGGCATCGTCGAGACCGTGACATTGGGCGACCTGTTGCCCGCAGCTTTTGAAATCGTGGAGTGAGCATGACCACACTCAAAGACGCATTGGGCGACTTCCGCCCCGACACCGCGCTCGTGCTGGGTTCCGGCCTTGCCGATGCGCTCACCGGTTATGAAGAAGTATCTCGCCACGCCTATGGCAATCTCGACGGCTTTGCCGAATCCGGCGTCGAAGGCCATGTCAGCGAGGTGGTTGCAGCCCGCTTCGGCAAGCACGACGTGCTCATCTTGAAAGGTCGTCAGCACTATTACGAACACGGCAACGCTGCCGCCATGCGCGGCCCGCTGGAAGCCGTCGCGGCCTGCGGCGTGAAGCGGTTGATCCTCACCAATGCGGCGGGTTCGCTCGATGCCGACCAGCCGCCCGGCTCGGTCATGTCGATCAAGGATCACATCAATCTATCCGGCACCAACCCGTTGATCGGCGAGCCGTCCAACGCGCGTTTCGTCGGCATGACATCGGCCTATGACAAACCACTGCGGAAACGCTTCCGCGCTGCGGCCAAGGACGCAGGCATCGAAATGCGCCGTGGCGTATATATGTGGTTCTCCGGCCCCAGCTTTGAAACGCCGGCAGAAATTCGCATGGCGAAACGGTTGGGCGCGGATGCTGTGGGCATGTCCACCGTACCGGAGGTTATTCTGGCTCGCTTCCTCGGCCTGCAATGTGCGGCCTTTTCCGTCATCACGAATTTCGGGGCCGGTATGACGGGGGACGAACTGTCTCATCAGGAAACGCAGGACATGGCACCGGAGGGCGGTCTCAAGCTGGCGAAAATCCTGCAGACGGCTTTTGAAAAGGGGTTGGATGAATGAGCGACGATATGAGGGCGGTTGCAGCCCGCGCGCTGGCGATGGTGGACCTCACCAACCTCAACGATGACTGCACGGCAGACGACATCGACACCTTGATTGCCCGCGCCGACACCCCCCACGGGCCGGTCGCGGCCATCTGCATCTGGCCCCGTTTCGTCGCTCACGCTCGCGCCAAGAATGCCGAAATCAACATCGCGACGGTGGTGAATTTTCCATCCGGGAACGAGGCGCAAGACTCGGTGGTCACGCAGACCGCACAAGCCATCGCAGACGGTGCTAACGAAATCGACCTCGTGCTGCCCTACCGCGCATTTGCTGACGGCGACCACGATCGCGCGGGCATGATGGTGTCCGCTGTCGCTGCTGTTTGCAACGGCAAGGCCTTGCTGAAAGTCATCTTGGAAACAGGCGAGTTGGTAGAAGCTGGTTTGATTGCAGAAGCCTCGCGACTGGCGATTTCCAAGGGTGCCGATTTCATCAAGACCTCCACTGGCAAGGTTGCGATCAACGCCACGAAGGACGCTGCTCAGGTGATGATGACGGTGATTGCTGACGGCAACAGAACGGTGGGCTTCAAGCCCGCAGGCGGTATCCGCTCTACGCGAGACGCTGCCGCCTATTTGGCCATGGCCGATGAGATTGTGGGCGAGGGCTGGGCGACACCAGACACGTTCCGCTTTGGCGCATCCGGGGTGTTGGATGATTTGCTGGCGGTGTTGGATGGTAAAGAGAGTGAGGTCGGCGAGGGGTATTAGGTCTTTAAGCCGCCATCACTCGGTTGCCATCCCCGCGTATGCGAGGATGGCTGTATTGACTTGGTTGGGAGCTAAATTTAGCCGTCTTCCATAGCTCCGCCAGCTTCTTTCCACGCAGGCACGCCACCGGCGTTGAACACGTGTTTGTAACCCATGTCGTGCAGCGTTTTTCCCGACAGGGCAGCCTGTCCGCCGACACCGCAGATTAGCACGATCTCTTGGTCCTTCTGCAGGCGTTCGTCGTAAAAGGCTTCCATGTCGCTGTCGGCGCGGAATTCCATCATACCACGGGGAATGCGGGCAGCACCTTTGACCGTGCCCGACTTTGCCACATCGCCGGAATCGCGAACGTCGATGAACAGCGTTCCTGCGTCGTGCTTGGCCTTGGCTTCGTCGAAGGACAATTTTGGAACGACCTTATTGGCCTCTTCGAGATAATCAGCTGCGTGTTTCATGAAGATAATCCTTGTTTGAAACCGGCGCACCAAAGCGCCGGATTGCATGCGCATTTCGGAACACAGAAGTAATGCTACGTGACAGCGCCTACAACCGGGCCACCGAAAACATGATGGTGATGTCTGTCGTGGCCCGTAGTTGCGCTCTTCGGGAGCCTGCGTCCGGTTGACGCGGCTGTCTGCCTGCGCCAGCCTCACGACATGATGGGAATCCTGACCATATTCGCTGGCTTCAACAGCGTGGTGTTGCGTATCACGCGGCAGCTGGCTTGGATCGCGCTCGCGCTGATGGTGGTAGTGATCCTGTTGCAGGTTGTGTTCCGCTATGTGTTCAATTCCGCCCTGCCCTGGCCGGATGAAGCAGCACGCTTTTTGATGTTGTGGATGACGGGCCTCATCGCGCCCAGCGCCTATCGCTGGGGCGGGTTCGTTGCCATCGACATGATCCCGCAGATGATGCCCACGCGGGTGGCGCAAATCCTGATGCTGGTGCTGACTCTGGCCGCAACAGCGGTGTTGTGCGTGGCCATTTCCTTCGGCTGGAACCACACATTTGGATTCGGCGGCAACTTCGATTCCTCTTCGCTTCGTATTCCGTTGGATTGGGTGGGCGGTGAATCGATCAAAGTTAAGTTGCGCTATATGTACGGCGCGTTTTTTCTGGGCCTCGTCATGCTGCTGGTCATCAACATTGAGTTGATCCTTCGCCAGATTATTCTGTTCTTCGACCCCGATGCGGAGCTTCCCGATGATGGTTCTGCCGACTTCTTGGCCGAGACGGGCCAGATAGAAGCTGCCGGTGGCGCGGCAAGGATAGACTGATGCTGGTTTGGTTCCTTCCCGTCTTTCTCGTCTTGCTCATGTTGGGCATGCCGGTTTTCTTCGCTCTGCTGTTCGCGCCGGGCGCGCTGCTGTGGCTGGCCGGGCAGGAGCGTGACGTCGCGCTGCTGTACCGCAACGTTTATAATGGGATGGATTCTTTCCCGCTGATGGCGCTGCCCTTCTTCATGCTGGCGGGCGAGTTGATGAACCGCGGCGGCATCACCACGCGGCTGGTGGAATTCTCGCAAGCTTTAATGGGCCATCTGCGCGGCGGCCTCGCCCATGTGAATATCCTGTCCTCCATGCTGTTTGCGGGCCTATCCGGTTCGGCCGTGGCTGACACATCGGCGCTTGGTTCAACGCTCATTCCGGCGATGGTAAAGAACGGCTACAGCCGCAAATTCGCTGCCGCCATTACCGCTGCGTCTTCGGTTATAGGCCCCATCATTCCGCCTTCCGGCATCATGATTATCTATGCCTATGTCATGGGCGAGTCGGTCGCAGCACTCTTCCTCGCTGGTATCGTGCCGGGCGTTTTGGTGGGTGTGGGCCTCATGGTCATGGTGC
The DNA here is from genome assembly GCF_000179775.1 of Ahrensia sp. R2A130. Taxonomy (GTDB): domain Bacteria; phylum Pseudomonadota; class Alphaproteobacteria; order Rhizobiales; family Rhizobiaceae; genus Pseudahrensia. Next base: position 83,858 of record NZ_AEEB01000020.1, read on the forward strand.
GCTTGCTGGCCGACCGATACGATCTGCCGAAAGCCGAACGCATCGTCACACGCGGGCAAACCGTAGCGCCGGTTGAAGACTGGGTCTCCAAAGTTCTGCTGCGCATCAACGTCGCCGGTCTGCTCTATGCGGTCTATGCCATCGTCAAAGCGCTGGTTACGGTCCCTGCCATTAGCGGCTGGATCGTTTTTGCGATCTTCCTCGTGATCTCCCATTTCATCGTCAATGCGTTGCGCAAGCAGGTCTCAGCGGACTTCCGCGTGGTGGTGAAAAAAGCGGTCGCGCCGCTTCAGACCCCCGTCATCATTATGGGTGGTATTCTCGTGGGCGTCTTCACACCGACGGAAGCTTCAGCCATCGCCGTTGCCTACGCGCTGGTCATTTCGTTCTTCGTTTTGCGCACCATGAAGCTTGGCGATCTGCCCGGTATTTTTATGAAATCGGCACTGGCTTCTGCGACGGTGTTGCTGCTCGTGGGTGCAGCCGTCGCGTTCAAAACCGTGGTCAGCCTGTCCCATGCTCCGGAGACATTGGCCGCAGCGATCCTGTCGCTGTCGGATGATCCGTTGATGCTGCTCTTTCTCATCAACGTGCTGTTGTTCGTGGTGGGCATGTTCCTCGATGCGGGACCGGCCATCATCATTCTTGGACCGATTCTTGCACCGATCTTTCTCGACCTTGGCGTCCACCCCGTGCATTTCGCCATCATCATGTCGGTCAATCTCACCGTCGGCCTCGCCACGCCACCAATGGGGCTGGTCTTATTTGTGGCGTCGTCGGTCAGTGGCGAGAAGGTGGAAACCATCTCGAAAGCCATCTTACCATTTCTCGCTGTCGAGATCATGGTGATCTTTCTCATCACCTACGTTCCGGCAATCTCCATGACGATTCCGCGCTTGACGGGCTTCGTGCAATAAGACTCCAATAGGACAATCGACGCTCACGCATCGCAGGCTGAATGGCCAATCGTGTGAGCGAACATTCAACGACCAACCGGGAGGAACCAAATGGTCTCGAAAATTCTCAAAACACTCACGCTCACGGGCGTAGCAGTTGCAATGTCGACGGTGGCATTTGCTGCCGACTACACGATCCGCGCGACCGCCAACTCCAACGAAAACGACGAAGATTATGACGGTCTCGTCGTCTTCAAAAACTACGTGGAAGCAGCCTCCAACGGCGCGATCGCCGTGGAATTGTTCATCGGCACACAGCTTTGCTCCAAGGGCGCGGAATGCCTGCAGGGCGTCGCTGATGGTTCCATCGACGTTTACATCTCCACATCTGGTGGTGCTGCCGGCATCTTCCCATACGTGCAGGTTCTCGATCTGCCCTACCTGATGGCCAACGACCGCATAGCGGAAAAAGTGCTCACGGATACCGAATTCACCCGCTCCGTTCGTAAAATGGCACTGGCTGATTCCGACAACAAAATCCGCCTCATGACGGTGGGCAACACCGGTGGCTGGAGAAACTTCGCCAACACCAAACGCCGCGTCGCCATGCCTAAAGATATGGAAGGACTGAAGATCCGCACCGTGGTCGCAGACCTGCCGCAGGAACTGGTCAAAGCGCTGGGTGCTTCGCCTACGCCGATCCCGTGGCCTGAACTGTTCACCTCGTTCCAGACGGGCGTTGTGGAAGGTTCCAAGAACGGCATCACCGACATCATGGGCATGAAATTCCCTGATGCTGGGCTGAAATACGTCACCCTCGACGGCCACGCCTATATGGGCGCGCTGTGGTGGATGAACCAGGACAAGTTCGCCGGTATGCCGGAAGACATGCGCCGTGTCGTCGTTGATGGCTTCGCTGCTTTGCAGCAGGCCACTTTCGCCTCGCCAAAGCGCAAGTCGATCCAGGCCTACGAAGACTTCGTGAAAGGCGGCGGTGATCTCTATGTCCCAACACCAGCTGAAAAAGCAGCCTTCAAGGAAGCCGCAACGCCGGTCTATGACTGGTTCAAAAGCAACGTGAAAGGCGGCGAAGAAGTCTTCAACGCACTCACATCCGCCGTGGCCGAAGCTGAAAAGAGCGTCGGCGCTTCCACGGATGCCGATATCAACTAATCGGCTGACGATATGAACACAAAAGGCCTCGACAGAAACGTCGGGGCCTTTTTGTCGTCCGTTAGGCTTATGCCGCCAGCGGTTGGCGGTCGTCGAAGATGACCTTGTTACGGCCGGCGTCCTTTGCGGCGTAAAGATTTTCGTCGGCCTTTTCGAATACGCGCGCGAACTCGCAAGCGGGCTCGAACATCACGGCACCGATGCTGACGGTGACGGACAACCCTTCAATATTCAGATGCCGACCGCTGTCGGCGATGGCAGCGCGTAGCCGCTCGGCTGCATCAAGTGCATCCTGTTCGCTGCAGCCGATCAGATAAACGCCGAATTCCTCGCCGCCCAGTCTGCCCACATGGTCACCGGGGCGCACGGAGGTGTGCAATACGCGCCCCATCATGGTTAGCACGGCATCACCGATCGAATGGCCGAAACGATCGTTTATCGATTTGAAATGGTCGGCATCCACTACGAGCAAGGCATCGCGACAATTAACGTTGTAGCCTTCTGTTCGACGCTCTCTCGCCTTGGACTGGCGGCGTTCAAACGTTTCCATAAAGGCCGCGCGGGACATTGTACCGGTCAGAAAGTCCGTCTGCACGGCCTGTGCCAGCTGACGGCGCATGGCGTCGATGCGCCGTGTCATCTTCATTAGAATAATAAGTGTCGGAAATGCCAGTAAGGCGGTGGTTCCTCCGGTGGCCAGCACAACCGCGAACCCGTGTTCCTCCATGTGGTGCGGATCAAAATATCCCAACGTCTGTGTTACGACGACCTCTGCCGCCAAGATCAAAACGAGCGTAATCGCCGCCGCCACGCCGAAACTATTATGGCGGCTAGCGCGTGCCAACCAATCTGTCATAATCGTAGACAATAGAACGGTCTCCGGAAGAATTAATCTCCAGAGTGAACCCGAAACCTTTGAGAAAAATGGTTTTTGAAAGGCTAAATATAGGGGAGCCGATAGCAAGGCTGCTTTAACCATAACCCAGTCAGTTGGCTCATTAGCGGAACGGATAGAGCCACGGCTTGTAGTCGGCTACCAGTTCGAGCGACTGGTTGATTTCCTCGCGGGTCATGCGCTGCTCAATGGAAGCGAGGGAATCCGGCGCATCCACGTCGCCGCCGATGGATGACAGCGTGTACCACATGTGGGCGCGCACTTTGTCGGGTGCGGGAAGGCCGCGGCCTACTTCGTAGTACCAGCCGATGCCGGACTGCGCCCCGGGGTGGCCTTTCAGCGAAGCGCGCAGATACCACTCAAAAGCGCGACGGTCGTCTTTTTCGACGCCAAGACCAAGTGCGTACATAACGCCGATCAGCTCTTCGGCATCGGCATTGCCGGAGCGGGCGAGCGGCAACATCAGCTTACGGGCGTCTTCGAATTGGCTGGCCTCCATCAGATCGCGCGCCTTTTCCAACGCGCTATTGGCATGGGCTGGTCCGGGCATCAGACAAGCGGAAAGAAGAACCACTGCAAGACTTGCCGCACGCAGATGGGCAGCTACAGTGCTGGTTCGTTCGGGTGCATAAATCATGGCGACATGAGACACCGCGACGGCCCGGTTCTGTCAAGCAGCGCCGTGCGGATGAAGAGGGAGAGCTGCGTGTTTTACGCTTGCCGGTCAGTTTGGAAGCAGGTTTGCGCTGTTGTTACGGCAACGATGCTGGTGCTGCCTGTCCATGCGAGTGAGATCGTAAAGCCGTCGCCAATCGTTGATGGGGACTTCCGCAAGGTCGATCCGAAAAGTGCTGCACTCGGCCAACTGCTGTTCTACGATAAAATCCTGTCCGGCAACCGCAACATCTCCTGCGGCACCTGCCACAGCCATGACCACGCCACTGCCGACGGTTTGTCTTTGGGGGTAGGCGAGGGTGGTATCGGGCTAGGGCCGAAACGGCGCTTCGGCGAAGGGCGCGATCTTGCCATCAAGCGCGTGCCACGCAACGCCAATGCGCTGTTCAATCTTGGCCACAAGGACTTTCGCGTGTTGTTTCACGACGGGCGGCTGTCGGCGGAAGACACTTACGGCAACCGCTTCAACACCCCCGCCGAAGAATGGTTTCCCAAAGGGCTGACCAGCATCGCGGCGGCGCAGGCCATGTTCCCGATCACATCGCGGGTGGAGATGGCAGGCGACCCAGCCGAGAACGACATCGCCGCGTCCCGCCGCGAGCGCATCGACCATGTTTGGCCGAAAATCGCGCGGCGCGTGTCCACCATTCCTGAATACCGCAAGCGGTTCGAAGCCGCGTTCGGTGTGCAGGGTGGCGACATCACGATGGTGCATATCGCCAACGCCATCGGCGATTTCATCATCTCCGAATGGCGTTCCGACACCGCGCCGTTCGACGCTTGGCTGAAGGGCAACAAAACCGTTTTCACGCCACAGCAGAATGCAGGTGCGGATATCTTCTACGACAAGGGCAATTGCGCCTCGTGCCACTCCGGCGCGCTGCTGACGAACCAGAAATTCTATGCCCTCGCCCTGCCGCCCTTCGGCCCTGGCCGCATTCGCCCCTTCGACCCCTATGCCCGCGACGTTGGTCGCATGGCAGAGACGGATGATCTTGCCGACGCCTACCGCTTCCGTACGCCGTCACTCCGCAACATTTCCAGGACCGGCCCCTACGGTCACAACGGTGCCTACGCCACGTTGGATGGTATTATTCGCCATCATCTCGACCCGATCGCTGCGCTGGAAAGCTGGAACCGCGACCAAGTCGTTCTGCCGGAACAAGCCCGCTTCACTGCCGGTGACTTCGCGATCTGGGACGATGCCCGCGAGATGGCGCGGTTGAAACGGAGCGTCGATATCGAACCCGTTTGGCTCACGGACCCGGAAATTGCAGCGCTTGTGGAATTCCTAAAAACGCTTGATGACCCGACAGCCCTTGCAGGTCGTCTTGGTAAGCCTAAAAGGGTGCCAAGCGGATTGCCCGTCGATTGAGCGGCACAAAGGATACGATATGACCATTCAACTGACGCCCGGAAAACTCTGGGGTATGCGCCGCATGGCCGATGAAAACGGCCTGTTCAAAATGACCGCCGTGGACCAGCGCCCGCCGATCAAGAACCCCATCGCTGCCCATCACGGAACTGCGGAAGCGCCGTGGGAAGAGGTCGCAGGCTTCAAGCGCCTGCTGGTGGAAACTTTGCAGGACCAATCCACCGCCATGCTGCTGGACCCCCATTACGCCATCCCTCACGCCATCGACGCCCTGTCTCCCACCAAGGGTTTGATCGTCACGCTGGAAGACTCGCTGTTCGAAGAAACGCCCGGCGGTCGCCTGTCGTCGGACATCGACGAATGGTCCGTCGCCAAGATCAAACGTATGGGCGGCGATGCCGTCAAAGTGTTGGCTTGGTATCGTCCCGACGCCGACCCGAAAAACTGTCAGGCCCAGCAGGACTACACCAAGCGCATCGGCGAAGAATGCGCCAAGCACGACATTCCCTTCCTGTTCGAGCTGCTGGTCTATCCGCTGGCGGGCGACGCTAACCAGACCACCGATTACGTAGAACAGAAGGGCAAAAAGGCCGACCACGTTCTGCAATCGGTCGAAGAATTCGCCAAGCCCGATTACGGCGTCGACGTCTTCAAACTGGAAAGCCCCGTCAACGCGGCAGATGCCGATGGTTCCGCCGATGTACAGGCGCTTTTCGATGAGATGGGCCGCCTGTCCGGTCGCCCGTGGGTGATGCTGTCAGCAGGTGCGGGCAAGGCGGAATTTGCGAATGTCTTGGACCACGCCTTCAAGGCCGGTGCCTCCGGCTTCCTTGCTGGCCGCGCCATCTGGTTAGATGCCTTTCAGGCCTACCCCGATTGGGACAAGATGCGCGCCGAGTTGGAAGGCGAAAGTGCCGACTATATGGCGAAGATTTCCGCCATGGCCGACGCGCAGGCAACCGCGTGGAACACCCATGAGGTCTATGGCGAAGGTGGCGCACAATTTGCGCCCCGCGATGCGTCTTTCCGCAAAGGGTATTCTGCCTGATGCGTATCGCCATCCTGCCGCTGGGTCGCCCGACCTTCGATGTCGATTACGCCCGCGAAAAGCTAGACGCCGTCTTGGCGCAGTTGGATTCGAGCGAGCACGAGATCATTGGCTCCCGCGAACTGTTGCTGGATGGTGAAGCCACGCTCACTGCCATCCGCGACGCGGCGGACGCCAACCCCGACCGCTTGCTCATCCTGCAGATCACTTTCACTGACGCGGCCATGACCGTGGAAGCGGCACGTAATGTGGATTCGCCCATGGCGATCTGGGCCGTGCCGGAACCCCGCACCGGTGGACGCTTGCGGCTGAACGCTTTCTGCGGGCTGAACCTCGCCAGCCACGCACTTGGTCTCAACCACCGCCGCTTTGGCTGGGCCTATGCCGAAGGCGGCGCAGCCGATCTCGACGCGCTGCTGGACGAGACCTGTTGGGTCGCGCCTATTGCTGCTCCCACAGCGCCGAAAGCCGAAGGCCGTAGTCCGCTGGAAGGCCGTCGCATCGCCCGCATCGGCGCACATCCCGACGGCTTCGACACCTGCGCCTATGACGATGACGCACTGTCCGGGCTGGCTGGCGTGAAAGTTGACGCGTTGGAACTCGACGACCTGTTTTCCCGCGCCAAAGAACAGCCCGCCCACGAGGTTGCCGCGCTGGATGAAACGGCACGTTACGCCATTGGTGGCATGGACGATGTGGATGCTGGCGAGCTCGACAAATCGCTGCGCCTGAAACTCGCACTCGACAGCTTGCGCGAAGAGAACGGCTACGACGCCTTCGCCATCCGCTGCTGGCCGGAGACGTTCACCGAATATGGCGGCGCGGTTTGTGGCCCGGTTTCGCTACTTGGCGAAGCCCGCGTGCCGTGTGCCTGCGAGGCCGACGTCTATGGCGCGGTGACACAACTGTTGTTGCAGAAAGTGGCCGAAGCGCCTGTCTTTCTCACCGACATCGTGGACATGGACGAGGCCGACGACACCGGCGTCGTGTGGCATTGCGGGCAGGCGCCGCTGTCCATGGCGGCGGAAGAGACCCCGCCATCCGCCACCATACACACCAACCGCAAGATGCCGCTGCTGGCGCAATTCGCGCTGAAGCCGGGTCGCGTGACCTTCGTCCGCATCAGCCAGGCGTTTGGTGAAACATCGATGGTGCTGGCGTCCGGCGAAATGCTGGAACGGCCCATGGCCTATACCGGCACATCAGGTGTCGTGCGTTTCGACAAGCCAATCACCGATGTGCTGCCGTCCATGATCGGTTGCGGATTAGAACACCACATGGCGCTCGCTTACGGCGACCACGCCGATGCGCTGGAGGCTGCTGCGAAAACGCTGGGTCTTGGCGTCACGCGGCTTGCTTAGGATAGCGGCATGACGATTCGATACGGCATCATCGGTTGCGGCATGATGGGCCGCGAGCACATCGCCAACATCGCCCTGCTCGAAGGTGCAACGGTATCAGCGATCTGCGAGCCGGACGCCGAACAGTTGCGCCTGTCGTGTCTGGCCGCGGAAGGCCCGAGCGAAGGCGTGTTGTTCGGCAAACTGCAATCGGGCGCTGCTGAAAACGTGCGGGGCTTCGCCTCGCTCGACGCCTATCTCGTGGCTGGCGACAGCTACGATGTTCATCTGATTGCCGCGCCCAACGACACCCACCGCGCTATTCTCGAACGCGTGTTCGCCGACGGCAAACCCGTGCTTTGCGAGAAGCCCATTTGCACCACAGTCGAGCACACCCGAGAGATTATCGAGTTGGCCGATGGCCGCGAGGACTCGGTCTGGGTCGCCATGGAATACCGCTACATGCCCCCCGTGCAGGCGCTGCTTGAAGCCGTGCGTGAGGGCGTCACGGGTGCGCCGCGCATGATGGCCATCCGCGAACACCGCTTTCCGTTTTTGGAAAAGGTCGGCGACTGGAACCGTTTCTCACAGCGCACCGGCGGCACCTTGGTGGAAAAATGCTGTCACTATTGGGATCTCATGCGGCTGGTTCTCCAAGCCGACCCCGTTCGCGTGTTCGCCTCTGCTGCCATGGATGCGAACCACCTTGATGAACGCTACGATGGCAAGATGCCGGACATCATCGACAACGCTTATGTGATCGTCGATTTCGATAACGGCGCACGGGGCATGTTGGACCTTTGCATGTTCGCCGAAGGCTCGCGCTGGCAGGAACAACTTGCCGTCACCGGCCCCAAGGCGCGGGTGGAAGCCTTCATTCCCGGCCCCGCGCGCTTCGACCCCGATGGCCGACCCCACGAGGCGAAACTGGTGGTGTCAGATCGCGCGACGAAGCGTGAGACCGAACGTCCAATTCCAGTGGACACCACGCTGCTCTTAGCGGGCGATCATCACGGCTCGACTTTCTACCAGCACAAGGCGTTCTGCGATCTTGTAAGGAAAGGTTCCGGCAAACCGGACGTCTCCCTGGATGATGGCTTGTGGTCACTGCGGGTGGGTGAGGCGGCGGAACGTTCCGCCCGCACCGGCGAGTCCGTGCATCTGTGAAGAACCTTCCGCTCAACACCAACCCGTGGTGGTGGGAGGATGCGTCCACCCCGCCTGCCACTGACCGTGACTTGCCGCAAACAACCGAACTCGCCATCATCGGCGCAGGCTTCACCGGATTGTCCGCAGCACTGACCGCCGCCGAGCGTGGCGCGCAGGTAACGGTGCTGGACGCGCAACTGCCTGGTCATGGCGCATCCACCCGCAATGCCGGAATGATCGGTGCGCCCCACCGCCCCGGCTTCGTGGAAGAGCTGAAAACCTACGGCGAAGAGACCGGCTACTCGCTGGCCCACGAGGGGATGGAGGCTTACGCCTTTAGCCGCGATCTCTACGAGAACAGCGGCTTCGATGCAGGCTTCCGCGAAAGCGGGCGCATTCAACTGGCCAACTCGCGAGCGCATTTTGCAGCGCAAAAGGACCGCGCGAAAATATTGAACGGCATTGACGCGGGGCAGGTGGAAATAGTGGAACGCGATGCACTGCCGCAGCATATCGCATCGGACATTTATCATGGTGGGCTGCTCTACCCCGACCATGGCAGCATCCAGCCGGCCAAAGCTCATGGCGGTTTGTTGCAAAAGGCGATGGACGCTGGAGCGGCCGTTTGCGCGCCTTGCGCCGTGACGAACATCACGCGCACGGCGACCGGTTTCGAACTGGCGACCATCAAAGGCAAGCTCACCGCCAAGCGCCTCGTCATCGCCACCAACGGCTATACCACGCCCTCCGTTTCCCGCCATCTGGCACGGCGTATCTTTCCGCTCACCAGTTTCATGGTGGCCACTGAAGAACTGGGTGAAGACGTAGTGCGCCGTGTCGCGCCGGGGCTGCACATGATGGTGGAAAGCCGCGCCCGCCACAGCTATTTCCGCCCGTCACCGGACGGCAAACGCATCTTGTTCGGGGGGCGCGCTTCGATGGTGCCCACTGACGCGGCACGTGCTGCAAGGCGGCTGCACGATACAATGGCGGACATCTGGCCGGAGGCGGAGGCGTGGCGCATCACCCATTGCTGGCAGGGCAGCACCGGCTTCACCTTTGCCCGTATCCCTCACGTTGGCGAACATGAAGGAGCGCATTTCGCCTACGGCTATTGTGGCAATGGCGTGGCACTTTCCCCATGGCTCGGACGCAAAATTGCGTTGCGTGCGCTGGGCGATCCCGAAGGTGAAACCGCATATGCCCGCACGCGATTGGAAAGCCGGTTTTACCACCGCGGCGGCAAGCCGTGGTTCCTGCAGCTGGCCAGTCCGTGGTGGAACCATGTGGTCGACCGTTTGGAAACACGGCAGATCGAGCGGGACCGTCGCGGTTAAAGCGGAAGTTCAATGCGGGCGATCAATCCGCCACTTTCACGATTTTCCAACACCAGCGTTCCGCCGTGTGCGCGCACGATTGTGCGAGCGATGGACAGGCCGAGACCTGTGCCGCCATCTTCGCCCGCTTCTTGCGGTGAGCGGGCAACGTCGCCACGTATGAAGGGTTCGAACACCGCCTCCAGCATGTCGTCCGGCAGGCCGGGGCCATTGTCGGAAACGGAAACGACCGCACGATTGTTGTCTTGAGCAACAACAACCTCAGCACTGCCGCCGTGGCGCAACGCATTGTCCACGAGATTGCCGATCGCGCGCCGCAACGCCACGGGGCGGCCGCGAACGGTGATGTCATCGAGCTGAATCGACACCGCCGATGCATTGCCATTGCTCGTAGCAAGATCGCGCACGAGGGCGGTCAGATCTACATCGACGCTGTCTTCACGCTCGCCACCGCTGCGCCCCCAACCCAGCAGGCCATCGGCCATCACGCGCATGTCGTCCAGCGTGGAAATCATCGGGTCGCGCAGGGCGTCGTCGTCCAGCATTTCGGCACGGATGCGTAGGCTGGTGATCGGGGTTCGCAGGTCGTGGCCGATGGCGGCAGCCGTGCGGGCGCGCTCTGCTTCGAAAGCCGCGATGGAGTCCTGCATGGCGTTGAAGGTCGTGGCGGCCGTTCGCGTTTCCAAGGTTCCTGCCACCGGCGCACGAACTTCGCGGTCTCCAGCGCCAGCTCCTTCCATCGCGGTGGTGAGGGCGTTGAGAGGACGCACGATACGGCGCACGAACAGGAACGCGGCCAGCAACACGGCGAGCAATGACAGGATCAAGGCTGCCAACACCGCAACGCCTGTGCCAGCACCGGGCGGACGGGTGAGGCGGACGTTGAGCCATTGCCCGTCATTCAAACGAATGGCCAAATTGAACTGTCGTGGCCCACGCGGACGGGCGCGAATATCGCGCAGCGTTACACCGGCGATGCTGGCGAAACGTTCCGCAAGGGCGCGTTCTCTCGGTGGAAGATCGATTTCGGAAACGCGGCGGCGCGCCCAGATAGGCCGCTCTGCAAGGCGCAGGCGAAGCCCTTTGTTGCGCCCTTCGCGAACGATGGCTTCGCGTTGCGGACGGTCCACTTTTTGCAGCGTAGCCACAAGATCGGCAACACGGGCCAGCTTGGCATCGCGTTGGACATCTTGCAGAGCACGGCCGCGCTCGAAGCCAAGAACAATCATTGTCACGATGTTGGCGAGAATGAGCGCGGCGGCGAGAAGCAGCATGAGCTGCGCCGCCATGGAACGCGGCCAACCGATGCGAAATCTTTTCGGGCGGGAAGGCTGCGTCATGCGCCAGCCGTTTCAACGTTGGCTGCGAGACGGTACCCACCGCCCCATTCTGTCATCAGCAGCGTCGGTTTTTTCGGATCGACTTCGATTTTACGGCGCAGGCGGGAGACCTGGTTGTCGATGGCGCGATCATAGGCCTTGGCCTCACGTCCGGCGGTAACGTCCAGCAAGCGGTCGCGGGACAACACCGTACGCGGGTTGTCGAGGAAGACACCAAGCAGGCGGTTTTCAGCAGAGGTCAGTGCGAGCTTCGAGCCGTCTTCGTGGGCCAGCTGCGCGGTGTCCGGGCGGTGCGTCCACGGGCCGAAACTGCGTGCGCCGCCTTCCACCTTGGCGGGTGCTGGCGGCGCGCGGCGCAGCACAGCACGGATGCGGGCCAGCAGTTCGCGAGGGTTGAAGGGTTTGACGACGTAATCATCCGCCCCCAGTTCCAGCCCGATGACGCGGTCGGCATCATCCGCCATTGCGGTGAGCAGAATGACCGGCGGGCCTCCACGATCCGACAACCACCGGCAGACGGACAGGCCGTCTTCGCCGGGCATCATGATGTCGAGCACCACGAGATCCACAGCGCCCTGTTCTACGGCAGCCCGCGCCTGCGCGGCATCTGCTGCAAGGCTGGTGCGGAATGTGTGCTTGCGCAGATATTGCGACAGTGGCTCGCGAATATCGCGGGCATCATCGACGATCAGAATATGTGGTTCACCCATGGGTCGGCCTGTCTTTATTGCTGTGCGGCAGTTCTAGCCTGTCATTTTCACCGCACGAAGAGCTACCGAACACGGCAATTGTCGCAAGATGTATCACAAACCCCACCCTGCGACGCGGCGCGACAATCGCGCCCAATCCCGACAAACATTTTCGAAAGCGGCGTGCCAAATGAGGGGTGTTCCCGACCCGCCTCATTTCCTCCGAAGCGGTTTTCACATCAACGACCCTCACCCGAAGGAAAACATATGACCCGTATCACTCTCATTTCACTCGCCGCCGGTGCCGCAATCGTTGCCACCATGGCCCCTGCCGCTTTCGCTCAGAAAGTGCCTGCGCCGTTTACGGCATCGCAATCCATCGGCGATGTGCCGGTTGTCGATGCGGCCTTTCACGGCAAGCGCAAACAGGGCCGCCGTGGTGGCCGCGCCATGATGCAGTTTCTGCGTCAGGCCGATACCGACAACGACCGTGCGTTGACGCAGGGCGAACTCGACGCCTTCATAGCCAAACAGGTTTCCGCAGCGGATACCAACGACGATGGCGATTTGACCGTCGAAGAGTTCAAGACAGTTTATGCCGAACTGATGAAGCGCCAGACCGTGCGGATGTTCCAGCGCCTCGACACTGACGCTTCCGGCGTCATCACCAAGGCCGAACGCGACGAGCGTTTTGCCGGGCTGGTTGAGCGGATGGACCGCAACGGCGACGGCAAATTGAGCCGCGAGGACCGTCGTGGTCGCAAAGGCGATCGCCGCCGGGACCGCAACAACGACTAAGCCGTCGATCGGTTTGTAGCGTAGCTTGCCCCAGCTACACTGCATCAAGGCCCGTGTCCTGTCGGATGCGGGCCTTTTTCGTGTCGTGAATGGGGCTTGGCGAAGTTCGAATTTCGGTCTAATTCTCTTTCTGCGAGCGGGGCCATGGCGTGGCCCCGGACAACACCATGTTGCCCTTCGTGCGGCCTATATGCCGCCACGTCCTGAACGCCCGGATTTTTCGTCCGGGCTCGCATTGTCGGTCCGGCTGCAAACCGGAGGCCCGACATCATGTCAGCCATCAAATTCGATACCACCCAGTTCAATTCCACACGCATGGTCAGCTCCCATGCCAATAGCGCGGCGGGCGAAAAAGCGCCGTTGCCGTTCTCTCATGCCGAATACGAACGCCGCCTTGCTGGGCTGCGCGAAGATATGGCTGCTGCTGGTCAGCGCGCCTGCGTTTTCACATCCATGCACGGCGTCGCGTATTACAGCGGCTTTCTCTATTGCAGCTTCGGTCGCCCCTATGCCTGCGTTGTTACCCAAGACGCCTGCACCACGGTTTCCGCCGGTATCGATGCGGGCCAGCCGTGGCGGCGCAGCTTTGGCGACAACATCACCTATACCGACTGGCAGCGCGATAATTTCGAAGCCACCATCCGCCATCTCATCGGCACCGGTGGCACGGTTGGTGTCGAGCGCGATCACCTGACGCTTGCCATGCACGACCGTCTTGCCACCGCGCTGGACGCGACCCTGACCGATTGCGCGCAGGCTTCCATGACGCAACGCATGATAAAATCCGCCGAGGAAATTGCCCTCATCCGCGAAGGTGCGCGCATTGCCGACCATGGCGGTGAAGCTATCCGCGATGCCATTCGCGTTGGTACCCGCGAGATCGACGTCGCCATGGCCGGACGCGATGCGATGGAGTTGGAAATCGCCCGTTCCCACCCCGACAGTGAAATTCGTGACTCCTGGGTCTGGTTCCAGTCCGGCATCAACACCGATGGTGCCCATAATCCGGTCACGACACGGGCGCTGAAAGCTGGTGATATTCTGTCACTCAACACGTTCCCCATGATCTCCGCCTACTACACCGCGTTGGAGCGCACCTTGTTCATCGGCGAGCCGGATACGGAAAGCCTCCGCATCTGGAGGGCCAATGTCGCTGCCCACGAGTTGGGCCTGTCGCTCATCAAGGAAGGCGCGACGTGCTCCGGTATTTGCGACGAGATCAACCGCTTTTTCGCCTCTGAAAACCTGCTGCAATATCGTTCCTTCGGCTACGGTCACTCCTTCGGTGTGCTGTCGCATTACTATGGCCGTGAGGCGGGGCTCGAACTGCGCGAGGACATCGACACCGTGTTAAAGCCCGGCATGGTTGTCTCCATGGAGCCGATGCTCACCATACCACAGGGTATGGCAGGCGAGGGTGGATATCGTGAGCACGACATCGTGGTGATTGATGAAAACGGTGCCCACAACATCACCGGCTTTCCATATGGGCCGGAAAGCAATGTCATTTCTGCATGATGGCAGGACCGCAAGGGTACACAGGTGCCCTTGCGGTGGCGGGGATTGACCTTAAGGTAAGCCTTCCACTGCCAAGGGGCACCAAGCGCATGAGCCAGACCACCGTTCGCATTCCGACACCGAAGAAGCAGCCGTTCATCGGCAACATGCTCTCCATCGACGCCAACCAGCCGTTGCAGGGTTTGATGGAAATGACGCGGGAACTGGGGCCGATCTTCCGAATGGACATGATGGGCACACCCATGGTCATCGCGTCGGGCTACGATATCGTCAACGAACTTTGCGACGAGGCCCGTTTCGACAAGGCCGTGCGCGGTTCGCTGCGCCGCATTCGTGCCGTTGGTGGCGACGCGCTGTTTACCGCCAACACCAGCGATGACAACTGGCAAAAAGCCCACCGCATTCTGCTGCCCACCTTCGCCGGTTCCGCCATGAAGGGCTATATGCCCATGATGCAGGATGTGGCGACGCAGCTGTGCACCAAGTGGGAGCGCATGAACGCTGATGAAGAGATCGACGTCGTTCACGACATGACAGCCGTGGCGCTGGATACGATCGGCATTTGCGGCTTCGACTATCGTTTCAACTCCTTCTACCGCCGCGACTACCACCCCTTCATCGACGCCCTGAACCGCACGCTGGAAACCTGCATGATGCAGCGCGGCTTGCCCTTCGAGGAGACACTCCTTCGCAAGCGCCTGCACCAGATGGAAACCGATGTCGATTTCATGAACAATCTCGTGGATGACATCATCCGCGAGCGCCGGTCCGGGCGGGGCGATACGTCCCAGAAAGACCTGCTCAACTACATGCTGGCGGGTGTCGACAAGGTGACGGGCGAAAGCCTGTCGGATGAAAATATCCGCTACCAGATCAACACGTTTTTGATTGCGGGCCACGAGACGACATCCGGCCTTATGTCCTTCACGCTTTACTACCTTCTGCAGCACCCCGACATTCTGGACCGCTGCTACGAAGAGGTGGACCGTGTTTTGGGCCGCGATATTTCCAGCCCGCCGGATCTCTCCAAGGTCAACCAGCTGACTTACATCAATCAGGTTCTGTCGGAGGCGCTACGCCTGTGGCCCACCGCACCTGCGCTTGGTCTTGCGCCATACGAAGACGAAATCGTCGGCGGCCAATATAAGATCAAAAAAGGCACGTTCACCACCGTTCTGTCCCTCATGTTACACCGGGACGAGAGCGTGTGGGGAGATGATCCCGAAGCGTTCAATCCCGAACACTTTACCAAGGAAGCCATCGCGGCGCGGCCGTTCAACGCCTACAAGCCCTTCGGCAACGGTCAGCGGGCGTGTATCGGCCGCCAGTTTGCCATGCAGGAAGCCAACCTCGTTATCGGCATGATCCTGCAGCGCTTCCAGTTGGACGATCACAAGAACTACCAGTTGAAGATCAAGGAATCGCTGTCCATCAAGCCCGATGGTTTCACCATGAAGGTGAAGCTGCGCCCTGATGTCATGTATTCCGCGAAGGGCCCCACCGCTGACGCTGACACGACAGATGCGAAAAAGCCTGGCGAGAACAACCGTGAGAAACACGGCGGCAAGGTCACTATTGCGTTCGGCTCCAACCTCGGAACCACAGAAGAAATTGCCCGCGATATGGCCCGTTCTGCCGAGACAAACGGCTTCGATGTGAAGCTGAAGACGCTCGATGAACTTGTCGGGAACATGCCGAAGGAAGGCGCACTGCTGCTCGCTTGTGCGTCTTACAACGGACAACCACCGGACAACGCCGCGCAGTTCGTGGACTGGGTGAAGGAGCAACCCGCAGGCTCGATGGACGGTATCAACTATGCGCTGTTCGGCTGCGGCCACAGCGACTGGTCCGCCACGTTCCAGGCCACTCCACGTATCATCGACGAGCACATGAAACGCGCCGGTGCGACCGCTTATGTCGAGACCGGCGAGGGCGATGCCAAGGAAGACCTCGACGCGGAATTCGACACATGGTTCGGCCCCGTCTGGCAGCACACGGGCAAGGCGCTCGGCCTCGATGTGGACTTTGAAGAAACGCTGGACGATGCACCGCTCTACGAAGTCACGTTCTTGAAGGATGCCAGCCAGAATCCGTTGGTCGAACAGATGGGCGCGAAGCCGGTCGTCGTGCGCCGCACCCGCGAACTGCATTCCAAATCCGGCCCCGTGCCGTCCGAACGTTCGACCCGCCACATCCGCGTGAAACTTGCGCCGGGCCAAAGCTATACTGCAGGCGATCATCTGTCGGTCATTCCGCGCAACTCGCCCGATCTGGTGCGCCGTGTCGAACTTCGCTTCGGCCTGCAATCGGCCAGCCTCGTGCGGTTGAACAGCGCCAACGAAGGCCATTCCGCGCTGCCCACCGGTCGGCCCATCGAGCTTCGCACGCTGCTGGAAGACCTTGTGGAACTGCAGTCCCCGGCCAGCCGTCGCGATGTTCAGCTTCTGGTCAAACACACAAGATGCCCTGACTCCAAACCGAAGCTGGAAGCGTTGGCGGGGGACGATTTCAAGGACAAAGTGCAGGGCACACGCACCAGCATTCTCGATCTGCTGGAGGAGTTTCCAGCTTGCGAATTGCCCTTCGCGGTCTATCTGGAAACGTGCCCCAACATGGTGCCGCGCTACTATTCTATCTCGTCGTCGCCCAAGGCCGGTTCCGACCGCTGCTCCATCACGGTCGCCGTGGTGGATGATGTGGCCCGCAACGGGAAGGGCCGTTATCTCGGCACCTGCTCCAACTATCTGGCAGGGCTGAAGGAAGGCTCGTCCTTCCATGCGGCGACCCGCCAGCCGTCCGCAGGCTTCACCTTGCCGGAAGACCCGCTGCGCCCCGTCATCATGATCGGCCCCGGCACGGGCATCGCGCCATTCCGCGGTTTCCTGCAGGACCGTGCTGCCGACATGGCAGCTGGTATAGACCTCGGCCCCGCAGCTTTGTTCTTCGGCTGCCGCCATCCCGACCAAGACTTCATCTACCGTCAGGAACTGGAAGCTTGGTCCGAGCAAGGTGTCTGCGATCTCCACACCGCCTTCTCCCGCGCCGACAAGGAACGCGTCTATGTTCAAGACGTGTTGCGCCAACAACGCGCCTCCATCTGGCCGATGATCGAAGCCGGAGCCAAAATCTACGTCTGCGGCGATGGTGGCCACATGGAGCCGGACGTGCGCCGCGCACTCACCCGAATCTATATGGAAGAGAAAGACGTGTCGGGCGATGAAGCAGACGCATGGTTCGCAGACATGATAGCGAAGCAGGATTACGTCATGGACGTTTGGGTGAGCAACTAGGCGCTGACGCAAACAGCCATCCCGAAAGCTCGGTTGTCATTCGCATTCGCGCGGGGATGACAACCGGTTTTATGTAGGCCGAGCCGCCTACTCTTTATCCAGATAAGGGTTCGGCACACCACCGGGCATCACCCGCGCCTTCACCGCTGCATCCACCCAGGTGATGTGATTGCGAACATATTCATCGCTCGCATCGCGCGGTGGCGTGTAGTCCCAATGCTTCGGCTGGCCCTTCTGCATCGCCTCATAAACCGCTCGCCGCTGGTGCTGCGTGGCGATCACGTCGGCACGGATTGCGGCACTGTCCCAACGCTCGGCAACTTCTGCAGCAAACGCTGTAGCGCGGTCGGTGTGGGCGGGATCATCGACCAGATTGTTCATCTCATAGGGGTCGGCCACAACGTCGAAAAGCTGCGGCGGATCTACGTCGCAATGGATGTACTTGTATTGGCCGCGCCGGATCATCAGCACTGGCCACGGCGTCATTTCGGCACAATATTCACCGATTGCGGTTGCCTGCTCGTTGGCCGCTTCGCCGCGCGCCTGTGGGGCCAGTGACCGGCCATCTATAGGCTCGCCGTAACTGGGGCTCGGTTCGCCTGCAAGGTCGAGCAAGGTCGGCAAGATGTCCACAAGTGAGCACGGGTCGGCAACGGTCGTGTTGGCGATACCGGGACCGGCCATGATGAGCGGCACGCGCGCAGAATGTTCGAAGAAGTTCATCTTGTACCACAGGCCGCGCTCGCCCAGCATATCGCCGTGGTCGGCGGTGATGATGACCACCGTGTCGTCCAACTGCCCGCTCTCTTCCAGCACCTGCACCAACTCTCCGACCTTGGAATCGAAATAGGAGATGTTGGCGAAATAGGCGTGGCGCGAGTTACGGACTTGCTCTTCGGTCACTTCGACTTTCGACGCTTCGATGCCGTCCATCAAGCGCTTCGACATAGGGTCCTGGTCTTCGGGTGCCAGAACATTCTTCGGCATGTCGATGGCATCGTGATCGTAGAGGTTCCAGAATTCCGGCCGCGCTTCATACGGGTCGTGGGGGTGGGTGAAGCTGGCCACCATGGCGAACGGCGCAGTGCCCTTTCGGGCGTAATCGAACAGCTTGCGTTTGGCGTGGAAAGCAACTTCTTCATCGAAATCCATCTGTACCGAGGCCACCGCCAGCCCCGCTTCGCGCACGGAATCCATGTTGTGATACCAGTCGTCGATGCGCTCGTCGGCAGCTTCCCAATCCGGCACCCACGCAAAGTCTGCGGGATAGACATCTGTGGTGATGCGTTCATCGAAACCGTGCATCTGGTCCGGCCCGACAAAGTGCATCTTGCCGGAAAGGCAGGTCGTGTAACCGAGGCGGCGCAGGTAATGTGCGAAGGATGGAACGGAGGCCTTGAACTCCGACGCGTTGTCATAAGCCGCGATGCGCGTGACGTGTTGGCCGGTCATGAACGCCATGCGCGACGGCGCACAAAGCGGCGCGTTGCAATAAGCCGCATCGAACCGCGCACCACGCGCCGCGAGTGCATCCATATGCGGCGTCTTCACCTGGTGGTGGCCATACGCGCCAGTGAATTGCGGGGCGAGCTGGTCCGCCATGATGATGAGAATGTTGGGTTTGGTCATGCGCGGAGTTCCCCCGAAAAGCGTGTGGGAACACTACAGCGCAAGTTGCCATTGCGTCATCTCAAATGCGACGGGCGAATGCGTTGAACTTAATGCGCCTCGTCCCAGTTTTCCGCAGCCCGCGCATCCACTTGCAGCGGCACGGACAGCGATAGCGCAGGCATCGGCGCGTCTTCCATCACCTTCACCACCGTTTCAATCGTCGCGTCCACCTCGTCGTCTGGCACCTCGAAGATCAACTCATCATGCACTTGCAGCAGCATTTGCGCGGACAGCTTTTCCGCTGCTAACGCACCCTCCATCCGCGCCATGGCACGTCGAATGATGTCTGCCGCGGAACCCTGAATGGGCGCGTTGATGGCGGCGCGTTCGTTGAAGGCGCGCATCTGCGGGTTGGATGATTTGATTTCCGGGTAGTGGGCGCGGCGACCGAATATGGTTTCCACATAGCCATGTTCGCGGGCGAATTTCTTCGTCTCGTCCATGTAGTCGCGGATGCCGGGGAAGCGCTCGAAATACATCTTGATATAGTCCGACGCCTCGCCGCGATCGATGCCAAGATTGTTGGCGAGTCCGAAGGCGGAGATGCCGTAGATGATGCCGAAATTGATCGCCTTGGCCTGACGGCGGATGGACGGGTCCATGCCTTCCACCGGCACGTTGAACATCTCGCTTGCCGTCATTGCATGAATGTCGATGCCGTCCGCGAACGCCTGCTTTAGCTGCGAGATGTCGGCCATATGGGCGAGCACCCGAAGTTCGATTTGGCTGTAGTCGGCGGAGACGAGTTTATGCCCGTCAGCCGCAATGAACGCCGTGCGGATTTTTCGACCGGCTTCGGTACGGACGGGGATGTTCTGCAAGTTCGGTTCGGACGAGGAAAAGCGCCCCGTTGTCGTGGAGGCCATGGCGTAGCTCGTGTGAACGCGGCCCGTGGTCTTGTTGATGAAGGTCGGCAGCGCGTCGGTGTAGGTGCTCTTCAGCTTTGTCAGTTGGCGCCAATCGACGATGCGGCGGGGCAATTCGTGGCCCTCGGCGGCAAGGTCTTCTAACGCTTGCGCGCCGGTGGCCCACTGACCGGTTTTCGTCTTTTTGCCACCGGGCAGTTCCATCTTGCCGAACAGTAATTCGCCCAACTGTTTGGGCGACGCGATGTTGATGGGTTCGCCCGCCATCTCGTGAATGTCAGCTTCGATACCGGCGGCCTTCTGCGCCAACTCGCCGGAAAGGCGTGACAGGATTTGCCGGTCGATTTCCACGCCCCGCGCTTCCATGCGGCACAGCACCGGCACGAGCGGGCGTTCGAGGCGTTCGTAAACGGTGACCATTTTTTCCGCCACCAGCCGCGCCTTCAGCAAGGTCCAAAGCCGCAACGTCACATCGGCATCTTCTGCCGCGTAGGCAGACGCTTTTTCGATGCTCACCTTGTCGAACGTGACCATGGATTTACCGGAACCGGCGACCTCTTTAAACGGGATCGGTGTATGGTCGAGATGGGCGAGCGACAGTGCGTCCATGCCGTGTTTTCCACGACCGGCATCCAGCACATAGGACAGCAGCATCGTGTCGTCGAAGGGGCCGACTTCGATGCCGTAACGCGACAACACCAGCCAGTCGTATTTCAAATTCTGCGCGATCTTCAACACGCTAGGTGCTTCCAGCATGGGCTTGAGCAGAGCCAGCGCTTCCTTCAAATCCATCTGGTCGGGGTCCAGCCCTTCCGAGAACATGTCGCCGTCGTCGGATGAACCATCTTTCAGATGCGCCAGTGGAATATAGCACGCGCGGCCCGGGCCTGTGGCGAGCGACACCCCCACGAGATCACAGGCCATGGCGTCCAGCGATGTGGTTTCCGTGTCCACCGCGACGTGACCGAGATCGTGGGCTTCAGCGATCCAGCGCTTGAGAGCTTCGGCATCACGAACGGTTTCGTAAGCGGAATGCTCGATTTTCTCGGCAGCAACCTTGGCGGTCAGTTCTTCCACCAGCTTCGACGGTCGGTAGGGCGGGCCGTCGCCATTGTCATCTTGCGGTTGAGTGTGATCGCCGTCGATACTCTGCGGCGCGTCCATATCCGGCCCGCGCATTTCGTAGCCTTCGACACCCACCTCTTCAGCTTCGACATTTGCTGCATCCGTATCTGTATCGACGGCCACGCGACGGGTGAGCGAGTTGAGGCCGATACCTTTTAGAAACGCGATGAGCCGCGGGCCATTCACCGTATCAAGCGCCAATTCGTCCAACTGCATATCCAGCGGAACATCATCGCGCAGCGTCACAAGCTGCTTGGAAATCCGCGCCAGATCGGCGTGTTCGATCATGTTCTCGCGGCGCTTGTTCTGCTTGATTTCGCCTGCCCGTTCCAGCAGCTCTTCCAACGTGCCGTACTCGTCCAACAACTGCGCCGCCGTCTTCGGGCCGATGCCTGGGACGCCTGGAATGTTGTCCGTGGAATCCCCCGCCAGCGCCTGCAGGTCGATCATCTTGGACGGGTCCACACCGAACTTGGCGAACACGCCCTCTTCATCAACCACGATGTCTTTCATCGTGTCGTACATCACCACCTGCGGGTTGATGAGCTGCATCAGGTCCTTGTCGGACGACACGATGGTTGTGTCCGCTCCGGCCTCGGTCGCAAGCTTCGCGTAGGTGGCGATGATGTCGTCGGCCTCGAACCCTTCCGTCTCGATGCACGGCACATCGAAGGCGCGGGTGGCCTGGCGGATGAGCGCGAATTGCGGGCGCAAATCCTCCGGCGGCTCGGAGCGGTTGGCTTTATATTCAGGGTAAAGCTCGTTGCGGAACGTGGTGGAGGAATAATCGAAAATCACCGCGAAATGCGTCGGCACCACGCCTCGTGCCGTGTCTCGGGCTTCGTCCAGCAGCTTCCACAACATGTTGCAGAAACCGGACACCGCGCCGATGGGCAGACCGTCGCTCTTGCGCGTCAGCGGCGGCAGCGCGTGGTAGGCGCGGAAGATGTAGGCGGAGCCGTCCACCAGGTAGAGATGATCGCCCTTCTTCATGGCCGCCGTTCCGTGTGTTCATTGTTCGTTTCGCCATCGGTTTCGCACGACCGGCGCGCCAGCGGAAGGGTGAATAGACTTGCATCCCCACTGCCCGTTGCGCGACGGTGGCGCAAACGCGATCAGGACGATTCAGACATGACCGACAAGCTAGATGCAGCCCTCGATAAGGCCGACACCAATCTCGACGCTTCTGTGGACCGCCTGTTCCACCTGCTGCGGATTCCCTCCATCTCCACCGACCCCGCCTACAAAGACGACTGCAAGCGCGCAGCCGACACGTTGGTGGAGCAGTTGAACGCCCTCGGTTTCGACGCCAGCGCCCGCGAGGTGCCGGGGCATCCCATGGTGGTCGCGCATCATCCCGGCCCGAAAGAAGGCGCGGACAAAGTTCCCCACGTCCTGTTCTACGGCCACTACGATGTGCAGCCGGTGGACCCTATCGAATTGTGGAACACCGACCCGTTCGAACCCACCGTGGTTGGCGATGGGGATGACGCGAAAATCTACGCCCGCGGCTCGTCCGACGACAAAGGCCAGTTGCTCACCTTCGTGGAAGCCTGCCGCGCCTGGATCGAGACCTCAGGCGATCTGCCGTTGAAGGTGACGCTGTTGTTCGAGGGTGAAGAGGAAAGCGGCTCACCTTCGCTGGAACCCTTCCTCGAAGCTGCCAAGGAAGAGCTGTCCTGCGACCTCGCCCTCGTCTGCGACACCTCCATGTGGGACGAGAACACCCCCGCCATCACCACCACATTGCGCGGCATGTCGTCGGACGAGTTGACGCTGGTGGCCGCCGACCGCGACCTGCATTCCGGCTATTACGGCGGCGCCGCCACCAACCCCATCCATGTGCTGTCGAAAATCATCGCGGACCTGCACGCCGAAGACGGCTCGGTGACGCTGGACGGTTTTTACGATGGCGTCGAAGACGTGCCGGAAGACGTGAAACGCTCTTGGGAAAAGCTCGACTTTTCCGCCAAGGACTTTTTGGGCGAAGTCGGCCTGTCCATGCCGTCCGGCGAGGCCAACCGCTCGGTGCTGGAACAGACGTGGAGCCGCCCGACGGCAGAGATCAACGGCATCACCGGCGGCTATACGGGCGAAGGCTTCAAGACCGTGATCGCCGCCAAGGCATCCACCAAAGTGTCGTTCCGCCTCGTGGGCCAGCAAGACCCGGACGCGGTGGCCGCCGCCTTCCGCAAACATGTGGCTGAGCGCCTGCCGGAAGATTGCGAAGCCCACTGGCACCCCCACGGCCGCAACCCCGCCACCCAACTGGCCTGGGACCTGCCCGAACTGCAAAAAGCAGCCTCCGCGCTCACCGATGAATGGGGCAAACAAGCCGCACTAACCGGCGGCGGCGGCTCCATCCCCATCGTCGGCAACTTCAAACGCCAACTGGGAATGGACAGCCTGCTCATAGGCTTCGCGCTGGCCAGCGACGCAATCCATTCACCGAATGAAAAATATCAGATGAAGAGTTTTCGGAAAGGGATACGAAGCTGGGTACGGGTGATGGATGCGTTGGCGGGGTGAGCATCGTGCAATTCATAGAACTCACCGATCCTAACAATTAGTCGTTTGTTGAAGCGTGGGCGGGTACATAAACATACCCGCCCATGCTCATCCTGTTTTTCACTTCGACATTTAACCGAATTTGATACGAGCGTTCAAAACCTGGAGAAGCAATATGAATGCCAACCCCGCTCCAAACGTCGAGAAAACTATCAAAACTGGCGCATCAAGAAGCAGGCCATAGGTTAGCCAAAGTATATTTCCACACATTTGCATTGCATTGCGCAGCGGGCTCTGGTGGGCCGCTTTCAATGGTTGTTTGATGTTTTGCAGAATCTGAGGAGCTGAACTAGCAACATTGATGGCACCAGCAGAAATTCCAATCAACGAAACGACGCTCAACATGCATCACCATATGGCGGCTTTTTTGGCCATGTTATTGGACCTGACAATCCTGACCAAATGTCCTGTTCGTCGGCTGCTGCAGTCTCTTTGAGTTGCTCGCCATCCGGGCAGAACACATGAATGTGAATATGGATAATGGTAGGCTGATGTGTTGCGGTTTTACAACAACTACCTTGCCTTGGGTTCGAATACGTCACTTTAGTCTCCTCCTATAGAGGCGCGTGATTGCGGCTTGACTAAATCGCGTATACGGCGAGGCCGCGCCACAAAGCGCATCTGGGTTGTCGGGAGTCTCGACCCACAAAGCAGAGCTCCCGGCAACTACCCAACCATTCTCCGTTAAACTTAGGCAACGTGTGTTTGGCCTATGGCGTGGGGGAAACTACCAACGCAGAGGCGGAATTCCACAGAGAAGCGTGATTTTCACACAAATCTGGATTGCTTGGCCGTAGTTTATGTGGTCTGCAATTGTGACTGCATTCAACATCAAGCTGGCATTTTGTCTAATATTTCTTCGCATTTTGAGTCGCTAATTTCGCAAATGAGAGATCTCATGACCGCGATGATTGAAAATAAGAATGCGACAGTTTCTGGGATCGCTCGAAACACTTCAGTCGGTCGAGACAAGGTCAAGTCGTTCGTCGGCGTACCTGGCATAAGAGGTGATGGAGTGTTACGCGCTACAGCAGATCTCCGAGCGTCTGAGTTGATCAAGCTTTTTGAATTTATCGAATCTGTTGACATGCTTGCAGAAAACTCACAATTCACGCTTGCGGAGCGAGCGATGTATGTCGAGTTAGTCCGTTCGGCGAGCATTACGCGTAGCGATTCACCTGACCATGCCCTTTATCCATTCGAAATAACCTCGATGATCGAGTCTCATTTACCACTACAAGACGAGATTGATAAAATCGAAGGCCGATATGTCTCGTTTCGACGACTGCCGAACGACGACCATGTCTATGTCTCTGCAATTGATGTGGTCTATGACGAGGATCGTAGAATTTTAACTTGGTCCAACGTGCATTCCGTTTACGAAAGTGAACCTTTTCAGTTTTATTATGGGGTAATCGTTCCATTCGGTAGTGACTATCTATTTTTTGGGCGCAGAAGAGACCGAAGATACATTAACATTCTTTCAATTCGAAAGCCTTCGGATGATAGACCTTATCGTCACGGCATTTGTCTCGTTGAATCCGATGACACCCCAACATTAGCCCGACTTTTCCTTCGGAAAATTGATTGCGATGATGAGTGGAAGACCATAAAGAAGCAGTCAGGCAGAAAATCAATAGATATATGCCTAGGGGAACTTGGCCTAACCAAAGAAGAATTTATAGATCCGCTTCCTTGGATGTCTGAGGACGGCGGGAAAATCAACAACAAAAATTCGATTATTAGTAGGAAGTATAGTATTGATTAAAGATAGTTATTTTTTGTATGAAGCAGAAAAAATTGTTGACGAATTGGGTAAGGTTAATTCGTCAGATGAAAATTTTGCAGAAAACGAACGAGGCTTCAAGCTCGGATCAGACTTTATAAAGAGTGCGACGTGGGAGGTCGAAGCTTTATTGAAAATTGACCGAGGGAAAAACTACGTGATGCTGTTGAAGTCTGAAATAGAAATTCGCCGTAAGCTTTGGATGAATTGGTTGGACAATAACCGCTCAAAGTTTGAATTTTAGACCAAGCCCCTCACCGCACCAACTCCTTCATCGCATCGCCCAGCCCTGCCAACGTCAGTGGGAACATGCGCTCGTCCATGATCTCGCGGATCATTGCGGTGGATTGGGTGTAGTTCCAGTAGTCCTTTGGGGTGGGGTTGAGCCAGACGGTGCTGGGCCATTGGGCGGTGGCGCGGCGTAGCCAAGTCTCGCCGGCTTCCGCGTTCCAGTGTTCCACCGCGCCGCCGGGATAGGCGATCTCGTAGGGGCTCATGGCGGCATCGCCCACGAAGATGCATTTGTAGGACGGGCCATAGGTCCGCAGCACCTCGTGGGTGTCCAGCTGCGCGGTGCGGCGGCGCGAATTGTCCTTCCACACGCCTTCGTAGAGGCAGTTGTGGAAGTAGAAATACTCCATCTGCCGGAACTCGCCTTTGGCGGCGGAAAACAGCTCCTCCACCACGCGGATATGGCCGTCCATCGACCCGCCAACATCGAGAAACAGCAACAGCTTCACCGCGTTGCGCCGCTCGGGGCGGGTTTTGACGTCCAGATAGCCGTTCTCGGCGGTGGCGCGGATGGTGCCGTTGAGGTCGAACTCCTCCGCCTCGCCATCCCGCGCCCAGCGGCGCAAGCGTTTAAGCGCAACCTTGATGTTGCGGGTGCCCAGCTCGCGGGTGTCGTCAAAATCCTTGAACTCGCGCTTGTCCCAAACCTTGGTCGCACGGCGGTGGCGGGATTCATTCTGCCCGATACGAACGCCTTCGGGATTGTAGCCATAGGCCCCGAAGGGAGAGGTGCCCGCCGTGCCGATATTTTTCGATCCACCCTGATGGCGCTTGTCCTGATTGGCGAGGCGTTCCGCCAGCCGCTTCATCAATTCCTCGAACCCACCGGCAGCCTCGATCTCGGCTCTTTCTTCCGGCGTGAGATGCTTCTCGGCCATCTTCCGCAGCCACTCTTCCGGCAGCTCTTGCTGGGCGATTTCGTCCCCCGCGCCGGACACAGCCTCCAGCCCTTTGAAGACCTGGGAGAACACCTGATCGAAGCGATCGATATGCCGCTCGTCCTTCACCAGCGCGGCGCGGGCAAGGAAATAGAACGCCTCCACATCCCACATGGCCACGCCCCGTTCCATGCCTTCCAGCAGGGTGAGATATTCACGCAGCGAAACAGGAACATGGGCAGCGCGTAAGCCGGTGAAGAGGTCTAGGAACATCAGTCTTCTTTCGCATGGCCAATCTCGGCCAAATCATAATGCGTGGTCTGGTACATCCGGTTGATCCAGTTGCCGAACAGCAGGTGCGCGTGGCTGCGCCAGCGGTTGGAGGGGGGCATGGTGGGGTCGTCGGCGGGGTAGTAATTGTGCGGAACGTCGATGGGTGTGCCGTTGGCGATGTCGCGGTCGTACTCTTCCTTCAGCGACGTGGAATCGTATTCGATGTGGTTGAAGATGTAGAGGCGGTTGCCCTCTTCTTCCGAGATCAGGCATGGGCCGGTGATGTCGCTTTCCATGAGAAGTTCGAGGCCGGGCGCGGCCTTGATCTCGGCAGCCCGCATTTCCGTCCAGCGCGATACGGGAATGGAGAAATCGTCGGAAAAGCCCGCGAGATATGGCGAAGTTGGCACGAGATTGCGGTGGCGGTAAACGCCGAATGCTTTCGTCTCCAACTCGTGCTTCGGCACGCCGTGAAAGTGATAGGCAGCGGCCATGGCACCCCAGCAGATGTTGAAAAGCGAATGCACGTTGGTACGCGTCCATTCGAAAACCTCCTGCAACTCTTCCCAATAGGTCACGTCTTCGAAGGCCAGCTTTTCGATCGGCGCACCGGTGATGATGAAGCCGTCGAACTTCTCGTCCTTCACCTCCTGAAAGGTGCGGTAGAAGTCGATGAGGTGGCTTTCTTCGGTGTTGCGCGAAACGTGGCTGCCGATGCGAATGAGGGTCATCTCCACCTGCAATGGCGTCGCGCCGATCAACCGCGCGATCTGCGTTTCTGTACGGATTTTGTTGGGCATCAGGTTCAGCAGGCCGATCCGCATGGGCCGAATGTCCTGTCGGTTCGCGGTGCGCTCGTTCAGCACCATCACACCTTCCGCTTCCAATTGAGCGCGAGCTGGCAGACGGTTGGGGATACGGATGGGCATATGAAAAACCTCGCGAGCGGGTCGCGCGGGGTGTGCATCACTGGTTGTCAGCGAAACGGCCCTTTAGCGACTTGTTTAACGTGGCTGCAAGCCGACCGGCCAAATCACCACAAACAATAAATTAGGAGTGTCGCTCACGTTCGTCAATCGGCATAAAGTACGTCGGACAATTCTCGATTACTCACGGCCATTGCAGAGCTGTGCCTACAAGCATAGTCTGTTTTCATTCCCGCTTCTCCAAAACGGCAGCCTTTCATGCGCCTCGTGACGCTCATTTTGCTTGTGCTGTTTCCGCTTGCCGGTTGCGTGCCGACGATTGCACGCCAGCCGCTACCGATCGAACTTTTGGGTTCGCAGCAGGTGATCGGTGGTCAACAAGTGCGCTATTTCGGCGATGAAGCGCCCGAGGGTTGGGAACAAATCCGCAAGACATTACGGGCACCAGCGGGCGCGCCGAAGAAGCAGTATTACCTTGCGATTTCCGGTGGTGGTTCCGACGGCGCTTTTGGCGCAGGGTTGCTTAAGGGATGGGGCGAGTCCGGAACGCGGCCTGAATTTTCTCTGGTGACCGGTATTTCTGCTGGAGCGATCACCGCGCCCTTCGCGTTCTTGGGCGGAAAATATGATGTGCAGCTATCGCGCATCTTCACCACTATTTCGGCCAAAGACCTCGTCGCCATCGACCTTAAAGGCGCTTTTGGGCGTGGATCCATCGCGTCTAGTGAACCCTTCCGAAAGCTTATTGCCGGTTATGCCGACGCAGAAATGCTGGCGGCTATCGCGACCGAACACCGCAAGGGGCGCAAGTTGTTGATTGGCACCACGCAGCTTGATGCGCAGCGGCCCATCATTTGGGATATCGGGGCGTTGGCGATTTCTACGTACCCCAAGAAGCTTCAGCTTTTCCGCGACATTCTTCTCGCATCTGCTGCAATTCCCGGCGCATTCGAGCCGGTCATCATCAAGGTTGATGGTGTCAACGGGAGCTTCGATGAACTCCACGTCGACGGTGGCGTTACCAATCAGGTTTTCCTTTATCCACCGCAGGTGCGCCCGCAAGATTTCGACAAGCGCGCCGGTGTTACCCGCACGCTCTACGTCATTCGCAACGGCAAGGTGTCGCCGGAATATGTGGTCACCGAAACTTTCGGGCAAATCCTGTCACGCACAATTGGTACGCTGACAAAGAACCAGGGCATTGGCGATCTTTACCGTCTCTACGCGACAGCCGAACGCGACAAGATCGACTACAACCTTGCTACAGTGCCGTCGAGTTTTGACAAGGTCGAAGATGAGCCTTTCGATCCAAAATATATGAAAGCACTTTACGCGGTCGGCTATCTGCAAGGCCTAAAAGGCTACGATTGGCAGAAAACACCGCCCGGACTGGATCTGGCGGCGCGGAGTGCGCAGCGTTAGCAAAGCAAGGTTGCAGTGATGGAACACTCATCACCGGTTGCCAGTCTGCCAATGTACGACTTCCCCGAACTGCGTGAAGCGCATGATCGGTTCTGGGTCGCCATTCGGGACAATATTCACGCTGAAGGTGTCAATGCGCCAGATAGTCTCTCGCTTGGTGGCGAGACGATGTCCCATTGGACCGACGCGGCCCTTATCCTCTCCCAAACCTGCGGATTGCCCTATGCGCGCGACCTGCATGGAAAGGTTCAGCTTGTCGGCACGCCGGACTATGGGGTGGAGAGCTGCCCGCCGGGCTATTACCACAGCGCAATCGTCATACGAGCCGATGATGAGCGCGAAACGTTCGCTGATTTCGCAAGCGCCCGCTTTGCGGTCAACAGCACCGGTAGTCAGTCAGGCTACAAGGCTTTGACCAAGGCTCTGGAAAATATCGGAAGTTCGCTGCGTATTCCGCAGATAACGGGCAGTCACGAGAACTCCGCCCTCGCGGTAGCTGAGGGCCGCGAAGACGTTGCCGCCATTGACGCGGTGACTTTCCAGCATCTGTGCAGATACCGCAGCTGGACCGAAAAGCTACGAATTTTGACGCACACGCCGCCAACGCCCGGACTGCCTTACATCTGTTCGCTGGACGCGCCCCGCACAACGATCCTGAACGCGGTGCGCCAAAGCATCGACGCGCTTTCAATTGATGATCGCGAAGCCTTGCTCATTCGCGGAATGGTCGACATTCCGGCGTCTCGCTACGCTGCCGTTTTATGATCAACAGAACATCCAATCGCGGAATTTACTCCTGGTTCAATGTCACACGTTCATCGCCAAAATTTCGTCCGCCTACAAACATATCAGTGTGTTGCAGATTGTAGATCAGTGTCGTGGGTGAACAGCGTCATGTAAATCCTTCTATATGTATCCCTCTACTTTTTTTGCATCGCTTTGATCTCACGTCAGCGCGAGAAACCGTGGCGCGCATGCCACATTTGGCACAACACAACCGTGTTCACGCATCTTGTAGCTTGTTTGTTCGGGACGCGGCGCATTCCTATGGTTATTAAATAGATAACGTCTCATCTTGCAGAAACGACAGGCCCATCATGCTGACACTCGTTAACACACCTTCAAATCTCGATTCACTTGATGACGGTATAGAGTTCACAATCGCTTCCAAGACGCTGGCCAATGGCAACACGCTCACGGTCTACGGCGTTGTGGATTTTTCAGCGTTTGGTGGTGAAGGAGGCTTCACAACACGGGCCGTGCAAACAGACGCCAACGGGCAACCTGTTGCGGGCTCCGGCTTCGACGTTTTTCCACTTCAGTCCTTCGATGATGCAGACAATTTCAGCGCTGAGGGTATCGCGCAATTTGGTGATGGGTCTGTTGGAATTTTCGGCGAAGGAGCGCTGGATACCGGTACGCTCATCTATCGACAATTTTCCATCGACCCGTCGACACAGGCGGCCAGTTTCGTGCAGCAGGTTGACTTCACTTACGACTACGCAGCATCGGGTGGCTTGCAGGCAGATCCATTCAACAATGCCGAAGTGCTGACCCTTCGCGAAAATGCAGATGGGAGTGTCACGGCCCTAGTGGGCTACGAAGCTCTGACCAATGCGCCTGCAAATGGTGGTTACGTTCCTCATGTTGTGGAGCTGGATTTCTCGTCCACCGGCACAGCGCAGGACACGGCCAATACCGGCACCGAAATTTTCGATGAGACCTGGAACGGTTGGGTCGCACTTTCCGATGGCAGCTATGTAGCGATGGACCAGTTTGATCCGCCAATCGCTGGCACTGAAGGCTATATTGCAGGCGTGCAGGTAAAGTTCATTTCCGGACAGGCCGGAACGCAGTCGGCAAATGTTCAATCCAACAATTTCCTGTTTCATGGTCCACTGGGCGAGTTCGCATATTTGAGTTCGGCGAATTTGGTGGAAATAGGCGATGGGCGCATCGCAGCCGTCTGGACATGGGTGGACAGGTTTGCTGACGAGACGGAGACCGTGCGCACCTACACAGCCATCGTCGACCCGGCCCTTCAAGGCAGCGGAACCAACCCGGTTGTGACGCAGCCGGTGCTGCTGCAACAGAGTGTCGGTAGCGATGAATGGGACCCTCAGATCGCAGCGCTGCCTGATGGCACCTATGTCGTAGTTTTCTCGGAAGCAGCCACCGATCCAAATCTGCCAGCAGTTCGCAGCTATGTTCAGCACTTGGATACAAATGCGGTTCCGCTTGGCCCGCGTATGGATATTGGTGCGAGCCTTGGGGAACTTGGTTTTGCTCTATCCGTTTTGCCTTCCGGTCAGGTGCAGATCAGCACCAGCACAGAAGACGGCGCCGATTTTGACGTGCAGGCCGAGGTTTACAACGTAAGCGCCGCAACGCCCGGCGTTATCAATCAGGTCGCTGCAGGTAATGCTGGCGAACTTTTCGAGACGGTCGTTCTGGAAGGCGATCTGACGTCGGTTACACCAACCCAGATCAATCTGGTGGGCTCAGACCCGACAAAAACAGGCATCGTGACGGGCACCGGCTTCATCGTTGATAGCACGGGCTACATCAACGACATCGTGGATGGCACCGTCAACTCGCTCCAGCTGTTCGACAATGGCGTGCTGATCCTGGAATGGAGCGGACTGCAAATGCCGATCCATGCGATCGGTTCTGCAATCGTACAATCCGAAACTGGCGCGACCTATATTGATCGTCTGATCGACGTGTTTGTAGGCGACTATTCCGGCGCTACCAGCACAGGCCCGATCGACGGTGGCTCTCCCTTCTACAACACAACAGGCAGCACTTTTGACGACACGCTGGAGGGCGGCGACGGGAACAACAACATCGACGGCGGCACCGGCGCAGACGCCATGACCGGCGGTGCGGGTGATGATTATTACGTCGTTGAGAATGTAGGCGACACCGTCACCGAGCTTGCTGGTGAGGGCAGCGATATCATCGACACGTTCGTGTCTTACGACGTGCCCGTGAATGTCGAAGTGTTGCGGATGCAGGGCACGGCTGATCTTGGCACAAACGGTTCGGTAAACCGCGACATCATCCAGGGCAATTCCGGCAACAATTACATCAACGGGGCAGGTGGTCTTGACCTGATGGTCGGAGGCAGTGGTAACGACACTTACACGATTGACGACTCACAGGATGCCGTCATCGAAGCCGCTGGTGGTGGCGACGATGTGATCTACACATCCGTTGATTACGTGCTGCTGGGCGATCAGGAAATCGAAACCGCGATCCTGACCGAGAACGCGGTGATCCTGCGCGGCGACAATTCCGACAATCAGCTGATCGGCAACGACTTCATCAACGTGCTCGAAGGCAAGGGCGGCACGGACTATCTGTTGGGCCTTGGCGGCGATGATATCTTCCAGGTCTCGCTGGAGGCCAATGCTACCGACTTGGACGTCTTCGGAGATTTCGAAGGTGCAGGCGTCGTCGGCGGCGACCGCATCGCGCTCGATGCTGCTATCTGGGGCATGGACGGGATCGTCTATCAGGTGTCGCAAACCAGCTTCATCGTGGCGACGGCGCAGAACACGATGCAACAGCAGTTCCAGATCGCTAACATCACCGCTCCAACCACCAACCTGATCGCCGGTGATGACTATTACTTTGGGTAGGCTCAATGCTCTTCAATGTGAATTATTATTTCAGGAAAATTGCCAGCTCGCTGCACAGCTAAGCGGCCTGTTGGCCAACCCGTAATTCGCTAACTGCGACTGGCAAAGCAATGCCAGCGCTTTTCGTCATGATCCAGTCGCGCATCGCATCTGCCGGTATTGGCTTGGAGATGAAATAGCCTTGAATGTAATCGCAGCTTATATGGCGCAGGAATTCGAGTTCGGCTTCCGTTTCAACACCTTCAGCAACGATTGTGATACCAAGGCTGTGAGCCATGGCGGTGACGGCTGCAACCATGGTTGCGTTGGCGTGGTTCTTGTTCAGGCCATCGATAAAAGAGCGGTCGATCTTGATGACGTCGGGGTGCAAGCGCTGAACGTAAGTGAGTGACGCCTGCCCGGTGCCAAAGTCGTCCAGCGCGATATGAACACCCATATCCTGCAAACGCTTCAGCTGTTGAGCTGCTACTTCAAGGCCGCCCATCTTTGCCGTCTCGGTCACCTCGATTTGAATACGCGAGGGCGAGAAATGGCATGACGCGATCCTCTCGACCACCATATCCATAAAATCCGGCTTGGTGATCTGGTTTGCCGACAGATTGACCGACAGTTTGGCAAGGTGAACGCCAGCTTGATCCCACAACTGCATTTGGTGGATCGAGTTGTTGACCACCCACATGTCGATATCTGCGATGAGCGAGGAACGTTCTGCAATGTCGATGATCTGATCAATGCGGACACCTCGAAGGCGCTCACTGGTGCAACGAAGAAGAGTTTCAGCAGCGGTAAGCGAGGTGTCAGTCGCATTTACAATGGGCTGGAACACCAGCTCGAACTGATTGGCCTGCAGGGCTTCGCGGATACCTGTCTCGATTTCCAAAGTACGCGACGATGTCTGCACCATGTCGGCGGAATAGAAACGCAGCTCTTCCAGCGTATCATCAAGCTGGGCGCGGCGCATCGCGATGGCTGCATTACGTGACAGTGTAAGTGTGTCCTGCCCGTCCTGCGGGTAGAGTGCCGCACCAACACGACAGGAGAGATAAACCGTCTTCTGGCCCACCTCGATAGGTTCATTGAAGCGATCAAGAATACGTTTGACGATCCACGAGACATCATCGCTTGCTTCAACGTCAGGCAGCTCGATGAGCATTTGCCCGGTCTCTTCCAGCAGCGTTACGCGATCCTGCTCACGCAATGCGATGTCCACCTGGCGCTTGGCAAACCGTAGCAACAACTGACTGAGATCTTCGCCCAAAGCTTCTTCGAAATAGTCCCAAGAGGCGATGCCAAGCTGAAGAATGGCCAGTGACTTTTCTTCATCTTGCGCCCGCACGATAGAGCGCGTTGCGTTTTCAAGGAATTGCGTCTGCTCTTTGCAAGACTCAATACGCTGCGATTGCCGATCGGCCAAAGCTTGTTGATCATCAGACCTGCGATTTGGAGCATCACCACCGTTGATGGCGCGGGCTTTGTCAGCCACGGGCTCAATATGTGCCGCAGCATCAGCCCAGTTGGAAATCGCCCCGGGGCCCTTCTGCATGGCTGCGGTTAGGGCCTGTGCGGAACGCCTTACCAATTCTGTGGCTGAGCAGTCATCACTGCGGTCATTTGCGATACCTACACATAGGGTGACGGCGTTGGCGCCGCTTGCGATATCTGCGGTACGGTCGGAGAACGTGGCCTTGATGAGATTGGCAATTTCGACAGCTTGGTCTTGGTCAATGCCTACCAGAGCAACGCAAAATCCCTCGCTGCCATAGCGGCCGACCGGCGCATTATTGGTCAAACCACTTCGTGCGCTATCGGCAGCACACCGGATAAGGGCGTCTGATACGGCGGGACCAAAGCTAGCTTTGATGCCAGCCAACCCGTGGACATCCAGCATCAACACAGTTGTGGGTTGCGCGCCAAATTTGGCTTCAGCTAGTTCGGGCTCAAACTGCCCGAAAAAGGCGCGCCGGTTCATGCAGCCGGTCAGAGCGTCCCGGTTGGACAGTTGGTTCAGTTCCTGCTTCTGCCGTTCGACCTCTCGCTGGGTTTCTTCCAGCAGGCTAACGGCTTTCGCCAACTGGTCAGCGCTTTGTTTGTTGTCCGTCATGTTGGCGAAGGTCACGATTGCGCCAATGGTCTCGTTTTTATCGCCCGTAAAGACCGTGGCGTTGACGTTCAGGTTCAGGACTTGTCCGCTGGCAGTACGCAAACTTAGCTGCTCTTCACGTTTCTCCAGCCCTTCCTTAATGGCCGAATGCCAGGGATAGCCGCCAGCTTTGGCGCGGCCATCCACCATGCGCCAAGGCAGGCTGTTAATGCGGGTTCCGGTTTCAAGACCGCCTGCGCTGCCATACATCGCCTCAAAGGCGGAGTTAGCCAACAGAACACGCTCGCGTTCATCGAGAATGATTACGCCTTCAGACAACGTATCAAACGCTTTCTGAACACGTTCGGGAATCACGCGCCCCGGATCAAGCTCATCCAGCGTACGCCGCAGAAATACCGAATAAACGATGAAACCCGCGACAGCGAGAAACAGAAGAAAGACCAGCAGAGAGACGGGGATTTCGAAAATGCGTTTGCCGCCTGACGGCGGACCGAATGTTATTTCGATCTGCCCTTGCGGACCTTCTGCGCCGAGCAAAGGAACGGAAACGTGGGTGGGATTGGAGTTACCGCCTTCAGGTTTTATCCAAACGCCTTCGTGATCGCCCTTGGACAGCACTATCTTGCCATCCCCATCGCGGAATGCGGCGGACAAAACGTCTGCATTACGACCCACTACGGATGTGAGAGTCTCTTCGATAGCGACTGTGTCGTTGCGGTTGATCGAACCAGCGAGCTGGACTGCTAGAGCCTCGGCTACCTTCGCACGAGCGTCCAACTCGGTTTTATAGCCATCTGGAATCAAGCCAAAGAGATACGCCGTCATGGCGATGCATATTGTCATGCACGCCAAGCCAAAGCTCATCCAAAGGGTCGTCTTGTGTCGTCTCATTAACGCTCACTAATTCCTGACCCGGGCTCCTGCATCCCGAATACTTTCCATCAAGACATGAAGATCAGACCGGTCATCTTCGTCTTCTGCGTCGCCTTCACGCTGCCCTGACACCACACCAATAGGATCAAAACGTTTCCATGCTGGTAACGCCGACAAAAGAGTTGCGGCCAAAATTCCGCTTTGGAGAATCCATGTAACACTGCCAACACCCAGCACGGCACCAAACCCGAAGGTTACTTTGGCGGCTGTCGAGCCCAAAACTTTATCATGTTCCCTGATTTCGTTGCCGGTGCGTTCCAATTCGCTTGTGAAATTTTCACGATCGATAGGTTTGAACTCGTAGTTGATACGCGGCGCAATCGTGGGCAGTTCCCGTTCGGCAACAGGCTCTCGTTCCGATGTCGAGATTGGGTCAAGAAGACGGATCAAATCCGGAGTTGAGGCAACCTGCTGAAGGGCTGGCGCTGGCGCTGCAAGAACAGGTGTAACCGGGTTCGGCACTACCGGATCTGCAGCAGCCGGTGGTGAAGGTGAATCGCTTTGATTTGTCAGCGGACCTGTTGGGGTTGGGCCAAGCTTCTCTTCCGTTTCTTCTTCGGCTTCCTCTTCCGTCTCTTCCTCGACCTCTTCCTCTTCGCCAGGCGTCACAGTTACAACAATTGGTCCGTTATCAACGAGTCCCGGATCAACGGGTCCCGGATCAACGACCACGGGTGGCGTATCAATATCCGAGAAGCGAACCGTCATGGGAACAGTTGCCGTTCCATCGGTCACCGTAGCAACGAACTCGTCATTTCCGGTAAAACCGGCAGGCGGCGTGTAGGTGAACGAACCGTTGGCAGCGACAAGAATGGTGCCGCCTTTTACGGTTACGAATGTACCAACTGAACCCGGGCCTACGAACAATGCGTCACCATCGGGATCGGTGGCGTTTGCGGTGCCTGACGGGTCGTTCATCAGGTTGCCAGAGATCGGATCACTGCCGGTTCCGGTAGCAGAATAGGTGACGTCCGAGGCAATGGGGGCATCGTTGACGGGCGTCACATCCCAGCGCAGCGTCGCGGTGTCGCTACCTGTTCCGTCGGTGATGGAATAGTCAAAACTGTCAGCGCCGAAAACATTGGTGGGCGGCGTATAGGTAAAGTCGCCATTTTCAGACACGGTTATCGTGCCGCCCAAGTCGGTTGCGAAAGTTCCGATCGAGTTGGTGTTGATGATCAGCGCATCACCATCGACGTCTTCATCGACACCGTTGCCGGTATCATCCGTCAGCGCGTTACCGCTGTAAGGTGTGTCTTCCGGTGTTTCGTAATTGTTGTCGTATGCGGTCGGCGCGTCTGCAACGGGCAACACATTGCCGGTTACATTGCCGACGCTTATTTCGCCATCGGCGTCCGCGACAGAATAAGTAAATCCAACAGGTCCATTGTAATTTTCGTTGGGGGTGAACAGCAGGCGGTCGCTGGCCAGACGGACGCTACCATGGGCAATGCTGACCGGCGCACCACCGTCAAAAATCGGCTGGTTGTTCACATGGGTAATGACAAGAGCGCCGCCTTCGGGGTCACTGTCATTACCCAGCACGTCGATGGAAACCGCCGAGTCCTCGTCAACCGTAAAGACATCATCACGCGCCACCGGTGCGTCGTTCACGCCCCCTATGACAAAGGTTAGTTTGGCGTTGTCCGACAAATTGCCATCGGTCACTGTATAGCTGAATATATCGCTGCCAACGAAGTTGGTCGGCGGCGTGTAAGTAAAGCTACCATCTGCAGCGAGAGTGATGGAGCCCCCCTCGACTGTTGCGAAAGTGCCTACAGAGACCGGATCAAGGGTCAGCAAGAAACTGTCGGCATCGCTGTCAACGCCGGACCCAGTGCTATCGGAAATCGCGTTTCCGTTGACCGCTTCGTCCTCATTGGAATTATATATATTGTCGCGCGCCACCGGTGCGTCATTGATGGGTGCAACATCAAAGGTAAGCGTTGCGGTGTCGCTGAACGACCCATCGGTGATGGTATAATCGAAACTGTCAGTGCCAGAAAAATTGAGAGGCGCCAGATAAGTGAAGGCGCCGCCTGCCGTCAGCGTTATGGTGCCGCCCTCAACAGTGATGAAGGTGCCTATGGATGATGCGTCCAAGGTCAGAGCATCACCTTCAGTGTCGAAATCCTGACCAGCCGCCGACACATCAGTGATGGCGTTACCAGTCAATACGATGTCTTCAGTGGCGTTATAGTCGTTGTCGACAGCGTTCGGCGCATCATTTTGCGATGTCACACGAACCGTGAAAGTGTTAGGCGTCTGATCGGTATCCAAGCCGCCATTGGCTGTGCCGCCATCATCGACAACCCGAAAGGTGAATGAGGTGTAGTCAGTACCAGGCGTCGTGGTCGAGTTGGTATTGGCATCCGGTGTAAACGTCACCAAGCCGATATCACCGACCTCAATACGCTGACCGGCCAGCACTGGGACGCCATCAACCTCCAATAAGCCGAATGCAGGCAAGGTGTCGATGATAATAGCGCTCAGATCGTTGTTCGGGTCATCAAAATCGAAGAATGGAAAGCGGATCGGATTGAACACCGCAACTGCGTCTTCCGGCATCGTCAAGGTAACGTCCGGACCGTTCGGTGCATCGTTAACTGAAAGGATGTTCAAATTGACCGTGGCCGTGTCGGTAAGGCCAGTGCCGTCATTGATCGTGTAAGAAAATGACGCTGCACCGTTCTCATTCGAATTTGGCTCGAACACCAGTTCGCCACCAACCAGTCGCACAGTGCCTTTTTCGACGTTAATAGCACCGGCAGTGGCTGTGAGCGTCTGGCCGTTCACTCTCACGATAGTAAGCGTGTCGCCATTTGCATCGGTGTCGTTGTCCAGAACATCAATTGTTACGGTGCCATCTTCCAGCACGGTAATCGTATCGTCACGCGCATCAGGAGCGGTGTTTCCCAACGTCACAGTTCCGGAAACCAAAGCTGTCGATGTAAGGCCGTTGCCGTCGGAGATGACGTAACTGAAGGAAGCAGGTCCCGCGTAATTTGCATTGGGCGCAAAAACCAACTCACCGGAAACCAGACGAACGGTGCCATTCCCAACGGTAATGGCCGCACCGCCATCGACAATCGCAGCACCATTGATCTGGGTAATCGTCAGTGCATCGTCGTCTTCGTCCTGATCATTATTAAGAACATCAATCGTTACCGTGCCGTTCGCCAGCACCGAGAAGGTGTCGTCTTGTGCAACAGGCGCTTCGTTCACGTCACGAACTGTAACGACATAGAGTTGGGTAGAGGAATTGCCTTGTGCGTCGGAGACTTCAACCGTGACACTATGAACGTTGTCTTGGCCGATCCCGTCGGTCGGGTTCTCGAAATCAGGAGGGTTTATGAAAGTGAGGGTACCCGTGTTGGGGTCCACCGCGAAAGTGCCCGGTGTTTCTTCCTGTTTGATGGAATATGTGAGTGCACCGCCCTCTGGATCGGCTGCACTAACTGTGGTGACCGCGGTCTGGTTCTCGTCGATGAGAATACTCGGTGCACCACCTCCCGGCACGGTAATTTCTGGTGCTTCATCCACGTTCAGCACCGTGAAAACAAAGTGTCGCTCGTCTGAACCGCCTTGCCCGTCGGATACAGCAACAGTCACACCATAGAGATTGTCCATACCGCTGGCATCTGTCGGGTTCTCAAAATCAGGCGGGGGAGCGAAGGATAGTACACCAGTGTTGGCGTCAATCTGGAAACTGTTCTGACTGGCACCGTCCACGATTGAATAGGTCAGCGTATCATTGTCGGCGTCTGTAGCGGTCAGAGCTATTGCAAAGGACTCGTTCTCATCAACATCAAGCTCGATGATTGGATCGTTAGGTAGTCCGGTGAATTCGGGAGCAGAGTTTCCGTCTCTGCCTACCACGCGAAACAGTGCGTCGTCGTTGTTGCCGCCATCAATGAATGTGCCGTCTGCGTAGCTGTTGTCTTCATCTACGCCGATTTGAGCAATCTTCGTCAGCGAGTCGCTGGTCACGAAAATAAAATATTCCTGACCTGAATTCAGAACGGCAGCGCTGTCCAACATGATACTGTGCCAGGCATAGCTAGTGCCCAGCTCGTTGAACCGGATATTGCCGGATACGATATTTGCCCCCGTTTCCGTTGCACGAATAGAAAATGTAAGGGTTGAGCCACCTGCCCCTCCATCCCGCTTCAAAACCATATCGATTTGATCGACTTCGTAAGTCGGTGAACCGGAATCGTAGGTGAATGTTTGGGCTTCTGAATCGATCGCACTGACACCGGCGTCATTATCAACCGACCCTATGCCGGGATCGTTCTCCACCAGCACCATCGAAGCGCCTGCCGCCAGCGAACCGATCCAGTTCGTTCCAATCGTCAGCGTTCTGGCTTCAACCGTACCGACGCGGGCTTCCAGTTCCCAATCGCCACCAAGGCTCTCGTGGCCGGTCAGATCGGTGCTGGCAGCAACGTCAGCGCCCGTGATTTCCGCCAATGTTTTAGCTGCCAGTTCCCCCGCTTCGCTAGATGCAAAATCGCAGCCGTAGATCAAAATATCACCATCATCGGAAAGCGCGCTGCCGATGGAGGCTAGGTCCGCGGCATAGATCGACGACATCGTGTCTAGGGTCAGTTCCACCCCGCCCAGCGAAAGCGAACCACCCGTGCCATGGGAGAAGATATGAACGGCATCAACATCGGAATGATGCCTGAGGGCTTCTGCAATTTGAGCAACGCCGGACCCATCATCGCTCAGTAGTACAACTTCAACGTCAGGAGACAGCGAGCTGATCAACGCTTGGACGTCTTCCACGTCTGAAGCGATGAAGGCTATTTCTCCGCCACTGCGTTGCTGGCTCAATTGCTCGGCTGGTAGATACGGTGGAACGGTTTCAAGCGCTTCAACCGTCTGGCTCCACAATGCGTTCTGGTCTGAGCTATCAGTCTGACTAGGCTGGAAGAACGCATCGGCTAACTCACCGTGGATCGTTCCGTTTGCAAAGTCTATCGCTTCGACAGCACCGGCTGCATCAAGCAGAATTCGTGGCTCCAACGCGCGCAGCAGCAAGGGCTCCCGCTCGGCCCATAACGGTCCGGCAGATTTTCGAGCTTCCGCATTGGCCTGCACAATTCCTAGTTGCCGGGCCAGTTTCCGAGCGTCCTTCATAGGTCGAAATTAGCGCCATGAAATGAAGAATAGGTGTAAAAGCTCTATCTATAACCTCAAATTGCTTCGCAGGTTTTTAGCTGTAATCCGCAAGCTGCGGTTACTGCGGTACACTTTCGCAGTTGACTGCAGATTTCCTACACATGCCTCCATCATGTGGGCATGCGTCCAATATTGTGCGCTGAGGTTAACCCATGGCAGCGCTGGCGTTGAAGCCCGAAAATTGGTGACACGTAAACCGCGATACCTCCGCTTGTATTGCGGTATTATACAATATGTGTAATTTCAATATTATGAGTAAAATTTCGAAATCTGATGTTCTATCAAAGCTGCGCGAACGCGTGCTCTCTATGGCGCTTGCGCCTGGTACGGCGCTGGATGAAATCGTTCTGGCGCAGGAATTCGGCCTCTCCCGAACACCCTTGCGGGAAATCGTGCAGCGGTTGGGCGGCGAAGGTTATCTGGTGCTGGAACCGAACCGCGGCGCGCGGGTGGCGCCTATGGACTTGGCGACAATGCGTCATTTCTTCGAAGCGGCTCCGATGATCTACGCCGCCATGTCGCGGCTGGCAGCTCAGAACGCACGGCCCAACGAGGTGGGCGATCTCAAGAATTGTCAACAACGGTATAAAACGGCGCTCGCGGCAGGAGACGTGTCCGCCACGGCTATGGAGAACCACGCCTTTCACCATTGCATCGGTGAAATGGCGCGCTCGTCCTACCTGTTGCCGGCGCTAGAGCGGTTACTGATAGACCACACGCGGATCGGACACACTTTTTACGATCGTGCTGGCGAGCGCGGCGCAGAACGCACCCGCCAAGCCAGCGATCAGCATGATGCCATGATCGAAGCAATCGAACAGCGCGAACCCGGCCGCGCTGTTGAAGTGACCTTGGAACACTGGTCACTGTCACGCGACCTGATGGAAACCTATGTTCGGCCGGACCCGCTCAACTTCCAACTGGAGGAGAGCCGCGATGCGGTTTGAAGGCATCTACACACCGGTGGTCACGCCACACCGCGACGATCATTCCA
Source organism: Ahrensia sp. R2A130 (assembly GCF_000179775.1). Taxonomy (GTDB): domain Bacteria; phylum Pseudomonadota; class Alphaproteobacteria; order Rhizobiales; family Rhizobiaceae; genus Pseudahrensia. The sequence goes on from NZ_AEEB01000020.1 coordinate 126,046, forward strand.
TCGACGAAGAACGCTTTGCCGCTGTCCTTGAGATGTTGATCGAAGCCGGTGTCCATGGACTGATCGTGGCAGGCACCACCGGCGAATATTACGCGCAAACCGCAGAGGAACGCTTCCGACTGATGGCGCTGGCGAAAGACGTGATTGGCGACCGGTTACCGCTCATCGTCGGCACCGGCGCAATCCGCACGGAAGACTCGATAGAGTACGCTGAGGAAGCCAAGCGCATCGGTGCGGACGCTTTGCTGGTCGCAACACCGCCCTATGCCTACCCCACAGGACGCGAGATTGCGCTGCACGCATTGGCCATCGACCGCGCAGCTAATCTGCCTGTCATGCTTTACAATTATCCCGGTCGCATGGCGGTGAATATGGATGAGGAAACTCTGGACCGCCTTGGCCGTTCGCCTAATTTTTGCGCCATCAAGGAATCCTCTGGCGATCCCAACCGGTTGCATATGCTGGCGCGCGACTACCCCCATATCGGCCTATCCTGCGGCATGGATGATCAGGCGCTGGAATTCTTCGCCTGGGGTGCGCGTTCGTGGGTTTGTGCGGGTTCGAACTTCGCGCCGGAAGCCCATATCGCGCTTTATCACGCTTGCGCGGTGGAGGGCGATTTCACCAAAGGCCGCCGCATCATGTCGGCCATGCTGCCGCTCATGGGCTTGCTCGAACAGGGCGGCAAATTTGTTCAATGCATCAAGCATGGTGTCACCATGCGCGGTATCGATTGCGGTCCACCGCGCCGACCGCTGCAGCCGCTGAACAAGGATGACCGGCGCAAGTTGGAGCGCGTAGTCGCCACACTGAACAGCGCCATAACTGCAATCGAAAAGGAAACGGCATGAGCGATGATCTGCTGACACGCGAGGACTATGCAGCGATTGCAGCCGGTCTCGATCTGCCGCGCGGCGCCTTTATCGACGGTGGCTTTCGCCCCGGTCGCGGCGCACCGCTCGATACAGTCAATCCTGCCACCGGCGAAACCATCTGTACCATTGCTGCCTGCAATACCGAAGATGTGGACCTCGCTGTCGGCAAGGCCCGCGAAGCGTTTGAAGAAGGGCACTGGTCGAAGCTGCATCCGTCGCAGCGCAAGGATGTGCTCATCCGCCTTGCCAAACTCATCACCCGCAATACTCGTGAACTGGCGGTGATGGAGAGCCTCGACAGCGGAAAACCTATCCGCGATTGCGTGATGATCGACGTGCCGGAAACGGTGGAGACGATCAAATGGCACGCCGAAGCAGCTGACAAGATATACGGGCAGACTGCACCCGCTGGCGAGGACGCTATCGCAATGATTGTGCGCGAACCGGTGGGTGTGGTGGCAGCCGTGCTGCCGTGGAATTTCCCGCTGCTGATGCTGGCGTGGAAAATCGGACCAGCGCTGGCAGAAGGCAATAGCGTGATAGTTAAGCCGGCCGAACAAACCAGCCTGACCGCATTAAAAGTGGCCGAACTGGCTGCCGAAGCCGGCGTGCCACGCGGCGTGTTGCAAGTGCTGCCGGGCGATGGCCCATCGGTTGGTGAACCGCTGGGGCTACACATGGATGTGGACATGGTGAGCTTCACAGGTTCTACCGAAACCGGCCGCCGCTTCCTGCGCTATGCGGCCGACAGCAACCTGAAAAAAGTGGTGCTGGAATGCGGCGGCAAGAACCCGGCCATCGTGCTGGATGATGCTGAACATCTCGACCATGTGGCCGAACATGTGGTCAACGCCGCCTTCTGGAATATGGGTGAGAACTGTTCCGCAACGTCCCGCCTCATCGTGCAGGAAGGTGTGAAGGATGCTCTGCTGGAACGCATCATCGCTCGGCTGCGCGAATGGAAAACTGGCAACCCACTCGACCCGCAAAACCATCTTGGCGCGCTGATCGATAGCGCGCATGCCTCCAAAGTTGCCGCCTATCTGGATGGTGATGCACTGGTCGGTGGCGCGATGGACGGACCTTACTGTCCGCCGTCGATCTACGAGGTCAAGCGCGACGGCAAGCTGGCCCGTGAAGAAGTGTTCGGGCCTATCCTGTCGGTTATCACGGTGGCCACTTTGGAAGAGGCCATCGCGGTGGCAAACGATACTGATTACGGCCTTACCGCATCCATCTTCACCGCCAACGGGCGTAAGGCGCTGGCAACGGCCAAGGCATTGCGGGCAGGAACGGTGACGGTGAACTGCTACGGCGAGGGCAACCTCGCCACACCGTTCGGTGGCTACCGCCAGTCCGGTTTTGGCGGACGCGACAACGGCACCCACGCCCATGACCAATATACCGAACTCAAGACGATCTGGGTGGACCTGAGCGACCCGGCAGACGGAGATATTGTCTCGTGACCATCGCGGAGACCCCCGTTCAACTCCGCCGCGGCGGACGAGGCGCACGGCGGGAAATTCGCACTGCCATCGACACGACCATGTTGCCCGCGCTGAAGCGCAACCTACCGCTGATCGAGCCAATGGATGCGGAGCAGATCGCCAGGATCGACGCGGCATCGATGGATATTCTCGAAGAGGTCGGCGTCGTCTTTCGCGACCCCATAGCAATCGAAGACTGGCGCAAAGCCGGTGCGAAGGTTGGTGAAGAAGATCGCGTATTTCTTGACCGTGAGATGGTCCGCGAATTTATCGCGACCATTCCCGAAACCTTCACCTATCACGCCCGTAATCCGGCCAACAATCTGCCCTTCGGGGCCGACCATGCCATGTTCATTCCCATGACGGGCGCGCCTTACCTGCGCGATCTCGACGATGTGCGGCGCGGACCGACGCTGGATGATCTGGCCAATTTTCACAAACTCGCCCACATGCTGCCAGCCATGCATTCCAGCGCCCACCACATCGTGGAGCCGATGGATCATGTGGTCGCCCACCGCCATTTGCAGATCACCCATTCGTCCATGAAACACTCCGACAAGACATTCATGGGCATGACCACGAGCGGCAAGAACGCCGAAGATGTGTTAGATATGTGCGCCATATTGTTTGGCACGGAGTTCATGGAAACCCACGCTGTCGTGACGGGCAACTGCAACGGCAACTCACCGCTGGTCTGGGACGAAACCATGCTTGGCGCTATGCGTGCCTTCTGCCGGCGCAACCAACCGGTCTTGTGTTCGCCCTTCGTGTTGGGTGGAGCCAACACCCCTGCCTCCACGGCAGCTACCGTGGCACAGTTGAACGCCGAGGCTCTTTCGGCGCTCGCCTATACGCAGGTCATTCGTAAGGGGTGCCCAGCCATCTACGGACACTACCTGTCCACCGTTTCCATGAAGTCCGGCGCGCCCATGGCAGGCACCCCTGAAATTTCACTCATGAACATGATGATAGGTCAGATGGCGCGTCACTACGGTGTGCCGTGGCGCACATCGAACACACTGGGCGGCGCAAAGACCTTCGACGCGCAATCGGGGTACGAATCCGCCTCCACCATGATGGCGGTGCTCATGTCAGGCGCCAACTACATGTGGCACTCGGCTGGCTGGAACGAGGCGGGCATGCATTGTTCTATTGCGAAGTTCATCGTGGATGCCGAACAATGCGCCATGGGCTACCGCATGGTGGAGGGCGTGCAATGGGGCGACTTCGACGAAGCGCTGGCCGCCGTGCGCGATGTAGGACCAGGCGGCCATTATCTCGGTCACCCGCACACGCAGAAGCGGTTTCAGGAAGCTTTCTTCATGCCGGAAATGTTCGATAACAATTCCATTGAACAATGGGCGGCAGACGGTTCCAAGGACATTACCCAACGGGCGCTGGAACGGGCCCGCGATATGTTGGCAGCCTATGAGGAACCGACGCTCGACCTGGCGGTGAACGATGAACTGCTCGACTATATCGCACGCAGAGAACGTGAAATTCCTGCTGTCGATGCGCTGAACGAAGAGTATTGAACGTACCGCCATGCGGGTGACGACCCAGCCATATGATCCCGGCCCTGCCGCGTGGAATGCCTTGCTTCCCGACAGCCCGGCCCACGCACCACTGGACGGTGACATCACCGCTGACGTGCTCGTGATCGGTGCTGGTTTTACCGGGCTGACCGCAGCGCGGCGGCTCAACCAGCTGGATCCCAATTTGAATATCGTTGTGCTGGAAGCCCGACGCGTCGCAGAAGGACCGGCGGGCCGCAATTCCGGGTTCATGATCGACCTTCCCCACAACCTGTCATCGAAGGACTATGCTGGCGCAAAAGCCAGTGACCTCGCGCAGACCCACGTCAACCGCGCCGCCATCGCTTTTGCAGAGCAAGCAGCAAACGACCTGAATATGGGTACTGAGGCCTTTGCGCTGACTGGCAAGATCAACGCAGCAGCAACCACAAAGGGTGACGCCCACAACCGAGACTACGTCAGCCATCTCGACGCGATGGGCGAACCTCACGAATTGTTGGATGCTGTAAACATGCGCGCTATCTGCGGCTCATCCTACTACCGCTCCGGCCTTTTCACACCGGGTACGGCTATGCTGCAACCCGCACTTTACATCCGCAATCTGGCGCGGGGCATCATAGAGCGTGGCGTCATGTTACACGAAGCATCTCCGGTCATAGACCTGTCTAACCTCTCCGATAATTGGCATGCAAAGACGCCAAGCGGCACGGTAACTGCTCCAAGCGTTGTGCTGGCGACCAACGGTCATGCGGAAAGTTTTGGTCTGTTCAAGCGCCGCCTCATGCATGTCTATCTTTACGCTTCGATGACCCGCGCCATGTGCGATAATGAGGTCTCCACGTTAGGCGGAAGAGACCGCTGGGCTTTCACGCCAGCGGACCCGATGGGCACGACCGTGCGCCGTATCAGCGGCACCGGTGGCACACGCATCGTAGTCCGCAATGGCTTCACCTGGGCACCGGAGCGTGTGGTCACGGTAGATCGGCTAGCCTTGATGAAGCGTGCCCATCGCCGATCCTTCGACAATCGCTTTCCCGCCTTAAAGGCGGTGGAGATGGAGCACGTCTGGGGTGGACTGCTCTGCCTGTCGCGCAACAACGCACCCGCTTACGGAGAAGTGCAGCCTGGCCTGTTCAGCGCTTGCTGCCAGAACGGGCTCGGCACCGCTATGGGCACCGCAGCGGGCATGGCAATTGCCGAACGTATATTGGGCGTCTCTTCCCACCTCGATGAGCATTTCAGCGCGCAGCCCGCCCCGTCAAAATTACCACCACCAGTAATCGCCAATATCGGAGCCAATGCAGTTCTAAGATGGAAAGAGCAACGTGCCGGGCGCGAACTCTAACCATAATCGAAGGTGTTGCGTGCGGGCTGGCGGTACTGTTTCGCGATTATCTGGAAGACTTCGCTGGTGAAAATAATGCGGTCCGTGCTGTCGATGCGTTTGTAGAGGCGATCGATTTGGTCGAACTAGGTTTTACCGGTGCGGCACGCAGTGGGTGTCGAAGTGATTTGGCTGATGGGACAGCTCGCTCCAGACTGCAAAACGATCGCGGACTTACGGCACAACAATGGCAGTACCGTTTGCAAGGTCTGCCGCCAGTTCGTTGACTTATGTCGCCAAGTCACCCTGCTGAGCGGCGGCGAAGTCGCTATGGCGGCTTCGATCAATAAGCGAATGGGCACCGCCGGGCCTATATAGGCCGCGAAACGACACATGGCGTGAACCTAGTGTCGTGCTTCAATCATATCGTTCAGCTTTTTCACGATCCGTCCTGCGGTCGTTTCAAACAATGGCGGGGCAATAGCGTGAACGAGCGCAGCACCTGCTGCCAAAAATAGCGCACCTGAAAAGCCAGCCGCAAATCGGGCGTGCTGCAAATACGTTTCGTTCACACTGGCAGGGTGATCGACGAAACCGCGGAGCAGATTCACAGACTGTTTTTCTAGGTTGGATGGAGCACGCATGCTGAAAACCTTGGAGCAATTGAATTGAAGCCCATTAAATCAGCAAACTGTCGTGAATTTTTCCCATAGATATAGCGTTTTGTATCGATCGTGAGATAATATCCCGCATATGAGAGATAAATTAGACGATATAGATCGTCGCATTCTTCGCCGCATTCAAGCGGATGCCTCGTTGAGCGTCGACGCGCTAGCCGAAGTCGTAGGCTTGTCCCGCAACGCATGCTGGCGTCGGGTTAAAAATCTGGAGACAAGTGGCGCCATTTTGAAGCGGGTCGCACTCGTCGATCCTGCAGCGGTCGGACTGGATTTGTCGGTCTTCGTTCTGGTCAGAACCAACCGTCATGATCGCGAATGGCTTACGATGTTCGACCAAGCGGTGCGCGCGATGCCAGAGATCGTTGGTGCGCACCGCATGGCTGGAGATCTGGATTACATATTGAGAGTCCGCATTGGTTCCGTGCGGGAATATGATGACTTTTATCAGCGCTTGATCGCGCGGGTCCCTCTATCCGATATATCGGCGAGCTTCGTAATGGATGATATAAAGGACACAACAGAACTGTCTGTCTGACGTAGTGTGCTTATGATTCGAAGGATTGGGGCTACTTGAACCAAACCAGACTTGACTGTTAGCGTCACCGGCATCCGTGGAAAGGCAAAGGCCACGGCCTTGTCCGAAATCCCATCTACCCTGATAGGGATCGGAAATGCCGGTACCGGGTGCGACTTTTTCATACTGTATCGCAAGGGCGGCCTTCGCCTAAAAACCATCTCGCGAGTTTGTCGCTACGGTCATTTTGATCAGCTTTTCAGTGTTGGGGAGTAACTCACAGTTGAGTTTTGCAAACTCACACACCGGCTACGCGCTATCTTCGAACCACACCGTTTCCATCGTGTGGTTTATCGATGCTTCCTGCTCGTTTTCTTTGTTTGTGATCTGCTGAGCAATGACGCCGAGAGGTTTACGACGTGACTGGTTGAAAATGCGCCCTAGATACTCGCCTTGAATACCCAGCAAAGCTGCGAGCGCTCCGGTGCTGCCCAATTGCAGCATGACCAGCGTGGTAAAGCCGCGTGGGTAATCTTCAGCAGCGAACAAGAAGCCTGCAAAATAGACCAACGCCAACAGTGCCATCACAATCGAAATGGCAAATGAAAAATAGATGGCAAGACGCAGGGGAAGTTTGCTGTGATTGCTGATGCCATCTAACGCAAGGCGCAGCAGCTCTGAAAAGCTAAAACTCGACTCGCCGCCCATTCGCGCATCGCGTGAATAGCTAATGCCTTTTTGGTTGCCACCGATAGCAGCGATCTGACCGCGCAAATATGGTGTTTGATCGTTGAGCGAGCAAACGAGGTCGCGCACACCCTTGTCTACGAGCCTAAAATCACCAGCATCACGCGGGATATCGTCTGCCGAAATAGCTGACATAAAACGGTAGAAGGCTTTTCGAAGCCCAGTAATGATCGCGCCCTCTTTTCGTTGAGCACGAACGCCGTAGACAACATGGTAGCCCTGCTGCCAGTTCTCGATGAAGGTTACGATCATTTCCGGCGGATCTTGCAGATCAGCATCGATTTGTACGATGGCGTCGCCGGTCGCCTTGTGGAAACCCATAAGGATTGATCGTTGGAATCCGATATTATTTGCGAAGCGGAAAATACGAAGATCGTAATTGAGAGTATTGTGAGATTTCGCGTGGTTGCTCAAAAGTTCAAATGTGCGGTCGGTTGAGCAATTATCGTTGATAATAAGCTCTACACGCAGCCCGAATTTTTCGCGGATATCTTGGATAACATCATCGATGCGTTCGAAAAACGATGGGATGACATCTTCTTCGTTGAACATGGGCGTGATGATGGAAATTGTGCCACTTGAAGCTCTTGGGGGCGTCATCTTCACTTTGATTGCTCCAAGTTCAAATTGTCTGACAGCCAGTCGACCATGCCTGTAAGCGGATCGCGGGCGACGATCAAATCACTGGATCTCGACCATCTGGTTTCATAATTGTCAGTAACTGGTGACGGCAAGCTACCAACCTGCAGAAGGTCTGATTTTCCCAAAGCTGCGAAAATGTGTTCGGCAAGATCACGCAGCGCCACGGCACGCCCTGAACTCAACAGCGCTGGCCGCGCAGCTATATCCGGTCTCCCCAAGCGGTTGATGATACACTGGGCTATATCGGCGACATGATGGTACTCACGGATCTGGGAACCATCACTCATTTTAAACGGGACGTCGTCCTGTAATGCCTTGGCTATCAGTCCTGAAAACATCTGCCATTGAATATAGTGCCCACCATAAAGTGTATGCATCTGAAAATGATGCCACGGAACGATGTCGTGCAACGCCGAGCCTTGCCAGTGTTCATACAGCTCGCGTTTGCTTCTAAGATAGGGGTTGGACTTTGCAACTTCGGGAAGGGTTTCAAAAGCGCTGCCGAATGTCGCCATTTGAACGCGTCCGACGCGGTCACGGTTAGCATCCGCCCATTCACAAAGACGGTGATATTGCCAGATCGGATAGCTGGCATTGACGGACGTCAATTTATCAGGCGCCGCTTTTGGATCGATAAGACCAACGCAGTAAAATAAATTGATATCCGCACCGATATCCTCCTGCAGGGTGTCTTCCAGCACCTCCAGAAGAATGGTTTCTGCACTCTGTCGGTTTGCGTCCCCGATGACATCACGCGGAATGGGGCATAACGTATAACCAGGCCCAGACCGCAGATTGCTAGCCAGTGCCGTACCTAGCACCCCCGTGCTTCCTTGAATGATATTCTTAATGGGCAAAGCGTTATCTAATCTTCGCGATTATTACGCAGCGACGTAGTCAGTGTCGGCCGGAAAACTACAAATTTCTGTATGATAAACGAGCATACAGCATTCATGGGCAACAAGATAAGCGGCGCTAGTTCGGCGGAGATATCCATCTGAGTCAATTTAACGACCAGCGTTCCGTTGAGCCATAAAAGTCCCAACCAACTGATTGCATAGATTATAAAACGGCTTTTAGGAACCTTATTGAAAACGATATGGCCGCCCATCAGGTAGCTGATTACGAGCATGATCGAAACCGACCCGGTCGCTGCAAACCAGACGTCGCGACTTGCATAATAGATTATCAAATAAAGAGCGTACCCAAGAGCTGTGTTGATGACACCAGCCACGGCAAAGCGAAATATGCTCCACCTCCATAATCTCTGCAGGGGCTTCAAAAGTGCATTCATCGCAGTGACGCCCATTTCAAAAATATCCACTTTTTCAACGACACAAAAAGAGAAGACATTTCAAATTGCGCGCGCTCCATAGGCGATAGTTTAAGTGAAAAATGCTGCCGAAGGGATCTGAATTCCCGTGCCGCACCAGAAAGCAGTCCTGCGGTCGCATTTTGCCCGGTATATCGATTACCGATCAGATGTCCGTCGATGCGCGCTAACTTTCCAAGCAGCCCCACTTCAGCAGAATGCACAAGGTCAGCCGAATAGGGAAATTTGGTTGAATACGGCACACTGAATGCTGCTGAAGTTCGATGTAAAAGTGGGATACCAAAAAGATTTCGATGCTGGATTACCGAGCTTCGCAGCGCATCCGGCGCGCTGAATATTCCGCGCTGCGGAAAATCATGATTCAGCATGACCTTGCCATGACGGTCGATAAAAGCATGATCGCAATAGACACTGACGATACCAGTGTCGGATTTCAATATTTGCAGCGCGCGGTCCAAAGCGTCGTCAACGCTCAACACATCGTCGGCGCATAACAATGTGTAAGCGTCAGCGGTTACATAATTCCGCACGAGATCGAGATTCGGAAACATACCGATATTGGTCTCGTTCCTGTGAATCTTTACACGCCTGTCGCGGGCCGACAGATCCTGCAAAAAAGGCCACGTTCCATCGGTGCTGCAATTGTCAGAAACGATGAGCTGAAAATCAACACCCGTCTGTGACAGGACTGAGGCCACCGCGTCTTTCAAATAGGGCATGCCATTGTAGACGGGTATGTAAACCTGGATATCCGGAGCGTCGTCTAACATGCAATATCTGCTGACAATGAAAGCTCCTTAGACCGATAGACACGCCACCATTTGCTCTCGCAGACTAAGCTGTAGCGATCGCTGATGCCTGATGAGATCCGTTGTTTAGAAATTTTGGCAGTAGGGCCAGCATAGGCGCTGGACCAGTCCTGCTCCATCAAAATGCTATTTGGCTTCTCATTTCCTAGATGGGCCAGGATTTCTTGAAGCGACGATGGTGTGTTGGTTTTGAACACGATTTCTCGCGCCTTCAGGTCAGAAATTCCTAGTTCCAGAACCGCCATAGGTGTTGTGGTGAAAACAGTAGCTCCGTCGTGGGCATAGTCCATATCAGAAAGATCTTTCAAACGCTCATTGTAGGGTTGAGCAATGTCTTTGCGAACTAGAAGGCCGGATGCGTAAGCGGGATCGCTAAAATCGATGTGTTTTGACGTCGATCTATGAGAAATTTTCCACTGCCCCGCCGAAATATCGATGATCGCTACATAGCAGCATATGAAACAAATCTGAGCCGCGCGAAAAGAACCGAACCGCATCGCTTTCAAAAACATGCAATGAATCGGAATGACGATAAGAAGGCCGAATATCCAGTACAAACTAGAAGGGCGATTAACATAGTACATCAAAGAAAGCAGGAAACACGCTGACAATGACAGAGATAATCGCTCTATTTGATCGAGATTTTTTCGAAATCCAATATAAGCGATATACAGCGATGTAAATACTGCAAAAATCACCAATACGAAAAAAGGAGTATCTACCGAAATGGGTGCGCCGCCAAGATTTTTGCCGAAACGCAAGACAGTCTCCACAAAAATAAGGTGAAGCGGGTGACCTGTGAACCAGACCAGAAGCGCGCTAACGGCAACAGCAGATATGAGCGACAGAGCTAAATACCCCAGCGATCGCATGGCTTGTATCAAGCTTGCTTGCTGTGATGTTGCAACGTAGAGGAGCCAACCCAGCAAAGCGAACGTCCCACTGTCGGGAAAAAGAGGCAGAAGCGCGCCCAAGGATGCAGTGCCCAGGACATTAAGGCGCAGATTTCCATTGCCCTGTTTCTGTGACAGCGCCAGAAAGAGAAACAGTCCGAGAAATGGCAAGTATCTCAAAGCGGACAGATTTGGCATGGTGACCAAGGTGCTGTTGAAGGGCCCTAATAAGCCGGCGCAGACGCCAACTGCCGCCCACATCATAGGCGCACTAAATCTACTATTGCCTTCCAGGCGGATTACACGGGCGCACAAATAGAAAAAACTGGCCACCATCAAAATATTGCTTACACGCGCAAGCATGTAAAAATCGTACTGGCTCAACGAACCCAGCGCCGTTTCAGCAACCGCATAGATGAGCGCAGGGCCAACGCCATAAGCGGTCATCATATCCGGCGTGATGCTAAGGTTGTTGACAAGCGCGTTGGCGAGTTCTCCGCCAACATAAAATATGTGCGGATCTCCTTGGGGGAAAAGCACCGGACTAGCGTATTCTGAAAAATAATATGCAACAGCGATTGCAATAAGAAGAACGATCGCAATGCTCCATGCAGGCAGCCTTGCTTTTTCAAAAAAATCTTCGAGCCAATTACGAGCGGGCGATTGGTAATACCGCTCGAGCAACCCACCGTGAGGTCTTCTCAACTGCAGTATATCGGGAAATCTGCTCGCTATCGCCGTTGCCGAAAGCAGGCAGAACAACACCAAAAATCCAACGCCTACAAAATATGCGGATTTCTGTGCGGTGGGGTCAATAATCTTAAAATTCGACACATGTTCAGGAAAGAGTGCTAGATTTCCTGGTCCCAACGTGAACTTGAGATAGACGTAGGAAATAACAGAACCGACAAATACAATCGCCGTAGCAACGAAAGCGAAGTTTCCAGCCTGCTGTTCTCGTGCCATTGTGGCATGATCTAAATCGTCGTTCTTCATCCTGCATTAGTCTTTCAATATTTGAGCAGTGT
>NZ_AEEB01000019.1 GCF_000179775.1 Ahrensia sp. R2A130
CATCTGCGGCTTTACAGGTCTGCTGAAGTCCAGGATCACGCCATTTATATAGGCCCGCAGATCGAGATTCTTTGAGACTAACTGCGACCCGTTGTATGGTCGGCTCATATGAATTTTGCGACCATCGAAGAGTTGGTCCGACAGAAATTCCATTGCAACACATCGTTAGGCCCTTGCGGCGCTCGACTATCTTCCCGCAGCTTGGCCAATTGTCGGCATTGAAAACACTACCTTTCCCGAACTAGAAAATTCCCCTCAAACTGGGGAAGTCCAACTCCAGCTGTGGTCATGTGTCTCTTGGAGATCAGTCACCTATAGACGACGAAAAAAGGCAGGCAAAACGGCAACATTACACCATTCGGAAATAGGGGACTAATTGCCCCACGTTATCTGTCAGTCGTCAGGGTTTTTGGGATTGATGGTGGTTTAGCTTAAGCGAGAGATTGGCTTTGGCCTGCCCCCCAATAAGTGGTCCGTTTTGAGAGAACGTGGTATAAATTTCGTATGGTTGCTTTGGGCTCGGATTGCTTCAAATTGACACCTCAAACGCTGCTTATTTGTTGTACTCGTCTAAGCACAACGTCTGCTATACGGCCAGCGAGATTGATTTCGTAAGTTCCACTTCCGGTCATCCGTGCCAACAATCGTTTGGCTTCCTTGATTTCCGCGCATCACTACGAATAATTCCGCTATGCCATCAACGTTCCGTTTGAAGGCGCTCCCATCTATTTTCTCGTTGATGCTGCGAACTCGTAACATAGTGCACAGCATTGGATCGTCCTCGCCTGGCTTTCTTTAAACCTTCCAAGGTTTGCGAAAATTATCGACCGACATCAGCGCTTTTCGTTCTGCCTTGCAGTCCGCGTATATTTCTGACAAAATGCAATGGAAACGTTTCCATTGAGAGGTGGAACTTGGGTCAAGCTGCTACCATCAAGGACGTTGCTCAACGAGCGGGCTGTGGAGTTGCCACCGCCAGCCGTGCCTTGAACAACACAGGCCCGACAAGCATGAAGATGCGCGAGCGCGTTCTGGAAGCGGCCAATGCGCTCAATTTCCAATTCAGCGAAGTAGGGCGGTCGCTGCAAAGCAGCACGACCCGCACGATCGGTTGCGTGGTGCCCTCTATAGAGAACCCAGTCTATGCTGATGCTGTTCAGGGCGCACAACAAGTGTTTCTGAACGCGGGTTACCAAATGCTTCTGATCTGCACCAATTACAGCGTAGAGGCAGAAGCTCACGCCGTACGCACATTGATTGCAAAACAAGTCGATGGAATTCTTCTTACTGTCAGCGATGCGCACAATAGCGATGGACTGGACCTGATAAGAAGCCGACAATTGCCACATTGCCTTCTTTTCAATGCAGCGCCTTCGGGCCAAACAAGTTGGTCGGTTGCTGACCATGCAGCGGCCGCTTCTGTGGCGGATGCATTTGCCGAAAACGGCCATTTCCACACCGGTTTTCTAGCGTTGAACTTTCTCAGCTCAGACCGCGCTCGCCAGCGGTTTGAAGGTTTTGTCGAACGATGCGGCGAACACGGTATGGCGAGGCCAGCACTGCTGGAAGTCGATGACGACGGAAACGATCTCACCGCGCATTTGCAAGAATTCTTGAGCGATAATCCTGATGTTACAGGCCTCTTCGCCTCCAACGATTTTCTAGCCCTTGCCGCCATTCGCAGCGCGCGCGAGCTTTTGATCGATGTGCCTCAAGATCTGTCGATCGTCGGATTTGACGGCATCAAGGTTGGCCAATTGGTCGACCCGAGCCTAGCAACGATTGAAACTGCGCCGCGTAGTTTAGGCGCCGGGGCAGGCAAAACGATCTTGTCGATGATCGACGGCACGGTTCCCCCGGACGTGCCGGAAAAAGAGCAAACATTCAGTTTCCGCGCCGGAGGTAGCCTTGTGCCTTTGAGCGCTGAAAGAAAAGACGATGGAAAGGTTGCAGCCTTCCCATCGTCAGACGTGCCAACCCGCAAGACAGCTAAAATCCAACAGGAGAGAACGAGATGAAACATAAACTTGCTGCGGCCCTCATGACAATGACGATGACGTCACCAACGCTGGCGCTGGCAGAAGATGCCGTGTGCTATAACTGCCCGCCACAATGGGCAGATTGGGCGTCGATGCTGAAGGCGATCGACAAAGAAATCGATATCCAGATGCCGCATGACAACAAGAATTCAGGTCAGACCCTTAGCCAGCTTATCGCGGAACGCGACAACCCGATTGCCGATGTCGCCTACTACGGCGTCACCACCGGCATCAAAGCGGGCAACGAGGGCGTGGCGACTGCTTACAAGCCTGCAAAATTTGATGAAATCCCGGAAGGTCTGAAAGACCCGGACGGAAAATGGTTCGCAATTCACTACGGCACGCTCGGGTTTTTCGTGAACGTGGACGCGCTTGGCGGTGCCGAGGTACCCAAATGTTTTGCAGACCTGACCAAGCCTGAATATCGCGGCATGGTTGGCTATCTCGATCCATCATCAGCCTTTGTAGGTTATGCTGGCGCTGTTGCCGTTAACCTGGCTTACGGCGGTGACCTCGACAACTTCGATCCGGCGATCAAGTTCTTCAATGATTTAGCGAAGAACTCCCCCATCGTGCCCAAGCAGACTTCGTTTGCCCGGGTCGTCTCCGGCGAGATTCCGATCCTCTTCGACTACGACTTCAATGCCTATCGCGGGAAGTATGAGGAAGATGGCAACTTTGAATTCGTGTTGCCCTGTGAAGGCTCGGTGCGGGTGCCTTACGTGATGAGCCTGGTCAACAACGGTCCCAATCCGGAGCTTGGCAAGCGCGTGTTGGACTTCATCTTGTCCGACAAGGGCCAGGCGATCTGGACGAATGCCTATCTGCAGCCGGCACGGCCTGTCGAACTTCCTGAGGAAGTCGCCAAGAAGTTTCTGCCTGCAAAGGAATACGAGCGCGCGGTCGCGGTCGATTATGGAAAAATGGAGAAGGTACAGGCCGCTTTTGGCGAACGCTATTTGTCGGAAGTCAAATAGTCCGATCCACGTTTCGTGACAGCGGGGTCGAGCATCCGCTCGACCTTCGCTCCCCGTTTTTCCGTTTCTGGTCGCCTCATGACAAATCGAAATTTCGTATTGCTGTGCCTGACGCCCTTGCTCGTCTTCTCTTTGGCATTCTTGGCGTTACCGCTCGTGCGTCTGTTTCTCGCCTCCGGTGAAGGCAGCAGCGGGTGGGCCGTCTATCTCGATATCCTGCGCAAGCCTCGCTACCTTAACACCTTGGTCTTGACGGTTCTCGTATCCTTGGCGACGACGTTTGCAGCACTCGCCGTATCAACGACCGCAGGCCTGTTCCTGCTGCGCAACCAGTTTCGGGGCCGAGGCGTGTTGCTATCGGTGCTGACCCTTCCGCTGGCCTTTCCCGGTGTTGTGATCGGTTTCCTGATTATTCTGCTCGGTGGTCGGCAAGGCTTGGTCAATCAACTCACCCCCGGCCACGTCGTCTTCGCATATTCGGTCGTAGGCCTGTTCCTCGGCTATCTGTACTTTTCAATTCCGCGGGTTCTGCTCACCGTGATGGCAGCCGCCGAAAAGCTCGACCCAGCGTTGGAGGAAGCCGCCCGGACCATGGGCGCCTCGCCCTACAGGGTGGTGATCGATGTGATCATTCCCGGGCTGATGCCATCACTGATCGCATCTGGCGCAATTGCATTTGCCACCGCCATGGGCGCGTTCGGAACGGCCTTCACACTGGCGACCGATATCGATGTGATCCCTATGGTGATCTACACCGAGTTCACGCTGTCGGCGAACATCGCCATGGCGGCTGCGCTCTCCATCGTTCTGGGTCTCGTGACGTGGGTGCTGTTGCTGATTGCGCGCAACCTGTCGGGCACAACCGTTGCGGCTGGGGGATAAAAATGGCTGATATGTTTAAGTCAAAGGCGAAAATACTGCAACTCACGGTCACTTTGCTGGCCTGCGCTTTTCTTCTGGTGCCTACCATCCTGTCTGTCATGGCGGGGCTTACGGTGAACTACTTCAAGGGTATCTCGTCCGGCCTCACGCTGAAGTGGGTTTTCCAAGTCTGGGAGCTCTATGCCGACAGCATCTTCCTGTCGATCTGGCTTGCACTTGCTTGCCTGGTCGTGACGCTGATTATTGGCTTGCCCGCAGCTTACGGGCTTGCTCGGCATCCCGGCTGGCTATCGCGCTTGCTGGAAGAGTTCATCTCGCTCCCATTGGCAGTTCCAGGCTTGGCACTCGCGCTTGCATTGCTGCAACTCTATGGGTCCATGAAGGGGTTTAGAACGTCGTGGACCTTCATTCTGGTCGGGCACGTTCTCTACACGCTGCCGTTCATGGTGCGATCCATTCTAGCGGTCCTGGCTTCAATGGACCTCAAGACGCTGGAGGAAGGGGCCGCTTCGCTGGGGGCCTCACCATTTCAAAGGTTCCGCGACATCGTCGTGCCCAATGCCATGCCGGGTATTCTGGCTGGTTCTCTCACGGTGGTGACTCTGTCGTTGGGAGAATTCAACCTGACATGGATGCTCCACACGCCGTATCTCAAGACGTTACCGGTCGGGTTGGCTGATAGCTACGCTTCGATGCGGCTGGAAATCGCGTCAGCCTACACCCTCGTCTTCTTCATAATTATCGTCCCGCTTTTGATGGCTATGCAATGGGCCTCGGCGCGTGCGCAGAGGATTGCACAATGACACTTAGCTTAACCAACACCGCAAAGACGTTTCCCGATGGGACACGGGCCCTGCTGCCGACTGACCTAAAGGTCGAGCAAGGAGAAATCGTCTCACTTCTGGGACCGTCCGGCTGTGGGAAAACAACGCTGCTCAGAATTATCGCCGGGTTGGAAACACCCAATGATGGCAGTGAAATCTGGTTCGACGATGATAACGTCACCAGCCTTTCGGTCGAGCGACGGAAGGTGGGCATGGTGTTCCAGTCCTACGCTCTTTTCCCCAACATGTCGGTGCGCGCCAACATTGGGTACGGACTGAAGATGCAGAAACTTCCCGCTAAGGAAATCGAGGCCCGCGTCACGGAAGTGCTGGAAATGTGCCAGCTTCAGGAGTTTTCTGCGCGCTCAATAACTGCTCTGTCAGGCGGACAACGCCAACGCGTGGCATTGGCGCGGGCAATCGCGCCGCGTCCGAGATTGCTTCTGCTGGACGAACCGCTTTCGGCTCTCGATGCCGCGTTGCGCGAGGCACTGCGCGATGAACTGGCTGTCCTCCTGCGGACATTCGACATCACCGCAATTTTCGTCACTCACGACCAAGATGAGGCCATGGCGATTGCTGACCGGGTCGCTGTTATGTCCGGCGGCCTTGTCGTTCAAAGCGGAACGCCGGAAGATCTATATCGCAAGCCCAACTCGGCTTTCGTTGCCGGTTTCGTCGGTAACGCCATGCGACTGGAAGGCAGGTGCGAAGGGGCACGTTTTTATCTAGATGGCGGAACACTGACCCTGCCGAGCGACGGTTCGGATCGGGATGTTTTTGTCCGGGCCGAAGACGTTGCGCTTCAAGCCGGAGGGTCTCTCGAAGGGCGGGTCGAAACCGTTACATTTCTCGGCACGCACTACCGTATTGGTTTGTCCGACATAATGCCGGGCTTACTGACCTCGACTTATGCCGGACAGAACGCTCCGCGCGTTGGTGAGACCGTGAGAGCTGAGATCAAGCCAGAGGCGCTGATGCTGCTTCCTAAAAGTGCGCAGAGTGCATGACCAAAATCATCCAGATCTCCGATCCCCATATCGTTCCGCATGGCCAGCTGGCTTATGGACAGGTTGATACAGCTTCGGCACTCGCAGAATGTGTCGAGACGATCAATCGACGTCTGCCGGATATCGGACCGATCGACATGGCGATCGTCACGGGCGATCTGACGGACTTCGGTACCGAGGAAGAATATCAGCGGTTTCGCGAGCTCATGTCGCCGCTTGCGATACCTTATCGCGCGGTGCCCGGTAATCATGATGACGTTTCGCTTATGCGGGCATGCTTTAGCGACGAGGACTGGATGCCGGCCGATGGTCCTATCAACTGGATCTCGGACTTCGAAAATCTCACGCTCATCGGATTGGATAGCAGCGTTCCAGACATGGCCCATGGCCACCTCGTTGACGACACGTTGGCGTTTCTGAAATCCGCACTCGCTGCACGAACGGGCAATCCGGTCATCGTTGCGCTGCACCACCCGCCCATCATGACCGGCATTGAAAAGATGGACATTCAAAACCTGCGCGAAAGCCGGAAACTGCAATCCATCCTATCCGACCACGAACACGAGTTACGGCTGATATGCGGCCATGTGCATCGCAATATCGTGGCACACTTCGGTGGTGCGATCTGTCAGGTCGCTCCGGGCATATCCCATGCCGTTACGATGGATCTTCGCGAGGGCGCCGCAAATTGCCTGAGCAAGGAACCGGGTGGTTTCATGCTACATGAAACGCGAAACGGTATCGTCAGCCACAGCATTCCGGTCGGTCGGTTTCCGGGTCCGTTTCTGTTTTATCCGGACAGTTGATCGCTATAACTCGAACGGAAGCTTCGACCCATGGGTGAACCAAACGTCTTGCTTTTCGCGCTGCACATAGCCGGTGCGGCTGCCCTGCTAATCTGGGCTGTCCGTTTGGTGCGCACGGGCGTCGAGCGTGCTTATGCCGTTCAGCTGCGCGCGTTTCTGCGACGCTCCAACACGAACCGTTTCCAGGCTCTCGGCAGCGGTCTGTTGGCTGCACTATGCTTGCAAAGCGCCACTGCCGTTGCCGTTCTCGTCTCGAACTTCGCCTCAAAAGGGGGATTGGGGCTGCTTGCGGGCCTCGCCATACTGCTGGGGGCGGACATCGGGTCCGCTATCGTTTCGCAGATACTGCTCGTGCGGCAGGATTTTCTGATTCCACTGCTCATGCTTTGTGGCGTCGTCCTGTTCCTGCGCGGTTCGCGCAACGAAATGCAACAATTCGGCCGCATGATGATCGGGGTGGCCTTGATCTTCGTGTCGCTCGACATGATCCGGGCGGCGACAGGCCCTCTCATGGACAGCGAGGCGGCGGCCAGCGTCATGGCGTATCTAGGCCGCGACATCATCACATCCTTTGTCATCGGCGCGTTGTTCGCTTGGGGCGTTCATTCCTCGGTCGCGGCAGTGTTATTTTTTGTTACGCTGACGGCACAGGGCCTCTTGCCGCCATCGGGTGCTGCAGCGATGGTTCTGGGGGCCAATGCGGGAGGTGCCTTTCTTGCGTATATATTGACCCTGACTGCCCCGCTCGCGGCACGTCGAATGATTGTCGCCAATCTTGTTCTGCGTGGAGGAGGTGCGGCACTCGTTCTCTTCTTCCTATCGAAGAGCAGCGGTAGCCTTGCTTGGTTGAGCGTCGAACCGGCTCGCCAAATCATCAACCTGCACCTCGTTTTCAACATTGCGCTTGCGTTGGTTTGTTTGCCGTTTCTGACTTGGGTGGCAGCTGCAACGGTCCGCTTGTTACCAGACCGTAGCGAAGTCCCGAGCGAGCTTTCCCAGAGTTCGGCACTCGATCCGACAACCCTCGACCGTCCGGCTAGCGCATTGTCCTGTGCGTCCCGCGAAGTGATGAAGATGGGGGAAGAGAGTGAGATCATGCTGCGGTCGGTTATAGCACTCTTCGAGAAATGGGATGCGCCAACTGCTGCGGCAATCACCCGCAAGTCGGAGCACGTCAGCGCAATGCACGCGAACATCAAGCATTTTCTAGCTCAGTTGGACCACGAGAAACTTTCCGATACCCAACAGGATAAAACAGGCGAACTCGCAACAATCGCGCTGAATTTGGAAGCCGCAGCAAATGCAATTGCTCACAGCCTTTTGGCTCAGGCCAATCAACTTCACGCCGACGGGGTGGCTTTTTCACAAGAGGGTTGGGCGGATCTTGCGGATTTTCACGACAGGGTACTGAGTAACACGCAACTTGCACTCAACGTCCTGATGACTGGAGCGCCGGACGCTGCCCGACAGTTGCTGAAGGCCAAAGACAAGGTGCGCAAGGTCGAACAAAAGCTGCAGGCGAACCATCTCGCGCGACTGCGCGACAACAACCCCGCCAGTTTTGAAACCAGTCAACTGCATCAGGATATTTTGCGAACATTGAAAAACATCAACGCTGCGTTTGCCGCTATCGGACATCCAGTTGCTTCGCGTTCAGGCGATTTGCTGTCAACGCGGCTCTCAAGCAAATCAAAATCAAGCCGTTCGATCTCGGATTGAGCGGTGAAATTAATATCTAATCTCCGAGTATTTTTTCAGGCCGATTTTCCAACTGATATAGCGACTGAACGGCGGTATACTAAAATTGATCTGAGTGATTATCTGGCAAGCCAGTGTCGAACTAGATAGGCCGTTGAGCACCATTATTGGCAAAGCAAGACCGGACGCCGACATAAGAATGTCCTCTATCTTGAAATTTGCGACGACTGCCAATTTACGCTTTCGGCCATGATGAACGACGCTTTTACAGCCTGGTCGCGAACTTAAGTGCATATTACGTGGCAACGGTTCGGTTTCGGCTGCGTTGAGTAGCATCTGGGCAGTTTGCTTGGACGCATTTGAGCACACAGACCGACCCGGAGAGCTTGAGCATGGCCAATTCGCCGCGACCAATCGCGATGATCGAAACGACGCTGACCATCAATGGAACACGCCACGAGGTGAACGCCGATCCGCGCACGACCTTGCTCGACGCGCTGCGCCACCATCTCGGGCTACACGGAACCAAAAAGGGCTGTGACCACGGTCAGTGCGGCGCTTGTACGGTTATGGTCGATGGTGAGCGCATCAACTCCTGCCTTGCGCTCGCATGCATGCATGATGGTGACGAGATCACGACGGTGGAAGGTCTCGGCCAACCGGGAAATCTGTCGCCCATGCAGGACGCTTTCGTGCGCCATGATGGCTATCAGTGCGGCTATTGCACGCCGGGGCAGGTGGTTTCCGCCACCGCCATGCTGGGCGAAGCCAAGCGTGGCTGGCCCTCCTTCGTATCAGACGATCTGGACACCGATGTAGCGCTGACCACGCAGGAAATTTCCGAACGCATGAGCGGCAATCTGTGCCGGTGTTCGGCCTATCCCGGCATCGTAAATGCCATTCTCGATGCAGACGGCCAACAGCCGGAGGGTGAAGCCGGTGCCGAAATCGTGAACCTGGTTTTGGAGGGTGCGCAATGAAGCCCTTCACCTATGAACGCGCTACGGCTGTAGCCGATGCCGGTCGCAGTGCTGCCATACCGGGCGCTGCCATAATCGCCGGAGGCACCAACCTTCTCGACCTGATGAAGCTGCAGGTGGAGACACCTGACACGCTGGTCGACGTTACGCGCCTCGACATGCACGCAATGGAAGCTGTCGATGACGGCTTTCGCATCGGCGCGCTGGTTACCAATTCAAACCTTGCTGCAGACCGCACTGTGCGCCGCGATTACGAGGTGCTGTCCCGCGCTCTCCTATCCGGCGCCACGGGGCAGCTGCGCAACAAGGCAACGACGGGCGGCAATCTGCTGCAACGTACGCGGTGCAATTATTTTCAGGACACCAACGCACGCTGTAACAAGCGGGAGCCAGGCTCCGGTTGCGATGCGATAGAAGGTTTGAACCGTATCCTCGCGGTGCTCGGTACATCCGATCATTGCATCGCGACCCACCCGTCCGACATGGCGGTCGCCATGCAGGCCTTGGACGCGACGGTGGAGGTGATGGCCGCCGACGGTTCATCCCGCAATGTTGCCTTGCAGGACTTCCATGTGTTGCCCGGCGACACGCCGCACATCGAAACCGTTCTTGAGGCGGGCGACCTCATCACCGCCGTTACTTTACCCAAGCCCGTGGACGGTTCGTTCCAGACTTACCGCAAGGCGCGCGACCGGGCGTCCTATGCGTTCGCCCTCATCTCTGTTGCAGCCGTCATCACCATAAAGGACGGCCGTTTCGACCATGTGGCGCTCGCCTTCGGTGGCCTCGGCCCAAAGCCCTGGCGAGACCCTGCCATCGAAGATGTGTTGCGCGGTGAAGAACCGTCGACGGCTCTCTTCGGCAAGGCAGCGGACGTGCTGCTGGCCGATGCTCGCGGCTACGGCCACAACGATTTCAAATTACCGCTCGCCTGCCGGATGATCGCATCCGTGCTGCGCGACGCATCCGAAAGCTGATCGCCATGGACCTGTCAAACCTCAACCCCTTCTCCTCATCCGACCATCGTGAAACCGGTCATCTGAAAATGGACAAGCCCGACACCAGTCGCCGTCTCGACGAGATGCAGCAGGGTGTGATTTCCAAGTCGCTGAACCGGCCCGATGGCCCTCTGAAAGTCTCCGGCACGGCGCGATACGCAGCTGAAGCGGAAGCCGATGACATGGCGACCGGTGTGCTGGTTGGCGCAATCATCCCTAAAGGCCGCGTCGTCTCCATTGACGAGGACGCGGCCATGAAAATGCCCGGCGTGCTGGGTGTGTTTCACGGTAAGAAACTGCTGCGCAATCCAGCGCAGGGCACTGCCAACCAAGCGCCCATTCAACCCGATGGCGAGGTCTCCTATATGGGCCAGCCCGTCGCGCTGGTCGTTGCGGAAAGCTTCGAGCAGGCACGGGATGCCGCTATCACTCTTGCGATCACCTACGAAGAAGATGATGACGGGGTCTTCGATCCAAAAATTGCCGAAAAAGAAAAGCCGGACGGCAAGCAGATCGATCAGGGCGATTTCGATGCTGCGATGCGCGACGCCGCAGCCACGGTGGACAGTCGCTACACGACACCTGTCCAATCCAGCGCGCCAATGGAGCCACACGCTTCAGTCGCACAATGGAACGGCGATCAGCTGACGTTGCACGGCAGCTACCAGATGCTGAACTACAACAAGAACGAGCTGGCGGATTCGCTCGGCATCGACGTGAAGAATGTGCGTATTCTGGCCCCCTATGTGGGCGGTGGCTTCGGCTCCAAACTTGGCATTGCGCCGGAAGCGGTGGCGGCAGCATTGGCTGCAAAGGCGCTTGAACGTCCGGTGCGGGTCGCCATGAGCCGCCGCACAGTATTCGAGACGACGATGCGGCGTTCCGAAACTAGTCAGCGCGTGCAGTTGGCTGCCGACAAGACCGGCAAGCTGTTGGGGCTGGCGCACCATGCATCAGTATCCAACCTACCGGACGAGGGTTTTACAGAACCTGTCGCTGCGGCCACGCATTTTCTTTATGGCGGCGGAAGCCGTCGGTTCACCTACGAAGTCGCCCGTCTGAACCGCAGTTGCGCTGGTTCCGTGCGAGCGCCGGGTGAAGCCGTCGGCATGTTGGCGCTGGAAAGCGCGATGGATGAACTGGCCCACGAACTCGATATCGACCCGATCGAGCTACGCGTCCGCAACATGCCGGAGAAGCATCCGGAGAGCGACATTCCCTATTCTGCGCGTAATTTCGAAGATTGTTTGCGGCAGGGAGCCAAACGCTTCGGCTGGGCAGACCGTCGCCCTGTGCCCGCCAGCCGTCGTGAAGGCGACTGGTGGATTGGCGTTGGCGTTGCCGGTGCTGCGCGCAGCAACATTTTGGGTGAATCGAAAGCACTCGTTACGTTGAACGCAGATGGCACCGCGTTGGTGGAAACCGACATGACGGATATCGGTACCGGCACATACACGATCCTCGCCCAGATCGCGGCGGAAATGCTGGGCCTGCCGTTGGAGAAGGTGACCGTCAGCTTGGGCGACAGCGAGTTGCCAGAAGGGCCCGGCTCCGGCGGCTCATGGGGCGCGCAATCGTCTGGCTCGTCGGTTTATCTCGCTTGCGAGGCCATCCGCACGAAGGTCGCCAAGGCGCTCGGTTGCGCGGCTGAAGATTTGACGTTGAAAGACGGCATCGCCACGGGCGGCAACAATCGCAAACCTCTTGCCGACCTGCTGGATGGGCCTATCGCACAAGAAGGCCATATCGAGCCCGGCGCGACGATGGAGAATTTCGACCAAGCCGGTTACGGCGCACACTTTGCCGAAGTGGCGGTGAACGCCATCACTGGCGAGACGCGGGTGCGCCGTATGCTGGGGGTGTTTGCCGCAGGCCGTATTCTCAACGCTCAGACTGCGCGTTCACAGTGCCATGGCGGCATGATCTGGGGCATCGGCGGTGCGTTGCATGAAGAGTTACACCACGATACCCGCGACGGCCATATGGTGAACGGTGATCTGGCGGAGTACCATGTGCCCGTGAATCTCGATGTGCCGCAGCTTGATGTCCTCTTCATTCACCAGCGCGACGACCACGCAAATCCGATTCAGGCCAAGGGCATCGGCGAATTGGGCATTTCGGGCGCAGGTGCGGCCATCACAAACGCGATCTTCAACGCGACCGGCGTACGGGTGCGCGACTATCCCGCCACGCTGGACAAGATACTGCCGTACCTTCCCGACTAGATGGGATTAACGAACGCCTGCAATGTCGATGATGAGAAGGAAATTGCCGAGATGAACCTGAAGCGAACAATCGGTCTATTCGCAGCCCTCGTGCTGCTCTCGGCATGTGCAGGAAAGTCCATCGATGCCATACCCGTTTCGGACTTCAATTCGCAGCGCTACTTGGGCAAATGGTACGAAATTGCACGGCTGGATCATTCATTCGAACGCGGCCTTTCCAATGTCACCGCCAGCTATGCCAAGCGGTCGGATGGCCAGATCAAAGTGGTCAATCGCGGGTTCGATGATGAAGCCGACAGGTTCAAACAGGCAACAGGGCGAGCTAAGTTTGCCGACGATCCGTCGAGTGGAAAGCTTCGCGTGTCGTTCTTCGGACCTTTCTTCGGGGACTACATCATCTTCGGCCTGAGCGATGATTACCGGCACGCCTACGTCAGCGGTGGCAACGACAAGTATCTCTGGCTGCTATCGAGATCACGTTCGGTTCCACCGTCCGTGCGGCGCGATTTCATCAAACGAGCCAATGCCTTGGGATACGATACTGGTGCGCTCATATGGGTCGATCAAAGTCGCACCGAATAACGGCTGAACTCTAGTTTCCATTTACGAACGCTTTTATAGGCAACCCTGATGTTAAAGATGTCCGGGTCTGGCCATTAAGGTCGAAAGCCGCTGTTGCTACTTTCATTTCAGTTAGATCTTAGTGAATGTAATCGCGAACCGAAGCCGCGTCCGCGATTTGGAGAATCCGTATAGCCGATGCCTGATCTCCAGATGAAAATTGTATTGGTAACTCCAGAAATTCCGTACAATACGGGCGCTATAGGTAGGACCTGTGTGGCGCTCAATTTGGAACTTATCCTAATTAGGCCTTACGGCTTTTCCCTTGACGAAAAGTCGGTGCGGCGCGCGGGTATGGACTATTGGAAACACTGTCAGCTCAGCGAATATGACGACTGGCATAACTTCCTAGATGATCGGAAGCCTCACCGCGACAAACTGTATTTTTTCGAGCAATACGGTGCTCGTAGCGTGTTCGAGCCTGACTATCCCAAGGATGCTTTTTTAGTCTTTGGCTGTGAGTCCAAAGGCCTGCCGAAGGTTGCATTAGATGGAATGGGCGATCGAACTTTCAATTTGCCCATGCTCAATCCGGCAGTCCGGTCACTGAATTTGGCAAATGTGGCTACAGCTGTCGTCTATCAAGCGATGCGTACACAGCTTGGCGGTTAGGCCACAAGCGACGTTTGCAACTGCAATCATCCGCTGCAATTTGTAAGCTGCAGAAGGCTTCAGCGCCGGCAAAGAGCCCGCTGAGTGCGAGCATTCTTTAGTTACCGCGTCCACGCTGACCTGTTCCCCTGAAACCTCCTCGATTTCGGGTTAGTCCTGTTTCCTGATCAAGGAGACGGACGATGAAGAGATCACGGTTCACGGACGAGCAGATCATCGGAATATTGAAAGAGCATCAGGCAGGCGCGACGGCGAAGGATATCTGCCGAAAGCACGGCATCAGCGACGCGACGTTTTACAAGTGGCGATCCCGTTTCGGCGGCATGGAGGTGTCGGAAGCTCGTCGGCTGAAGATATTGGAAGATGAGAACGCGAAGCTGAAGAAGCTGCTGGCTGAATCGATGCTTGATGTGTCGACATTGCGCGAGATGCTTTCAAAAAACTTCTAAGGCCCAGCTCGCGGCGTAACGCCGTGT
>NZ_AEEB01000018.1 GCF_000179775.1 Ahrensia sp. R2A130
ACTGCTTGATCTGATTTTTGCAGATTTGGGCGGCGGTTTTGTTGTTTGATAGATCACGCTGCCATTGGACGGTCCAGCGCAGTGCGGTGTTTAGATCGAGGCGTGGTTGCCATCCGAGGCGGTGTTTGGCCTTTGTGGCATCGACGTTGAGCGCCATGGCCTCGTGCGGGTGGGCGCCTTCGGTGAGGAACCACGCAGCGTCTCCGCCCCACAGGTTCACCAGCGTATCGGCGATATATTCCACGGGCAGTACATCCTCGTCGCGGGGGCCGAAGTTCCAGCCTTCCGCGAACTCGTCGGGGTGTGCCGCAAGGCTTTCCGCCAGCACCAGATAACCCGCCAGCGGTTCCAGCACATGTTGCCACGGACGGGTTGCGGCAGGATTGCGGATTTCGACTTTCTCACCAGCCTCGAACGCGCGAATGCAATCCGGCACCAACCGGTCGACAGCCCAGTCACCACCACCGATGACATTGCCCGCACGGGCAGATGCTACGCCGCATTGCGTGCCGTCGAAGAACGACCGGCGCATGGAGGCGGTGATGAGTTCGGCCGCTCCCTTGGATGCGGAATAGGGATCGTGGCCGCCCATGGGGTCGTCTTCGCGGTAGGCCCAGATCTGTTCGCGGTTCTCATAGGCCTTGTCGGAGGTGACGGAGACGATGGCCCGGCAGTCGGTCAGGCCGCGCGCTGCGTCGAGCAGATTGGCCGTGCCCATCACGTTGGTGGCAAATGTATCCAGCGGTGCATCGAAGGAAGCGCGGACCAGCGACTGCGCTGCCAGATGCAAGATCACCTGCGGATTGGCATCGTGCACGGCAGCCTTGGTCGCTTGTGCATCACGGATGTCCACCGTGAGCGAATGGTCGATCACATCATCGCCCAGCTTGCCCCAGAGCGACACGCCATCCAGCGGCCCCAGCGACAGGCCGGTCACGACCGCGCCCATGGATTTGAGCCACTGTGCCAGCCACGCGCCCTTAAAGCCGGTATGACCCGTCAGCAGAACGCGGCGGCCTTCCCAGAAGGACGGGTCGGGATTGGCGGGGGCGTTCATGACCAACTTTCCTTCACCAGACCTTCCAAGGCGCTTTGCCGCTGTCCCAAAGCTCTTCCAGCATGGTCTTTTCGCGCAGCGTATCCATCGGCTGCCAGAAGCCGTCATGGTGGAAGGACATCAGTTGCTTGTCGGCAGCAAGGCTCTCCATCGGCGCTTTCTCAAACGGCATCGCATCGCCTTCAATGCGGTCCAGCACGCTGCGTTCCAGCACGAAGAACCCGCCATTGATGAGGCCGAGATCACCCGGCGGTTTTTCGACGAAGCGATCCACCTGCCCGCCTTGCGATATCTCCAACGCACCGTAACGCCCCGGAGGGGTAACAGCGGTCACCGTCGCTTCGCGGCCATGGCTTTCGTGGAACTTCAACAGCGCGGAGATGTCCACATCGGCCACGCCATCGCCATAGGTCATGCAGAAGCGGTCACCCAGATGTTCACCCACACGCTTCAACCGTCCCCCCGTCATGGTGTCAGCACCGGTTTCCACCAGCGTCACCTTCCACGGTTCGGATTCAGAATGATGATAGGTGATCTCGCCGCTTTCCGTATCAATCGTCACATCGGAGGAATGCAGCACGTAATTGGCAAAGTATTCTTTGATCATGTAGCCGCGATAGCCGAGGCAGACGACGAACTCCGTCAATCCGTGCTGCGCATAGATCTTCATGATGTGCCACAGGATAGGGCGACCGCCGATTTCGATCATCGGCTTGGGCCGCAGATGGCTTTCTTCGGAAATACGGGTGCCGAGACCTCCGGCGAGTAAAACGACTTTCAAGGACTACGCTCCAAATTCTACATTGGCCTTATTGACCATCTGCACGGATCATTTGCACGGGCCATCCGCACGGGCCGTCTGCATCGACCTTGTGCATCGGCAATGCGGGGCTTTGCAAGCAAACCAGCGCCCCACTTGCTTGCCTGCAAGCGGCTTCTAGGCGATATGAACGCCCAAGCCAAACACCTATTCGGCA
>NZ_AEEB01000017.1 GCF_000179775.1 Ahrensia sp. R2A130
CCGGTGATATGGATGCGGTGAACACAGGTGTAATAGAGCAGCCCCGCGCCGCCTAAATCCTGTCCAGCATTGCGTACCATGTCAGTGCCAGCACTTTCAGCGGGTTGCGGAAGGCCAAGCCGCCGGGAAATGTTGGAACTTTCAAATCCTGTAGCAGTTTGATTGTGTCGCTATTGCCGAGCCACTGTTCGGCAATGAGGCGACCGGTATATTGCGCCATCATCACCCCGTGGCCGGAAAAGCCACCTGCGGTCCAAAGGCCCGGTTCAAGCTCGCGAACATAAGGCATACGCGGCATCGTGATGGCGACATTGCCGCCCCAGGCATGGGTCAATTCCACGTCTGCAAGGTCGGGGTAGATCTCGGTGATTTGGCGACGTATGGCGCGCTCGATGTCACCCGGAGTCGCCTTGCCGTAAGCCTCACGCCCGCCGAACAACAGGCGGTCATCAGCGGTTCTTCGGAAATAGCGCACCACGAAACGGCTGTCGTCCACGGCTTCTTTGCCCGGTAGAACCGGCGAGTTATGGCCCAGTGGTGCGGTCGCCCCGATAAAGGATTGAATGGGCATCACGTGGCTGTCGAGCGCGGGATGCAGCTTGGCGGCGTGGTAGCCGTTCACCGCGAGCAGGCATTTGTCAGCCACCACGGAACCGGTTGCGGTCTTCACCACTATGCGCCCGCTTTCCAACGCCACCTTCGTTGCGGCGGAATTTTCATAAAGCACCGCTCCGCATTTGGCGGCGGCTCGGGCCAGCCCGATGACGATTTTCATGGGGTGCACATGGCCCGTGCCGCTGTCCCGCGTGCCACCAAAATAATGGTTGCTACCAAGCGCTGAGGCCATGGCATCGCGGTCGAGATAGTCAATGTCGCTATAGCCGAAACGCTCATTCAGCACTTCGACCTCTTCGCGCGCTTCCGCCTCATAGCGCTTGCGGTGCATTGGCGTCAGTTGGCCGGGCAGGTAGTCGGTTTCATAACCGTGTTCTGCTGCCGTTTCATGCAACGAACGCTTGGCGTCTTCCGCCATATCCCACAGCGCCTTGGCGCGGTCGAAGCCAAGATCGGCTTCCAGTTCCAACACACCCGCCCGCTGGCCGGAACCCATCTGCCCACCATTGCGGCCAGACGCGCCGTCGCCGAAACGCGCTCCATCGAGCACAACGACATTGGTGCCGTTCTTGGCCAGTTCCAATGCCGCCGATAGTCCACAGAAACCACCGCCAATGATAACGACATCGCAGGAAACGTTGTCGTCTATGGCAGGGTATCTCGGACGGTCTCCGCAGCTGTTTTCGTACCAGGATACGCCCGGCGAGATGGGCGATTGGTAGGTTTCTTCGCTCACCGGTTCCGCCTTGGGAGTGTTAGCCCTGGCGTTAGACATTCAGCAGCAGGAACTCCCGCTCCCATGGCGAGATCACCTTCATGAAAGTCTCGTATTCCTCGCGCTTGATGGCGCAGAACACTCCGACGAATTCTTCGCCCAACAGATCGATCAGTTCCTCATTGCCTTCCAGCAAAGTGATGGAGCGCAGCAAGCCGCGCGGCAGATCATTGTCGCCTTCATTGGCGGTGGAGGAGACCGCTGATTGCGGCACGAGATTTTGCGTCAGGCCCAGATAGCCACAGGCGAGAGACGCGGCCATGGCAAGATATGGGTTGGCGTCTGAAGAGGGCAGGCGGTTTTCCACCCGCCTTGCCGCTGGTTCCGACGTCGGAATGCGCAGGCCGGTGGTGCGGTTATCGTAGCCCCAGCGCACGTTGACGGGGGCCGATGTGTTGGTGGTCAGCCGTCTGTAGCTGTTCACATAAGGGGCCATCAGCATCATCGCTTTGGGCAAATAATGCTGCATGCCACCAAGATAGGCGCGGAACAGATCGCTCTCGCCGCCTTCGCCATTGGTGAAGATGTTATCGCCGGTTTCGCCATCCACAATCGATTGGTGGATGTGCATCGCGGAACCCGGCTGCCCTTGAATGGGCTTGGCCATGAAGGTCGCGTACATGTCGTGTTTTAGCGCGGCCTCGCGGATGGTGCGTTTGAACAGGAAGACCTGATCGGCAAGCTCTACCGCGTCGCCATGGTTGAGGTTGATCTCAAGTTGTGCCGCGCCCTCTTCATGGATCAGCGTGTCGATATCCAAGCCCTGCGCACCGGAGAAATCGTAAACATCGTCGATAAATTCATCGAACTCGTTCACGCCAGCAATTGAATATCCGTTGCCGGATTTGATTGCCCGACCGGAGCGGCCCACCGGCGGTTCCAGCGGAATGTTGGGGTCGGGGTTCGTTCTGACAAGATAGAATTCGATTTCCGGCGCGACCACGGGTTTCCAGCCCTTCGTCTCGTATGCGGCCAGCACCTTCTTCAACACCGTGCGCGGTGTGTAGCTGACGGCGTTGCCCTGATAGTCGCTCATGTCGCAGATCACCTGCGCTGTTGGGTCAGTTTCCCATGGCACCGCGGACAGTGTCGATAGGTCAGGCACCAATCGCAGGTCGCCATCGTGTGGCGGGTACTCGAAATGATCGGTCTCTTCAGGCCAGTCGCCGGAGATCGTCTGCATGAAGATGGAGGACGGCAGCGCCAGCGTTCCCGTGGACAGGAATTTGGTCGACGGCATCATTTTGCCGCGTGCAACCCCTGCAATGTCGGGGGTGATGCATTCCACATCTTCGATGCCGCGCATCTGCAACCAGCGTGCAGCTTCTTCATAACTGGCGACGCCGCGCGCGGCAGCCCCCTGAAGTGGATCGGCGCTTAAGGCGGACATGGGAACCTGCAGAACTGTTAGAATATATTTCGGAACCTACCAGACAGGCGGGCCATGGCAACGCGCAATGCGGTTCTGCGATCCGCTATGGTTTCATGCCCGCCCACTCATCCTCCATTAACCATACGTGCTTACAATCGAAGGCTTGGGGCGAAATATGATGGCAGGTTGGCGCGATGAACAATGATGCATTGATGCGTAGGATTTCTGCAGCGACCGACGCTAAAAAGAAGGCGGCGACTGCATCGGCTTCTGACCAGAGTTCAAATGAAATCCGTTCCGACGGTTTAGCACGGCGACCGGCAGAGAATATCCCAAACCATCTGCGCCAGATGTTACAGCCCGGTGCTGCCCCCGCTGGTCAGCCCGCAGCACGCCCGCAACAGGCCGCACTGCAAGCCCGTCCAACAGCACCAGCGCCAGTCTCTAAGCCCGTTCAGCATGCACATGTCGCGGCACCAGCGATGACGACGCCACAACAACCGACTGTGCAACAACACGATGCACCGCGACCAGCAGTGCAAGCGCAGCCTGTTCAACCGTCCCAACAAATGGCCACGCCACAACAAGCGAATCCGTCTGCTGCGCCGGTTCCGCAGTCGGTAGCAGCCCTACAATCTGATAAGGGTTCAGGGCCGTTGATGAGTTTTCGTGCGCCTTCGCCTGAACAGGCTGCACCACAGGAAACGCCGCGCGAAAGCCGCATGGCGCGTGAAGATCGACCGGAAGCCTTCATCACCGATAGTGATGGCACCATGGCAACCGTTATGGGAGACACGCGCTGCGTCGATACCGTGACAGGTTTGGCTTGGGCGGTAGGGCGAATGTTGTCCATCGTTGTGGGCAAGAACCGCATCGTCGCCATGATTTGCAGCATCGAAATGCCTGATGGCGAACCCACCGAAGCGGGCCACAAGCCGTTGCGTTTCCGTGTGGAGATGCAAGGCGAAGTGCAGGACAGGGGTAACGGCGGCACCTCCTTCCAGAAGGGTATCTCGTCATACCCCGGCGCCGGATGTCCGGTTCACCAAATCAGGGCGGGCGATCTCGCTGCCATCTATGCGGCCACCGGTGATGCTAACGCAGTTGTGGGTGCGCTCAGCCAGGACGAGTCCATTCCTGCCTATGTTGATGTTCCTTCCATGCTGTCGAAACATTTTGCAGTGTTGGGCTCCACCGGTTGCGGCAAGTCGGCATCCGTCTCGCTGCTGCTGCACGCCTGTCAGGAAATGGTGCCTGACCTGCGCACCATCATTCTCGATCCACACAACGAGTATGGTCGCGCGTTTCCCGATGCTAACATTATCGAACAGCGCACCATGGATATCCCGTTTTGGATGTTCCAGCTGGAA
Organism: Ahrensia sp. R2A130; assembly: GCF_000179775.1. Lineage (GTDB taxonomy): Bacteria > Pseudomonadota > Alphaproteobacteria > Rhizobiales > Rhizobiaceae > Pseudahrensia. The sequence goes on from NZ_AEEB01000017.1 coordinate 4,133, forward strand.
GAATATGTGGAGTGCCTGTTTCGCGGCAAACCCATCGTCCACGAAGAGATCGATGCCCTGCGTGAGTTCATTCCAGAGGCAAAAATCAAATTCCGCGACGGTGAAGACCGCGTAAAATTGCGACCTGATAATTCCGGTGCCGCCATCACGGCAGATACCGCAGCGCCCTACCGGATTGCTGATTTGCTTTCGATGATCGATGAGGAAATGGGCCTGCTGGAATCCGGCTACAACCGCACCGACCTCAAGTCTCTGAAAGCGCGGATCAACTCCCACGCCACCGACCAGCGTTACGCTTTCATGTTCCGCCACCGCACCATCGAAGACATTGCGTGGCAGGTGGTGGCCAATTTCTTCAACTTCCATGACGGACCAGCTCGTACCACCATCATTGAAATGGCTGGCATGCCGGCGGAAGTCGTGAACGCTGTTGCGTCTGTTTTGTGCCGTTTGTCGTTTGAATTGGCCATCGCCGCCAAGGGCAACATGAAGGTGCTCGTGGTTTGTGAAGAGGCGCACAGATACGTGCCAGCCGGTCGTGATGGCTTTGAACCCACACGCCGCGCCATCGCCCGTATCGCCAAAGAGGGCCGCAAATATGGGTCGTTTATGGCCATTGTGTCCCAGCGACCTTCTGAACTCGATCCGACGATCCTGTCCCAGTGTTCCACGGTGTTTTCTCTGCGTCTGACGAACGATTTCGACCAAGACATCATCCGTCGGGCGATCTCGTCTTCATCGGCCAGCACCATTGCCTTCATCTCGTCACTGTCGAACCGCGAGTGCATTGCATTTGGTGAGGGCATGAGCACGGCCATGCGGATGAAGTTCCGCAATCTGCCGAAGGAATGGTTGCCGGGGGCTGAAACGGACGTGTTCGGCAATGCCGTGCCCATCGTCACCACGCAGCAGGCAGGGCCGGTGTTCCACCAGTGGAGAATGGGCGCGGGCTAACCGCATTTCGGGCGGCTGGAAATTTAATCTGGACCACCCCCTTGGAACCGATGCGAGGCTCCCCACATTCATCGTCTTGATACGATGAACCTCCCGGAGCCGATCATGGCCGAGACCCAGAAGAAGAAAACTCTCGCAGATTTTCCCATCACCGAACGCTGGACCCCCAAGAACCCGGACGTCTTGCAGCTGTTTTCCTTCCCGACACCCAACGGTGTGAAGGTTTCTATCGCGCTGGAAGAACTCGGCGTTCCTTACGAAGCGCACACGGTGAAGCTGAACGAAACCGAGACGTCGGAATTTTTGTCGCTCAACCCGAACAACAAAATTCCTGCAATCATCGACCCGACCGGCGCAAATGGCGAAGCCATGGGCCTGTGGGAATCCGGTGCGATCCTCATCTATCTGGCAGAAAAGCACGGCGGTCTTCTACCCACCGATCCCGCTGCCAAGGCCGAGACGATCCAGTGGTTGATGTTCCAGATGGGCGGAGTTGGTCCCATGTTCGGCCAGTTCGGTTTCTTTCACGCTTTTGCCGGTAAAGAGATCGACGACCCACGCCCCAAAGAGCGCTACCAGAACGAAGCCAAGCGCCTGCTCAAGGTTCTCGAACAACGCCTGCAAGGCCGCCAGTGGATCATGGACGACGATTACACCATCGCCGACATCGCCATCTTCCCGTGGATCCGTGGTGCGAAGATTTTCTACAAGGCCGAGGACGAGCTGGCGCTGAACAGCTTTCCTGCTGTTATGGCGTGGCTAGACCGCTGTGTTGCGCGTTCTGCGTCTAAGAAGGGGCTAACTGTTCCCGACCGCGACGGCTGACAAAAATACGTCGTCTCCCGCAAATTTTAGGGGGCCGACGGAAACCTGTTTTTCAGGCGCGGCGACGAGCATGGCGCTCCGTAATCCGGAGTTAGTTCATGCTCGTCGCCTTCGCCAACCGCCCCGTAAAATCGCCTAATCTTGAGCTGGCCGATCTCATCGGTCCCCTCAGTTACGCCCTCGATCTCACCGAAGGCCAGCCCAAGGACCACTGCATACGGTGCTGCTATATCGGTATGGCCCTTGGTCGAGCGCTGGGTCTGCCGGAGGCGGAACTGGCGGACCTGTTCTACACATTGCTGCTCAAAGACCTCGGCTGTTCCAGCAACGCTGCGCGCATCTGCGAACTGTTTCTTGCCGACGACATAGACTTCAAGCAGGGCTTCAAAACCATCGATCCGGGCTTCAACGCAGCGCTCAGTTTTGTGTTCAAACGCACGGGCCTTAAGGCAGGCCTCAGCGAACGCATTCGTGCGCTGGTGAAAATTTGCCGCGAGGGAGAACGAACGACCCAAGATATGATATCCACCCGCTGCCACCGCGGCGCCGATATCGCCGCCAAACTGCGTTTCTCTTCTGCTGTCCAAGAGGGGATTCGGTCGCTGGATGAACATTGGAACGGTAAGGGACAACCGTTTGGTCTGACGGGTAACGACATTCCCCGCGCATCCAGCATAGCATTGCTGGCGCAGGTGGTGGATGTCTTTCACAGCGAAGGCGGTCCCGGCGGTGTGGCGACTGAACTGCACAAGCGTCGCGGCAGTTGGTTCGATCCGCAACTTGTGGACGCCTTTGACGCGTTGAATGCATCGGAAGGCTTCTGGGAAATGCTTGCCTCGCCAGACATGCCGGACTGGCTGCTCGACACCGCGCCGTCCATCGCGGGACTGCCTGTGGATGAAGAATATCTCGACGATGTGGCACAGGCTTTTTCCGATGTGGTGGACGCCAAGAGCCCCTTCACCGCCGACCACAGCAACCGCGTCACGCTCTATGCCGACATGATCTCGGAAGAGTTGGGACTGGCCGACAATCACCGCCGCTGGATACGCCGCGCAGCTTTGCTGCACGATATCGGCAAGCTGGCCGTATCCAATCAGGTGCTCGACAAGCCGGGCAAGCTGGACGAGAACGAGTGGAAAGCTGTGCGCCTGCATCCGCTGATAAGCGAGAACATTCTCAAGCGTGTGCCCGCTTTCGCCGATATGGCGCAGGTTGCCGGTGCCCACCACGAACGGTTGGACGGTAAGGGATATCCCCACGGTTTGGCGGGTGACGACATCCCGCTTGAGGCGCGCATTCTCACCGTCGCTGATGTGTTCGACGCCCTGTCGGCAGAACGTCCCTATCGGGCGGCCATGCCAATCGAGAAGGCTCTGGCCATTCTCGATGAGGATACCGGCACCGCATTCGACGGCGAATGCGTAACGGCGCTTAAGCGCGGGTTAGAGCGGTTGTCGCAGGTCATCGAACAGCCGAAAATAGCGTCGAACCAAACGATCGCCGCCTGATTGCCGCCTATTGCTATTTTCTCAACGATCGTTCCCGCAACAGCGCGTAAATACCGGCGCCCACCACCACCAGTGAACCTATTGCCGTCGTGGTTTGCATCACTTCGCCCAGCACCAGCATTGCCAATATCGAGGCGAAGACCAACTGCAAATAGGTGAAGGGCTGGATGACACTGGCCTCCGCAATCGAATAGACGCGGGTGAGCATGTAGTGGCCCGCAGCCGACGTGCAGCACAGCATCGCCATGAACATCGCGTCCAGCGGCGTCATTGTTTGCCAGTGCCAAAGTCCGATGGGCGTAATGATGATGACCCCCACAATGCTGACCCAGAAAAACGACGTCTGCGGCCCGTCCACATGGGCGACGTGCCGTGTCAGCAGCGAATAGACGGCAAACATCATCGCGCCCACCACTGCCACCAGCGCATATGGCGAGAACACACCGAACCCCGGGCGCAGGATGATGAGCATCCCGATGAAGCCGATCCCGATGGCCGTCCACCGCCGCCAACCGACACGTTCGCCTAATATCGGGCCGGAAAGCGCCGCGATCACCAATGGCGTGGATGCAAAAATCGCATGCGCCTCGATCAATCCCAACAACACGAAGGCCGACACCATAACGCAGATCTGAGCCACGAGGAGAACGCCGCGCAGCAGCTGCAATTTCGGCGTGCCGGAGCGGATCGTTGCGCGAAACCCATCGGCATGACGCGCGGTCAAATACACCGCCAATGCAGCGAGCACCCAGTAGCGGATCGCCGTGACCATATAGACGTTATACGTGCCCGCCAGATGCTTCGACAGCATGTCCTGAAACGCGAAGATCAACATCGTCGCGCACATCAACCCCACGCCCAGCCGGTTGTTTTGCGGTTCGTGGAATGTGTCTTTGTTCGAAGGGGCGCTCAAGTGGGATCGTTCCGAAAGATGATCACCGCAGCGTTAGACCCGTCCGCGCCTCGCGTCCACACATCACAAATAACGGTGCAGCATCTTCGGCATCATTATTCGCAGCGCGTTGTCTCGCAGTTTGATGTGCCGCCAAATGTGGAAGCTGGCATGGGCGATGGCGACGGCAGCAAGTGCATAAAATTCTATCGAGTGTACGATGCCGATCCAGTCATTCGCCAAGGGCTTGTCCAGCGGCACGGCGATGGGAACCACGTCACCTGCAAACAATTGCCGCGAGGCTGTGAGGCCCAGCAGAAACCCCGTCACGGCCACCGCGAACATGCCCCACACCAGCGTGAGATGCAGCCTGCGATGCAGCCGCTTGCCCCAATCCGGCAGCTTCGGCCCCGGCCTTCCCGCCAGCCCGCGCCGCAAATAATCCGCCGTCCACAACAGCGCCAGCGACACGAACACCAGGCCGAACACCGAGTGCAATTCCACCCACCAATGCCCCCACCGCGCCACATCTCGCGGCTGCACCAATGTGAACCACGCAAACAACGGGACCATCGTCCAGTGAACGAGCTTGAGTGCGGAACGGCGTGTGAGGCGGGTCATGGATGAGTTACGGTTGGAACGGGCTAATCGTTTTCCACCCGCGTCACCACATTAGAACTGGCCTCCAACGTGCGGTGTACAGGGCACTTTCCCGCTATCTCGATAAGCTTGTCGTTGAACGCGGGGGCGACGCCGCCTGCGACGGAAATCACCCGCTCGAAACTGTCGATTCGGCCACCTTTGGCTTTCGTTGCGTCATCACATTCTGTGCAGTCCGTCGCGTGGATTTTCGCATGGGACACGTTCACCGATATGCGGCCAAGCTCTATTCCCTTGCGCTCGGCATACATGCGCAACGTCATGCCGGTGCAAGCGCCCAGCGCAATTGATAGAAAATCGTAGGGCGATGGGCCAGTGTCCAAGCCACCGTATGTTGCAGGCTCATCTGCCAAAAGCCGATGCTTGCCAGCGAAGACAGTTTGTTGAAATTTGCCCTCCAGCGTCTCGGTCACTTGTACCGTTTCAACTGGGCCTTCTGCCTGCGGCGTGTCTTCGGGAAGATAGCGCCCGGCCCATCTGGCGATCACCTGCGCTGCAAAACGGGCGTCTTCTTTACGCGTCAAAAGATGGTCTGCATTGTCGAGCGAGACAAAGCTTTTGGGGTGTTTTGCTGCGGTGAAAATTGCGCCAGCGTTTTCGACGCCAACAGTCTGATCGATGGGTGAATGCAGAACCATTAACGCCTTTTTCATGGTGCGCACCCGTTCCAGCAAACGTGTCGTCCGCGCATCTTCCACAAATTGCTGCTCGATGCGGAACGGGCGACCACCGAGAGAAACCTCTGCCTCACCGTCTTCTTCGATAGTGGCGAGGTCGGCGTGGAAATTGTGCAGAACATGCTCCACGTCTGATGGCGCGCCTATGGTCGCAACCGCTTTGACTTCCGGAATATCCGCCGCCACGGCCAAGACGGCTGCGCCGCCCAGTGAGTGGCCGATCAATATCGATGGTGCGCGATGGTTCGTCCGCAAATAGTCGGCGGCGATGAGCAAATCTTGCGCGTTGGATGAAAAATTGGTGGAGGAGAATTCTCCTTTGGATGACCCTAAACCGGTGAAGTCGAACCGCATCACCGCGATGCCGACACGGGCCAGTTCCACTGCAATGTTCTTGGCTGCCAGAATGTCCTTTGAACATGTGAAGCAGTGGGCAAATAGCGCAAACGCCCGAACTGGACCCGCAGGAATATCCAGCCGCGCCGCAAGACTATCACCCGTATGGCCTGGAAATTCGGTTCGTATGGTGGTGGCGTTCATGACGATGTTCCAGATGATGAGCGGCACGGAATCATATCGAACGTGGAAAAATATCTGAAATCAATTTGTTGTCGGTCAGCTTGAAAGTGGCAGGCTGATGACGTGGGCGGGGACGACAGCGGAGTGATGGGTTGCGGACGTGCAGAAATATCGACCCGCCTCACGACGTCCGAGCGGGGAACGAGGTGTCGCCGTTTGCCTTTGGCAAACGAAAGCGACCCCGTAAAAAGTGAGCCAGCGGGACGAAGAAGTCTGCCGTTAGCCTGTAGTCTCAGGCGAAAAGGCATGACACCTTCGCCCCGCTCGATCCTGCTGCGAGTGTGTCTCAACACCATTCCCGTCACCTCCCCGAACATGAACCGCGATAGTTTGCGGATCATCGGCCTTGCCTTCGGCCCGCCATTGCTGACGTTCGACGTCCGGTCCCGAAGCTGTTGTGGCAGCTCTGCCGGTGCAACATAGAGCTCCGCCCGATGCCGTTCGTTACACGGCCTGCGACGGAAGGATCGCAATCACGCAACGATCAGGACGGTCCGGACAACCGGCTCATGCGCGAAAGAACGGGCAGTATGAGGTGGGCACGGAGAGCGGGGATAAAAAATCTGCAAGTGAATTTCTATGCGTCTGTATGGCCGTACTTCGATCACCTTCGCTGTTTCTAGTGAGCGCTATGACTGAGTCCATCCACCCCCAGTATGCCGCAAAGTTTATCGGTGGTGCGATGATGTTGCGCTGTATTTCCGCCGCCTGCAGGCTAGTGTGATATGGCGTCTAAAATGCCGAACAGGTTTGCTTTGAAAGTCACATCAGGCAGCGTCATCTCAGCCATCATACACGGACTTGTGCTGATCGTTTTGACTGTTGACCCGTCGAATTCTAGGCCGGAGCCGCAAGAGCCAGAAGCCATTCAGGTCGAGCTGGTGCCGCCTGTGAAAAAGATCGACCCAAAGCCGTCGGAAAAACCGAAGCCTGTTGTTGAACAGGTGCCTGAGTCCAAGAAAACCAAGTTGGTTGAAAAGCCGAAAGTCAAACCTCCTGAGAGGCTTCGTCCAGTTTATAAGTTCGGCGAAGAGGATGCAGGCACTGAAGAACCGGTGAAAAATGAAACTCCTATCGAAGAGAAAATCGCCAAAGCCTTGCCCTCTGAGGCGGCGGCAACCCGGGACACAGAGCCGGAGCCTGCAGCAAGTAAACCGCCGGTCTCCGAAGCGGAACCGGTCCAAGCGGCCATTCTTAGACCAGCGACGCCGGTTTCCAGGCCCGTAAGACGGGCGAAGGCAGTAAGGAAGAACAAGCCGACAAGAAGCAGCCAGGGAAATCGTTCGCGATCCAAGACCAAGCGTTCTGTCGCAACCACCGCAAAGGGTAATCTAACGCGCAGCAAACGCGCGGGCAGCCTTTGCGTAACGGAGTTGCGCAATCAGTTGAACAACTCCGCCAGCCCCCGCTTTCCCGATCGCCTGCCAACCTATCGGTTGCCCAGTGGCACAGTATTGCAGGTCAACAAGGGGGCTTTTCGTGAGAACGCCCGCTGGATCAATCTGAAATTTCGGTGCGAAGTCGACAAAGCGGCAACTGTTGTCGTGTCCTTTAAGCTCGAAGTTGGCACCCCCATTCCACGCGCCCAGTGGCGAGCCCGTGGCTTGCCCGCTTCATAGGCGGTTTCCCAAACCCGAGGAGCCATGCGGGTACGCGATTTGTTCCTGTTGGATGTGGCTGGAGGCTTTTCTTGTCGTTCTCAAGTGGAAAAGCCGCCGCGATTTCCCGCGACGGCCTTCTTTCGTTAAAGCGCTTTGGTGAACGTCACTTTGTCGTCGCCTGCTTCCCAAAAGTCTTTGATACGGGCTTCTTCGGTGTAGCCTTTCGCTGCGTAGAATTTGCGGGTGGCTGCGAATGTGTCGGTGCCGGATGTGTCTGCAAGCAGCAGGCGGGCACCTTTTTCGTGCAACATATTTTCCAGATGCGCGGTCATCGCGCCGCCTGCGCCTTTGCCTTGGTGGGTGGGGAAACGCAGATTGCAAGCATATTCCATGCGCCGTCTGCCAGTTGTTCCGGCACGGTGTAGCACAGGCCGATGGGGTGGCTTTCGTGTTCGCAGGTCAGCCAGATGTCCTGCACCTCTTCGCCCGCCAGATAGTCTGCCGCCATGTCGGGCAGCATGTCGGAGGGGAAGAGTTCGGTATCATCGACGACGGTTTTCAGGGCGGCCAGATCGGCAGCCTTCATGGGTCTGATGTTCATTGTTGGTCTTTCGAAATCGGCAAAGTTCGCCGCGCGGCTATGCGCGTGCGAATGCTGTGCCATGCGTCCGGACTGTGTGGAGGGAAGCGGACGCAAAAAAGGTCTCGGACAATACCGTTGTGTGGGCTGTCCGTTGAGCAGTTATGTGCCTTCGACTGCATTTGAATAACCTGCCGCGCAGGTTTGTGCCAGCATCAAAAAAACCGCCGCAGTTTCCCGCGACGCCGCATGCGAGAAAGAGTGGTCAGAATGGGATCGTGCGGGAGTGCGGGGGTAGAACTCATTTAGAGCGAATAGCCGCTTCCGGCCGAGCTGAACTCGGGTACTAACGAGCATTGAGCCTGCGTCTTATTGCGCAGTTTTATCTGTCGAACATTGTGCCGAAAATGCGCACCAGCAGTTCATCAAAATTGACGGTTGCGACGATGCGTTCATTCCCTCCCGACTGGCCAACCAGTGTCAAAGATGTGCGACAATCCCCTAAAAAACCCAGCGATAGTGAAATCATTGAATTGGCTTGGTGTGACGACACCACTTTCGACAGCATTGAGTTCCAGACAGGCATGACCGAAGCTGAGGTTATCAAGCTGATGAGAACCAATTTGAAACCCAGCAGTTTCAGACTGTGGAGAAAGCGGGTCTCAGGACGAGCTGCAAAGCATGAAGCGAAATTGGTCGCGCCGTCGATCCGCAGTTAAGTGGGTGGCTAATCCAAATTTCTTTCATCAGCCGCCCACTAGCATTTCCGACATCAAGCAAGCCCACGATACGGTGTATGAGTGGTAGGCTCGGTTAGCAGATGTTGGTTGCTGCATGTTTGGTGCCGAGAGCTGGTAACGGTCAAGCGAGAACTCCTTCCCATTCCTGGTATAAAAAAGCCGCCGCAGTTTCCTGCGACGACTTAGCTTCAGATCGCCCCTGAAGTGTTTTTGGTGCTCGGCTTTAGCCGAGTTGGTTCCCCCTCGGCGTTAGCCGAACTGATTCATCGTGTTGTCCTCGCCGGATGCTTTCAGTGCAGCGTCGCCAGCAAAGTATTCCTTGTGGTCGTCGCCCATGTCGGAGCCGGCCATGTTCTGGTGCTTCACGCAGGCGATGCCTTGACGGATTTCCTTGCGCTGCACGCCTTCGACGTAGCCCAGCATCCCAGCGTCGCCGAAATACTCTTTGGCGAGGTTGTCTGTCGAAAGCGCTGCCGTGTGGTAGGTCGGCAGGGTGATGAGGTGGTGGAACACACCGGCGCGTTTGGCGGCATCGGCCTGGAACGTGCGGATGCGGTTGTCGGCTTCGGTGGAAAGCTCGCTCGTGTCGTAGCTTTCATCCATCAGCTTGGCGCGGTCGTAGTCGGCCAGATCGCGGCCCTCTTCGGTCCATGCGTCGAAAACCTGCTGGCGGAAGTTCAGCGTCCAGTTGAAGGATGGCGAGTTGTTGTAAACGAGCTTGGCGTTGGGGTGCACCTCTTTGATGCGGTCCACCATGGACGCGATCTGCTCCACGTGGGGCTTTTCGGTTTCGATCCACAGCAGGTCTGCGCCAGCATCCAGTGATGCGATGCAGTCCATCACGCAGCGGTCGGCACCCGTGCCTTCGCGGAACTGGAACAGGTTGGATGGCAGGCGTTTGGGGCGAACCAGTTTGCCGTCGCGCTTCATGATGACGTCGTTGGGGCCGACAGCGTCCAGCGACACTTCTTCAACGTCGAGATAGGAATTGTACTGGTCGCCAAGGTCGCCTTCTTCTTTGGACACGGCAATCTGCTTGGTGAGGCCGGCGCCCAGCGAGTCCGTGCGGGTGACGATGACACCGTCATCGACGCCGAGTTCAAGGAAGGCGTAACGCAGCGCACGAACCTTCGCGAGGAAGTCTTCGTGGGGCACCGTGACCTTGCCGTCCTGATGGCCGCACTGCTTTTCGTCCGACACCTGGTTTTCGATCTGCAGGCAGCAGGCACCGGCCTCAATCATCTGCTTGGCGAGAAGATACGTCGCTTCCGCGTTGCCGAAACCGGCATCGATGTCGGCAACGATTGGAACGACGTGTGTCTCGTGGTTCTCGATTTCCTTCTCGATGCGCTTGGCGGTGAGTTCGTCACCGGCGTCGCGGGCAGCGTCGAGTTCGCGGAACATGCCGCCAAGTTCACGGGCGTCGGCCTGTTTCAGGAAGGTGTAAAGCTCTTTGACGAGCTCCGGCACCGTGGTTTTTTCGTGCATGGACTGATCGGGCAGCGGGCCGAATTCGGAGCGCAGCGCGGCGACCATCCAACCGGACAGATACAGGTAGCTGCCCTTGGTGGTGCCAAAGTGCTTTTTGATGGAGATCATCTTCTGTTGTGCGATGAAACCGTGCCAGCAACCCAGCGACTGGGTGTATTTCGCGGGGTCGGCATCGTATGCCGCCATGTCTTCGCGCATCACGCCTGCGGTGTATTTTGCGATATCGAGGCCGGTGCGGAAGCGGTTCTGCGCGCGCATGCGGGCGGCGGAATCAGCATCGATATTGGCCCATGGCGCGCCGTTTTGGGTGATGAGCCCGGCGAGTTCGGATTTGTCTGATGTGTAGGTCATGGAGTTCTTTCAGGTGAAGTTCGGCTGGGAGGGGCCGGTAGGAAACGGGAGGCCGTAGCCGGTGGATGGTCCGGCTACGGCAATGTGGTTGGTGAAGCTTCGCGCTCCGTCCGGCGCAGCCGGACAGAACATCACCCTTTGACGATGACAGGCACCATCATGTCGCCCCAGTTGCCCTCGTGGTGATGGCGGGCGGAGCGGACGAGTTCGACAGAGACGCCGGCTTCCACGGCCTGCATGACAGCGTGGTTCAGGCGGTGCAGATCGTTGGCCAGCTGGCGAATTGCGTTCTGCTGGTCGGCATCCACAGAGCTTTCGCGCTCGGTGGAGATTTCGCTGGCGCGGGCCTTGGCGGCTTTGATGGGGGTGACTGCCTCGGTCATGGGGAGCTCCTGAGGTGTGGGTTGTGACAAGTTCAGTTTGTGACAAACCGGATTATCCGTCTGCCTTGCCCCCAACCAACACGCCACAAGCGCTGCCTGCACGGTAAAAATAGGTTTGTTGTAGTCTTTTCGAGTTGGTTTGTACGACTCTTCACGCAATGCTCTTGTCAGATTGTAAAAATTGTCACAATCTGACTTTGCTTTATGTGAGGTGCTGCATGGCCGACACGAAAATCTTTATCGGCCCGCGCATCCGCCGCATCCGCACGGGCCTATCGCTCACGCAAACCGCAATGGCGGAGCAGCTCGGCATATCTGCCAGCTATCTCAATCTCATCGAGCGCAACCAGCGCCCATTGACGGCACAACTCGTGATGAAGTTGGTCTCCACCTTCGATATCGATGTGACCGACCTGCAGCCCGGCAGCGAAGACGGTGGCGTTGCGGCGCTGAAGGAAGTTTTCGCCGATCCGTTGCTGTCCGGCGAATTGCCTGGCGATACGGAATTGGTGGAGCTTTCCGATGGCGCGCCCAACGCGGCCACCGCCGTGGTCAAACTGTACCGCGCCTACCGCGAGCAGCAGGAACGGCTGTCGGATCTGTCACGCATGATGGGCGAGGGGGCAAGCGGTGAAGCTGCTGAACAGGCGCAGCTTCCCGTCGATGCGGTGAACGCAATTCTGGAATCTGTGCCGTGGTGTTTTCCGGCTCTGGAACGGCTGGCGGACGATATTCTGAAAGACATGCAAGGCGAAGACGGTTCGCCCAACCTAGGCCACGCCGAGCGCATGTTCGCGGTGCAACGGGTGATGCTGCAAAACTACGGCATCACCACGCAGGTGTTGCCGGTGGAAACCATGCCCGTTTGGCGCAAGCGCTTTGATCGTCACACGCGGCGGCTTTTCCTGTCGGAGCGCCTTACGCCATCGCAGCGGGCGGAGCTGCTGGTGCAGGAATTGGTGACACTGCGGCACGGCAAGGAGCTCGATGCGGAACTCGACCTGCTGAAAATCACCGGCGATGAAGCCCGCCGCCTCGCCCGCTCGGAACTCGCCCGATACACGGCGTTGGCCGTGTTGATGCCTTACGACCGTTTTCTTCAAACCGCCCAACGCGTCAGCCATGACATGAACATTCTGGCGACACGCTTTTCCGTGGTTTTCAATCAGGTCGCGCAACGGCTGGTGTCGCTGCAGGACAAGAGCGGTAACCGCCGCGCTGGACTGTCGTTTTTCATGTTGGAGATCGACCAAGCCGGAAACGTGCTGCGGCGTCTGGGTGCCAAGGGTTTTCCCCGCGCTACGTTCGGCGGTGCCTGCCCGAAACTCGCCGTCCACACAGCGTTTTCGCGTCCGCGCGAGGTCATGTGCGAGCGGGTGGTCAATCAGGAAGGGCAGGTGTTCCTAACTCTCTGCGCGACGGCACCCGGCCCCCGCTCGCTGGCTGGAGAACGCCCCGCCCACACCGCCACGCTGTTGGGCATTGCTGACGCGCCAGCCACGGCAGTCCTTGCCGCCCAACAAGGGCAGGGGACGAAAGGCGGGCCTGTCGTCTTGTTGCGAGATGAGGCTGCGGGCCACGGCATCGTCCACGCCAAACAATTGGGCGACGTTCAGGTCGTCCCCCCCGTTCCCATCGGCCCCGCGTGCCGCTTATGCGAACGCAACGATTGCATCGCCCGCTCCGCCCCACCGGTCACACGTCCGCTTGGTTTGGACGATCTTGTTTCCGGCTTCGGACCGTATGGGCTCACGTAAGAAAGGCATCTCATGGCTGAACGATTGAACGGAAAACTATGCGTCATCACCGGCGCTGCACGTGGCATCGGCGAAGCGATTGCCCGCGCATATCTGGACGAGGGCGCTACCGTCATCGCCACGGATAAAGACGTGGCGACTGGTGCGACGTTGGCCGATGAATTGGGTTGCGAATTTCTGGAACTGGATGTGCGGGAAGAAGCTCACTGGCAAAAGCTGGCCAAGCAACACCCGCGCATCGACGTGCTGGTGAACAATGCGGGCGTAACGGGTTTCGAAGACGCTGTGGTCGCGCACGACCCTGAAAACGCTTCGCTGGAAGAATGGCGCGCCGTCCATGCCGTCAATCTCGACGGCACGTTTATGGGGTGTCGCTATGCCATCGGCGCTATGAAAGAGGCTGGAACGGGTTCGATCATCAACATCTCGTCCCGCTCCGGCCTCGTGGGCATTCCGGCAGCCGCTGCTTATGCCTCGTCGAAGGCAGCCGTCCGCAACCACACGAAAAGCGTCGCGCTTTACTGCGCTCAACTCGGCACGCAAATCCGCTGCAACTCCATCCACCCCGCCGCTGTTTTGACACCCATGTGGGAACCGATGCTGGGGCAGGGCGAGAATCGCGGGGCGAACATGGCCGCCTTCGTCGCCGACACACCGCTGAAACGCTTCGCCCAAGCCAGCGAAGTCGCCGCCATCTGCACTATGCTCGCCTCCGACGAGGCGAGTTACATCACCGGCACTGAAATCAATATCGACGGCGGCCTGCTGGCAGGCTCAGCCGCATCGCCTTCCAGTGGGTAGGCGCTCTCGAAATTTACGAGTGAGCAAAAGCAATCCGCGCACTTTGCGCGAATTGCGAGGCGGGAAAGCCCGCCCGGCGCTAGTTGCGCCGCGCCCGCGCAGCGAAGGCCACTTGTGGCCGACAGCGTGAGCACAAAAAATCCGAACACAGTGAGGTGTGACTTTTGACACGCAGTGGTCGGGTGAAACATGGTTAACGCCGTGTTAAGGGTCTGCCTGCCATGAAGTCTTCGCATTGTGCCGCAACGTGTTGTTTCGCAGGTCTGAATAACGGGCTTGGCAGAGTTTGGGGAAACGTCCGGCGGGGCCGCCGCGTTCAAAGATAGCAAGGGAATTTCGATGAAAGTTTCGATCACCGCCACCATTCTGGCGTCCGCCATGATTTTTGGAACACCGGCCGCCTACGCCGCCTGCTCCAACACATCGGCTGGTTTCAACCAGTTCAAGAAAAACTTCGCCGCCAAGGCCAAGCGCAACGGCATCGGCCGCAAGGGCGTGAAAGTGCTGATGGATGCGAAATACTCCAACAGCGTCATCAAGTTCGACCGCCGTCAGGCCAAGTTCTTCAAGTCTGCCGGTCGCTCGAAGACCAACTTCAACAGCTTCTATTCCAAGAAGACCAAAGGGCTCGCTCCCCGCGTGAAACGTGCGCTTTCCAAGAACAAGCGTCTGTTCCGTTCACTGGAGAAGAACTTCGGCGTTCAGAAGGAAGTTCTGGCCACGATTTGGGGCATGGAAACCAATTTTGGCGGCTACACCGGTAAGATCGATACGATGAACGCGCTGGCGACATTGACTCATGATTGCCGCCGCACCGGCCTGTTTTCCAAGAACCTGCTGGCCGCGATGAAGATCTACGACAAGGGCTGGATTTCCCGCGCTGCTATGAAGGGCGCAGGCCATGGCGAACTCGGCCAGATGCAGTTCATGGCTGAAAACTACCTGAAATATGCCATCGACTATAACAATGATGGCAAACGCGACCTCGTCCGTTCCCGCGCCGATGCGTTGGCTTCTGCGGCGAACTTTCTGGTCCGCAATGGCTGGCAGCGCATGGGTTCCTACCAGCCCGGTAGCAAGAACTTCCGCGTACTGAATTCGTGGAACGAATCCACGGCGTATCAGCAAACTATCGCTAAGTTTGCAGCTTCTCTTTAGCGCTCACGCTGTCGGGCTTCGCCCTTCGCTGCGCGGGCGCGCCGTATTAACGGCGGTCGCTCTTCGCTCCGGCAGACCTTTGGTCAGCATGGTTCGCTCGCACCGCTTCTAAGCGGAAGAAAAACATTCTAAGACCGGTATCGAACAACTTTCGATACCGGTCTTTTCATGTCCGACGCCCAAAACGAACAGCTTCAAACCTTTCTCGATGCCCATCCGGCGCTGGAAACTGTTGAACTCGTGCTGACGGACCCCAACGGCATCGCGCGGGGCAAATGGGCGCCGGTAGCCACGTTGAAGAAGGCCTTCGGGTCGGGCGTGAATTTTCCGCTCTCGCTGCACGGGCTCGATATCTGGGGCAGCGAGGTTTCCGAGACGGGACTGCACATCGAATCCGGAGACCGTGACGGCTTTTGCGTTGCGGTGCCTGAAACGCTGGCTGCGCTTCCATGGTCCGACGGCAGGTTGGTCGAACCGCACCAAGCCACCACCGCGCAGGTGATGTTGGAAACATTGACGCCGGAGGGCGAAGGCTTCGGTGGATGCGCCCGCACCGTGCTGCGTCGGGCCGTCGAACGGCTGGCCGCAGAGGGTCTGACCGCCGTCTGCGCTGTCGAGTTGGAATTTCATCTGTTGACCACAGACGCCCGCACCGGCGCGCCGTTCACGGTGGCAGAAACGGACGCGGCCTTCGATAACACTCACATGTACGACCTCGAGGCGCTGGCGGAAAAAGCCCCGGTCTTCGCCGCCATCCGCCGCGCGGCGGATTGGGCAGGTGTGCCCATCGACACGGTGGTCAAGGAGGCGGGGCCCGGCCAATACGAGGTGAACCTGACCCACCGCGCCGACCCGCTGCGCGCCGCAGATGATGCCGTGCAGCTTCGTCGTATCGTGACGGAAGCCGCGCGCAACTACGACATGGTCGCGACCTTCATGGCCAAGCCGTTTCCCGAACATCCCGGCAACGGCATGCACGTTCACATCAGCCTGTTGAACGATGCGGGCGACAACATTTTCGCTGCTGATGACGGCCTAGATCGCCAGCGTCACGCCGTCGCAAAACTGCTGGAAACCATGGCGGAAACTACCCTGATTTTCGTCAACACATGGAACGGTTTCCGCCGTATGGCACCGGGTTCCTACGCGCCCACCCGCGCCAACTGGGGCGACAACAACCGCTCCGTCGCACTTCGCTTGCCTGCTGCACAGCCAGTCGCACGCCGCATCGAGCACCGCGTGGCGGGCGCGGATGCCAACCCCTATTTGCTTCTCGCCGTGCTGCTGGAAGCCATGCGGCAAGGGTTGGACGAGCGCCGCGATCCGCCACCTGCACTTACCGGAAACGCCTACGATCGCGCCACGCCCAACCGTGGACCGCGCCTGCCGTCATCCATGGCCGAGGCGTTGGATGTGTTCGAAGACAGCGCCTTTGCGAAGGCCGCACTGGGCGAAGAAATGCACCGCATCATCTGCGCCGTGAAGGCTGCGGAACTGGCGACTTTCACAGCCCATGTCAGCGATTTCGAACGCACCACTTTCGTGTAGCCGGAACGAGTTCACCCCGTTGCCAATTTTGCATTTGCGTACCGAGCGCGGCCTGCCCTAGACTTTCCCCAACACGGTCCACTCAGACCAACAACGACTTCTTCGGACAAGGACTTAGCCCATGCGCAATTTCGTCAAATCCCTGATTCTAGGCACCGCCGCCGTCGCTCTCACCACGGCTGCACATGCGCAGGAGCGCACGGTCAATGTCTATAACTGGTCGGACTACATCGACGAAGAAGTGCTGAAGGAATTCACCGCCGAGACCGGCATCAAGGTCGTCTACGACGTCTTCGATTCCAACGAGGTTCTGGAAACAAAACTCCTTGCTGGTGGCACGGGCTACGACGTCGTCGTGCCATCCGCCACGTTCCTCTCCCGCCAGATTCAGGCAGGCGTCTTTCAGGAACTCGACAAGTCCAAGCTGCCCAACATGAAGAACATGTGGGACGTTGTTGAAAAGCGCACGGAGGTTTACGATCCGGGCCAGAAATACTCGATCAACTACATGTGGGGCACCACCGGCATCGGCTACAATGTGAAAGCAGCGCAGGAGCGTCTTGGTGGCCCTGTCACCGGTTGGGATGTTATTTTCGATCCTGAAAAACTGGCGAAGTTTAAAGATTGCGGCGTCCACATGCTGGATGCCCCGCAGGAAATGGTGCCCGCCGCGCTGAACTTCCTTGGCAAGGATCCAGACAGCAAGTCTGCCGAAGACCTCGCCGCTGCTGAAGAACTGCTGGTGAAAGCGCGCGAAAACATCCAGAAATTCAACTCGTCGGAATATATCAACGCGCTCGCCAATGGCGATATTTGCTTGGCTGTCGGCTGGTCCGGTGATGTGTTCCAGGCCCGCGACCGCGCTGCGGAAGCCGATGCCGGTGTCGAACTCGGCTACGCTATTCCAACCGAAGGCGCGTTGATGTGGTTCGACCAGATGGCCATTCCAGCAGACGCCAAAAACGTCGAAGAAGCCCACATTTTCCTCGACTACATCATGCGTGCTGAGGTGATCGCCAAAGCGTCGAACTATGTGTTCTACGCAAACGGTAACGCGGCCTCGCAGCCGCTGCTGGAAAAAGAAATCACAGAAGATCCAGCCGTGTACCCTGACCAGGCGACGCTGGACAAACTCTATGTCACCACGCCGTGGGGCGCCCGCGAACAGCGCAACCTAACCCGCGCTTGGACCAAGGTGAAGACCGGCCAATAAGGCCGCAGTAGATAATCGGGGCGGGCCAAATGGCAGCACCATCAGGCCCGCGCCGCACGTTCCAGCCTTGGCTGGCTGAAGGCTTGGAAGGCGCACCAACGCCCTTCATAGAGTTCCGCAACGTCACCAAACTCTACGGCGCGGTGACGGCAGTGGATGACCTGTCGCTCTCCATTTACGAGCGTGAATTCTTCGCGCTTCTTGGCCCGTCCGGCTGCGGCAAAACCACTTTGATGCGGATGCTCGCAGGCTTCGAAGAAGTGAGCGAAGGCTCTATCCATCTGGAAGGGCAAGATATTGTCGGCGTGCCGCCCTACCGCCGCCCTGTAAACATGATGTTCCAGTCCTACGCGCTTTTCCCGCATATGAGCGTAGCGAAAAATATAGGCTTCGGCTTGAAGCAGGATGGTATGGCGAAAGGCGACATCGACGCCAAGGTTGCCGAGATGTTGTCGCTGGTGAAGCTGGAAGATTACGGCAACCGCAAGCCCGACCAACTTTCCGGCGGCCAACGGCAGCGCGTGGCGCTGGCCCGTTCGCTCGCTAAACAACCCAAGCTGCTGCTTCTCGATGAGCCGCTCGGTGCGCTCGACCGTAAGCTGCGGGAAGAAACCCAATTCGAGTTGATCGACCTGCAAGAACGCCTCGGCATCACCTTCATGATCGTCACCCACGATCAGGAAGAAGCGATGACGGTGGCCGACCGTATTGCGGTTATGGACAGTGGCAAAATCGTGCAGGTGGACCCGCCATCGGTGATCTATGAAGAGCCCAACAGCCGTTACGTTGCGGACTTTTTGGGCGACATCAATTTGCTGGAAGGCAAGGTCACGGGCATCACCAAAGGCATCGCCACGCTGGAGCGGGCGGATGGCTCGGTGGTGAAAGTCGTGACCGACAAAACACCCTCCACCGGTAGCACCGCGTGGTTCGCCGCGCGGCCTGAAAAGCTGACGATTTCACGCAAGAAAACCGGTCTGAAAAACCCGTTGGCTGGCGAGGTATGGGACATCGCCTATCTTGGTGGGCGCACGCTCTACAAGGTGAAGTTGGACGGGACTGGCGATCAGTTTGTCCGTGTCGCGGTCCTCAATTCCCACGGTGACGAAGACGAAACCCTGACTTGGGAAGAGCGTGTCTGGATCGGCTGCGACCCGTCCGCCGCGCGGCTGCTGACCCGATGACCAACCCGCCGTCACCATGCTGAAGCGTCTCGGTAAGTCTGCCGTCATCTGGCTGCCCTATGCTTGGCTCGCCGTGTTCTTCCTCGCGCCATTTTTGCTGGTGGCAAAGCTGTCACTTTCGGCACCCGCCATCGCAATGCCGCCCTATATTCCGGCCTTCGATTTTGCCGATGGGATCGCTGGTTGGTGGAACGATATTCAGAAGTTTTCCATCGAGAATTTTGTCTTTCTCACCACCGATTCCCTCTATTGGAAAAGCTATCTGTCGAGCTTACAGATCGCGCTCATCTCGACATTTCTAACGCTTCTCATCGGCTACCCGCTGGCTTACGCCATGGCGCGTGCGCCACGAAATTGGCGACCCCTACTGTTGATGCTGGTGATCCTGCCGTTTTGGACATCTTTTCTCATCCGCGTTTATGCATGGATCGGCATCTTGAAAAAGGAAGGTCTGCTCAACCAGTTCTTGCTTTGGTTGGGCATCATTTCCGAACCGCTGACGATTATGAACACCGACTGGGCGGTCTATATCGGCATCGTTTACAGCTACCTGCCGTTCATGATCCTGCCGCTTTACGCGAATTTGGAGAAGCAATCACCGGACCTGCTGGAGGCTGCCGCCGACCTTGGCGCAACGCGGGTACGCGCCTTCTGGCAGGTCACCTGGCCGCTTTCCATGTCGGGCGTGGTGGCCGGTTGCCTGCTGGTTTTCATTCCGGCGGTGGGTGAGTTCGTTATCCCGAGCCTGCTGGGCGGTTCCGACACGTTGATGATCGGTCGCGTACTTTACGACGAATTCTTCTCCAACCGCGATTGGCCGGTATCGTCTGCCGTGGCGATCATTCTGCTGCTCATTTTGCTCATCCCCATCATGCTGTTTCAGCGCAGTGAGGCCCGCGCCAGAGAGGCTGGAACATGACCGCGCAGCGGAGCGAAGCAATAAATAAGAGCAGCGGAGCGAATCGATGAAGCGTGGTTTGACGCCCTTCAATATCACCGCGCTCGTGTTCGGCTTTTCGTTTCTCTACGTGCCGATCCTGCTGCTCATCATCTACTCGTTCAACGAGTCGCGGCTGGTGACGGTTTGGGCGGGTTTTTCGACAAAATGGTATGCCGAAGCGCTCTCCAATGAAGCGCTCATGGGCGCAGCGTGGGTCACGGCGCGGGTGGCATTCATCTCGGCCTGCGTTGCCACGGTTCTTGGCACTTGCGCGGCACTGGCGCTGGTCCGCTTCACCCGCTTTCGAGGGCGGTTTCTATTCTCAGGCATGATCTATGCACCCCTCGTCATGCCGGAGGTCATCACAGGCCTGTCGCTGCTTTTGCTTTTCGTGGCGGTGGGCATGGACCGTGGCATCACCACCGTAATCCTTGCCCACATCACCTTCTCCATGTGTTTCGTCGCCGTGGTGGTGCAATCGCGTCTGCTGTCCATCGACCCTTCGATGGAGGAGGCGGCGCAAGACCTCGGCGCGACACCTGCGCGGGCGTTTTTTTCCGTCACACTCCCCATCATCGCGCCTGCGGTCGCAGCCGGTTGGATGTTGGCATTCACCTTGTCGCTGGATGATCTCGTCATCGCGCAATTCAACTCTGGTCCCGGTGCTACAACGTTGCCCATGAAAATATTTTCGCAGGTGCGTTTGGGCGTGACGCCGGAGATCAATGCGGTGTGCACATTGCTTGTCGGTGTGGTTACTGCAGGGGTCATCATCGCGTCGCTTACGATGAAACGACAAGAGGTAAAACGTCAGCGTGATTTGGCGACATCTGCTGCTTGAAAAGCAGACCTTATATACCACATACAATCATCGGCAAAATACGATCAAAGGCGCAGATATGGCCGGACAAACCATCATCAATGAAATTGGCGAGTGGCTGATCGATCAGGCATTGGCGCAGCCGGATATTGTTGAAATGTTCGATGCTGCTTGTAACCGGCTTCATGCGGCAGGCGTTCCCATAACCCGCGCGCGGCTCACGTGGCCGACGCTGCACCCGCTATTTCAGGCGGAAACCATTTTGTGGAAAATCGGCGCTGATACCGAATTCGAGCAGTTCAAGCATCAGGACGAGGCGTCCGATGCGTGGCTTGCAAGTCCCATGCGCTATATCCTCGACAACGATCTCGACATGCTGCGCCGTAATTTAACCGGCCCGAACGAGTTGGTGGATTTCCCCATCCTCGAAGAGCTGAAAGAGATGGGCTACACGGATTATTTTCTAAAATCGACGCCCTTCAACGGTAAGACAGTGAAGCGTGGGGCGGCAGCGACAGGTATTCTCGTGACATGGTCGTGCGAAAAAGCGAACGGCTTTTCCGATGATAATCTTGAAGCGCTTGCGAAGATCCAGCGGCGTTTGGCGACAGCGGTTAAAAACGCCGTGCAACAGCGCATTGCCAACAACATTACCGAGACATATCTCGGCAAACAGGCCGGGCAACAGGTACTTGATGGTGCCATCAAGCTCGGCGACGGGCATGAGACGCAGGCAATCGTCTGGTATGCCGATATGCGTGACAGCACCGCGCTGGCCGACACGATGAAACCGGAAGATTTCCTCGACCTCCTCAACGCCTATTTCGAATGCACCGCCGGTCCACCTATCGAACTTGGTGGCGAGGTGTTGGATTTCATAGGTGATGCGGTGCTGGCCATCTTCCCCTTCCAGACGGACGAGGAACGTGGCAACGCCATTTGTGCCGCGACTTGTGCCATGGAGCGCACCGTTGCTCTCGCAGAACAGGTGAACGCCGAGCGCAAAAAAAGAAGGCAAGGCGCAGTTCCGCTTCGGTCTCGGCATCAATTGCGGAACGTTGATGTTCGGCAATATAGGAGTGGCCTCGCGACTGTCGTTCAGCGTTATTGGTCCGACGATCAATGAGGTCGAGCGCATCGAAACCATGACCAAAACATTCGATCCGCCCATTCTGGTAACTGCGCATATCGCCGAAGTTCAGCCGGAACGCTGGACCTCGGTCGGAGCGCATTGCCTTAAAGGTGTGGCGGAACGTTGCGAGTTGTTCGCGCCGGTATCATTGGGCGACGGCAGAGCTCCTGCAAAATCACTTGCCGAGATGGAAGCTGCATCGGACAACCCGCGCACCATGAACTGAGCTACTGGCTCTCGATGGTCTGCTGCTTGTCTGGCGCTGGCCCGGTTTTCTCAGCCGCAGGAGCAAGAGCATTCGGCAGAGGCACAATTAACGGAGCTGCTGACGTTCCACCTACAAAAATGGTCGCTGGTTTAAGGTCCGGCGTGGTTTTGGAGCGGGCTTCGCCACGAAGTGCCAGTGTGCCTTCACCGATGTTGATCCGCCCGCCGAAATTTAGGTCTGTCTCCGCGCTGGAAAACTGACCTTCACGCACATAGGCCGTGCCGCTAACGATGAAGAGTGCAAGCCGTCCCGTGTCGAATGCGGTGCTTCCGCCGGTCGTAACATTGTTGCCGTCACCGGCATTCAAAAGCGCCTCGGCATCCAAGCCGCGCAGTTCTCCCGGTCCAATTTCTAAAACAACATCTCCCCCAAGGCTTCCCATCATGGATTTAAGGTCCGATCCCTTCGCCTCGAGTTGAAAACTGGTGCGGCCCTTGCCGCTCAGACCGTAGGCGGTATCGGGCGATAACGCGCCAAACTCGGTTCCGGTAAGTGCCAGATTTGCGGTCACCGCCGCAAGTTTATCCGTAACTATGTCGGACGGGGTGAGCCTGATGCTGCCGGTCAGCTGCCCGGCCTGCATATCCGCCTGCGCGATATCGATGGTCGTCCGGCCATTTTGAACCAGCACAGCGGCAGCAATATCACTGACCGGCGCATTGCCTATCGTTGCACTGGCCGCCGAGATCCGAAGATCAAGATCGATATGTTTTGCGCCGTGCGGATGACCGAAGAGGTCTGCCCAAGGCTTGTCGACGATCATGGGATTGGGAAATGCCACTTGATTGAAGCCCAGTGTGCCCGATAGCAGCGCTGCACCCTCGCGGTTCCACTGAAAGTTGAGTTGACCGTTTCCGGTCTGTCCGTCGATATCCACACTCGCATCGGCAAGGTCGGCACGGGTTCCGTTGATGTCCAACTGGCCGCTCACCCGCGCCGGTCCGATAATGTCCAGTGCCGTTCGTGGCAGGCCGAACCATTCCCGAAAACGGATTATGGAGGTCGTTTCCATCGCAAGATTGCCGGAAAAACGGGTATCGTTTTCAGCGCCGGGTCGAACCATTTCTCCATTGAAAGACAATTGCGCCGGATTGGCAGACAGTGTGAAAGCCACATCGCTGGCTTTTCCGTCACGCATGGCATTCGGATCATCGATCTGCGCTGTTATGCGGAACGGTTCGCCGTTCCAGATGGCTCCGAAATTTGCACTTGCCGCTGATGAAGTGCGCGACCAGACGACCTCACCTTGCAAGCCGGTTAACTTGCGGGACGTTCTGGTGGTGGCATCGTCTTGAAGCGCGATGCCGTCCACGATCATCAACCGGCCCAGAGCGACCGAGCCGGTATTCTTACCCGCAAACCATTGTCCCAATTGGCCGTCTGCCGCTTGCCAATTGCCGGTGCCTTGGCCATCGCGCACCAGCCGTAGCACAGGGCGCACAAGGGTGAGTTCCGACAGGCGTGCATCACCGAACAGCGCAGCCGACAGTGTAAGCTTGGCGTCCAGCCGGTCCATGGTGAGCAACGGCATGGCGTCGCTATTTTGCCCGATAACAACATCGCTCCAGGACACGCCGAGATAAGGACGCAGAGACACTTGGCTTGATCCGTTGAGCTGTACCGGCAGGCCCAAAACATCGGAAAGTTGAGCGGCAACCCGTGCCTTCACAGTCGGCGTCGATAGCAATTTGGGAGCGGCCACCACAGCGACCACGATGAACAGGCAAAAGCCAATAGCGATTTTAAGCCACTTGTTCATGAAGGGTGACGCCGTCTCCTGTTGTCGTTGCGCACCGGTTTGTACGATCACGATACGCCCAATCCGCAGCTTTGAGAATATCACTCGCGATCAAAGGTTGGGAGAACGCTCCACTATTTTAAGCGAACGTTTTGCCTCTTGATTCTGGTCTTGCGAAGTTGGCAGCCCTATGGCGAAAGTGACGCTGCACCGTTGCGCCGCAAACACGCCTACAAATGGGACAGCCACCACCATGACAAGCCGAATACCTCTCTGGACACCATCACCCGACCGCATCGCGAGCGCACGTATGACGGAGTTTGCCGCGCAAAACGGATTTGGCGCGGATAATTATGATGCCTTTCATCGCTGGTCGGTGGAGAAACAGGAAGCGTTCTGGTCTGCCCTTTGGTCATATGGTGCCGTGATCGGAGACCAGGGCGCGCGCGTTCTGGAGAACCCTGATGCTATGCCGGGCGCGAACTATTTTCCGGACGCGAAGATCTCCTTTGCCGAAAATCTCATGCGCCGCACCGGCCCCGAACCGGCACTGATATTTCGTGGTGAAGACAAGGTCGCGATGACGTGGTCCTTCGATGATCTGCACGAGGCGGTCTCGAAACTGCAGCAGATGTTTCACGAAATGGGCATTGGCAAGGGTGACCGCATCGCTGCCATGATGCCGAACCTGCCGCATACGATTGCCTGTATGTTGGCTGCAAATTCCATCGGTGCGATCTGGTCGTCATGTTCGCCCGACTTTGGAGAGCAGGGCGTGTTGGATCGGTTCGGCCAGATTGAGCCATCCTTGTTTATCGCCTGCGACGGCTACTGGTACAATGGAAAGCCCATCGATGTGGGGGCGAAGGTCGAGTCGGTTGCTGTTCAACTGGGCTGCCCCGTTCTGCTCGTGCCGTATTTGGAAACAGGCGCATTGCCTGCGGGCAACATCCACGCTTGGCCGGATGTGATGGAGGCTCACACCGCCAAACAGATCACATTCGAGCGGCTGCCCTTCGACCATCCGCTCTACATTCTCTTTTCATCCGGCACGACGGGCATACCCAAATGTATTGTTCACGGGCAGGGCGGCCTGTTGTTGCAGCACATCAAGGAACAAGCGCTGCATTGCGATATGCGCCGTGGCGATCGCGTGTTCTATTTCACCACTTGTGGCTGGATGATGTGGAACTGGCTGGTCTCCGCGCTGGCGGTGGAAGCGACGGTAATGCTGTTCGACGGCTCGCCTTTTGCGCCAGGACCTGAGGTGCTGTTCGATTTCGCTGAACAGGAAGGCATCACGTTCTTCGGAACGTCTGCCAAATTTATCGACGCGCTTCGTAATCATGGCCTGCGGTCAACCGACAGTCATGATCTGAAAAGCCTGCGCACACTGGCCTCCACCGGCTCACCTCTGGCGCCGGAAAATTTTGCCTACGCTTACGACGCCATCAAACCCGAGATGCACTTGGCCTCAATTTCCGGTGGCACTGACATCGCCGCATGTTTCGTTGGCGGTGTCCCGTGGAAGCCTGTTTTCGACGGTGAAATTCAGGGCCCGATGCTGGCGATGGACACGCAGGTTTGGGATGATGATGGCCAGTCCGTTCAAGGTGAAAAAGGCGAGTTGGTGTGCGCCCGCCCTTTCCCGTCCATGCCAGTGGGTTTCTGGAACGATCCCGACGGCTCGAAATATCACGACGCATACTTTGCCCGTTTCGATAATGTCTGGTGCCACGGTGACTTTGCAGAATGGACGTCGCGCGGAGGCATGGTCATTCACGGTCGCTCCGACGCCACGCTGAATCCCGGCGGCGTGCGCATCGGCACAGCGGAAATCTACAATCAGGTCGAGCGCATGGTGGAGATCGAAGAGGCGTTGTGTATCGGCCAGCAATGGCAATCCGACACGCGCATCGTCTTGTTCGTCCGCCTCACCGGAGGTGTGAACCTCACTGATGAGCTGCAGGCAGAAATCCGCTCGCGCATCAAAATAGGCGCATCTCCCCGCCATGTTCCAGCCGTCATCGTGCCGGTTGCTGACATTCCACGCACGAAGTCCGGCAAAATTACCGAGCTTGCCGTGCGCGATATTGTGCATGGACGTGAGGTGAAGAACCGCGAGGCGCTGGCCAATCCGGAAGCTTTGGCGCTTTTTGCGCGGATTCCGGCGCTACAAACTTAAGGAACGGGCCTAACCGACAGGGTTAATGATTTATCTCGCAAAAGTTTACCTTGCGCCAAAACAAGCCCGTTTCGAACAAATGCGAACGTTTCCGGCAAGGATTTAGCAAGGTTTGACGTGCATTTTAGCTTCACACCGCGCAATCAGCCAACTTGAGCTACCGCGCAACAGAGATACGATCCGCCACTGCCCACAGCCAAATTAACTATTTTCAGCGCGGGCAGCGATGCCCGCGCTTTTTTTTGTCTGCGTTTCACGCCGATCACTCTTATGTACCGGCAGGTGTGTAACGCGGTGTTTCGAGAAAGCATCAAGGCGAGCAAGCCCGTCCGGCGCGAGCTGCGCCGCGCCCGCGCAGCGAAGGCCGTTAGGCCGACAGCGTGAGCGCAAACAAAAAGCGCGTTAGCGGTCCGCTAAAACCCGCTGCACGGGGAAATGAATTTCCACCAGCGTGCCTTCGTCGGGAGTGCTTTCAATGTGGAAGTCAGCGCGGTTCGCCTCCACCAATGCCTTGGTTAAAGGCAGACCGAGGCCCGTGCCTTTGGTTGCGCTAACGGCGGCTGATGCTGTCTGGCGGAAAGGTTGCAACGCCTGTTCCATTTCACTTGCGCTCATACCAACGCCAGTGTCGCGCACCCGCAGCACCACTTCGCCACTGTCTTCATAGACTGTCGAAACAATCACCTGTCCGCCGGACTTGGTGAACTTGATGGAGTTGGACACGAGGTTCAACACGATTTGCCGCATGCTGCGCTGGTCGGCCACGACCTTCGGCACCACTGTCGACAGGCTGGTGCGGATAATGATGCGGTCGGCATTTGCTTCTGCCTGAAGGATGGCGACGTTTTCAGAAACGGTGCGATTGAGATCAACCGCATCGAAGTCCATTTCCATCTTGCCGGCTTCGATTTTGGTGATGTCGAGCAGGTCGTTGACCAGGTCCAAAACGTGGGCGCCGGAGCGATTGATGTCGCGCAGATAACCACGATAGCGGTCGTTATCAATGCGGCCCAAGCGCTCTTCGATCATCATTTCCGAAAAGCCGATAATGGCGTTCAGCGGTGTGCGAATTTCGTGGCTGATCTTGGCGAGAAACTGCGTTTTGAGTTCGTTTGCGCCTTCTGCTGCGGCCTTGGTGGTCAGCAGTTCTTCTTCGGCTTTTTTCCAATGGGTGATGTCGCGCACGACCGCGCAGCAATCGTCGCTGTGCTGCAACTGGCCCACCGTCATGAACAGCGGAACCAGCCCGCCCTGCGAGGTTTTGCCCACGACTTCACGGCCATCGTTCAGCAGACTGGCAACGCCCGTCGCGCCCATATTGGCGAGATAATCGAGTGCGGTCCGGTGGCTTTCCGGCGCCAGCAGTCGTGTGATGGATCGGTGCGCGATGGCCTCGGCATCCACGTCGAACAAAGCTTCGGCAGAACGATTGATGTCGCGCACAACGCCTTCATTCGACACGATGATGACACCGTCGGTGGAAACGTCGAGAATCGCACGCAGATCATCCGCCTGCATACCGGTGAAGTGTGGGCTGGCTTCCCGCGTCGGGCTCGTTGTGTCGGAAGTCGACGGTGTTTCGCCATCTCCGCGTAAGTTCATGCGCTGACGCGCTTCTTCTACCTGCAAGCTCAAAATGTCGCGGGCGGCCACTTCAGGTGAAAGCGGGTTTTTTGACGTTGTGGCAGCGACTTCATCTTCAACGACATCGCTGCCCCGTGCGGCAAGACGTGGGAAAGGCATCACGTTGGTGCGGTCGGCCTCGCGCGGTTCACTGCGGCTGCCACGATCATTGCTGCTTGGAGCAGGAGCAGGGCCGTTGCCCTTTCCGCCCTCATCGCCGCCCCGGTCGTCGCTATTTCCATTTCCGGGTGGCGTGTGGCGCAGGGTTAGCAGCATCGCTTTTTCGCTGTCCCACGGCACACTTTGCAGATTGCCATGGAGGTTCAAATCGTGTCCGTCGCGGTGGCGGATTGGACTGGTGCCTTTAGCATCCGCGTCAGCAAACAACGCGGCGACACCGCCACGTTCGGCGAGTTCAGGCAGGTCGGCGTAACCGGTGGTGGAGAAGAATTCATCATTGCCGAACAGCAACTCGTCATCGCGATAGACGAGAACCGGAATCGGGAGACGTGACAGGATAGACGTGTCGACATTGGCACGATCAGTTTTCGGAACTGCTTTGGATTCACTGTCAGTCTCGGCGGATGAAGAGTTGTCCTCTTCTGTTTCCGGTTCGACATTTGGTTCAGCGATTGCGCGGTTTGCAAAGGCGGATGGCACGAAACTATCGGCAGCTGATTCCGCCTCTTCGTCATCGGTGGCCTTTGCTGCATTGTCTGTCAGGGTTTCGCCGATCTGGCGGAAATTGGACGTCTCGTCGCTGGATAGGACGCGGGTCGTCTCTGTATCGGAGGTGCTTGTTTCCGGCTCGTTGGCCTCATCAGTTTTTGTGTCTGAGGAAAACGGTTTCAGAAAACCGATTGGCGCGGTGACATTGCTGGCGATTTCATGATCAGCGTTTGCTTCATCATTTTCACCACCTTCGTAGTCGCTGCCCAACTGGCGAAGATCGTTATCCGTCTCGTCTTCGGCATCTTCAACAAGCGTATCGTCCACCATCGCATCGGCGGTGCGGATGATGCCGAAGCCGTTGAAGCCGCGAAATGATCGTGCGGTATCGTAAGACGGCAGGCCAGCCAGATCGACCGGAACGCGAAGATCGGTTCCGTCTACAGGCCATAGCACCGTGCGGTTGGACCAAGTGTCGCCTTTGTCCAATAATTCGTCGATCACATCCCCATTTTCAAAGCCGAGTTTTTCGGAAACCTGCGACCATTCCATGTCGTCGATTGCTGATGCGCGGGGTCCAACAGTGTTTGCCAGTTCAGCCGAGACGGCGCTGAACGCCTTGTCCGGCCCGGTTGCCCATGTGAAACGCACAGGACGCGCAGCGGATGCAAAGCGGAAACCATCGGCTTCTTTGTCTTCGGTGTCTGGTTCTAGGTCGGTTGCGATTGAAGCGGCAACCGGTTCTGCGTCTTCGATCTCGGCTTCTGGCTGTTTTGCAGAAACCTCATCATCAGGTTGCTCTTCTTCCGAGGCGTTCTCTTGGTCTTCATCCGATTCACTCGAAGCATCGACGAGCTCTGCATCACCTTCTTCAGCGTCGGTGTTGCTAGTCTCACCGGAGTCTGCGGGCTTTTCATCTAATTCAGGCTTAGCTGAGTCTGTGCTTGTCTCGTCAGCATCTTCAGCAACGAGCGCCATAGGCGGTGTAGGCTTGTGAACGGCACTGACCCTTTCCGGAGCAACGTCGCTTTCATTCTGAGTGTCTTCATCAGAAGCTGTCGTTTCGTCCGTCGAAACCTCTTCAGATGACGATGCAACTGCTGTGGCTGCTGCAGCCGCCGCAGCAGCCGTGACGGCAGCCGCGGTAACCGCGCCGATCGAGCTTTCTTGGCTTTCGTCGCTTTCAGCAGCGTCTTCCGCTTGTGTATCTGCTGGTGCGTCATCCGTTTCGTTCGCATCAGCCTTTGGAGCTTTGTAGTACCAGCGGCCCATGCCTTGCGTCGTGGAACGGCGGTTGGAAAATGCGCCGACGATGGGTGCGGCATCATCCTCTTCTTCCGCTGTATCGGGTGCTGCGTCTTCTTCGATGGCAGGTTCGGCCTCTGCTGCGGCAGGTGCTGCGTTCAATTCGCCGTCTCCATCACCATCAGCAACGATCAGCAGATGGCGGGCAGGGGAATCAGCCAGACGCGCCAGACCGATGGCAATGTCGCCGCCGGGTGTGGTCAGCATGCGCTTGATGAGCCGGTCATCTTCGCTGGCCATTTCATCGGTCAGGCTGGTCAGCTGTTCGGCAGAAAGGTCCAGCATGGCGAATTTGTCAGAGGCTGCGATGATTTCGCCTGTATTTCCGATGACCGCTGAAGCGTGACCGAAACCATCCAGACCTTCGACGGCGGCCTGCGCCATATCGGTTTCAGCGTAGCGGCGACCGTGCATTTCATCGCTCACCACCAGCACGGCGGTCTCGCCATTGCTAAGCGTCAGCGGCGTTAGCCCGAGCGCGACCAGTTGGGTTTTGAAGCCAAGGCGGGCGCGAACCATGGCCGCAGTCTCTTCGCGGTGGTCCAACTGGCTGGCGGCAGCCTGAATTTGCCGCATGATAGCGGGGTTTGCGTTACCTTCACCGTCCAGCAATTGCCGCAGTGATGATGCTCCCAACAGGCGTGCGCCATCGGCATTCGCCCAAAGAACATCGTGATTGTCGCGGGCGAGCAGCAGGGCAGCGCGACCGGACAGGACATACCCCCGCAGCGCGTCTTCGACGGACAGGTCGATATAGGAGAGACGGGACTGGACCATGCTTCACACTCGTTTCCGCCGGCCTGCTGCAAACCATATGGCAAGCCAACAGCACCGGTACTCAACCTTAACGAAACGTAAATACAGCCTTTTGCGGCTCCGTTCCACCGCTAGTGGTGCTGGAATCTGTCCTATTGTGGTTCACAGTTAATCCGGCGCGTGGTGGTTCAAGCTGCCAACCCATAGAAAAATCGCCGATTGGCGATCTTTGACTGCCGGTTTGGTCTTGCGCGGGCACCATCCTTGCCTCTATGAAGCGGGCGTTGCGCGATCCAATCTGGTTCTTGTGACTGTGCGGCTGTAGCTCAGCTGGTAGAGCGCTGGCTTGTGGAGCCAGATGTCGGGGGTTCGAGCCCCTCCAGCCGTACCATTCCTCGCCTTATGGCGCTGTTCTTGAAAAAACCAGGCCGAGTTAAAGCGTCCGCCTTGCGCGGGCGATGCTGTCCTGCGGGCCTTTATCATCGGGAATGATGGTGTCTGCAGCCATCCGAACGCCGAGGCGAACCATGCCACTGTCCAGCGTTATGGGCGTGCGGGACACGAGATCACGCAGCCGGTCGGTAAACAGCAGGGCGTGAGCCAAAGGCGTTTCCGGCAGCACGACCGCAAGTTCTGCAATGTCGTAGCGCGCTGGAATATCAATGCCGGTGCGGCTTGCCGCTTCGCACATGGTAGCGAGCGAGCACATTACTTTTTCCACCGCTTCTTCGCCGCGATTGGCGAGCAGGTGATCGTAGCCCCGAATGCGGATCATCACGACGGAAAGCGCATGGTCGAAGCGCACTGCACGGCGAAACTCTGCTCCATAACGCTCCAAAAACTGGGCACGGTTCGGCAATCCGGTGACGGGATCAAAAATCTCGCTCACCTTCAATTGCTCGCGTAACTGCTCCACTTCCCGTGAAAGGGAATCGTTTGTGTTGTCATTCTTCGGAATTCGGTCGGAATTCTGGGCAAACTGCATTGCTGCATCTCCTCGCATTACGTTTTGCCCGAACCCAACTGCGTGACTATGCAGCCGTAATCGTCAACCGATAATGAACTTGTGGCGAACCTGCGGCAGGGGGCTGTGGGTAACGCGCCGTTAGGCAAGCAGTTTACGTGTGCCGAACTTAAAACAGGTTGCCCTGATCTGTTGCCGGTGGCTTGGCGGCCTTCTTCGGCGTTTTCGGCTTTGATACAGTAGCGGACTGGGCGACCTTGGCTGGCGGAGCTGCGTTCGTGTCTGTCACATTCGCACCGAAAGAGCCGTCGCGCATTTCGACATGAATATTGTCGCCGACAGCCACGTTCGAAGCATTGTCCACCAGCGCACCTGCATCATCACGCAGCACAGCATAACCGCGTTGAATAACGGATTTATACGACAGGCTTTCGCGCATTCGCTCGGCCCGCTCGAAGCG
This sequence comes from Ahrensia sp. R2A130, assembly GCF_000179775.1. Lineage (GTDB taxonomy): Bacteria > Pseudomonadota > Alphaproteobacteria > Rhizobiales > Rhizobiaceae > Pseudahrensia. Next base: position 35,898 of record NZ_AEEB01000017.1, read on the forward strand.
CTCTTTCGCCTGCGCAAGCGAAGCCGTGGTCAAGCGGTCCACACGCGCGAAGGCTTTGTTGGAAGCATCGCGCCCTGCGCTCACACGTTGCACCAGCGGTTCGGGCCGCAATTTGTTTGCTGCTTGCGAAAGATTACGCTGCGCCATGCTGATCGGGCGGTTCAGCACGTCTGGTGACAACCGACCGGCACGATCATCGAAGCGCTGGCGTTTGCTGCGCGTTGCATTTCGCAGCGCACGCTGATGGTTCTCGATCTGTCGCGCCAGCAGTTCGCCACTCGCTGCCAACCGCTTTTCTAACAGCAGCGGGCGCAGGCCACCGGCGGCTCGTTCGTAGCTGAACGACGCCCGCTCGACCCGCTGAACGAGGTTGCGACCCAGTCCGGCAGCAGCCTCGTCAAAGGCGCGACGGGGCAGGGCGAGCAGATTGTCGAGCGATGGCAATCCGCGTGATGTGGCCCGCAGCGACGTGCGCCGTGTTTCCGCAACACGGCTTACGGCGGCGCGCAGACGGGCGGATAGATTGGCGAGATGGGCTTCCAGATCAGCCTTGATCGGCACCGCTTTTTCAGCAGCAGCCGTAGGCGTGGGCATCCGTAGATCGGCGGCATAATCCACCAGTGTCCAGTCGGTCTCATGGCCGACGGCAGAAATGACGGGAATGTCGGATGCAGCAACGGAGCGCACCAGCGCTTCATCGTTGAAACCCCAAAGGTCTTCCAGCGAACCACCGCCGCGCGCGACGATGATGAGGTCGGGCTTAGGCCAGTCGGTTCCGTCACCGAATCGGTTCAACTGATAGACGCCATTGGCCACTTCGCGCCCGGATGTCTCGCCCTGCACCCGCACGGGCCAGACGATCACATGGACCGGATAGCGGTCCATCAACCGGTGGAGAATATCGCGTATCACGGCGCCGGTGGGGGAGGTTACCACGCCGATGACGCGGGGCATGAAGGGGATGAGCTGCTTGCGCTCGTCGGCAAACAACCCTTCCGACGCCAACGCTTTCTTGCGTTGCTCCAGCAGGGCCATCAGCGCACCGGCACCGGCGGGTTCGATGTGGTCTATGACGATCTGGTAGCTGGACCGACCCGGATAGGTGGTCAGCTTGCCTGACGCGATAACCTCCAGCCCTTCTTCGGGCTTATGGGCCAGCTTCGCGTTCTGACCCTTCCAGATAATCGCGTCGATGCGAGCGCGATCGTCCTTCAGCGCAAAGTAGCTATGGCCGGAAGAATGTGGCCCTCGATAGCCTGAAATCTCACCGCGCACACGCACATGGCCGAACTGGTCTTCGACCGTCCGCTTCAGCTTGCCGGACAGTTCCGAGACGGAGACTTCCAGCGCGTTTGTGTCTTTTGATGCGTTCTTTGATTCGGGCATCCTTCAGCCTACCCCAAGAGACGCCCCCGGCTTAGAAAAATCGGGCATCGGTTTCGCGGCGAACGGGTCCATGGCGAATTCGATATAGCTGCCGTCGGGCCGCTGCGACATGGCGGGAAGAGATTGGATGCAGGTGCGAATGTGATCGGCCAATGCGCGCGATGAATCCGTCTTTTCCCGATGGCCATGCAACAGGCCGATTTCGCAATCGGGCAGTGGCGGGAAGCGATTGTGCGAATCCAGCACCCGCATTCCGGGGCGAAGTGCTGATTCCGGCAACACCGCAACGGCAAGTCCAGCCAACACTGCAGCGCCGACGACCGTCGCCGAATAGCTGGCATAAAGCAGCCGGTGTTCGACGCCTGCTTTCGTCAACGCTTCCAGTGCAGACATACGCCAGATGCAATGAGGCGACCCCAACGCCAGCGGCACCACCTTTGCGGTGTGCACGATGTGGCGGGACGATGTGACCCACAGCAACCGTTCGGTGCGGATGAGCTCGGAACGCCGCGCCACTTCATTGTGAGTGACGACTGCCATGTCCAATTCGCCAGCGCCGATACGTGCGTCCAGCTGGTAGGAGTTTTCGCAGTTGACATTCACCTCCACCAGCGGATGCGTTTGCGAAAAACCGGCCAGAATTGCGGGCAGCAACCGCTCCGCGTAATCATCTGCCGTGCCCAGATAGACCTGTCCGCGCAACGCAGTGTCGTCGAAAGCCGCCAGCGCTTCGGCGGACCGTTCAACGATGTCACGGGCGTAGGGTATCAGCCGCACGCCGTCTTCGCTGACAGTGATGCCTCGCCCCTCGCGCACGAAAAGCGGTCGCCCCACCATCTCCTCAAGCTTCTTCATCTGCATGGAAACGGCAGATTGAGTTTTCGCGACGCGGTCGCCCGCGCGGGTGAAGCTCTGGGTCTCTACCACGGCAAGGAATGTTCTTAGCTGGTCGATATCGAGCATTTTGGTGCCTCACGCATTCATCACGGTTCGTGATGAATGCTATCAGAAACATTCGTTGGATTGATAGTGCTTTCGAGCGCATATCAGTCGGGTCGCCAACGACAACACGGGTTGAAAGCCCCACGCTAAAAAGGACAAGACCATGACCTCTCCCTTCGCTCTCTTGCGCTCCCTGCAACTTCACATTCCGGCTCCCGCCACCGTTGCAATCAATCAGTTCGTGCGCCTTCGCACCACATGGACCGCCCGCAAGAAACACGCGGAGATCGAGGCTTTGCTCACCGCTCCTGATTTCGTGCTGCGCGATATTGGCGTGAGCCATGGCGACGTGGTGGAAGCTCTGTCGAAGCCGGTGGCTGACTCCGGTTTGCACCTGAAGGTTCTTGCTGCCAGACGGCGTTTTACCACCAGCACACGCGACCCGCTCTAGGGCGAATTTACCGAGACTCTTCCAATGACGTTCAAGCATGACGGCTGACTCTGTCACACCTGTAGCCGACCCGAGACTGGTCGATGCCAACCCTTCTGACCGGCGGCTCACCGCTGTCGATTATGTTCTTTACGTCGTGCTCGTCGCGTCGTGGAGCGGCAGTTGGTACGCGCTCGCGCTGCAGGTTGGTGAGGTGGCTGTTCAAACGTCTCTCTTCTGGCGCTTCGTTATTGCAGCGTCCGTGATGTGGGTTTGGACCCTCGGTACGAAACAGCGCGTGGCCTTTCCCATGCGTGCCCATCTCGCTTTTTGCGGGATGGGTTTTTTCATATTCTGCTTCAACTTCATGTTGTTCTACTACGGTTCGGCCTATCTGTTTTCCGGCCTGCTGTCGGTGGTCTTTTCTTTAGCCTCCGTCTTCAATCTGCTGCTCATTTTCGCGCTTTCTGGCAAAGCACCTCGCGCCCGCGTGGTCGCTGGGGCGCTGCTCGGCTTCGCTGGCATCGCGCTCATGTTCGCGCCGCAGATGGAGGGGCAGGACTGGACCGGCGGCACGATGTTTGGCCTCGGCCTGTGCGTGGCAGGCACGTTGTCATTTTGCGTTGGCAGCCAGATTTCTGCAGCACTTCAAAGAGCGAAAGTGCCGATTATTCCGACCTCCGCCTGGGGCATGAGCTATGGCGCATTGTTTGCGTTGCTGATGACACTGGCGCTTGGCAACAGCATCACGATTATCTGGACGCCCGTTTACATCGGATCGCTCGTCTTCCTCGCGCTCGTTTCTTCCGTGCTGGCCTTCTGGTCATATCTGACACTGATCGGCCGCATCGGCGCGGGCCGCGCGAGCTACGCGACAGTGCTGTTTCCCGTATTTGCGCTGCTCATCTCCGCAGTATTCGAAGGTTACGGCTTCCCGTTGCTCGCCATCGCAGGGTTGACCTGCGTGCTGGCGGGCAACATTTTGGTGTTGGGCAGCTCGAAGAAATAAGACCTACCGCTTGGATAATAAGGCGGCGAAGAGCCGCCCGGCGTCCCGGCAAGCGGAGCGGCGTATAAAGCGGCAAGCGGAGCGGCGTATAAAGCGGCAAGCGGAGCGGCGTATAAACAAGACCTGCCGCGCCCACGCAGCGGAGCGAAGTAACAAACATGCAGCGAAGGCCGCTAGGCCGACAGCGTGAGTGCAGAAGTAAAATCAGTTCCCTAGGAATTGATCGAACACGTCGCCTGTCTGTTTCTGGTACTGGCGGCTGGTATTTCCGCCCGGTTCCAGCATATCGCCAAAAATGTCGTTCAAGCCGCCACCGCTTGGTGGCGGTGTTTGGCGTGGACGGCTGGCCTGACGGCTCGGGCGCTGCTGGGTGCGTGGATCGGCCCGACGACGCTGCCGCGGCGTGCCGCCACCGCCCAAAATATCTTCAAGCAATCCACCAAGGCCACCACCGGGGTTGGCCCGCCGCTGCTGGCGTGGTGATGGTTGGCGCCGCGAACGGGGCAATTGTGCTCGGGGGGCTGGCGCACGTTGCTGCTGGCTACCGCCGAGCAATCCGCCCAACAGACCTTCCAAAGAATTCGGCAGTGCCTGACCGGAGCGTGAGCGACCGCGTGGCTGCTTGCTGCCGCCCAACATACCGCCTGCGACACCTTCGATCAGCGTGCCCAGCAGGCCACCACCGGCAGCCTTGCCCAGCGTGCGGCCGATGCCGCCGCCCATGTTGGAATAACCGCCGCCTGTGCCACCTTTGAGCAGCGCACCCATAACCATGGAGGCGATAGCAGGAAGCATAGACTTGATGAGGCTGGAACTGATGCCGGATGCAGCGGACGCATGAGACGCCACGCCGCGCGACACGTCTTTATTGCCGAACAGATGGCCCAAAATAGCTTGGCCTTCGCTCAACCCTTGTTCGGAAACCGCCATGCGCGGATCGCGGGCATATTGTGCGTGCTGGCCGGAAGCGAGTGCCTGAATAAGGCCGGCTGCAGAACCTGCGGAATTCGTCTGCCGTTTCAACCCTTCCGAAAATGCGGGAATGACCGCCCCCATCGCTTCCAGTGCCTGCTCTTCGGACAGGCCGAATTGCTGTGAAAGGGCATCAACATTCTTCTGCGTGACGAGAAGCTGTGTGAGGTTCATCTGGTGTTCTCCTTGCATCGCCGTATCGCATGACGACATATTTCATTTGACCGTTTCGAGGTCGCTTAGCATGATTAACGCATCTGCAATATGGAGTGTTCCCATGAGAACTCTACTACTCGCTCTCGCTATCTCTCTTTCGTTTGCTGGCTCTGCGCTTGCGCAAGACGCAAAGCCGGGTGCCAAAGCCGTACCTCCTGGCGTGATGGCGCAGGTGGTGCTGTCCGAACAATTGATCGCGCTAGGCACTGCGCGCAACGACGCGCACCTGTTACTCGCTGCCATGCGGCTCCGTTCAGATGTCTCCGATGAAATGCCCGCGATCGGTGGCGAGGTCACTAGCGATGAAGCCCTTGATGCGGCACTTGCAAAGGCAGTTGCTGGTAACGACGCGCTGACCGGGGTTGCGGAAGACGTGAAGGCCAGCCGCCCTCGCGCCTTCCACCCCAACTGCTTCATGTCAGGCGGTGTACGCGTCTGCTATTGATGTAAACCAAAACTCCGATGGTCCGCCAGGCGCGGTCCATCGGGTGGGCTTCAATACCCGTATTCTTCAAAAATATGGTCGATATCGCTATCCCAGTTGGAGCGGAATTGCTTGAGCAAGCGTTCGGCTTGCGTTTCCTTCAGCGCCACCACTTCGTCTAACGGGCCCAGAAAATGGGTTTCGTTAACGCCGGACTGGTTCAGGCGGTTGCGCGCGTTCAACCCGCGATGGGCTATAGCCATAGCGTCTTTGGCGACGTCGAGCACTGTGCGTTTGCCTGCCGGTGCAGCCAAGCCTTTGGCGGGCACTGCCTCGCGCATGGCGCGCACAGCGTCATAGTCGAGGTCGGCGCAGAGCGCCTCAGCCTCGTCCAGCGCTGCATCGTCATACAGCAGTCCGACCCAGAAAGCTGGCAGGGCGCAGATGCGCCGCCAAGGGCCACCATCGGCACCGCGCATTTCGATGAATTTCTTCAGCCGCACATCTGGGAACAGGGTGGAAATGTGATTCTGCCAATCACCTTCGTTCGGCACTTCGCCTTCCAGTGCACCGTCAAGAAATTGCTGGAACGTGATGTGGGTGCAATCGCGATACACGCCATCGCGGGAGATGAAATACATCGGGCAGGACAGCGCCCAGTCGACATATTTTGCAAAGCCGAAATCAGGTTCCAGAACGAACTCGTGCAATCCGGCGCGCTGGTTGTCCGTATCGCGCCAGATATCGGAGCGCCATGACAGCAATCCGTTGGGCTTGCCGTCGGTGAAGGGAGAGTTGGCGAACAGCGCGCTGGCGACGGCCTGCAGCTTCGTGGACACCTGCATTTTGCGGCGCATGTCGTCTTCGCTGCCAAAATCGAGGTTCACCTGAATGGTGCAGGTGCGATGCATCATGTCGAGGCCCTGCGTGCCGACCTTTGGCATATAGGCGCGCATGATGTCGTAGCGGGATTTCGGCATTTGCGGCGTTTCCGCAAAGGTCCATTTCGGGCTGCCGCCAAGGCCCAGAAACCCCATGCCAAGCTCGTCGGCGACTTCCTGCACCTGCCGTAAATGCTTGTTGGATTCGCGGCACGTCTCGTGGATGGTTTCCAACGGTGCGCCCGACAGTTCGAACTGCCCGCCCGGCTCCAGCGAGATCGCGCCCATACCGTCATGGGCAACAAGGCCGATGATGTTGCCAGCATCGACAATCGGCTCCCAACCTGTCTTGGCCTGCATACCTTCCAGCAACGCTTTGATGCCGCGATCGCCCTCATAGGGAACCGGCGAGAAATCCGACCGGTAATAGGCAAATTTCTCGTGTTCGGTGCCGATGCGCCATTCGTCTTTCGGCTTGCAGCCATCGGAGAGCGCGTGGACGAGCTGGTCGTAATTTTCCAGCGGCGTGTTGTCGGTGGTGTCGCGGGCCATGGGTCGGCTTTCGTCGCGTGTCTTTGTTATCTAAATCGCTAGACCCGTGAAGTGAGGCAGGCAAGGGGCAATGCAGATGACAAGCTCACGTTTGCGCGTTCGTCCGCTTTTATATCCAGTCGCCGCGGGCAGCCTGAACCAGCGCAAGTGCTGCAACCGCCGCCGTGTCAGCGCGTAAAATACGCGGGCCGAGAGGGATGGCGTGGACGTGAGACTGTGCGTGTAGCCATTCACGTTCCTCTGGCGAAAAGCCGCCTTCAGGGCCAATAAGAACAGCGAGCGGAGCGGTAATGGTAAGATCACGCAGAATATCCAGCGCGCCGCCGGTTCCCGCTTCCATTTCATCGCAGAAAATTACCGTGCCGCAATCGGCGACGGCATCCTGCATGGACAGGACATCATAAACTTGGGGCAGGGCCAGCACGCCGCATTGCTGTGCGGCTTCCACCACATGCGTCTCCATGCGCTCGATGTTCACCTTCCGCATTTGGGTGTAGGCGGTCATCACAGGTTGCAGATGGCCAGCGCCCATCTCCACTGCTTTTTGAATCATATATTCGAGACGTGCCTGTTTCAGCGGCGCAAACAGCAGTCGCAAAGTTGGAAGCTCTGGCTGAACCCGCGTCTGCTCGCCCAAAACAAACGTCGCTTTCTTGCGCCCCTCACGCTGAACGGTCGCCCGCCATTCTCCATCGCGTCCGTTGAACAGCAGCAGCGGATCACCATCGCCCATCCGTAGAACGTTCAGAACATGGTTGGCTTCCGCGCGCCCCGGTTCGATATGGCCGCCCGCGCCCAATGCCTCGGGCGTGAAAAAGCGACGTGTGGTGAAGTCGATGCGTGTCATGGCGCTGTGATGAAACGCTTCGCGCGGCAACTCAATACGCCCTTTGATCGCCCCACGAAATCTTGCCCCCTAAATCTCGTGTAACTGAAGCCTGCAAAATTTTAGCTTTTTCTTTTCGCTCCCGCATAACGGACCGCTCACCGCGCCAATGAGATTGAGATGACAAGCGCTGCCAGTTTGCTAGCGATAGACCACCCAAGGCAGGGCAACTGGAGCGGAATTATGAAATTTGCAGAACGCATGTGGAACTTCGTTGATAAGAATCTGGGCGCAGACCCGGAACTGAAAATGGCACTCGGCGATGCCATCAACTCATTCCTCGATGCAGCCGAGATCGGTGATCGTGGTGCAATGCGCGAAGCACGAAGTGAGGCCCGTGAGGCGCGCGATTCTATTCGTGAAGCCCGCAAGGAATATATCGACGCCTTCAAGGCGGTGCGCGACGATGCTAAAGAGGTTCGTAACGAGGCCAAGGAAGCCTTGAACGAAGCCCGCGCAGACGTTCGTGCCGCCCGCGATGAATTCCGCGAAGCCCGCAAATCCGGTGACGAAGACGCAATGGAAGCTGCTCGCGCCAAACTAGACGGGGCCCGCGAGGTTCGTGCCGAGGCCCGTGATGCGCTGGACGAAGCCCGTGAGATCGTCCGCGAAGCCCGCGACGACATTCGCGAAGCCCGTGATGCATGGCGCGATGGCGGCACTGAAGATCAGTCGGAAGAACCACCGGTTGATGACCCAGTTATGATCGACTTCCCCGTGGAAGAGCCGGTCGAGGAACCAGACGACCTGCCAAGCGATCTGCCATTCGATCCCTCCTTCTTCCAGCCACCAGTGTTGACGATGGAGAATTTCGAGCCTGTTGTGCAGTTCGACCAATTCGTCCATCCGGTTGAAGTTTTCGACTCCGTCATGGATGCCAAGGGCTTCGAAGCTGAATTCGATGCGGCGGAAGTGGCCTAAGCCGAAGCGACATGCAGAAAATCACGAAAGCCGGCGTTCTAATCAACGCCGGCTTTTTGTTGTCTGCGGTCCTCTGTGCTTGTGATCTGCAAAATTCAGTTTGCCGCATCGCCTTGGCCTTTTCAAACCGGTTGTGAAAAGGGCAATGTGCAAGTGGGAACTTAAAGCAGCGAGCCGACACATGACGCCGATCACCTCCATTGCCGACCTTCAGGAACTGGCCCGTCGTCGTGTGCCGAAGATGTTTTACGATTATGCCGATTCAGGCTCCTACACCGAAGGCACCTACCGCGATAACACCGACGCCTTTGGTCGCCACAAATTGCGCCAGCGGGTAGCGGTGAATATCGACAACCGGTCATTGAAGACCTCCATGGTTGGCCGCGAGGTTGCCATGCCGGTAGCGCTTGCGCCTGTTGGCATGACGGGGATGCAGCATGCCGATGGTGAGATTGCCGCCGCTCTGGCAGCCGAAGCTGCGGGCGTTCCCTTTACTCTGTCCACTATGAGCGTGTGCTCCATCGAAGCCGTGGCCGAAGCGACTACGAAACCCTTCTGGTTCCAGCTTTATGTCATGCGCGACCGGGGATTTATCGAGGCGCTTATCAAGCGGGCTTACGCAGCCAATTGCGAGGCGCTGGTGTTAACGCTCGATCTGCAAATTCTGGCCCAGCGCCACAAGGACGTTAAAAACGGCCTGTCCGCGCCACCCAAGCCAACGCTGGCCAATATTCTGAACGTTGGCACCAAACCACGCTGGTTGTGGAATATGGCGCAGACGAAAAACCGCACATTCGGCAATATTGTTGGCCACGCGCAGGGCGTTCAAGACATGAGTTCCCTGTCCGACTGGACCTCCGAACAGTTCGATCAGTCGCTCGATTGGTCGTCCATCGAATGGGTCAAGCAGCGATGGGACCGCAAGCTTATCCTCAAGGGAATCAATGATGTTGAGGATGCAAAGATTGCAGCCGATATCGGCGCAGACGCCATCATCGTATCCAACCATGGTGGGCGACAGTTGGATGGTGCGGCTGCGCCAATCGATTTGCTGGCGAAAATTGTGGATGCGGTGGGCGACCGTATCGAGGTCCATTTGGGCAGCGGCATTCGTTCTGGTCAGGACATTTTCAAGGCAATCGCGATTGGCGCGAAATCCACTTACATCGGCCGCGCCTATATCTACGGTTTGGGTGCCATGGGACAGGCAGGTGTAACCGCCGCACTTGATGTGATCCGCAAGGAACTCGATGTCACTATGGCCCTTTGCGGCGAGAGCAACATCAAGGACGTGGGTCGCCACAACCTGCTGGATTTTGAGGATAGGACCAACCGTTAGAGCATCCACCGCCTGCGCCAGAATTGCATCTGGTGAATGGCGGTCCCGACCTTTAGGGTCGGGCTTGTAACTTGCTGATACCAAACCAAGGTTTTCCATGTCCGGTCTCGTCATGCCTGCCCTCGACCAAAAGGTGCTCGCGCGCCGTGCGGCCATCGTCAAATCGCTGCAGGCCATCGTACCGGGCGAAGGTGTCGTGGCGGATGAAAGCGGCATGCGGGTTTTTGAGTCCGATGGTCTCACCGCCTACCGCGCATTGCCGCTGATCGTGGTGCTGCCGGAGACGGTGGATCAGGTGGCGCAGGTGCTGAAATATTGCCACGGCGAGGGCATCAAGGTCGTGCCGCGCGGTTCCGGTACATCGCTTTCCGGCGGCGCGTTGCCACTGGAGGACGGCGTGCTGCTGGTAATGAGCCGCTTCAATCGGATTTTGGATATCGACTACGACAACCGCTGCGCCGTGGTGCAGCCGGGTGTCACCAATCTTGGTATCACCCACGCCGTGCAGGGCGAAGGCTTCTACTACGCGCCCGATCCGTCTTCGCAGATCGCCTGCTCCATCGGCGGTAACGTGGCGGAAAACTCCGGCGGTGTTCACTGCCTGAAATACGGCCTGACCTCCAACAATGTATTGGGCATCGAGATGGTCACCATCGAGGGCGAACTCATCCGCCTTGGCGGCAAACATCTAGAAGCCGATCAATATGATCTGCTCGGCGTCATCACCGGTTCGGAAGGTCTGCTCGGCGTCGTTACCGAAGTGACCGTCCGCATTCTGCAATCGCCCGAAACCGCCCGTGCGCTGCTGATCGGCTTCCCGACATCGGAAGAGGGCGGCCAGTGCGTGGCCGATATCATCTCCGCCGGTATCATTCCCGGCGGCATGGAAATGATGGACTCGCTCGCCATTCAGGCCGCCGAGGATTTCGTCCACGCGGGCTACCCACTGGATGTGGAGGCGCTGCTGATCGTCGAGTTGGACGGACCTGAAGCCGAGGTCGACTACCTCATCGGGCGCGTCGAAGAGATCGCATCCAAGAATGGCTCCACCACATTGCGCGTGTCGAATACCGAAGAAGAGCGCATGTCATTCTGGGCGGGCCGCAAGGCTGCGTTCCCCGCCGTGGGTCGCATTTCGCCGGACTATTATTGTATGGATGGCACGATCCCCCGCAAGGAATTGCCCACAGTGCTGGCGCGGATGCGTGAGCTTTCCGACCACTACAATCTGCGCGTCGCCAACGTGTTTCACGCGGGCGACGGCAATTTGCATCCGCTCATTCTCTACGATGCGAACGTGCCGGGCGAATTGGAAAAGACCGAGGAATTCGGTGCTGAAATTCTCAAACTCTGCGTCGAAGTCGGCGGCGTTCTTACCGGCGAACACGGCGTCGGTGTCGAGAAGCGCGACCTGATGGAGCATATGTTCACCGAGGATGATCTCAAGCAGCAGCAGCGCGTGAAATGCGCCTTCGATGCCGACCATCTGCTCAACCCCGGCAAAGTGTTTCCGCAGCTTCACCGTTGTGCCGAACTTGGCCGGATGCACGTCCATAAAGGCAAGACCGCCTTTCCAGATCTGCCGAGATTCTGATGACCACGGATACGATGGACGCGGACCTTCATCCCAAAACCGCAGAAGATGTTCTGGCGGCAGTCCAGTGGGCTGCGGGCGAGCAGATTCCGATGGAAATCATCGGCCAAGGCACCAAACGTGCCATGGGTCGCCCCATGCAGACGGCGCATACGCTCGAGCTGTCCGGCATGTCCGGCGTTACACTTTTCGAACCTGAAGAGCTGGTGATGACTGCGAAGGCCGGAACTCCTCTGGCCGAAATTCACGCGCTGCTCGCCAAGCATGATCAGGAATTGCAATTCGAACCGGCAGACCTCGGCCCATTGCTTGGCAACGCCACAGGGCAGGGCACGTTGGGCGGAATGGTGAACACCAATTTCGCAGGCCCGCGCCGCCTCAAAGCAGGCTCCGCCCGTGACCACATTCTCGGCATAGCCGCCGTCTCGGGCCGCGGCGAAGTTTTCAAGTCCGGCGGGCGCGTGGTGAAGAATGTCACCGGCTACGACCTCTCCAAAGGCGTCACCGGCGCATGGGGAACGCTGGCCGTGCTTACCGACATCACCATGAAAGTTTTGCCCCGTGCGGAAACCGAAAAAACGGTTGCCTTCGAAGGCCTGTCCGATGCGGACGCCAGCTCGGCCATGGCAACGGCTATGGGCTCCGATTGCGAGGTTTCCAGCGCGGCCCATATGCCCGCACATGGAGGCGAACCCGCCCGCACATTGTTGCGCGTGGAAGGGTTCGAAGCCTCCGTCGCATACCGTGTCGAGAAACTCGCCAAGCTGCTGGCCGTTCACGGAAACGCCGATATTTCGGATGTCGATGCATCCCGCAAAATATGGGCAGATCTACGCGATGTGGCACCTTTCATTGGCGACACATCGCTGCCCGTCTGGCGCATTTCCTGCACGCCGTCGCACGGCCACGTCATCGCGGCAGCTATCGCTAACGAGACATCCATCTCGTGTTTTTACGATTGGCAGGGCGGCTTGATCTGGATGCAGATGGAAGATGGAGAGCCCATGGCCGATCTTGTTCGCGGCGCGGTAAATACCAATGGCGGCGGCCACGCTACACTCATCCGCGCTACCGCCGAACAGCGCTTGGCAACGCCGGTTTTCCACCCGCAGCCCGGCCCGCTCGCAGCACTATCCCGCCGCTACCGCGAGAATTTTGATCCACACGGGGTGCTGAACCCCGGTCGTATAAGCGTGGAGGGCTAATCAGGTGCAAACACATTTCTCCCTCGCGCAACTGGCCGATCCGGCGATCAAGGAGGCGGACTCGATCCTTCGCTCCTGCGTCCATTGTGGTTTCTGCACTGCGACGTGTCCGACCTATGTGACGCTGGGCAATGAGCTCGATAGCCCGCGCGGGCGCATTTATCTCATCAAGGATATGCTGGAAAACGACCGGCCTGCCGACGAGCAGGTGGTCACACATATCGACCGTTGCCTTTCGTGCCTGTCCTGCATGACGACCTGTCCGTCCGGCGTGCATTATATGCATCTGGTGGACCACGCCCGCGTGCATATCGAAAAGACCGGCAAGCGGCCTTTCGTCCAACAGCGTATTCGTGATCTGTTGGCGCAGGTGCTGCCCTATCGCGAGCGGTTTGCGGCAGCGACCTTTGCTGCGAAATTCGGCAAACCGTTTGCTGGCCTCTTCGGCATGGCATCTGCATTGAAGCCGCTGGAGGCCATGTTGAAGCTGGCCCCCGCTTCAACGAAGCGTACCGACAAGTTTACCAAGCCCGGTACCTTTAACGCCACCGGCGAAAAGCATGGCCGCGTTGCGCTTCTCACTGGCTGCGCCCAACCTGTTTTGGATGGCAACATCAACGAAGCCACCATCGAATTGCTCACCCGTGCTGGCGTCGAAGTGGTTTTGCCAGAAGGTGAGGCGTGTTGCGGTTCGCTCGTCCACCACATGGGCCGCGAAGACCAGGCCCACGGCTTTGCCAAACATATGATAGACGTGTGGACCCGCGAAATGCAGAAGGGTTTGGATGCTATCGTCATCACCACCTCCGGCTGCGGCACGACGATCAAGGATTACGGCCATATGTTCCGCAACGATGCGGACTATGCTGACAAGGCCGCTGCCGTTTCGGCCATCGCGCTGGACGTGACCGAGTATTGCGCCGAGCTGGATTTGGGCGAACCGCAGCGGCAGATGGATATGACCGTTGCCTACCATTCCGCCTGTTCGCTGCAACATGGCCAGCAGGTCAAGCGCGCGCCACGCCAATTGCTGGAAGCGGCAGGCTTCATGGTGAAAGACCCGCCGGAAGGCCATCTATGCTGCGGTTCTGCTGGTACCTACAACATTCTCCAACCTGAGATCGCGGCCAAGCTGCGCGACCGCAAGGTCGCGAATGTCGAAAGCACGAACCCAGACGTGATCGCGGCTGGCAACATCGGCTGTCTGACGCAGATCGGCACCGGCACAGACATTCCAACCGTTCACACGGTGAAACTGCTCAACTGGGCCTATGGCGGTGACATGCCGCCGGAACTGGCTTCCAGATCAGACGCGCGGCAAGCCGCAGAGTAGCGCCTTCGACAGCGAACAAACAATAGGGCCGGTTTCCAATGGAAACCGGCCCTTTTGTTTTCAATTCTGGTGCCTGCGATTAGAACAGTTTGTAGGTCACCCCGAAGATCACCTGATTGCTTATGATGTTGGTTTCCAGCGAACCGCCGCCCGTAAGGTCTGCATCAACCTGACCGTAGGTCGATTTGCCTTCAACGAAGAGCGACCAGTTGTCTGTCAGTTTGTAATCGACACCCACTAGCGCCTGCGCTGCAAAGCCTGTGACCTGATATTCTGAAGTCGAGTTGCCGCCTGCAAAATCAACTTCGACGTGCGGTATGGCGAGGCCCAAGCCGATACCGGCATAGGGCGTGAAACCGTTGTCCATCTGGTGACGGTATAGCGCATTAGCCGTCAGGAAGTTAATGCCGTCGGTGAACTCAAGCTTGGTGAAACCGGCAGGAACTGGATCAGCAATGACTTTGGCATGAGTGAAGTCGATGGCGATACCGACCGATGGCATCTGCTCGAGCCACCATGTTGCGCGAACGCCGTAATAGGGCGGCATTTCAAAGGATGCACCGTCCCAACCAACGTTTCGGCGGGTCAAAGGCTGGCCTGCTGCGGAGCGGGTTTTCACTGTGGAATGGGGCGAGAAATTCGCGCCGCCATAGACCGAAATTGTAGCTTCCGCCTGCGCTGCAACCGTGGTCAGCGCTGTAGAGGCTACAAGCGCTGCTGCGCCAATGATGAGGGTCTTGATCATACTATCCATTTCCGCGGTAAACGTGCCATCACCTGACGCCGTTCAATCTATGGTCACGCTGTAGCGCGATTCCGCCTGCGCTGTCGATCAACTGGACAGTGCAAACGGCCTTCCCGCATGACATTGTTGCGAAAAGGCCGCAGGCGTTGTTGCGAGACGACCGCATGCGCTGTTGCCGGTTTTTACAGCACCTTCACGCGCGCACCCACTGGAACGCGCTCGTAAAGGTCCATCACGTCTTCGTTCCGCATACGAATGCAGCCCGATGACACCGCTTTACCGATAGACCACGCCTGATTGGTGCCGTGAATGCGGTAGATAGAAGAACCGAGATAAAGCGCACGTGCGCCCATCGGGTTGTTCGGACCACCTTCCATGAAGGCCGGCAGATCGCGCCCGGATTCGCGCTTAACGCGGGCAATCATTTCTTTCGGCGGTGTCCAGGACGGCCATTCCATCTTGCGCGTCACCTTGTGAGAACCAGCCCATTCGAAGCCCGGCTTGCCCACACCAACCGCGTAGCGACGTGCCGAACCATCGCGACCGACAAGAAACAGTCTGCGCTGAACCGTATCAACGATAATCGTGCCGGGCTTTTCCGTACCGCTCCAGGACACTCGCGTTGGCAGCAATGCCGGGTCGATGCCTGCGTGGCTTGTCATGGGCTGCGTCGTGCGAAGCGAAGCTGTGGTGACGCCAGTGCGCGCAACGTTGGATGGTCTTGGCGCAGTGCTGCGCGCTTTGCGAATCTGTCTTTGGCGTTTTGCGCGGGTCCGCTGCGAAAGCGCACGGCGACGTGCATCACGACTGGCGCGGCTGCGCGGGGCCAGCTGCAATGTCCAAGGCGCTGAAAGGTCGGAGCTCAATGTCAGCGGCGGTGGTGTTGCATAGCGTTGGCCTGCGGTGGCTTCGCTGCTTGCAGCTTCGACGGCCAACAGCATGGCGCTGCCGCTGAAAGCTACGCCAAGCAGCGTCAATGATTTCGTGATGGAGAAGGGCATGGAGACGTCCTCGTTACATGTTCGGCTCGTGGTTCAGCCTTCAACATGCAGAGGAGTTCGCGACTCAAATATGAATCGAATTGTTCAGACGGTCGAAACCACCTGTTTACTTTTGCCTAGGGTGAAGAGCGCCCTAAAAGCTGTGGTTAACGCCCCAAAACAGCAAGCCGGTGTTAACCAAAACAGCGCTAACGGCGCGAAATATTGCGGATCGCGCGGCGTAAAAGCACTGGCAAAAGTGGCTCCACACTGGCCTTTGATTTGCCTGGCCGCAGCAGCGGATCGTACAACATGGCCATTATCAGTCGGTCGAAACGGCGAAAGCGGCGAAGCCTCGATGTATCGTTGAACATGCTGAAGCGAAGCGTTGCATCATCATTGAGCGGGCCGAGACCTTGCAAAATTTCCTCCCGCAAACACCGTTCAAACGTCGCCTGACCACGATCCGTCACCACGATGGCGTCTGAGCTTTCGATGCCGGAGGAGTTGTATTCCGCAACGACAAGGCACTGGCTGGTGGCTGGTGGCCTTCCGCCTTTTAGCACCTTGGTGGCGGTTGAACGAAAACTGCGCTTAGGCGTCAGGTGCACGATAAAATTGGCGTGGGACCGGTTCGTCGTGACGCTCAACCGCAAGCCCGGAATAAGGCCCGGCAGGCTGGACGCAAAATTCGCCACCGCCTGTCTCCGCGAAGGGGCGCGTGAAGCGTCGATATACATCAGCACCCGCTTGTCATATTTGCGAACGATGGCTGGGTTCAGCAGCCCGTAATATTCAGACCCGAAAACGGTGCGCCGAAAACCGTCGATCACCTGCGCGTTTGTGTAGGGCGCGCCGGGGTAGGGTCGCTGTTCGGCCTGCGCTACACTGCCGAACGTAAGCAGCGAAAACGCGACGAGTGCTGCAAATGCGTATCGCACAGTCCCCTTCATCGTTCCGCCCTTACATGCATATCGCTGACTGCTCACCGTGCCACTCTAGCCCGCGCCAGCGACAAATGTGTAACATCCTTAAAACGCCCCGCCGACCGGAACCGATCTATGACCAATAACGACACCCTTCCAAAAGGCCTCATCCGCAGCCCGTCTGACGGCAAGGTGCGCTGTAACTGGCACGACGACAAGGACGATTATCGCACCTATCACGATCGTGAATGGGGCCGTCCACAGGACGACGACATCAAGCTGTTCGAAAAGATCTGTCTGGAAGGTTTCCAGTCCGGCCTGTCATGGCTGACGATCCTGCGAAAGCGTGAGAATTTTCGCGCAGGCTTTGCCGGCTTCGACTACGCCAAAGTGGCGAAATTCGATGATGCGGACATCGAACGGTTGGTGAACGACGCGGGCATCGTGCGCCATCGTGGCAAGATCGTCTCCACCATCAACAACGCCGCACGTGCGTTGGAAATGGAAGCAATGGAAGGCAGCCTAGGCGCGTTTTTCTGGAGCTATTGTCCCGACACGCGCCCCGCCACCATAGACGCCGACGCAGCATTCACGCCCCACACTGTGGAGTCGACGGCCCTATCCAAAGAGTTGAAAAAGCGCGGTTGGAGTTTCGTCGGTCCCACGACGTGCTACGCCTTCATGCAAGCCATGGGCATGGTCAACGACCATATCGAAGGGTGCGAGTATCGCGATGTCGTGGAGGCGGAACGGCAGGCGTTCGTGGTGCCGGGTTCAGCCGCCTAGGCTTGCCAGCACCTTCGCCACTACATCATCGCGCGCAGCTTTTGCTGCATGACCCCAGTCAGCCCGCTTGCTTTCGATCAAAGTGGCCTGACTTTTCAAAATCACACCGTCATCCAACACTTTCAGATTGTTCGCGCGAATGGTGGAGCCGGTGCTTGTGATATCGACAATCGCGTCTGCGCTGCCCGCTGCCGGTGCACCTTCGGTTGCGCCCAGGCTTTCCACAATACGATAGACGCCGATTCCGTGTTGGCCGAACCAGTTCTGGGTCAGCTGCCAGTATTTCGTCGCCACCCGCAGGCGTCGGCCCGTGCGCTGGCGGTAGTGTGCGGCCACATCATCAAGGTCGGCCATCGTGTCCACGTCGATCCAAGCATCCGGCACGGCGACCACCACATCGGCATGGCCGAAGCCCAGCGGCGCGACGAAGGACACTGCCTCATCCACGCCCGCGATTTTTTCCCGCGCGAGGTCTTCGCCCGTTACCCCCAGATGCACGGAACCAGCGGCGAGTTCGCCTGCGATTTCCGACGCTGAAAGGAACGCGATCTCGATGTCATCGCGGCCTTCCACGGTGGTCTGGTAAGAGCGTTCATCGGCGGGCGGTACGATGGTCAGCCCGGCTTTGGCGAACACGTCCATCGTATCCTGCTTCAAGCGGCCTTTGGACGGAATGGCGATTATTAGGCTCATGCCGCGTCCTCCAGCCGGTCCAATGCGATGGAAAAACCGACGGCTGGGACGGTAGCGTCTGCGCCGAGCAGGCTGCACAGCCCGTCATAGCGGCCACCGCCACCGATCAACACGCCGCCACGTGAGGCTTCGAAAACCATGCCGGTGTAGTAACCTAGATTGCGCCCCAGCGAGGCGCGGTAGGTTAAGGTGGTGCCAGTGTCGCTGAGTTGTGCGGCGCGATCTGCAAAGGCGGATAGCGTGTCGCCAAAGTCGAGATTGTTCTTGGCACCGAATGCAGAAAGCTGATCTTTGGCTTCGCCCAACGGGCAACGCAGATTGAGGAACCCGCGCAATACGGAAAGCTGATCGGCCTCCAGCGAGAACCCGGCGATGGCGGCGCGCTCGATCATGCGGCGGGCGATGTCTTCCGGCGAGCGGCCCGCTTTGGGCGACAGGTTGGCGGCGGCCATGCGCTCGCGCACCAGCGCCTCGAGGGCGGCTTTATTGCCATCGCGGGCGAGGCGGTCTTCGTCGTTCTTGTTGCGGACGGGTGTTGCCGCGCTCAATTTATCCAACAGCGCAGCCAGTTGGTTCGGCGCGCCGAAGCTGCGGAGCAGGCGGTCGCCGACACCGGCGGGCAGGCCCAAACCTTCCACCACCACGGCGAATAGCGCCTGGTCGCCCAGTTCCACTTCATCCGCTGCGCGGCCCGCAGCGTCTAGCGCGGCCAGCATGTCGCGCAGGGCGTCGGCATCAGCGGCGGTGGTGTCGGTGCGGCCCAAATCTTCCATGCCCACTTGGCGGAATTCTGCAGCGCTGCCCCGTGATTGGCGAAACACCGTGCCGCCATAAGAGCAGCGCCGTGCGGCCTCGTCGGAGGCGACGAAATTCATGCAGATCGGAATCGTAAATTCCGGTCGCAGGCACAGCGTTTCGCCGGAACCTGATTCCGTTATGAAGATGCGGCGGCGCATGTCTTCGCCTGCCGTTTCCAAAAACGGATCAGCAGGTTGAAGAATTGCGACATCGACGGGCGACGCGACGGCGGCCAGATGGTCCGAAAGGGCGGTGAAGAGAGGCACGGTTAGGTCGCCGCAGCTTCTGCTTCGCGCTCGGCCTTTTGCTCTGCCAGCACGGCTTTCACGGTGTCCACCAAGTCCTCGCGCTTTACGGTGCGCTGGGCGGGGCGGGCGGCGCGCCATTCGGCGTTGTCGGTGATTTCTTCTGAAAGTCGCAGGCCTTCCACGAGGTCTTTGACCTGCACCTCGCCAGCTTCGCGTTCCTGCGAACCCTGAATGATCGCGATGGGGCTGCCGCGACGGTCTGCGTATTGTAGCTGCTTGCCGAACTGTTTCGGGTTGCCTTGATACATCTCGGCGCGAATGCCCGCTTGCCGCAGCTCCTGCACCATCTTCTGATAGCCCGCGAGCGCATCGGCATCGCGGTCCATCACGCCGACGATCACGGGTGCCAGCACCTCGTCCTCGTTCAGCTTGCCGAGGTTCTTCAACGCCGTCATCAAGCGCGACACGCCGATGGAAAAGCCGGTCGCCGGAATGTCCTGACCGGTGAACCGTTTGATAAGCCCATCATAACGACCGCCACCAGCGACGGAGCCGAACACGACCTCCTCGCCCTTCTCGTTCTTCACAGGGAAGGTGAGTTCACATTCGAAGACGGTGCCGGTGTAATATTCGAGACCACGGACGCATGTGAGATCAACAGCTATTTTTTCGCTACCGTACCCAACCTCTCGTAACATCAAAATTGTATCGAATAGATTTTCGTAGCCTCTCTTCAACTCGCTGCGAAACCGCTCATCAATCTCAGAATAGTCCAAATCTCTCAACGATTCGGACCCTGAGAAATTTGCACCGAAAGAAGTAATTACCTGAGGCAGTAGGAGGAGGCTTTCTTCAAAAAATTCATCTGGAGTTAGAGCTTCAGGCTCATCAACTGGAAGCCAATCAAGTTTGTATGAAAAGCCAACATTCTCGTCGTCCTCAACAACTACTCTTTGCAGCGAAAAAACCTTGTCAGGGCGTTTTTTTTCAGTGAAGGCTTTCTGCCAAGTTAGGAGATTAGAAAATTTTTCAATTTGTGAGCTCGTCAATTTGACGCCGTCAGTCCAATCGCCACTATCGTCTCTTCGTCCGGCCCCTAGTAGCTTCTGTACTTCTACTTCCCCAAGCCGGTCCAGCTTATCTAAGGCTCGGAGGACTCCCAATCGTCGCCCTTCATCTTCAGGATTCGATAGACCAATTACATTTAGGATGGCGTCAATTAGAATTCGACTGTTTACCTTGACTACATACTGACCTTTTAGGCCCAACGCCTCCATCGTGTCCGCCATCATCATGCACATTTCAGCATCGGCGCTCGCGTTCGGAGCGCCTACGATATCGGCATCGAATTGCGTGAACTGGCGGAAGCGGCCGGGGCCGGGCTTTTCGTTGCGGAACACCCAGCCGGCGCGATAGGTGCGGTAGGGCGTTTGCAGATCGTTGATGTTTTGGGCGAAGTGGCGGGCGAGCGGCGCGGTGAGATCGTAGCGCAGGCTCATCCATTTTTCGTCATCATCCTGCAGCGAAAACACGCCCGCGTTGGGACGGTCGGTGTCCGGCAGGAATTTGCCCAGCGCGTCGGTATATTCGAAAAATGGCGTCTCCACGGGGTCGAAACCGTAGAGTTCATAGACGCCCTTTATCTTCGCCATCATGGCGTCGGTGGCGCGAATATCGGCAGCGCTGCGGTCGCCAAAGCCACGCGGCTGCTGCGCCTTGAGACGCTGCGGTTTTTTCGGTTTCGCCATGGGAAAATCGTCCGGCAGGAGGGCAGGAATTTCGCGCTCTGCCTAAAGCCTTTGTGCCTCGGTTACAACTTGCCCACTGTACCGGACTTTCACCAATGTGTCGTGCCGGGCGCGCCTTTGACCGGGCCTTCGATATTCGGCGTCACCCAGCCGCCGTAGAAATTGCCGGGCTGGGGAATAACGTCCACCCCCGCCACAGTGCAGCGGTCCATCGGTTTGGCATAGATCGCGATCAGCCCCGCGATGGGGGCGAAGGTGGGCGTGGGATTGCGGTAGGTCCATGCGGCGGTTTCCACCACGCGGTCGCCCACCACGATGTCGAAATAGGCGGCTTGCCCCTTCCACTCGCACAGGCTGCGGCGCGGGTTGGCCACCAACACGCCATCGGCAAAGCTGGCGACAGGCAGATAATACGTCGGCGGGTGGTAGGTTTCCAATGCGCGCCAGTTTTGGCTCGAATCCGCGATCACCTTGCCACCGAACTCCACCGTCAGGCGTTTGTCGAAAGCCTCGCAAATGGCTGGGCGGGGGAAATCGAGCACGTTCTCGGTGGGCAGTGTCATGGTCGTCTCCGAATGCAAAAGGGCCGCTTTCACCATATGTGAAAGCGGCCCCTTCGGTACAATGTGTGCGGTGCTTAGAGCTTGTCTTTAACGTCGCCCCAGGTTTTCTGAACCTCACCTTCGGCTTGGTCCACTTGGCCCTCGGCCTCGGTTTCCTTGTCACCGGTCACTTTGCCCACGGCTTCCTTGATGGTGCCGACGATTTTTTTGCCCATGCCTTCGGACTGGTCTGTATTGGCCATTTCATGTCTCCTGCTTGGTTACGTTCATCAAGACAACGGCTTGTCCACAGAGAGGTTCCGTATGCGTCAACCTGTCATGGAAGCGTCATGTTTGTGTCTGCCAACTGTCATCCGGGGCTGGTGAAGGACAACCTGAACGCAGCACCCCATTTGGGAGAATGAACATGAAGCGCCTTTTGACCACCGCCATACTCGGCAGCCTCGCCTCCGCCGCCTTCCTGCCAGCAACGGCCTTTGCCGATGGCCATTCCAACGCCTCCATCCAACTCGGCCCGCGCCCGTTCTGGCTTGTGGACCAGATGGACGACAGCGAGTTGAAGACCAAACTGCAGGCCTGCAAGGCTGGGCCTTTCACGAAGTCGGACTGGTCGATCGGCCACCGCGGCGCACCGCTGCTGTTTCCCGAACACACGAAAGAAAGCTACACGGCTGCCGCCCGCATGGGTGCCGGTATCGTGGAATGTGACGTGACGTTCACCAAGGACAAGGAATTGGTTTGCCGTCACGCGCAGAACGATCTGCACACCACTACCAACATTCTGGCCACGCCATT
This sequence comes from Ahrensia sp. R2A130, assembly GCF_000179775.1. Lineage (GTDB taxonomy): Bacteria > Pseudomonadota > Alphaproteobacteria > Rhizobiales > Rhizobiaceae > Pseudahrensia. The sequence goes on from NZ_AEEB01000017.1 coordinate 58,270, forward strand.
GGCCGCGCAATGCACTGCAGGCTTCACCGCAGCTTCCGGCGACACGAAAGCCGCCGCTGAATGCCGCGCGAGCGACATCACACTGGCCGACTTCCGCACGCTGGGCGGCAAGATGGATGCAGCCGATAGCAGCGCCACCACGGTGGAAGCCTATATGGACGGCACCGCTGGTTTCCGCACCGATCTATATGCAGGTTCCGGCACGTTGATGACCCATGCGGAATCAATCGAACTGTTCAAAGGGCTGGGCGTAAAATTCACGCCGGAACTGAAATCACCATCGGTGGACATGCCCATGGACGGTTTCAGCCAGGCCGATTACGCGCAAAAAATGATTGACGAGTATAAGGCCGCCGGTGTTCCGGCTTCCGATGTGTGGGCGCAGAGCTTCAATCTGGAAGACGTTCTCTATTGGATCGAAAACGAGCCGGACTTCGGCAAGCAGGCCGTCTATCTCGATGATAGCTACGACATCGAAGGCTGGTCGCCGGAAGATGAGTCCACCTGGGATAACACCATGGCCAGCCTGAAGGAGCGCGGCGTCAACTACATAGCCCCGCCAATGTGGGTGCTGGTGAAGGTGACGGATGGCAAACTTGTGCCTTCGCTCTACGCCACCAAGGCGAGAGAAGCAGGCCTGCAGATCATCACCTGGACCGCAGAACGCTCCGGTCTGCTGACCGGTGGTGGCGGCTGGTACTTCCAGACATCGAACGACATCACCAAGAACGAAGGTGACGTCTATGAGCTGATGGATGTGCTGAATAAAGACGTCGGCGTGGTTGGTCTGTTCTCCGACTGGCCAGCAACGACGACGTTTTATGCGAATTGCATGGGCTTGAAATAGCGTCCTGATGCAAGGGTCACAACTCGAAAGGGCCGCGTCTGAAGGGACGCGGTCTTTTTCATCTATGGACGAATTGACGGACGTCGATCTTGCGGAAATGAGTTTGGAACATGAGCCACAATCCGCACACCGCAATGATCGCGACCAGCCCATAGTTGATCCACGGATAGCTCTCGCCAAAGGTTAGCCTGCCGAGTAACCGGTTGGGCATAAGCGTGAACGCCCCTGCAACCATTATGCCGGCTGCGTACAGGCCTTGCAGTGCATCGCGATGTCGCTCGATGGCTGCCGGTGTGCGTTTGCCAAATCTGATCGAGTAAACGCCGATCGCAATCGAAGACAATGTGTAGATCGAAAGCAGATGGATCGGGCTAAATCCGCCATCCATAATCTCGACTATCCAGAACGAACTGATAGCAACAACGGCCATCAGCACGACCCAGCAGCGCCCCCAAAGTTTGTGACGGCCATCCCCCTTACGCCGCCACAAAACGAACGCGCCGATAATGGCAGCCAGCAGAACGGCAATGAGATGGATCCATATCGGAAGCGTCATTTCGCCGATCAATTCGAGTCGTCGCTCCATGTCTTCCCCTGAATTTCCAATAAAGATCGAAAGACTAACCGCAGAAATGTTCGGCAGCAAAGAAGGCGCTTCTACAGGTAAACGGTGCCGCCCATGCCACCCATTCCGCCCGCGCAGCGAAGCAGAGCAACAAAAAATCATGGACCATACAGCCCAAACGCAAAGAGGCCGCCCGGTTATGGGCGGCCTCTGAACTTCGGTAGGCAACAGTGGCGTGATTTACATCATGCCGCCCATGCCACCCATTCCGCCCGCGCAGCGCAGCGAAGCAACAAAAAGTCATGGGCCATACAGCCCAAACGCAAAGAGGCCGCCCGGTTATGGGCGGCCTCTGAACTTCGGTAGGCAACAAGTGGCGTGATTTACATCATGCCGCCCATGCCACCCATTCCGCCCATGTCGGGCATTCCGCCGCCGCCACCAGCACCTTCTTTGGCTGGCTTTTCAGCAACCATAGCTTCGGTGGTGATGAGGAGCGATGCGATGGAGGCTGCGTCCTGGAGAGCGTGGCGAACCACTTTCACCGGGTCGATGATGCCCATGGCGACCATGTCGCCATATTCGCCGTTGGCTGCGTTGTAGCCGTAGGTTGCCGATTTCTGATCGAGGATCTTGCCCACGACCACGGAACCTTCGTCACCAGCGTTTTCAGCGATCTGACGGATCGGAGCCTGAAGCGCACGTTTGACGATTGCGACACCAGCTGCCTGGTCGGCGTTTTCGCCTTCGGTCTTCATGTTGTTGGAAGCGCGCAGTAGAGCCACACCACCACCGGCAACAATGCCTTCTTCAACGGCTGCGCGCGTAGCGTTTAGCGCATCGTCGACGCGGTCTTTTTTCTCTTTGACTTCAACTTCCGTTGCACCACCGATGGAGATGACGGCAACACCACCGGCGAGTTTCGCCAGACGTTCCTGCAGTTTCTCACGGTCGTAGTCGGAAGAGGTTTCGTCGATCTGCTTCTTGATCTGGGAAACGCGGCCTTCAACGTCTTTTTTCTTGCCAGCGCCGTCGACGAGCGTGGTTTCTTCTTTGGAGATCGAGACGCGCTTGGCGGTGCCGAGCATATCGAGCGTGACGCCTTCCAGCTTGATGCCGAGTTCTTCGGAGATCACGGAACCACCGGTCAGAACGGCGAGGTCTTCGAGCATCGCTTTACGACGGTCGCCGAAGCCCGGTGCTTTGACAGCAGAGACCTTGAGGCCACCGCGCAGCTTGTTGACCACGAGGGTCGCAAGAGCTTCGCCTTCGATGTCTTCTGCAATGATGAGAAGCGGCTTGCCGGTCTGAACAACAGCTTCGAGGATTGGCAGCATCGCCTGAAGCGAGGTCAGCTTTTTCTCGTGAAGAAGGATGTAAGGATCATCCAGTTCGCAGAGCATTTTTTCCGGGTTGGTCACGAAATATGGTGACAGGTAACCGCGGTCGAACTGCATGCCTTCGACGACGTCGAGGGTGGATTCCAGCGACTTGGCTTCTTCAACCGTGATGACGCCTTCGTTGCCGACGCGCTGCATGGCTTCAGCGATACGACCGCCGATTTCAGCTTCACCGTTTGCGGAGATCGTGCCGACCTGTGCGACTTCGTCGGAGGTCTTGATCTTCTTGGACATCTTTTTGAGCGATGCGACGACTTCATCGACCGCAGCGTCGATGCCGCGCTTCAGATCCATCGGGTTCATACCGGCAGCAACAGCTTTTGCGCCTTCGCGCACGATGGCCTGAGCCAAAACGGTTGCTGTGGTGGTGCCGTCACCGGCGATGTCGTTGGTCTTGGAAGCAACTTCCCGAACCATCTGTGCGCCCATGTTCTCGAACTTGTCTTCGAGTTCGATTTCCTTGGCAACGGAAACACCATCTTTGGTGATGCGCGGTGCGCCGAAGGATTTGTCGAGAATGACGTTGCGGCCTTTAGGACCGAGCGTGACTTTTACAGCGTCGGCAAGGATGTCCACACCGCGCATCATGCGGGTGCGGGCGTCGGAGCCGAATTTGACTTCTTTTGCAGCCATTTGGATTTTTCTCCTGTTAGACGCGGTTCATGGCGTCTGGAAAATTTCAGTTATTTGAAGTGCGAAAAAGGGTGACGGCGATTAGCCGATAATTCCCATAATGTCGGACTCTTTCATGATCAGCAGGTCTTCGCCGCCGATCTTCACTTCTGTTCCGGACCATTTGCCGAAGAGCACGCGGTCGCCGGCTTTGACGTCCAGCGGGACGAGCTTGCCAGCTTCGTCGCGGGCGCCGGAACCCACCGAGACGATTTCGCCTTCAGCTGGTTTTTCCTGTGCAGCGTCTGGAATAATGATGCCGCCGGCCGTTTTCGTATCGGCTTCCACGCGGCGCACTACGACGCGGTCGTGGAGCGGGCGAAATTTCGTTTTTGCCATGTTGTAGCAATCCTGTATTTCGTGGCGTCCTCCGGTTGAAGGTCGCCTGTTCTGTCGAAGATGGATGGATCGTTAGCACTCCCCTAAGATGAGTGCCAACGGACCCGGTTGAGATAGTGAGGCGGTCCGCCGTCGTCAAGAAGCGCTCGGAATTTTTCGACTCCTGGACGCTCTCAACTTGCCTTCAAAGCACCGTGTCGTGGTTACCAAAGCCTTCCTCAATACCCGGATGTTTAACCACTTCTCGAAACCGGGCGGAAACCCGGCGTGTGCATTATGGGTCTTCGACGGCAACGCCATCGGTGCGTCCAGCAACAAGTCTATCACGGGGATGTGAGGGCGGGGACGGATCGGACGAGCAGGGTGGCTGCCAGTTAGAATTAAGAAAGCGGAGCATGAAGATGTCCATCTCTACCCACAAAGCTAAATCGTTGGTGCAGCGCAGCCGGGCAGTGCTGTCGAACACGGTAAAACGGTTCCGTGATGATGAACGTGGCAACGTCTTCGTCTTCACGGCGCTTTCTTTGCCGGTGATGTTGATGGCCATTGGTGCTGGTGCAGATTATGCTGAACTTTACCGTGCCCGCGTAAATTTTCAGAGCGCTGTGGACGCGGGTGCGATCGCTGCTGCTAAAAACCTTGCTGCCACCGGTCAGGTGCAGACATCCAAGGACATCGGTGAAGAAGTCTTCCGTTCCAACCTTTCCCATCTGGGTGAAAAGGCTGTTCGTGAGGGCCAGATCAATTTTGACATGGGTGATGGCGATTGTGCAGTGCAGGGTGTCATCACCACTGCCACGCTTCCCCACGATCGTTTCTTCAGCCTGTCCTTTGTCGATCAATCCCAGCAAAAAGGGTTTGGTGCCAACAAAATCGTCAAGGGTCAGGAAGAGTTTATTCTCAGTGCGTCGTCCACGGTGGAGTGTGGTAACGATACGATCGAGATCGCACTCGTGCTCGACAATTCCGGTTCTATGCGCTGGAACGGCAAGATTGGTACTTTGAGACAGGCGTCAAACAGCCTTGTCGAAACGCTGCACACCACCATGGGTTCAGCCAACAAGGCTATCCAGTTCTCGGTTGTGCCATTCGCGGCCACCGTGAATGTCGGCACCAACAACCGCAACGAACCATGGATGGACACGCAGGGCCGTTCCAGCACCCACTGGGAAATGATTGATCCGTCTACATCTACTGATTTCTCGTTCTCGGGCGGCCGTTATCTTCAGTCCAACGGGCAGGCGCTCAGCCGATTCACGCTTTATGATAGCTTGCCGAACACAAGCTGGCAGGGCTGTGTCGAACAGCGCCCACATCCTTACCACACACAGGATGATACGCCGTCGATCTCTAACCCGGATACGCTGATCGTGCCGTCCTTCGCGCCGGATACACCGGACAACTGGGATAATGATTACAACAAGCGATTGAGCAACATCGTGGTTGGTGCGGATCCCCATTGCACGCGCTTCCAGGGTAGCAAAAACGGGCGTCGCACCATTCGCTATTGCAACCGTTGGAGCGATAATCGCCGCGGCCGCGAGCATTACACCAATCCTTCCTACCGCCCACACTGGGACGACCGGATTGAATACAACCGTGGCAATCTGATCCGCCCGACCAACACCCAGCAGGTGTGGGAAGACTACCAGCGCATCGACGAGAAGGATTTCCAGAACAACTATCTGGATGATGCGCATAATTTCGACGATAAAAATGGTGCTGATCACGTCAAGTCCGAAGCGAACACCGGCTACGCCAGTGGCAACCAGTACAAGCGTCAGGAGTGGATCAATAAATATTTCACCGATGACGGCGGCAATCGTCCAAGTGTTGGTAACAGCAACCCGCTGGGTATGGGCGCAGGTCCAAACAGCATGTGTTCTTCTGTTTCGGTCTCGGATCTGACGGACAACAAGAATACGACACAGGCCAAGCTAACCTCAATGCAGGCGTCTGGTGCGACCAACGTTCAAATGGGCGTGGCTTGGGGTTGGCGCACGCTTTCGCCGGGTGAACCCTTCACCGAGGGCCGCCCCTATGACGCCGAAGACAACAAGAAGATCATGATCATCATGACCGACGGTAACAACACGTATTACCCGACGAACATCTACGGCAATCAATATGCTCAGGATAACAAAAGCTTCTATGGTGGCCATGGTCACTCGGTGAAGGGCCGCATCTTTGATGGTTACGATGGTGAAGCCAACCCTGGTCACAACAGCCAGACCTTCACCAAAGCCATGGATGAACATCTTACGGAGACCTGCACGAACGCCAAGAACGCCGGGATCACGATCTATTCGATCGCCTTTGACGTTCCAAACGGTTCCAGCGTGAAAGCGACTTTGGAAGACTGTGCATCTTCAGACGTTGGTGGTGGCAAGCTCTACTTCGACGCTAACAACAATGCCGCTCTGATCGATACGTTCGAGAAGATCGCCGAGCGCCTCGCAGATCTGCGCATCAGCAAGTAATCGTTCTTGCAAGCCGGACGACAGGAGCCCGTCCCGACATCAGTCGGGGCGGGTTTTTGCATTTTGGTGCGAAATTCTGAGTGAGATTGAAGCAGTTGCCGAGAGCTACGAAGCTTTGCGCACTTCGGTCTCATCACTCGGCTGTGAACCTGCGCCGGAGCTATTCTCGAGCAACTCGCGCTTGACGGGGCGTGGCGGTGAAAACAGCACTCCACGTGCCAGCGATACATCGGTATCGATCACGCTGATAGCCTGATTTTCACGGTCCACCTGCGTGGCGATGACGGTAATGTCATGCTGCGCCATGCGTTGCGCCAGCCCGTGAGCGGGTACAAGGCCGTTGCCATCATCCATATCGCCATGCAGCAGGATCGCGGCCTGAACAGACAGATAACGGAAGCCTTGGGCGGCGATCACCGCGGGATCGACTGTGAGGTCGGCCACATCACCCAGCGACAATTCGTAACCCAACTCTGCCAACTGTCCGAGGCGGTCACGTTCGGCGCGCTTCATCTCGCGGTACCCATGCTGCGGCAATTCAAGAACGAGCGATTTTGTAAGACGACGATTGGCATCAAGAAAGTCGTAAATCTGAGAAAAGACCCGGCCGTCGGACAGCGTGTGGCGCGACAGGCTGCAAAGCAGGCCTGTGCTTTGCTGGTCGCCACCAAGGGCCTGCAGCATACGCACCGACATGAAGAGAACCTTCTTGTCGATCAGTGGCATCAATCCGCCGGTTTCGGCCATGCGCACGAATTCCGGCTGTGGCATATGCGACTCGCCCTGAGCGTCTGGTTTCGCCAAACGCAGGCGCATGGTGGCCTGGAAAAATCGTGGCGTTCTGTCGGAAAGTGTCACGATGGGTTGAAGGTGCAAACGCAGATCATCGTTGGACACGGCCACAGGAAGCGCGATGCCGGATGCGGAGTTAGATTCCGTTCTTTCTGCATCTGGTGCTTCGGTATCAGCCGCAACATCAGCAGATTGTTCGGTTTGGACAAGATGCGGCTTTGTTTTTTCGCCAGCAATCATCATGCGGCGAAGCTGGGCCATTTCGCCCTGCATATGGTCCAGCCGCGAAGACAAAACATCACTTTTGTCGGGTTGTCTCGTTGCGCTTTGTAACACGTCGATTTGCGCAGAAAGTTGTGACACGCGGCGGCTGATATCGCTTTCATAGCCGGCTTCATCACGCGATTGTTTGCGCAGCATCTGAAGACTGCGGCCCTGCGAAAAAAGCGTCACCGTCACCAGCACCGCAAAGACCAGTGCCGCGCATACAAGCAAGACGGAAAGTGCAGATATGCCGAGCAAACTTGTCGCGTAAAACCCGACCACAGCGATGATGAGCACTGCCGCCACCGCAAGAAGTATGCGTTTCACCAATGACATTTTGCCGTCCAAGCCCGATCCCCCAAGCCTTATCCATCAAGCAAGTCGATCCCGGCAGCGTTGAGCTTCCGGCGATCATGCGCGCAAGATTTTCAATGAAAACAGGCAGGCAATGGCACCTTGATAGCCTGCGACCTTCAAGGTGGAAAGGTTTCGTTTACCATGATGGGTGGCTGTCCAGTGTTCGTTGCCACTGTGTGCCCAACCTTGACCGGCTCGAAGGTTCATCCTACCGCGTCTTCATCCCACGCCCGCAGACAGAAATCAGGTAGATCGGTGACGATGACCACGTCTTTTCCAAAGATCAGCGACGGCCTTTCCGCCATTGCAAAAACCCACGACGCGCTGCTGTGCGACGTGTGGGGCGTGCTGCACAACGGCGTGAATGTTTATGTAGACGCTGCCGATGCCTTGCAGCGCTTCCGCGCGCAGGGCGGCAAGGTCGTGATGATCACCAATTCCCCGCGCCCCAGCCCAGGCGTCATCGCGCAGTTCGCTGAACTCGGTGTGCCGGATGGTGTGTGCGATGCGGTGGTGACGTCTGGCGACGTGACACGCACTTTGATCGAACAAGCAGAAGGCTCCGTTTGGCTTTTGGGGCCGGAACGCGATGAGCCACTATTCGATGGTCTTGCGGTAAAGCGCGGCGACGAAGCCTTCTGCAACACCATCGTTTGCACCGGCCTGTTCCACGACGAAGTCGAAACACCTGAAGATTACCGCACCCGGCTGACAGTGTTGGCCGCCCGCAAAGTACCGATGATCTGCGCCAACCCCGATCTCATCGTCGAGCGCGGCGACCGTATGATCCATTGCGCCGGATCGCTGGCAAAACTCTATGCAGAACTTGGCGGCGAGGTTCGCATCGCAGGCAAGCCCCACGCGCCGATCTATGCACTTGCGCGCAAGACGCTGGCGGAACTGCCGGGCGACGCCGTCGACCCATCGCGCATCATTGCAGTTGGCGACGGCATGCCGACAGACGTGAAAGGCGCGGTCGATAACGGCGTCGATCTTCTCTATATTTCCGCCGGCATTCATTCCGCAGAATACGGCCCGGCGGACAATCCCGATGCAGCAGCTCTTGAAGCGTTTATGGCAGCGCAGGGCGTGACGCCCACCGCATGGATGCCACGCCTCACATGGCAGCGAAACGGCTGAGCCATGAGCGCATTCCAGCTCCATAACCTGACGGAAAACGTACCCGACAGCCTAGCTGGCGGCGTTGTTGCCATCGGGAATTTCGACGGTGTCCATCGCGGCCATCAAGTCGTGCTGGGCCGCGCGTTGAATGAAGCCCGCAAGGCTGGTGTGCCCGCACTCGCACTCTCATTCGAGCCCCATCCGCGCACATTGTTCAAACCGCAATCCCCCGTCTTCCGCCTCACCGCAGAGCAGGACAAGGCGGGTATTGTGGAAGCCTTCGGCATGGACGGATTGCTGACATTGCCGTTCACCAAGGAACTTGCGGGCACGGAAGCGGAAGCCTTCGTTACCGACATTCTGCGCGGTCGTGCTGCCGCGTCGCACCTCGTTACCGGCTTCAATTTTCACTTCGGCAAGGGCCGCGCAGGTTCACCTGAATTCCTACAGGAGGTCGGACAGCGGGACGGTTTCGGCGTCACCACCGTGGAGGCTGAAGAAGAGGGCGGTGATGCGATTTCATCCTCCCGCATCCGCCGCCAGCTCGGGGCTGGCGATGTGGCCGCCGCAGCTGATCTACTCGGCTATCGCTGGCGCGTTGGCGGTACGGTCGTGAAAGGCGCGCAGCTTGGCCGCACGCTGGGCTACCCCACCGCCAACCTTGCATTGGCAGAAAACTGCCGCCTTGCCCACGGCATCTACGCCGTCCGCCTGCGCCGCGCCGATGGCTCCCTACACGATGGCGTCGCCAGCTTCGGACGTCGCCCGACTTTCGACAACGGGGCGCCGCTGCTGGAAACATTCGTCTTCGACTTTTCAGATGATCTCTACGGCGAGCGCATCGAGGTAAGCCTGTTCGAACATCTGCGCGGCGAGGAGAAATTCGATAGCGCAGAAGCACTGGTCGAGCAGATGGACCGCGACAGCGAAGCCGCCCGCAAGGCACTGGCTGCTGCCACCCCGCTTTCAAATCTGGACGAACGCCTGTCCTTCGACCGAAACGTCTGATGGCAAAGCCCGAACCGCGCCCCCACACGATCCTCGTCACCGGCGCTACCGATGGCATTGGCCTATGGCTTGCCAAATCCTATGCCGGTCGTGGTCACAAAGTGTTGGCAACCGGGCGGCAGGCCATAGCAGATGATGCCGCTTTTTTCGGCGCATCCAACATAGCTTACGTCCGCGCCGACCAGTCCGCGCCGGATGAGGCAGCAACTCGTATCGCCGCCGCGATGGCAGGCCTTGGCTGGCAGCAGTTGGACCTCGGAATTCTGAACGCCGGTCTCGGTTGGGCGGGCGATCCCGCAGATGAACCGGTGGCTGAAATCGAGCGCCAGATCGCGGTGAATTTCACTGCCAACGTGCTCATCACCAAGGCGCTGGCCCCGTGGCTTTTCATCGGCAAAGGCCGCCTCGCCATCATCGGTTCCACCGCTCACACGGGCGCGAAGGGCTTTGCCACCTATGCTGCGACCAAGGCCGCAATGGCGGGCTTTGCAAAATCGCTCCGCAGCGAGTGGCAGGGCAGGGCAGAGGTAACGCTGGTTCACCCCGGCCCAACGCGCACATCCATGCACCACAAAGCTGGTCTTTCGCTGGGCGCGGTGCGGGCCATGTTCATGTCCACCAAGCGCGCGGGCAAAAGCATCGAGAAATCCATCCGCAAGGGGGATGATACGCGCAAACTGTCCCGCACATTCGGTTGGCGCTCGGCCATGTCGAACCCCAAGGAGTTCCAACTGTGAGGGCGCTCGTCACAGGCGCGGCCCACGGCCTTGGCCGGTCGTTGATAGAGCAATTGCTGGCCGATGGTCACGACGTGATCGCCGTCGACCGTGACATCGACCCGTTGGAAGAACTGGTGGTTTCCAGCCGTGGCGCCTGCCGCGCATACCTCGTCGATATGGCGAACCCCGAAAGCATTTCCCGCTTCTTCGACCGCACCCGCGAGATGACATTCGATCTGGTGATCCTCAACGCAGGCATCAGCGCCACCGGTAAGTTTGAGGACATTCCGTCCGGCGCTTATGAACGCCTGATCGCGGTCAACGCCACCGCGCCCATCCGCTTGGCGGCGCAACTTGTGGGCGGTGGGCAAATGAACCCGAAAAGCCGCATCGTCTTCGTCTCTTCGCTGTCCCACGCCGTGGGCTACCCCGGTGCAAGCGTTTATGCGGCCACGAAGGACGCGATTGCGATCTACGCGAAATCCGTCCGCAAGCCGTTCAAGAAGCGCGGCACCCGAGTGCTGACAGTCTTCCCCGGCCCCATCCGCACCGACCATGCCGAAAAATATGCGCCAGCAGGTGCAAAAGCCTCCAAACGCATGGATCCCGAAAAGCTGGCTGCAATGATATTGAAAGCCGCCAAAAGCAAGTCGTGGGAGCTTTGGCCCGGCACCGCCGCGCAGTTGGCGAAGATGGCCGCGTCCATGGCACCCGGGCTCACGCTTTCCGCCATGCGAAAAGCGATATTCGATAAGTTGAACGGGCCTGTTTTTTAAGCTGCACCTTTGCTAGAAGCGCGCCATGTTGTGCCACACCATCATCATATGTTCGGGCCGAATTACAGGCCCGGTCCGGCAGCTTTTCACAAGCTGAACCGGCCCGGGCGTTTGCACTCGTTTTCAGGTTGGCGCAGTTCGCGCCGCCTTCATTTTTTGAAAATATCGAGCGGAAAAATTCCGCAGACACGGACCGAAGACTATGGCTGAACCACGCAATTACACCGACACATTGAATATGCCGCAGACGGATTTTCCCATGCGCGCGGGCCTTCCCAAGGCGGAACCAGAGCATGTGAAACGCTGGCAGGAAGACGGCCTGTACAAACAGCTGCGGGAAGACTCAAAAGGTCGCCCGAAATATGTGCTGCACGATGGCCCGCCCTACGCCAACGGCAATCTGCATATCGGCCACGCGCTGAACAAAATCTTGAAAGACATCATCACCCGCTCGTTTCAGATGCGCGGTTATGACAGCAATTACGTGCCCGGCTGGGACTGCCACGGCCTGCCCATCGAGTGGAAGATCGAAGAGCAATACCGCGCCAACAACCGCAACAAGGACGACGTGCCGATCAACGAATTCCGTCAGCAATGCCGTGAGTTTGCCAAAAAATGGGTCGACATCCAGTCCGAAGAATTCCTGCGCCTCGGCGTAACGGGCGACTTCGACAATCCGTATCTGACGATGAATTATCAGTCCGAAGCGATCATCGCCGACGAACTGATGAAATTCGCCAAGAGCGGCCAGCTTTACCGTGGCTCGAAACCGATCATGTGGAGCGTGGTCGAACGCACCGCGCTGGCAGAGGCCGAGATCGAATACGAGATCATGGAAAGCGACACGGTTTGGGTAAAGTTTCCTGTCGTGCCGCGTTTGGTCGATACCAAAGTTCAGCCGGGCAAACCGGTGGCTCAAGTCGATTTATCAGATCCGGAAATGACTGGATCAACTGTGGTCATCTGGACAACTACGCCATGGACAATACCTGCGAACCGGGCAGTCTGTTTTTCGCAGCGGGTCGAGTACGGTAACTACATGGTTATGAAAGCGGAAAATGATTTCGGGCCGCAGCCAGGCGAGTACTTTGTCGCTGCTAAAGCTTGTGTAAATGCGATGGCTGAAAAAGCGGCTATCGAAGTGCAGTGGATGGGTCAGGTTACGGCAGAGAAACTTGCAAATATGGTGCTGATGCACCCCCTTCGGAACATGGATGTCAACGGGTATGATTTCTTGATCCCGATGCTGGCAGGCGATCACGTCACGGATGAAGCCGGTACCGGCTTCGTCCATACCGCTCCCGGTCATGGCCGTGATGACTTCGAAATCTTCGTCAACTCGCGCGAACATATCGAAGCGCTCGGTATCGATGCTTCCATCCCGTTCTGCGTGGATGACGGTGGCTACTACACCGAAGACGCGCCCGGCTTCGGACCGGACACCGATAAGCCAGCCCGCGTCATCGATGACAAGGGCAAGAAGGGCGATGCTAACCAGCGCGTCATCACCGCTCTCATCGGCACCAACAACCTGTTCGCCCGTGGCCGCGTGAAGCATGAATATCCGCATTCATGGCGCTCGAAAAAACCCATCATCTTCCGCAACACGCCCCAGTGGTTCGTCCACATGGACAAGGAAGGTGTGCTTGGCGGCGCAGGTTCCAACCACGGCACGTTGCGCCAAACGGCGCTTGCGGCCATCGAAGAGACCCGTTTCGTCCCGCCGCGCGGCGAGGCTCGCCTGCACGGCATGATCGCGGATCGCCCCGACTGGGTGCTGTCGCGCCAGCGCGCATGGGGCGTGCCGATCTCCGTCTTCCGCAATGAAGAAACCGGTCAGGTCGCGCCCGGCCCGGACTTCGATAGCTCCGACGAACTGGCCGCAAAAATCAAAACCGCCTTCGCCGCAGAAGGCGCTGACGCCTGGTATGCAGAGGGCGCAAAGGAACGCTTCCTCAGCGGCTTCGTGGACGATCTCGACGGCTGGCAGAAGGTCGATGACATTCTCGACGTGTGGTTCGATTCTGGCTCCACTCACGCCTTTTGCCTGCAGCAACGCGACGATCTGAAATGGCCCGCCGATCTTTATCTCGAAGGCTCCGACCAGCATCGCGGCTGGTTCCACTCTTCGCTGCTGGAAAGCTGCGGCACACGTGGTCGCGCGCCTTATGATGCGGTGCTGACCCACGGTTTCGTCATGGCCGAAGACGGCACCAAGATGTCGAAATCCAAAGGCAACACCGTCACGCCGCAAGATGTCATCAAACAATCGGGCGCTGATATTCTGCGCCTGTGGGTGTCGTCTGCCGATTATTCCGAAGACCTGCGTCTCGGCAAAACCATCCTGCAAACCAACATCGATGCCTACCGCAAATTGCGGAACACGCTGCGCTGGATGCTCGGCACATTGGCGCACGACAAAGGCGCAGACGTCGCCCACGCCGACATGCCGGAACTCGAACGCCTTATGCTTCACCGCCTGTCGGAACTCGATGTGGTGGTGCGCGAAGGCTACGACGCCTTCGACTTCAAGCGCATCTTCGCAGCGCTTTCCAACTTCATGAACCTTGAACTTTCGGCCTTCTATTTCGATATCCGCAAGGACGCGCTTTATTGCGATGGTGACGATAGCGTGCGCCGCCAGTCCGCCATGCGTGTCGTCTCCCACCTGTTCGATTGTCTGGTGAAATGGATGGCCCCGATGCTGGCCTTCACCATGGAAGAAGCGTGGCTGTCGCGTCACCCCGATGGTCGCTCGGTCCACCGTGAGCAGTTTCCTGACATTCCCGCCGAATGGAATCAGCCGGAACTGGCCGCACGCTGGAAGAAGGTTCGCTCCGTGCGCCGTGTCATCAACGGCGCGCTGGAGGTCGAACGTAGCCTGGACAAAGAAGACCCACGCCACATCGGCAAGTCGCTGGAAGCCGCACCGCAGGTGTTCATCGTAGATGTTGATTTGCTGGCAGCCGTCGAAGGTCTTCCGATGGAAGACATCGCGATTACCAGCGCTATCGAAATCGTGCAGGGTGAGGGTCCGGCAGACGCTTTCCGTCTGAACGAAGTGCCGGGCGTTGCCGTGGTCAACCGCCGCGCAGAAGGCACACGCTGCGCTCGTTCGTGGCGTGTTCTGCCTGAAGTCGGCAGCGACCCGGACTACCCGGATCTGTCGCTCCGCGATGCCGCCGTTATGCGGACCATCGACGCGGCCTGAACCGAGCCTGTGGCGCAGCACTTGTAGTTGCGCCACACATCTTAACCAAATGCCGCAATCCTGTTTCCTGTGATTGTCAGGCAACAGGCCACGGGTTAGTTTGGTCAAAGCCAAGATGCAGCAGATTCCGGCCACATTTATGTGGCGAGCCATTTGCATGCGCCCGTTCCTGCATCAGCATGTGCTGGCACAGGTCCGTTTGGGGAAGGATGATGATGATGAAAATGTTCACAACCGCCACGATGTTACTGGCCGCCGCCGCGCTGGCAGGCTGCACAGGTGCCTCCACATACGGCACCGGTAAGAACCAGAGCGCTGAAACGTTGACCGGCATCACTGATATGCTGAGCATCGGCGCACCTGGCCGGACCAAAACTGTGATCGATTATTCTGCTCGTCCGAAACTGGTGAAAGCGCCTTCTGATGGATCGCTGCCTACACCTGCTGAGACAGTGTCGACCTCCGATGGTTATTTTCCGGTAGATCCTGAAGCTCGACGCGCTCGTTTGCGTGCAGAAGCTGCAGAAGGTGGTGCCCAAGCCGCCGATGGAGATTCGCCTGAACTGCTTCAGATGAAAGCCGAAGCTCGTGAGCGCGCCAAACTGGACAACCGCCCCGACTACAACATGATTGTTGATGACCGCTACAATTCGGAACCCTATTCGGAAATCGTGAAGAAGCGTGAGGCACGCGGCAAGCGGCAGGCAGAACTGGCCAAGCTTGGTGCTGCGCCTAAGGCGCGCAAATATCTTACTCAACCGCCGACGGAATACCGTGTGCCGTCTGACACAGCTCCGATCGGCGAATTGGGTGAAGAAGAAGTCGATCCAAATCGTAAGGCAAAGCGCAACAAATCCGGCGCATTCCGCGATATTTTCGGCGGCTAAGCCCGCCTAGCGCCGCGCGGCGAAAAAGCTGCGAAGCAATTCTCCCGCCTCCACCTCGCACATGCCGGAATAGACTTCCGGTTCATGGTGGCACGTGGGTTGGTCAAAAAACCGCACGCCATTGGTAACCGCGCCGCCCTTCGCGTCGTCAGCTGCAAAATACACGCGGCGGATGCGGGCAAATGAGATGGCGGTCGCGCACAACGTGCAGGGCTCCAGCGTGACGTAGAGATCGCAGTCCGGCAGCCGCTGGCTTTTCGCAGCCGCGCAGGCTTGGCGGATGACCAGCAGCTCAGCGTGGGCGCTGGGGTCATGCAGTTCCAGTGTCCGGTTTCCAGCTTTCGCTACCACCTCGCCATCACGCACCAGCACTGCCCCCACAGGCACTTCGCCACGTTCAGCAGCGGCCCGTGCTTCCACCAATGCCTGCTCCATGAAACTTGCCACGTCGTAATTGTCCTTCGTCATTTGCTTCCAGCAGTTGTGCGACGGCACGGCAGTGATAGGAAGGGCCATGACCACATCTTCTTCCTCCGCACCCACCTCTGACGAGAAACCCGCAGACGCCGAGCGCATCGCTAAACGCATGGCCCGCGCGGGCCTGTGCTCGCGCCGCGATGCCGAACGCTGGATCGAGGCGGGGCGCGTAAAAGTGAATGGCAAGTTGCTCACCACACCGGCCCATACCGTTACGCCCCGCGACCGCATCGAGGTGGATGATAAACTTCTGGGCGGGCCTGAGCGCACACGACTTTGGCTGCTGAACAAGCGGTCCGGTCTCGTCACAACCAACAAAGACCCGGAAGGCCGCACCACGATTTTCGAGCGCCTGCCGGATGATCTGCCGCGCGTGTTGTCCGTAGGCCGTCTCGACATCAACACCGAAGGGCTGCTGTTGTTGACCAACGATGGCGGTTTGGCACGCGTGTTGGAACTGCCCACAACCGGCTGGCTGCGTCGTTACCGTGTGCGCGCCCACGGCCAGACCACGCAGGAAGAGTTGGATAAGCTCGCCGACGGTATCGCTGTGGATGGCGTCCTTTACGGTGCCATCGAAGCCGAACTGGAGCGACAACAAGGCACCAATGTATGGCTGACATTTGCCATGCGCGAAGGCAAAAACCGCGAGGTGAAAAACGTCCTGTCAGCGCTGGGTTTGGAAGTGAACCGCCTGATCCGCATTTCATATGGACCGTTCCAGCTTGGTGATCTTGCCAGCGGCGAGGTTCAGGAGGTGCGTGGCCGCATGTTGCGCCAGCAATTGGGTGCAAAACTTATCTCAGCCTCTGGTGCCGACTTCGATGCGCCGCTGGCTGCGACCGCGCCAAAGAATAATCCGGTCGGTGAAAAGATCGAAAAAGCGCGGCCCAACAAACGTGGCACCAACACACCACGTAAGGCTGATCCGTTGGAACGCCTTACAACACAGAAGCCCACCCAAAAACCTGGTACGAAACCCAGTGACGGTCGAGGCAGGGGAGCAAAAGACAAATCTTCGAACAAGCCCGGCAACAAACAAGGTGGACGCGGTGCGGATCGTCGGCGGTGATTTAAAAGGCCGCCGCCTCGCTACCCCGAAGACCGACGCCACCCGCCCCACAACCGATCGTAACCGCGAGATGTTGTTCAACATTCTCGCCCACGCTTATACTGAACAGTTGCGCGGCAACGTACTGGATCTGTTTGCAGGCACAGGCGCGCTGGGTTGTGAAGCGCTTTCCCGCGGTGCGCGCTCTTGCGCGTTTGTGGAAAACACCGCTGCAGGCCGCGCCCTGTTGCACGAGAATATCGAACAATTGGGCCTCGCCGGTCGCGCCCATATTTTGCGCCGCGATGCCACCAAACTCGGCTCCCGCGACAGCCTTCCAACTGCGACCTTGGCGTTTGCTGACCCTCCTTATGGCAAAGGCCTCGGCGAGTTGGCTGCTGCTAGTCTGACTGCCCACGACTGGCTCAGTCCGGGCGGCCTTTTTGTGCTGGAGGAGCGCGCATCATCCTTGCCGCAAAGTCTGCCCGGCTTCACCTTCCAGCAACGGCGGGAAGCGGGCGAGGGCGCCTTCGGTTTCTTCTTGCGCGACGCCGCATGAACAGGCCTGATGCGGCAGTAATAGTGCGGCCAAGTGGCAGATGACGAAATTGTAAGATGCGCTGCCCCGCTGCTGCCCCATATGAAACCAACAGTTCTTCACCGACGTTTTTATACCAACGCCCCAGCTGAGAGATACGAACCGCCCCATGATGATGCGCCACGCCACTCCGGCCCGCCTTCTCACCGCTTGCCTTCTTTTGGGCACTGCATTTTCCGCTCCCTCGTTTGCTGAAACGACCAAGCCTGCCACGCAAGCCAGTGCGTCTGAAAAAGCGGGGCCACAGGTTACGGCGTTCACGCTCGATAACGGCATGAAAGTGGTCATCATTCCAGACCGTCGCGCGCCGGTCGTCACGCATATGGTGTGGTATAAGGCGGGTGCGGCTGATGAGCCGCCCGGAGTTTCTGGCATCGCGCATTATCTCGAACACTTGATGTTCAAAGGAACAAAGACGGTAGAGAGCGGCGAGTTTTCCGCCAAGGTTGCTGAGATCGGCGGACAGGAAAATGCCTTCACCAGCCAGGATTACACAGCCTACTTCCAGCGCGTAACACCAGAAGTGTTGCCGGAAATGATGCGGTTGGAAGCCGACCGGATGGAAAATCTGGTGCTGGAACAAGCCAAAATTCTGGCCGAACGTGACGTGGTGATCGAAGAGCGTAACGCCCGCACCGAGAACAACCCAGGGTCATTACTGCGCGAGGCAATGGCCGCCACGCTTTACAAGAACCACCCTTACGGAATTCCCGTCATCGGTTGGGCGCATGAGGTTGATGCGTTGACGAAAGATGACGCCATCGCCTTCTACGATAAGTTCTACACCCCAAATAACGCGATCCTTGTCGTCGCTGGTGACGTGGAGCCGGACGCCGTGAAGGCACTGGCTGAAGAGACATATGGCAAGGTGAAACGCCGTGCCGAACCCGGTGTCCGCAAGCGCCCAACCGAGCCGGAACCGCGCGCGGCTCGCCGCGTGGATATGGCGGACCACCGTGTCCGCACACCGTCTTTCCAGCGGCTTTACCTCACACCATCTTACAACACCGATGAAAACGGCGAAGCCGAAGCGCTGGAAGTGCTGTCGGAAATCCTTGGCTCTTCCACTGGCCGCATCTATCGCTCGTTGGTAATCGACCAAAAAGTCGCTGTATCCGCCGGTGCATGGTATCAGGGCGGCTCTCTCGACAGCACGGAATTCGGTTTTTTCGCCAGCCCTGCACAGGGCAAAACTCTGGCCGAAGTAGAAGCTGCGACAAACGCTGAAATCGAAAAGCTGGTGAAAGATGGCGTAACTTCCGAAGAGGTGACCCGCGCCAGCAGCCGCCTTGTGCGCTCGGCTGTATTTTCGCAGGACAGCCAGTCTTCGCTGGGCCGCATCTATGGCGGGTCGCTCTCGTTGGGCGCGACCATCGAGGACATTGAACAATGGCCGGAACGCATCAGCGCGGTGACGCCAGAAGCGGTGAATAAAGCTGCCCGCACCTACCTTAAAATGCGTCGCTCGGTAACGGGGACACTGGTTCCCGGCCCGAACCTAGACACCCAGAAAGAGGGTTGATCCGATGACGACTTACCTCACGAAAACGGCCCTGCGCGGTGCCGCAACACTGTTTGCCATATTGGCATTCGTTACCCACGCCTTCGCCGTAGATATTAAAACGGTGACCAGCGACAAGGGCATCACAGCGCTGCTGGTGGAAGATTACACCGTGCCGCTGGTGGCCATGTCCTACAGCTTCAAGGGCGGTTCCACGCAAGACGTGGTGGGCAAAGAAGGCACGTCTGAATTGCTGACGAACACGCTGGATGAGGGTGCAGGCGACATCACCAGTCAAGACTTTCAGGAGCGCTTGTCCGATAACGGCATGAGTTACTCGTTCAACTCTGGCTACGAAGATTTTTCCGGTTCCATCAAAGCGCTGGCCGCAGAAAAAGACGAGGCCTTCGAACTGCTTCGCCTGATGCTCAATGAGCCACGCTTTGACGAAGAGCCGGTTGGCCGCATGAAGGCATCCCGCCTGAACGGCCTGAAGCGGCAGGAAACCAACCCTCAGGCGATTGCAGGCAAAGCGTTCCGCGAAAATGTGTTTGCCGACCACCCCTACAGCCGTCCCTCGGAAGGCACGTTGGAAACCATGCCCGCGATCACGGGTGAAGATCTTGAATCCTACCGCAAGCGCGTTTTTGCCCGCGATAATCTCGTCATTGGGGTCGTTGGCGCGATTTCGCCAGACGAGTTGAAAGCTGCATTGGACAAGATTTTCGGCGATCTGCCTGAAAAAGCGCAACTGGAAGAAGTCGCTCCGCTTGCTATTTCAACGGGTGAAACCATCCATATCGACCTGGCTACCCCGCAGACCAACATCCGTCTCGCTCTGCCCGGTATCAAGCGCGATGATCCGGATTTCTTCACCGCCTATCTGGTGAACTACGTGTTGGGTGGCGGTTCATTTTCCTCGCGTCTTTATGATGAAGTGCGTGAAAAACGTGGCCTTGCCTACGGTGTCTATTCCTATCTGGGCACCTATGATGTTGGGGGTATTATAGGTGCAGGCTCTGCCACGCGCTCCGATCGTGCGCAGACCACGGTGGATATTATTCTGGCCGAAATGAAGCGTATGGCCGAAGAGGGGCCGACGGCGGAAGAGCTTGAAAAAGCCCGTAAATACATCACGGGCAGCTATGCGATTGCCAACCTCGATACATCGAGCAAGATCGCCAGCGTGTTGGTGGCCATCCAGCAATCCGACCTCGGCATCGATTATATCGACCGCCGCAAGGACTATTTGGCAGCCGTTACGCTGGAAGATGCAAAGCGCGTTGCAAAGCGTCTTTACGGTGGGAAGCCAACGGTTATCACCGTGGGTCAAAAGCCAAAGAAACCTGACGCTGGCTAAGCGTCCTGAACGGCGGGACTAACTGTCCCGCCGGTCCCTGTCACTGTCAGAATTGCCGCTATTGGAATTGATACCAAATATGGCGCCTTTTCCCGATGTGAATGCGGAATTGGCAGTGGGTGGCAAGGGAGGTCTGTCCTCGTCGACTGAACGTTCAGCCTCCCGTGCGGGTAGCGTTCCGATCAGGCGGAACGCCATCACCATCGCAGCTATGCCGAAGACAACCGCGCCTGCGCCCCAGCCAATCATCACGCCGCTGGAGCCCCAAGTTTTCCCAAAATAAACGAAGGGAATGACTCCCAGCGTTGCACGACCCCAGTTGAAGATCGTGGCGTAAAACGGAAAGCCAAGATTGTTGAAGGCCGCATTGGCAACAAACAGCGCTCCGTTGAACAGGAACGAACCGGCGACGATAAGGCAGAACAGGCGCACCAGTTCCGCAGCCTCGCCCGTCGCACCGAACAGGCCGACGATCCAAGGGTTCGCAATCGCCAGCAGTGCCCAGACAGCCAGACAATATATCAGCGTGAAGGTGAGAGCATCCCGCATGGTGGCCATTACGCGATCGTAGAGTTTCGCACCAAGATTTTGCGACAGAATCGGACCTACCGCACCCGATAGCGCGAAGATTACGCCGAACGCGACCGGCAAAAGGCGTCCGACAATTGCCCAGCCCGCAACCGCATCATCACCGAATTCTGCAATCGCGCTGGTGACGTAGGCGTTGCCCACGGGCGTGGCCAATTGGGTGGCGATGGCGGGCAGGGCGATGGTCATGAAAGGCGCAACGCTGGCGCGAATCTCGTCCACATGTGGCGCGCCCAACATGCGGTGCACTTTGTGGACACCGTGCAAGCCGACGATCACAAGGATTGCGCGAACGCAGACGGTCGCGGTTGCAGCGCCCATAATGCCCATGTCGAGGCCGAAGATAAAAATTGGGTCCAGCACCAAAGCAGCCGCGCCACCGGACAGCGTGACGAACATCGCCCGCTTGGGATCACCCTTCGCTCGCAGCAATGCGCCCAGCACCATGCCCATGCCGAGGAGCGGGATGGAAGGCACGACGATCTGCATAAAATCGAGCGCCATCTCCAGCGTCTCGCCCCTCGCGCCCAGCAGTTCTAAACACCATCGCAGCGAGGGATAAAGAAGAGCGGCAAACAGCGAACTGAGTAGAACGAGATAGACCAACGAAGCTGTCGCCATGCGTTTTGCACGTTCGTCCTCACCAGCACCAAGCGCTCGTCCCACCAGTGCTGCAGCAGCGATTGCGATGCCGATGCACAGTGAGATCGAGAAGAACATTATCGTCGCCGCATAGCCGATGGCAGCGGCGAGTTCCTGCTGACCGAGCAGTGAGATGTAGAACAGATTGAGCGCGTCCACCGCGAAAATAGACACCAGCCCCACCGACGACGTTGCCGTCATAACGACGACGTGGCGCATGGTAGAGCCGGTGGTGAAGACGGCTGGTTTCTTGGAAGCTGTGGCGGTTTCCGTCAAAATTTGGCGATCATTTGGAAAATACCGGCTTTATTTCGCAAACAATGACGACATGTCGGCGAAAGCTTTGAATTCCAGGGCGTTGCCTGAAGGATCGAGCAGAAAGAACGTCGCCTGTTCGCCGGGTTCACCTTTGAAGCGGACGCGTGGCTCAATCACCCAGCGGGTGTCGTCACGGGTTTTCAGGCGGGCGCTCATGGCGTTCCATTGGTCCATGGTCAGCACCACGCCGAAATGCGGAACCGGCACCTCGTCGCCATCCACCGCGTTGGAATGGACCACGCCTGTCTCCATACCTTCTTTGTAATGCGCCACAATCTGGTGGCCGTGGAGATCGAAATCGATCCAATGGTCACTCTCGCGCCCCGTGCCGCAGCCTAGGCCGTTTGTGTAAAAGTCACGGGCTTCTTCGAGATCGTGGACAGGGAAGGCCAAGTGGAAAGGCGTGATGTCGGGCATTGTGGTCATGGTTTTTTCCGTATCGTGAGGTCAGTCTTTTGCGGGAGGCACATCGGCGTCCGGCGGTTCGTTACCGTCAGCTTCTTCCATCCCGGGAACGGTGTCCACCGAATGATCTTTGCGGCTGTGGCGCGGTTGAACCAACGGTTCGGGAACAGGCTTGGTGTGCAGCGTTTCGCGCCCTGCCATTATGCCTTCCTTGATCTGAAGTTCGAGGCGGGCAAGGTCGCGGTGGCGCACATCATCGACCACTGCATGCGCATCGCTTTCGTTCATGCCTGTGCCTATCAGCAGTGCACCTCCCAGCTTCAGAGCGCTCTCGAAGGTCTCGCGGACCTGCCAAATGTCCGGACGTTGTAACAGGTCGATGGCATGGCCACGGTCGTAGCTGCGTACAAAAAGCTTCGCATGCGGATATTCAGACGCGATCAGCTCGACGATTTTATCGGTCGTCTCGCGGTCGCGGGTACAGACGGCGACAATTTTCGCCTTCTCGATACCGGCAGCCCGCAGCACATCCTTGCGGGTGCCATCGCCGAAATAGATACGGAAGCCGAAGCGTTCGGCTTGCCGCATACGGTCTGCAGAATTGTCGATCACGGTAACGTCGCAGCCACCGGCCAGCAGTGTTTGCGAGGCGATTTGGCCCATACGGGAAAACCCGACCATAAGAACACTGGAGCCTGCGCCCTCGAAGTCCTCGTCCATTTCTTCCTTTTCAGCGCTTTTCAAAAACCGCTGACCCAGCATGACGGTCAGCGGCGTTAGCGCCATGGACAGCGTCACGCCTGCGATAAGGAAGGATGACAGTTCACGGTCCAGCAAGCCTGCAGCGACGGCTGCGGAGAACAGCACAAAACCGAACTCACCATGTTGCGGCAGCAAGGCTGCCATCCGCACGGAATCGTTATGATCGCTGCCAAAAAGGCGCGCAGCCGCATAGATGACAGCAGCCTTAAGCGCCAAAGCCGCAGGGACCAGAAGTGCGATCCACAGCAGATTATCCCAGACGATTTGCAGATCGACCGACAGGCCCACCGCGATGAAGAACAGACCGAGCAGAATGCCACGGAAGGGTTCGATGTCGGCTTCCAGCTCATGCCGGTAACTGGATTCAGCCAGCAACACGCCCGCGATGAACGCCCCCATCGCCATGGAAAGCCCCGCATATTGCATCAACACCGCTGACCCGATGACGATGAAAAGCGCTGCCGCAATCATAGCTTCGCGCGCGCCCGTGGCGGCGATAATGCCAAAGAGCGGGTTCATGAGATAAAGACCCGCAAGCACAAGCGCTACCACCGCGCTGATGGCGATCGCGACTTGCCAGAGGCCGCCTGCCGTGACTTCCATCGTGCCTGCCGCCAACAGCGGCACGGCAACCAGCAGCGGTGCGATGGCAAGGTCTTGAAACAGCAGGATTGAAAACGCTTTCTTGCCCCACCGCGTGCGGTCGTCGCCTTCTTCTTCCAATATTTGCAGCGCAAAAGCGGTGGACGAAAGCGCAAGACCGAAGCCGATAACAAAGGACGTGGCAGCGCCAAAACCGGCCACCATGGCGCAAACCATCAACAACAGGCCAGACGCGATAACCTGTGTTGCACCGAGGCCGAAAATCTCCTTGCGCATGCTCCACAGCAGAGCAGGTTTAAGCTCCAACCCAACGAGAAACAGCAGCATGACGACGCCGAGTTCGGCCACATGCAGCACATCTTCACCGTCGCCGGTAAAGCTTAGAACCAGACCGAACACGGAGTAGAGAACCGGGCCGAGTAAAACGCCGACCGCCAAATAGCCAAGCACGGTGCCTAGCCCGATTCGTTTGAAAAGCGGTGCCGCAACGGCAGCGCCCCCCAACAAAACAACAGCTTCCAGAAAGACATTTGGGCCATCAGCCATGGGCAGGAATCCGTGCGTGTGCTTTCATCACCATGTAGGCCGCCCGAAGTGACGCCTGCAACCTCGCCTATCGACTTGTGAAGCGCAGCAGCCCTGCTTACACCCGTAGCGACACTCACTTTCCCCGAATTGCAATTCCATGCCCACCGCGCCAGACCTCGACCACCTGCAAAGCCGTGCCGCAGACCTTGTGACGGCTGCGAAAAAAGCCGGTGCCGATGCAGCAGACGCGGTGGTGGCGATCTCGTCTTCCACCGGTGTGTCTGTGCGCGAGGGCAAGGTGGAGGACACGGAAAGCGCGCAGAACAATGCTTTCTCGCTGCGCGTCTTCGTCGGTGATCGTGTGGCGTCTGTTTCCGCCAATCAGAGCGACGCTATCGACGATCTCGCTGCCCGCGCGGTGGCCATGGCGAAGGTCGCCCCGCCAGACCCGCATACCGGCCTTGCGCCACCGGATCGCTTGGCGAAAAACTGGCCCGATCTCGATTTGCTGGACGAAGCGGAACCGGATTTCGACATGATGCGCGATCTGGCACTGGCCTGCGAAGAGGCTGCGCTCGCGGTCGATGGCGTATCGAAATCCAGTGGTGCCGGTTTCGGTTACGGCCTCGGAGGCAGCGTATTGGCAACGAGCGACGGTTTCAGCGGTGCTTACAGCGCCAGCCGGTTTTCGCTGTCGGTATCCGCCGTGTCCGGTGAGGGCGCCGGCATGGAGCGTGACTACGATTTCGATAGCCAGCGCCATTTCAAAGATTTGCGCTCGCCGCAATCCATCGGAGCAGAAGCTGGCAGGCGCGCCGCACGCCGTCACGCCCCGCGCACAGTGCCAACCGGCACCGTGGCCTGCCTGTTCGAGCCCCGCATGGCCCGCAGCCTCGTTGGCCATCTGGCAGGAGCGTTGAACGGCGCATCCGTCGTGCGCGGCACCAGTTTCCTGCGTGAGAAAATGGGAGAGCAGATTTTTGCATCCGGTTTGAAAATCACCGACGACCCTCACATCATGCGTGGCACAGCGTCTCGTCCCTTCGATGGCGAAGGCGTTGGCGGCGCGGCTTTCGATCTTGTGGAAGACGGACGCATCGCAAGCTGGTTGCTGGACAGCACCAACGCAAAGCAGTTGGGCATGGAAACCAACGGTCGTGCCAGCCGTGGTGGGTCCTCCACCAGCCCGTCATCATCGAACCTCATCCTGCATCCCGGCAGCCGCTCGCCGGACGATATGATGAAGGCGATGGGCACGGGCCTGCTGGTCACGGAACTGATCGGGCAGGGCGTGTCCCTCGTCACCGGCGACTATTCACGAGGTGCATCCGGCTTTTGGGTCGTGAACGGCGAGATCGCTTTTCCGGTGTCGGAAATCACCATCGCATCGAACCTCACCGCTATGTTCGCGGCAATGGAACCGGCAAATGATATCGACTACCGCCAGTCCATCGCGACGCCCAGCATTTTGATCGAAGGCATGACCCTTGCAGGAAAATAGTGGGCAGGACGATAGTGACGATCAAGCACTGCTGGAGCGATTGGGCCGCGAAGCGGGCCAACTGGCCATGCGCTGGTTCGGACCAGCCGCCGCCGACAGCCCCGAAGTTTGGATGAAGGAAGGCGACAGCCCCGTCAGCCAGGCCGATTTTGCGGTGGATGAATTCCTCAAACGCGAGTTGCTTGCCGCCAGACCAGACTACGGTTGGCTTTCGGAAGAGACCGAAGATGATGGCTCGCGACGCGACGCAAAGCGAACATTCGTCATCGACCCCATCGACGGCACACGCGGTTTCCTCAACCACATGCGCCAATGGTGCGTCAGCCTCGCGGTGGTGGAGAACAATCGCCCAATCGCCGCCGTTCTGGAATGCCCTGCGCTGGGCGAAACGCTGACCGCAACCTACGATGGTCCGGCCTTATTGAACGGCGAACCGATAGAAGCCTGCGCCTTCAGCGACGGCACAACACTGCGTGTCACCGGCCCCCGCGCGACCCAAACCGCGCTGATGAAATTGGAGCCGCATACGGTGGAGCGCATGGATTTCGTGCCCTCGCTTGCCTACCGCATCGCCATGGTTGCCATGGGCCGTGCCGACCTGATCGTGGCGCGCGGCTCCGCCAAGGATTGGGATCTCGCCGCCGCCGATCTGATCTGTCATCGCGCCGGTGGCAAGTTGACGGATCGTGAGGGGCGCACACTTTCCTATAATTGCAGCGATGTGCGCCACGGCCAGCTGGTCGCGTCATGCGCCACGCGCCATGATGAAATGCTTGATCTCGCAAGGCGGGCCATTGATAAGGCGTCCTAAGCGCCAGCACTAAACAGTCTTTGCGGCAGCACCACATAAGAAGGAGCCTGTCATGGCCATCGAAACAGAAAACAAGCAGCTTCTTCATCTCGTCTTCGGCGGTGAGCTGGAATCGCTCGAAGGCGTCACGTTCCGCGATCTCGAAAAGCTTGATATCGTGGGTATCTACCCCAATTACGAGACGGCCCGCGCGGCCTGGAAAGCCAAGGCGCAAGCCTCGGTCGACAACGCCCACATGCGCTATTTCTGCGTCCACCTGCACCGCTTTCTCGAGCCTGAAAACGCATAAGGCGCAAACACTGCAGGTATCGACGTGCGTTTCCGTCTCTTCAAAATGCCGCAATGGCAGCCCATCACACTGGCCCGTCGCAGGGTTTGCGGCGCTGCAGTTCCACATGTGAAACGGGCGATAGATGTCTGACGTTTGGGCAAACACAACCTTGCGCCTTTACCGCGGCGTCGGCTCCGCGCTTTACCCGTTTGCCGGTCCGTTTTTGCGCGCCCGCGCAAGGCGCGGCAAGGAAGATCGCGACCGCCGCGCTGAACGTTACGGCTATGCGGCGTGGGAGCGCCCCGCCGGCCCATTGGTCTGGCTGCACGCTGCAAGCGTCGGCGAGGCGCTGGCGATCATGCCGCTCATCGAACGGTTGGACACGTTTTCGATCAACGTCGTCCTCACCACCGGTACGGTCACATCTGCTGAAATCGCCAGTGCAAAATTGCCCAAGGGCGTCATCCATCAATATGTGCCGCTCGACATGAAGCGCGCTGCCGGTCGCTTCCTCGACCATTGGATGCCGGACCTTGCGATCTTCGCCGAGTCGGAACTTTGGCCCACTACCATGACCGAGCTTCAGGCGCGAAAAATTCCACAGGTTCTGGTCAACGCCCGCGTGTCGGATCGTTCCAACACCCGTTGGTCCAAACGCCCGCGATTGGCCCGTGCGATCTTTTCCAAACTGTCTGCAGTCTTCGCCCAATCCACCGTCGATGCAGACCGGTTCCGCGCTTTGGGAACGGCCAATGTGTCCGTCATGGGCAACCTGAAACTCGACACGTCGCCACCCGCATATGACGCAGCAGCCGTTGCCGTGTTGAAGCAGCAGATCGGCGACCGGCCCGTGTGGGTGGCGGTGTCCACCCACGACGGTGAAGAGCAGACCGTCGCCCGCGTGCACCGCGCCTTGTTGAAGCATTTGCCCGATCTGCTGACCGTTATCGTTCCCCGCCACCCGGACCGGGGCGATGCGTTGTCATCAATGCTGGCTGCGGAAAACCTGTCTTGCGCGAGACGTTCCAAAGACGAAGAGATCGTGCCCGATACAGCCATTTTGCTGGGCGACACGATCGGTGAAATGGGCCTCTATCTTGCTCTGGCCCGCGTGGCGTTCATGGGCAAGTCCCTCAGCGAAACCGGCGGGCAGGGCGGGCAGAACCCCATCGAACCCGTCATGGCAGGCCTTGCCGTTTTGTCTGGTCGTTACGTGCAGAATTTCCGCGACACCTATCAAGCGCTTGTCGATGCAGGCGGGGTAAAGCTGGTGCGTGATGAGGCCATGCTGGCCTCCCACGTCGCTTATCTTTTGCAGCATGATGAAGTTGTGCAAACAATGCAGCAGTCTGGCCAGAAAGCCGTAACATCGCTGGCCGGTGCATTGGACAAATGCGTGGCCGGTCTCGACCCCTACATCACCCCGCTGCGCCTGCGCGCCGGTCTTGATCGTCGGGCAGAGATGGCAGCAAAGGCCCTGGCCGAGAAGCAATTGCTGGATCAACAGAAATGAGCGACGCCCCATCATGGTGGTACCGCCCCGGCGGGGTCGCGGCATGGGCGCTGTCACCGTTTTCGGCCATTTTCGGACATATCGGCGCAATGCGAATGGCCGCGCCGCCCAAGGCTGTCAGTCGTCTTCCGGTTCTCTGTGTCGGTAATTTCGTGGCCGGTGGTGCGGGCAAAACACCGACTGCAATCGCTATAGCAAAGCAAGTGCGCGCCATGGGCCTTCGCCCCGGTTTTCTGTCGCGTGGCTATGGCAGCAACGCAAAAGGCGCGGTGCTGGTGGATGTGAAGGTCCATAACTCGCGCGACGTCGGCGACGAACCGATGATACTTGCGCTCTACGCCACGACGGTGGTTTGCGCAGATCGGGTGGCCGGTGCTGCACTTCTGCAAAGTTGCGATGTGGACTTCATCATCATGGATGACGGGTTTCAAAATCCGACGCTGCGGAAGGACATGAATGTCGTCGTTGTGGATGGTGGCCGTGGTGTCGGCAACGGATTTCCCATGCCGTCCGGTCCGTTGCGCGCAACCCTTGCCAAGCAAATGACCATGGCAGACCGCATCCTGCTCATCGGCAGCGGCGCAGCCAGTGGTGATGTCGTGCGCCGCGCAGCACGAATGGCGAAGCCCATCATGCAGGCCGATATCGCGGTGCGGCAGGGCGAGCGTTTCGATGGCAGCAAGGTCATGGCCTTTTGCGGCTTGGCCGACCCTGAGAAATTTTTCGCAACGCTGAAAGCGCTGGGCGCAGATGTGGTGGAAGAGCAGGCTTTCGGCGACCACCACGCCTATTCCGCCGGTGAGTGCCGTGAGTTGATGAGCCGCGCGTCGGAACTTGGAATGCCGCTGGTGACCACGCAAAAAGACGAGGTCCGCCTCGTCCGTGCCGGTGAAGCGCAGGCTGAACTGCGCAAGGCCATCGACGTGTTGGTGATAGACCTGTTGTTCGAAACCGAGCGCACCGTCACGTCGCTGATCGAAGACACACGTAAACGCGCTGCAACATATAGATTGAAAAATCCCGCAAATATCGCAGATGCGGCACAGCCCGAAAGCTAGGTCGTTTTAAGCCAGCCGACCCGCTTTACGTTCGGCTTCGACGGAGGCTTCCACATCGACATAGGCTTCCTGTCGGGCGAAGCTCCAATACTTCAACTCATCGAGCGGGATGTTGTCGCCGGTAATCGCGCAGACCACATGGGTGCCGGGGGCCAGAACCGTATAATCCGCCTCTGCGTAACGCAGGGTGGCGGCTTGAGGCACGGCGATGTTGACGCGATTTAGCATTTCAGCTCCCAAATGATGCAACATTTGTCATAACCATCGCTGCCGCTCACGTCCAGTTGAACAGATCCATAAAGAGCGGTTCAAGCTTTGCTTGAACTGCGAAGCGATCAAGTATCCCTCGGCACTTACGTGCCGCCCACGCGGAGCGAAGGCTGTTGAGCCGACAGCGTGAGCGCAAAAACTTCAGCTTCTGCCGAAAAGCCGCTCGATATCGCTAAGCTTCAGTTCCACATAGGTCGGACGACCATGGTTGCATTGGCCGGAATTCGGCGTCGCTTCCATATCGCGCAACAGTGCGTCCATTTCTTGCGGGCGCAAGCGGCGACCGGAGCGCACCGAACCGTGACAGGCCATGGTCGCGGCCACATGGTCGATGCGTTCGCGCACCGTTGTTGCTGTGCCCCATTCTGCGATTTCATCGGCAAGGTCTTGCAGCAAAGCGGCAGCGTTCACTTCGCCCAACAACGTAGGCGTCTCCCGCACGGCCAATGTACCGGGGCCGAATTCTTCAAAACACAGGCCCAGTTGCGCGAGTTCGACGCTGTGATCGAGCAAGCGCGCGGCGTCATCTTCGGCTAGATCGACGATCTGCGGAATGAGCAACATCTGCGCTTCGACGCCCTTTTCCGCGATCTGCGCTTTCATGCGCTCATAGACTAGCCGCTCGTGAGCTGCGTGTTGATCGACGATGACGAGACCGCCCTCCGTCTGCGCGATGATATAATTCTCGTGCACCTGCGCCCGCGCAGCGCCCAGTGGGTTGGCGAGATAGGTGTCGGTATTTTCTGAAGGACGCTGATCTGCTGATGGCGCGCCGGTCATGTCGAAAGTGGCCGGCGCTTCCTGCAAGCCTATCGGGCCGGCTTGAACGGGTCGGTTCGGCGATTGCTGCCAATCGTGGTTGGCGTTGCCCGGCGAAGTGTATCCCGTCTGGTCGAAATGGCCCGCAGCGTTTTCTGCAAGGCCACCAGCCGCTGCCCGCACCGCCTGTTCACCGAGTCCGCCCGGCGTGAAGGCTGCCATCATATCGACGCCGCCTCGGCTCGATGCGCGGTGTCCCGCAGCTTCGATGGCCTGACGCAATGCACCGACGATCAGCCCGCGCACGAGGCCGGGGTCACGAAACCGCACTTCGGACTTTGCAGGGTGAACATTCACGTCCACCAGCTCCGGTTCGATGGCGATATCGAGGCTGACCATCGGGTGCCGCCCCCGCGCGAGGTGGTCCATGTATGCACCACGAATGGCACCGGTGAGCTGGCGATCTTTCACGGATCGTCCGTTCACGGTAACGAACTGCGACAGGGCATTGCCTCTGTTGAAGGTCGGCAGCGCCGCCAGCCCCGTCAGCCGGACGCCCTCGCGTTCAGCATCTATCGTCAGCGCGTTCTCTGCAAAATCTACCCCCAACACCTGCCGCGCACGGTGCAGCCAGGCATCGTCCCCCTGCGCTGCCGGGTGGTCCACCGGCTGCCTGTCCGGCCCGCCGAGCGAGAAGTGAATTTCCGGATGGGCCAGCGCCGCGCGGCGCAGCACGTCCAATATCGCGGTGGTTTCCGCCCGTTCGGTTTTCAGGAATTTCAGCCGCGCGGGCGTGGCGTAAAACAGGTCCGCGACTTCGACCACCGTGCCGCGATTGAAAGCGGCGGGCCGCACCTGCGTGATCTTGCCGCCATCGACAGAAATCTCGTAGCCGCTATCAGAACCGTCTTGCCGTGTGCGAATGGTCAACCGCGATACGGACCCGATGGATGGCAGCGCCTCGCCTCGAAAACCCAGCGTGTGAATATCCAGCAGATCGTCGGTCAGCTTCGATGTGCAATGACGCTCCACCGCGAGTGCCAGATCGTCTGCATCCATGCCACGACCATCATCCGTTACCCGTATCAATCCTTTGCCACCACTTGCGATGACGAGATCGATACGCTTCGCGCCCGCATCGATTGCATTGTCCAACAGCTCGCGCACAACGCTGGCGGGCCGCTCTACGACCTCACCGGCGGCGATCTGGTTGACGATGGTCTCGTGGAGACGGCGAACGGGCATGGGAACAACAGGTTGAAGGAATCAATTCCTTCTTCTGCCCGACAATCGGCTCTGCATAAAGGCAATGCTGGACACCGCCCCCAACGCTACCGATAAAGCGGTGGACTTCATCAATTTCGGATCGCACCATGACACAAGCACTTCAACTCGCCATCCTTCCCGGAGACGGTATCGGTGAGGAAATCACCCGACCATGCGTCGAGCTTGTTCAACAGGCGCTGCGTCAGGTGGGTGAGCCTGAAGCGGTGGAAAACTGGCTGGAAGCCGGTGCTGGCACCTACACCAAAACGGGCAATGCCCTGCCGGATGAGACAATCGCCGGATGCCGCTCGGCGGACGCTATTTTGCTCGCCGCGATGGGCGATCCGAACGTGCGCTATGAAGATGGCACGGAAATCGTGCCGCAGATCGAACTGCGCTTTATCCTCGATCTCTATGCAGGCATGCGCCCCGCGCGGTCCGTGCCGGGTGTGGCCGGTCCGCTGGCAGACCCGCGCGGCAACGAGTTGGATATCGTGCTCATCCGCGAATCCACCGAAGGCCTGTTCGACCCGTCCGAACCCGGAACGCGGGATGCTGATCGCGCTACAGACACTCAGATCATCACCCGCAAAGGCACAGCCCGCGTCAGCGAATTCGCGTTCAAACTGGCACAGCAGCGCAAGGCCAAGGGCTATCGGGGGCATGTCACGAGCGTTGATAAAGCCAACGTTTTCAAATCCATGGCTTTCTGGCGCGATGTGTTCGATGAGGCTGCCGCGAACCACCCCGACATCGAAAAGGGCTACGGCTATATCGATGCTGTCGCCATGGAGATGGTGCGCCGCCCTTGGATCTACGACGTGATGGTCACCGAAAATATGTATGGTGACATTCTTTCAGACCTTGCAGCCGGTCTGATCGGAGGGCTTGGCTATGCGCCATCCGCCGATATTGGCGACGACCACGCGGTGTTCCAGCCGTGCCACGGCTCCGCGCCGGATATTGCTGGCAAAGGCATCGCCAACCCCACGGCCATGTTCCTGTCCGGCGCGATGATGCTGGATTGGCTGGCGGTGGAAAAGAGCAACGACAACTATGCCAAGGCCGCTGCGCTTCTGACGAAGGCGGTGGATGATGCTTTCCGTGATGGCACGCTGGTCTCCACCGAGCGTGGCGGCGATGCGGGTGTCGAAGCGATCACGTCCGCGGTTCAGACGGCCTTGTCGTCGCAGGCTTAACCTCACCGGCAAGCGTCACTGGTACCGCCACAAATGGCTTGCTAGAATAAGTTTCAAGGGAGCCTGCGTAGCGGGTG
This sequence comes from Ahrensia sp. R2A130, assembly GCF_000179775.1. Classification (GTDB taxonomy): domain Bacteria; phylum Pseudomonadota; class Alphaproteobacteria; order Rhizobiales; family Rhizobiaceae; genus Pseudahrensia. The sequence continues at coordinate 91,267 of NZ_AEEB01000017.1, forward strand.
AAAAGTGAGGCATCGCCGATGGTGGCGCAAAAGACAGCCGGACGAGCGGGTGACGAAGTAACGCTGGAAAGCCTGATGGCGGCTACCGCTGCGGGCGACCGCGCGGCATTCCGCACATTATACGAACGAACGAGCGCGAAACTCTTCGGCGTGGTGCTGCGTATCTTGCGTAACAGGTCGAAAGCGGAAGACGCCCTCCAAGACGTTTACGTGAAGATTTGGCAGAAGGCCGGGCAGTACGACTCCAAGCAGGGCAGGCCGATCACCTGGATGGCCACGGTGGCGCGCAACCGCGCTATCGACATCGTTCGTGCCACGCGGCCCGAACAGACTGTGGACGAGCCGGGTGATGAAGAAGAGATTTTTCGTCTCGGTGGTTCGGCCAACGAACAGGTGGATGTGACGGAGCTCGAAACGCTTCGCACCTGCCTGAGCGAAATGAAGGAAGACGACCGGAACTACGTTTTGCTGGCCTATTATGAGGGCTGGTCGCGCGATGAACTGGCGGAACGGTTCGCCATTCCATCGGGAACGGTAAAAACCAGATTGCGACGCGGGCTTATTCAGCTTCGTACCTGTTTGGAGAATTAAGGCCCACCGCATTGCACACGCGAACAGGGTTCAGAGGGAAGACGAGGCAGGCATGGACGACGACACCATGACAAAAGACGAGCGCAGCGCCACCGCTGCCGAATATGTAATGGGCACGCTGCCGGTCGGTGAACGCAAGGCCGTGCGTCTTGCGCTGGAAACCGACGAGGCGCTGCTTGATGAGGTTCACACGTGGGAACGCCATTTCGGCGCGCTCAACGCATCCATCGCACCAGAAATTCCCCCGCCCTCCTTGTGGGACCGTATCGAGCGGTCGCTGCCGGAAGCGGAAACCGCCGTGGGCTCGACACCCGTGGTCACTGCTGCACCCGCTGCTGCAAATGACAACGCGCTGCGCCGCAGCCGCAACCGCTGGCGCTTGGGTACGATGGCAGCTGCATTAGCTGCTGCCTTGTTCGGTGCAATCGTGGTGCAGGATGCGCCCGGCGGTATTTCAGGTGTTGGCCAGAAAGTCGCTGGTCTGTTCCAAAGCGGCGATCCCTATGCGCCTGCCGCACTCGATGGCCGTCAATTCGTAGCCGTTGTGAACGCAGATGGTGGTGCATCGCCATCGCTGGTGGTTTCCGTGGATGGTGCAACTGGCGAAGTGAAAGTTCGCAGCCTCGGCGTCACGCGCCCGGACGGGAAAAGCCTCGAAGTCTGGTATGTGCCGGATGGCGAAAAAGCTGTGTCTGTCGGCCTGTTGGGCGAAGGTGAGATCGACCTGAAGACACTGGAAGCGAAGAACGGCGATTTGTTTGCCATCTCGCTTGAACCGTCCGGTGGCTCACCCACAGGAACGGCAACGGGTCCGGTAATTTACAGTGGTAAGTTGGTGGAAGAGCCGACGGAGTAGCGTTCGAGCGCTTCCACTACCACCGCTGTCATCCCCGCGCAGGCGGGGACCCACTTCTCAACAAACTCCACTCTTTGTAGCTCATTTCGATGCTACAATGTCGCCCTATTATGCCCACTTCATCATTCGACTGATAAGTGGGTCCTCGCCTGCGCGGGGATGACAGTGGAGTGAGTGTCTAGCGAGGAAGCCCCTAAGCCACATCCGGCTTGAACGTCATCGCCACACCGTTGATGCAATGCCTATTCCCCGTCGGCTTAGGCCCATCGGTGAAGATGTGACCCTGATGGCCTTCGCAACGGATGCAATGTACTTCGATGCGCGGCAGAAAGAGGCCGAAGTCCTTCTTCGTGGCTACAGCGCCTTTGATGGCTTCGTAAAATGACGGCCAGCCGGTGCGGGAATCAAACTTCGTTTCCGAACGGTAGAGCGGCAGATCGCAGCCTGCACAGTGGAATGTCCCAGTGCGTTTTTCATTGTCCAGTGGGCTCGTGAACGGACGTTCCGTCGCTTCCTGGCGCAACACGGCGAACTGCAATTCGTTCAATTCCGCCTGCCATTCCGCCGGTGTTTTAACCACCTTCTCGATGGTGTCGGGCATTAGGTCGTGGCCATAGGTGGTCGCGGTGGCGAGTGGCCCTGTGGAGGCCACAGCAACGCCTTGGCGACCAGCGGCGGCAAAGACCAGCGCGCCGGTTGCTGCGGCTGTTCCCAAAAGAAAAGTACGACGGTTCAACATGGTGGACGCTCCTGAATGTCTTGTCTTGAACACATATAAGCGTTCGGCCTGCCTCTTGTGAGGCATATTGATGAATTCGGCGACAGGTTGCACTCACAAACACTGCACGTTCGCGTGAGCACAAAAGCACAAGGCCGAAAGCGTTTTCACACTTCCGGCCTTCGCAGCGCGTCGCCCCGCGCTAGTCAGACATTCGCGTCTGATGGGTTACCCGTCGGTTTACTTGGGCAGCAGCACTTTATCGATCACGTGAATAACGCCGTTCGAGGCTGCAACATCTGTGGACACAACATTGATGACGTTCTGCGACTCATCGAACATGTAAACTTTGCCCGATGGCGTGGCGCGTGCGGTGACGGTGTCGCCGGACACCATGGTCACATTGACGTAGCCGTGGCCTTTTTTGATGAGGCCGGTCAGCGTTGCTGCATCAACCTTGCCTGCAACGACGTGCGAGGTGAGGATTTTGACCAGCTGGTCTTTGTTTTCGGGCTTCAAAAGCGTTTCCACTGTGCCTTCCGGCAAGGCAGCGAATGCATCGTTGGTCGGCGCGAAAACGGTGAACGGGCCATCACCGGACAATGTCTTTGCCAGATCACCCGCTTTCACAGCAGCGACCAGCGTGGAGAATGTGTCGTTACCGGCGGCAACTTCAACGATGTTCTTGCTGTGACCATCAGCAAAGGCGGACGTGGCTGGTGCGGAGACAGCAAGTGCAAGTGCGGTCGCGCCAGCGGCGAGAATGGTTTTGATACGGGTCATGGGGAAGTCCTACTAAGAAAAGTGCCTTTGATCAGGCTAACCCTTCTATCTACGGACCTTACCGCGATCCGGTTTGGGGTGCGGCGATTGTGTCGCACCCCAAGTCTGAAGCGGCTTGGTGTTAGCTGGTTATTTTCCCAAGGCTTAGCCGGTGATCTTCATTGTGATCCACGTCCCCAAGAACGCAGACGTACCCGTCAGGAACGTGCCCCAAGCGAGGTCCACCAACGCGACGGTGGTGGTGTAGCCCTTCAGCGTAGCAAGGTTTGTGAAGTCGTAGGTCGCGTAACAGAAGAAGCCGAACAGCGCGCCATACAGCGCGGCCTTGCCCACCGACCCCGCTTCCAACGCCGGGTTCACGGCAAAGAAGATCAGGCCGATGATATAAACAAGATAGAACACCACCGCGACGGTCACGTTGAACTCGTCTAGCAGCAGCGGCCCTATTTGTCCCTGATAGAAGTCCTTGGCGACAGTGCCGAGCCAAACGAAGTCGATAGCGAAGAAAACGATGACGGTAGCGATATATGCAATAATGAGTTTGGTCATGAGGTGCTTCTGAGCCTGAAATGATGGTCGATTGTGAAAGAAACGCGCCGACCCCGCAATCGGTTCGCCACATCGCTTGCATGCGGCAAAAAATGCCGCCAGCGTCGGTCAGCTGAATCACTCGTCAGGCCCCACCATGCCGTTAGAAATGAACCGTGACGTTTTCATCACCTGCGCCGTCACCGGCTCCGGTGCCACGCAAGACCGTAGCCCCCACGTGCCGCGTTCGCCAAAGCAGATAGCCGACAGCGCGATTGCCGCCGCCAAGGCAGGCGCCGCTGTAGTCCACTGCCATGTGCGTGACCCTGAAACCGGTGTGCCGTCGCGTGATCCCAAAATGTTCCGCGAGGTCACCGACCGCATCCGTGATGCCGACGTCGATGTGGTGCTGAACCTCACCGCCGGCATGGGTGGTGACATGGTGTTCGGCGACACCGAAAACCCGCTGCCGGTGAACGAATTCGGCACCGACATGGCCGGCGCCACCGAGCGCGTGGCACATGTTGCCGAATGCCGCCCGGAAATCTGCACGCTGGATTGCGGCACCATGAATTTCGCAGAGGCCGACTACGTGATGACCAACACACCCGGCATGTTGCGCGCCATGGGCACGATGATGACGGAGCTTGGCGTGAAGCCCGAAATCGAAGCCTTCGACACCGGCCACCTGTGGTTCGCCAAGGAGTTGGTGAAGGAGGGTGTGTTGGAGAAGAACGCCCTCGTGCAGCTGTGCATGGGCGTGCCGTGGGGCGCACCGGACGACCTGAACACCTTCATGGCCATGGTCAATAATGTGCCGGATACGTGGACATGGAGCGCCTTCGCACTTGGCCGCAACCAGATGCCGTTCGTCGCAGCGTCCGTCCTGGCAGGCGGCAACGTGCGTGTCGGGCTGGAAGACAATCTCATGTTGGGCAAAGGCAACCTCGCCACGAACGAGCAGCTTGTGACCCACGCCAAAGGCATCATCGAAAGCCTTGGTGCGAGTGTGATTGGACCTAATGCGGTGCGGGAGAAACTGGGCCTGAAGAAGCAGGCTGCGGTCTGATGAACTTCGATCTCACCGAAGAACAATCCGCCGTTGTCGAAACGACCCGCGCCTTTGTCGAAAACGAACTCTATCCGCACGAGGCGGAGGTTGAACGCACCGGCCATCTCGACATGGATCTCGTTCGCGAAATCCAACAGAAAGCAATGGAGGCAGGCCTCTACGCGGCCAACATTCCGGAAGAATTCGGCGGCGGTGGCCTCGATACGCTGACTTGGCTGCTCTACGAAAAAGAGCTGGGTCGCGCCAACTACGCCCTGCACTGGACTGCCGTTGCCCGCCCGTCGAACATCCTGTGTGCGGGCACCGAGGACCAGCGCAAACGCTATCTCGAACCATGTCTAAAAGGTGAGACATGGGACTGCCTCGCCATGACCGAACCCGGCGCGGGGTCCGATCTGCGCGGCATGAAGGCGACCGCAAAGCAGGATGGCACCGACTGGATCCTCAACGGCACCAAACATTTCATCAGCCACGCCGATATCGCGGGCTTTGCCATCTGCTTCATGAAATCCGGCGAGGTGGAAACCCCACGCGGCACGAAGGCTGAAATTACCGCGTTTTTCGTCGACAAGTTTGCTGAAGGCGGGGGGACAACGCCGGGTTTCACCGTACGCGATGGCTATAACAACGTTTCCCACCGCGGCTACACCAACGCCGTGCTGGAATTCGACGATTGCCGCGTGCCTGCTGAAAACGTTTTGGGCGAAGTGGGCAAGGGGTTCGAGGTTGCCAACGACTGGCTGGGCGCGACCCGCCTGCAGGTCGCCGCCACCTGCCTTGGCCGCGCCGACCGCGCCTTCCAGCACGCGCTGTCCTTCGCCACCGAGCGCAAACAGTTCGGCCAACAGATCGGCAAGTTTCAGGGCATCTCGTTCAAACTCGCCGACATGGCGATGGAGTTAAAGGCGGCTGAATTGCTGACATGGGAAGCCGGCAGCAAGTTCGACACCGGCGGCTGCACCGACATGGATATGGCCATGGCGAAACTGAAAGCGTCCGAAGTGCTCGCGATGATCGCCGACGAAGCACTGCAAATCCACGGCGGCATGGGGCTGATGGACGAGCTGCCGCTGGAGCGCATCTGGCGCGACGCCCGCATCGAACGCATCTGGGAAGGCACCAGCGAAATCCAACGCCACATCATCAGCCGCGCCCTGCTGCGGCCACTAGGAGGATAAATCTTGTCCCAAATGCTCACCACCACCGACGGTCTTGCCGCTCTCATCGTCCTCGTCATTTTCCCGCTGCTGCTCATCGCTTTCGCGATCTGGATGGAGCTTTCACGTTCCTCCGGCACTCGCGGTGGGGCGGTGGAAATGGTGGTGGGGGAAGCCGTGCGAACGCTGTTGCTCGTCGTGCTGCTGTCCATATTGCCATCGCTGGTGAACGGCCTGTCCAGTATCATCCAGCTTGGTTTCCGGCCTGATGGCGGCGGCTGGTTCGTGTTCCCGAACCTGACATTTCTCATCGGTCCGCTGGCATGGCTTACCATCGTCGCGCTGGTGGTGCGCAGGGTGATCGCCATCAACCGCTGGCTGAAAATCCTGCGCGGCTGAATCCGTGCCTGATCCGTCACGCCTGCTGCGTCTTATTCGTCCGCGTACCATCACCGTGATAGGCGGCAAGGAATGTGAGCGCGTGGTGGAGCAATGCGATCGCTTGGGCTTCGACGGCACGATCTGGCCCGTCCACCCGACGCGCGAAACGCTGGGCGGGCGCAAGTGCTTCCGCTCCATCGCAGACCTGCCCGAAGCACCGGATGCAGCCTATGTCGCGGTGAACCGCGAACGCACGATCTCCGTTGTCGCCGACTTGGCAATGCGCGGTGCGGGTGGCGCAATCTGCTACGCGGCAGGGTTTGCCGAAGCCAGTGCGGAAGACGCGGCTAGCGCCAATCTGCAAACGCGTCTCGTCGAAGCCGCAGGCGACATGCCCATCGTCGGCCCCAACTGCTACGGCCTAATCAACGCACTGGATGGGGCCGCGCTCTGGCCGGACCAGCATGGCGCAGCCCGAGTGGAAAACGGCGTGGCGATCATCACGCAATCGTCGAACATCGCCATCAATATGACGATGCAAAAGCGCGGCTTGCCGATTGCGATGGTCCTGACCGCAGGCAATCAGGCGCAGCTCGGCCTGTCCGATCTCGGTGCGGCGATCATCGAAGACGAACGCATCACCGCGCTTGGCCTGCATATCGAAGGGCTGGACGACGTCCATGCTTTCGAGCGCCTCGCGCTACGTGCCCGTGAATTGGGAAAGCCCATTGTGGCCATCAAGGTCGGGCGGTCGGAACAGGCGCAGGCGGCAACGATCACCCACACGGCATCTCTCGCCGGAAGTGATGCCGCCCACGATGCATTGTTCACCCGCCTCGGCATCGCCCGCGTGGATGATATCGCGACCTTTCTGGAAACGCTAAAACTGCTGCACGTCCACGGCGCGTTGCCCGGCGGTGATGTGTTGTCACTATCCTGCTCCGGCGGCGAGGCGTCGTTGATGGCTGACACTGCTCTGCCCACAGGTCTGGACTGGCGGAGGTTCACGGAAGCAGAAACGGGCGCGCTCCGCACTGAACTTGGCCCGATGATCGGCATCGCTAATCCGCTCGACTACAACACCTTCATCTGGGGCGATTGGCCCGCGATGATCCGCATGTACGAGGCGGCGCTCGCACCCGATTTCGACCTCGCCATGCTGGTAATTGACATTCCCCCCGCCGACCGTTGCGACCCGGCAGACTGGTTGGGGGCAACGAACGCGTTCATCGCCGCGATGAAGCAAACCGGCGCTCGTGCCGCAGTGGTGTCCAGCCTGTCTGAGACGATGCCGGAGGAATTGGCGCAAGATTTGATGGCGAAGGGAATAGCGCCGTTGTGCGGGTTGGATGCTGCGGTGAGGGCGGCAGACGCAGCGAGATTTATCGGGGAAGTGTGGTCGCGGCCTTTGCCACTTCCCTTACTCCAAACTTCCCCCACACCCAGCTGTCATCCCCGCGCAGGCGAGGACCCACTCATCAACGAAACGGATGATGCTTTTATTTCTGCGTCTGACAATATGAGTGGCACCACCTCGCAGCCAACACCTAGTGGAGCGCCCTCAGAAGTGGGTCCCCGCCTGCGCGGGGATGACAACTGTGATGATGAGATGCTGGACGAATATAGGTCGAAGTACGAACTCGCGGCCTATGGTTTGATCGTTCCGAAGGGCATCAATTTATCTGCTGATGAGGCGGTGAACTTCGGCGACCTCACCCAGCCCTTCGCGCTCAAAGCCCTCGGTATCGCTCATAAATCCGAAGCCGGTGCCGTGCGTCTGAATCTGACTACAAACGCCGAAGTCGAAGCCGCCCGCAATGACATGGCTGACCTCTCCAGCCGTTTCCTACTCGAAGAAATGGCCCCCAAGCCACTCGCCGAGCTCCTCGTGGGCATCACCCGCGACCCCACGGTTGGCCTCATGCTAACCATCGGTGCAGGCGGGGTACTGACGGAACTGCTGGACGATGTGGCGAACCTTCTTCTACCCGTCACCGAGGCGGATATTCGCCGCGCCTTGGGTGGCCTAAAAATCGGTCGCCTGCTCGACGGCTACCGCGATAGCGATGCGACTGATATCGACGCACTCATCGCCAACATCATCTGCATCGCCCGCTACGCCGAAGCCCACGCAGATACGCTGGAAGAGCTGGACGTGAACCCGCTTTTCGCCACGCAATACGGGTCGGTGGCGGTGGATGCACTCATTATCAAACGGAGACCGCAATGACCGATATTCTCGACCGAGACGAACAACCCATCCGCACCCGCCGCGATGGTGGTGTGCTGCTTGTCACCATCGACCGGCCCAAGGCCAACGCCATCAACCTCGCCACCAGCCGCATCATGGGCGATGTGTTTGCAGCCTTCCGCGACGACCCCGATCTGCGCGTGGCAATCCTCACCAGCACAGGCGAAAAATTCTTTTGCCCCGGTTGGGATTTGAAAGCCGCATCAGGTGACGATGGCGACGCGGTGGATGGCGACTACGGCGTCGGCGGCTTCGGTGGGCTGCAGGAATTGCCGCGTATGAACAAGCCGGTCATCTGCGCGGTGAACGGCATCTGCTGCGGCGGTGGGCTGGAAATCGCCCTGTCCTGCGACATCATTCTGGCCGCCGATCACGCCAGTTTCGCCCTACCGGAAATCCGCTCCGGCACGGTGGCGGATGCGGCGAGCGTGAAACTGCCCAAGCGCATTCCCTACCACATCGCCATGGAAATGCTGCTCACAGGCCGCTGGCTGGACGCCGAGGAAGCCAACCGCTGGGGCATGATAAACCACGTTCACCCGACCGCTGATCTGATGGACAAAGCCTGGGAAACCGCACGCCTGCTGGAGACCGGCCCGCCGCTCGTTTACGCCGCTATCAAAGAGGTCGTGCGCGATGCCGAGGACAGCCGTTTTCAGGACGCCATGAACCGCATCACCACCCGCCAGCTACCCACCGTCGACACGCTCTACGGCAGCGACGACATGATGGAAGGCTTCAATGCCTTCGCGGAAAAGCGCGATCCGGTTTGGAAGGGGAAGTAGGCAAACTAACTTCACCCTCCGCTGTCATCCCCGCGCAGGCGGGGACCCACTTATGAATGTGACGGATGCTTGTTTTTGAGATGAGCTGGCAGCCAAGGGCGGCTTCGCATTACACACTGTAAATGTTGGAATGCTTTGCGAAGTGGGTCCCCGCCTGCGCGGGGATGACAGCGGGGTGCGGGGCTTACTCCCCCTCGAACTCCGCCATCTTCGCCTTCGCCTTGCGCGTCACGATCACCGTCACCACCAGCGTCGCCACAATACCCACGCCCAGCACGATCCATTTCGCGAAGCCCGCATCGTCGCCACCGGCAGCCGCGCTGCCGCCTGCGGAACCGAGCAGCACGTAGAGCAACGTGCCGGGCATGATGCCGAAGAAGGTTGCAATTTGGGCGGGCCAGAAATTCACCGGCGTGATGCCGAGGAACCAGTTCTGCAGCGAGAAGGGCAGGGCGGGCGATAGACGTAGCAGCCCCACGACCCTCCAACCTTCATCGCGGATGGCCTCGTTCACCGCGCGGAATTTCGGATACTCGGCGACCTTTGTTTGCACCTTGTCGTGGAAGGCGTAGCGGGCCGCGAGGAACGACATGGCCGAACCGAGCGTCGCTCCGAGAATGACCAGCGGAAATCCGCCCAAGCCCCACACGGCACCGGCGGCCAGTGTCATGAACGATCCCGGCACCAGCACGAACGACGTCACCGCATAGACCGCGATGAAGATCACCCAGCCCAGCGGTCCGTAACCCTGCACCCATTCCTGAAAGCCCTGCACCCATTCGGAAATCGGCAGGAAGCGGTAGGCGACGAAAAGCGCCACCGCGCCCAGTGCGATGGCAGCCCATTTCACCCAGGCAGGTTTGGTCTTGGTGGCGGGTTCATCACTCATGGGAGCGTCCGGGTTCGTCATCATGTTGGCGTCGCTCATAGCATATCTGTGCACCGTGTGTGTTCAACACGATGACAGTTAGAGACCGAACGGTCCGCCTGATACCCACCCTCGCGCAGCCGTGATGAAGTGTCAGCACGGCTGCGTTTTTCGTGATGAAATCGTTACTACAGAACTTCGAACAAGCCTGCCGCGCCCATGCCGCCGCCGACGCACATGGTGCAGACGACATACTTCACGCCTTGGCGTTTGCCTTCGATCAGCGCGTGGCCGACCATGCGTGCGCCGGACATGCCGTAGGGGTGGCCGACGGAAATTGCGCCGCCGTTCACGTTCAGCTTTTCATCGGGAATGCCCAGCACATCGGCGCAATGCAGCACCTGCACGGCAAATGCCTCGTTCAATTCCCACAAGCCGATATCGTCCATTTTCAGGTTGAACCGCTCCAGCAATTTCGGGATGGCGTAGATCGGGCCGATGCCCATTTCGTCCGGCGCAAGACCGGCCACCGACATGCCGCGATAAGCGCCCAGCGGGGTGATGCCGCGGCGTTCCGCTTCCTTTGCTTCCATCACGACAGACGCCGATGCGCCATCCGAAAGCTGCGAGGCATTACCGGCGGTGATCGTCTTGTCCGGGCCGACAACGGGCTTCAAACCCTGCAAGCCTTCCAACGTGGTGGAGGGGCGGTTGCCTTCGTCTTTATCCAGCGTGACCTCGTGTTCGGAAACCTCTTTGGTTTCCTTGTTCATCATTTTCATGGTGCTGGTCAGCGGCACGATTTCATCGTCGAACTTGCCCGCTTCCTGTGCAGCCGCCGTCCGCATCTGCGAGCGGTAGGCGTAGTCGTCCATGCGGTCGCGGGAGATGCCGTAGCGGTCTGCCACAACTTCAGCCGTGTTCAACATCGGCATGTGAATGTCAGGGTGCATTTCCATCAGGGTCGGATCGACGCCCACGCGCATGTCCGGCGTCTGTACCATGGAGATCGATTCCACCCCGCCACCGACGCAGATCGGCATGTGGTCGTGCACCACCTGTTTGGCGGCAGTGGCAATCGCCATCATGCCGGACGCGCATTGGCGGTCCATCGTCATGCCGGAAACGTTGGTGGGCAAGCCGCCGCGAAGCGCTGCCTGACGGGCGATGTTCACCGCCTGCACGCCCTGCTGCATGGCGCAGCCGATCAACACATCGTCGATCTCACCGCCTTCGATACCGGCGCGCTTTACCGCGTGCTCGATAGCGTGGCCGGCCAGTGTGGCGGACGGCGTGGCGTTGAACGCCCCGCGATAGGCTTTGCCGATGGGGGTGCGGGCGGTGGAAACGATGACGGCTTCGCGCATGATGATGTCTCTTGAAATATGAGTGTGCGGGTTTGTGCCACCATGCACCTTACGTTAAGGGAAGACAACGAACGCACTCACTCACTTAGGAACAATTCCATGACCCTCGAAGAACTCACCACCAACATGCAGGCCCGCGTCGCAGAAAAAGGCGGCATCGACGGCAAGGTCGTCAAATTCGACCTCACCGATGATGGCGTCATCACCATCGATGGCACCGCAACGCCTGCCACCGTCACCAACGAAGACGGCGAAGCAGACTGCACCGTGAGCCTGACCAAAGACACATTCGAAGCCGTAGCCTCCGGCGAAGAAAACGCCCAGATGGCCTTCATGTCCGGCAAACTGAAAGTCGACGGCGACATGGGCATCGCCATGCAGCTCGGTTCGATCCTCGGCTAACGCCGAGCATCGCGCGAGCTGCTTTTGGTTCGCGCTCACGCTGTCGGGCTTCGCCCTACGCTCCGCATTTTTGTTGCTTCGCTGCGCGGGGCGGCTGGATTGCTCGTCAAACGGCTCTTCGCCGTCTGACCATCCCGCAAGGGCGGGGTGGTCTCTTGCAAAGAATTTGCAGTGGTATTTTAGAACGAAACGGTCCTGCGGGACCGTCTTTTTTTAGCTGAAGTCATTAAGCAGTTATGTGAGTTTTTGAACATTGGTTCGAAGCCGATATAAGAATGTTCCATATATTCAATTATGCGACTTTGTAGGTTGCTTGGAGCCCAAGCTGGGCGTTGGTCTTGTCCTCGCGTAGATATTTGCAATATCATTTCGACTATTTTAGAACTAGGAGTAGAGTGAAAAGTCACATTCATTCATAGTGGGTTCATGCAGCTTGTTGTTAGTTCGCTATGTATTTTTGCTATTCAACATTAAGCGCCTGCGCGCACTCAGACAAAGGACAGAACAATGCGTATAGAATTCAAAATTGTAATGACCGCAATCTTATTTGCAGGCTTTATTTTGCCAACACAATCTTTTGCTGAAGGCGATCCTCCTACGCCTGTGGCTTACACTCCACCTCCTGCACATATTGCCACAGTTCAGAAAAAAATTGTTTGCAAAGCGGGCGACAAAAAGTGTTTGAAGAGGGCTCGTTCTTCTGGTCCCAAAAAAAATAATCGCGCAACTTCTGTTCTTGTTAAAAAGTAATAATTATTAAAATCAATTTTTAAAATTAATTGCGTGCCTTGATCGTTGAGTGAAAGTCCTGTGTTTAATTTTTAGAACTGTCGCAAAAACCATCGTTTTCGCAACGCCAATCGACAGTGAACGAGTTCAGTGGGTTAGGCGTCGCAAAAATTGGTCGCAGAACTCTCACGGCTTTCCTGCTAAGGCTCGAAGCCATTATTCGCTTAAGCGTAAACAATCTCTCCCCGCCTTCTCCACCTCCCGTATTCTGCATCTTCTTTCGCGCATGAGCCGGTCGTCCGGACCGACCTGATGACTGCGCGATTGCGATCCTTCCGTCGCTGACCGTGTAACGAACGGCAGAATTTAGACAGCGGGCGGAGCGTTGGAACGCCACACGCCAAACGCCACCAATCAGGCGGTTAACAGGGTAGTGTCGCGGCACCAGCAATGGTGCGGCCCTGTCGATGCAGGGTCGGGATGGTTCACACTGAACCATTGCCGCGGATGGGTGCCGGCTTGCGAGGCGGAAAACACTCGTGCAGCAGGATCGAGCGGGGCGAAGGCGTGTGCCTTTTCGCCTGAGACTACAGGCTAACGGCAGACTTCTTCGTCCCGCTGGCTCATTTTTTTGGTCGCGGTCGCTTACGTCCAAACGGCGTTTGGACGACGACAGCTTGCTCCTCAATCGGACGCGGTAACGCGGGTCGATGCTTTCGCACGTCGTAAATCCAAAACCCGTTGTCATCCCCACGAAAGCGGGGACCCATTTCGCAACGAAACGAAATTGATGGCGGCCTCCGCCTAAATCCGGCACTCCACCACTTCCCACCGTATTGCAAATCCCTTACTCCACGAAAGGAATTTTCAAGACGGGCACGACCAATCATGAGCATCACGAGCGAACAGGTTTTGGCGGCGCTTTCCGCCATCAGGCTTCCCAACAGCGAAGAGAACATCGTGTCGCTGAAAATGGTGTCGGACCCTTTCATTTCGGAAGGGGATGCCGGTTCCAAGATCATGCTGTCGCTCACCGTGCCGGCTGATCTGGCGCAACAGCTGGAGCCGGTCCGCGCGCAGGCACAGGGTGCGTTGGAAGCGTTACCGGGGGTCGCGTCCGCCATGGTTGCCATGACGGCAGAGCGTAAATTGGGACAGGGCGTGTCCAGCGCAGGCATGGCCCCGCCACCGCCGCCCAGAATGAACCCGACCGCAAAAGTCGGACCTGCCGCTACCAAAGCCCCACCCGCGCAGCCCGGCCCGCCGCCTCAGGCCGCGCCTCCCAAACCCAACCACGTCGAGGGCGTGAAGCACATCATCGCCGTCGCATCCGGCAAGGGTGGCGTCGGCAAGTCCACCACCGCGATCAACCTCGCGCTGGGCCTCGTCAATCAGGGGTTGAAGGTCGGCGTATTGGACGCTGATATTTACGGCCCGTCCGTACCGCGCCTCGTGGGCAGCAACGTGAAACCTGAAGCAGAAGGCCGCGTGTTGCAGCCCATCGAAGCCCACGGGTTGAAGGTCATGTCTATCGGCTTTCTGGTGGCCGAAGACTCCCCGATGATCTGGCGCGGTCCCATGGTCATTTCCGCGCTCACCCAACTGTTGCGCGAAGTGGCGTGGGGCACGACGGAAAACCCGCTCGACGTGCTGGTGGTCGACATGCCGCCGGGCACCGGCGACGCGCAGCTGACCATGGCGCAACAGGTGCCGCTGGCAGGCGCGGTGATCGTATCCACCCCGCAGGATCTCGCCCTCATCGACGCCCGCAAGGGCATCTCGATGTTCAACAAAGTGTCCGTGCCGATCCTCGGCGTGGTGGAAAACATGTCCACCTTCATCTGCCCCAAATGCGGTGAACGGTCGGATATTTTCGGCCATGGCGGAGCGGAAGAAGAAGCCAAACGCATCGGCGCGCCGTTCCTCGGTGCAGTGCCGCTGCACATGGACATCCGCAGCCAGTCGGACGCCGGAACGCCCGTCACGGTATCCGCGCCGGACGGCCCCCATGCTAAGATTTACAACGAGATAGGCGCGAAGATCGCCACCGCCTTGTCAGCAGACCAACCGTCCGGTCCGAAGATCGTGTTCGAGTAAATGACCCTCACGCTTTCCGCAGATGATGTGAACCGGCTGGCCGATTGGCCAGGCCTCATCGAAGCGTTGCGCGCAGGCCATCGCGGGCCGAAAGCGTCCATTGGCGACTCGTTTGTCCACGCTCGCGATAACACCATGTTGGTGCGCTCCGCATGGGTGCCCGGTCTTGCCGCTGGCGTGAAAGCTGCAACCGTTGTGCCGGAAAATCGCGACCGCGATCTGCCGAGCATACACGCGCAGATCATGTTGTTCGATGACGCGACAGGCCAACTGACGGCCTTGGTGGATGGCACCGCCGTCACCGCGTGGAAGACGGCTGCCGACAGCGCGCTGGGCTGCGACCTGCTGGCGCGAAAAGATGCCAAGACTTTGCTGATGGTCGGTGCTGGCGCGATGGCTGCGCCCCTCATCGCCGCGCACCGCACCGCCCGCCCCGGCATCGAACGCGTGCTGATCTGGAACCGCACGGCGGCCAATGCCGAAGCGCTAGCGCAGACCGACGCGATTTTTGAAGTCGCGAGTGACCTGCCCGCCGCGATGGCGCAGGCTGACATCATCTGCTGCGCTACGATGAGCAGCGAACCGGTGATACAGGGCGCAAACGTCCGCCCAGGAACCCATGTCGATCTGGTCGGGGCCTACCGAATCGACATGCGTGAGGCCGATGACGAATTACATCGGCGGGGAACGTGGTTCGTGGATTCGTTCGATACGACGCTCGACCACATCGGCGAACTGGCGATCCCGTTGAAGGACGGCACGATCACCCGCGATGCCGTGAAGGGCGACCTTCATGCGCTGGTTGATGGAGTAGTGGGACGGCAGTCGGACGAGGAAATCACGGTGTTCAAGAATGGCGGTGGAGCGCATCTCGATGTGATGATCGCAATGGCTCTGTGCGAGAAGGCGCGGGCTGAAGGGTAACTGTCACTCAAATTCGATTGTCATCCCCGCGCAGGCGGGGAACCACTTATCCGCGTATGATGAAATTGCGGTAGGGTGAAGCTGACAACAAAAGCAGTTAAAAGCGTCTGTTGAAAAGTGGGTCCCCGCCTGCGCGGGGATGACAACCGAAGGTGTTATCAGCGTCCCTAACTATTCCGCCGCAGCGCCTTCGCCCGTTTTTCACCCACCGCAGCCGCGTGGGCATCGAACCCTTCATACGTTGCAAACACCGCCGTTTTTGGTGCCATTTCGTCATAGCCCTCGCGGGTCAATTCACCCACCGAACACGACTTCATGAAGTTCAACACGCCCAGCGGTGAGCGTGTTCGCGCCGCAGCGGACGTCGGTAGCACGCAGTTCGGGCCCATCATGTAGTTGGCGATGGAGCCGGGGGTGTCGTGGCCCAGTAGAATTTCCGATGCGTTGCGGATGCGGCGCGCGTGGCCGTGCGGATCGTCGGACAGGATTTGCAGATGTTCCGGCGCGTAGTCGTTGATGAAATCATAGGCCTGCTCTTCGCTGGCAGACAGCACCACACCGCCGCGCTTGGAGTTCAACACGGTGGATGAATAACCCCGCCGCTCGTCGCTCATATCTGCCCAGTATTCGGGAATTTTTGCCCGCGCGGCCTCGGCGACTTCCGCAGAAGTGGTGACGAGGAACACGGAGGAATCATCCCCGTGCTCACTCTCGATGATAGTGTCGAGGGCGGCGATATCAGCGTTTGCGGTTTCGTCGGCAAAGACGATGGCCTCGCTCGGCCCAGCGGGCATTCCGGGGTCGATGCGGTTGGCGAGCATCACTTTTGCCGCCGCCAGCCAAGGCGAACCTGGGCCTTCGATTTTCATGCAGCAGGGTATGGTCTGCGTGCCGTACGCTGCAGCGGCCACGGCCTGCGCGCCACCGGCTTTGAACACGCGGCGGCAACCCGCAATGTCAGCCGCCACCAGCGTTGCGGCATCCACCTTGCCGTCGGGGCCGGGAGGCGTGAGCACGATGAGGTCCGGCACGCCAGCCACCACGGCAGGCACGACGCTCATCAACGTGACGGAGGGGAAGGAGCCTTTGCCACGGGGCGAATAAACAGCGACGGAATCGATAGGCGACCAGCGCTCGCCCACATGGGCACCGGGGCGGATTTCCATGGTCCACTCGTCCTGAGGCAGCTGCACCTCGTGGAAACGGCGGATGTTGTCGGCAGCGTAGCGCAGCACTTCGATCATCTCGTCGTCGAGTTCTGCATAGGCCGCATCGAAATCCGCGTCGGTTGCGGCGATGGCATCGGCGGTCAGATCTGCGGCCTTGTCGAATTCCCGCCCAAACCGGGCCAAGGCCTCGTCGCCCTCTTTGCGCACAGCGTCGATGATGGGCGTGATCTTGGCCATCAGCGGCTGCAGGTCGTCTTCGGCACGCAGCAGAAGTTCGGAGCGTTCGGATTCGCTCATTTTGGAAAGATCGTGAAGGGCGACTTGAGACATGAAACAGCTTGGGGAGAGAGTTCGCTTGTGCGCCCTATGCACTTTCGCAGAGTGCAAATCAAAGCCTGCCCTTGCAGCAAACGTCGCACTCGGCGTAGCAATGCCGACACGTCAGACCAGTCGAACAGGCACACAACTATGCGCGATCTCGAACGCCCCGGACGCTCCCCCGTCATGTCCACCAATGGTATGGCGGCAACGTCCCATCCGCTGTCGTCCCAAGTGGCCATTGATATTTTGAAAGCGGGCGGCAATGCGCTGGATGCCGCTATCGCTGCGTGCGCCATGCAATGCGTGGTGGAACCGGGATCGACCGGCATCGGCGGCGATTGCTTCGCCATGTACGCGCCAGCTGCTCGAACGAAAGACGTGATCTGCTTCAACGGTTCAGGCCGTGCGCCTGCCGCTGCAACACGCGAAAAACTGGCAGAACTGGGCGTGACCGAATTTACTCGGACTTCCGCACATTCCGTCATCATTCCAGGCGCGATCGATGCCTGGGCAACGCTGAACGCCGATCACGGCAAACTGCCGCTGGCCGATCTGCTGCAACCGGCCATTGATGCAGCGCGCAACGGCTACCCGATTTCGCAGCGCGTCCATGCTGATTTTGAGAAGAACGCAGACCATCTTGATAGTGATGAAAACCTGAAGGCCATCTATAAACCGGGCGGTAAAATTCCCCCGCTGGGTTCCGTCCACAAGAACCCGAAACTAGCCGAGGCCATGGCGAAAATCGCTGCCGGTGGGCGTGATGCTTTCTACACCGGCGCATTGGCGCAGGAGATGGTGGACACGCTGCAAGCCAAAGGTGGTCTGCACACGATGGAAGATTTCGCCAGCGCGAAAGGCACTTACGAAACGCCGATCAGCACGCAATATGAGGGCAAAACTGTCTTGGAGTGCCCGCCACAGGGACAGGGCGTCATCGCGCTGTTGATGCTCAATATGGCGTCAAGCACAACGCTTGGTTCCGAAGTTCTGTCAGCGGACCGCATCCATAACGAGCTTGAAATCTGCCGTCGCGGCTACGCTTCACGCGGCATTTATCTGGCCGATCCCGCGCAGGCGGATGTGCCCGTCGATGGGTTGCTGTCGGCAGAATACGCCCGACAGCTCGTCGATGATATCGACCCCGTCCAAGCCAAACATCTCAGCGATGCGTTGAACCTGAAGCCCCACCACGACACGGTTTACATCACAGTGGTGGACAAGGATCGCAACGTCGCGTCCTTCATCAACACGCTTTTCTGGGGCTTCGGCAGTGGCATCACCACGCCGGAACACGGCATCATTCTCACCAACCGTGGCGAAGGGTTCGTGCTGGAAGAGGGCCACCCCAACTGCATCGCGCCGGGCAAGCGTCCGCTGCACACGATCATTCCGGGCATGGTCGCGGATGGCGATAAAATCTCCATGGGCTTCGGCGTCATGGGCGGTGAGTATCAGGCCATGGGCCATCTGCAATTTCTTAGCCGCACCTTGCATGACGGTATGGACGTGCAGGAAGCGCAGGACTGGCCGCGCTGGATGGTCGATCCCTATACCGGCGAAGTGGAAATCGAAGGCGCGGTTCCTCAAGATGTGTTCGAGGAACTTCAAAAGCGCGGCCACAACATCGCCCGCGCTACCGGCCCAATCGGCGGTTCGCAGGCCGTGGAAATCGACTGGGAAAACGGCGTGTTGATCGGTGGGTCCGACCCTCGCAAAGACGGTTGTGCGATAGGTTACTGATGTATCTCGCACTTGATATCGGCACGTCCGGCCTAAAGGCTCTGCTGGTTGATGACGGACAGGCCATTGTGGCTGAAACAACGGCGCCGCTTTCCGTTCAGCGCCCGCATGCGGGATGGTCGGAACAAAATCCGGCTGATTGGATCGTGGCCTGTGAAACGGTTCTGGACAGCCTCAAGGCATCGCATCCCGGCGGACTTTCCGCTGTCCGCGCCATCGGTCTGTCGGGCCAGATGCACGGCGCGACCTTGCTGGGCGAACGCGATGAAGTTCTGCGCCCTTGCATGTTGTGGAACGACACCCGCAGCCATGCGCAGGCAGCAAAACTCGACGCCGATCCTTGCTTCCGCGCCATTTCCGGCAACATCGTCTTCCCCGGCTTCACCGCGCCGAAACTGCAATGGATGCGCGAAAACGAACCGGAAATTTTTGCCCGCACGAAACGCGTTCTGCTGCCCAAGGATTACCTGCGCCTTTGGCTTTCTGGTGAGGCGATGTCCGATATGTCGGACGCTGCGGGCACCGGCTGGCTGGATGTGGCGAAGCGCGAATGGTCGCCGGATTTGCTGGCCGCCACCGGCTTCGACATCTCGCACATGCCGATATTGGCAGAGGGCAGCGAAGCCGCGGGGCGCATGCGACCGGAACTGGCAAGCCGCTGGGGAATGAAGTCCTGCATCATCGCGGGCGGGGCAGGCGATAATGCCGCCTCCGCCATCGGACTTGGCGCGGTGTCCGGTGGCCAAGGCTTCGTGTCGCTCGGCACATCTGGCGTCTTGTTCGCAGCCACCGACAGCTATCTGCCGAAGCCGCAAAGCGCCGTCCACGCTTTCTGCCATGCCGTGCCTGATACGTGGCACCAGATGGGCGTGTTCCTGTCCGCCACCGACAGCCTGAACTGGTGGGCGGGCGTGGCAGGTGCCGACGTTGCAACGCTGGTGGCCGAAGCGGAAGCTGCACCCACGGCCGATACACCGACTTTCCTGCCCTACCTCGCCGGTGAACGAACGCCCCACAACGACGCTTCCATACGCGGCGGTTTTATCGATCTCGACCACGCCCATGACCGTGCGGCGATGACGAACGCCGTATTGAGCGGCGTCGCTTTCGCGTTGCGCGACAGTCTCGATGCGCTTACCGCCGCGGGCACCCTCTTAGAGAGCGTGCTGGCGGTCGGCGGGGGAACGCGGTCGGATCACTGGTTGCAAATCATCGCAGACGCTTTGGACATACCGGTCGAACTGCCCGCCAGCGGAGAGCTGGGCGCAGCCTTCGGTGCGGCCCGTTTGGCGATGATGGCGGATGGCGCAGGCGCACCTGAAACCATCGCCACCACTCCTGCCGTCGCCAAACGCTTCGAACCAAAATCGGATATGAGCGCCCAGCTATCACGCTACCGCGCGCTCTATCCTGCCCTGAAAGGCATCACACCATGAGCGGCCATTTTCGCGATCTGTTCCAGCTGCCCGGTGGCATAGTTTATCTCGATGGAAATTCTCTCGGTCCGTTGCCGAAATCCGTACCTGCTGCACTCGAGCGTGTGGCGCGGGACGAATGGGGTACGATGGCGATCGGCGGCTGGAACCGCGCCGGTTGGATGGCGCAGCCTTCTTCGCTGGGCGATGAAATCGGCAAGTTGATCGGCGCGCCCGCAGGCAGCGTTGTCACCGGCGACACGCTGTCGATCAAGGTCTATCAGGCGCTTGCGACGGCGCTTTCACTGCAGCCGGAACGGCGTGTGGTCTTGTCCGATAATGGCAACTTTCCAACCGACCTATATATGGCTGACGGCCTGCTCCGAAGCCTCGACAAAAGCCACGAATTGCGGATCGTTTCGCCCGAAGATGTGTTGGATACCATCACGGAAGACGCCGCTGTTGTGATGCTGACGCAAGTGGATTATCGCACTGGTCGCATGCACGACATGGCGGCCATCACGGCCAAAGCGCACGCCTGTAGCGCGTTGGTGATATGGGACCTCGCCCATTCAGCCGGTGCCGTGCCGGTGGATCTGGCAGGCTGCGAGGCCGATTTTGCGGTGGGCTGCACCTACAAATATCTCAACGGCGGCCCCGGCGCGCCGGCCTTTATTTTCGTCCGTTCCGACCACGCGGAAAAGGCCCAACCGGCGCTGGCAGGTTGGCTCGGTCACGAAGCCCCCTTTGCTTTCGATCTCGATTATCGCCCCGGCGCAGGTATCGAGCGTTTCCGCGTCGGCACACCATCCGTGTTGCAGATGGCGGCGCTTCAGGCGTCGATGGATATCTGGGCGCAAGCGGACATGGTGGATTTGCGCGAGCAATCCATCGCTTTGTCACAACATTTCATTGCGCTGGTGGAGGCGGATTCCCCCGATTTGAAACTGACCAGCCCGCGCGACCCAGCGCAGCGCGGCAGCCAGGTGTCGTTTGCCTTCGAGCATGGCTACGCGGTCATGCAAGCGCTGATTGCGCGGGGTGTGGTGGGCGATTTCCGTGCGCCAAATCTTATCCGCTTCGGTTTTGCGCCGCTCTACAACACGATGGGCGATGTCGACCTTGCGGCGGACACGCTCGCTGACATTATGAAGAGCGCCGCTTGGGACAGGCCGGAATTTCACCAGCGCCAGAAGGTGACGTGACTTCCCCCATGCTGCCAATCTGGTAAGACAGCATCACGCGGGCCGCACACCCGCATCCGAATTCTTGAGGGGCCACGCAGAGTGACACAATTTCTTATCGCCACGCGCAAAAGTAAAATGGCGCTCGCGCAGGCCAATCATGTTGCCGATCTTCTGCGCGAAGCCGTGCCGGGCCTCGATGTCGATCTGGCGGAAAATAACCCGCGTGGTGATCGTGATCAGATTTCCAAACTCGACCGCCACGGCGGCAAGGGCGGTGCCTTCGTGGCTGAAATCCGTGCCGATATCGTCGCCGGTCGCAGCCAGGTTGCCATGCATTCGCTAAAGGATATGCCGGGCAACGAAGAGACGCCCGGTCTCGTTATCGGCGCGTATCTCACCCGCGATGACCCCACCGATAGCCTCGTGCTGCGCGATGGTATCACCATGGACCAGATGCGCGAAACGCAAGGCGATGGCTTGAAACTCGGCACCAATTCCGTGCGCCGCGCCGCCTTCCTGCGCAATCTGTTTCCCAACGCCGAGATCATCCATTTTCGCGGTGCCGCCGATAGCCGCATCGAGAAACTCGATAAGGGTCTGATGCAGCAGCTCGTCGATGGTGGCGAGGTCGGCCCTGCTGATGGCATTTTGCTGGCGACTTCCGGCATGGCCCGCGTTGGTGTGTCGGATCGCATTTCCCACACGTTCACGACGTCCGAAATGTTGCCCGCTGTCGGCCAAGGCATCGTGGCGGTGGAGTGCGGTTCAAGCGACTGGCAGACCCGCGAATGGTTGGCCCGCATCGATGATGCCAACGCCCGCGCCTGCGCCGAAGCCGAGCGCGAGGTGCTGTGGGTGCTGGACGGCCACTGCAACTCTCCCATCGCCGCGCACTCGGTGATCGAGGGTGACACGATGACGATGGAATCTGCCGTGATGGAGATCGATGGCGACAAGATCATCCGCCACACCGCATCCGGACCAGCGGAATATCCGCGCGAATTGGGCCGCACGGTTGGCCTCGCATTGGTGGCAAAAGGCGCACAGGCGATCATCGAGGCCACGCGGGTTTGAGCAACCAGAATAAAATAAGGTTCGACAATTCCTACGCGCGCCTGCCAGACGCCTTCCACGCCAAATTATCGCCTGAGCCGGTGGCAGAACCATCGTGGTTGGCCTGGAACGGCGAGCTTGCCAGAGGGCTTGGGCTGGACGGTTGGGGGCAGGATGATGCGACCCTCGCGGTTCTGTCGGGCAATGAAATTGCGGAAGGGTCCGAACCGTTGGCCGCCGCTTATGCGGGCCAGCAATTCGGAAACTGGTCGCCGCAACTTGGCGATGGTCGCGCTCATTTGCTGGGCGAAGTGATCGCAAACGATGGCCTGCGCTACGACGTTCAGTTGAAGGGCTCCGGCCCCACACCGTTCTCTCGCGGTGGCGATGGACGGGCATGGCTTGGCCCTGTGCTGCGCGAATACCTCGTATCCGAATTCATGGCGGCCTGCGGCGTACCGACCACACGGGCGCTGGCTGCCATCGCCACCGGCGAGCGCGTGTTGCGTGAAGCGGTATTTCCCGGAGCGGTGTTGACGCGAATTGCCCGCAGCCATTTGCGCGTGGGTACGGCGCAGTTTTTCTCCATCCGCAAAGATACGGACAATCTGCGGTTGCTCGTAGATTATACCATCGGCCGACTGTATCCCGACCTTGCCGAACACGCCAACAAACCGCTGGCGCTGCTGGAACGTGTGGTCGACCGGCAAGCTGGCCTGATCGCAAAATGGATGGGCCTCGGTTTCATCCACGGTGTGATGAACACCGACAATGTCGCGCTGTCCGGCGAAACAATCGACTACGGCCCATGCGCTTTCATGGACGAGTTCAAGAACGACAAAGTGTTCTCATCCATCGACCATGGCGGGCGTTACGCCTACGGCGGCCAACCCCATGTCGGCCACTGGAACATGGTGCAATTCGCGCAATCCCTGCTGCCGTTGATCGATGATGACGAGGACCGCGCCGTGGAACTGGCGCAAGGCGTGGTGAACGATTTCCCGAAGATCTATGCGCGCCATCACAAGACGATTGCGAACGCAAAGCTGGGACTTGTGGTGGACCGCGAAGAAGGGCCGCAACTGCCGGCCGATATGTTGACCGCGATGCAGACGGCAGGATCGGATTTCACGAACAGCTTCGTAGCGCTGGAAGAACAGCGTTTCGACCAGCTGCCTGCTGGCGACTGGCAGGCGGATTTGCGAGATGTTTGGGAGCGGCAAGGTGGCCCGGAATTCACGCGCTCCAACCCGCAGATCATCCCTCGCAATCACCGCATTGAAGAAGCAATCGCTGCAGCACTCGAAGGTGATATGGCACCGTTCGAAACGCTGCGGCTTGCTCTTGCCGACCCTTTTGAAGTTGCGCCTGACCATCAGCATCTCACGGCACCACCGGCTGAAAACGAAGCCGTGCTTCAAACGTTCTGCGGCACCTGACCGGAAGGCTTTCGCCTGCTAGGCTTCGACCATGCGTTTCTTTTCTGACAAAGACCGACCGGTTCATCTTGGCCCATATCCGCTGGAGCGGCTGGAACGGCGTGATGATCTCGACCTGAGCAATGTGCCGGAGTTCGACCCCGTTTCGTTCTCCCGCCCCGAGCATCCGCTGTCCATCATCAACGCCATGGCCCCGCATCAGGCTATGCTGGACGCCATCCGCGATGGGTTGGTGAACAAAGCTGTTGCTGAATGTCCCACCGATCCGGTCGCCCGGGCGAACCATCTCAAGGGTTTCGGCTATTTTAGCGACGCCTCCATGGTCGGCATCTGCAAAATTCCCGCAGAAGCGCATCTGCGTGAGGCTGTTCGCAACCCTGACATTGACGCGCTGGCGGAAGACCTTCGCACCCGTCAGACCACGACGTTGGCGGCCGGTATCGATCTTATCATGGCCGATCTGCGCGAAAGCATGGACACGCCGCCCGCCACAATCGACGGCCACACCCATGCACTGGTGTTTCTCGTGGAATATCCACGCGATCCAAAGGCGGACGAGCCCGGTGGCGAGTGGCTGCAAGATGCACAAGCGCAGCGGGCCTGTTTGCGGGCCAGCGAAACGGCGGTGGTGATCGCCAATTACATCCGCATTCTGGGCCACGACGCCCGCGCCCATACCGGCACCACCAGCGAGGTAAATCTGCACACTCTCACGGTCGCCGCTGGGTTGGCTACGGTGGAAGACGGCGTGCTGGTGAACCCATATCTAGGCACCCGTTTTGGCGTAGCGGTGGTGACTACGGCGTTCGAAATCGCGCCTGACCGCCCGCTTGTGCCGCTGGCCGAACAGCCGCGAACCCGCACCCATGGCGTCGCGTGGCAGGTGGGCAAGGGATTTGCGAAAAACGCCTTCAACCGTGAGCCGTTTGCCAAGCGCCGCTACGTCGACGGCGCTCACCCGTTCGAAACATTGAAGCGCGTGGATGAACCCACAACCTATATCGACGAGGAGCGCGTGGCCCGCGTGCCGAAGCGCGCCGATATGTTCGCCCGCGCGCAGTTCGGCGACATGGGCAAGACAAATCAGGCGGCGGCAACCGCTGGCAAATATGTTCGCAAGGCCGCGCCATCTTCCGCCCAGCGCCGCGCATTGGGTGCCTTTGTTCTGCTCCAGGGTGGGGAAGGTGAAGGCGCGAAAGCAACACCGGAGCCGCAGAACCACGCTGACGCTATCAAGGCGGCCAGCTACTTTCTTGGCGCCGATGCTGTGGCCATGTCGCGTTGTCCGGATTGGACCTGGTACAGTCACAACGCGCTGGGTGAAGAGATCAATCCGCCCCACGATCAAGCCATTTCCATGATTATCGACCAGGGTTACGAGACCATGGAAGGCGCATCTGGCGACGATTGGATTTCGGTTGCCCAGTCCATGCGCGCCTATCTGCGCTTCTCGATGCTGGGCGGTATCATCGCCCGCCAGATCCGCAACCTGGGTTATCCGGCCAAGGCCCATAGCGTGATGGATGGTGAGGTTTTGCAGCCACCGCTTCTGCTGTTGTCCGGTCTTGGCGAAGTGTCGCGTATCGGTGAGGTCATTCTCAATCCGTTTCTCGGGCCACGCCTGAAGTCCGGCGCGGTCACCACCACGCTGCCGTTGGCGCACGACAAGCCAATCGATTTTGGCATGCAGAAATTCTGCAACTCTTGCCTCAAATGCGCCCGCGAATGTCCGTCCGGTGCGATCACCGCCGGGCCGAAGCTGATGTTCAACGGCTACGAAATCTGGAAGTCCGACAGCCAAAAATGCGCTACCTATCGCATCACCACCAAGGGCGGCTCCATGTGCGGGCGTTGCATGAAAACCTGCCCGTGGAACCTGGAAGGCCTGTTTGCCGAAAAACCGTTTCGTTGGGCAGCCATGAACGTGCCAGCTGCCGCACCCTATCTAGCGAAACTGGACGACATGGTGGGCAATGGTAGGCTGAACCTCACCAAAAAGTGGTGGTGGGATTTGGAGTTGGAAGACGATGGCGGCTACCGTCCGACCAAACACCCGCTCAACGAGCGCGATCTGCAACGCGACCTAGACCTGAAATATGAAGATCAAACACTCGCCGTATATCCCGCACCGCTGGCCCCGCACCCGTGGCCGTTCCCGTTTCCAATGGATCGCGAGAAGGGCATCGAAGCCTATCAGGCGATGGTCACTGCACAGGAATACAAGGCTGCAATCGCGCGGGGCGATGAGGCAGATGTCGTCCACGAATATCGTATAGATGGCGACGCGCCCGTCATCCGTGTCGAGGTGGTGAAAGCCGAACCCATGGCTGATGGTGTGACGAAATATGAGTTCGCTTCGCTGGACGGTTCACCGCTGCCAGCATGGCAGGCGGGCGCGCATCTCGATATCGTTGTCGCGCCGGAATTCTTGCGGCAATACTCCATGAGTGGTGATCCGGCAGACCGTAGCCGCTATCAGATCGGGGTGTTGCGCGAGGACGAGGGGCGGGGCGGGTCTGCGCTGCTGCACCGGATTTTTACCAAGGGCCGCAAGGTTTTCATCTCACGCCCGATCAATCATTTTCCGCTGCATGGTGAAGCCACGAAGACGTTTCTCATGGGTGGCGGTATCGGCATCACGCCGATGATCGCAATGGCCCATGAGGCCCACGCTAAGGGCATGAATTTCGAGGTTCACTACTCCATGCGGTCGCGCCGTTCGGCGGGTTATCTCGATGATCTCGCGAGCATGCCATGGGCTGACCGCATTCATCTGCATGTCTCCGACGAAGGCAGCCGCGCCGATTTCAACGCGCTGTTTACGGGCGCGGAGGAGGGCGCTCACGTCTATACCTGCGGTCCTGATATCTACATGGGCGCGGTGATGGATGCAGCCGAACGGGCGGGCGTGTCAGAAGATAATCGACATCTCGAATATTTCTCCGTGCCAGAACAGCCGGACTACGAGAACAATGATTTCGAGCTGAAGCTCGCCCGCAGCGGCAAGACGCTTACGGTGCCAGCTGATCGTGTGGCGACCGATGTTTTGGCCGAGGCAGGCATTCATCTGGACGTGAAATGTGCCGATGGCATTTGCGGTGTCTGCCGCTGCGGTCTTGTGTCGGGCGAGGTCGAGCATCGCGATTTCGTGCTGTCGAAAAAGCAGCGGGAAACCTCCGTCATCCTGTGCCAATCCCGCGCTGCGAAAGCGGGCGGAACCATCGAGGTGGACCTATGAAGACGATCATCGCGCAGCCGCTAACCGCAGAGGCTTTCCAGCCGTTCGGCGAAGTTATCGAATTGGATGCCAGCGAGCAGATCGCAATCAATCGCGGCAAATGCATCCGTCACCACAGGCTTGCGACAGCGGATGTGGAAGGCGATGTAGGCCTGTCGATCTTCGCAGGCCAACCCTACGCGCTGCCCCATACGGTCGATCTGGTAGAGCGTCATCCATTGGGTTCGCAGGCATTCTATCCGCTAGGCCAACACGATTGGCTGGTGGTTGTGTGTGAAGATGACGTCGGGCAGCCCACGCGTCCGCAGGCTTTTTTGGCGACAACTGGGCAGGGCGTGAACATCGCCCGTAACGTCTGGCACGGTGTGCTGACACCGCTTTATGAACCGTCGAATTTTATCGTGATGGATCGGGTCAGCGATGGACGCAATCTTGAAGAGTTCGACCTGCCGGAACCGTTCGCGGTGGCGTTACCCTAGTCGCGTTCAACCACATATGCGCGGGGCAGGCTGGTGAATTTGATGATGGCGTAAGCAACCGTGTCCGGCTTCAATTCCAACGCTACCGCCGCGCGCTTTGTGACGCGTGCCAACAGGCGTTCATCGCCAAGCCGAAGCGAAACCATCACTTCACCATCGGGTCGTTCGATCACCTGGTCCACGACAGTCGACAGAATGTTCTGCGCTGAAAGGCCTGTTGGTTTAGCAGTCGCCAAAATAACGTCGCTGGCCTTGATCCGCAGTCGCACCTTGGTTCCATGCGGTGCATCCATCTTGCCAAGTTGCAACTCGTGCCCACCAACATCGATTGCGGTCACGGCGTTGTCGTTTCGGGAGACCGTACCGTTCAGAACCGCACCTGCTTCTTCCGCACCCAACATTCCAGCAAGGTCTGGATTGGCGAAAATGTCTCTCGCTGCGCCGCTATGCTCGACGCTGCCATTGGCCAACAACACCAGCGTATCGGCAAGCAGCGCTACCTCGCTGACGGAATGGCTAATGTGGATCATGGGCAGTGCGGCACGGTCACGAAGTCTTTCTAGTGCCTGCAATATTTGCTCTCGCCGTGCGCCGTCGAGACCGGTGAGCGGTTCGTCTAGAACCAACAGGCGAGGAGCTGACAAAAGTGCGCGACCGATAGCAACGCGCTGTTTCTCACCGCCCGAAAGATCACGTGGGCGACGTTTCAATAGCGGTTGAAGATCGAGAAGATCGACGGTTTCGTCGAAGCTCAATTGCGGTGTGCGACCGCCTAAAAAGCGGCTTGCAAAATTGAGATTGGCGGTCACATCATAATGGGGGAACAGCCGTGCTTCCTGAAAAACCACGCCGATATTGCGCTGGTGCGGCGCGGTGTTCGCTCCGCCTGTAGTGTCTAGGAGAACGTCGCCATCAACCACGATACGCCCTTGCTTCACTTTGCGAAGACCCGCGATGCTTTGCGCTATCGTTGTCTTGCCGGCACCCGAACGTCCGAACAACGAGATGCAGCCCGATGGCGCGTCGAAGGAAACGTCTAGCGTAAAGTCGCCAAAGGAACCTTTGAGATCGACCTCGACACTCATCGGCCTGATACCCGTCGCGCGGCCCATTGCGACACCCATTCGGAGATGGCGAGCGCCACAACGGCGATGACCACAGAGATGATGACGAGCCGCATGGCTGCTTCATCGCCGCCGGGCACCTGCAGGAAAGCGTAAATGGCAGACGGTAGCGTTTGCGTTTCGCCGGGAATGTTGGACACGAACGTGATGGTCGCGCCAAATTCCGCCATGGCTTTGGCGAAGCCGAGAATAGCGCCGACGATGACGCCCGGCGCGATGAGCGGGCCGGTGACGAGGATGAACCGCCACGGGCCATTCGCGCCAAGCGTGGCGGCGGCGTCTTCCAGATCGCGATCCACCGCTTCCACCGCCAGCCGGATAGCGCGCACCATGAGCGGGAAACCCATGATGGCCCCGGCGATGGCAGCGCCCGTCCATCGGAACGCTATGGTAATGCCGAACCAGTCGTAGAGAAATTCACCAACGACGCCCTTGCGCCCGAAGACCATCAGGAGCGCAAAGCCCGTCACCACAGGCGGCAAAATCAACGGCATATGCACGACCCAGTCGAGCAGTTGGCGACCGTAAAATTTTCCACGCGCCAGTGCAAAAGCTACCGCCACTGCCACCGGTAGGCTGAAGATCGTGGCGACGCTGGCGACCTTGAGCGACAGCCATACCGCTTGCCATTCGGCGGGGGACAGCCAGTCGGTCATGCTAGTTGGCAGGCGGGATTGGGGTGAAGCCGTAGGCGGCGAAGATGGCGGACGATGCTGCAAGATAAGCCACAAATGCGTGTGCCGTTTGTTGCTTGCTGCTCTCCTTCACAGGGGCTGCGAGATAAAGAATGGGCTTGTGCAGGGCAGGGTCGATACGCCCGCGAACCGTTACGCGCGGTTCTGCGGCGGCGTCCGAATTATAGACGATGCCCCACTCGGCTTCGCCGCGAGCCACCAAAACGAGTGCGGCGCGAACATTGTCGGCCTGCGCCAATCGCGGGCGCAGCGCCTCCAGCGCACCGAGCGTTTTCAGCGCGTCGGCGGCGTAGAGGCCTGCAGGCACGGAATCGATCAGCCCAACTGCAATGCGTCCGTCGCCGATGAGATTCAGCATGTCTGTGCCGTCGGCAATGGCAACATCTTCGCCTTTATCAGCGCTGACGAGAACCAAAGTGTTGCTGGCAATGTCCATCACATCAGCGCGCGCCACCGCACCGTCGTCTACAATCCAGTCCATCCAATCAGTATTAGCGGACAGGAACACATCTGCGGGTGCGCCTTGCGAAATTTGTCTTGCCAAAGTTCCGCTGGAGGCTGGCGTGAAGACGACTTCATGCCCGGTTTTTTCCGTAAAACCCTTGGCCACCTCTTCCAGCAAATTACGCAGGCTGGCTGCTGCAAACACATTGATGCGTTCAGCCTGCGCTGGCCCGGTAAAAGGGCTTGCGATGAGGCTTGCAAGAAGGACAAGGGCGAAGCGTAGCATATCGGTTATGCCGCTTTGCCAGCGTAGGTGTAGCCCGCTTTATCGAGCGCATCGGTGAGCGCGGCATAGCCGATCTTGGCGTATTCTAATGGGTTTGCCTTGGCCGGGTCCTGCTCGGCTTCCACGACGAACCAGCCTTCATAGGATTGGTCGGCCAATGCTTGCACGATGGCTACGAAGTCCAGTGACCCATCACCGGGTACGGTGAATGCGCCCTTGAGGACAGCGTCGAGAAAGCTCTCCGATGATCTGTCGAGATCGTTGATGATGTCCATCCGCACATCTTTCGTGTGAACGTGGCGGATACGTTTACCATGGTCGGCTACCATACGTAGCGGGTCGCCGCTGGCGAAGGCGAGGTGGCCGGGGTCGAACAACAGGCCGACAGCTTCGCCAGTCGCATTCATCAGCGCATCGACTTCGTGGTGGGTTTCGATGGCCGTGCCCATGTGGTGGTGGTGGGCGATCGGCATGCCTTCTTCAGCGCAAAATTCTGCGAACGCCGTCAGTTTGCGGCCATACTCGCGGATTTGCTCGTCATCCAAAACGCGGCGTGTGGAGAGCGGGCGAGACTGGATGTTTTGAATGGTGCCTGCCGTTTCGCCATAAACGAGGCAGGGGCTGTTCACGCCGATGAACAGGTCGAGCTGCGCCCGCACCTGATCCTTCTCAGCTTCCAGATCATTGTCGAGCAACGTGCCGGAATACCAGCCGGAACACAGCGTCAGGTCATGGGCGGAGAGAACCGCGTTCAACGCATCAGCTTCGCGCGGAAATTTACCGCCCAATTCCACGCCTGCAAATCCTGCTTCGCGCGATTCGGACAGACAGGTTTCCAGCGGTGTTTCGCCACCGAGCTGTGGAAGGTCGTCATTCGACCAGGCGATGGGGGCGATGCCGAGTTTTGCGTGCATGACGAGGTCCGTTGGCTGGAATACGGTAAGTGTTGATGAGCCTTTATTGACAGTGACGGCATGACGCAATCAAGTCCGCTCAACGGCGCGCGATGGCGCATTTTGAATTTCGAAGGCAATCACCATGATCACAATCTCCGTCCTTGGCACAGGCCGTATCGGCACCATGCATGCTGATGCCATTGCAGCCCATCCGCGAGCACAGCTTGGTCCGGTCTTCGACACGCACCAACCGTCTGCACAGACCGTGGCCGACCGTCTCGGCGTGGCGGTTTCGACACCGGAAGCGATTTTTGCCAATAGCGATGTCGATGCCGTTTTGGTGGCCAGCGCCACGCCGACCCATGCCGATTTCATCGAACAGGCCGTGGCTGCAGGAAAACCTATCCTGTGCGAAAAACCCATAGATTTGTCGCTGGAACGGGTGAACGCCTGCGCCAAGGCAATCGCGGGCAGCGATGTGCCGGTGCAGATCGGCTTCAACCGTCGTTTCGACCCCGGTCATCGCGCGGCGTACAACGCTGTGCGCGAAGGCCGCGTGGGCGATGTGCATCAGGTCATCATCACATCGCGTGATCCTGAGTTGCCGCCACGCTCTTACATGGAAGCGGCGGGCGGTTTTTTGCGCGACATGACCATCCACGATTTCGACGTTGCCCGGTGGATTTTGAGTGAGGAGCCGGTGGAGGTTTTCGCCTCCGTCAACGCCAAAGGCGACCCAGCTCTGCTGGCAGAGTTGAACGAAGTCGACACCGCGATGATCATCATGCGCACGGCGTCCGGCAAGCAGTGCCACATCAACAATTCCCGCTCCGCTACCTACGGCTACGACCAGCGCATCGAAGTGTTGGGCGATAAGGGCATGGTGACATCCGGCAATCGCAAGCCGCACGAAATGCAGTTTCACGATGGCAACGCGGTCGAGGTAAGCGCGCCCTATCTCGATTTCTTCATCGAGCGATACCGGGAAGCCTTCATCAACGAAATCCATGCCTTTGTGGACACCGTGGAAAACGGTGTGCCGGTGAAAGCCAGTTTCGAAGACGGGCATCGCGCACTTATTTTGGCAGAGGCTGCCTACCGCTCCATCGCTGAAAAGCGTTTGGTGCAGGTGTCTGAAATCACTGGATAAGAGCCGCGCGGATCGGTTTTCGACCACGCCGATAGCATTCCATTATCGACTGTTGGCGACCGGATGTCGCGCTACCACACGTTCCTTTTCGGGAACCGGAGCGGGGCCGTGCCGTTATTCCAGCTGAAATGCGCTGTTGCAGACACACCGCTCCAGCGACCGGCTTTCACTTCATGTGAAATAGGTTCCACACACTGAAATCGTGGGCATAACAGCAGAAGGAATACCTCTATGGATAGCTCTTCCCTCATCCCAATGCTCGCAGTTGGAACTTTTGCCGTGGCCATTGCTTTTGCAGGCTTCACATTCTTCCGAAACCGTTCGAAGCGTCAGGATTAAGCGCCAAATTACGATGATACAGTGCGCTGACATTCGGTCGGCCCACAAACGATCTCAAGCGCTGACAGCTAAATATCAGCCGATAGCCAAGGACACTTCGTCATGACACTTTCAGCAATCCTCTTTGGTTCTATCGGCACGCTTGTCGAAACGTCCGAACACCAGCGGGCGGCATTCAACCGTGCCTTCCGCGATAGCGGCTTGGACTGGAACTGGGATCAAAATACTTACCGTGAATTGCTCTCTTCATCGGGCGGAGCGCAGCGCATTACATCTTACGCAAAGACGCGCGGTGAAGAAGTTGATGCAAATGAGGTCCATCGCCTGAAAACCCAGCACTTTAATTCCGGTATGGAAATTGGTGGGCTGAAACCGCGACCAGGCGTTTTGGAAATCATGCGGTGGGCTGCAAAAGAAGGCGTAAAAACAGCTTTTGTGACATCCACATCGCGTGACAATATCGAGATCACCTTCAAGGCGCTTGGCAATACATTGACCGAAAGCGACTTCAATCTCGTCACTAACGCTGCGATGACCGCAGCGCCCAAGCCAGCTCCGGATATCTATAATCTTGCGCTTGAGAAACTCGGCATTAGCGCTTCGGAAGCTGTGGCCGTCGAAGACACTGCAACTTCGCTTCAGTCGCCGCTTGCTGCCCAAATCGCCACTGTTGCCTTTCCCGGCGCAAACAGTCTTGGCCAGAATTACGGACATGCAGCCGCAGTCGTAGATCGGTTATCCGTGGAGGTGATCACATCTATTTTGCTCTCAGGCGACGCTGCTGGCGCAGATGATCGGCGTGTGGCAGCTGGATAAGGCTGCTGAGTGTAAATGTGCGAAGCGATTTTTTATTGCTCTGAATTAGCGCAGAATGTCGCAGGCGAAATTCATTGGAACGACGAGTTGCCACATGTCGTTATCCCATCACTGAGGCTATCTTAGCTGACCGAAAAGCAGTGATGCAATTTTGAAGCATGCACCGCGCATATGACTTGGATGGGAACTCAAATGGCCCACACGAAGGCACTGCTTCTTCGCAATCGCGAATGTATCGATGAATCATCAGGCCAGATCAGTGGCATTGACCGCGTTGCCCGTGCATTTCTCTCCTTAAAATCGTCGGAGAGATTGGCGGTTACTATCTTGGCGGTATTGGGTCTGTTTGCTCTTTGCGGGCTTGCCGCTTCTGTCGCTCATGGATTTTCCATGCCGGTAGCCACCGGTGCACTTGGGGTGTTGCTGGGTGCCCCGGGTATCGCTTTGTCGTTCTTTGATCGCAATGCCACTTCGGATTGCGACGAAAGCTAACTGTTTAAGCTATATTCTTTGACCGGCCAGCGTTGCGGCCGGAAAAAATACAGCCTCCCAAAAACGTGCCTTCCAGCGAATTGTATCCGTGGTATCCGCCGCCGCCGAAGCCTGCCGCTTCGCCTGCTGCAAACAGGCCTTTTATGACATTGCCCGATGCGTCGAGCGCACGGCTTTCAAGGTCGGTCTGAAGCCCGCCAAGCGTTTTGCGCGTTATGACATGCAATTTCACAGCGATGAGTGGACCATTATTCGGGTCAAGAAATTTGTGCGGCTTTGCTGTGCGAATAAGCTTGTCACCGCGATAGTTTCGCGCTGCATGGATCGCCATGATTTGTGCATCTTTGGAAAACGGATTGTCCACCTGCATGTCGCGGGCAGCGATCTGCCCATGAAGCCTGTCGTGATCGATCAAGCCACCACCGGCAACTTGGTTCATGCCTGCCACAAGTTGTTGAAGATCGTTGGCGACGATGAAGTCTTCGCCTTTTTGTTTGAAGGCTTCCACCGCATCGGTCGCACCTTTGCCAAGGCGGCTGCGAATCACTTCGAGCCACTTCTTCGACGTAAGGTCAGGGTTCTGTTCGGAGCCGGATAGCGCGAACTCCTTTTCGATCACCTTCTGCGTCAGCACGAACCAGCTGTAATCGTAGCCGGTGGCAAGGATCTGCTTCAGCGAACCTATCGTGTCGAAACCGGGGAGGGCAGGCGGGTTGAGACGATCTCCGGTCGCGGAAAACCACATAGAGGACGGGCCTGGCAGAATGCGGATGCCGTGATTGGGCCAGATAGGGTCCCAGTTTTTCACACCTTCCGTGTAGTGCCACATGCGGTCTTTGTTGATGAGGTTGGCACCAGCTGCGCGCGCAATGTCGATACCTCGCCCATCCACATGGGCCGGTACACCGCAGACTATATCGTTGGGTGCAGGTCCAAGCCGTTCGACCGGCCACAGTTCACGCACCTTATCGATATTACCACCGACGCCGCCGGTGGTGACGAAGACGCTTGGGGCGGAAAGATCGAAATCAGCCACGACGTCGCGGCTGCTCGCCTGTCCGCGTTCTTTCACGTCATCGGCCAGAACTTCGCCGGTTACGCCTGTGACTGCTCCGTTGGAGATGGTGATGTCGTTCATCCGGTGGCGAAACCGCAGATCGACCAAGCCGTTGGCCACATGCTCTTTCACGCGCCTTACAAACGGCTCGATGGAGCCGGGACCGGTTCCCCATGTGATATGAAAACGCGGTACGGAATTGCCGTGGCCGTTGGCAAAAGACCCACCGCGTTCTGCCCATCCGACAACGGGGAACCAGCGCATGCCTTGTTCGTAGAGCCAGCTGCGCATCTCGCCAGCGGCAAAATCGACATAGGCCTCAGCCCATTTGCGGGGCCATGCGTCTTCCGGGCGATCAAATTGTGCTGATCCCATCCAGTCATTCAGGGCCAGTTCGCGGCTATCGCGTATGCCCATACGGCGCTGTTCCGGCGTATCCACAAGGCATAGGCCGCCGAGAGACCAGAAAGCTTGTCCGCCAAGATAATTTTCAGGTTCCTGATCGAGAAGTATGACCTTCTTGCCACGGTCTCCCAACTCAGCGGCTGCCGCTAATCCAGCAAGCCCGCCACCCACGATAATGACATCTGCATCAGCCATCGTTCAGCGCCTCCCCGCGTGAAGCGTGTCGGAACCATGCCACAACCGGCAGTGTCACCACATACATGGTCAGCCCATAGGCGGCTGCGGGAAGCGCGAACGCGGAAAATCCAGCAGCGCCCGATCCGGCAAGGATAGCACCTAAAGTGATGCCGACTGTTGAATTCTGAACGCCAGCTTCGATAGCAATTGTTCGACGCTCCTGCGGCGACAGGCCCAAAACCAACGCCAGAACAAAACCTGTGATGATCAGAACGATGTTGAGCGAAATGACTGCGGGACCGAGCTTTGGAAGTTGGGAGATAAACAGAGTCCAGTTCGTCGCCAGCGCTGCAACAACGATGACGACGAACAGAATGAAAGAAAAACGAGTTGCAACGGTCTCGACATTTGCAACAAAGCCAGGCGCAAAATGGCGGACGGCTACGCCAATCAAAACCGGTACGGCGGTAATGAGAAACATCGAAATTGCTATGCTGGTCACGTCTACTGGTGGCGCGCTTGATCCCATGAAGTGATCAACCGAAAAGGCAATTGCAAAAGGTACTGTGAAGATAGTGATGAGGCTGACGACGGCTGTAAGCGAAACGGACAGGGCCACATCACCACGGGCGATCTTTGACATCATGTTGCTGGTAACGCCGCCGGGGCAGAGCGACAAAATCATCAGGCCAACCGAGAGTTCCGGCGACAATCCGGCAAGCTGCGCTATCCCAAATGCTGCAATTGGCACAACGATAACCTGCGCTATGAACCCAACCCCAAATGCTTTGGGGCGTATCGCGACGCGCTTGAAATCAGCCAGAGTGAGCCCCAAGCCCAACGTCAGCATTATGATGGCAAGTGCGAGCGGTAATCCGACCGAAATCAGCAGGCCCATTTTTCGATTCCTCTTGTGAAGACTGCGACAGGTTAGGCCATGCTGCGGTTCGGCGATAGGGAAGGGTCTACATGTTATTTAGGAGTTGGATCATACCCTTAGGTCGCGCTAAACGTCAGAAAGTGCGAATTCTCAAATACAGGTCTGACCGTGATTATCAGCTGCGGTGAAGCGCTTATCGATATGTTGCCACGCCAATCGGCCAGCGGCGAAGACGTGTTCCTTCCTGTTGCCGGTGGGGCCTTGTTCAACACGGCCATTGCCTTGGGGCGCTTGGGCGAAGATGCGGGTTTCGTGTCGGGCATTTCTACCGACATGTTTGGCCGACAGCTCATTGATGCGCTTGCTGCCTCGAAGGTGGACACAAGCCACTGCATTCGCAGCGCACGCCCAACAACACTGGCCTTCGTGCAGTTGACAGACGGGCAAGCGAAATATGCTTTTTTCGATGAAAATACGGCAGGCTCTGGCCTTCAGCCCGATGACTTGCCGACATTGCCATCGGATGTGGACGCCTTGCACTTCGGTGGCATCAGTCTGATCCCTGAGCCGGGCGCAAAGGCATATGAGAGCTTGCTGGCTCAAATGAGCGACAAAACCGTCATCAGTATTGATCCCAATATCCGGCCCGGCTTCATCAGCGATGAGGCGGGTTACCGCGCTCGTATTGGTCGCATGATCGGGCAGTCCGACATCGTCAAAGTGTCTGATGATGATCTCGATTGGTTGGCGCAAAGTGATAGTGCAGGCGCTGACCCGGAAGGTATGGCGAGGCAATGGTTACAGTCCGGCGTTGCGCTGGTCATCATCACGCGTGGTTCAGACGGCGCACAATTGCTGCGCAACAGTGGGGAGCTCACGGCTCCTGTAAAGCCGGCTCAGGTCGTGGACACCATTGGCGCGGGTGACACCTTTAACGCGGGGTTTCTTGCCGGTCTGCGTCGGGTTGGGTGCCTGAACAAAACAGCTATCAGGCAAGCGAGCGATGAAAATCTGCTTGAAGCCCTCGACCTCGCCAATCGCGTAGCCGCAGTCACTGTCTCACGCGCCGGTGCTAATCCGCCGTGGCAGAACGAGCTTTCGTAGGCCCCATTGTTGGAGGTTGAGTTACGCTGCCAACAACGCCTTACGAACGGTTTCGAGTTGTCTGTGCTGCGGGGTGCAGGATTGCTCCCTCAGCCACGCCTTCAGATTTTCGAGCGGGAGTGGGCGTGAGAAGTGGTATCCCTGCAATCCGTCGGCACCGGCTGCGGTCGCCATGGCAACTTCGGCTTGGGTTTCGACCCCTTCAACAATGACGGCTGATCCCAGCGAGTGCGACATTGAAATAACGGATGCCATGATGGTGTGCAGACGTGGGCTGCCCACGGCTTCGCTAACCAATGAGCGGTCAATTTTGATGACATCAACCGGAATGCTGGCCAGACGAGAAAGGTTCGAGAAGCCTTTGCCGAAATCGTCGATAGCAACAGTAAAGCCTTGCTCCTGAACGGCTTGAACCGTTCTGGAAAATGCCTCTCGTGAAGCGCCCATCACATCTTCTGTAACCTCGACCTGCAAACGGGAAGGCGCAAAACCTGCATCGGCACACTGCTTCTTTAGCTGCTTGCTGAAGCTGGGAGCAGAGAAGTGCTCCGCACCGATATTCACCGCAACGTTGAGGTGAAAACCTGAGGCATCCATGGCCTGCATGTCTCGGATTGCTCTGCGAACAACCCAGTCTCCCAGGTTTTCCATAGCGTGTGTCTGTTGTATGGCGGGCAGAAACATGTTCGGTGGAATCTGGCCCAATGTCGGGTGTTTCCAGCGAACCAAAGCTTCAACGGAAGTGACGCGATTTTTGGTAAGGCAATATTTCGGCTGGTACTCAAGAACCAACTGATCGTCTTCGATCGCCGTTTTTACAGCAGCCAGAATTTCGCTTTTACCGCCTAAAGCATGTTTGGGATTGTAGATTTCAAACCGCCCCTTGCCGTTGGCTTTTGCCAGATAGAGCGCCACATCGGCCCTGCGCAACAAGTCCTCAATCGCGGTTCCGTGCTCTGGATATGTCGCGCCACCTGAAGAGCTTCCGCAGGGTATGGAGATGCCATTCACGCTAACACTGTTTGGGAGTTCGAGGCGCAAACGTTCGCACAATACACGCACATCATCGATTGCGTCCGGTATCGGAAGTAGAATTGCGAACTCGTCACCGCCAATACGGCCTATAATTGGGTGAGCACCAACCACGCCCCGAAATTCACGGTCCATGAAGCGTTTGGTTGCAGGATAAAGTCCCTTTGCGAATGCCTGTAGGTAAGCATCGCCGACTGCATGGCCTTGCGTGTCGTTGATTTCCTTGAACCCATCAAGATCGACGAAGATCAACACACCCCGTTTGCTTAGCGCCATACGCTGCCCGATCTGCGTGGTTCCAGCCTGCTGAAAGTAATTTCGGTTACCGATGCCGGTAACGCTGTCTTGCACCGACAGCTCTTCCAGCTTTCGGGCGTCGTCCTGCACTGTCATTGCCAACTCGTTGTAGGCCTGAACGATGTTCTGCAGCTCGTAGAAACTTGTATTGGTTGTAGCCGGTGGAACGGCCGCCGGCATGCCTGCTTTGGATTGCGCTTGCAGATGGCGGGTCATGTTTTCTAACGGCTTTGCCAGCCAAGTGATGAACCCTTTGATAAGTGCCAGCGCAACAAGCGCTGCAACCAGCAGCCCTAGAATGATTGGTTTCAGGTTCTCGAAAGCCTTGGCGTGAAGCTCTTTAACAGGCTGTGGGATCATAACGCCCCAGCCGGGGCCGCGTACGGATGTCAGTCCTGCGATCATGTCGCCTTTAAGCGCTGGCGAATAGAATTGTTCGATGCCGGTTTCACCGTTCATCATTCTTTTTACGGCTGAGATTTTTGAGATGTTCTTGCGAGCGGCAACCCATGATGGAAGCGGGTGGGCGAGTACGTTACCGGCTTGATCAACGATTGCGGCGTGGCCTTGATCACCAAAGGCAATTTGCTTGCCCAGTTCCTGAAAGTAGCCTGTGCCCATACGAGCAATCACCAAGTATCCGTTGATACGGCCAACGATAGGCATGAAGTTGCCGGTCTTGCTTTGGATTGCAGGCAAAAACCGCAGGCCTTTGCGAGACCCTTGAATTTTTGCCGCTTTCAATAGCTCCGGATTAGCTATTTCCGGCGCGAGCTCTGTTTTGCCCGTCACAAATGCAATGATCCGCCCAGTCGTTGGATCGACGATGCTAACGCATTCGATCCTCATGGCTTCCAGCATAGGGCTTGTACCGGAATTGTTGCGGGAATCTGCCAGCATGGTTGCAACTGAAGCAATGGTTGCACGAACATCTTTTTCATAGCGCGACAGAGCGGCGGAAAGGTTCTGCGCCAAAAGCAAATGGCGGTCTTGCACCTCATCGAATTCCCGCTCCAAAGTGCGCTGGTAGGAGAACCAGGTAAAGCCGGCCAGTGGTAACAAACCGATCACCAGCAGCGCGGTAATGAATGCGGTTCTGATACGGATTTTAAAATCCATGGTTTTGCGCGCCTCTCGCAAACAGCCATCAATTGGTTTTGGTGGCTTTGTAGAGCAGCACAATCGCAGGTGCGGTTTCGTGTCGGGTTAACCCCTGTGACATCCTTCAGAATTGGTAAATGAAAGCACACTGGGCTTCCCGTTAATTTTTAGTATCTCGTCATCTTGAAATTCAGGCCTATAGCAATCGCGCCTTCGCCGGTGGACCCGGCCCTGCAGAGCGCGGTACTCTCCCTTCATAAACTGAAGCGCAGGCATGATCTAAAATGAAAATCACAAACGTCACCGCGCACTGCCTGACGCAAAAACTTGACGGTAATAATCGTTTCGACAGCGCGTTTTCCACCTTTACCGAGCGTGCCGCATGTCTGGTGGAGATCGAGACGGACACTGGCCTCATCGGATGGGGTGAATGCCTCGGTCCCAACAAGGTGAATGCTGCCATCGTTGAAGCCATGACGCCGGCTTTAATCGGTCGCGATCCTCTCGACATCGAGCCCATCTGGTTCGACCTTTATTCGGCATGGCGCGATCAGGGACAGCGCGGCGTAACGATGACTGCACAATCGGGTATCGACATTGCGTTGTGGGATATCGCGGGCAAGCATTTCGGTGTGCCGGTTTACCGCTTGCTCGGCGGCGCTCACCGCACATCCGTTCCCGCATATGCCACAGGCGGCTTCCGCCCCCGTGACAAAGACCGGTTGGAACGATTGGTAGAAGAAACGGCCGCCTATATGGCTGATGGCTTCACCGCGACGAAGATTAAGATCGGTTTTGGCGTCGATGAAGATGAGGCAGTCATCCGTGCTGTGCGCGATGCAATTGGTGATGATGCGGAGCTGATGATCGATGCCAACCATGGTTATGATGCCATCGAAGCCATCGAACTGGGCCGCCGTATTGCCGATTGCAGGATCGGTTGGTTCGAAGAACCTGTCGTTCCAGAACAGTTGAACGCGTACCGTCGTGTCCGCGAAGGCCAGCCAATACCGGTGGCGGGTGGTGAAACCTGGCACGGTCGCCTTGCCCACCGACAAGCTATCGAAGCAGATGCCATCGATATTCTCCAACCGGACGTTGCCGGTTGTGGCGGCATCACCGAGATGCGCAAGATCATCGCACACGCTGAAACCTCTGGAATTCGGGTCGTGCCTCACGTCTGGGGAACCGGTGTAAATGTTGCTGCATCACTTCACATGCTGGCCACTATTCCACCCCAGCCTGGGCGTCATTCGAGCCGCGATCCATGGTTGGAATTCGACCAGACGCCACACGCCTACCGCATGGCAGTGCTGCAGGATCCGATTACACAAACCGCTGGCCGCGTTGCTGTTCCAGACAAGCCGGGACTGGGTGTCGAAATCGACCGGCATGTCTTGGAAGAGTTCCGCGCCTAAGCGGCCTTAAGCCACACAATCAATTCACTTTGATCGCGTTTCTTAAACTGGACAAATTATGTCCGGTATTGCATCTCCACAGAACACCTTGTTCCGTCCGGCCATAATCCGGCGATATTGCCTGTCTCCAGGCAGTTGGAGATCACACCTTCCCCCATGGCTAGCGCGTCGAGTTCATTGCTGAGGGTGTTCTGGCCCGACCGCCTGGGACGGTTTGGGCGCGCTAACGGCAAGCGGTTGAAGCGCTCTACCACGCATGTGGACGCGTTTTCTGGTTTTGGCCGCAAGCTTATCGCTGGCTTGTCCTATGCGGTTGCACTGCTCTGCGCCTTGCCGCTTCTGGCCGTCATTATCGAAGCCCTTTCAGGTTCGTTTGAAGCGACTGCACGTCTTGGTACGTCACTCCTGCCGGGTTATGCGCTAACGACAGTTGCCATCATGGTAATGGTTGGTGCCGGCACGCTTGTCATTGGCACTGGAACGGCGTGGTTGGTAACGGCTTGCGAGTTTACCGGGCGGCGCTGGCTAGAGGTTGCCTTGGTGCTGCCATTGGCTTTCCCTGCTTACGTCTTGGCCTATGCCTATACCGACTTGCTGGACCATCCAGGCCTCGTTCAATCGACTCTGCGAAACCTTTTTGGCTGGGGGCCACGCGACTATTGGTTCCCAGAGGTTCGGTCCGTCGGTGGTGCGGGATTGATGCTCACGCTGGTGCTTTATCCTTACGTTTATCTGCTGGCCCGCGCCGCATTCCTGATGCAGGGACTGGCGCCATTCGTTGTAGCGCGCAGTCTCGGCTGTCCTCCTTTCAAGGCCTTTCGGAAGGTTGCCATGCCTTTGGTCGCCCCAGCTGTTGCTGCCGGTGTGTTGCTGGTGCTCATGGAAGCGATTGCAGACTTTGGAACAGTGTCTCACTTCGGCGTGCAGACCTTGGCCACAGGCATATACACCACATGGTTCACGTTGGGAGATCGCGTGGCTTCCGCCCAGCTTGCACTGGGGCTGCTTGCCATCGCGCTTCTGCTTTTGGGGTTGGAACATATCCGTTCGCGCGGTGAATTGGCTTTGGCGCAGGACGCTAATCGTGGTCGCTGGCCACGCATGCGCTTGAAGGGCTGGCAGGCTGTTGCAGCGTTTATCGGCTGCACACTGCCCGTGCTTTTCGGGGCGATCATTCCTATCATCATGCTCATTTCGCTTGCCCGTGGGGCAGAGCAAAATTGGCTGAGTGAACGCTATCTTGGCTTTCTCACCAACTCGCTCATTCTCGCCGCTGTTGCTGCCATCATTACGTTGACCGCGGCCATAATCCTAAGCACCAACCGCAGGCTGGGGCAGAGCGGTTCTTCTAAAGCGGCAGTCGGCATTGCGCGCATGGGATATGCGGTGCCCGGCGGTGTGATTGCGATTGGACTTTTCGTGCCGGTTGCAGGTTTGGATAATGCTGTGGATGCTTGGGCGCGGGTCAATCTTGGCTTTTCCACCGGCCTGTTCTTTTCAGGTTCCATCGCCTTGCTGGTAATGGCTTAT
The DNA here is from genome assembly GCF_000179775.1 of Ahrensia sp. R2A130. Taxonomy (GTDB): domain Bacteria; phylum Pseudomonadota; class Alphaproteobacteria; order Rhizobiales; family Rhizobiaceae; genus Pseudahrensia. Next base: position 134,063 of record NZ_AEEB01000017.1, read on the forward strand.
ATGATCCGCTTCCTTGCCGCAGCTTTAGGTGCGTGGCGGGCAGGTGAGGTGACGGTTACCCGCGATTTAGACCGCGCTGCATCGGGACTGGGGGCTAACACCACGACGGTTCTGCGACGCATCCACATTCCCATGCTGCGACCGGCAGCGCTTACCGCGATGTTGTTGGTCTTTGTCGATACGATCAAGGAATTGCCCGCCACACTCATCATCCGTCCCTTTGGATGGGACACGCTGGCCGTTCAGGCCTATCGCCTTGCAGCAGATGAGCGGTTGGAGGGAGCAGCAGTGCCCAGCCTCGTGATCGTCGCCATCGGGCTGGTTCCCGTCATCATCCTGTGCCGAAGACTGAACACCGGTCCAAGAAGCGTGATGTGACGCCTTCTAACACATTAGAATCATTCTATTTTATATAATAACGTTAGAAATCAAATACTTCTGCTTGAACAACGCGCAAAATTAACCCATTGTCATGTTATGCAGATCACCAAACAGACCAATTACGCTCTTAGAATGCTGATGTATTGCGCAGCCCACGAAGGCTCGGTGCGGTTGAGCGATGTCGCGACTTTCTACGGGCTGTCACAATCGTTCATGCACAAAGTGTTGCAGACGACGAGCAAGGCAGGCTTCGTAAAAACAATGCGCGGTCGCAGTGGTGGTCTGATGTTGGCACGCCCGCCGGAAGAGATCACAGTTGGTGAGGTCGTGCGTGCGGTGGAAGACCGGTTCGAAATGGCCGAGTGCTTTCGTGAAGACACAACCTGCCCATTGGAGCAATCCTGCGGCTTAAATGGCGCTTTTCACGAGGCGTTGGATGCGTTTCTCACTGTGCTTGATAAGCATACGATTGCCGACATCACCAACGAACGTGCCAACATCAACGTGCTGGCAACGCTGGAAGCGATGACACGCTTACCGCTCGACAACGATAGTGCTTTCGCAAAACAATAGATCCGGGCTTGTGTAGTCGGCCTCCGGCGCGTTGGCCGTACATCAGCACCCTAACTTTACTGTCAGTTTTCATGCGATGATTGAAGCGTGTCTGTTTGCTGGAGCCGGTACTATCTGTCGACCGTATTTGATGACTTATCGCGCTATGTGGTGGCATATAAGTTGTGCAGCACCATGAAGGACGACGACATGGTTGGCACTATGGATTTGGCCTTGCCTGCTTTCGGGTCCGATCAGGTGAAGTTTCGTCACAAACCTCGCCTGTTGTCGAACAACGATGCCAATTAAAGCTAAGGCAAGCTTGCCAACTGGCCCACGTTCGCGACGTACCATCTGCAGACATTAGGCAAATTGAGCGTTAGCCCCCCGAAATCTGAAGAACACGTTCCTGCCTAGAGACCTCAACCCAAGCATCGAGCACTACAATCACCACCGTTACCACGTGGGCCTGCGGAACCTGACACCTGCCGACGTCTACTTCGGACGCGGCCAGACCATTCTACTCGAACGAGACACGTCCAAACAGCGGCGTTTGCAACACCGCAATCAAGCCGCATAAAATCAACCGACCGATGAGCCAATCTCTCGCTTAATCTAAGCAGCAATCAATCCCAACAACCCTGATGACGGACACATCAATATCCATGGTTGGCATAGGGCGGCTTGGTTGAAGCCGCCCTATGCAATGGCGCTACATGAGACCTAGCAGCTGCTCGGCGGCTTCCCGGGATGAAGCAGGGTTCTGTCCCGTAACTAGCTTACCATCGGTAACGACAAACGATGCCCAGTCATCGCCCTTTTGGTAGTCACCACCATTTGCTTTAAGCATGTCTTCTACGAGAAATGGCACCACGTCCGTCAAGCCAACGGCCTCTTCCTCGGTATTGGTGAAACCTGTAATTTTGCGCCCGGAAACCAGTGGTTTTCCATCCGAACCTTTAGTGTGTTTAAACACGCCTGGTGCATGGCAGACTGCGCCGACAGGTCGGTCATTAGCGGCGAAGGCTTCAATCAGCGAATTGCTTTCCGGGCTTTCAGCAAGATCCCACAGAGGACCATGCCCACCAGGATAGAATATCGCGTCAAAACCGTCAGCTGATATGGATTTCAACACGGATGTATCCGAAAGAGCTTTCTGCGCTGCAGCATCATCCTTAAAGCGTTTCGTTGCCTCTGTCTGGGCATCGTCAGTGTCGCTGGAAGGATCAAGCGGGGGCTGCCCGCCTTTGGGCGAGGCCAGTGTGACATCAGCGCCTGCATCTTTGAAAACGTAGTAAGGCGCTGCAAACTCTTCCAGCCAGAATCCAGTCTTCTTGCCGGTGCTGCCGAGCTCATCGTGAGAAGTGAGAACCATGAGGATTTTCATGTTGGGTGTTTCCGATCGTTTTTTTGGGTGTATCGGCGGAGTTGGTGGTGCGATGCCCACCATTTTTAGCCGTCGGTACATGAACGAGATCGGTCGAAACTCGTTCCCGTTGCCCGGTTATTTCTCGGAGTATTGCCGTGCAAATCGATAGACCCTCGGGGTCGCTACACTGATCCTTCAACGGTATGACCCACTACCCCGGTTCGGAGATTGACAGTGTCTAAAGACCTCACTCGTCAGCCTCGCTGAGGAATGATGCGCCCGTCTTATATGTCGCAGGCGTCTTCGCAAATGTGGCGTTGCAATCATATTTGACAGTCACAGTTGCTGTAAGAAGCCGACGGATACCGCTGCTAGCAGACGTGTCCTTGTGTTCGGCATTCCTCTTCAATGCGGGCCGAGACGATGCTGGACATCAACTTAAAAAACGAAACCAAACCGTTCTTCGAGCAGTTGGGCATTGCGTGTGCAGCAGCACGTTTCGAGCACTATCTTCCAGAACATCTCGATTCTCTCGATAGCCTAATTGCGGTTGAACTCACGCCGAACAGCTACGCGTCATTCGATAATGTCTGGCGAGAGGGCCAAGTTGCAACCGTCTGGGGTATCGTCGAAAGCGGCGTTTTCGGAACATATTCGTACTTGCCGGATGGTACTCGTCACATCACAGACGTGCACTTACCAGGTGATATTTTCGGCCTCGACCACATGTTTTGGCCGACGGCAAAGGATAATATGGTCGCGCTTATACCGAGCTCGGCAGTGGCTAGCGATGTTACAAGTGCGAAGAGGCTTTACGAGGCGGAACACAAATTTTCGCAGATGTTTTCCGCCTCTCAAGCCATAGATCGTCTGGTCCTCACAGAACGCATCAAGGCAATGGGGCGTCTTAGCTCATATAATTGTTTATCCTATCTTTTGGCAGAATTGGCGAGCCGCAGCAGCCTCTCGTCTAAGGCTATCGAGCGCTTTGACATTCCTGTCAGCCACGATGTGCTGGCTGATATTCTGGGTCTGTCGTCGGTGCATGTCAGTCGCCAATTGGCTATCTTGCAATCCAAAGGTTTTGTGAAAACCGGTAGAGGCAAGATCACAATTCTCGATGCTGCATCGCTGCAAAAAGCTGGTCAGTTCAGGGGCCGAAATGTTTTTGTGGAGCACCGGCTTCTAGCTTCGGTGATGTGAATTCTACTTAACAATTATCAACGACGTATTTCACGTTGAAAGCTACAACGCGCTTTTACGGGGTTTTTCTGTGTCAGCGTCACATCACAACACTTTACCAGCAGACTTGTCCGCCTCGAAAGTGCTGCTGAGCAGCGCGTTGGCTTGCACAATCAGCGACCCAAACCTGCCCGACAGTCCGTTGGTCTTTGTGAACCGCGCCTTTGAAAAAACCACGGGCTATATGGCGTCTTATGCCATTGGGAAGAACTGCCGGTTCCTCCAGGGCGAGGGTACCTCTCCAGAGCACGTAACCCTTATTCGCGAGGGTATCCGACATCAGCGCGACGTCGAGGTGGTGTTGAAGAACTACCGGGCCAACGGCCGGTCGTTTTGGAACCAGCTAAGCCTGTCGCCCATTTTTGATGATGACGGTAAGCTTACATACTACATCGGCGTCCAGCAGGAGGTGCCTGCGCCTGAGGGCCGGACTGAGGACTCCGTTTCGATAGATGTGAAGCTTCAAGAGATGCAGCACCGCGTGAAGAACCACTTGGCGATGTTGGTCAGCCTCATCAGGATGCAGTCCCGCAAGAAAGAGCACGACCCACTAAAGGACTACGAAAGCCTGGCGCGTAGAGTGGAGAGTCTCGCTCTTCTGTATGATCAAGTTCATGCACGCAGCAAAGATGACGATCAGGTCGAGTTGGGTGAATATCTCGAGCGTATTGTCCATAGCATCCAAAGCTTCTCATCACCGGATAACGTACAGATCACTCTAAAAGCTGATGATATAACAGCGCCGTTGGAGCGCGGTGTCCAATTGGGTTTGATCGTCACCGAGATCGTCACCAATGCGTTGAAACATGCATTCCCCGATCAGCAAGACGGCCTAATTTCCATAGCGATGAGACAACTACCCGACCACAAGATTGAAGTCTCCGTCGGCGACAACGGTGTCGGCTTCGATGTGGATCAAGCCGATACAAAGCCAGACAGTTTTGGAAACAAAATTATCAAAAGCATGTTGGCCAGCTCAGACGGAGAGGCAAAGACGTTGAGCTCGGAATTCGGAACGGTCGTAGAAATAACCGTACCCAGTTGAGTTATAGCGTGATGGTCTGTGTTTTGGTTATCGGATTTGAAAGTCTAATTGATCTCATCAGCGCTGACGGGGAACAATCTCCAGCCTATCGCTGACGCCTTAGCCGCAACACTGCCGAGATTCTCAAGAAATTGGAACATTTGCTGCTCTAGCGTGTTGGTGCCGTGAAACCCGCGCAAAATATGCAGGAGATGAAAATGGCCAGTGGTTCGACCGCTAAAATTCATAATTCCAGACAAACGGCACAATCGACTTTGAAGAAGGTTGAGGATGTTGCTGCGTCCACCGCAAAAAAGGTGAGCAGAAACGCGAAAGGGGCCGCAGCTGAAGTAGTTGGTCAGGCTGAAAGTCTGGCTGAAGAAGCTGTAAGTGCGGCCAAATCCCGCGCCGATGAGGTTGTTCAGGTTGGAAAGAGCCGCACCGAAAACGTCGTCCGCTCCCTGAGCCGCGCAATGGAGGCGGGCAGCAATAGTCTGGCGCAAGATGGCATGACCGGTACAGCAGGCTACGTTCGTGCCGCAGCCGATGGCCTGACCAGCGCAGCCGATGAAGTGGACGGCTTCCAGCCCGGTGCTCTGACGCACCGCGTAGAGAATTTCGTCCGTGAGCGCCCGATGCTGACCGTTGGCGCGCTAGCGCTTGCCGGGTTTGCGCTCGCCAGCGCACTGAAACCTCCACGCAAGTCGTAAACCGACACTAAGATTAGGATCGACCTATGAGCACTAACATTACAGATACCGTCCGCGCGCTGGTTTCAGACGCAACACTGCTGGTGAAGCAGGAAGTGTCACTAGCCAAGGCAGAAGCAGAAGAGAAGTTTGAGCAGGTGCAGACGGGCCTAATCGCCATCGTCTCCGGCCTTTTAATCGCATTCGTAGCGCTTCTGGTGCTGGTAGAAGCGCTAGTAGTAGCGCTGGCCAATATTATGCCGCCATCACTTGCTGCCCTTCTCGTTGGCGTAATTTTGGCCGTTGTCGCTTTCTTCGCCGTGAAGAAAGGTCAGGACAATTTGAGCGTTAAAAACCTGAAACCGCGCCGGACAATGAATGCAGTTCGCGAAGACGCGGAAACGTTGAAGGAAGCTGTTTGAGATGACCGATCACCGCAACACTGAAATGATCGAAGACGAAATCGACCGCACACGTGCCCGCATCGAAGCGCGTCTGACAGACATCGGAAACGACTTGTCGCCATCAAGACTGCTGGGCAATGCTGTTGGCCTCGACGCCGAAACATCGTCCAGAGCTCTTAGCACTGTTGTGGCGAAGTCGAGGGAAAATCCACTGTCAGCGTTGATGGTTGGTATTGGAGTTGCTGGCTTTCTATTCGGTCGACAACGCAATCCAGCCGCTACATCCAGCGCACATACGACGCAGCCTGCAGCCCCGGTATCAGCTGATCCATCGCAACGGTTTGCAGAAAACGCTGCTGCGTTGAAGGAGCAGGTAAGTGATGGAGCATATGATCTGGCCGCCAGTGCTTTAGAGGTTCGGCAGGACGTGGCATCTGTAGCCCGGGAAACAACCAATCGAGCGTCCGAGTATGTCAGCGAGACGGCTCAAGAATTTAGTGACAGCGTCCGCCGCACACCTGTCATGGCCCGCTCGGTCACTGACGATGCCATGGGCTGGGTGAAGGAAAACCCGGTTCCCGCAGGTCTGTTTGCTATCGCTGCAGGTGCGGTGGTTGCGTCTTTGGTTTCCGCCAAAAAACCAACATCGCGCCTAAGTGCTAGTCGCGCGCTGCACAAAGCATCTGAAGAAGAAGTCCCTGAAAAATCAGCAGCAGCTTCAGCAGCGGTTTTTAAGGACGCTGGCGCTATTGCTCCGACTACAACAAAATCGAAAACTGCGAAAAAGCGTGCGCCCGCTAAAATCAAAGCTTCTAACGCGAAGGATGCGACGGTGCCTGAGCAGGTTTCTCCACGCGCTAAACAAGTGCGGAAATCTGGCGTACAAATGCCACTCACGGATACAACGGCACCCAAGCCCGCATAACCGAGCAAAAGAGATCGTATATGAAACATGAGCTGGCAGGACGGTACGCCGTCCGCCCCCGCGATATTCCTTGGGCGGGTTGGAAGAGCATCTTAAAACGCGCTTTCAAAACTATCAGCAGTACGGATATGTCCCTGCGCTGTGCCGGTGTTGCGTTCTACAGTTTTCTGTCGATCTTTCCCGTGCTGGCTTGTTTCGTGCTGGTATATGGCTTGGTGGCCGATGGCGGCAAGCTGCAAGACCAGATGGCGTCGATGGAAGAGTTTCTTCCGGAAGCCGTTCAGGCTGTGGTCTATGAAAGGCTCGATGCCTTGTTGTCCCAACCCCAAGTTGGCCTCGGTATCGGACTCATAGTCTCATTTGCCGTTGCATTGTGGAGCGGTTCGCGCGGCACCAACGCTCTCGTTGCAACCATAAGCAGGATTTACCGCGAAACCGACGACCGTGGCTTCCTTGCAAGCGCAGCATTATCTCTAAGCCTGACTCTTGGAGCGCTGGTTTTTCTGACAGCCTCGTTGCTTGCGATTGCAGCCGTACCTATTGCTGTCAATTTGTTGCCCTTACCTTCATGGATGGAGACAGCAGCACTTTGGGTGCGTTGGCCACTTCTGGCGATATTGGTCTATGCCGCGATCCTCATCTTGTTCCGGCTTGCCCCGGACCGTGAAGATGCAAAGTGGCGATGGATTTCTCTAGGCGCCGCAGTTTCAGCTGTTTTGTGGCTCGCGCTCTCGTCGCTGTTTTCTTTCTACGTCAAGGAATTCGGCAACTACAGCGCGACGTTCGGCTCGCTTTCCGTAGCCGTAATTTTGATGCTCTGGATCTATTATTCGACAATGATCGTGTCGCTTGGGGCAGCGTTAAATGCGGAAATTGAGCATCAGACGAAAGTAGATACTACTACGGGTCCAAACGCGCCTATGGGCGAAAGAGGCGCTTATGTTGCCGACAATTTGCCGGAACAATCTTCCGCATAGTGCGTTGTATTTTCACTGGAACAAACAGGAGAACCTTCCATGCGAAATGTCTTTTACCTTATCGGTGTTGTCGTGGTCGTACTCGCAATCCTGCGATTTGCAGGCATTGCATAACCACCAACTGAGACCATCATCAGTTTTGAAAAGCCGTAGTTCCTAGAAGGAGCTGCGGCTTTTTCATGAGCGCATTAAAGTAATATCACATCGGTTCGATGGATCACTCACTCTCTTTTGTGACTTCACCGCCACTCAGGAAATTGCCCAACGTTCCCAACCCAGGAAAATGATCGCAGGTGGTTTTCAAGATCACCAAAAGCGGCACCGCAATCAGCGCACCCACAATGCCCCAAAGCCAGGCCCAGAAAGCGACGGATATGAACACCGCGACAGCATTCAACTCCAAACGTCGGCCAACGACGGTCGGCGTTATGAACTGCCCCTCAATGAACGTGCAAGAGAAGTAGAACGCCGCAATAGTCAGTGCCGGAGCAAGAGTGTCAAAAGAGACCACCGCCACAGCAGTCGCTGCACCCAAACCTAAAATCGCTCCGACATAGGGCATGAAATTTGCCAGTCCGGCGACAGCCCCCCAAATATAAGGCGTGGGCATTCCCAAAAGATACAGACCAATCGCTATCACAACACCGAGAGAGGCGTTGATGATGGCAATTGTGAACAGATAGCGCGAGACGTCGCGCTCCATGTCATGGGCGATCCGCAAGGCGCGTTTTTTGTCCTTCATGCTATCGAAGGCCTGAACAAGCTTGGCGTAAAACATGTCGCCGGAAGCCAACAAAAACGTAAGCAATACCAACGTGATGACCAGCATGGTTATGCCAGCCAAGACGCTGCTCGCCGCATATGCAAAAAAGCCTGGTCCTTCGACCGCTACCTTTTGAACAGCCCTGCCTTCACCTGCGGTCGCTGCTTCGACCTCTTTCTGCGCTTCCTGTACCGCCTGAAGAGACGGCTTAAGCGCGGCAAGCTTTTCCTTGAGCTGGTTACCAATTTCCGGAGCACGTTCAATCCAGTCGGCCATCGGAATAACCAGCGTGTAGATGGCAAGCACACCAAATCCGACAAGTATGAGAACAAGCACGAAAGCTGTAACCGGCGACGGCACGCCACGGCGTGTGAAGAACCGTATGACCGGGCTCATCGTCAGCGCGAAGACGACAGCAACAGCTATGGGCAGAAAGAAACCACGCGCCAGGTAAAGCGCAGCCGTAAAGAGAATGATGAACGTTCCCACCACTGAAAACCGGACAGCGGAGTTCATTGCATCGGCCTTACAGCGCTGCAGAACGGCAGTTTGTTATGTTGAGAGAACAACTGGAAAGTCTTTCAAAAGAGGCTTTGCACAGACGTAACGCCTGGCTGACTACAATCGTTGCCGTCGCCGTTCAGAACTACGACTCCTTGGGCTCCCAATCCACCCCGATTGGCCGTCTGTCACGATCGCTTTCGATGTCGACAAGGTCTTTCGCTTCTTCGATATCTTCGGATGTAGCATCATCCACCTCACGCCGACCCTGCTCGTTCGTGGTCAATGCCAACCGATAAAACATCGGAAAATGATCGGACCCTACGAAGGGCATGCGCTTCATCGAAACCAGTTGAAACTGGGGTGAATGGAAGATGTGGTCCAGCGGCCAACGCAGAAAAGGATAGCGGGCATCAAAAGTGTTAAACTGGCCTCGCCCTTCTCTCGGGTCAAGCATGCCCGATATGCGCAAAAAACGTCGGGTGGTGCGCGACCATGCAACATCGTTGAGGTCGCCCGTCACCATCGCCGGACGGTCTTCATTACGAACAATCTGCCCAACCAGCGCGATTTCTGCGTCCCTACCTATCGTATCATCGTAAACGACCGGTGGTTCGGGGTGCACGGCAATCAAACGAATATCGCGCCCTTCTTCCAACGTGAGCGTCAGATGAAAGCTCGGCACTTCATCGTTAAGCAAAAACCGTGTCTCTTCTTCTGAAATGGGAAAGCGGGAATAGAGGAGCAGCCCATATGCATTGTCCATCGGGCAAGCCATGCGATGCGGGTACGACGCTCCGACTTTGTCCAGCGCATCAATCCATTTCTGATCCGTCTCCATGAAGATCGCCAAATCAGGTTCGACTGTCTGAAACAAATCGCACAGGCGCACGTACTCGCGATTTCCCTGTTTAACATTGCACACGAGAACATTGATGATTGGCGTGTCGGCTGGATTACCTTTGAATTGGGCTGAACGCCTTCTCCAGAACGGAGAAAATCGAGCGATGTAAACCAGTTGGATGGCGATGACAGCCACCAACGCCCCGATGATGAGCTGCACAAGTAAGTCCTGCACAGGCAAAACCAGTAGAGCTAACACGAGACACCCAAAGGCGATGACAGCAATCTGAGTCCGTGGAAACTCGAAGACCCGAAACACGCCGTGAGCCATCGGGACGAAGGGCAATAGCGTGGTTATGAGACAAAGAACCGTTAGTGTTCCAATCCCCAAATACCACATCAAACTACTCTCTAGGGTTAGGCTTCTCGGATGAAGTTTAAGGGGGCTGGAGCGTTGAAATCGCCACTCATCGCGATCATCAAAACCGATTAACTCGATTAGTGACACATACCACAAACCATCTCGAGGCTGAGAAGTTCCCATTCAGAGCTACTGCGGAAATGTGTGCGACAAACATTCATCTTCGGCACAGACACTCGACAGAAACCGACGATAATCATGAGCTTCTTAAGCTCAGGACGCATTCACTGTGCGGTGTCAACATGAAGAGGTAGCGCGGACCACTTGGGGTCGAGCCTAAATCTACCACAACCGCTTCTCCTTCGACGCGTAAAGCGTGCACATTGCCTGATCCGAATTGTGGTAGCTTTGAACGGCTAGCGTAAACCTGATGCAGTACGGACGAACCAGACGCTTCGCTGATCGGCGTCTCTACGACGATCGTGAATTTATGATTCCATTCCGTTACGGGAACTTCGCAACCTGCAAAGACGAGCGTCACCACCATGGCCGCGACGGAATAAAGGCTGTTCTGCCGTATGCCGATCATTTCTATGCCCACGAACTAATTACGCAGGACGCGATGAACCTATTATTATACCGGAACATGAAGCCGCTTTAGCTTCTATGTGGACCTTGTCATTAAATATTTGGGAAGGGCGTAGATCTGTACTTTCGGATCTATGCTGCCCTTCGCAGTCGCATAATTAAATTTATAGAACATCTGTAATCGGGCTTGCGACTTCGAGATCTAACATTTGTTAACAGCCAATACCAATACGTCGCTTTGAGGCATACCTTGACTCGACAGCTCAATTTGACGGTCTGCCCACGCAAAAGTGGTTCGATTGCTTAGTGGAGGATAACTGGTTGAAGGCCAGCCATCCCTTCCACGCTATTGGGGGGGCCTATGTACACATCCAGGGGCTGGAGTTACCAGGCAGAAAATGACAGCTAAGTCATTGAAATAAAAAATAAATGGTGCCCGGGGGCGGAATCGAACCACCGACACGCGGATTTTCAATCCGCTGCTCTACCCCTGAGCTACCCGGGCAACCGGTCGGCCTGTGGCTGTAGCAGCCTGACCTGGGGTATATCGTCCATCACAAATTGCGTGTGCGAATTGCTCTGGAACTCGGCTGGTATAGTCACCCTAAACGGGGGTGTCTATCCACTATCTTATGCTTTTACGATGTTCGTTGTTCAAGGCCTGAAAGTCGGTGAAATCTAGCTGTTGCCATCGGGTGGAACATCGGTTGAATCTCCCGAAATTGCGTAGCCACCGGACAACCATGCACCCAGATCAAGCTGGGCGCAGCGGCGCGAGCAGAAAGGGTATGTGTCGCGGGTGCTTTGTTTTTTGCACTGAGGGCAGGGCACTTGTTTGCGCAATGGCGTGACGGTGTCTTTCGTCATTATGCGCCTCAGCCGCTGGCCGACAGCCAGTTGTAGTGCACCGGATAACCCTCGCCTTCGAGCAAATTGGCTGTCTCGAATAGCGGCAGGCCCACAACATTGGTGTAGGAGCCAATAAGTTTCACCACGAAGGCACCCGCGATGCCCTGAATGGCATAACCGCCAGCCTTGCCGCGCCATTCGCCGGAAGCAAGATAACTTTCAAATTCGTCGTTCGACAGCTTTTTGAAGCGTACCCGCGTTTCCACCAGTCGTTGGCGAAAGACGCCCTTGGGCGTGATAAGCGCAACGCCTGTATAGACCTTGTGGGCACGGCCGGAGAGCAGGCGCAAACAACCTGCAGCCTCGTCCAGTAGCTCTGCCTTGGGCAGAATGCGGCGACCAACAGCCACGACGGTGTCAGCTGCAAGAATGTAGCTGCCGTTGTCTTCACCACGGCGTTTGATGTTCTCAGCTGCCATCTCCGCCTTCACCTTGCACAGGCGTTTGGCGAGTGAGCGGGCCGCTTCTGATTTCAACGGCGTCTCGTCAGCATCCACCGGCGCCAATTCGTCCGGCTGAATGCCGATCTGGTCCAACAGGGCGAGCCTGCGGGGCGAACCGGATGCAAGGATGAGCTTTGCGGAAGGTGCCATCAGCGGGCGGCCTTGCTGGGCAGCGTCATTGGCGGCGCATGACGCACACCAAGCGACTGCTTACTTGAAACGATAGGTGATACGACCCTTGGTCAGGTCGTAGGGCGTCATTTCCACCAGCACCTGGTCACCGGCGAGAACGCGAATGCGGTTCTTGCGCATACGGCCAGCCGTGTGGGCGATAATTTCGTGATCATTTTCCAGCTTCACGCGAAATGTTGCATTGGGCAGCAATTCGCTAACGGTGCCTGGAAATTCGAGAACTTCTTCTTTTGCCATAGGCGTGGTCTGTTCCTTGAACGGGTCAAATATCAATGTTTGGTCTGCGCAGGCGGTTCCCACACATGAAAGTCTAAGTCGGATTAGCGGTTTCCTAAACCGAACGGACGGCTTTGTGAACCATAAGGTTATTGCCACCTTCTGGCTTTGGGTCAGCTTGCGGTGAACAGCGCTTCAATCCGCTCCGCTAACCTGTCGCGCACATCGCGGTAGGCGTCCATCTTTGCTTCGCGGGCGCCGGTCACAACAGTGGGGTCGGCAGACGGCCAATAGACCACTTCAGTCGCGTCCACCACGGCTCGCTCCAGCGCCACGTGGTGCGCGGTAGGCGACAGGGTGACCACGAGATCGAAATAGCCTTCGTCCAAATCTTCCAGCGCCTTGGGCTCGTGATCGCCCATATCAACGCCCATTTCTGCCATCACCGCATCCACGAATGGATCGGTCTCGCCGATGCGAATGCCGGCACTTGCTGTGAACACATGGTTGCCGTGGCGTTGGCGCATCAGCGCTTCGCCCATAGGTGAGCGGATAGAATTGTGGTTGCACACGAATAAAACCGAGCCCGGGTTCTTGGTGGGTTCCACCGGCAACAGTTCGGGAATGTCGGGCAGATCGCTCAAGCTCAACCCCGCCAATGCAACACGCATATCAGCGTGAACAGGCGGCGTGCCGTGTTATGATCCACCTCGATCTTGCCGGAAAGTCGCTCTTTCAGCGTCTCGGACCCATCATTGTGCAGGCCGCGTCGCGCCATATCTATGGCTTCGATCTGGCTTGGTGTCGCGGAGCGGATAGCCTCGTAATAGCTTTCGCAAATCTGATAATATTCACGCACGGTACGCCGGAAGGGTGACAGCGACAGAATATGGGTCGCAATATCCGTGTCATCGCAATCGGTGATGGAAAACACCAACCGTTGCTCGATCAGGCCCAGCTTCAATTTGTAATCGTGCGGAACGCCATCGACATCATGTCCCACGGGCCAGAAGTGGTTTTGTTCGATGAGATCGAAAATCGCGACGGCGCGTTCGTGTTCCACATCGGCATTGGCGCGGCCAATCGTTGCGTCGTCGAGAACGACGTCGATCAGCTTTGCATCACTTGGCGCTTCGCCACTCATGCGACGCCATGCCGGGGCCGGGCGCGGGCGCGCCATGCAGCACCAAGGTCGGTCAGTTGTGCTTCAAGATCGTCGGCGTGAATGCGCATTGCGGCATCATCGGCGAAGGTCAGGCGCACGACAACACCTTCATCGTGGCCTTCTTCCAGCGTGATGGCCAGCAGGACCAGAACACCTTTGCCATCGTTCGGGAAATTGCGGCGTTCCACGCGCGAAACGCGGGTGAAGCGCAGGGCGGCTAGGTGGCGTTCATAGCTTGGGAACCAGCGGCGGCGCGCAGAAGGCAATTCCCACGCGAAACGGTGCATGGTCAGCACCAGCTGGCGTTCGCCAGCAAGCCACGTCATATCAGAAGGTTTGACGGTCGCGTCCTGACAGGCGGCAGAAATCGCCGTTAGATCGTCGCCATCTAGGGCCATTAGTTTCAAGGTGCTGGTGTCGCGGGCCATGGAATATGCTGGGCTTCTACTGCTCTGCCAGCCCCGCACGGAAGCGCGATTAGCTGGATGGGTTATATGTGAAACGAGTAGGAGCAATGCCGGTTTCGTGCAACCCGGCCAAAGGGCGATCAACGCATTGCGATAGCTCAGTGCCGACCATCACGCTCCATTAACCCTAGCGGTTTACCCTTCATTTGGCATGGCGAGTTTTTGTCATGCACCCGTTTTGTTTTGCGTATGGGTGTTCAGTTTTGCGTATTTCCCTTTGGCCGGCTCTGCTGGCTCCGGTACTAACATGTGCTGTCTTCTGGTCCGCCGTTCCGTCTTCCGCCCATGCTGCAAGCTGTGGCGCAGGGAAACTCGGCACGCACCGCACCATGAAAGTGTCCACCGACAAGTTCCGCGACATTCAGGGCTTTGAAAAAAGCTTCGGTCTTCGTCGTGGTGAAGTGGTGCTGACCTTTGACGATGGTCCGATTGCCGGAAAAACACCTCGCATTCTGCAGGCCTTGAAGGCCCATTGTGCCAAGGCGACATTCTTTAGCGTCGGTCGCATGGCCAAAGCCTATCCGCGCCTGACGCGGCGTATCGTGCGTGAGGGTCATACGCTGGCTCATCACACCCACGCTCATAATCGCATGACGGCCTATGGACCGACCCGTCGCGGGCAGTTGATTGATCGCGGCATCGCAACGGTGGAACGCATCGCCTACGGTTCGGCTAAAAGCACCCCGCGCGTGCCGTTCTTCCGCTATCCCTATCTCGCCCGCAGCAAGGCAACCGATAAAACGTTGCGCCAGCGTGGTCTGATTTCGTTTGGGGCCAATATTGATTCCCGTGATTGGGAAAGCGTGTCCGCTAACACAGTTCATGACCGTGTGATGAAACGCCTGCGCCAAAGCGGCAAAGGCATTATTTTGCTGCACGACATCCAAAGCCGCACTGCAAAAATGCTGCCGCGCTTGCTGAATAGCTTGAAGGCTGAGGGCTATAAGCTGGTTCACATCGTGCCCGGCACCGGTGCACCGAAACACGATATCGGCCCAGAGGTCGACGAGCAAATCGTCATGGCGGCCGCCGAAGCCGAACCAACGCCTGAGAAGCAGGTCGCAAAGGTTGATCGCACCAAACGAACCGTCAGCCAGAGTGTCGTCGCAATCGCGCTTGCTGAACATGATGCAAGTGAACGCGAACGCCAGCTCGCCGGTGGTGTAACCGTTGCTGAAGTTCCTGCAAAACAAACACGCGCAACAGCACCGCAACCTAAAAGCGTTGCAACCAAGTCTGATCCTATCGTCACCGCAGTACTGCCTGATGACAAGGTGAGCGACCGCGTTGTGACGACGGCTAAACTGTCTCCCAAAGTGCAAAGCATCATCGCCAACCGCCGCAAGGCGACGATTGTGAAAAGCACTGAGCGTAAAAAGCAGCGCGCGTCCAAACGCAGCAAAAGCAGCAAATTTGCCCGCGTTGCGAATGCGAAATGGAAGTTGCGTCGCTCCCAGTGGATCATGAACTGATCCACTGAAGAAGTAGGCAGTGCGCCTACTTCTCGGTCAGTTTCAACTCGATACGACGGTTGCGGTCCCGTGCTTCCTGTGTGTCGACATCTTCCAGCGGTTGGAACTCGCCAAAGCCCGCCGCGACCAAACGCTCTGCCGGAACGCCCTGTGTGATGAGATATTTCACCACAGACGTCGCGCGGCCTGATGATAATTCCCAGTTGTCCGCGTAGCGCCCACTGCCGGACAGCGGAATGTTGTCGGTATGGCCATCCACACGCAGCACCCAGTCGATTTCATCAGGAATTTCTTCGCCCAACTCGATCAGCGCATTGGCAAGTTTCGCCATTTCGCCCAAGCCCGCTTCGTTCAAAGTTGCGCCGCCCGAAGGAAACAGCACTTCTGATTGAAAAACGAAGCGGTCGCCAACGACGCGAATGTCATCGCGCGCACCCAAAATATCGCGCAACCGTCCGAAGAAGTCTGAACGGAAGCGGTTCAATTCCTGCACCCGCTGGGCAAGTGCCACGTTCAAACGCCGTCCCAGATCGGCGATCTTGGTAGAGGATTCACGGTCGCGGGTTTCCGATACGTCCAGCGCATCTTCCAGCGATGCGATCTGTTTGCGCAACGCCGAGATCTGTTGGTTCAGCAGCGCAACCTGAGACATGGCGCGACGGGAAACCTTGCGCTCTTCGTCCAGCGTTTCCGACAGGCCGGATGCCCGCGTTTCGGCTTCCTCTGCAACGCCGCTGCCGCTCGACAGCAACTCCTGCAACCGTGAGCGCTCGCTCTCTGCGGTGCTGAGGCCTGAAGACAAAGTCGCGATCTGATCCTCAAGATCCTGTTTGGCGGATTGTTCCAGGGCAAGCAGTTGGGTGAGCTCGTTGATCTGACTGTTCAGCCGGTTCAGCACCGTGTCCTTGCCGGAAATCTCCTGGCTCAGCAGGAACTGCGCCAGCACAAAAACCGACAGCAGGAACATGATCGCGAGCAGCAAGGTCGACAGGGCGTCAACGAAGCCCGGCCAGTAGCTGACGCTGTCACTACCGCGCCTGCGGGAGCGGGTTGCCATGGTCTAGAACCCGTCTTTCGGATCGCCACCATCAGTCTTGGTAGGGCGACGCGATGCGCCGCCAGTGGCTCGGGCCATGGTGGCGTTGAGCTGTTTCAGTTCGGCATGAATCTGCGCGTTGATCTTCGACTGCGCTTCCATATTGGTCTTCATGTTCTGCTGGTCGGCACGCATGTTGCGTACGAGGCCTTGAATACCTTCCGCAAGGCTGGCCATCGCTGCCGTCGTGCGTTGGCCGCCGCCACCTTCTTTTACTTGTGCTGCGATGCGGTCGATGGCGTTCGTGACGTCGGCGCCATTTGCGGCGGCAGCCTGCGAGAAGTCGGAATTCACGTCAGTGACGGTGGAGAGCCAGTTTTCCAGTTCCAGATAAAACCGGTTCTGCGCCTGTCCCGATTGTAGGTCGAGAAAGCCCAGCACCAGCGATCCGGCTAGACCGAAAAGCGATGACGAGAACGCCGTGCCCATACCGTCCAGCGGCGCCTGCAACCCGCTCTTGAGCGAATCCAGAACATCGCTCGTGTCGCCGGAAGCGGGGTCGAGTGAGCCGATGGTGTCGCCGATAGAGCCGATGGTTGCGAGCAGCCCCCAGAAGGTGCCGAGAAGGCCGAGGAAGACCAGAAGCGAAATCAGATAGCGCGAAATATCGCGTCGTTCGTCCAGCCGGTTACCAATGGATTCAAGGATCGATTGGGTCGAGGCGGTGGAGAGAGCAACGTCGGATTGCCCCTTCAACATCGCCTGCATGGGGGCCAGCAACACTGGGTCACGCTTGGCGTCGTCTGCATTGCCTTCGCGGAATGAGTTCACCCAGCGCACCTCCGGCATGATGCGGATGACCTGCATGAAGGCCAGAAGAATGCCGACCACCAGCACACCAACGATCAGCCCGTTCAGCCCGGGATTGGTGGCGAAGGCCGACATGACTTGCCGGTTGAGGATGAAGACGAGAAAGCCCACCAGCGCAATAAAGATGAGCATCGCCAGCAGATAAACGCGCGGCGAAGACAGTTTGTAGGGATCGAACTTACGGGCCATCTAATCGTGTGTTCCTGCCGTAAAACCGGAACGATGCCGGTAACATGCACCGACTTTCACCGAAAAATTGCGACAGTGGAAGGGCGAAGGCCAGAAAGCGCGTTAAAACTCCCGATCAGCGCTATCGTTTACCGTCTCTCGGTCTGTTTTTCCTTAGCGTGCAGCGTCGCTTCCGCAATCGCTTTTTCGGTGTTCGATGTTTTTGGTGACTTCTTTTCGCGGGTCATGCCAGTTGGCAAATCGCGGTTCAGGATTTCGCGCAGGTTGCGGTGAACGGCTTCGTTACCGGCCACGATGCGGCCTGTTTCGTAGATCGAGGCTTTCGGGTCGGGTTCGGACACGTAGCCGCCGGCCTCGCGCACCATCAACATGCCTGCTGCAATGTCCCATGGTTCAAGACCGGATTCCCAGTAGCCGTCGAATCGACCGGCAGCCGTGTAGGCAAGGTTTAGCGCAGCCGAGCCTGTGGCACGAATGCCTGCAACGCCGGTCATGATGTTGCGCTGCTCCCAAAGTGCAACGCCGTGGCCTCTGCGGTTCAGCGCGGGAATACCTGAACAAATCAGGCACTCATCCATCGCCGTGCGGACAGCAACGCGCATGCGCCGATCATTGACGAAGGAACCACGCCCTTTTTCAGCGGTGAACAGCTCTTCGGTGATCGGGTTGTAGATAACGCCCGCCACCAACTCGCCACGGCTTTCCAGCGCCAGCGATACCGCAAACATTGGGTTGCCGTGCAGGAAGTTTGTTGTGCCGTCGAGCGGATCAATGATCCAGCGGTGCTCGGAGCCATTGTCGATGGTGCCGCCTTCTTCCATCAGGAAGGAGTAGCCGGGTCGCGCTTTGTTAAGCGCATCGCGCAGAGTTTTCTCGGCTTTGATGTCAGCGGCAGAAACGAAATCCCCCGGCCCTTTCAGCGAAATCTGAAGGTTTTCGATCTCACCAAAATCGCGCGTGAGCGAACGCCCGGCCTTGGTAACGGCGGTGACCATGACATTGAGAAGGGCGGAACGTGCCATAGGGCAAACTTTCTATCGGGAGGGCAGGCGATGAGGGACTTCAGGTCAGGAACTGGCAAACAATCTAGCGGCAGGCAAGGCCGGGAACGAGAAGCCCACTCATCCAAGGCAAGTTAACATCAGCCTTTGGAGCGGGTACAACGAAGAACTAGAACCGAGCAACGTGAGCCAACCAGCTCACCGGAGCGAAGAGCGACCGGCGCTAATGCGCAGCCCTCTTGGAGCGCAGGCCGAAGGCCGACAGCGTGAAAGCGAACTAAAGCCGCCCTAGCTCTCAGCCCGCTTCACATAAGTAATCTCGTTCGTTTCCACGATGATCCGTTCACCCGCATCGATAAATGGCGGCACCATAACCTTGATACCGTTTTCCATGATCGCGGGCTTGTAGGATGAGGATACCGTCTGGCCTTTGACCACGGGATCGGCTTCGGTGATTTCCAGCGTTACGAAGTCTGGCAGGCGGATGCCGATGGGCCGCTCTTCGTGCATTTCTACGGTCACTTTCATGCCGTCCTGCAAGAATGCAGCGCGGTCGCCCACCCAGTCGGTTTGCAGTTCAAGCTGCTCGTAGGTTTCCAGATCCATGAAGACGAGCATCTCGCCTTCGGAATAGAGATACTGGAAGTCTTTCTGTTCGAGACGGATCTTTTCGACGGTTTCGGACGCGCGAAAGCGTTCGTTCAGCTTGGTGCCGTCGATCAGGTTTTTCAGTTCCACCTGATTAAACGCGCCACCCTTGCCGGGTTTCACAGCGTTGGTTTTCACCGCTGCCCACAGGCCGCCTTTGTGCTCGATCACATTGCCGGGCTTTATCTCGTTACCGTTGACTTTCATCTCATCCGTCCGCTTTTGGTTCGCCCGAAGTGTTCATGGTGTGGGCGTTGGCGGCTCTTGACCACAATTCGGGTCGCTTCTCAACCTTAGTGAGGCGGTAACGGCTTCAACCGCGTGTTCGGATAGACGCTTTTGCGGTCTTGATGCGCTGTGAAAGCTGATCGGCAGCCTCCAATGCACGCTTTTTGTCGATGGTGGAAAGCGACTGGAACAGACGGTCCATTTCAGGGTCGCTGTAGCCCGCACGGCTTGCGAGAACGTGCCATGCGCTGGCGGTAATCGGGTCTGCCGTTTTACCGATACCGAAGGCGTTCATGCGGGCGAGGCGGTTCTGCGCTAAAACATTGCCCTTTGCTGCTGCCTGCGCGAACCAGCGGCCAGCGCCGTCTTCATCTTTCGGACCACCGCGACCATTGGCCATCCAGACGCCCAGTTCAACCTGTGCAGCTTCAAGTCCGTTGCGAGCGGAACGGGCGAGCCATTTGCGGGCTATCTTGTCGTCATTATACGGTACGCCCTGCGCCTCGGCATGGATATTGGCCATGGCATATTGGGCGTCGGCAATCCCTGCTTCTGCCGCTTTTTCGTACAGCGGCAGCGCACGTTTGAAGCCTGCCCATGTTGGCCGGCGCGCGGTCAGGATTTGGGCCAGATTGAAGTTGGCGCGGGCATGGCCCTTCTTGGCTGCCTTTTTCATCAACTCTTCGCCAGCGGCTTTGTCTTTTTCTACTTCATCGCCGGACAGCAACAGATTGCCGAGAAAGAACTGCGCCTGCGGATTTCCCGCATCAGCGGCAAAACGATACCACTCCACCGCCTTTTTACGGTCGCGGGCAACGCCAAGGCCATTCCAGTAAATTTCTGCGATCAATGTTTGTGCCGCCGGATCACCCGCGTCTGCACGGGGCAGGGCGAGTTGCAGTGCGGTGAGGTAATAGCCGCGCTGAAAGGCACCATAGGCTGAACCTGCACCGACATCGGGCGCGGGCTGCCCGTCTGTACCTTTCGACAAAGGCGTGGCGAGCGTCGGGCCTTCGATGGGCTTTGTGTAGGTTTTAGTTTCAGTCTGGTTTTGCGTTTGGGTCTGTCCGGATGCGGCAAAGGCAAACGTTAGCCCCGCAACGGCGAGCAGCTTGAAATTAGCTGTTTTCAGCATCGAAACGAGGGGCATGTTCATCCAGCAACTGGTTTGCGCGAGCGATCGCATCTCCCATGGCAGAAGGCTGCGGCGCAATCGTGGCATCATCTGATGGCACGCCATCGAGCGCTGCATCCAGTGCCACGAACTCAACCCCTGCTTTCGCAACGTCCAACACACTGTCCGCCGATGCACCACCCAGCACGATGCAGGGCAGCTCGACCAGTTTGCTCCACCAGTCACCCAGCGCCACGTTTTTCGGGTTGGCCTCGTCGCGTATGTCGCTGCCGGTTTTGCCAAACATAATGTAGTCGGGTTGAATTTCGCCGAGCACCAGCGCGTTGTGACGGGTCTTCACATTGGCTGCCCCCACCATCATAGCCGGTGTCAGACGCGATACAGCATCGGCAAGATCCGCAGGGTCTTGGCCCAACTGAAGTCCATCTGCGCCCAACCGACCGGCAACGCGGGAATGGTGTTCGATAATCACGGCAATACCAGCCGCTTGCGCTACCGGAACAAGCGGCTCGACAATCGTCTGAAAAGCGGTCTCGTCCATGATGCCATCTGCCGAGACCGGCGATAGGATGAGGCTCGCCACATCGCCGCATGACAAAGCCTTTGCCAGATCGTCTGCAGTCAATCGGGCAAGCGCATCACCATGGCGAACCAGCACCAGGCGGCATCGGTTATCGGGTGAAACGTCGGGTTTGTTTTGCGAACTTGTATCCATAAGCGCGTGATAGGGCGCTCACGCCTGCCTCACAAGAGGCAAGATGTGACACGACAACTCGCATAAACGTGCAGATGAGTTGGCAGCTAGCCGATGGCGCGTAAGCGCTCGATCTCGTCCTTCAAACGCAGCTTTTCCAATTTCACGGTTTTTCGTTTTTCGTCAGGAACCGAAGGCCCTGCATCCAGCTCAGCAAGCTGGCTTTCGAGCGACTGGTGGCGTTGCTCCAGGGTTTGGATGTGCGCGTTGATGGACATTCAAGTCTCCTCAGTTGTGCTTTCCCAATGTCATTAGCCTGTCACGGAACCATGGGCCTGTCGAGATTCTGGAAACGACATCGGTGGACCGTTTTCCGACAAGCAGAACCTGCACTTGGCGTTCGGATAGAGAGCGGCTAAGACCACGTTTTGGCGGGCCGCAAACCTAGCGTTGCCCGGGTTTGGGGCAGCGTTCATGGCCGACGATCAACACGAAGCCGAAAGAAAAATGCGTGTCGGCCAGTGGAAGCTGGAACACGAAGACCTGAAAGCGGCCATCGAGGCGATGCAGAAAGTCGGTGGCGACCCGATTCGCATCCAGCGTTTCAAGAAAAAGAAACTTGAGCTGAAGGATCGCATCGAAACCGCGTCGTCCGACATCATTCCGGACATCATCGCATGAGCGCTCCTGCTAAAGTCGCCGTCATCATGGGCAGCCAGTCCGATTGGGAAACCATGCGCCACGGCGTTGAAATTCTCGACGAACTCGGCATCGCCAACAGCGTAAAAATCGTCTCCGCCCATCGCACGCCGGACCGGTTGGTAGCGTTCGCCAAGGCTGCGAAGGCTGAGGGCTTTCACATCGTGATCGCAGGAGCCGGTGGCGCGGCTCATCTGCCGGGCATGGTAGCTGCCATGACGCCACTTCCGGTTTTCGGTGTGCCGGTGCAGTCCGCCGCGCTTTCCGGCCAAGACAGCCTGCTCTCCATCGTGCAGATGCCAGCTGGCGTACCAGTGGGAACGCTGGCGATCGGTAAGGCCGGCGCTGCTAATGCTGCACTACTCGCTGCTGCCGTTCTTGCGCTTTCCGATGATGATCTCGCCGTCCGCCTCGACGCATGGCGCACCGCCCGCACCGCAGCTGTTACCGAAGAACCGGTTCGCGACGGTGGCTGATGCTCTACCGCCAAACGCCACCATCGGCATTATCGGTGGTGGTCAACTGGGCCGCATGCTGGCAGTCGCCGCCGCGCAACTGGGCTACTGCACCGTTGTGCTTGAGCCGCAAGAAGATTGTCCCACATCGCAGGTCGCCAACCACCAGATCGTTGCTGCCTATGATGATGAAGCCGGTCTCGCGCAACTTTGCAAAATCAGCGATGTCATCACATACGAATTCGAAAACGTACCGCTCACTTCCGCTGCATATGTAGAAGCGCATGGTGCTCTTTATCCACCAGCCCGTGCGCTGGAAGTGGCGCAAGACCGCATCACCGAAAAGACGTTTCTGCAATCCGCCGGTGTTCCCACCGCTGAATTTACCGCCGTCGACGGCTTGGATGATCTACAAGCAGCGCTTGCCCGTTTTGATGGTCGCGGTGTGCTGAAGACCCGTCGCTTCGGCTACGACGGCAAGGGCCAGCATGTATTTGCGAGCGGCGCTGGCGATGATGTGTCGGCTGTTTTCGACACGCTGCAATCTTCCGCCAATGGTGCCGGACTGATTCTGGAATCGCTCGTTCCGTTCCAAAGCGAATTCTCCATCATCGCTGCGCGCAGCAAGTCCGGCGAAGTGCGGTCTTATACGCCCGCCGCAAACACCCATGCCGACGGTATCTTGCGTCGCAGCATCGTGCCCGCCACCGGATTGACCGAGAGCCAACTTGCCGACGCTGCCCGCCATGCTGACGCCGTGCTCACGGCGCTTGATTATGTTGGCGTCATTGGCATCGAATTCTTCGCGGTAGGTGATGGCGTTATCGCAAACGAAATCGCGCCGCGCGTTCACAACACCGGTCATTGGACGGCGGAGGCCTGCGATTGCGGGCAGTTCGAGCAACACATTCGCGCTATCGCCGGTCTGCCGTTGGGCTCCACTGAACTGCTGTCGCACCGCTGGGAGATGGACAATCTTCTGGGCAGCGAAATCGATCAAGTGCCGGAGCTTTTGCAGCAGGCAGGGTCGACCGTCACGCTCTACGGTAAGCAGGACGCTAAACCGGGCCGCAAAATGGGCCACGTTACCCGCCGTATTTCCACTTGAAGATGCCCACAAACAGGCGTTTTAGGGTGGACAGGCAGCAGATGTTGGGGTAATTCCGCCATCAATCGGTGCCGCTTGCGGTGCCGGGGCGGTTGTTTGCGTCCCGCTGTCATCGTTTTGATGAGGCTGCTGCAAACCGGTCGTTCCCGAAAATCCGACAGTCGAAATCACCCAGCCGGTCGCTCCGGTGCAGTTATAATGGAATTTGCCCGTGCAAGTCGTCGTTCGTGACAACAATGTAGATCAGGCCCTCCGCGCCCTGAAAAAGAAATTGCAGCGTGAAGGCGTGTTTCGCGAAATGAAACTTCGCAATTTTCACGAGAAGCCTTCTGAAAAGCGCGCTCGCGAAAAAGCTGAAGCTGTTCGTCGCGCCCGCAAGCTGGCCCGTAAACGCGCCCAGCGCGAAGGCCTCATCCCCGGTGCAAAACCCCGCTAAACAATTGATGGTCGAACGGCTTCCGCCGTCGGCCTTTCATTTGTTTCGACGTGATTCCACCGGGCATCACGTTCTAGCTGGTTTGGCCCGACGCCCAACTGTCGCCACCAAGCTGCGCTTCTGGTACCAGAAGCTGCCGGGCGCTAGTCTGCGCATATCGCTTTTGGCTGTTGCAAGCTGGAAGTTTCAATTGGCCAGACAGGTTGACCGAACATGACCGTATTCCAGCGCTCTACCGCTACACGTTTCCCCGCGTCTAATGTTCGTTTGTCTAAACTTTGCGTGTCCCAGGGTCGCGCGGTGCTGGTTGCTGCCGCACTGCTCGGGCTAGCCGCTTGCACACCTTCTTCGCCGACATCAGGTCTGACGCTGAACAAGGCGCAGGGTTCTTCGGAAAATATCGCTTCGCTCACGCAAGTGGTTCGTTCCAATCCGCGCGATCCGCAGGCTTACAACGTGCGTGGTGCCGCTTACGGCAAGGCTGGGCGCTTTTCTGCAGCAAAGGCTGATTTCGATCAGGCGCTCGCGTTGAACCCGCAATTCTATCAAGCCTATTCCAACCGTGCGCTGCTCTACAGCTCGCAAGGTGACCTTGCGCGTGCTCAGGCGGACTACAATGCGGCACTGCGGATAAACCCCAATTTTTCAGAAGCTTATGTCGGACGCGGTGATGTCTATCGTCTCGCCGGTCGCAACCAGCAGGCGAAGTCGGACTACGACCGCGCTATCCAAATCGGCACAACCGATCCGCGCGCTTATTATGGCCGTGGCCTCCTTTTCCAGCGTGCCCGCCAACATGGCCCGGCCATTGAAGACTTTTCCAAGGCTCTTTCATTCGAGGACAAGCAGCCCCAGCCCTACAACGCCCGTGGCCTTTCCTACATGGCGCAAAACCAGATGCAGAATGCGCTGGATGACGTGAACACGGCGCTGAAGCTGGACGCGGATTATGCAGAAGCATGGACCAATCAGGCGCTGATTTATGAAAACCGTGGCGATAAAAAACGCGCGTTCAAAAGCTACGCCCGCGCTGCTTCGCTAAAGCCGAGTTATGCGCCCGCTAAAGAAGGCATGAGCCGCACGCGCGGTTGATGGGTTCAAGTATCGATTTGGGGCTGCGTGACTAACCAGACGATCATCATCACAAAAGATCTGTCATCCCCGCATATGTGGTGAACCACTCATCCGTATATGATGAGCTTGGCTTTGGGTTGAAAACGGGTGGTAAGCCGAGTTCCAACACAAAATTTCAAGATCTTTTAAAAATGGTTCCCAGCCTTCGCGGGGGTGATAGCATCACATCTTTTTCCGGGTGCTATAGCAGCTGGAAAAGCATGCCTTGCTGAAGCCAAAGTAGCTGCCTCAGGCAACGATCTTAGCTGCAATCATCAACACGATGAAGGTGAGCAGGCCGCCCAAAAAACCGCCGCCCATGAAAAAGCCCACGGCCATAGCGAGCAAGAGCGCCACGTTGAACAGGATGCCCCACTTGGTCATCAGCAGGAACATTGAATATGTTTCTTCATGCTGCGGATAATCCATCGGAGCACCGTTTTTATGATCGACGTCGTAGTTTTCAGTGGCCATTCGATCCTCATGAATTCTGCTAAGCGGTTCGTGAAGCGAACCGGACGCGCGACGTTTACGCACAGTCAACGGCTACCCTATCCACGCGGTTCCACGCAAGAGTAATGCGCAGCGACCATGGTATCAATTCCCGTCACCGTTCGTTCGGTGGCGGGGAAAATTAGGCCTGTGTCTTACGCAGTTGCACTTGCGTGCCGTCTTGTGTCTGGCAATCCATCACGGCAGGGCTGGTCAACGTGCACGCAACCTTCACGTCCTGCTTTCGCGCAGCACTGTAGTAAGTGATGTTGGCACCGTTTGCGGTGGCGATATAGGTGCCGATAGCCAGCGTGTTTTTGCCGTCCGGTGGGTAGGCCGCATAGGTGCCGGATTTGAATTCGCTATAGCCATAAGCTGGCTGACCATTGCTGTAGGGTTTCCAACGGCCTGAAACCGCAGCGACCTGTGGTTCGGGCGCTGGGGTCAGGCTTGGCGCGACCGAACCCCGTGATGTATTGCCGCCGCTCTGGCAACCGGCCAGCGCCAACGGCAAGGCCACTGCGAATGCTACGAGTTTGAGACGTTCTGCTGTCATGGTTTTCTTGGCGATCATGGTGATCATCCCTTCTTTCGTGCCGCCCGCGTGCGCAGAGCAGCCTACTTTTGAGGCACTTTAACGAACAGTGTCGCAACCCGCAAAGGTTAAGCAGCGTCCAACGCTTCCAATTCGTCGATTAGGCCTTCGATTACAGCCAAACCCTTGCCCCAAAATGCCGGATCGCTCGCATCCAGACCAAAAGGTGCCAGCAATTCGCTGTGGTGCTTGGTGCCACCGGCTTTCAGCATCTCGAAATATTTGTCCTGAAACCCGTCTTCGGCGTTTTGATAGACCGCGTAGAGCGAGTTCACGAGGCAGTCGCCAAACGCATAGGCGTAAACGTAAAACGGCGAGTGGATGAAGTGCGGAACGTAGGTCCAGAAGCGCTCGTAGCCTTCGCCAAGCTTCACCGACGGGCCAAGGCTCGATTCCTGAACCGACATCCACGCCGCGTTGATCTGATCTGTGGTCAACTCGCCGTTGCGCCGCTCTTCATGCACCTTGCGTTCGAACATGTAGAACGCGATCTGTCGTACCACGGTATTGATCATGTCTTCCACCTTGGCTGCCAGCATGGCCTTGCGCTCGGTGGGGCTTTTGGCCTGTTCCAGCAGCGAACGGAACGTCAGCATTTCGCCGAACACGCTGGCGGTTTCTGCCAGTGTTAGCGGCGTGGACGCCATCAGCGCACCCTGCCGACCGGCCAGCACCTGATGGACACCGTGGCCGAGTTCATGGGCCAGCGTCATCACATCACGCGGTTTGCCCTGATAGTTGAGCAGCACGTAGGGGTGTGCGGACGGCACAGTGGGGTGGGCAAATGCACCCGGTGATTTGCCGGGACGCACCGGCGCGTCGATCCAATTGTGATCGAAGAAATCGGCCGCAATCGTCGCCATTTCCGGCGCAAAACCACGATAGGCGTCCAACACGGTGTCGCGGGCCTCGTCCCATTTGATCGAGCGGGTGGAGGCGATGGGCAGTGGCGCGTTGCGGTCCCAGTGGTTCAGCTGGTCCATGCCCATCCATTTCGCCTTCATGGCGTAATAGCGGTGGGAAATGCGCGGGAAGGCGTCTTCGACGGCGTCCACAAGCGCGCCCACCACCTGACGTTCCACGCGGTTGGCAAGGTGGCGACCGTCGGCCACGTCTTCGAACCCGCGCCACGTGTCGCCGATTTGTTTGTCCTTGGCGAGTGTGTTGGTGATGAGCGTGAACAGCCGGATATTGTCGCCGAATGTTTTTGCCAGCGCGTCGGACGCTGCCTTGCGCATGGTGCCATCTTTGTCCTGCAACAGGTTCAGCGTTGGTTCGATAGCCAACTCTTCGCCCTTCACGTCGAAGCGCAGCGCAGACATGGTTTCATCGAACAGCCGGTTGAAGGCACCCGCGCCGGTGGATGATTTTTCCAGAAACAACTGCTCCAGCTTGGCGTCCAACTGGTAGGGCTTGTCGAGGCGTAGGTCGGTCAACCATGGGCGGTAATGCGCCAAGGCTGCCGAACCGGCGAGCGCCTTTTCCATGTGGGCTTCTTTGATGGCGTTCAGCTCCAACCCGAAAAACAGCAGGTGGCCGCCCGCCATCGTAAGTCGTTCCTGAACATCGCCGTAAAATTTCGCATTAGCCGGATCGGACGAATCGCCCGCATAGATCAGTCCCGCATAGGAAATGACGCGGCCCAGCCGTTCTTCCAATTGCTCGTAGGCCGCCAGCGCCTCTGCCAGTTCATCACCGGACAATGCGGCCAGCTTGTCTTTGTATTGGGCCTCGAAACCTTGCGCGTCGGGCACCGCAGCATCGAAATCCAGCTTGAACTCCACCGACTGCATACCGGGATAGAGGTCGTTCAGGTTCCACTCGGGCAGGTTGCCCAGCTCGGTCTTCACGGAGGATGCGGTGTTGGCAGATGACATGTTACGGTCTCGAAATGGTGCGAATGTGATGTGTGGCGGGGCTGTCGTTAAGGAAATCTTTACGTGCGCGCTTGATGGATGATTAACGACCTGCCCCAGATCGGGAAAGTCCGAACATCCGTTCGCTTTCGCTTTGTGCCGCTTGGTCGCAACCGCGCAACAGCGCGACTGTTTAGTGATGCAGGCGGAATAGCATATGACACCGACGATTTTGATCGCAGACGATGAACCGGTTCAACGCCGCATTCTGGAAAACACGATATTGAAGTTGGGCTATCGCTGTCAGCAAGTAGAAGATGGCGAGGCCGCGCTGGCCCATCTTGCGTCGCCACAGGGTGCCAATGTCGCCGCCGTCATTCTCGATCTCGTCATGCCCGGCCTCGATGGCATGGGTGTGTTGGCGCGGATGCGCGAGCAGGGGCTATCGCAACCCGTCATCGTGCAAACGTCACAAGGTTCAATCGATGCCGTCGTCTCCGCCATGCGCGCAGGGGCATGTGATTTTTGCGTCAAGCCCGTTTCCTTCGAGCGCCTCAAAGTCTCCATCGCCAACGCGCTGAAATTCGATGCCATGGAAAGCGCAGTCCGCCGTGTCGAGCGCGCTGGCACCGGCACTTTTACATTCGCCGATATGATCGCCTCCAGCCCCGCCATGGATCGCGCTATGGATTTGGGCAGGCGCGCTGCAGCTTCCACCATTCCTGTGCTGATCGAAGGCGAATCGGGTGTCGGTAAAGAAGTAATCGCCCGCGCAATTCAGGGCGAAAGCGCCAAACGGGGAAAACCCTTTATCACGGTCAATTGTGGTGCACTGCCGGAAAATCTGGCTGAAAGCATTTTGTTCGGCCACGAAAAAGGTGCGTTCACCGGTGCCGATCGCGCCCATGTGGGTAAGTTCAAACAGGCCGATGGCGGTACGCTGTTTCTTGATGAAGTCGGCGAACTCAGCCTCGAACTTCAGGTCAAATTGCTGCGCGCCATTCAGGAAGGAGAGATCGACCCCGTCGGTTCCCGCAAACCGGTGAAGACGGACGTCCGGCTAATCTCAGCCACCAACCGCGATATGATCGCTCAGGTGAAAGCGGGTGAATTCCGCGAAGATCTCTATTACCGCCTCAACGTTTTTCCGCTCACCGTACCGCCATTGCGAAAGCGCGTGGAAGACATCGCGCCGCTTGCCCAACATTTTGCCGCTCGCATCGCGCTCGAAGAAGGGCGTCGCGGCATTCAGGGTCTCAGCCGTGAGGCTATTGCTTTACTCGGTGAATACGATTGGCCGGGCAATGTGCGACAGCTGGAAAACGCCATCTTCCGCGCTGTCGTTTTGTGCGATGGGGCGGAGCTGACCCCCACCGAATTCCCGCAAATACTGGCCGCATTGGGCAAAGATGTGCCTCTTCCCTTGCCGTCGTCGATGGCAAGTAAACCGCGAACTGTCGTGGATGCGGTGGTGTCAATCGCGCCGGAACTGCCCGTCATGCAAGCATCATCCGAACCGGTCCAGCACTACGGCAGCGCACGACTTCTTAACGATGAAGGCGCTGTTCGCGCACTGGAAGAAGTCGAAGCCGACGCGATCCGCTTTGCGATCGACCACCACCGGGGTCGAATGACCCGCGTTGCCCGTTCGCTTCGCATCGGTCGCTCAACACTCTATCGTCGCTTGAAAGAGCTGGGACTAGGCCCGGCGGCCAGCGAGGAAGAGTTGGAACAGACTGAATAGCGCTGTTCCAAAACAGTGAAATTCCCGTTTTCAGATGACTCCGGATAGCCGTAATCAACCGTTCCTTAACCACGTCGGCGCAAGGTGTTGGCAATTCGATATGTTGCCAACAATTGGCCGCAAATCACCGTCATCTATCCTCACGGTTTCGCGTTGGGGCATTATCGGCGCAAACAAGACGAGGACGGGGCTGTTTTCCGCAGAATTTGGAAATCCCAGTTTCGACAAACAGACTTAAACCGTGTACCGTGCCGCATGCACTTTCAAAATGTCGGCGGCACGACTGACGCGCTAAATCCAACCGATCATCGGAAATCGTCCGATGTCCCAAAGGATAGAGAAAACTGTTCATGATCAGGTCGTCGCGTACCATGTCCAGATTCCTAGCTTTCCCGCTCGCTTTTATTCCAGCGATGGCGCTTGCGCTCGTTGTGCTGACCGGTTGGACCGCTGCATTCACCACGCAGGCATCTGCTGAAACGCGCACGCTGAAAATGTATTTCACGCATACCCGTGAAAGCGCGACGATCACGTTCAAGAAAAACGGCAAGTATATTCCGTCCGGTTTGCGTCAGGCCAACCGCTTTTTGCGCGATTGGCGTCGCAAAGAACCCACAAAAATGGATCCGGCACTGCTAGATCTCGTCTGGGAAGTTTACCAGAAGTCCGGTGGTCGCAAGGGCATTCACGTCATTTCCGCTTATCGCTCGCCGCGCACAAACAAGATGCTGCGTCGCCGTGGCCGCAACGTTGCAAAAACCAGCCAGCACACACGCGGCAAGGCGATGGATTTCGCCATTCCCGGTGTGTCGGTCAATAAAATCCGTGCGCTGGGTCTTAAGGCTCACCGCGGTGGTGTCGGTTTCTATCGCGGTGCATTCGTGCACCTCGATACAGGTCGCGTCCGCCATTGGCCGCGCATGAACCGTCGCCAATTGGCTAAGGTGTTCCCGCGCGGCAAGACGATCCACGTGCCATCGAATGGCAAGCCTCTTAAAGGTTATAAGGTCGCAGCAGCTAACTTGAAAAAGGGCCGTAACGCTGACGGTTCGCGCCGCAAGACCACAGTATCTCGCAGCCTGCTAGCCCGTATCTTTGCGCCCGGTCCTGATGGGGATGAGGATGAAGGCGCAGCTGACGTCAAACCAGTGAAAAAAGCACCGGCAGCTAAGCCGAAGCCCAAGCCAGCGCCTGTTGCTGTGGCTTCTGCCCGCCCACCGGCATTGTCCCCCAACGCTGCTGCCAACGATCCATTCGCAAAACGACCTGCGCCAACGCCTGCGGCTAAGCCGGTTGAAGCTGTAGCACTTGCTAATTCTGAAGCTGAATCCACCGCCCAGCGTGCCGCTGCAGCACTGGCAGAAGGTACAGTTGCCGACCCGCAGCCTGAAACGATCACGCTTGCCAGCATGGAGCCTGCGCGTATCGCGGTGCCACGCTTCTCGCCGCGTGCTGCAATCCCCGCACCACAACCGCAGCCTGAAACTGTTGTGGCGGCACTTACCCCTCAAAACGGCACGTCTGTACTTGAGCGCGCCCGTTCAGAAACTTACGGAACGCCAACCGGCCTAGCGGCTGGCCTGCGCCCCCGTGCAGATATTCCTAATGGCGTCGCAACCACCGCGCCCGCACAGCCTGAGCCTCTCATCCGCACAGCCTCGCTTCCGCCTCAGCTTGCGCCTGCCACCGTGCCACTGCCGACGGCTGTTGAAACTCCGGTGACCTTGCCGTCCACGGCGTTGCGTCAGCCTATCGCTGCACCTGAAGATGTGGCCGCTTTGAAAGAGCGCATAACCGCTACTTTATCGCGTGGCGGTCCGTCGGCCACGATTGCCCGCGCTGCAAAAATTCAGAAAGAAGCACTCGCCAAACCGCAGCAGATCGCTTCGCTTGCAGATCGCACGGCTGATAGCCTGTCGCGCCCAAGCGCCCGTCCTGTTTCACAACCTGATGCGATCACGACGCCACGTCAGGCGCAGCGTCCAATTCCGCTTCCTGCCAAACCGAAAGTCGGGACTCGTGACATCACACGGGTTGCAGGCGGTGCGCCCACAGAAGCCGAACTGGCGCTGGGTAATCTCGATGGTTACGACGTGAAAGTCTGGGCCGTGGCCGCCTCCACCCGCGTCGGTCCCGTCGCCACTTTAAAGGCGCCGAACTACCGCAAGGGTCCACGCCGTATCCTGCCAGCAGCAGTTTACACCGCAGGTTTCTCAAGCGGTAAGCGCGTCCCACGCGACACTGGCTTTAAAGGTGGCGTACTGACACGCGTCGCTTTCGCAGATATCAACCGCTGATTTGAATGGCTCCAACGGGGCCGTTCATTCTGAAAATTTCAAATTCTCTACCTAGCGTAATCGCATTAGCGACCGTCGTTCCAAAACGCCGAACGCAGGAAAGACTGCTGCGCTGCCACCGCGTTTTCGCGGATGATTGGCGGTGCTGGGTTGCCGGCATTCGAAAACGCCATCAGTGACTGCTGAATTCCGATCGACCGGTCAATCAACTCACGCAGACCCAAGGGCAGCGTGTTGAAGCTTGGGCTGTTGCGCGGAGCCGGTAGCTTGTCGAGCCGAAGCGTCGCTTTTTCGCGCATTGCTTGTGTGTCATCAATTTCGTCTTCCGTCCACGAGCGGTGGATCAACAACCATGACGCCATACGCATCAAACGTGTCGTCAGCGCCATCGCCTGCGAACCGTATTGACCCGCCAGTTCGCGCGGCAGATCGCGGGCCGTCTCGCGGCCTTCGCCGTCAAGATAGAGCGATGTTTCTTCCACCAGCGCCATGCCGCGTTCGAACAACCGGTCGAAATCCCGCTCCGGCAGGGCAAGCGTAATCACGCTGCTGCTTTCCTGTTCGGTGTTGGTGGGCTTTTCCATGGTGCGTCCGTGGCGATCATTGTCGCACAGTTTTCAGCATGGGGTGATGGTCCCTCGCAAGGGCGTATTGCCTTCACCCCACAGCCATGAACGAGGCTGGGGAAAAGGTTGGATATGTTCACTGAAATTTGGACAAAAAGAGAGCCGCAAAAGCGGCTCTTGAAGTTCAGAACAGCCGGGAGCTGGGATCATGATGATCACAACGGGGCTGTGTTCATGATGAATCAGCACAATTAAGAAATGATGAAGCGGTTAATACGCCGCCCCAAAATTAGCTAGACATTGAATGATTCTAGCTTTTGAAGAAGGACTGCGCGGCATCCAGATGCCCCGCTTTGCGCGCGCGTTCATCCTTCAGGCGGACGATCTCCGCTTCCAGCAGCGCGACCCGTTCATCAATGTCTTCCAGCGAAAATGTCGACAGTTCACAGCCCAGCTGAATGTCACTGGCCTTCTTCGTCTTCGGCTCCAGATCATCGAACATAGGTGTCGTCCTCGGTTTTGGGGCCGCTTTTGTGCAACGCATACTTTCGCGGCCATTGTGCACGATTGCAATGGTGCACCACGATCCCTATAGCAGATGGGTACCCCGACATCGTGGCAAGCCACGGTTCACCCGGAAACGGAGTGAGCGAACGGGAAAGGTCCATTCGCCCGCATGCCAGCAAGGCCTGTACCGGGCACCGTCGAGAGGAATGAACAATGGCAATCGCACTATTGATGCCCAAGGCCACCGCAGTCTGGTTGGTGGACAACACCGCCCTTTCTTTCGAACAGATCGGCGCGCTGTGCAGTCTGCACACGCTGGAAGTGAAATCGATTGCCGATGGTGATTCCGCACAGGGTATCAAAGGTCTCGACCCCATTCAGACCGGGCAGTTGAACCGTGAGCAGATCACGGAAGCCGAGGGCGACCCGGCCGTTCGCCTGAAGCTGCTGGAACCAAAGGTGAAGGTGCCGGAGCTTAAGAAAAAAGGCCCGCGCTACACACCGGTATCACGTCGCCAGGATCGCCCCAACGCCATCCAGTGGCTGGTGCGCCATCACCCTGAGTTGAAGGATTCGCAGATCATCAAACTGGTGGGCACCACAAAAAGCACCATCGGCAACATCCGCGACCGCTCCCATTGGAACTCCGCAAACCTCCAGCCCATCGATCCGGTGACGCTGGGCATTTGCAGCCAGATCGACCTCGACTTCGAAGTCGCAAAAGCCGCAAAGGACCGTCCGCAGCCTATCGAAGGTGCCGAAGACGGTCTGCTGCCAGCGTCTGAAACCGAGATCATGCAGCCAGAGGCGGAACCGGAAAAGCGCGAAAACATGGACGCCGACAGCGTCTTCGCCAACTTCGCCTCACTTGGCGATTCCGTATCGGACAAGAACTCCGACGAAAGCTAGAGGCGACGCCGCGTTCCGCAATTAGCGGAACGCTATGCTGCGAAATGCAGCCCGGCGCTTATGCGCCGCACTGCAAAGCGAAGGCCGTGAGGCCGACAGCGTGAGCGCAAAATTAAGTCTCGTCCGCTTCGACCTTGTCGATTGTGAAGGCGAGGCCCAACCGGCCACCATCTGCGTAGATGGTTTGGCCGGTGATATAGCCGGAGTCGTTGCTTGCCAAAAACGCAGCGATTCCGGCGATCTCTTCCGGTTCGCCGACACGGCCCAAAGGTGTGCGAGACAGCACCCGCTGTTTGGCTTTCATGTCATCGTTCACGCTGTCCATCATATCGGTGGCGATAGAGCCGGGCCCGATGGCATTCACGCGGATACCGTATTCGGCGAGCGCTTGCGCGGTGACATTGGTGAGCTGTTTCAACCCCGCCTTCGACACGCAGTAAGCCAACTGTTCCGGCAGGGCCAGCTTATCGAACACCGATGAAATGTTGATGATGGTGCCGGGCGGGCCGTCAGCTTCCACCCGCGCAACCATCTGTTTGGCAACGGCTTGCGAGCACAGAAATGCCCCCTTCAGGTTCACCCGCATGACAGCGTCGAACTCGGATTCTTTCATCGTCAAAAAATCTTTGCCACTTGCGATGCCCGCGTTGTTGACCAGAATATCGATATCACCGAATGCGTTTTTAGTGGCGGCCACGAGATTGTGGACGTCCAGCCGTTCGCCCACGTCGGTGGACACGAATTCCACATCACCAAGGTCGGCCAAGTCTTCCACCGCTTTTGTGCCAAGATCATCATCGGAATCGGCAATGACCACCCGCGCACCTTCGCGCAAAAAGCGGCGTACGATGGCATAACCGATACCCTTGCCGCCGCCGGTGACGATGGCCGTTTTGCCGGAAAGTTTCATCGCGTTCGCCTCTTGGATTCGTGTTTGGCCTAGCGGTTCAGCTTGAAGCGATATTGCGTGACCTGCCGAAGCGTCTCGTCCGGCTGCAATATCGAATTCGGGTAGCCGGGCTGGTTCGGTGCGTCCGGCCAAACCTGCGTTTCGAAACAGAAGCCTGCATATGCACCGTATTTCGCGTTGCTCAAACCCGCCACCGGCGTGTCCACCTTGTGTCCTGCGTAAAATTGTAGGCCCGGTTCTGTGGTATGAACTTCCATCGTAACCGCGCCATCGCCGCCGGTTGCGGTGGCGACATGGCGCTGGTTGTGGCGGGCATCAGCAAGACACCAGTTGTGATCGTAGATCAGGCCATCTTCGATATCTTCGCCAACGCGCTTTGCTGTACGAAAATCGAAAGCCGTGCCCTCAACCGATGCAGGCGCGCCCACGGGGATCAACTCGTCATCGACAGCGAGATAATGGTCCGCTTCGATCTGCACCATGTGGTCGCGGCAGTCTGTGGAGCCATCGAGATTGAAATATGAATGGTGAGCGAGGCTCACCGGCGTCGCGGCATCGGTGCGGGCGCTATAGGCCACCTGCAATGTGCCGTCATCCTTCAGCATATAGCTGCAGGTCAGTTCCACGTTGCCAGGAAAACCCATCCAACCGTCAGGGTCGGTAAGTGTGAGGTCGACATGGGATGTGCCCAGATCAGCGATTGTCCAGTTGCGTTTACCAGTCCCCTGCCGCCCTCCATGCAATGTGTGCTTGTCGAGAAAATTCGCGTCGAGGTGATGGGTCTTGCCGTCCAACTCAAACTGCGCACCACCGATGCGGTTGGCAAACCGTCCAGGTGTTGCGCCAAAATAGGGCGAGTGGTCGAGATAATGCTGGAAGTCGTTGAAACCCAGAACGAGCGGATGCCCGTGCCCTTCGAGGCGCAAGTCCTGCAGCACTCCGCCCCAAGTGAGAACATGCGCGGTCAGTCCGCCGCCCGTCAGCGTGACACGATAGACGGACCGCCCGTCCGGATCGGTGCCGAAAATCTCGCGTGAATCGTGGCTCTGGCTCATCTTTGTTCCTCCATGAAGGCCAGGGTTTCTCCCCGGCTCGGTGCGCCGTCTCGCCCACCGGGGCGACTGCATTTAAGGCTTGCTGCACTGTTGGCGAAACGAATGGCGGCGTCCACCGCAATACCTTCGGCGAGTTGCAACGCAAACGCTCCGTGCCAGACATCGCCAGCGCCTAACGTATCCACCACATCCACTGCAGGGCAGGGTGTCCAGATGGCCTCACCAGCTTCGATACGGATGGTTCCGTTCGGCCCATCCGTCACCAGCACCATGCCATCCAGCATTTTAGAGGCTGCAAGTGCGGCTTCCTCGGCGTCTTCCTTACCGGTGAAATCGGTAGCGCCTTGTGCAGAAAACGCGACATGGCTTGCCCGTTCGATACCTTCTATCGCCTCACGCACCGGCGCTTCTGCGTCCATGATGCCGGGAACACCGTGGGCGCGAGCCGCGTCCATTGCAGCCGCCGCACCCTGCGGCCAGCGCGTGTCGGCCAGCGTGGCGCCTATGCCGCTGTGATCCATATTCACTAACCAGTCCGCGTCCATCGTGATCGACATATCGCGAAAATTCATGATCTGCCTTTCGCCTGCAGCGTCCACATAGATCGAAGAAAATGAAGATCGCCGGTCGGCAAAGCGCTGCACTGCATCAGTGTTCACGCCCTCCGCCTGCAAGCCTTCAAGAATGAGCCCGGCGACCGCATCATCACCCAATCGTGCTGCAAGGCGGGCGTCGCCGCCCAGCCGTGCAATCGCGACAGCCGCGTTTGCAGCATTGCCTCCGCCCACGATGGAAGCGCCATCGGCGCGATATTTCTCAGCCGTGCGCGGCATGTCTTTCATTTGAAAAACAAAGTCGAGAACGGCAACACCGGCCACAAGAACTCGGGTCATTGCTCAGGCCCTGTTCGCAGAGGGCACACGGTTTTCCAACCATCGGAACAGCACCACCAGCACGGCGGTGATGAGCAGATAGATGAAGCCAACGAAAATCAACGGTTCGTAAATCCGGTAGGTCTCTTGCCGCACGATGCCCCCAACGCCGAACACATCGAAGATGGTGATCGTGGAGGCCAGCGGAACGCTCTTCAGTGTCAGCACAGCTTCACCGGCCAGTGTCGGCAACACGTTCTGGATCGCGCGGGGCAGCCAGATGCGGCGCAGCACGGTGAAGCGACCCATGCCCATGGCCCGTGCAGCTTCCAACTCGCCTTTTGGTACGGAGGCGAACGCCCCACGCATGATGTGGCCTTCGTAGGCCGCCACCGAGAGGATGAAAGCGAAGGCCGCGTAGGGAAACGCCTCTCGCAGGATGGGCCAGATGAAGGAGTTCCGCAGTTCCGGAAAATACGGGAACAACGAACCCAGTCCGTAATAGAGCAGCCAAAGCTGGATGAGCAGCGGTGTGCCGCGGATCATGGTGCAGTAACCGCGCGCAATTGCGCCCAGCCAACGCGGCCCCGTGACCTGCACAAGCCCAATGGGGATCGCCAGCAGAAAGCCGAAGAAGAGCGCGATGCCCAGTAGCTCCAGCGTGACCCAAATACCTTCGACGAAGCGCCAGCCGTAGTCCGGCAGCCAATACCACTCACCCATCACGCACCACCTGATGCGAGCGATTTGCGCCCGCGCGTGACGCGGTTTTCCGCCAGCTTGAACAGTTGGTTCGAGACCAGTGTGACTGCGAGATAGATTGCGCCAGCGACGATGTAGGCTTCCAGATAATAGCGCGTGGCACCGGCAGCCTGTCGCGTCACAAGCGCTAGTTCTTCATAGCCCACCACGGCCAGAAGCGCGGTGTCTTTGGTGATGATAAGCCATAGGTTCGCCAGCCCCGGCAGCGCCAGTGGCAGCATGGCGGGGATCATGATGCGGTGAAAAATCTTGAACGACCCCATGCCGAAACTGGCACCGGCTTCGACTTCGCCCTTGGGAATAGCAAGAATTGCGCCACGCATAACCTCGGTGGAATAAGCGCCTTGCACAAAACCGAGGACGGCAATACCGGCAGCAAGCCCCGATATATCGACACGCCCATAGCCCATTGCCATGAAGGCCTGCGACAGCAGTTGCGTACCTGCAAAATAGAGCAGCAATATCAGCACCAGTTCCGGCACGGCACGGATAAGCGTGGTGTAGATTTCCAGCGACCACTTGAGCACCGGTCCGCCGTAAATTTTGCCAAGCGCACCGGACACGCCGATCAACAGGCCAAGAATATAACCACCGACAGCGATCTGCAGCGAAGCCGCCAGACCCCCCATCAAATTCGGCCCCCATTCGCTTATCAGCTCATAGATATTGGCGAAGAAGGTCACGCGGCGACGGTCCGTTTTGTCTGGTGTTCAAAAGAAAACGCTCCCCCGACCCGCTTCCATATTGGAAAGGGCAGGGGGAGCGTAAGGGTCATGACGCTATACGTCCCGACCGGCGTTTAGTTGGCGCCGCCGTAGATGTCGAAAGCGAAGTATTTTTTCGCGATCTCGTCATAGGTGCCGTCTTCCAGAATCTGGGCGATGGCTTTGTTGAATTTGTCTTTCAACTCGGTGTCTGCCTTGCGGACACCGGCACCGACACCCAGACCAAAAATTGCTTCGTCTTTCAGCGTCAGCTTCACTTCCATGCCTTCGCCTTCCTTCGATTTCAGGAAAGGCTCGAGCGCCAGCGAGTCGGCCACGATGGCGTCAACGCGACCGGCGAAGAGGTCCTGGTTGTGCTCGTTAAAGTCCTGATAGGTCTTCACGGTTGCGCCGGGAATTTTTGCTTCTGCAAAGTTCGCGTGCGTGGTGGAAACCTGCACACCGACGGTCTTGCCTTTCAGGTCGTCCAGCGACTTGATTTCGGAAGCTTTGGGCGCGATTAGCGCGGCTGGCGTGTTGTAGTATTTGTTGGAAAAATCGATCGTCTTCATGCGCTCTTCGGTGATCGA
The DNA here is from genome assembly GCF_000179775.1 of Ahrensia sp. R2A130. Taxonomy (GTDB): domain Bacteria; phylum Pseudomonadota; class Alphaproteobacteria; order Rhizobiales; family Rhizobiaceae; genus Pseudahrensia. The sequence goes on from NZ_AEEB01000017.1 coordinate 173,017, forward strand.
CATGGATGCGACGATGGCGTCGATCTTGTTCGATGTGAGCGCGGGAATGATGCCGTCCCAGGCGATTGGCACCCAAACGCATTCTTCGTTCATGGCTTTGCACAGTGCTTCACCGACTTCGATTTCAAAGCCTTTCCACTCACCACCGGCGGTGCGGGCGTAGAACGGCTCGTAAGGTGCAGAATCAAGGCCGAGGCGCAATTCAGCCTGTGCGGTGGACATGGCAGCAGCGGACAGCACGGCGGCTGCGATGATGGATTTGATGATCTTCATGGGAAGAACTCCTGTTGGTTTTCGTTAGTTGTGGATTGATGAAACGAACGCTCGTGTGCGTTCGCTTGAAGGATTGCGGAACACCTGTTCCGGTGGCCCTTCTTCTTCCACCAGTCCTTGGTGGAGATACATGATCTTGCTCGACACGTCGCGGGCAAAGGCCATTTCGTGGGTGACGAGGATCATCGTTCGCCCCTCATCTGCGATGGAGCGAATGACTTTCAGCACTTCGCCGACCAGTTCGGGATCGAGCGCTGACGTGGGCTCGTCGAACAACATGGCGCGGGGTTCGATGGCGAGCGCACGGGCGATGGCTGCGCGCTGCTGCTGACCGCCTGAAAGGAACGCCGGAAACTGGTCGCGTTTTTCGTAAAGGCCAACGCGCTCCAGCATGGCTTCGGCCTTTTCGCGCGCTTCTGCCTTCGTTTGGCCCAGCACCTGAACCGGTGCTTCCATCACGTTTTGCAACACGCTCATATGGCCCCAGAGATTGAAGCTCTGGAACACCATGGCGAGATCGGTGCGGAGCCGCTGTACTTGCTTGCGGTCAGCGGGGTGCATCTCGTTGTTCTTCGGCGCGTTGAATTTGATCGCCTCACCGGCAATGGAAATTGCGCCTGAGGTGGGCAACTCCAGCAAATTGATGCAACGCAAAAAAGTGGATTTGCCGGAGCCGGATGCGCCGATGATCGACACCACATCGCCTTCTGCGGCATCCATCGACACGCCTTTCAGCACTTCGAGGTCGCCAAAGCTCTTGTGCAGATCATCGACTTTGATGGCGCTGGTCGCGCTTTCAGCGACGGCGGAAGAGGCGGTGAGGGTCGCCGACATCAACGAATCCAGGCCGGTTGGACGGACATGATACTGAAAGACTGGCCTGTCACGCGGGTCGCTTCGCTTTGTGATATTCGTTGAACAGAACGCAGTGTTGCACCTCGCCAACCCTGCATCAAGACGGGAAACCGCCTGTTTCCATAATGAAATCGACAATTGCCTCAACGCCGTCGCCGCCCCGCAGATCGGCGAATATCGTTGGCCTATCGCCCCGCGCTTTAGCCGCATCCGCCCGCATCCGGTCGAGATCGGCGCCCACGTAAGGCGCAAGATCGGTCTTGTTGACGATTAAAAGATCGGAGCGGGTGATGGCCGGCCCGCCCTTACGGGGAATATCGTCGCCTTGCGCAACCGACACGACATAGATCGAAAGATCAGCCAGATCGGGTGAGAAAGTAGCGGCAAGATTGTCGCCACCCGACTCGATGAAGACGATATCGAGATCGCTGTGGCGCACGTTCAACTCGTCGATGGCGCGCAGATTGATCGAGGCATCTTCGCGGATTGCCGTGTGCGGGCAGCCGCCGGTTTCCACGCCGATAATGCGGTCTGACATTAGCGCCTGCGACCGCACCAGAGCCTCGGCGTCTTCTTTCGTATAAATATCATTGGTCACCACCGCGATGGAAAATCGCTCCCGCATCGCCTTGCAAAGGCGGTCCGTCAGCGTGGTTTTGCCGGAACCGACTGGTCCGCCGATACCGATACGAAGAGGGCCGTTTTGGCTCATGAGCGGAAAATCCGTGAGGGCAAATCGCGATGCTGCATGGCGGCAATATCCATCGCGAAGGTGGATGTGGACAGATCGTCGATAGTCGCGTTTTGGGCGGCCACCGCGCAAGCGGAAATCGCGTCGCTGCACTCGGCAAGACATTCGACACCTGCCGTTTGCCCCAGAGGCATCAACCGCAGCGCTGCCTGAATTTGTGCAGAAATGAGGTGGTGGGAAAACGCCTGCAACACTGTTGTCGCCGGTAATGAAAGCCCGCCCGCAAGCTGCGCGAAAGCGACCGGATAGGTTTTAGCGGCAACATTCTCGTCACCAGCCCAAGGCCGCGCTGCCCGCACAAACGCATCGCCCATGCCCAGCAATTCCGCCTCCCGCTCGGGTGTTGTCGCCATTGAGAGCAGGGCGTCATCCACGTCTTCAGATTGGTCAGGGTTGGCCAGAAGAGCCGCCACCGCATATGTATCCAATCGTGCCGTGCCGAACGAAAGAGACGTCGCCAACCATTGGTCCAGCGCGTCACGATCCGTCACCAGTCCATTCGCCACCGCCGCCTCCAAACCGCCGGACCAAGCGAACCCACCCACCGGGAATGCAGGCGAAAGCCACGTCATAAGTGTGGTGATGTCCTTAGCGGTCGCGTCAGCCATGAGAGTGCGAATGATACGCCCCGCGTTGGGGCGAAAACGGTTCGGTCACCTCAGCCACCTGTGCGCCCAACCCTACCAACATTTCCGCAATCACGCGGTCGCGCAGAATGAGAATGCGGTCCTCTTCCACCTGCGCGGCGAGGTGGCGGTTGCCTATATGCCAGGCCAGTTCGATCAGGTGCGCCGTATCGCGTCCGCGCACATCCAGCAGTTTTTCGTCCATCGCAATCACCTCCACCTGTTCGCCATTGTCCAACCGCAACCGGTCACGGCCTTGCAGGTGGATGGCTTGGGGCAGGTCGAAGGCCAGCTTCATGTCGTGTTGGCTGGTCAGCACCTTGCGGCGCAGGTGGCGCTCGTTATGGGGCAGAGAAATGATGTCCACCGGAACGGCGTCACCATCACGTTTTGGGCCGACGTCAACCACCCGCAGCACGGCTGCGCTCACAGCGTTTTGACGTTGGCCGGTTCTATAATTTCGATCGTGCGGTCAAGGAAGAATTTCGAACCCGCCTCGCGCCATGCGAGGAAATGCGGCTCGACGAAATGGTTGTCGATTGCCGCCTGATCTTCCCAGCGTTCCACGAACACGATTGTGTCTTCATCGGTGGTGGACTGGAACAGATCGTAGGAAATGTTGCCGGGCTCGTTGCGCGTACCAGCGATGCAATCGGCCACCGCCTCGTTGATTGCAGGCAGGCTGCCGGGTTTGATTTTCAAAGTTGCGACGAGATAAATCATGTGCGCTTCCGCAAGCCATCGATGGAATAGCGGTCACCATGGCGCAGCAGGAACAGCGCCACAAGCGCACCGAGCGTAGCAACGGACGTCCACAACAGATTTGCAGGAAAATTCACGTAACCGATTTCGAAGTTGCCAGTGGACAGAGCCTTGATGAGCCCACCCTTGAACAGCAAAGAGCCCGACAGCAGCGCGCCGATAATACCGGTGGCGTGCATGGCCGTGATGAAGGCGTAAACCGGCGTGCGAAACAGCCCCAGCAGGAACAGCAGCACGATGGCCATCTGCAACCCGCCCACCGCATAGGCATAGTCAGCCGTAACCCAGTCCAGCCCATAAGTGCCCTTGAAAACGTTGACCATCCATTCGGGGCGCAGGAATTTCAGCGACGCCCAAACGAACAGAAAAGCGCCGGTGGTAAGGCGGATGATGAGCAAGGAGATGGCTAGGGTGCGGGGTGTGGGCATGGGATCACAATGTTGAGAATATTTAAGCCGTAACTTAGCCCGCAATGTTCGGTCAGATGAAATCAACAATCTGAGAATACCCTGACAATGCTCTTAAACCTTGGAGGCAGCCTGATCTAACGTATTTTTAAGACGTTCAACAAGGATCGACACCAGTTGGACTAGGTAGCCGACGTCCTCTGTAACTGTCGGGTATATCGGAACCGGTTGACTGTTGGCATCTTGCACCATCAGACACTGGAATGAGCCCAAGTTATCCAGACGGCTTTTGAAACTCTCTGCAATCTTTTCCAGCTTTTCGATCTCCTCCTCTGGATGCTTTTGGCTCAGCGCTGCGATGTGATCAGCAGACGCCTTTTGCCAATCAGTCAATAAAATTGATCTCGCTTTTGCACCGTCTTCGTCTACGACAGACGGCGGCACGGAAAGTGGAATTCTATGAGCACCAGAGTCGCGCCTAAGTTTCAGGCCTTTTTCCCAGTTTTTAAATTCAGGAACGACCTCGTTTAACCACGACAATTTTGGAAGCTTTGCAAACTTTTTGCTAAAAATACCGATATCGTTTGGATGGGTGCTATCAACTTTTTCTGGATGAAGCGCATAGAGCATGCCCCAGGCAAAATTGTCCAAAAGCCCCCGGCTCTGTATATAGATATCATTCAAAGCCCTATCGACATCGAAGGGCTCTTCCCCTGTCAAGGGTGCTGTTCTGTTCGGCGGAGCAATAGAATAAAATTCGCGGTATGCGCTCCAGATTATGCGACTACGTTTTACCGCGCCATAGAGTAGGTGATTTTTCGCTTTCTCGTCGTTTATTTCATATTGCAAATCTAAAATGGGGAACTGCAAATTCATCAGCGGATCAACAACATTGAGATAGTGCATTTCATGCGCTTGTTGACGGAAATATTTATCGCTTTCGACGTTTCCGCCAAAAACTCCCATTCGATCGTAGTGCTCGAAATGCGATGAGTACCTAAGATCATCAAAGTTCGCCAAAATCATACGATTGCCTCAAAACAGAAAATACCGTTGCGCCATCGGCAACACTTCGGCTGGTTCGCAGGTCAGCAATTCGCCGTCGGCCCGTACCTCGTAGGTCTCCGGGTTCACCTCCACCTCCGGCGTAGCGTCGTTGAGTTTCATCGAGGCTTTCGAGATACCGCCGCGGGTGTTTTCCACGGCTACGAAATCTTTCTCCACGCCCAGCTTTTCATGCAAGCGCCCTTCGGCTGCGGCTCCTGATACGAAGGTAACGGATGAGTTGGTCATCGCCTTGCCGAAAGCACCGAACATGGGGCGCATGTGCACAGGTTGCGGGGTGGGAATGGACGCATTCGGGTCGCCCATGGGGGCCGCCGCAATCATGCCGCCGATCATCACCAGCGCGGGTTTGACGCCAAAAAACGCCGGGTCCCATAGGCATAAGTCAGCGCGTTTGCCCTCTTCGATAGAACCGATTTCGTGGCTGATGCCGTGGGCGATCGCAGGGTTGATCGTCACCTTGGCGATGTAGCGGCGCACGCGGAAATTGTCGTTGTCGCCGGTCTCTTCCGCCAGCGGCCCACGTTGTTTTTTCATCTTGTCCGCCGTCTGCCATGTGCGGATCAACACCTCGCCCACGCGGCCCATGGCCTGACTGTCGGACGCGATGATGGAGAACGCGCCGATGTCATGCAAAATGTCTTCCGCCGCTATAGTCTCCTTGCGGATGCGTGACTCCGCAAACGCGATGTCCTCGGGGATCGATTTATCGAGGTGGTGGCACACCATCAGCATGTCGAGATGCTCTTCCAGCGTGTTCACCGTGTAGGGGCGCGTGGGGTTGGTGGAGGACGGCAACACGTTGGACAGTCCGCAAATCTTGATGATGTCCGGCGCGTGGCCGCCACCGGCCCCTTCGGTGTGGAAGGCGTGGATGGTGCGGCCTTCGAAGGCGGCCACAGTGTCTTCCACGAAGCCGCTTTCGTTCAGCGTATCGGTGTGAATCATCACCTGCACGTCGTAGTCGTCGGCGACCGACAGACAGGTGCGGATGGCCTGCGGGGTGGTGCCCCAGTCCTCGTGCAGTTTCAGCGCACAGGCGCCGCTTTCCACCATTTCCACCAGCGCGCCGGGCTGGGATGCGTTGCCCTTGCCTGACAGGCCAAGATTCATCGGAAAGGCATCGAAGGACTGTATCATTCGCCCGATATGCCACGGCCCCGGCGTGCAGGTGGTGGCCAGCGTGCCGTGGGCGGGGCCGGTGCCGCCGCCCAACATGGTGGTCACGCCGGAATGCAGCGCCTCTTCGATCTGCTGCGGGCAGATGAAATGGATGTGGCTGTCGAACCCGCCAGCGGTGAGGATTTTGCCTTCCCCGGCAATGGCCTCCGTGCCGGGGCCGATGATGATGTCGACGCCGGGTTGTGTGTCCGGATTGCCTGCCTTGCCGATCTTCACAATGCGCCCGCCGCGCAGGCCGACATCGGCCTTATAGATGCCGGTGTGATCGACAATCAGCGCATTGGTAATGACGGTGTCCACGGCACCATCTGCCCGCGTGGCTTGGCTCTGCCCCATCCCGTCGCGGATAACCTTGCCGCCGCCGAACTTCACCTCCTCACCGTAAGTGGTGAGATCGCGTTCCACCTCGATGATGAGATCAGTGTCCGCCAACCTCACCCTATCGCCGGTGGTGGGGCCGTACATGGCGGCATAATCGGCGCGGGAAAGTGTGGCGGGCATTGCGGGTGCTTTCTGCTATGGGCGCTTATTCGGCAGCTTTGGAAATGGGATCGTCGTCGCGAGGCGCGGGAACGCCACGGTCGAAGTCTTTGTCGAAGACCAGCAAGCGATGTTCGGGTATCTCGAAATCGTCCGGCAGTAAGGCTAGCGAAGCGGTCTCGATCCGCTCTTCAAGCAGCGCCATGAACTCGTCTTTTTCCAAGCCTGGCTGGATGGGTTCTAGAAACTCCACGATACCGGTGCCGGCGGTGAATTGATCGAAGGTCATGTGCGGCCAGTAGAGGCCTAGATTGGTGGCAACGGGAATGACGGGCTCCTGATAAGCCTCGTACATGTGAAAAATGCCCTTCTTATATTCGAAGTGATAGCCGGGTTCACCCAGCCGTCCTTCGGGATAGATCAGGATTTTGCGATTGGCCGCCCGCGCACGCGACAGGTCTTCTGTGACCAATTTTTGTTGGGCTGTCGCACCGCCGCAACTGTCCACCACCACGGCTTGCATCTTTTTCAGCACGAGGCCGACGAGGGGGATTTTTTCCAGATGGTCGCCGGTGACGATAGCGAGGTCGTTCACCTTGGCAAACATCGAATAGCCATCGCCCCAGCTCTGGTGTTTGGGCGCGATGATGCACGGCCCGTCGGGCAGGTTTTCACGGCCGCGATATTCGATGTCGACGCCGACGATCACCCGCATCCAGCATTTCATCACGCGGGCATAGCGCTGCAACCAGATCATCAGCCACTTGCGTCCGGGGATCATCAGCAACGGCAACGCGATGATGACGGTGAGGATGGATGTGGTCCAATACAGCGCCTGAAAAACATGGGCGCGCCACATGGGAACGGGCGGTCCGATTTTTTGGCGTATCTCCGTGCTCATCGTCCGGCACCTGCATATTCGCGCAGGTCGGCGGTGCGCTGTTCGGTCAGTTTTGTCAGGCAGAGCGTGCCGAGCAACGGTTGCAACGTGCCACCATAGGCCATGGTGGCTTGGGCGTCGCAGGCGGCGTCGCGATAGGTGATCCATTTCCGCTGGGCGTCGCGCAGCAGGTCGGCACGGGCGGGCAGGCCTTGCGGCAACCAATCGGCGTCATCACGTCGAGCGCCTGCCATGGCCTGCTTCCACGCTGCGTTGAGATCAGCATCGGCACGGTCGAGCTCTTTCGCGGCGCAGAATTTCATCTCAACCGTGGATCCGGCAGTGTTGCAATCCACATCTTGCGCGTGGGCTCCGCCGACCAATATGGCGGTAGCAACCGTGACGACGACCGCCGCCAACATGGCTTTGAATATATCGTTCATAGCGTGCCCATAACCTTGCCGTTGAAACCAAACACTTTGCGGTCGCCGCCGATTGGCACCAACAACACGTCGCGCCGTTGGCCGGGTTCGAAGCGCACGGCGGTGCCTGCAGCTATGTCCAACCGCATGCCGTGTGCCTGCTCGCGATCAAAATCCAGCGCAGGGTTGGTTTCGGCAAAGTGGTAATGGCTGCCCACCTGCACGGGACGGTCGCCGGTGTTCGCCACTTGCAGCGTCACCGCCTCGCGCTCGGCGTTCAGTGTTATGTCGCCATCGGCGGTTAGGATTTCTCCGGGGATCATTATCGTGTTCCTCTCGGGCTGCTTCGCGTTACACTTTCCATCACACCATGAGAACGACAAAGCCATTGTCTTGCAAGGCCGCTTTCAGCGTCTTCAGGTCGGGCTGGCAGTGGGGCGGCAGATCGATGGCCGTGCCGCCCATCATCTTCATCTGAACATCGGCCCCGCCATCCACCTTTTTTATCTCGACCCGCTCGATCAGGGGGCGCGGCACGGCTTTTTTCGACCGTCCGGCGTGAAAATGCAGATTGCCTTCCGTGATTTTCATTCCACAGGTGCGTTTCGACGAAATCCACCACACCAATAGTGCCGCAATGGGTGTGATGAGAAGCAACGGCAAAACCGCCTCGGGGTCTTGGAACGCAAGAAAGATCGCCGACACGATCAACACGATGATGATGGCGCCGAACGGCCCACGGTCGTGCCGCACATATTCATACAGCGCCGGTTTGTCTGGTTTGAAAAAGAGCATGGGGTCTGAAAACTACCGCTCTATCATCGAACAGGCTCATGGACGGTTACCAGTTTGGTGCCGTCTGGAAACGTCGCTTCCACCTGCACGTCGTGGATCATTTCAGCGATGCCATCCATCACCTGATCGCGGGTCACGACGCTGGCGCCGGCCTGCATGAGGTCGGCGACGGAGCGGCCGTCGCGTGCGCCTTCCACGACGAAATCGGTGATGAGCGCGATGGTTTCCGGGTGGTTCAACTTCACGCCGCGCTCCAGCCGCTTGCGGGCGACTTGGGCGGCCATCGCCACAAGGAGCTTGTCTTTTTCGCGGGGTGTCAGCTGCATTGGAAATCCATTTGCTTGCCAGAAAAATAATGCGTCACGTGTTCCAGACTTTCGGCAAATCCCGCCCGTCGCGCAAGGTCCGAAGCACCGGCGTGATCGCCGCGCGCAAATCGTAACCATCACGGGCAAGGCAGCGGACGACGATACGGTCATCGAACAGCGCAATGCCTATGGTCGATGAGGCGTGTTGGCGAACGGTTTCGTGCAACGCTTCCGCCTTCGGACTGGCGAACAATATGGTCGCTGCCGCCCGTGCTTCGCCCGCGACCATCGCGCTGGCGAGTTTGCTTTCCACATCGCCTTCCAGATCGAGCGCTTCACGGTGGATCAACCGTCCGTCGCGCCGAATATCCCAGCGGTCTCGCAGGCTGCCTTCGCGCATTTGCTCATCCATCGCCATGCGCCCGAATAGAAGCGGCTCAACGATAAGCACTTCAGCGTCGTCTTGAAGGTCGACGGTCAGCTTCCGATTCAACCGACCCCCATCGAACATGATCGTTTCCTGAGGCACCCAATCCAACCGCGCACCGTCTTCTACAGTCAGCGTCGTGTTCAGCCGCGCAGGGTCGCCGTTACAGCGATAGACGCGCTCGCAAGCTTGGGTGGAGATGGTGAGATGCGTGCTTTTGCCAGCCGTCATGTGCCAGCGCAGATCGTCTTCCGCCGTCATGCCACCGCTGGAATTGATGAGCACGACTTCCTGCCCGTCGCTTCGCCGGTCCGGCAGGCGAATCTTGCAGCAGCCCTGTTGGTAGAGGTCAGCCAGCCGCGTCACGCCATCCCGCGCCACAACAGCAACGCGGCCTTCACCTTTTGCCCGTTGGTGAGGAGCGCGTGCAAATGTCGTGGGTGCTTGTGCGATTGCGCTTGCCATCGTCACCTTCTGGTTTACAGCGGCGGGCAACACAAGCTCACGTTTGGGCGGCGTGAATGAACGCAGGTTTGGGAGGCCGTGATGGCGAAATTAAATTGGGGAATGATCGGCGGCGGCGAGGGCTCGCAGATTGGACCAGCACACCGTCTCGGCGCGGTTATCGATGGACATTATGATTTTGTAGCGGGCGCGCTGGATTTCGTGCCGGAAAAAGGCCGCGCCTTTGCTGCCCAACTCGGCATCGCAGGCGACCGCGCTTATGGCGACTGGAAGGAAATGCTGGCCGGTGAAAAAGACCGCCCTGCTGGCGAGCGCCTCGATCTCGTCACCATCGCCACACCGAACTCCACCCATTTCGAAATCGCCGAAGCGTTCCTTCAGGAAGGCTTCAACCTGCTGATCGAAAAACCCATGACCATGGCTGTTGAAGAGGGTGAACGCCTTTTTGCGCTGGAGAAGGAAAAGGGCTGCCGCGTTGCGGTCAATTACGGTTATTCCGGCTACGCCATGGTGCGCCACATGCGGGCCATGGTGGCCCGTGGCGACCTTGGTAAAGTGCGCGTCGTGGTGGCGGAATTCGCCCACGGCCACCACTCCGATGCGGCAGATGCCGACAACCCGCGTATCCGCTGGCGCTACGATCCGGCTCAAGCCGGTGTCTCATCTATCGTGGCCGATTGTGGCATCCACTGCCTGCATATGGCGTCTTTCGTTGCTGGCCAGAATATCGAAAAACTGTCGGCGGATTTCGCCTCCACGATTTCATCGCGTGAACTCGAAGACGACGCCTTGATCGCCTTCCGCATGGATGGTGGCACCGTTGGTCGTTGCTGGACGTCTGCCGTGGCGCTTGGTCGTCAGCACGGTTTGCGCCTGCAGGTCTTCGGTGAAACCGGCGGCATGGCGTGGGAGCAGGAGCATCCCAATCAGATCAAATGGACACCGCTGGGCGGCAACACGGAAATTCTCGAACGCGGGCAGGCAGGTCTTTCGCCGGAAGCCGACCGCGCATCCCGCGTCACTCAAGGCCACGCAGAAGGCATGCCGCTGGCCTTCGCCAATCTCTACAGCGACCTGTCGGAACTCATCCGCGCAGATGCCGAAGGCCGGACGCCGGACGCCGCCGCCGATTTGGTGCCAGATGCAGAAGCTGGTTTGCGATCTGTTGCGCTGGTTCATGCTGCAGTGAAGTCGGCGGCTGATGATGGGGTGTGGACAAACTGCGTCCCACCTTCACTCGCGTAAAAATTGAAGCTGAAGCGTCAAAAATTGAGACTGGAATTCCTAAAAATCAATCAAATCGTTTGAAAATTGCAAGACAACCGGTTGGCTTCCGCGAAATGCTGGTCTAGCCTTTCGACCTACCAGCGTATCGGGAGCGCGCTGGGAGGAAGTCTCGCTCCCGAATTTTAGACTGTTTCGGGAGGAAACACCTTTGAAAAAGATTCTACTCGCGGCTGCTGCCGTACTTGCCATGTCCACCTCGGCTCTCGCCGAGCGCTATGTGATGATCACCCACACCCAGGGTACCGACCCATTCTGGCCCGTCGTTGAAAAAGGCGGCAAGGATGCAGCCAAAGCCCTCGGCGTTGAGCTCGAATACAACTACGCCGCTTCCGGCGACATGGCCGACATGGCCAAGCTCATCGAAGCTGCAACCGCGACACAGCCAGACGGTCTGATCGTTTCCCTGCCAGACGCTGCAGCGCTTGGCCCGGCAATCAAGGCTGCTGCTGATGCTGGCGTGCCTGTTGTGACCATCAACTCCGGTCTCGAAGCTTCCAAAGAAGTAGGCGCGCTGATGCATGTCGGTCAGCCAGAAAAACTGGCCGGTACATCGGCTGGCGAACGCGCAAAAGCTGAAGGCGTGACCAAAGGTCTTTGCCTCAACCAAGAATCCTTCAACACCGCACTCGTCGACCGTTGCCAGGGTTATGCCGATGGTCTCGGTGAAGCGCTGAACCAGATCGACACGTCCAACGACGTTGCGCAGATCAAGACACGTACTGCTGCTGCTCTTGAGTCCGACAAGGACATCAACGGCGTCATGGCCGCTGGCCCTCACGTCTGTGCAGCCGCTGCCGAAGCGATCAAGGAAGTCGGTGCTGAAATTCACCTCTCCTGCTTCGACATGACACCAGAAGTGATCTCGCTCATCAAATCCGGTGAAGTGAAATACACCATCGACCAGCAGCAGCGCCTGCAGGGCTACATGCCAGTCGTCGTGCTGCACCTTTACAACAGCAACGCCGGCATGCTGCCGGGCGCAAACATCCCATCGGGCCCAGGCTTCGTGGATGCGTCTAACGCTGCAAACGTTGAAAAGCAGGCTGGCGTAAACCGCTAAGCCACGCACTCTGCCGGGTCTTCCCGGCGGCGTACACTTGCGAGAGGCCGGGCGCGTATCTTGGGGTCGCGCCCGGCCTTTTTGCTTCGTAAAAAGGTGATCGAAACGACCTTTTTCTTATCATTCGCCGAATGGAACGGGTGATGTGAAAAAGGCCGGTAGTGGCTAGCAGAAATTCAAAGACAATCCGGGGGGATTATTATGTCCGATGCGGCAAACGCCGATCTTGTAGAACGCAGCGAGGCCGACCGGCTTCAAAAGGGCGGCATCATCGCCCAACTGGTCAAACGGCCGGAGATCGGTGCCTTTGTCGGCATGATCGTCATCATCGTGTTGCTCGGTTGGGCATCCGAATGGCGGGTCTATAATGCGCTGGGTTTGAAGAACAACTTGTCCATTATCGGTCAGCTTGGCATCATCGCGGTGGGCGCTTGCCTTCTCATGATTGCGGGTGAATTCGACCTCTCCATCGGCTCCATGATCGGCTTTGCCGGCATGTCCATAGCGATGATGTTGAAGTGGGGCTTGCCGTTTGGAATGGGTGAAGCAACGCCGGTATCGGCCTTTTTCCTGACCCTGATGATGACGCTGACGCTGGGGTGGATCATCGGTAATATCGTAGTCCGATCAGGGCTGTCCTCCTTTATCGTGACGTTGGGCTTCCTGTTCTTCCTGCGCGGCGCAACGGAAGTTTCCTTCCGCATTTTCAACGAAGGCTCGACCCAGATTTCCGGCCTTCAGGATTTCAAGGAAACAAGCTGGTTCGCCTCAATCTTCGGTGGTGAAACCTTCACGTGGGCCTACGATCTCGCGTTCCAACTGGGCTTCAACCTCAACCGCAAGGGCGAACAGTGGGTCACTGGCCTCGATGCCCGCGTGGCGTGGTGGCTGCTGCTGACATTCCTCGCCTACATCGTTTTGTCGCGCACACAGCTCGGCAACTGGATTTTTGCAACTGGCGACAATTCCGAATCAGCCCGTGCCAACGGTGTGCCGGTCAATAAGGTCCGCATCGGCCTGTTCATGTTCACCGCCTTCTGCGCCACGCTATTTGCCGCCTGCCAGGTCTTCGACACCAACACGGCAGACGCGGCCAAAGGTAACCTGAAAGAACTGGAGGCCATCGCCGTCGCGGTGGTGGGAGGCACGCTCATGACGGGCGGCTTCGGCTCGGTCATCGGCATCATGTTCGGTGCCGTGATTTTCGGCCTCGTGCAAAACGCGGTGTTCTTCATCCCGTCGATTGATGGCTCCTACTTCCGCGTCTTCGTCGGCACAGTGCTGCTGGTGGCAGCCTTTGCCAACGAGAACATTCGCAAGCGCATCACGGGGGGGATCTAGCATGGAACCGCTTATCCGCCTTGAAGGTATCAAGAAAACCTTCGGCCCTTTCACCGCGCTCAACGGCGTCGACCTTTCGGTCAACAAAGGCGAAGTGCTTGCGCTGCTCGGCGATAACGGCGCGGGCAAATCAACCCTCATCAAGGTCATGTCCGGTGTTCACCAGCCCAACGGCGGCACTATCTATGTCGATGGCAAGGCGCAGAAATTCGAAAGCCCGCGCGATGCGGCGGGCGCCGGTATCGGCACCGTCTATCAGGATCTGGCGCTCAACCCGCTCATTTCGGTGACGCGGAACTTCTTCATGGGCCGCGAGCTTACCCGCGGTTTCGGCCCCTTCGGCCTGCTCCGCATGGACGAGATGGACCGCATCACCCACGATGAAATGATCAAGATCGGCATCGATATTTCCGACCCCAGCCAGGCGGTCGGCACAATGTCGGGCGGTCAGCGGCAAACGCTTGCGATTGCCCGCGCCATCTATTTCGGTGCCCGCGTGTTGATCCTCGACGAGCCGACATCGGCGCTCGGCCAGAAGCAGCAGATGGAAGTGTTGAAGACGATCAAGAAGGTGCGCTCCATGGGCGACATCGCGGTCATCCTCATCACCCACAACGAAATCCACGCCCAACTCGTGGCCGACCGTTTCGTGTTCCTGTCGCTAGGACAGGTCATCGGCGGCGGCATGACGAGCGAGTTGCAGGGACCGGAGATTAGACGCTTGATGTCCGGCGGCGCGGAGATTGCGGACTTGGAGCAGGAGTTGGAAGCGATCGGGTAGCTTCGGACGAAGGCCCCGACTGTCATCCTTTGCGGGCTGGCAGCTCTGCGGACAAAGTGCATACATTTCTTGATTGATGCTGGGTGGAAGGCAGGTGTGAATGAACATTCACAAAGCAGCGGGACTTTGCCTGATTGGGACTGGTTTGTTCGCCGTTACGGGATTCTTGCTGCATCCTCATGAATCAACATCAAGCAATCAAATTGCGTGGTTGATAGGACACAGTCTTATTTTCATCGCTCTCGTTTTGAACCTATTGGGTTTAGCTTGGATACTCGCTGCTGAAAGTGAGCAACTAGGAGTTGGCGGCTGGGTTGGTTTTGCCTTGTCGACTCTCGGGTTGAGCATGTACATTGGGAAGCTCTACTGGTCGGGACTGTTCTATCCGCTCGTCCTCGAGGCTAGTCCCGACTTAATTTCAAGTGTTGGATTAAGTCCCGGCTCCTCGCCAAATGCACTTACAATCAAGTCTGCCTTTTTTGCTGGAGCAATTTCATTCGCTGTAGGGCATTTGATATTGGGTATAACAATGCTGCGTTCACAGAGATTTCAATCAAAACCAGTTTGGTGGTTGATGTCAGGCGCGTTCATGGTTGGGATTTGGCCTTTGATGCCAGATATTGTGCAAATGTTGAGTGTAGGCGTCTCGGCAGTTTAGGCCATCGGAGTGATCTGGTTAGGCTCAACATTGGTCCGACGATGAAGTCGCAATCTCTGCACTAAAGGCTGCCCGGCTATATCGTTTTAGGGTTTATGCAAACCTCGCTTTTGACCGCGTAGCATCTCAAAATTTTATCCCCGCCTTCTCCACTTCTCGTATCCTACCCATTCTTTCGCGCATGAGCCGACGGTCCGGACCGTCCTGATCGTTGCGTGGAGGCGATCCTTCCGTCGCAGGCCGTGTAACGAACGGCATCGGGCGGAGCTCTATGTCGCACCGGCAGGGCTGCCACAACAGCTTCGGGACCGGACGTCGAACGTCAGCAATGGCGGGCCGAAGGCAAGGCCGATGAAGCGCAAGTTTCATGTTCGGGGAGGTGACGGGAATGGTGTTGAGACACATCTGCAGCAGGATCGAGCGGGGCGAAGGTGTCATGCCTTTTCGCCTGAGACTACAGGCTAACGGCAGACTTCTTCGTCCCGCTGGCTCATTTTTTACGGGGTCGCTTTCGTTTGCCAAAGGCAAACGGCGACACCTTGCTCCCCGTTCGGACGCTGGAAGGCGGGTCGATGCTTTGTCATGCGCGGGGAAACGGGCGTGCTCCGCACGGCTTTCTGCTGGGTCCCGGGTCAGGCCCGGGATGACAAGGGAGAAGAAGCGAAAACCCTTGCCCCACCCCCACTGTCATCCCGGCCTTGAGCCGGGACCCAGCAAACACTTCGCGCGAAGTGCGTCCGGCTACTTCAATTCCACCGCATAGCTTTCCAGCGGTGCGATCTCTTTGATCAGTTCCGCATCCTTCATGAACTGCGCGAAGCGGTTGTAGCGGTTTGTGTCCAGCGCGGCGGGGCGCTTGGCGAAGCGGGGCAGGGTGTCCACCCATGCGCGGCGGTTCAACTCGTTATCGAGGTCTGGATATTCCTTCAGGAACTGCGCCAGTGCGTCGTCGGAATGATTGGTGAGGTACAGTGTTGCTTTCTCCACCGCATCCATGAAGGGGCGGAAGCGCGGGTCGTCGGCACGGTCGGATTTCGCGATGAAGATCAACTCGTCATAGACCGGGACCCCGTTCTCTTCGGGGTAGAAGGCAAGACCCGGACGCTTCTCGATATCCAACTGGTTCAATTCGAAATTGCGGAATGCGCCGATCACAGCGTCAACCGCGCCGGTGATGAGCGACGGGGAAAGCGAGAAGTTGATGTTGATGAGTTCGACATCGGAAAGCGAAAGACCTTCCTGCTTCAGCATCGCGGCCAGCAGTGCATCTTCGAAACCTCCGACCGAGAAGCCGACTTTTTTGCCCTTCAGGTCCGCGATGGATTTGATCGGCCCATCCTTCAAAACCACCAAGGCGTTGAGCGGAGTTTCGACGATGGTGCCGATGCGGGTGAGGGGCAGACCTTCTGCCACCTGCACATGCAGCTGCGGCTGGTAGGAAATCGCAATGTCGCCCTGACCGGCAGCGATGAGGCGCGGCGGTGCGGAAGGGTCGGACGGGGCGATCAATTCGACATCGAGACCGGCATCTGCGAAATAGCCCTGTGTCTTGGCAATCACCAACGGCGCGTGGTCGGGGTTCACAAACCAGTCGAGATAGACGGTCAGTTTCTCCGCAGCATGGGCCTGCCATGTTAGGCTCAGGGTGAGGGCAAATGCCGCCAATAGGCGGGTGATAATCTTCATTTCATATTCCTTTTTCAGAAGGTGCAGTGGTTAGAAGGTTTGAGTTCGGGGTGCCCAATGGACCAAGCGGTCCAAGGCAAAATCGACCGCAGCGCGCAGCGCCACGACCATGATCATCAGCAGCACGAGACCGGCGAAAACCGTGTCCGTCTGCATGCGGGCATTGGCTTGGTTGATGACGAAACCGATGCCGCCAGCCGCGCCCACCCATTCGCCAACGACCGCGCCGATGGGTGCAATGGTGGCGGCGACCCGCAAGCCGGAAGCCAACGACGGCATGGCGGCGGGCAGGCGAAAGCGGGTGAGGGTCTGCCAAGGTGAAGCGCCCCACAAGCGGGCAAGATCGATCAAATGGCCCTGTGCGCGGGTGAGCCCATCGTTCAGGGCAGACGCTACGGGGAAGTAAATAATGAGCGTGGCCATGGCGATTTTAGACCCGAGGCCAAGCCCGAACCACAGGATCAACAGCGGCGCGATGGCGAAAACGGGCAGCGCCTGAGAGGCCATGACGACGGGCATGACGAAGCGGCGACCGGCAGGAAATGCGTTCACCGCAAGCGCTGTCGCGATGCCCAGAACCGAACCGAGAATGAGGCCGAGGATGATCTCCGTCAGCGTGATGCCCGCATGCCAGAGCAGATACGGCCCCTGTTCGAAAAGCGTGGTGGCCACGGCAACCGGTCCGGGCAGAATGAACGGTGCGGGCTGAAAGATCGCGACGCCCGCCCACCAGATCGCCACCAACACGGCGATTACCGCAAGTGCACGGCCAGCGCCGAGAGTAGCGTGAGTAAATGCTGACGGCGATGTGGCGGACTTATCCCCGCCGGTAACGCGCAGGTCTATGGTGCCTCGTTCTGAAGAGATGTGGCTATCCACGGCTCTGATCCGACTTCCCTGACGCACACCGCATCTCGCGGTGGATCGGGCAACCGAATACGGGAGTTCTGGCGATGAGAAAATGGATGCGGTTTCGCCGCTTGCACGGACCGGTTTCCCGGCATGTGCTTTTGTCCTGTCCCTTCGCCGGCATGACCCGGATCAGGTTCCCGATCGTTTGAAACGATCAAGGGTCCGGTGTTGCCACCATCTCAGCCAGCCAAATCAAATTTGGCGCGACACCCCTTGGAACTTGTCCCATGTGTGCGGCAGGCAGGAGAGAAAGGCAAGTGGCGGTGTTTGCGGTTAGCCTTGAGCTTCAGCCCACGCGGCGAAAACGTCTTTGAAGACCTTGTCGCCGGGAATGCCTTTTTCCAGCGTGATGAGCGCGCGACGGCCGGTGCGGTACTGCATAGGAATGTCGATCCAGCCGCGCTGCTGGAGCAATGTTTCGTTCTGCGCCACAGCAGCTTCAAGGTTGTTCAATGCGATAAGGAAAATGCCATCGGCAATTTTCGCAGGCACACCAACGAGACCTTCGCCACGGCCCTGTTCGCTATCTTTCAGCACAAAGCGGTTGATCTCTTCGATAGCACCGCCGGAAAAGTCATCGGGCACTGCGAAAATCAGTTCGATCAGATGGCTGGCGGGCAGTGCTTCATCGGCGTTGCGTTTCAGCGTCATGATGAGGACGAGATTTCGATCAGGAACCTCAGCGCGCGCGCGAATTGCCGGTTCTTGTTTGCCGTTCACATCTTCTTGCACAACGCTCCAGATAACGCGGCCCTGATCTAGCGAGTTGTCGGCGGGCGATCCGCCTTCTTCGTACAGGATTGCACTTTGCGAAACTGCGGGCGTTGCAGGGGGCTCTGTAGCAGCAGGAGCTTCCGGTGTGGTTTCGGCGGCCTCTTCGGCAGTCGGTGGCAGAACAGGGTCTGGTCCGGACACTTCGCCGTTTTCGGTCAGCCGTGTTTCGGATTTTACCGGCTCTTCGACAGGTGGAGCTACAGGCTCTGCTTCTGCAACGGGTTCGGGGTCCGGTGCGATTGGAATTGTCTTGACCGGTGTTGGTGTAACCGTATCGCTCAACATTGCATCAAGGCCGGTAACCTCCATCAAGGAGTCCTTGTTCAACCATGCAAGAATGCCGCCGCCGATCAAAACGCCGATCATGAGAAGCCAGATCAAGGCTTTCAGAGCACCACCGCTCTTGCGCTTCGCCGTTGCTGGCCGCAGCCCGGCAGCAGGTGGAATGGTTACCTCTTCTGTGTCGGCATCTGGAAAGTCGATGTTCGCAGCTTCCACCACGGGGGCGATATCTGCTGCAGGGTCGTTTTCGTAAACTGGCGTAAAGTCTGCGGTTGCGTCGTCGTAAGGGTCGACAACAGCTGCAGTGGTGGCGCTGGAAACATCAACTTCTGGCCGTGGCGTTCCCGCAATGGGTGGTGTCTCGGTGGAAGCGGCAGCTGTCTCTTGAGAAGAGAGAAATTCGCTGGCCCAATCATCCAAAGCATCGCGTTCAGCAGGCTGTTGTGGTGCAGGAACCGGCTCGGCAGCTTCAACGATCTCGTTGGGAATATGTGGCGCTTCGGACAGTGTATCGATTTCATCATAAGCTGCGTCGCGTCCCACGGTCGGCAACTCGTCTGCCGGTTCGGGAATGGCGTCCACCTGCTCGTGAAAGGCGGCAGCAACTTCTTCGGGCACCTGGTCGAGCGGGGCGAGAAGCGCTGAATCAGCTTCCTGCGCAGCGTCGAACACTGCTTGTTCGGCTGCTTCTGCTGGCAACGGTGCGAGGGGAACGTCAACCTCAGGCTCCGCAAATGGCGCAGCTATAACAGCGTCTGCAGGTTGAAGCGTTGGCTCTTCGGTTGCGGCATAAACCTGCCCGGCAGCATGTTCTTCGACGATGGGAGCAGCAGGTTCTGCTGCGGCATTTGTTTCGTAGCCGCCTTCAATCGAGGTGATCGCTTCTTCAAGCTTATCCAACTCGCCCTTAAGCGTGGCGTCATCCACGGCGGGAGTGCGTGCCTTCAACTGGCGCTCGATGGTGCTGCGCGCGCGCTCGTACAGCTTCTCGCGCAACTGCGGCTTGGGGTCGGAGAAACCGGAAAGCGTGCGTTGCAGCACTGCGTGATAGTCAGCCATGTAATTCCCTGTCCGTTGCCTGCCCAAGCCAAGGCGTTTTGCAAAGCCTTGCTGCCCGCAGGCAAATCCTGATTGCCCGCGATTGTCTCAATACATCCACGGGCTTCAAGAGAGTGTTAACCTCACGTTAGTCCTCAAAAGGGTCCGCAACAAGGATGGTGTCGTCACGTTCCGGGCTTGTCGACAACATCGCGACCGGTGCACCGATCAATTCTTCCACGCGGCGCACGTATTTGATGGCTTGTGCGGGCAAATCCGCCCAGCTGCGCGCGCCGACGGTCGGTTCGTGCCAGCCCTCTAGGGTTTCATAAACGGGTACGACGCGGGCCTGCGCACCTTGGGCGGCGGGCAGGTGGTCCATCGGTTCACCGTCCAGCGTGTAGCCGGTGCAGATTTTGATTTCGTCCATGCCGTCGAGAACGTCGAGCTTGGTAAGCGCGATGCCGGTGATGCCGTTGACTGAAACCGACTGGCGAACCAGCGCCGCATCGAACCAGCCGCAACGGCGTTTGCGGCCTGTAACGGTGCCGAATTCGTGGCCTTTCTCGCCAAGGAACTGCCCGATCTCGTTTTCCTGCTCGGTCGGGAAGGGACCTTCGCCAACGCGGGTCGTGTAGGCCTTGGTAATGCCGAGCACAAAGTTGAGCGAACCGGGACCGAGACCGGAACCGGCGGATGCCTGACCAGCTACGGTGTTGGACGAGGTGACGAAAGGATAGGTGCCGTGGTCGATGTCCAACAGCGTGCCCTGCGCGCCTTCGAACAAAATGCGCTTGCCGGCGCGGCGTTTGTCATCAAGCAATTTCCATACGGTCTCGCGGAAGGGCAGAATATCGTCACGCACCGCCATCAACTCGTCGAAAATGGTGTCGACAGAAATTTCTGCTTCACCCAAGCCTTTGCGAAGCGCGTTGTGGTGGGTGAGCACGCGCTCGATCTTGCCGCGCAATGTGTCGGTGTTCACGAGGTCCATCACGCGGATAGCGCGGCGGCCGACTTTGTCTTCATAGGCCGGGCCGATGCCGCGGCGGGTGGTGCCGATCTTGGTGCCGGTGGAAGCTGCGTCTTCACGAAGGCCGTCCAACTCGCGGTGCAGCGACAGGATCAGCGTGGCGTTGTCGGCGATACGCAGATTGTCCGGTGTGATCGGCACACCTTGTTCGGCCAGACGACCGATTTCTGCCACCAGCGCGTGAGGGTCGATGACGACACCGTTGCCGATGACGCCCATCTTGCCCTTGCGGACAACGCCGGACGGCAGCAGCGACAGCTTGTACGACACGCCGTCGATAACCAGCGTGTGGCCCGCATTGTGGCCACCCTGAAACCGCACCACCAGATCGGCACGTTCCGACAGCCAATCGACGATCTTGCCCTTGCCTTCATCGCCCCACTGGGAGCCGACCACCACAACATTTGCCACGAGTAATCCACCTAGAAACGTGCAGCGATACGCTGCGAGATTTTCGCTTCACGATGTGCGGAAATGGCGGCGCAGGGTCAAGGGGTGTGGCACTGCATCCACGGCGGAACGGCCCAATCAATCCTCCCGCTATGAGTATGCGCTAGGCTCTGCCATAAGCCGATTCCAACATCGAAACCTTCGAGCAATCCGTGACCGCTCTTTTCAGATCGCCCTATATGTGGCTCGCGCTTACCACGCTCATCTGGGGCGGCAACGCGGTGGCGGGCAAATTTGCGGTGGGCCACATCTCGCCCATGGTGCTGACGCTTATGCGCTGGGGCATTGCGCTGGCGATCATCGGATTCATCGCAAAAGACCGTGTGCGGGAAGACTGGCCGACCATCAAGGCCAACTGGTTTTATCTGCTGGCAATGGGCGGCATCGGCTACACGCTTTTCAATTTTGCGCTCTACAGTGCGTTGCAAACTATCTCCGCCATTAACGTGACGTTGTACCAATCTGCCATGCCGGTGGTGATTTTCGTGGTGAACCTCATCCTCTACCGCATCGGCATCCGCTGGTTGCAGGTGGTGGGCTATCTGCTCACGCTGGTGGGGGTTGCCGTGACTGTGACAGGTGGCGATCCGATGGCGCTGTTTTCCGGCGAAGGCGCCGGTTGGGCGGCGGGCGATCTGTTCATGCTCATCGCTGCACTCGCCTATGGCGGCTACTCCGCCGTGCTGCGTTCCAAGCCGAAAATGCACTGGCAGAGTTTTCTCACCGCACTCGTCGCAGCGGCTCTGCTGTTTGCCATGGTGGGCGCTGCCATCGAACACTCCCAAGGCGCAGCACTATGGCCGGTGACGCTGCAAGGATGGCTCGTCGCTTTTTACGCGGGCATCTTCCCGTCACTGGTGAGCCAGGGTCTTTTCATCAAAGGCGTCGAAGCTCTCGGCGCAAACCTAGCCGGATTGTTCATCAACATGGTGCCGGTTTGGGGCGCGATCTTGTCCGTGCTGCTGCTGGGCGAGGGGTTGTATTTGTACCATGCCGTCGCGTTTGCGCTGGTGGTGACGGGGATAACAATCGCTCAGCGCAAGGCTGCGTAATCAGGAGGGAGATAGCCCGCTCGACGGATGCAACCACATCACCTAGGCTTTCACGATGAGTGATGAAAATGAACCCGTTTTCTCTTATGGCATCGAGGAAGAATATCTCCTCGTCGATGTAGAAACCCGCGACCTCGTGCGCGAAGTTCCCGACGCATTGCTTACAGCGTGTGGCGAACAGCTAGGCGAGGGGGTGACGCGGGAATATCTGCGCTGTCAGGTGGAGATTGGAACCAAGGTTTGCACGACGCCGCAACAGGCGCGGGACGACTTGACCCGATGCCGCAGGGCGGTGGTGGATACGGCCCGGGACCACGGCATGGCACCCATCGCTGCATCCATCCATCCGTTCGCCAACTGGCGCGACCAGGCACGCACTGACCGCGAGCGCTATCGCGAGTTGGAGCAGGAACACCGCTCGGTCGCCGAACGCATGTTGATCTGCGGCATGCATGTTCACATCGGTATCGATGACCCAGAACACCGCATCGATACGATGAACCAACTGTCCTATTTTCTGCCGCACCTGCTTGCGCTGACCACGTCATCCCCGTTCTGGGAGGGGCATGATACCGGGTTGGCATCCCACCGGCTCACAGTCTTCGACGCCATGCCGCGCACCGGCCTGCCGCCGCAATTCGATTCATGGGCGGCCTATCGCAATTCTGTCGATGCGCTTGTGGAAGCGGGGGTTTTGGACGATGCAACCAAGATCTGGTGGGACATGCGCCCGTCGGACAAATACCCCACCATCGAAATCCGTATTTGCGATGTGTGCCCCAAGGTCGATGATGCGCTTGCCGTTGCCAGCCTCATCCGCTGTCTTGCGCGCATGATTCACCGCCTGCGCCAGCACAACCAGCGTTGGCGGCAATACGACCGCTTTCTTGTCGACGAAAACCGTTGGCGCGCCCAGCGTTACGGCGTGGGCAACGGGTTGATGGATATCGGTATCCGCAAGCTCGTGCCGTTCGCCGATCTGGTGGACGAGATGATCGAACTGGTGGCGGAAGATGCTGCGTTCTTTGGATGCAAGAGTGAAATCGGGCATTTGCGAAACATCGTGCAAGGCGGCACGTCGGCTGATCGGCAGCGGGCTACGTTTGAGAATTCGCAGGGTGGTGATGAAGGACTTCGTGCTGTGGTTGATGCGCTGGTTGATGAGACGCGGACTTTGTAAAAATTCGACACGAACGACACTCCATTGTCATCCCCGCGAAGGCGGGGACCCACTTCTAAGCAGGCTCCATATTTTCCATTGAGAATGACGCCTTCGAGATTTCTCCCCATCCTCCAGGCGCGTGTCATCATCGAAATGGGTCCCCGCCTTCGTGGGGATGACAGTCGGGGTGGATGGAAATGAAACGCACAAACGAAAAAAGCCGAAGCGTTTCCGCTCCGGCCTCTTTTAAGTCTCGTCACATCGTTCAGTGCGCGGTGAGCTGCGGTGCAGGTTTTGCCAACTCTTTATTGGCCGTCACCATCGCCTTCTGCACCTTTTCAAAAGCGCGCACTTCGATCTGGCGCACGCGCTCGCGGGAGATGTCGAACTCGCCGGACAGAACTTCCAGCGTCAACGGGTCTTCTTCAAGGCGACGCGCCATGAAGATGCGTTTTTCGCGGTCGTTCAACACGTCCATTGCTTCGGCCAGCATGTCGCGGCGTACATCCAGCTCGTCCTGCTTGATGAGCATCTGCTCCTGGCTTTCACTGTCGTCCACCAGCCAGTCCTGCCACTGCCCGCTCTCACCTTCAGCCGCCTTGATCGGGGCATTGAGCGAGGCGTCGCCGGACAGGCGCTGGTTCATGGAGCGCACTTCATCGTGGGACACACCCAGGGTCGATGCGATCTTCTCAACATTTTCCTGCTTCAGCTCGCCTTCTTCCAGTGCCTTCAGCTTACCTTTCAGCTTGCGAAGGTTGAAGAAAAGCCGCTTCTGGTTGGCCGTGGTGCCCATTTTCACAAGCGACCATGAGCGCAGAACGTATTCCTGAATGGAGGCTTTGATCCACCACATGGCGTAGGTCGCCAGACGGAAGCCCTTTTCGGGGTCGAACTTCTTCACCGCCTGCATGAGGCCGACATTGCCTTCCGAAATAACCTCGGAAACCGGTAGGCCATAGCCGCGATAGCCCATGGCGATTTTGGCGACCAAACGCAGATGGCTCGTCACCATCTTATGGGCGGCTTCGGTATCATCATGTTCGGAATAACGCTTGCCCAGCATGTATTCTTCATCGGGCTTCAGCATCGGGAATTTGCGGATTTCTTCCATGTAACGCTGCAAGCCATTACCGGACGCGGAAATCGAAGGGAGTGTATTAGCCATCTGAGTTTCTCCTCACCTGTTGCAACCCCGCTAGACGCGGCAGCTGCCGGGGATATCCACCTAACCGGTGGGCTCTCCCTTAGTTCCCATATAGGTATTCAAAACAGGAATTCATCGTTTAATTACGATTAACGATGATAAATCGAATATCCCATTGAAATTGATAGAATTTTACGATGCGATTTTTCTTCGTTACGCCGCTTCCCCCGTCATTTTTCGCAAAAACGCCGCAGCTTTATCCCTATGAGCCTGCATCTTTGTGTCATCCATGCGGCGGGCTGTGGCGACCATCATGGACCATCGCGGGTTCTTGGCGAGCTCGTCGGCGTGCATGTCGATCCACCGCCAGTAGAGTGCATCCCATGTCTCGGCCCATTCACCGCCGTCTTCTTTGCCGGTCCAGTCGGACATTTTCTTCACGTAATTGGAGCCTGAGAAGTAGGGTTTCGTGGTGATGTTCCCGCCGCCCGCGTTCTGGCTCATGGCATAGGCGTTGGGCACCATGACCCAGTCATAAGCGTCGATGAACATTTCCATGAACCAGCGATAGATGTCGTCAGGGTCGAATTCGCACAGGAACATGAAGCCGCCGAGCACCATCAACCGCTCGATGTGGTGGGCATAAGCGGTATCGTTGATGCGGTGGATTGCATCATCGATGGGGCCGATGCCGGTGGTGCCATCGTAGAAAGAGTGCGGAATTTTGCGGGTGTGCTTCCAGTGGTTCGTCGTCCGCATTTCGACGCCGAGATCGGCATAGGTGGCGGCCATGAATTCCCGCCAGCCGATGATTTGGCGGATGAAGCCTTCCAGCGAGTTGATCGGCACATCGTGCTTGTCGGCAAAGGCCAGCGTCTCGTTGACGATCTGGCGCGGTGTCAGCAGGCCGACGTTCAACATTGGCGTCAGCACCCCGTGCCAAAGCCAGCTTTCACCCTTCACGATGGCATCTTCATAAGGGCCGAAAAGGTGGAAGCGTTGTTCGAGGAAAGTGTTCAACCATTCGGCAGCGCCCTCATGGTCGATAGGGAACCACAATGTCTCCGCGGACCCGTAATTGCCGCTAAAATGCTTTTCCACCCATTGCCGCGCATCCTGTTCGTATGGCGTGGCGTTGCGCGGGTGGAGTTGCGGGATTTCCGCCATCTTCGCCTTCGGCACTTTCTTGCGGTTGTCGTCGTCGAAGCTCCATTGGCCGCCCTGTGGGTTGTCACCATCCATAAGAATATCGAGGCGCTTGCGCTGGAACTTGTAGAAATCCGCCATGAACCAGCGCTTCTTGCCCTCACGATATTCGCGGTTCAGTTGCGGCGTGTTGATGAAGGCGGGCGTGTCGAGTTCTTCGTGCTCGATTTCTGCGTCGGACAATGCGGTGTGAAGGCGTTTTTCCAACGTAAAGTCGTGCGGGTGCGCGAAGATAATGCGGTCGATCCCCTCTTCCTTCAAACGGCGAACGGTTTTTGCCAGCAGCGATGTGTCATGTTCGTAGTCCGCCCGCTCGACGGTATGACCGTCACTCTCCAGCCGCTTCGCATAGGCGGAAATCGTGGCGCGGTGATACGACAGCCGCATCTTGTGAAATTTGGCAGGGTATTGCGGATCGCAGAAAAACAACGGTTCTTCGACAATGACCACACGGTCCAACGTCTCTTCAAAACCGGGATGCTCGGCAAAAAGCTGGTGCGGGAAAATCAGCAGGGCAGTGGTCATGGCAGTCTCCGAATGCAGAAGGTGCTGTCTGCGGCTTTGTTGCTTGTCGCACCAGCCCGCGAACGGTCGCATCACCGCCGCGTTTGCAGTATCGTGTTGGCAACATCTGCCACAGTGAGCCCGTTCCCATGCCCGTGAATAATCGTATCAGCGCCTTTCATAATGAGATCACCGAGTGGAGACAGACCATCCATCAACACCCCGGTCTGCTTTACGACGTGGAGGAAACCGCTGCACTCGTGGCATCGAAGCTGCGCGAATTTGGCGTCGATGAGGTTGTCGAAGGTATCGGTCGCACCGGCGTCGTCGCCGTTATCAAAGGGCGACAGAACGGTTCCGGCCGCACTATTGGCATGCGCGCAGACATGGATGCGCTGCCGATTCACGAGAAAAACGACGGCCCGTATAAATCGAAATATGATGGCAAGATGCACGCCTGCGGCCACGACGGTCACACGGCGATGCTGCTGGGCGCTGCAAAATATCTGGCAGAGACCCGCAACTTCGACGGCACTGCGGTGGTTATTTTCCAGCCGGCAGAAGAGGGCGGGGCAGGCGGCAAGGCCATGGTGGACGACGGTATGATGGAGCGGTTCGGCGTGGACGAGGTCTATGGTCTGCACAATTTGCCAGGCCTGCCGGTGGGTGAATTTGCCATCAATGATGGTGCGATGATGGCCGGTACGGACGAATTCACCATCACGCTGGAAGGCGCAGGCGCACACGCAGCCATGCCTCATATGGGCCGCGACCCCATCATGGTGGCCAGCCAGATGGTGCAGGCGTTGCAGTCCATCGTTTCGCGCAATGTCGATCCGCTGTCGTCTGCCGTGCTGACGGTGACGGCCATTCACGCCGGTAAAGCCTACAATGTGATTCCGCAGGACGCGAAGTTCTGGGGCACCGTCCGTACGTTGAACGATGAAGTGCGCGAACAGGTGTTTGCCCGCATGAAGACCTTGCTGGAGGGCATCGCAGCCGCGCACGAAATGACCGTGAAGATCGAGATCAACGCTGGCTATCCCGTCACCGTGAACCACACCGAGCAAGCCAGATTCGCCGCAGACGTTGCCCGCGACGTCGTGGGCATGGAACGCGTCGATGCGGACCGGTTGCCGGTTATGGGCGGCGAGGATTTCTCCTACATGCTGCTCGAACGTCCCGGCGCTTTCATCTTCATGGGCAATGGCGACTCAGCAGGCCTGCACCACGAGGAATACGACTTCAACGACGACGCTATTCCCGTGGGAGCGAGCTATTGGGCGAAGCTGGTGGAAAAGGCGATGCCTGCGGCGGCTTAGTCAGCGCTTTCCAGCCGCCACCTCGCAATGACGGTGCCGTTGGCATCGTGCCGCTGGATGATTGTCGTGCCGTCCGCGAGTTTCAACGTCACCAGCAAGCCGTTACCAGCGGGCGCTGTGCCAAGCCACTGCGAACCCTGCGGCACAGCAATCGTCCGAGCTTCATCCGGTGCGATTGCAATCGCCACGTCGCTGGCTGAATTGATCTTATAGACAATCGCGCCAAACACCGCGAGAAAGCCCAGCAACATGATGCCGCCCGACACCATCAACAGGCGCACGAGTTTCTGGCGGATTATTTCGACCTTCGGGTCCAGTGGTTCGTCGTCTTTATTATCGTGGTGGTCGGACATCGCGGCATTTCCAAAAAGGGTATTCACATGAGTGAGGCGTCTGATAGCCGTCCCGAACCGCAGACGGAAGCGGCAAGCGAAGGCGTGATGGAAGTTCTCATCGTGTCTCACGTCGATGATGGCAAGCGCGTGGACAAATTCATCTCGGCAAACGCGCCGGATGATCTGTCTCGCGCCCGTGTGCAGGCACTTGTTCGACAGGGCAATGTGACGATCAATGGCGAACTGCCGCGCGGCACCAGCACGAAAATTTCTAACGGTGATGTGGTGCGTTTCCTCATGCCGCCGCCGGAAGACGCGATACCCCAGCCGGAAAATATCCCGCTCGATATTCTGCACGAGGACGACGATCTCATCGTGCTCATCAAGCCTGCCGGCATGGTTGTGCACCCGGCACCTGGCAACTGGTCCGGTACGCTGGTCAACGCGCTGCTGCACCATTGCGATGGCAACCTGTCCGGCATCGGTGGCGTGAAGCGCCCCGGCATCGTGCATCGCTTGGACAAGGATACATCCGGCGTCATGGTGGTGGCCAAAAGCTACCGCGCACACATCGATCTGCAGGAACAGTTCGCCGACCATGGCCGCACAGGCCCGCTGGAACGCGCTTATTGGGCGCTGGCATGGGGCGCACCGCCTCGCATGAAGGGCAAGGTGGACACGCTGATCGGCCGCCATCCCACCCGCCGCGTGCAACGTGCCGTGGTGGAAGAGGGCGCGCCGGACGCCAAGCACGCGATCACCCATTACGAGGTGGTGAAGCGCTTCGAAGATGCCGAACGGTCCGGCGAGGCGATGGCGTCATTGATCGAATGTAAGCTGGAAACGGGCCGCACCCACCAGATCCGCGTTCATCTCACCCATCTGGGAAATCCGCTTCTGGGCGATCCTGAATATGGCCGCGCCTATGCCAACCGTATCGTTCGGTTGCCCCACAAGGCGCAGTCACTGTTTGCAGAATTCAACCGGCAGGCCTTACACGCACGCACGCTGGGCTTCCGCCATCCGGCCACCGGCGAAACGATGCGTTTCACCGCAGAACCAACGTCGGACATGCAGGCATTGATCGACTCTATCGGTTAGACGTTACGAGTTGGGGCGGCTTGGTTCGTTAATGCGTTTCAGCTTGCGAACAAAACTCTCCGGCAAGTGCCGTGTAAGCGGAGTTTTGAGGCCCATATCTTCAGCAACGCGACGCAGATAGGTGACGCAGGAGTTCAGCGGGCCGTTCCAGTAATGGGTGCCAGCTTTGCGAACCTTCATAATGCGAACGAGTTTCTTGAACTCGATGTGGGTCAAGTTAATGCGGTAGCGGGCCAGAACATAGGCCTCTTCGTCATCGCCATCGCTCGGGCCGGTGGTGCCGAAGACCGGAACGAAATGGCCCGCACTGTAAACGGCAGTCACGTCGGATGCAGGCGCGAGGCCTGAAATCTCGATAGCGCCAGGTTTCAGATCGCCATTTTTGAGGCGTGGCACACCACCGCGCGAATCGAGTTTGCCGAAGGCCACCGATGCGTGGCCGTAGCTCAAAGCATTTCGAGCGCGGAATTCTATGAAATGTGTTTTACCATCGGAGAGCGCAGGGCGCTGCAATCCATTGGGGAACACCGGATCCGCCGTTCCATAAACGCCGCCGAAGCCAGCGGTATAGACCGACGAAAATTTGCTTTTCGACGCGTAGGGTGAGGTCTTTTGGCACCCTGCTGCAACCAGCGGAAGGATGATGACCAGAGCTAAAAGTCTAATAAAAGCCACGGCTTGAACCCTAGACGAAAAAAAGCCGCGAACGGCTCTTGGAACATAGATAGTGAAATGAGCGACGGGATGTAGCCACCCCGTCGCTCAGAAGCTTTAGCCGGAAACTGTAACCGGTGCTTTGCCTTTGCCTTTGCCGATGCCTTCGCAAGCGGTGAGGCCGAAAAGGGCAAGGCATGCCAGAGAAGCGATGAAAATCTTTTTCATGGGGGGATCCTGATGGTTGGGTGTTTTTGGGGTTGCCGGCGTTCTGCAAGCCGACAACATCTGAGTAGTTTAGGACGTCAGCAGTTAAGAAATATGTTCAACAGGGCCTTAAGTTTTTATTTGATGGCAGCGTTGCAAAACCGCACCATTAACCTCTCAGCGAAAATTGATACGCAACCCGTTGCAGGTTTGATAAGTTGCGGTTTCGATATTCGAAGAGACCGGAGCATCTTATGCGCCTTCTGAAAATTGCTACTGCTGCCATCTTTGCTACAGCAGCATTTGCTGTTGCTACACCAGCCTCGGCCCGTTCTGTCGTTGCTGCTGATGTACCTCGCGGCACAATCCTCGTGGATACCAGCCAGCGCCGTCTCTATCTCGGCCTCGGTCGTGGGCAAGCGCTGTCCTATACGGTGGCTGTTGGTCGTGCTGGTAAGCAGTGGACGGGAACCACCCGTATTCGCTCAAAACGCTGGAAACCGGCATGGTCCCCGACGGCAGAGATTATCCGCGAGAACCCCGGTATTCAGCGCGTAATCCCGTCAATGGCAGCCAACAACCCTATGGGCGTTGCAGCGCTTGTGTTGGGTAAGAAGCAATATGCCATCCATGGCACGAACCGCCCGTCGAAGATCGGCAAGGCCGTTTCATACGGGTGCATTCGGATGCGGAACGCGGATATCGCCGACCTTTATAAGCGTGTTGGCTGGGGCACCCGCGTTATCGTTCAGCGCTAGGCGCGCGGTGCAACTCTAGTCGAGAAGCGGGCTCCACGCAGGGTCGCTGGCGAATGTCTTGGTAGGCACCTGCTGCTCGTTTCGTCCGGTTAGATCGATGCTGTAAAGCTTCGGTCCACCACCCGCGCCGGGTGTTTCGCGGAAGAACATCAGCAGGCGACCGTTGGGGGCCCATGTGGGGCCTTCATTGTGATAGCCTTCGGTCAAGATGCGCTCACCCTTACCGTCCGGACGCATGACCCCGATAAGGAAGTTACCGCCAGACCGTTTGGTAAACGCGATCAAATCTCCGCGCGGCGACCAGACCGGCGTCGAATAACTGCCCGTGCCAAACGAAATACGCGTTGGCGACGATCCATCAGCACCCATGACGTAAAGCTGCTGGCGGCCACCACGGTCACTTTCAAACACGATACGACGACCGTCTGGCGAGAAGGATGGTGATGTGTCGATGGCCGGTGTGTTGGTCAGCCGTGTGGTGCTGCGCGAGCGCAAGTCCATCGAATAGATATTGGCATTACCATCCTGCTGCAGGCTCATGACGATGCGTTGACCGTCCGGCGAAAAGCGCGGTGAAAACGTCATGGAGGGGAAGTTCCCCACCACTTCGCGCTGGCCGGTTTCAATCTGTAAAAGATAAACCCGTGGCTCGCCACCAGCGAAAGACATGTAGGTGATTTCCTGACGCGATGGCGAAAAGCGCGGCGTCAAAACAAGGTCGGAACCGTTGGTCAGCATGCGGTTGTTGAAACCATCCTGATCCATGATCGCGAGTTGCTTCACACGTTTGTTCTTCGGCCCACTCTCGGCAACGTAAACGACACGGGTATCGAAATAGCCCTTCTCACCGGTAAGCGCTTTGTAGATGGCATCGGCAATGATGTGGCCAACACGGCGCGCGTTTTGCGGGTTAGTGGAATATTGCGACCCCACCAACTGCTCGCCGCCATAGGTGTCCCACAGGCGAAATTCTGTGCGAAAACGTCCGCCACCTTCGGAGACTACACGACCGGTCACGAGCGCTTGCGCCTTGATGGCGGTCCAGCTCTGAAAGTTCGGCTGTGCGTTGGTGTCGCTTATGTTCTCAATGAACGCTGCCGGATCTATCGGAGCAAACAGGCCCGACCGCTTAAGGTCAGAGGTTACTACTCCCGCGATTTCAGCGCCCAACCCGCCTTCTCCAAGAAAAGATGTGATGGCAATGGGCAGCGGTTCGACATTACCGCGCGTGACATCAATCTCCACACGCGCCTGCGCTGTGAAGGTCGCCATGACGATCATTGCGAACGCCGAGATCAATGCTGCGGTCAAGCGGGTGAGTGAGGTGCGGGGCATGGCAGAAATCATCATTTTTGAATTCGCGGTTCAGGCTGGAGCGCGGAAGGCGCTGGAATTTCGGTTCAGGTGCTTGGCAGCAGCTTGCGGCTACAACATGTCGGCAAGGGAGAAATTCACGGTGAACTCTTTCCAAGTGTCATATTTATCGGCGGGCAGATTGTAGGGCGCGCAGGACTCAATTGCAGAACGAACAGCGACGGCGAGAATGGCGCGTGTCGGACCATCCGTGCCGGAGGTCTTGGGTCGAACCCGACCATCAATAGTCCCGTCACGGTTCAGCTTGAAGTCCACGGTAGCACGCATCTTAGCAGCATCAGGGTGTCCGGAAAGAGCTGCAACATTCCAGCAACCGCTCAAGCGACCGCGCACGGCATCAATGGTGCTCTGCGAGAGTTTCCCGGATGTCGCACCTTTTTTGGTGCCCAAGCCCGCTTTTTCTTTGGTCGATGCCTTTGCACCACCGCCTGATGTCTCAGCCTTGTTCACCGTCGCCTTTTTAGTTGCATCAGTTTCCTTGGCAGGTGCGGCTTCAGGTGCTGGCCGCGTTGGACGCGCTTTCGGCGCTGCTACCTGATCAGGCAATTTCAGCACGTCAGGGTCGGCCTGCGTTTCGGTCGGTTCTGCGACCGGCTGGTTCTCTTTCAGCAACATTGCGATGTCTGTTTTCGGTTCCGGCTTAGGCGGCTCCGGTTCAGCCTCGGCGGCCTTAGGCTCCGGTGGGGCGGGTTCCGGCGGCTTGGGTTCGGGTTTCGCCTTAGGCGGCTCGGGCTCTTTTACCGGCTCCGGTTTTGGCGTCGGCGTGGGTGCTTCAGTTTTTTCTACCGGCGGCGCAGGCGCTTCTTTTTCTGCCTGAACTTCGGTGTCCTTGGCCGCATCGCCTACGGTGCGCGCAGCGGGCAGGCTTACCTGACGCTGCGTTTCCTTTGGAGCAGGCGGATTCTCGTTCGTTGCCTTGCGGTCGCCCTTCACATTGCGCGTGAACTCCGAGATGGAAACAAGCTCGATGGGCAGCGCTTCAACCTCAAGCGCAGGCAGCGGTTTTGGCGCGCCGATGGAAACCATGGCGAAACCCAAAATGGCCGCATGCGCTACCGAGGATAGGACGACACCGGTTTTCATATCAGTTGGACTGCTCCTGCAGGGTCACGAGGCCGATTTTCTTGTATCCGGCAGCATTCAGCGCACCCATAATGCGCATGACAGTGCCGTAATCCGTGGCCCTGTCGCCGCGTACATAAAGACGCTCTTCATAACCGTTCTTGGCGATAGCCGTCAGCTTTGGCACAATTTCGGCGGGGTCGATTTCGGTTTCCTGCAAAAACACCTTGCCGTCTTCACGGACAGAAATCGTGATCGGCTGGGTTTCGGAGTTCAGCTGTTTGGCCTGACTTTCCGGCAGATCGATGGGCACACCCACCGTCAACAACGGCGCCGCCACCATAAAGATGATGAGCAGCACCAGCATCACGTCCACGAAGGGCGTGACGTTGATCTCGCTCATCGGCGCGTGGCGACGCGAGCGTCTGCGACGACCGCCCGACACTCCACTATTTCCTACGGACATGCCCATTAAACAGACTCCTTAAGCCGCAGACTTCTCATCAACCTGTCGCGATAATATGGCGGAGAATTCGTCGGCGAAGCCTTCCATGCGGTTGCCTATCTT
This sequence comes from Ahrensia sp. R2A130, assembly GCF_000179775.1. Classification (GTDB taxonomy): domain Bacteria; phylum Pseudomonadota; class Alphaproteobacteria; order Rhizobiales; family Rhizobiaceae; genus Pseudahrensia. The sequence continues at coordinate 206,469 of NZ_AEEB01000017.1, forward strand.
GCCCGCATCAGCCGAAAGCTTGTTGTAGGCGATAACGGCAGGAATGGCGGCCAGCAGGCCGAGTGCGGTGGCCAGCAGCGCTTCCGCGATGCCCGGTGCGACGACGGCGAGATTGGTAGATTTCGATCCTGCAATCGCCTGAAACGATGTCATGATGCCCACCACAGTGCCAAACAGACCCACGAATGGTGCGGCTGAACCCAGTGTTGCAAGGAACAGAAGTCGCTTCTCCAGCGTCTCCATTTCCTTCGACATGGCGACATCAAGTTGTTTGTCGATGCGTGTTTGCAATCCGATTGGAGAGCGCGCGTTGCGCTCGAATGAGCGTTTCCATTCGCCCATGGCGGCCACGAAAAGTGCGGCCATCCCCGTCTGCTGCTGCATGGAAAGTGTTTGATAAAGTTGTTCCAACGACTGACCTGACCAGAACACCTGCTCGAATTGATCGATCTGGCGTTTCACCCGTCCGAACAACAACATCTTGTCCACGATGATCGCCCAGCACCAGATGGATGCAACGATCAGCCCGATCATGACGATTTTCACCACCAGGCCCGCTTCGAGGAACAGCCCGATCAGGGACGTGTCCACCGTGGGCGCGGCAAGCCCTTCGCGGGTAACCTCCTGCGCAAAGGCTGGCGCGAAAGATGCGGCTGCAAGAATGGTGAGAAGCACTGCGGCGAGGGCCGTCAGGCGCGGGGAAATGGCGCTCATGAAGTCTTATCCGAAACGTTTGGGCGTGACCGGTGCCATTGCAGGCGGGGCGTGTCGTCTTTCCGGTATGGCGTTAAATAGGGTGGAAACATGACCGTCACCGATCCCCGTTGCAGGCTGACCCGCTCAATCGCAGGCCGACTCCGCACCATCGCCCGTTATGGTTAACGATTCCTTGCCGTTAGCTGCTTTGGATGCCCAGCAGTTCCTGCAGCTCGGCAGGGTAACGCCGCGGCTTACCCTCACGGTTGATGAGAACAACGGTCACGACCGCAGCGATGAGAACGTCGTCCTTGCAGGTGATCGACTGCTTGAAGGTCAACCGCAGCCCCTTCAACACACCGCGATGGGTGGTGACCGTCAGCACATCGTCGATGCGCGCTGCGCCTTTGTAGTCGATTTCCATCCGGTGAACCGCAAACGCCAGTGGCTCACCGAACCGTCCCGCATCCATCTCACTGTGATGCACGCCCAGCATCCGCACATAGTCCGAGCGGCCATGCTCCAAAAAATCTAGATACCGCCCGTGATAAACCACGCCGGAAAAATCCGTGTGCTCGAAATACACCCGTTCGGTGCGGGTGTGGTGGTTTTCGTAAACTTTACCGGTATCGGGTGCTGTCATGCGTCATCGCCTTCTTCGAACAGCGTGGCCTGACGGCTTTCCAACCCGCCTGGTACGGCGAGGCCCATGTGGTCGAAGGCGCGGGGTGTCATCATGCGGCCTCTTGGCGTGCGCTGGATGAAGCCCTGTTGGATGAGGTAGGGCTCGATGATGTCTTCGATGGCGTCGCGCGGTTCCGAGAGAGAAGCGGCGATGGTTTCGATACCCACCGGCCCGCCGCCGAAATTCATGCCGATCACGTCGAGATAGCGCCGGTCGAGTTCATCCAATCCGGACGGGTCGACGCCGAGTTGGTTCAGCGCGTTGTCGGCGATGGTGCGGGTGATCTTGTCGCCACCTGCCACAATGGCGAAATCACGAACGCGGCGCAGCAAACGGCCTGCGATACGAGGCGTGCCGCGCGCCCGTTTTGCAATTTCCAGCGCGCCTGCATCTTCGATGCCAATCCCAAAAATTCGTGCGCCGCGTCTCACGATGAGTTCGAGTTCCGGCACGGTGTAGAATTGCAGGCGGATGGGAATGCCGAAACGATCCCGCAGCGGTGTGGTCAGCAGGCCAAGCCGAGTTGTGGCTGCCACCAGCGTGAACTTGGCAAGATCGATCTTTACCGAACGCGCAGCCGGGCCTTCCCCGATGATAAGGTCGAGCTGATAGTCTTCCATCGCGGGATAGAGGATCTCTTCAACGGCAGGGTTCAGCCGGTGGATTTCATCAATGAACAGCACATCGCGATCTTCAAGGTTGGTCAGCAGTGCTGCCAGATCGCCCGCCTTGGCAATGACAGGGCCAGAGGTGGAGCGGAAGTTGACGCCCAACTCCTTTGCCATGATCTGCGCCAGCGTCGTTTTGCCCAATCCAGGCGGGCCGACGAACAGCACGTGGTCCAGCGCCTCACCGCGCTGCTTGGCGGCTTCGATGAACACCGAAAGGTTAGCCCGCGCCTGTTCTTGCCCGGTAAAGTCCGACAGGCGGTCGGGACGGATCGAAGCGTCATGATCTTCTGTCTTCCGCTCGCCGTCGATGATGCGGTCTTCGTTCTCGTCGCTCACGAACTCAATTCCTTCAGACCCATCCGGATCAACGTCGCGCTTGGTGCATCATCGCCCGCTTTATCGAGCGCCAATTTCACGGCGGCACTCGCCTGCTGGCTGCTGTAGCCAAGGTTGGTGAGGGCGGAGACAGCGTCCTGCACTGCGCTACTGGCGGCACCCGCGCCGAGTTCCTGTTGCAGACCGATTGTGCCGGTGGCATCGCCGGAAAGGGCAGGGGCCTTGTCTTTCAATTCTGCCACGATGCGCTGCGCTACCTTGGGGCCGACGCCTGGGGCGCGAGCGACGGTCGCTTTGTCTTGCAATGCGATGGCCGACGCGATTTCGCCCGGCGTCAAAGTGCCAAGGATGGCCAGTGCCACCCGCGCGCCCACGCCCTGCACGTTTTGCAACAGACGGAACCAGTTGCGCTCGAGATCGGCGGTGAAGCCATAAAGTTTAATTTCCGTTTCGCGCACATGAGTCTCGATCGCCAACTGCGCAGCTTCTCCTGCGGCGGGCAGAGTGCCCATGGTCCGCGTCGAGCAATGCACCTGATAGCCAACCCCCTGCACATCGAGGATCACCCAATCTTCGCCGAATGAATCCACGGTGCCTTTGAGTTTGCCGATCATAGAATGTGAATCCGGTGTGTCCTGTTTGTTCTCAACTATCTTATGGCTGTAGCGAACGGAAGGGAGTGGGTAGCTGGAGGTGTGTGTTCATTTAACCATAGCAGTGGATGCGACCCGCTAGAGTCCCGTTCGGCAAATGATGAGCTTGCATATTTTTCAAATATCTCTAATTTCTTTTTAGACAGAAATAACAGGCATTACGATTATGAATGAATTGCCGGTCGCCATCGATACCTTCATTCTCCAATGGGGAGATATGGGCGCACGTTGGGGTGTGAACCGCTCGGTCGCACAAATCCATGCCTATCTCTATTTGGCCGAAGAACCTGTGACCGCTGAAGACGTGACGGAGGCATTGGGCATGGCGCGGTCCAACGTGTCGAATTCGCTGAAGGAGTTGCTGGCGTGGAAACTCGTCCACCGCGTGCCGGTTAGGGGCGACCGGCGGGAGCATTTTGCAGCTGAAACCGATGTTTGGGAAATTGCTGCAAAAATCGCGGAAGGGCGAAAACTGCGTGAACTCGATCCGGCCATCACCGCACTGGAAGACAGTGTGGCCCACGCTGCAGGCGACGGTGACGTGTCCAAAATCCAACGCGACCGCTTGAAGGCGATGCTCGATTTCACTCGTACCGCAGACCGCTTCTACGCACAGATGCTGGGCCTTTCGACACCCAAGCGAAAGGCGTTGCTGAAAATGGGGGCAAAGATTTCAAACCTCTTGCCTGCTGCCAAAGACTAAAATTTCAAGGGAGAGAGATCATGAAACCTGCAGCCCGCATTCATCCTGACGCGGCCCCGCACCACATAGCTCGTAACGACAATTCGTTGATCGATCTTCGGTTCAGGGCATTGCTTGCAAAGGATGAATGGGACGCATTGCCCACCGGCACCCGCAGGCGTTTTGCCAAGCGGGTGAGTGATGGGCGGGCCGTTGTTTATGTTGGCCGGTTGACGAAAATGCACCTCAGCCGTGCAGGCCGCTGGCTCGCACACGGCCTGCGCATCATCGGTGCACCACTGCCCATCAATGAAGATGTAAATGTGCCAAGCGTCGTGGCGGTTACTGAGGATGTCGCCAATGGCGGGCAGGTTTGGACGCGGGTCTATGCCAACAACAAGCGATTTCCCCAAGTCATTCATTCGGCCAAACGCTTTAGCGGGCCAACTGGCTTGGAAGAATATGTCGGCTGCGGTGTCGCGATGGCGCTGAACGTGCGGGTGGAAAACGCCGTGCTGCTGTTTGAAAGCGCCGGTTACTATTTGCGCTTCGGCAAACGCCGCCTGCGGCTGCCGCGTTTTTTGATGCCGGGCGATCTACGCGTGAGCCATCGCGATTTGTGCGATACCGACGAAGGCCGTTTCGAGTTCGGCCTGAAATTACACCACCCGTGGCTCGGTACGCTGCTGGAACAGGTTGGTGTGTTCGAAGAGCAGAAGGAGCCTGTCCATGGCTGACGCCCCACGAACGATCCTCATCATTGGCGCGACCGGAATATTCGGAACGCGGCTTTCCCTGCATCTTTCTAAAACGGCTGGCCTGCAACTTGTATTAGCCTCTCGCAGTGCAGCGAAGGCTAAGGCATTGGTCGCAACGCTGACGAGCGAAGGTGCGGTGGCAGAATTGTTGCCGGTCCCATTGGACGTAACGAAGGCTTTGAAACAAAGTCTGCATCACTTGCAGCCTTTCGCCGTGATCGATTGTTCCGGCCCGTTTCAGGGGGCTGGGTATCACGCCGCGCAGGCCGTTATCGAAAGCGGTGCGCATTTCATCGACCTTGCCGATGCCCGCGATTACCTCGCTGGCTTTCCCACTGCGTTGAACGATCAGGCCAAGGCCAATGGTGTTACTGTGATCGCAGGCGCGAGTTCCACGCCAAGCCTTTCCGGCTGCGTGGTGGATGAATTGGTTGCCGGTTGGCAAAGCGTGGACAACATCGACATTGCAATCAGCCCGGCCGGTCGCAGTGAGGTCGGGCAAGCTGTCATCGAAGCCATCATGTCTTATGTCGGCAAGCCTGTGGCCGTTTGGAAAGATGGACGTTTGGGCGAAGCGACCGGATGGGTCGACCGATGGACGATGCCTATGCCCGGCTTGGGCGAGCGTCGCGTTGCAGCAACCGAAACTTTCGATGCGGAGCGCTTGGGTAAGCGGCACAGCGTGACAGGACGGGTCAGCTTTGGTGCCGGTCTTGAATCGGCCATCGAACAACTCGGCATCGAAACCATGGCGAGACTGCGCAGTCGCGGCCTGTTGTTCGATCCTGCGCCCCTTGCGCCATGGTTCATTCGCGCCCGCAAACTTACCCGCGTGACCACCGGCAAAAGCGGTGGCATGGTGGTGGTTGTTGAAGGGCACGATGGCGATGGAAACCAACTTCGCCGCCAGTGGTCACTGTTGGCCGAACACGACGATGGTCCCTATGTGCCGGTTATGGCAACGGCTGCTGCGTTGCGGAAGCTGCTGATTGGTAACGTCGCTACTGGCGCCCATCTGGGTGCAGACATTCTCGAACTTGATGAGATCGAAGCGGAAATGGCTCCCTATTCCATCACCACGAAGATTGAAACGCTTTAGCTTGCGGCAGCAATGCGCGCTGCTCCTCCACCGCGATGGTGGGCGTGGCATATGGCGATGGCCAATCCGTCTGCGGCGTCTTCGGTATCCCACACGGCTTTGGGCAGCAACATGCCGACCATGAGCGCGATCTGCTTCTTGTCACCATGGCCGACGCCGATGACGGCTTTCTTCACGGCGTTGGGCGCGTATTCGGCCACGGGCAAACCCGCAAGCGCCGGCACCACCATGGCGATGCCGCGGGCCTGACCGAGCTTCAGCGTGGCGGTGGCGTCCTTGTTGACGAAGGTGTTTTCCACTGCTGCTTCGTCGGGTGATTGCGCCCGCAAAACGTCCTGCAAACCGTCGTGCAACTCGCGCAATCGCGTGGCGAGGTCAGCCTTCGCGTTGCTCTTCACCGTACCAGCCGCGATGAACCGCAGCCGCGAGCCTTCGCTTTCCACCACGCCCCAGCCGGTGAAGCGCAGGCCCGGGTCGATGCCCAAAATGCGAACGGTGTGGTTCATGTTGCTTGCGAATCCTGCTGCTTCATCGGTAGCCTCATTTAAACGAAGTGAGCGGGAACGATGCAATGGGGAAGACTGACTGGAGCGCTGGTGTCGCGTGGATGCGCGGCGAGATCATGCCCATCGGACAGGCGGCCATTCCTGTTACCGATTGGGGGCTCACCCATTCCGACATCACCTATGACGTGGTGCATGTGTGGGACGGCAAGTTCTTCCGCATCGACGACTATCTGGAGCGTTTCGAGGAAAGCCTGCGGAAATGTCGTTTGTCGGTGCCGCAATCGCGCGATGACATGAAGGACGTTCTTCACGCGATTGTCGCCCGTTCCGGCTTTCGCGAAAGCTACGTGTCGGTCGTCGCCTCACGCGGCCAGCCCCGCACCGCTGGCAGCCGCGATCCGCGCGATTGCGAAAACCATTTCTACGCATGGTGCGTGCCATTCGTCTGGGTGTTCCCGCAGGACGTTATGGCCCGTGGCGTGCGCCTTTATGTGCCGGACGATGTGCACCGCATCGCCAGCGACAGCGTCGACCCCACGGCGAAGAACTACCACTGGGGAGACTTCACCCAGGGTCTGATTACGGCAAAGGAAACCGGTTTCGACAACACGCTGTTGCTGGACGTTGACGGGTTGGTGACGGAAGGCCCTGGCTTCAACGTTTTCATGGTGAAGGACGGCGCGGTCCGAACCCCTTGCAAAGGCGTTCTAGGCGGCATCACGCGCAAGGTCGCGATGGAGATCGCGGTATCTCATGGAATGCAAGTCGAGGAGACCGATATTCCACTCGCCGAATATCTTGAAGCCGACGAACTCTTCGCCACCACCACCAGCGGCGGTATCGTTGCGATCACGCAGGTGGGCGAGCGCGTGTTTTCAAACGGCGTGATCGGCGAAGCGACTAAGCGTATGCAACAGACCTATTGGGATTGGCACGATGATTCGAAGATGAGTGAGCCGGTTAGGTATGAGTGAGGGGTAAGTTCAACACCGGCGAAAATACCAAGCGGGACTTTAACCGTGATTTTACACCGGTATCCGAAGCTGGCCGTTATTGCAGCGGCGTATTCGTCCAAACACGTACTTAGGAGCAACCGATGGTGGAAGGAACGGTATTCCTTTTAGCAATACTGGGCATCCCGTCCGTGTTGGCCCTGTTGGTTGCTGGTGGTCAGTGGCGAGCGATTTTATACGCTTGGATGGTCTGGTTGGGGCTTCTGTTTCTGGTTTTCGGTTTGGGTGCGTCGCGCCTCGACGACGTGCTTCACGGTGTTTTGCTTTATATATTTTTCTTCAGCGTGATCGTCGTGCCCGTGCTCACAATGTTCATGCGTTTAGCCATGTGGGCAAAGTCTCGCTTTAAACCGCAGCCTAGCTGACGACTACCGCTGGAGCTTCTACCCCTGCAGCTTCGCCATCGTTTCATCATCCATCTCGAAATTCGAATAGACGTTCTGCACGTCGTCATCGTCTTCCAGCGTGTCGATGAGTTTCATCAGCGTGCCGCCTTTGTCTTCATCCACCGGTACCGTGTTCTGCGGTTTCCAGATGATGTTGACGCTGGCCGGTTCGCCCAGCGCGCTTTCCAACTCGGCAGCAACTGCGCCGAGGTCTTCGAAACCGGTGATGATGGTGTGGCCCCCGGCTTCGTTGAAGTCATCCTCTTCCAGATCGGAAGATGCGTCTTCGGCTCCGGCTTCGATGGCGGCTTCCATTACCGTGTCTTCGTCGCCGGCAGCTGCTGGATATTTGATCTCGCCCACGCGGTCGAACATGAAACCGACCGAGCCGGTCTCGCCCATCTGCCCACCATTCTTGGTGAAGGCTGCGCGGATGTTGCTGGCGGAACGGTTCTTGTTGTCGGTCAACGCTTCCACGATGACAGCGACGCCGCCGGGGCCATAGCCCTCGTAACGGATCTCGAACATCTCTTCCATGTCGCCGCCGGCGCCCTTGTCGACGGCGCGTTTGATGTTGTCCTTGGGCATCGACAGGCCCTTGGCGTTCGCGATGGCGAGGCGCAGACGCGGGTTGCCGTCAGCGTCCGGTCCGCCCAATTTCGAGGCGACCGTGATCTCCTTCGACAATTTGGCAAACTGCTTGGAACGCACGGCGTCCTGCCGGCCCTTACGGTGCATAATGTTCTTGAATTTGGAATGGCCGGCCATGATGCGCCCGATTATGTGGTCGAAACTGCTGCGCTTTTAGGAAAAACCGTCCGTCTCGTCCAGCCGGACGCAGCATCGTGCCGCTCTATTTGCGTTTGCGAAGTTTCGAGGTCAGCGCCAGTGCGATGATATGGCGAAGCTCGTCGCGACATTCGGCAAGATCACGTTTCAGCGTTAGCGTTCTGGTGCCGTGATATGTGAACGTGTCGGGATAGATTTCGCGGAATTCATCCATCAGCCCCGACGTGCAGATGAAGAACATGCCGATCTCGTTGGTATTTTTCACTGGAGCGATTCTTATCGTGCTGCCGATATTGGCGCGCTTGGACAGGTAGGATGGCACGCCCCATTTCAGCGTTTCTTCCAGCTCTCCGATTTCAGGGTGTGCCTTGATCGTCTCGATAACTTCGTTGCGAAATGCGTCGGCGCTCTTGCGCAACTCGGGCGCGAAACTGCCGTAAGCGGCAGCAACATCGGGCGGAATAATGGTGTTCGGCATGGGAAGCCTCCTGCGACAGCTTTGCACAGCTTGGCAATAAGTGTCGAACTTCGGGTAGGGCGGGGTGCCGAAAGCGCGGTTGCGCCGTTAGGTTGGGCCAACCGATTCGCACGTTCCCCGAGCCGACCAACTTCATGTCCGACGCCGCCCTAGCTACAGCTCCTCCCGTTCGGGCAAACGTTGCCGACAAGCACACGGTGCTGAAGGACGTGTTCGGCTACGATAAATTTCGCCCCGGGCAGGAAGAGATTATCGACACGTTGCTGGACGGCACATCGGTGCTGGCCGTCATGCCCACGGGCGCAGGCAAGTCGCTTTGCTTTCAAGTGCCCGCCTTGGCGATGGACGGGTTGTGCATTGTGGTGTCGCCGCTGGTGGCGTTGATGCAGGATCAGGTTTCTGCGCTTCGGCTGGCGGGTGTAGCGGCAGACGCGATCCACTCCAATCAGGACCGGCAGGACAATGTCGATGCTTGGTATCGCGTTACCGGCGGCGAAACGCGCATTCTCTATATGGCGCCGGAGCGGTTGATGACGGAGCGCATGTTGGGCGCAATAGCCAACCTGCCGATCAGCCTGTTCGCCATCGACGAAGCCCATTGTATGAGCCAGTGGGGGCCAAGCTTCCGGCCCGAATATGCAAGCCTTGGCGAACTGTCGAAACGCTTTCCCACCGTGCCGATTGCGGCCATGACGGCCACCGCAGATGAAGCGACACGCCGCGACATCGAACTGCAATTGTTCGACGGCAACCACCGCACATTCGTGTCGTCGTTCGACCGCCCCAACATCACGCTCAACGTCGCGCCCAAAGGCGGCTGGAAAAACCAGCTGCTGGACTATGTGGGCAGCCGCAAGGGCGAGAGCGGTATTGTCTATTGCCTATCGCGCAAGAAAACCGAGGAAGCCGCCGAAGCCATGCGCGAAGCGGGCATCAACGCCACGGCCTATCATGCAGGGCTTGAGCGCGAGGAGCGCGCCGAACGGCAAAACCGTTTTGTCACTGAAGATGATCTGGTGGTCGCCGCTACAATCGCTTTTGGCATGGGCATCGACAAACCGGATGTGCGCTTCGTCTTCCACACCGATCTGCCGGGCAGCGTGGAAGCCTATTATCAGGAGATCGGCCGCGCAGGCCGCGATGGTGATCCAGCGGATTCCATGATGATTTTCGGCGCTGGTGATATTCGTTTGCGCCGCCAGTTCATCGAACAGGCCGACGGGGCTGACGACGACCACAAGCGCCGCGAGGTCTCCCGCCTCAACGCGCTCATTACCTATGCGGAGGCGCAAAGCTGCCGCCGACAGACGTTGCTGGCCTATTTCGGCGATGAATCGCAACCTTGCGGCAATTGCGACAATTGCAAAAATCCGGTCGAGTTGAAGGACGCCACCACCGAGGCAGAACTGGTGTTCGGCGCGATTATCGAGACGGGCGAGCGTTACGGGCAGGCCCATATCATCGACGTGTTATGCGGTGCGGAGACCGAAAAGGTTGTCAAAGTGCGCCATGACCGACTGGAATGCCACGGCACCGGCGAGCGCCATTCCAAACCAATGTGGCAGTCGATCATCCGCCAAATGTGTGCGGCTCAACTTCTGGAAGTCGATGTAGCGGGCTATTCGAGCCTGCTCATCACCAAGCAGGGCAACGCCTTGTCGCGAGGGCAGGGCGAATTCCGCATTCGCATGGACCCGCTCGCTGGCACCGGTGGCAAAGGCAGCAAGGCGAAATCATCCAACAGCGGAAGCTGGGGCAACGCGCAACCGGCCATCAACCTGTCCGAGCGTGATCGTGAGCTTCTCACGTCTTTGAAAAAGAAACGTTTGGAACTGGCGAAAGAACGCGGTGTGCCCGCTTACGTCATCTTCCCCGACAAGACCCTCACCGATATGGCACAGCGCCGCCCCACTGATGCCGAGGAATTTTCGCAGGTGAAGGGCGTTGGCAAAAGCAAACTCGACCAATTCGGCGAGATGTTCATGGATGTCGTGCGCGCTGCTTAGAAGGTGGGCTAACCCGCCGATATAAACACAACACACAATGTGTGATGTACCGTCCCCTATTTCCGCCTTGCGGCTGACCCATATTTCTCTTGTGGCCTGGGCAGCAACGGAACGGAGAACATCATGTTTCAACGCATCACAGCCAGCGCGGCGCTCATTGCAGCAGCCCTCACACTGACGGCTTGCAACGATTCAGACACGACGCAGAATTCGGCAGATCCCAGCGCACCGCCGGTGACAACGGATCAGACAATTACGAATTCAACGGATGTCGAGCCAGCGCCTGATCAGCCTGCTGATGGCACGCAGGCGAATTAATACCTGCTAACTAGCCTTATCAATCAGACAGGGCGTTACGACATCGCCCTGTCACTCTCACACTATCCATGGCAACTTGAAGCGGGAAGAATCTCGTTTTCAGGTTGGCATATATGAGTTCGACTGAATTGAATCTGCCGCTAACAGGCGGCTGCCAATGCGGCCAATTGCGTTATCGCGTGACGGTTCAACCGCTCACGCTTTACTGTTGCCATTGCACCGAATGTCAGGGGCAATCATCGTCCGCATTCGGCATGTCTTTGCGAGTGCCAGCCGATGGCGTCCAGCTTGAGGGCCGCACCGCTTCCTATCATCGTGACGCTGAAAATCCGCTGGCAGTGGAAGGCGTATTCTGCCCTGATTGCGGAACGCGCGTGATCCATCGCGGGCGCGGCGCTGATAGCGGCTCCAGCATCAAAGCGGGAACTCTGGACGATAAAAGCTGGCTCAAGCCCGTTGGCCACATCTGGACATCTTCAGCACAACCATGGGTCAAACTGGATGGTTTGCTCTACGACAAACAACCGGACGACAGTTACGCCGCGTTGATAGCCGCGTTCAGCAGGAGCTGAAAACGCCGAATGGGCCGCTAGCTGGAATGCTAGCCGCCCTTCCGGAGCAAACAGTTTTCGGTGTTAACCGATCATGCCGGCTTGTTCGTAGGCGCTTGGGCCTTCGGGCTCGGCTACTTTGCCATCGCGCTGTTCCAGCGCTTCTGCCTTCGCAAGCTCTTCTTCGACCTCTACAAGCGCTGCCTTGGCGGCACCGTGTTGGTCGTTGAGGTCACCAATAGAAGTCTGCAGGTTCTCGCGACGTGAGCGTGCAGCCTTGGCAAATGTGGAATAGGCGAAATGCTCGGTATCGGTGATGCCGGATTTCTTTTCCTCATACGCAATCTGCGCATCGAGGTCGTTGGCCATGCCTTCGAACTGCGAGACCATGGTCTCGATCTGTTTTACCTGGCGGGCTTTTTCCTGGACCTGAAAACGTTTCAGGCGAAGGACACTATCACGCGATTTCATACTCAATACTCCGGCGAACGGCGTGTTACGCACCAGCCCGACCCGAGAAACACAAACGGAGGGCTGCACCGACCAGATACGCAGTCGGTTTTTCCAAACTAGAGGCCAATTGTTAAAATTGTGTCCAGTTCGTGTTCAATTGCAAAACGTTACTTTTCAACGCTTTAAGGCATCGGACGGTAAGGCTTTATTCATCTGCATTGCCAAATACTTTCGCGTTAACCCACCGTTTACCCAGACGCGTAACTATAAGGCGTTCTCAAAGCGCAAGGGCGCGGTGGTCGAGGCTCATATGAGCTAAAAATCGCCAAACCTTAACAAAATTGGGAATTCGAAATCAGATGATTTCGAGCGCAACTTCAAAGGGTTGACTGAAAAAGCTTCGATTTCGCAATAAGAGCTTGCTTAGCGGAATCATACTTTGTTAACCATATTGAACCAGTGTTGCGTTCGGGTAGAGAAAATTTAACGCGAACCAGCACGTCAAGGGTGGGTCGCAGCCTTAAGGGGTCTATGATGCGAGTCCTGCTGATTGAAGATGATAGCGCCACAGCGCAGTCCATCGAATTGATGCTGAAGTCCGAGAGCTTCAACGTTTATACAACGGATCTGGGAGAAGAGGGCGTCGATCTCGGCAAACTCTACGACTACGATATTATCCTGTTGGATCTGAATCTCCCCGATATGTCGGGTTATGAGGTTCTTCGCACGCTTCGCCTCTCCAAGGTAAAAACGCCTATCCTCATTCTTTCCGGTCTCGCCGGTATCGAAGACAAGGTACGCGGTCTCGGCTTCGGCGCTGACGATTACATGACCAAGCCCTTCCATAAAGATGAGCTTGTAGCCCGCATTCAGGCCATCGTGCGCCGCTCCAAGGGTCATGCCGAATCGATCATCACCACCGGTGATCTCAAGGTGAACCTTGATGCCAAGACCGTGGAAGTCGCCGGCCAGCGCGTCCACCTTACCGGCAAAGAGTACCAGATGCTGGAGCTGCTTTCGCTTCGCAAAGGCACCACGCTCACCAAGGAAATGTTCCTCAACCACCTTTATGGCGGTATGGATGAGCCCGAATTGAAGATCATCGACGTCTTCATCTGCAAGCTGCGTAAAAAGCTTGCCTCCGCCACCGGCGGCACCAATTTCATCGAAACCGTCTGGGGCCGTGGCTACGTGCTGCGCGAGCCTGAAGGCGCGGAACTGGCAGAAGCCAGCTAATTCGCAAACGAACACTGCATTGCAGGGGGCGAAATCCCTGTTTGGCAGAGCGGTAAGAGAACCCTCCCATCTCAAACCAATCCTGCCCTAACCCTGCTCACGGACACTCTGTGGGCGGGGTTTTTTATTACGATTACGATCTTGTGAGGCGGCCCGCAGTTTCAAGGGCTACTTATTGTGATGCAACGGTTCCTCACGTCGGGCGTATACTAAGTGCAGACCAACAGGCGCGGTCGATACATAAAGCGCCCGATAAAGTCCGTTCGACCCGAAAGGGTAGGGATGGCCGACCCTCGAAAGGGAACACTCATGAAAAATTTCCGCAAAACAGCTTCGCTGGCTATTGCCGCTGCAATGAGCACCGCAATGCTCGCTTCCGTCGTACCTGCTCAGGCAGAAGTGACCGGCACCCGCCTTGGTGTGCTGACCTGCGACGTCGAAGGCGGCCTAGGCCTGCTCATTGGCTCCAGCAAAGAAGCCATCTGCGCGTTCGAACTGAACGATGGCGGCGTGGAAGAATATACTGGCACTCTAGGCAAACTGGGCCTGGATATCGGCGTTTCCGGTGAATCCGTCATTCAGTGGATCGTGTATACGCCGCAAGGTCAGGAAACCGGCCAATATGCGCTTGCAGGTACCTATGTCGGCGTCTCTGCCGGTGGTGCAATCGGTATCGGCCTCGGTGCCAATGCGCTCGTCGGCGGCTCGACCAAGAAGATTGGCCTTCAGCCATTCTCCATCGAAGGAAAAACCGGCATCAACATCTCTGCCGGTTTGGCACGCTTGTCGCTGGAAGCAGCCAAATAAGCCAACGTCCCAGAGATTTTGCAGCGGGCCGCCCAACAGGGCGGCCCGTTTCGCGTTGTGCTTCCCTTCTTAGGCGTCCCGCGTCAACATGCGGTTTCGAATAACGACGGGTAGGTGGCGGACAATGGACAAGCGCAAACTGGGAACCGATGGCCCAATGGTGTCGGAGATCGGCTTGGGGTGCTGGTCCTTCGCCGGATCGTATGGCCCTACCGATAAAGCGGAAAGCTTCGATACGCTTCGCACTTGCCAGGATTTGGGCATCGATTTCCTCGACACGGCCAAAGCCTATGGCAACGGCCTTTCAGAAGAGATCATCGGCGAGTTCATGGACACCCACGACAATGACTTCGTCGTGGCCTCCAAAGGCGGTATTTATCGTGATCCGGATAGCGGTGCGCGCGGCTTTCGCAATGACGAAGAATATCTACGCGACTGCCTAGAGGGTTCATTGAAGCGCCTGCGGATGGAGCAGATCCCACTCTATTACGTCCACAAGCGCGACGACCGACCCATCGAAGATGTGATGTGCACGATGCTGAAATTTCAGCAGGAGGGAAAAATTGCGCACATCGCATTCTGCGAGATTTCCCCAGCCAGCCTGCGCACAATCTCCGAAATGGGAAAGGTTGCCGCTGTCCAAAGCGAATACTCACTTTGGACCCGCTATCACGATCTCGGAATGATCGAGACCTGCAAAGAGTTGGATGTGGCTTTCGTTCCGTTCTCGCCACTTGGTCGAGGCATCTTTGCGACGCAGGCACCTGATCCTGCGACTTTCGGGGAGGGCGACTTCAGAACGGGCACGCCGCGTTTTGCGCAGCCTAATCTGGCTAGAAACCTTGCTTACGTGGAGCGCTTCAAAGCCCTGGCACAGGATATGGGAACGACGTCGCCAACTCTGGCCGTAGCGTGGTGTTTGGCCCGTGGAGAGCATCTGCTGCCGATACCGGGAACGCGATCTACCGCACATTTGCAGGAACTCGCTGCTGCGAGCACGCTAAAACTGACCGACGAGAATATGATGCAGATCGAAGCAATTCTGCCCGTCGGCTGGGCGGCTGGTGACAGGTATAGCCGCTCCCAATGGGCCGGCGTTGAAGGCTACTGCTAGCCAAATTTCTGCTGCAATGCGTGGGTGTCGATTTCAACAAAAATCAAATGCTACCCAGGGTTGTAATTTTCGCTCCGGTTAACCACTCGTTAACCATAAACCGGAATATTGGGGGAGAAAATACAACCATAGAGAGCAATGCATTCAACGCACATGAATGCTAATCGACTATCAGGGGATGAATTGATGATCAGAAAGACTAAATGCGAGAAACGTCTGACAGGCCGCGAAGTTATTGCTTGGGGCAGTTATGTTTGGGTCGTGGGCTCTGTACTGTTTTTGGGGACGACCTTTGCTGCGCATAAGGTTGGGTCATTGGCAAAGGTTCTCATCGCATAAAAAGCCTCTTGGCACCGAGCAAAATGAATTGTTCGGTTCGGCTTTTCTCAATGCCTGCGAAGCTAGTGTTTGCAGGGTGTAAATTCGAGATCGCCGCTCTTTACTCGGCATAGTAGCGAACTCGTCACTTGCATGCCGGCTTCTGTCAGTCCGCCGCCTTGGGCGGATTTCCGGGAATCGGCTCGCCTCGCAATGCGGGGCTGGAGCGCGCATATTGCGGCGGAAACGTTGCCTGTTCGCCAAGCTTTTCAGCCGCACGCCACGCCCAACGCGGGTCCAGCAACATGCCACGGGCGAGCGCCACCATATCAGCCTGGCCTGTCGCCAATATCGTTTCTGCCTGAATTGCGTTGGTGATTTTGCCAACCGCCATAACCGGTAATCCGGTCGCTTCGCGCACCGCTTGGGCGAAACCCGTTTGGTAACCAGGACCGGTTGAAATCTTCTGCTGCGGACTATTGCCAGCAGACGACACGTCGATGAAATCGCACCCTCGCGCCTTTAGCTCAGTGCAAAAGACGTTTGATTCCTGAATGGTCCATGAGCTGTCGGCAACCCAATCAGATGCAGAAATGCGAACGCCTAACGGGGTATCACCTGCCGCGATTCGCATGGCTTCAAACACTTCCAGCGGAAACGCCATACGACCCGCGAGATGACCACCGAACGCGTCGCTTCGTTGGTTTGAGATTGGCGACAAGAATTGATGCATCAGATAGCCGTGGGCCGCGTGCAATTCGATCACGTCAAAACCGGCAGCAACGGCCCGATGGGTCGAATCCACGAAGGCTGTTTTTAACTGAGCAAGGTCGTTGCCCGAAAGCGCATGCGGCGTGTGCCAGCCATCGGCATAGGGTAGGGCAGACGCCGAAACGGTGCGCCACGCGCCGTCATTTTCAGCAAGCGGCGTGCCTCCATCCCACGGGACATTAGCTGAAGCCTTGCGTCCGGCATGAGCAATCTGGATACCGATTTTTGCGGCACCATAATTGCGGAAAAACGAGATGATCCGCTCCCACTCGGCTTGTTGTTTGTCATTGTGAAGCCCAGGGCAGCCAGGTGTGATGCGCCCTTCCGGTTCAACCGCGGTGGCTTCGGTGAACACCAAACCTGCACCGCCCACAGCGTATTGACCCAGATGCATGAGATGCCAGTCGTTCGGCACCCCATCGATGGCAGAATACTGGCACATGGGTGCGACGACCACGCGGTTGGCAAGCGTCAGCCCGCGCAGCGTGATGGGTGAAAACAGATGAGACATGATGAGTTCCGGCAATAATTTTCAGCCGGAACGTTAGGCATTTTTGGTGGACGGCGAAAGCGGTCCGTTCGGCGATGTACTAGGCAGCAACCTTGCGCAGCGTATCGCAAATATCGTCGACAACGTTGCGCACCAATCCGGCGTCATCACCTTCTGCCATAACGCGGATAAGTGGTTCGGTGCCGGACTTGCGGATGACGAGGCGACCCTGATTGGCAAGACGGTGGCGACCATCATCAATCGAGGCCACAACAGCCTTGTCCTTGAGCGGCTCGCCTTCGCTATAGCGCACGTTTTTCAGCACTTGCGGCACTGGCGTGAAGCAGTTGCAGACCTCGGAAACCTGCTTGTCGGATTCCTGAACAACAGCGAGCACCTGAAGTGCTGCCACTAGGCCGTCGCCGGTGGTGGAGTGGTCCGACATCACGATATGGCCGGATTGTTCACCGCCAACATTGTAGCCATGCTTGCGCATGTGTTCGACCACGTAACGGTCGCCAACAGCCGTACGCGCGAGGTTAAGGCCCTGTGCCTGCATGCAGCGTTCGAGGCCGAGATTGGACATGATGGTGGCAACGATACCGCCACCGGTCAGCAGTTCTTTCTTGCGGTAGGAGCCTGCCACCAGTGCCATGAGCTGATCGCCATCTACTACATTGGATTTTTCATCCACGATGATGACGCGGTCCGCGTCGCCATCCAGCGCGATACCGATATCGGCACGGACCTCGTTGACCTTACGCACCAGTGCGCCGGTTGAGGTCGAACCGCATTCAGAATTGATATTTGTGCCGTTGGGGCTGGTGCCGATTTCCACGACTTCCGCGCCCAATTCCCACAACACTTTAGGCGCGACCTTATAGGCCGCGCCATTGGCGCAATCGATCACCACGCGCAGACCAGACAGCGAAAGATTGCGGGGCAGGGTGCGCTTGGCAAACTCGATATAGCGGTCATCGACGCCATCCACGCGGCTGGCGCGGCCAATATCAGGGCCACCGGCAAGCTGCGGTGTCAGGTCTTCGTCGATGAGACGCTCAATCTCCAGTTCGATTTCGTCCGACAGTTTGAACCCGTCGGGGCCGAACAGCTTGATGCCGTTGTCGTGGTAAGCGTTGTGAGACGCTGAAATCATCACGCCGATATCAGCGCGCATGGAACGGGTCAGCATGGCGACGGCGGGGGTTGGCACGGGACCAAGTTGAAAAACGTCCATACCAGCTGCGGTGAAACCAGCAACCAATGCGTTTTCGATCATATAGCCTGAAAGACGGGTGTCTTTACCCACCACGACGCGGTGACGGTGGTTGCCCTGTTTGAAGGCAACGCCTGCGGCCATGCCGACCTTCATCGCGGTCTCAGCGGTCATGGGCGAACGGTTGGCGTAGCCGCGAATACCGTCGGTGCCGAAATATTTGCGTTTCGTGGACATGCTCTTCCCCTTCAAGCCGAAGTGTGGACCTTGCCACTGCATCGGTATCGTTTGGTGCGTCAGCCTGCTTGCCCTCAGGTTAACCACGGAAATCTGATTGCCGATCTGCAGATATGATTCCGGCTCGACCTATGACCTGCTTCATAGCAAACCCGCGCAAAAATCAGATTCACGAATTATGACGAGGCGTTACGGCGAAACCGGTTGCAAAAGTGCAAACGGGGCGCTGCCTGTGGCAACACCCCGTCTGTGTAACGTCAACGCAGTTGCGACCGCGTTAATATCAACCAGTTAGCTCGGTTGTGGTTCAAGACCATCGGCATCAGGCTCATCGCCCTTTTCGCCTTTGCCGGAAGCTTTTGCACCGGATTTTGGAACTGCACTGCCACGCGTTGGCGGAGTATCGTCGCCCATATCGCGCGATGGTGGTTTACCGTCCATCAACTCGTCGATTTCCTTACCCGTCAGCGTTTCATATTCAAGCAGGCCCTGTGCCAGCGCTTCTAGATCTTTCTTGCGCTTGGTCAGAATTTTCTTGGCCGTAGCAAAGCCTTCATCCACCAGACGACGAACCTCATCATCGATGATCTGCGCAGTTTCTTCCGACACGCTTTTCGATCCCCCAATGGACTGGCCCATGAAGACCTGCTGCTGATCTTCTCCATATGCGACCTTGCCGAGTTTGTCGGAAAAGCCCCACTGCGTGACCATCGCGCGGGCAAGTTTCGTTGCCTGATCGATATCGGAAGATGCGCCAGACGTAACATTCTTCTTGCCGAATGTTAGCTCTTCCGCGACTCGACCCGCCATCATGACGGCCAGACGCGATGTCATTTCTTCGTATGACATGGAAATCTGGTCGCGTTCCGGCAGCTGCATCACCATGCCCAGCGCACGGCCACGGGGAATGATCGTGGCCTTATGAACTGGGTGGGATGACGGCACCGAGATAGCCACCAGCGCATGACCAGCTTCGTGATAGGCGGTGTTGCGCTTTTCTTCTTCCGACATGACCATGGAACGACGTTCTGCGCCCATCATCACCTTGTCTTTTGCGTCGTCAAATTCCGCAGCTGTAACAAGACGTTTCTCGCGACGGGCGGCCAAAAGAGCAGCTTCGTTTACGAGATTCATCAGGTCTGCACCGGAGAAGCCGGGCGTACCGCGAGCTACGACTTTCAGATCAACGTTAGGAGCAAGCGGAACGTTCTTAACGTGAACTTTCAGGATGGCTTCGCGGCCCATGATGTCCGGATTGGACACGACGACCTGACGGTCGAAACGGCCCGGACGCAGAAGGGCAGGGTCCAACACGTCGGGACGGTTGGTTGCCGCGATCAGGATGATACCTTCATTAGTTTCGAAGCCGTCCATCTCAACCAGCAGCGCGTTCAATGTCTGCTCACGCTCATCATTGCCGCCGCCCATGCCCGTGCCACGGTGACGTCCGACAGCGTCGATCTCATCGATGAAGACGATGCAGGGCGCATTCTTTTTGGCTTGCTCGAACATATCGCGGACACGGCTTGCACCGACGCCAACGAACATCTCGACAAAATCCGAACCTGATATTGTAAAGAACGGCACACCAGCTTCACCGGCAACGGCACGGGCTGTCAGCGTTTTACCTGTGCCGGGAGGGCCAACGAGCAGCACGCCGTGGGGCATCTTGCCACCAAGCCGCTGGAATTTCTGCGGGTCGCGCAGGAAATCCACTATCTCAACGAGGTCTTCCTTGGCTTCATCTACGCCTGCCACATCAGCAAAGGTTACTTTGCCTTCGTGTTGGGTCATCAATTTGGCTTTTGATTTGCCGAAGCCCATCGCTTTGCCCTGACCGGACTGCATCTGGCGCATAAAGAAAATCCACACACCCAGCAGCAGCAGCAGTGGCAACCACTGAAGGAACATGCCGCCCAACGTGGAACGGCCATCGGTTGCAGGCTTTGCAGTAATTTCTACGTTCTGAGCCTGCAACGTTTTCACCAACTCCGGATCGTAAGGAGTAAATGTGGTGAACCCTGTCGAAGAGTCGTTGTAGCGACCAGAAATCCTGTCTCCAGAAATCGTCACGGACTGCACGCGCTTCTTTTCAACCGCGGTCAAAAAGCTCGAATAGGCGATGTCAGTCGTCGGAGAGTTATCCGAGGGTGACTGAAACAATTGGAAAAGCGCCACGAGCAGAAGGGCGATAAGGCCCCAAAGTGCGACATTGCGAAGGTTCTGGTTCATACAAAGGTCCAGCGTTTGGTGCCAACCCCATCCGGGAGCGAAGAGGGCATTTGCCGACGATCCTAATGTCAGACCGTCTTTGGTTATATACCAAGATAGGAGCGTGAGGCGCGACTGCCAAGGCGCGATCACGACAATGCGTCAATTGAGCAGGGTGTTTGTGCCAGTATGATGAAGACGTGTTGAGCTAAAGTGGTTCTGCAAGAACACGCTCCAGCGCTTCCGCGATCGGGTCATCAGCTGATGAGCGAAACCTGTAGAGACCGTTACTGGCTGATTCTGTGGTTGGTTTTGACGGTTTCTCGTTGCGACGCAGTCCTTCGCGGCTAACCATGATCGTGTCGCCAAGCACCTGCACAACAGAGCGACCGACGCTGTAACGGAGGTTTTTATTGCGCTCTACCGCGTCTGCTACGGGATAAAGCTTCGCTAGAGCTGGTCTGTAAGGTTGCCCGCCAGCGGCCATGATGAGCACAGAGAGCACTTCGCGAAGCACCAGTTTCTGCAACCGGGGGATTTCAGAGATTATCCAGACATTATCGGCGTTCCGCCAGCGCACGTAGTTGCGCATGGCTGTGGCTGTTTCCTGTGCGAGCCAGCTTCTGCTCTGGGCGCAGATGGCTGCGAAACGCGCCAAGTGGTGGACTGTTGAACTGTGCGCTTCCAGTTGGTTCCGCACGCGCACTCGTTCCGTGCTGGTATCTTGGTTAGTCGGGTCTTCGATCCAGGTGAGCCCAGCGGCCGAAAGGTCTTCTCTCAACGCCGTCCGTCGGGTTGAAAGCAACGGTCGCCAAAGCGTGACACCCAAATGGTGCGTGCATGCAGTCATGCCTGCCAAACCGCGCGTGTTGCTTGTTGGGCGCAGGCGCATCGCCCGCATGAAAACAGTCTCAGCCTGATCGTCCATCGTATGACCAAGGGCAATTGTGGCGGCGCCCAAGGACTGTGCGTGAGCCACCAAAAGATCGTAGCGCGCGGCTCGCGCGGATGCTGCGGTCTTCTTTCCTCCGGACCAGCGAAGTGTTGCGTGGGCTACATCAAGTTTTTGGCAAACAGCCTCCACCTGTAGCGCCTCTTCAGCAGCCTCCGGTCTCAAGCCATGATCGACTGTTGCTGCGAACAGATTGCCCTTGGCAATTTCGCGATGCAGCCGGTGAAGAAGTGCGGACGAGTCCGAACCACCTGAAATAGCGACCAATACGGGAAGGGAAGGCGGGTTCATTGCACCCTTATGGGAGTGCCGGCCAGTTTTGGAAACCGCAGCAGATCAGTGAAGATTAATGAACTGTCAGGAACACTTGGCAGCAGCCTGCTCGTCTTTCACGCGGTCTCCCAAACGATTCTTTGCGTCCGGATATTGCTTCAAAACCTCAGCATATGTCGCGCAGGCCACTTCGCGCTGGTTCAGGCCTGCAAGCGAAAGGCCTAGGCCGAGCAAATTATCGGCAGCCGTGGGCGCTTGCGGGTAATCATTATGCGCTTTCAGATGCATTTCCGCGGCTTGGTAATAGTCCCGCTGCCAGAACATGGCCTGCCCCAGATAGTGGTAGGCCTCGCCGCTGCGGGGATCATCCGGCCAAGCCAGAATATGTGCCGCCAGCGCCTTTTGCGCGTCGGGATAGTTGCGGCCATCGAGTTGTTCGCGGCCAGCAGCAAGCACCTCGTCTGGAGTCGCGCCATATTGTGATGCTTCGACAGCGCCAGCGGTCCCGTCGCCAAAGACCGGTGGAAGAACCGCGCCGTCGTCGGTTTCCACCGTGCGACCCGGTTCTACCGAGCCTTTAACGTTGCCATTTTCGTCAAACGTAATCGTGCCTGGTGCGCGTGGCGCGGGGGGCAAACCGGTTGTGCCGTTGTCTGTCGTTGGGCCCGTGGTTGTCGGGTCGATCAGTCGCGGTTCGCTTCCGCTGCCAACAGTACCTGTCTGAGAAACGTCTTCAGTCCGCTCTCCTGAAGTTTCAGGCGCGGAGGCTGAGGGCTTTCCCAAGCTGTCGCTCGCCCCCTGATCGGTGGAGGCAACATCCTTGTTATCATCGCCGCCGAGATTTCCCTGCTTGTCTTCGATTTCCTGAAAGCGAAGCTCGTTGTCCTCTTCCATCTTGCGAACCTTCTCCTGCAGTTGCAGCAGGATGAAGTTCAGCTCTTCCACGCGTCCGTTGAGCTGGCGGATTTGTTCCTCCAGCTCGTTGACGCGAAAGCTATCTGCCGACTGCACGTTTATGACCGGCAGGCTGTTGCCAACCTGTGCAGGCGGCACGATTTGGGACGCCTGAACGGGGAGCGCCACTAGAGAGGCGAGAAGAAAGAGGCGCAGACGCATGGAAACGACCTTCAATTTGGCTACAGCCAGTTAGCTGCTTGATCCGCCGAGCACTGTAACGGCACGACGGTTCTGCGAGAAGCAGGAAATATCGTTACAAACGGCAACCGGGCGCTCCTTACCAAAAGAAATCGTGCGGATGCGGCCACGGTTCACTCCGCGAGCCACCAGATAATCGCGTGTTGCCGCTGCGCGGCGTGCGCCGAGTGCAAGGTTGTATTCGCGGGTGCCGCGCTCGTCCGCATGGCCTTCGACTACGATTGAGTAATTGCCATAACGCGAAAGCCATGTGGCCTGCTTGTCCAATGTCGCGCGGGCATCGCCGGTTAGAGACGTAGAATCGGTCGTGAAGAACACGCGGTCACCGACATTGACCGTGAAGTCCTGTGTCGAACCGGCAGCGGCGCCGTTTGTATTACCATTGCCAAGGCCCAATTGATTAGCGTTGTCCGGCAACGGCTTTTTGCGCGAGCAGCCGGTTACGGCCACGAGGGCGGAGAGCGACACGATGAGCGCCGCGCGGGCGACGGTCGAGGAAGAGGTCATCTGGCGCATGGCGCAAGCTCCTGAAGATAGATCGCTTCAATATCGATCAAATGGGTCGGATTATATTTGCCAAACGATAACCAAGTCCGGTTAATCGCGGCTCAAGCGTTGGGGTTAACGAAATGTGAATTCCCGGTTTTCGCTTTCTTGGACCGCATTAGCGCATCGCCCAATAGCGTTTGGAACGATGTTTGCGGCAATTGCGGCATCACGACGACATAACCGCGTCTTTTTGCAGCCTGCTTATCTACCGCGCCCGTTCAGCCACAGCCGGTGCCAGCACGCACAGCAGTTCAAACATGATCGAAACGCCGACCCAAGCCGTGTTACCTGATGGGTCGAAGGGCGGAGAGACTTCAACAAGATCGGCTCCGATGAGATTCAGTCCGGCGAGCTCGCGCACCACTGCCTGGGCGGTGAACGTGTCTGGCCCACCGATTTCCGGTGTGCCTGTGCCGGGCGCGAAGGCGGGGTCGATGAAGTCGATATCGTAGCTGACATACGTCGCCGTATCGCCGACGAGATCGCGCGCCTGCGCCATCACGTCTGTAACACCGCGCTCCATCAACTCTTCGATCAGGATAAGAGTGACACCGGCATCTGCTGCAAACCGGCGGTCTTCATCATCATACATCGTCCCGCGAATACCGATCTGGATAGTGCGTTTCGGGTCGAGAATGCCTTCTTCGATTGCGCGGCGAAACGGCGTGCCGTGTGTGTAGCGTGTCCCGCCGAAATACTCGTTGAACAGATCGGTGTGCGAATCGAAGTGGATCATGCTCACCGCATCACCGCCGGAAAGCCCGCGCAGAATGGGCAGCGAGATCAGATGATCGCCGCCGGCGGTCAGCGGCACGATGCCGGAGGTTTTCAAATCGCTATAAAATTCTGCGACACGATCCAGCGTCGCCATCAGGTCGGCGGGGTTGGGCGGGACGTCGCCAAGGTCGGCACAGTTCACCAGCTCAAATGGCCGAACACCGGTGAACTGATGTTGCGCGCGGATCATGGTGGATAGGTCGCGCAACTGGCGTGGCCCATGGCGCGCGCCCGGGCGGTTCGTCGTTCCACCATCCCACGGCACACCGACAAGGCCGATCTGCACATCATTATAAAGCGCATCGCCTTCCACGATATGCGGCAAGCGCATGAAGCTTGGAACGCCCGCAAAGCGGGGAAGATCGAAACCGGAAACCGGCTGAAAACGTGGGTCAACTTTGGCGTCGGACATTTCAACGAACCTCCTAGATATCCAGCGACGCCAGTTGTTCGGCACCATCGCGCATCACATCAAGATGTCCCAGAAGCCGTTCGCGATCCAGCCGCAGTGTCGGTCCGTGGCAGGCCAGTGCAGCAAGAAAGCGGTGGCTGCGGTCGTAGATTGGAACGGCGATGGCAACCATGCCATCGAACAGTTCTTCTTCGTCCAGCGCGAAGCCCTGCTGTTTTATCCTGTGTAGTTCCGCATCCAACTCGTCGCGCTCGACATAGGTGTTGCTCGTTCGGCGCTCGAATTCCAGCGTGGACAGAAGGCGGTCCAATTCGCGGCGCTCGAGGCTTGCCAGATAACACTTACCTGATGCTGTGCAGTAGAATGGCACTCGCGAGCCAACCGGCAGTTCGGTGCGGAAAATCCAGTCCGTTTCCACACGATCAAGATAGGTCATGCCACCGGCTTCGGGAGCAGCGAGGTTGACTGTTTCCCGCGTAGCTTTGGCGACCTGCTCCAGCACCTCGCGTCGCGCAAAAGAATGACGGTCGGCGCGGAACATACCTCGCGCCATCGTCAGCGCACGGGGGGCAGGGGCCAGCCGTTTGCCAGCAAGATCGCGAACAATAAAACCCTCATCCACGAGTGTTTGGCACAGCCGGTGAATCGACTGTTTCGGCAGGCCGATAGAGCGATTGATTTCGGTCGGTGACAGTGGCACCGGGCTTTTTGAGAGCGCTTCCAAGATCAACAACATGCGCATGTTGGTGGCAATGCGGGAGGTCGAATCAACCTCTGCTGTTATTATTCCCGTATTTCCGTTCTTTTCATCCAGCACTTTGCTTCCCCCATCACCGGCTGACGCAGTTGCCGGTCATCAATCCCCAAGTGGACAAAAAGTCGCGATCCACACTTGTCAGGTCGGATGGACCATGGTTCACTCTCATTAACGAGACTAAAAGTCTCATTTTTTGATAGTCTTCGTCAAGGCCTCATATTCCGAAGGCCAGTGAAGTGGGAGAGGCTGCATCCGGAACCGGATGCAGCGTTCGGGCGAGGGGGAGCCGCTTGGAATTTGATTTCGTCGTTGTCGGCGCCGGCTCTGCCGGTTGTGCCCTTGCCGCCCGTCTTTCGGAAAGCGGTCGTTACACTGTCGCTCTCGTTGAGGCTGGTGGGCGCGACACGTCGCCTTGGATTCACATTCCCGTTGGCTACTTCAAAACGATGGGCAATCCGAAGATGGATTGGGCCTTCAAGACTGAATCCGATCCGGGCTTGAACGGTCGCTCTATCAACTGGCCCCGCGGTCGTGTGCTTGGCGGTTCGTCTTCCATCAACGGCCTTCTCTATGTGCGCGGCCAGCGTGAAGATTATGATGGCTGGCGGCAGATGGGCAACGAAGGGTGGGGTTGGGACGATGTTCTTCCTTGCTTCAAACGCTCGGAGAATTGGGAAGATGGCGAGAGCGATCTGCGCGGCGGTTCCGGCCCCCTCAATGTTTCCAAAACACGCATCAGCCGCCAGTGTGTCGACCGCTATGTCGAGGCCGCTCAAGATGCGGGCTATCCGTATAATGATGATTACAATGGCAAGACGCAGGAGGGCATTGGCTACTTCCAGCTTACGGCTCACAAGGGCCAGCGTTGCTCATCAGCCAAAGCTTATCTCAAGCCGATCCGTAGCCGCCAGAACCTATCCGTTCTGACCGGTCTCCAGACACGCCGCATCCTGTTGGACGGCAATCGTGTTGTCGGCATCGAAGCCGGTAGTGAGGCTGCGCCGAAGACGATCAAAGCGCGCTGCGAGGTTATTCTTTCTGCCGGCGCTATCGGTTCGCCCCAGATTCTTATGCTGTCCGGCATCGGGTCGGGCGAACAGCTTTCGGCACATGGCATCGAAGTGCGGAACGAAGCAAAGGGTGTTGGCCGCAACCTGCAAGACCACTTGCAAGCGCGCCCGATTTTCAAATGCCGCTCGTCCACCATCAACACCGAAACCAACTCGCTGCTGAAGCAAGCGCTCATCGCGGCTGAATATGCGCTCAAGCGCACCGGCCCGATGACAATGGCAGCCAGTCTCGGCACCGGTTATTTGAAAACACGGCCAGAACTGGCGACGCCTGATATCCAGTTCCATCTTCAGCCGTTCTCGACCGATAAGATCGGCACCGGCACCCACCCGTTCGACGCTTTCACTGCGTCCGTTTTGCAGATGCGGCCCGAAAGCGCCGGTCATTTGGAACTCAAGTCTGCACGCGCCGAAGATCATCCGGTCATCCATCCCAATTATCTGGCAACGCCGCTGGACCAGCAAACCATCGTCGATGGGATCAAGGTCGCCCGCCGCATAGCTCGCCACGAACCTGCAAAGTCCGAAATCATCGAAGAATATGCGCCCGGTGCTGCAATTGCAGACAACGATGATGATGCAATTTTGAATTGGGCGCGCGATACGGCGACCACGATTTATCACCCTACAGGCACCTGCAAGATGGGTTCTGACACCATGGCTGTCGTCGATTCGCGCCTCCGCGTTCATGGTATCGAAGGCTTGCGCGTTGCCGATGCCTCCATCATGCCCATGATCGTTTCCGGTAACACGAACGCCCCCGCCATCATGATTGGCGAACGGGCTTCCGATTTCATTTTAGAGGATGCCGCCTGATGTGGGATCTGGTTTCAGACTACGGTCGTATCATTGTCGCCGACCTCGTTTTGTCCGGTGACAATGCTCTTATCATCGGCATGGCCGCTGCTGGCCTTGCGCCGGAGCTTCGCAAGAAGGCAATCCTGTTCGGCATGGTGGTCGCTGCTGTTCTGCGCATCATTTTCGCGCTGGTGGCAACGAAGATGCTCGCTATCCCGGGCCTGCTGTTCGTGGGTGGCTTGCTGCTCTGCTGGGTGTGTTGGACGCTGTACAAAGAAATTCGCGAAAGCCTCGACGCCAAAGCCGAAGAGGCTCTCATCACGGCAGAGAATCCCGAGGCTGGTTACACCGGCGCGCCGCGTCGTTCGCTGCTGTCTGCTCTCTGGACAATCACCGTGGCGGACGTCTCCATGTCCATCGACAACGTGTTGGCCGTGGCTGCAATCGCCGATGGCGACAGCACGAAACTCGTGGTCGGGCTTGCTATCGCTATCATCGCCATGGCCTTCTTTGCGACACTGATCATGAAACTGCTGACCAAATACCCTGTCATCTCATGGGTTGGTCTGGTCGTGCTCATCTGGGTTGCGGGCGAGATGCTCTACAAAGGCATCTTCGATCCCGGCCGCGGACTGCTCGCCTACATCAACGGAACGGGGATTGTGGGTTAGGCAAAAGAATATGCGGGCAGCGCCTCATGCGCTGTCTCATTGCAGGCTGGCAGCGATAGTCGCAGCTTCGTCTGGAACATACGGTGACACACCATCATCCCGGGCCTTCGACGGGAACTTATGATGGCACCGTATTCATCGGGGGCACGGAAAAGAGACACTAGGGAGGAAACCAATGTCTGTTCTTTCAAAACTCGGGCCAAAACTGGCCAAAGGCTTTGCAGCAACTGCAGTTGCTGCTGCCATGACCACCGCGGCTTTCGCGGAACCGGTCAACATCCGTATTCAGTCTGTTATCTCGGCAACTGCCGATGAGGTGACGATGCTGAAAGACTTCGCAGCTGACGTTGCTGCGCTGACTTCCGACGATCCGGTCACCATCGAAGTGCTGCCAGCCGGCGCTGTTGTTGGTGTCAAAGAAGTGCTCGACGCTGTCGATAAAGGCCTCGTCGAAGGCGGCTTCGCCTGGACGCACTACTGGTCCGGCAAGCACCCTGCAGCAGCATTGTTCGGCTCCCCGCCAGCAGGCGGCGGCATCGGCATGGACAACATCGCGTTCCTGTCATGGTTCCAGTTCGGTGGCGGCAAAGAGCTGTACGACCAGCTTTGGACGGAAATGGGCGTCAACGTGAAAGGCTTCATGCTTCAGCCAGTTGGCCCGGAAGCTCTCGGTTGGTTCAAAGAGCCGATTCAGTCCATGGCTGACTTCCGCAAATACCGCTT
Source organism: Ahrensia sp. R2A130 (assembly GCF_000179775.1). GTDB lineage: Bacteria > Pseudomonadota > Alphaproteobacteria > Rhizobiales > Rhizobiaceae > Pseudahrensia. Next base: position 235,086 of record NZ_AEEB01000017.1, read on the forward strand.
CCGTACGCCTCCCGGAATTCCCGGCCAGGCATACAAAGACATCGGTGTTGCATCGGTCGCAATGGGTGGCGGTGACATCCTGCCAGCTCTGGAAAAAGGCACGATCGACGCAGCAGAATGGTGCTGCCCGAAGCCTGACTCCGTGTTCGGTTTCCAGAAAGTGCTCAAGCACTACTACCTGCAGGGTCTCCACCAGGTCGTCGTGAACGCTGACATGTACATCAACGGCGATGTGTATAACGCCATGACCGATCACCAGAAAAAAGCCATCGAAGTTGCTGCCAACGCATCGCTTTCGAAAGCTATGTCCTACCGTATCTACGAAAACGGTAAGGCGCTGAAGAAGCTGGTCGAAGAAGATGGCGTGATCCTTCACGACACTCCTGCCGATTACTTCCCGGCCTACATGAACGCTGCCAAGGCGCTGCTCGAGAAGAACGCTGCTGAAAACGCATTCTTCAAGACCGTCTATGACAGCCAGAAAGAATTTGCGGCAATCGCAGTTCCATTCTGGGCCGGTGCACAGGCGTCTAACGCTGCACTCGGCAAGGCATATGCTGACGAGTTGGCCAAGAAGTAAGTCTTCGAAACCAACATTGCAGCCGGGGGCGCTTTGGCGTCCCCGGTTCGCACCACATGACTGGTTATCCGCAAGTGCTGCTGTTGCTCCTATGAGCGCAGCGCTTTCGAATTGCCGATCAAGCGACAAGCGTGACGGAAACAAAAACGCCCGAATGGGCAGGGTAGGCCAATGTGCTGCCCGGGGGAGGACGAACCAATGGCTGATGAAGTCGTACCAGGCGAACTGGACATCACCGACGAGTTGATCGCCGAACGCCGTGCCGAAGAGCCCGGTGAAACGCCCGAAGACATGACGCCGTGGCAGCGTCCTATCGTTGCCTGCATCGACGTCATGAACTTGTGGGCCGGACGCATCGTCTGCTTGCTGCTCGTGCCGCTCATCTTCGTTATGGTATTCGAGGTCTTCTCACGCACAATGTTCGGCACGCTGACCGGTTGGGACATGAACGATGTCGCCCTGTCGCTCGGCCTTGGCCCAACGCTATGGGCCTACGATCTTTCCCGCATGAGTTCCGGCGTCATCTTTATGGCTGCGGCGGGTTATGCCCTTCTGCGCGGGGTCCATATTCGCGCTGACTTCCTTTACCGCACATGGACGAAAAAGACTCAGGCAACGACCGACGCATCGCTCTACCTGCTGTTCTATTTCCCAGCGATGTTGTTTTTCTTCTGGACGTCCGCCGACTTCTGGTGGGCTGCATTCCAGCGCGGCGAAACCACGATGGACTCCACGTGGGCGCCCGTTTTGTGGCCTGCACGCTTGGCGATGCCAGTTGGTGCGGCTCTGCTTTTCCTTCAGGGCATCTCTGAACTATTCCGCGCATTCTACGATATGGGCAAAGAGCGCGAACGCATGTTCGTGAAATTCTTGCCGGTCTACATCGCCATCGTTGCCGTTATATTCTTGGCGATCTTCTTCCCCGATGCCGTGCCATTCGATGATTGGTTTAATTCGGCCTTCGGCGGTGGTTTTGGCCTTTCGAAAGCAACCATCGGTCTGCTCATGTTGGGCGCGATGTTGTTCTCGATCTTCGTCGGCTTCCCGATTTCGTTCACCCTCATCTTCCTCGCTTTCACCTTCGGGTCATGGGGCGCGGGCTCGGCCGTCACCTTCTTCCTGATGACGTTGCAGGTGAACTCCACCATGCTCGACGACCAGTTGGTCGCCGTTCCGTTGTTCATTCTCATGGGCATCGTCATGGAGCAGGCAGGCCTGATGGAGCGGCTGTTCAACGCCGTGCAGTTGATGATGAGCCGCACCCGCGGCGCACTCTTCATCGCGGTGCTGTTTGTTTCCACCATCTTCGCAGCTGCCACAGGTATTGTTGGCGCATCCGTCACCATCCTCGGCATCATGGCCGCCAAGACCATGAATAAGTCGGGCTACGATGTACGCCTTGCCGCCGGTACGATCACCGCTGGTGGTACTCTGGGCATTCTCATACCGCCCTCGATCATGTTGATCGTCATGGGTCCGGTGCTAGAAATTCCCGTCACCGAATTGTTCCGTGCAGCGATCATGCCCGGCGTCATTCTTGCGGGACTTTATATGCTTTACGCATTGGGTCGTTGCTGGATTAACCCGAAACTCGGCCCGATCCTGCCTGAAGACGAGCAACCTGAAACGTCCGAATATTATGGGCTGGAAGTTCTCTGGGTTTTCGGCTCTTTGGGAGTTTTGATCAAACTTATATATTCTGGTGCAACCGGTCAGCTTAGCTACTTCCCAGTTAGCGGCTTGATAATTCCACTGCTCTGGACAGCGTTGATGTTCTTTGCTTATTCGATCAGCCGTTCTGCATCGATAAGTGGGAAAATCGTTGAAGTCGTTTCGCTGGTTTTTGGATTAGCGATCGCAATATTCTTGATATGGAACTTCACGATCCCTGCCTTTGTAGCGATAGTTGGCGGTGATATATTCTTCGGCATAATCAACTTTTTGCCTCTCCTGCTATGGCTACTAGTCATATATAAAACCATCAGCTGGGAGCGTATCAACGGGACTGGCGAACGCTTCTACTTCTCCGACCTCTGGTACGAGTTCTTCATGGGCCTTGTCCCACCAACTGTTCTCATCGCATTTGCGTTGGGTTCGATCCTTGCCGGTTGGGCAACCCCTGCTGAAGCTTCTGCATGTGGTGCGTTCGGTGCGATCCTGTTGTCGCTCGCCTATCGCAAGCTCACTTTCACGAAGTTCTACGACGCGCTTATCAAGACGCTGGAAATCTCCGTCCTCATCATGTTCCTTGTGGCGGCGTCCAACTTCTTCGGCGCAGTGTTCTCGAACCTGGGTACGCCCAAATACCTCACCGAGCTTCTGCTTTCCTTCGATCTGTCGGTGATCGCCATGCTCATCTTCGTGATGGCGCTGGTGTTCCTGCTCGGCTGGCCGCTGGAATGGGTGCCGATCGTGTTGATCATTATCCCAATCCTCGTGCCGCTGCTGGTGAGCATGAACGTGAACCTCACATGGTTCGCCATCCTCGTGGCGGTGAACCTGCAGACCGCGTGGCTGTCGCCGCCGGTGGCGCTATCGGCCTACTTCCTCAAGGGCGTGGTGCCTGAATGGGATCTGAAGGACATCTATTTCGGCATGATGCAGTTCATGTGCATTCAGGTTCTTGGCCTGTCGCTGATGTTTGCTTTCCCAGGTCTCATCCTGTGGTTCCCGGACTGGATGGCAGGCAACCCGCAGCCGTTCTTCAGCTACACCGGCTGGACCACTCCGTAATCTCGATCTCCCATTTGGAATAAAACGATGCCAATCGAATACCTGAAAAAAGCGGACATCACGTCCCAGACCGACTCCGCCGAAACGCGCGAGATCGTTCAGAACATCCTCAACGGCATCGAAGCGGGCGGCGAAGATGCTGCCCGTGAATATGCTGCGAAGTTCGACAAATATGATGGCAACGTCGTCATCACCCGTGAGGAGATCGAAGCCGCTGCTGCGAAGGTGCCGCAAAAGCTGAAGGACGATATTCAGTTCGCTCACGACAATGTTCGCCGCTTCGCCGAAGGCCAGCTAAACAGCCTGCAAGATTTCGACATGGAGCTGAATCCTGGCTTTACGGCGGGCCAGAAAGCGATTCCCGTTCGTGCAGCCGGTTGCTACGTTCCCGGTGGTCGTTACAGCCACATCGCCTCCGCCATCATGACAGCAACCACGGCTCGTGTTGCAGGTGTCGAAACAGTATCTGTCTGCTCACCACCGCGCCCCGGCGTCGGTGTGCATCCGGCGATCATCTACACGGCAGACCTTTGCGGCGCAGATCATATCATCGCCATGGGCGGTGTGCAGGGCGTGGCCGCGATGGCCTTCGGTCTGTTCGGTATGCCTGAAGCTGATGTGTTGGCCGGTCCCGGCAACCAGTTTGTTGCTGAAGCCAAGCGCATTCTTTTTGGCCGTGTCGGCATTGATATGTTCGCAGGCCCCACTGACAGCCTCGTTCTGGCCGACGGTAAGGCAGATGCTGAAATCGTTGCTGCCGACCTCGTGGGTCAGGCCGAACACGGTTACAATTCACCCGTCTGGCTCGTCACCGACAATCGTGAACTGGCCGAAAAAGTCATGGCCCGCGTTCCTGATCTGATCTCGACGCTGCCGGAAACCAACCGCGAGAACGCCGCTGCTGCATGGCGCGACTATGCGGAAGTCATCCTCTGTGCCGACCGCGAGGAAATGGCTGCGACGTCCGATGATTATGCGCCGGAGCACCTCACCGTGCAGACGGATGATCTGGATTGGTGGTTGGGACGCCTGAAATGCTACGGCTCGCTTTTCCTTGGCGAAGAAACCACCGTTTCTTACGGCGACAAGGCATCCGGTACGAACCACGTTCTGCCGACATCCGGCGCGGCGCGTTACACGGGTGGCCTGTCGGTCCACAAGTTCCTAAAAATCGTCACATGGCAGCAGGCCACCCGTGAAGCATCACGGGATGTTGCCATCGCCAGCGCCCGCATTTCGCGTCTCGAGGGTATGGAAGGCCACGCCCGCACATCGGATGTGCGCCTTGCCAAATATTTCCCCGGTGAGAATTTTGATCTGTCTGCAGAGGACTAAACCATGCGCGCCCTTTACTACACCGGCACAATGCAGTCGGAACTTCACGATGCATCGGACCCAGTTCCCGGTGCTGGTGAAATTTTGGTGGATGTCTCCCATTGCGGCATCTGCGGTTCGGATATGCATGCATGGCACGGACACGATCCGCGCCGCGTGCCGCCGCTGATTCTTGGTCACGAGGCCGTCGGTATAGCCGCATCCGGGCGTTACGAAGGGCAGCGGGTCGCAATCAATCCACTCCATTCATGCGGCTCCTGCCGTCATTGCCTTTCGGGCGACGATCACCTGTGCCCGGACCGGCAGATGATGAGCATGCAACTGCCGGGCGCATACGCTGAAAAAACCGTTGCAGCCGAGCGCAATCTCTACCCGCTAGATGATGCGCTTTCATCCGCCGATGCTGCATTGGCCGAGCCGCTAGCCGTTTGTGTTCACGCTGTAGAAGTCGCACGCAGAACTTTGCGCCGTCCTGTGGCTGAAAGCCGTTGCGTCATCCTTGGTGGCGGCGCCATCGGCGTGCTGACCGCAATCGTGCTGGCAGACCAAGGCTGCAAAGACCTCTGGATTGCCGAACCCAACGAGAAACGTCGCGCCGTGCTGGAAGCCGCAGTGGATTGCCGCGCTTATGATCCAGCCTCAGGCGCGCCGGATGATCAGACTGCCGACTTGGTGATGGATTGCGTTGGCGCACCCGTCACGCGCAAGGCGTCCGGCCAACTGGTGATGCCTGGCGGCACGATTATCCATGTCGGCCTGCAGGAAGCAGGCGACGGCTTGGACACACGTTATTTCACGCTGCAAGAGATCACTTTCGCGGGTACCTATTGCTACTCACGCTATGATTTTGCAGCCGCACTAAAGCTGCTGACACGCGGCATTATCCAGACCCACGGCTGGATCGAAAACCGTCCGCTAGCGGAAGGCGCACAGAGCTTTATCGACATCCACGAAGGCCGCGCAATGCCGAAGATCATTCTGGAAATGGGCTAACGACTAATCGCTTGAAATACACAGCGGAGATATACGAACCATCTTGTGACGGCTTCGGTCAGGCCGTCATAGAGATGGTCTGCTTGTTGAAGTCCGGTGGCCTAGACAGGCGCTTCGGTCTCAAGTCCTTCGATCTTGAAAGACGTTACGTCACGGGATTTGGTGCAGGTAGCGTTCTTGTACTGCTTTCAGCAGGCGACGTAGTTGTTGGTGGTTGCGTTATATTTCCTAGGCTTCAGCGTTCAAACGGGCCATGCGCTCTTCTCGCAGATCTTTACGTCGAACCTGAACATAGGAACTACGCGTGTATCTTCGCGGCGTATAGAGAACTCGCCGCATGGCGTGCCGGCCACGATAACGTGCCTTTCTATACACTGCCTAATACACGTGCGACACGTCTCAACCAGCGTTTTCTAGGTCTCGAAAATATAGATTTCTGTTTTCTTGAAGTGAGAATACGTCCCGTCGAATCACGAACGATTGCAGAGCTGCCATCAGATAACGTGCGTAACAAATGGTATAGAAATCCTGTGGTAATTACCTCTGACGATGTTGGACGGCAGGTAGTGTGGCGCGGCGTTGGAATACCATTCGTGAAATTCGTTCTCACTGCTGATGAGGGAGCAACGTGCGCCCCGTCTGGCGTCGTGCTAGCAACTGCCAAGACACATGAACGTATGGCCGGTATATCGGTGCCGATGGGTCGCAGACGTTTGGTCGTACAATGCAACGGTGCAATCAAAGCGCTTTTCCCGCAAGGCTTGCAGTTGGATGATTTCGATATCCTTTAACGCTACCCCTTCGTAACTACTCATTGACCATGATGTGAGATCATCCTGCCCTCTCAAGAGTGTGGATTACAACAATGAACAATGCGATCAGGCGACGCGAGTTTTTGGCAGTTGCAGGTGCGGGGCTTCTCGTGTCGGGGTGCAACAGCTCAAATTTTGACACGATGACAACTTCTGGCATTGATCGCATGTCCACCGGCTCCATCGGCGCACACCAGATACGCCCTGCCATCGGCGTCGATGCTAATCTTCGTTCTGCTGGCAAAATGTACGGCGAAATACGCGACGGCGAGCATCTGCTGGCAGCCGTGCCCCACGATAAAATGGACCCGCGTTTCCGACGCCAGCGCGTCGTGAACAAGACTGGCATGCCGCCTGGCACCATCGTCGTCAGCCCCCATCAGCATCACGCATGGTATGTCTTGAGCAATGACGAGGCGGTTCGATACGGCGTGGGTGTCGGCAAAGCGGGTTTCGAATGGCAGGGTGATGCTGTCATCGCCCGCAAGGCGCAATGGCCGCGCTGGACGCCACCTGCAGAAATGATCCAGCGCCGTCCTGACCTGGTAAAATTCGCCGGTGGTCAGGAAGGCGGAATCGACAACCCGCTGGGAGCGCGCGCACTTTATCTGTTCGCCGATGGTCGCGACACGCTGTACCGCCTGCACGGAACACCGGAGTGGGACTCCATCGGAAAGTCCATGTCATCCGGCTGCATCCGGTTTTTGAATCAGGACATCATCGACCTCTACAACCGCGTTCCCAATGGTACACGTGTCCGCGTGATCTGATCGGGCTTTCGGCTTTTATTCAACAGGCTTTCGCCTGGGATTGCCTTCGGCTACACCGCTTCCACGATCATTTTCGGGAGGCGGTAGCGCCATGAACACCATTCCACATTATATCGGCGGCAAGCGCGTCGAAGGCACGTCCGGTCGCTCCGCTGACGTTTTCAATCCGGCCACCGGCGAAGTGCAAGCACAGGTGCCGTTGGCCTCTGCCGATGAGCTGAATGCTGCCATCGAAAACGCCAAACAGGCACAGCCTGCCTGGGGTGCTACAAACCCGCAAAAGCGCGCACGCGTCATGATGAAATTCGTCGACCTGCTGCACCGCGATATGGATAAGCTGGCCGAAGCGCTGTCCCGCGAACACGGCAAGACGATCCCAGATGCCAAGGGTGACGTGATCCGTGGTCTGGAAGTTGCAGAATACTGCATCGGTGCACCGCAAATGCTGAAGGGCGAATTTTCCGAAGGTGCTGGCCCCGGCATCGACATGCATTCGGTCAAGCAGCCGCTCGGCGTTGCAGCCGGCATCACGCCATTCAATTTCCCGGCCATGATCCCGATGTGGAAATTCTGCCCAGCCATCGTGTGCGGTAACGCCTTCATTTTGAAGCCGTCCGAGCGTGACCCGTCCGTGCCGTTGATGTTGGCCGAATTGATGAGCGAAGCCGGTCTGCCGGATGGTATTCTCAACGTCGTCCACGGCGATAAGGAAGCGGTGGATGGCATTCTCGATCATCCTGATATCATGGCTGTCGGTTTCGTCGGTTCAACGCCGATTGCCGAATATGTTTATACCCGTGGTTGCGCCAACGGTAAGCGTGTTCAGTGCTTCGGCGGCGCGAAAAACCATATGATCATCATGCCAGACGCCGACATGGACCAGACCGTCGATGCGCTGATCGGTGCAGGCTACGGTGCTGCTGGCGAACGCTGCATGGCGATTTCTGTTGCCGTTCCTGTTGGTGAAGACACCGCCAACCGTCTGATGGAAAAACTAGCCCCCCGCGTCGAAGCGCTGAAGATCGCGCCTTACACCGCAGGCGATGATGCCGACTTCGGACCGCTGGTCACGAAAGAAGCCTACACCCGCGTGAAGGGCTACATCGACAAGGGCGTCGAAGAGGGCGCAGACCTTGTTATCGATGGCCGTGATTTCTCCATGCAGGGCTACGAAGACGGCTACTTTATGGGCGCATGCCTGTTCGACAACGTCACCAAAGATATGACCATCTATAAGGAAGAGATATTCGGCCCCGTGCTCTCAGTCGTCCGCGCCAAGGATTATGAAGAAGGTCTCGACCTCGCCATGAGCCACGAATACGGCAACGGCGTAGCAATCTTCACCCGCGATGGCGATGCAGCGCGTGACTTCGCCAGCCGCGTCAATATCGGGATGGTGGGCATCAATGTGCCGATTCCGGTGCCGCTGGCCTATTACACATTCGGTGGCTGGAAACGCTCAGGGTTCGGTGATTTGAACCAGCACGGCCCGGACGCCTTCAAATTCTATACGCGCACGAAAACCATCACGTCGCGCTGGCCTTCCGGCATCAAGGAAGGTGCGGAATTCTCGATCCCCACCATGGAGTGATCGAGCCGACATAGTCGGGAATGCAAAATTGAACGCTGGGCGGGGGCAAGATGAAAATCTTGTCCCCGCTCTCGTTCCAGCCCTCATCATGGCCGCCACCGCACTATATCCTTGAGGCCGCCCATGTTCGACGACGCCACCATCATCGCAATTTCTGAAATCGCAGAACGCTTGAATTGTCATCCCGCCGCTCTTTTGGCGGTGGTTGAAGTTGAATCAGGAGGACGCACAGGGGCGACAGTGCGAGGCCGCTTTCAGCCGCTCATCCGCTTTGAAGGGCACTACTTCGACCGCTTTTTGAAGGGCGATGTTTTGGAAACCGCGCGGTTGGCAGGGTTGGCGGATCGCAAGGCCGGTGCCATCAAAAATCCGCGTTCCCAATCGGCTCGCTGGGACATGCTGGACCGCGCAATCTCCATCGACCGCACGGCAGCGCTCTCATCGTGCTCTTGGGGTATGGGGCAAGTGATGGGCTCGCATTGGCAGTGGCTCGGTTACGGCTCTGTGGACGCGCTGGTGGCGGAAGCCCGCAGCGGTATTGCAGGGCAGGTCGAACTGATGGTCCGCTACATCGAGCGCGCAAAAATTTCAGACGCTTTGCGAACCTGCGATTGGCATCGTTTCGCCCGCATCTACAATGGTCCGGCTTATGCAAAGCACGGCTACCACACACGCATGGCCGCAGCGCACCGCCGCTGGATGCGTAAACTGGCAACCGCAGATACAGCCGAACGCGATGTGCTTAAATTCGGTGACCGAGGCCCTCGCGTAAAACAGCTGCAGGACCAGTTGAAAAACGCCGGATACATGGTCGTAAGCGATGGTATTTTTGGTCTCGATACGGATAAGGAATTGCGAAATTTCCAACGCGATAATGGGTTTGCGATTTCCGGCATGGTGGGACACGCAGAATGGGCCAAGCTCGGCGGTTCCACTGCCATTGCTGCTGTCGTGAAGCAGGCATTACCTAAGGTCAAAGTGCCCCGTTGGTGGACCAGTGCGTCACAGCGTTTGGCCAATCTGCTTTCCAAGGCCCGCGCCATCACCTAAGAGTGCGCCCGATAAATCAAAAACGCCGATGCGGACGTTCCTATGAAATCGAAAAATGAAAAGCTGGCAGAGATCATCGCCCTGTCGCCGGTTATACCGGTGGTGCAATTTGATGATGCCGATCAGGCTGTAGAAACGGCTAACGCGTTGGCGGCGGGCGGAATCCCTATCGTCGAGATCACACTCCGCACAAAGCGTGCTCTGGAATGCATCGAAGCTGTCGTTAAGCGCACCAAGGGCATCGTTGTGGGTGTTGGCACTGTGAACACACCTGAGCTGATGACCGACGTATTGGACATCGGTGTTGGATTTATGGTGTCGCCAGGCACGACGCAAGACCTGTTAACCGCTGCCAGCAAAACCCAAACACCTTTGTTGCCGGGCGTGGCAACGGTGAGCGAAGCCATGGCGCTTATGGCCGAAGGCTACCGCTACGCGAAATTCTTCCCCGCTGGCCCTGCCGGTGGACCAAGCTATCTGAAATCCATCGCGCCGGTTTTGCCCAAGCTGACCTTCTGCCCCACCGGCGGACTGACCGCCGACAACGCACCGGACTATCTTGCAGCGGCCAATGTTGGTTGTGTGGGTGGTTCATGGGTCGCGCCGACCTCGAAAATCGAAGCAGGCGATTGGGCCGGAATCACCGCGCTTGCGTCGCAGGCTGCCGCACTCGCTCGCTGAGGTTTCACCAGGATATGTTGCGACGAAGTGCTCTCACTCTCTTTTGCCTTTTCGCATCAATCGGCGCGGCATTTGCCAATTGTGCTGATGGCGAAAAAAAGCTGCGGCTTGGGGTAACCAAACTGATTGCTGGTTCCGATTTGCAGCGCGGTAGCGCAACGGTGAAAGAGCGGGTTGACCGCAATCTCCAAGGTCGATTTTGCCTCGACGTGTTGGAAGATGACAACAGTTTTGCAAGTGACGTCGCGATGTCTGGTCTGCAGGAAGGTGCTGCAGAAATGGTGCTTGTCGATTTGGGGCAACTTGGTCGGTTTGTGACGGTGGCGCAGGCCTATCGCTTGCCGTTTGCCTTTCGTCACGAGCGTGCGCTGACAAAGTTTCAGACTGCAAGCAATCCGGCGCTCAATGAAGTGCTGAAGAGCAACGGCGCATTTGTGCTTGCCAATCTTGTGCAACCATCCGTGCATTTCGGTGCGCGCAAACCACTGTTTGAGCCGTCTGACATGGCGGGTGCGAAAGTCCGCACCCCAGAAGCGGGCAATCTGTCCCGACCTCGCCTCAGGCCGCTTGATGCTGTGCCACAAGCGCCCAGCGATGCAGGTATTGTCGAAGACCTGAAGGCCGGTCGCGTTGATATTGTCGAAGCGTCTTGGAGCGAATTGCAGAAGCTGGCCGATGCCAAGATGATCACCCACGCTTTGGAAAGCCACCACCTCGCAGGTGGCTATGCCCTTCTCGTGTCTAACAAGTGGTGGGAAGGCCAGAGCGATGAGCTGCGCAAGGAACTATCAGCGCTGTTCAAAGAAGCTGTGCAACAGGCCAGCTTTCGCATCGCAAATGCGGATCGCAACGCCCGTAACATAGCTTTGGCGGCAGGGCTCGATGTTCGCATTCTCACCGATGGACAGCGTAACCGTTGGATCGCGCGGATGAGCGATTTGTGGGGCGATTTCCGCGCCTCTAACCCGCCTGCCGTTGTCGATGCTTTGGAAAGTGCCAACCGCGATTTTTAGATATTAGCCCTCCAAATGGGTCGCGATGCGATCCAATGCGCGCGAAATATTATCCTCGGAATTTGCGTAGGACAGGCGAATGTAACCTTCGCCCAAGATACCGAAATCCGGTCCACCAATGGTTGCCACACCCTGTTGCTCCAGCAATTCGCTTGCCAGCTCTTTTGCTTTGCGGCCTGTGCCGCTGATATTGGGGAAAGCGTAAAACGCTCCCTTGGGCGTCGCGCAGCTTACACCTGGCAGCGTGTTGGCGCGTTCGACTACGAGCTTCCGACGACGGTCAAAAGCCGTCATCATGTCGGTTACCGCGTCTTGTGGTCCTTCGATGGCGGCGATACCGGCGTATTGTGATGGTGCGTTAACGCAAGACCAGGCGTTCACCGCAAGCTTGCGGACGTTTTCGAAAAGCGCATCTGGCCAGATCGACCACCCCATACGCCAACCTGTCATGGCCCACGTTTTCGACCAGCCGTTCAACACGATTAACCTGTCGCGGATTTCCGGAAACTGAAGCAGCGAGACATGCTCCACATCGTTATAGGTCATCACGTCGTAGATCTCGTCGGACATAATAACGGCGTTCGGGAAGGCCTCTAGTCCAGCCACCAGTTTTGCGATTTCTGCCCGCGGAGTGACGCCGCCGGTGGGGTTGGCGGGAGAATTCAAAATGATGAGACGTGTTTTGTCGTTCACCAGCGAAAGTGCTTCTTCGCCTGAGAACGCAAAACCGTTCTCTTCACGCACCGGAATCGGCACCGGCGTTGCGCCGGTGAATTCGATCATCGAGCGGTAGATCGGGAAGCCCGGGTCAGGGTAGCAAATCTCTGCACCCGGTTCGCCCATCATTAGAATCGCGGCAAACATGGTCACCTTGCCGCCGGGCATGATGCACACGCGCTCCGGCGAAACCTCGACGCCTGTTGTGTCCAACGTGCGCTGCGCCACCGCTTCGCGAAGTGGCAAAATGCCGGTCGCGGGCGTGTAGCCGTGGTGCCCGTCACGCAGGGCTTTCACCGCCGCTTCAACAATGTGTTCCGGTGTTGGAAAGTCGGGCTGACCGATTCCCAGATTGATGACATCCATACCCTTGGCTTCAAAGTGCGGGGTAAGTTCAGCGGCGCGAGCCAGCACAGCGAAGGCATTTTCTTCACCGATCCGGTCGAAACCGGCAATGGTCTTGATCATGGGGACAACTTGACGTTCAACGTTGGCGATACGCCCTTCATGTCGCGCAATGGCGGCTTGGGCAAGCTGGGAGGCGCCCTTCAATTGACAGCCGATCTCGCCGACTGGACGCCGCGTCCTGCGCCGCACAATGGCTGCATGGCCGGACGCACCGTTCACATTCGCCCCTTCGACAGAACCAATGATCCGGCAGACTTGTGGGAAGCGTTCGGCGGTGACGGCGAAGGTGAGGGCACAGCCAACCATCACTTGCGTTACTTCGGTTGGCCGCTCCTTGCCGATGCGGATGCGTTCGGACACCAGTTTCATGATGCTGTTTTCGCTGGCGCGTGGTCACCATGCACATTCTGCCTATCCGGTAGCGACCGTGCTGTTGGTATGGCGAGTTACATGCGATCAGATCCTAGAAACGGCGTCACCGAAGTTGGTTGCGTCGGTCATGGCGCCGCTATGGCGGGCACAGCTGCTGCAACAGAAGCCCATTACCTGATGGCGAAACGCGTGTTCGATGATCTCGGCTATCGCCGCTACGAGTGGAAGTTGAACGCCGCCAACCAAAGTTCTCACCGCGCAGCAAAGCGCCTCGGCTTCACATTTGAAGGCACATTTCGACAGTTACTGGTCACGCCCCGTGGCAATCGTGACACGGCGTGGTACGCCATGGTGGACCATGAATGGCCGATCGTAAAAGCAGTCTTTGAGGCATGGCTGTCGCCTGATAATTTCGATAGCGGTGGTCGTCAGATCAAAACACTGGAAGACATCAGGAGCGCATCATGAGCGGACGTTTGAATGGCAAGACGGCATTGGTAACAGCAGCCGGGCAAGGCATAGGTCGTGCCATCGCGCAAATGTACGCCAATGAAGGCGCGAAGGTCGTTGCCACTGATCTCAACGTCGACCTGCTCACCGGCTTTACGGGTGATGTCACCGCGCACGAGCTGAACGTGCGCGACACGGCAGCGGTAAATGCCGCTGCGGCAGAAATCGGTCCGGTACAGATCCTCGCCAATATCGCAGGCTTCGTGCACCACGGTTCGGTGTTGGAATGTGATGAGGACGCTTTCGATTTCTCTTTCGATCTCAACGTAAAGTCCATGCATCGCACAATTGCGGCTTTCCTGCCCGGGATGCTGGAAAGCGCTGAGGGCGGTAACCTTGGCTCCATCATCAACATGGCCTCCGGCGCATCTTCGTTGAAAGGCGCACCGAACCGTTATGTTTATGGCGCGTCGAAAGCCGCTGTTATTGGCCTGACGAAATCGGTGGCTGTTGATTTCATTCGCAAGGGCGTTCGTTGCAACGCCATTTGCCCCGGCACGGTGCGTTCACCGTCTTGGGAAAACCGCGTAGCCGAATTAGGCAAAGAGGTCGGCAGCACAGAAAAAGCGATGGAAATGTTCGTCTCCCGCCAGCCTATGGGCCGTGTTGGCGAGGCTGATGAAATTGCTGCTCTGGCCACATATCTTGCAGGCGATGAATCCGGTTTCACCACCGGTGTCGCCATTCCCATCGACGGCGGCTGGACGCTTTAAGGATCAACACATGAAAATTCTCGTCCTAGGCGCTGCCGGAATGGTGGGCCGCAAGCTCATCGAAAAATTGCTGGAAACCGGAACGCTGCGCGGCGAAACGGTCGATGCCATTCACGCGTTCGACGTGGTCGAACCTTTGTTCGACGACGCCCGCGTGACGGTGCAGGCTGGTAACATCACAGACGCTTCGACGGTTGATGCGATGGTCGATGCAAAGCCTCACGTCATCTTCCACCTTGCCGCAATCGTATCCGGCGAGGCCGAAGCCGATTTCGAGAAGGGCTACAGCATCAATCTTGGCGGTACGAATAATCTGTTCGATGCCATCGTTTCCCGTGAAGGATATGTTCCGCGCGTCGTCTATGCGTCTTCTATCGCCGTCTTCGGTGCTCCATTCCCAGACACCGTTGCGGACGACTTCCATCTCACACCGCTCACTTCATACGGCACACAAAAGGCCATCGGCGAACTCCTTCTAGCTGATTATACCCGCAAGGGGCACATGGACGGCGTTGGTATTCGCCTACCCACCATCGTCGTTCGCCCCGGTAAGCCCAATGCTGCTGCATCGGGCTTTTTCTCCAACATCATCCGCGAACCACTTGTTGGTGAAGCAGCCAACCTGCCGGTCGATGATGATGTGATGCACTGGATGGCAAGCCCACGTTCTGCCGTGCATTTCTGCGTTCATGCTGCCGAGGTCGATGGCGAAAAGGTCGGCCCGCGCCGCAACCTTTCCATGCCCGGTCTTGCGATCACTACGGGTGAGATGGTCGATGCTCTGCGAAACTATGCTGGTGATGAAGTCGCCAACCGCGTGACGCGCAAGCCGGATGCGACGATCAAAGCTATTGTTGATAATTGGCCGCGACGTTTCGATGCCAGCCGTGCGGAATCGCTTGGTTTCAAGGCAGAAGCGAAATTCGACGATTTGATCGCAGCTCATGTGGAAGATGAGCTGGGCGGTAAAATCGGCTGACGGTTAGCTTCGTTCGTTTACCGAAGCGCGTTCCATCAGTGAGGGTTTCACCAACACCGCCTCGGTGGAACATTCTTCTTTTTTGATCTTGGAATAGAGGGCTCGCGCAGCCAGCTTCCCGATTTCGCCATGCCCGTCGTCCACCGTGGTAAGCGGAGGGAACGCGATGGCAGCTTCGGTGATGTTGTCATAACCTGTGACCGCGATATCGCGGCCCGGTTCCAGACCGGCAGCGCGCAAACCGTGCATCACGCCCAGCGCTACGGTGTCCGAACAGCAAGCGACGGCGTCAGGAGCAGGGCCATTTGCCAACAGCTTGGTCACCGCTTCGTAGCCCGCACGACGGTCGTAGGGTGTTTCAAAATCTTCACGCTGTGGCAGCGGCAGGCCTGCTTTCTCAAATGCTTGTGCAAAACCTGCTCGACGCGCCCGGCCTGTGGAGGTCAAACGCGTACCGCCGATCAGTGCGATGTCACGGTGACCTTTTGAGATCAGATGCGACGTTACCAACTCGAAGCCGGTGACATCGTCGCCCAAAAATGCGGGAACGCCTGCGTCTTCGACTGTGCGCGCCACCAGCGTGACGGGCAGGCCATTTTCTTCGATTTTGCGAATATCTTCTGCGGATGTTCCGACAGAAGGCGACATGATCACGCCATCGGCACCGAACTGCATGAGCGTCGAGATGAAATCTTCCTGCAGCGCAATATCATCACCGTGATTGCACAGCAAAAATGTCTGCCTGTTTTCGCTCAATTCCGCTTCGATGGAACCAAGAATCTCTGCAAAAAAGGGATTGATGATGTCACGCACCAATACGCCGACAATATCTGACCGCTGCGTTCGCAGGCTGGCTGCGCGCCGGTCATAAACATAGCCGATCTCTTTGGCGCGCCTTTTTATACGCTCCGTGGTTGCGGCTGCAACAAGCGGGGAATCACGTAGAGCGAGCGACACCGTAGCGGTGGACACTCCCAAATCATCAGCGATGGTCGTCAAGGTTACCTTCATGAAAGTCCAGCCGGCTTTTCATCGTTACGAACACCGTAACCATTTGGCGCGCCACGGCAAAGCATCTGCTTTATCTTTCCTGTCCATCCCCATAAGTTGACGGTCGAATATCGCAAACATTCAGCGGAAGATATCGATGCGGCTTTGGATCAAAAACCCCATGTCAATTTTGGCAAGCGGCGCAGAGGGCGGCGTCGTGGTGGAGGGAAGCCGCATTGTCGAACTGGTGGCTCAAGGCCGGGAGCCGTCTGCACCGGTGGATCGCACTTTCGATGCGTCTCGCCATGTTGTGTTGCCGGGCCTCATCAACACTCACCACCATTTTTTCCAAACGCTGACCCGCGCCCACCCGGCGGCCATCAACAAGGAACTCTTTCCGTGGCTGAAGGCGCTCTACCCGATTTGGGCGCGCAACGTGAAGCCGGAGGCGTTTCGCCTCGCCACGCGACTGGCGCTGACGGAGCTGCTCATGAGTGGCTGCACCACAGTGTCCGACCACCAGTATCTCTTCCCCGACGGGCTGGAGAACGCGATGGACATTCAGGTCGAGGAAGCCGCCCGTCTCGGTATGCGGATGACTGTTACCCGTGGCTCCATGAGCTTGAGCGAGAAAGACGGCGGCCTGCCACCGGACTCTATCGTGCAGGACGATGACACGATTCTGGCCGACTGCGAACGGGTGCTGAACAAATATCACGACCGCTCCGATGGCTCGATGTTGCAGGTTGCCCTTGCCCCTTGCGCGCCGTTCACCGTCACCAAACGTCTCATGACCGAGACGATGGAACTCGCCCACAAGCACGACTGCACTTGCCACACGCATCTGGGTGAGACGGTGGATGAAAACGACTATTGCCTCGAGCATTTCGGTTGCCGCCCTGTCGACTATCTCGATGAGCTGGGCTGGATGAACGACCGCGTTTGGCTGGCCCACGGCATCCACTTCAATGATGATGAAGTGCAGCGCTTGGGCAAGCACGGTGTCGGCGTTTGCCATTGCCCGACTTCCAACATGACGCTGGCATCCGGGCAGTGCCGTACGAAGGAGTTGGAAGCTGCCGGTTCGCCTGTGGGCTTGGGCGTGGACGGCTCCGCGTCCAACGACAACTCCAATCTGATGGAAAGCGTCCGCCACGCGCTGATGATAAACCGCCTTACCTACGACGCTGAGTCCATCACCCATTTCGATGCGTTCCGCTGGGCCACAGAAGGTTCGGCAAAATGCCTGAACCGCGATGACATCGGCAAGATTGCTGTGGGCAAACAGGCCGACCTGTCATTCTACACGCTGGACGAGTTGCGCTTTTCCGGCGCTGGCGACCCGCTTGCGGCACTGGTGCTTTGTGGTGCCCATTCCGCCGACCGCGTCATGGTCGCAGGCGAATGGAAAGTGGAAGACGCCAATCCGGTCAACATGGATATCGTGCGCTTACGCCACGAGCACGGCGCTGCGGCCAAAGCGTTTCTGGAAACCATTTGAGCAACGCCGCAATCACGATCATTCCGCTGGGCGCACACGAGCAGCACGGACCTCATCTCCCGTTCGAAACCGATGCCCTTATCGCATCCGGCGTGATGCAACGCACGTTGGCAAAAGCTGCGGACTTGAACCTGCACGTCATGCCCGCAGAACCGGTGGGATATTCGCCTGAACACATGCGCTTCGAGGGCAGCCGCACGCTGGGGTGGAGCGAAGCGATCATCCGATGGATCGGGCTCGGCGAGCAAGCTATCGCTGATGGTTCCGACCGCATCGTCTTCATGAACGCCCATGGCGGCAACGTGCCTCTGGTGCAGATCGTGTGTCAGGAACTGCGCTCGCGCCATGCGGTGCTTGCGGTTTCGACGAAATGGGACCGGTTTACTCGCGGTTACGGTATCGTTTCCCAAAGCGAGGAAGCGTTGGGCATTCATGGCGGCGAGATTGAAACTGCGGTCATGCTCGCGCTACATCCAGAGCTTGTGGATATGTCGAAAGCCGTCGATTTCCCCAACCTTCAATCGCGCCTGACAGGTCCGCACCTGCGCGCCTACGGGCCGCATTCATTCGGCTGGATGATGGGCGATCTCAACCCCGATGGCGTTGCGGGCAATTCTGCTGCGGCGACAGCAGAAACAGGCGAGAAACTTCTGGATATCGCATCCGATGGATTGCTGGCTTTGCTGCACGAAGTCGCTGACTTCGACCTGTCTTTGTTGAAGGATTGAGCGCCCACCCGTTGCGGTCGCACCCATCCAACGCCATATCCTGAGACGACCGCCCAAGCCGACCGAAGGAACCGCTATCATGTCCGCACCTGACCTCACCCCTGTCACCGTTCTCACCGGCTACCTCGGCGCGGGCAAGACGACTCTCCTCAACCGAATTCTGTCTGCCGACCACGGCAAGAAATTCGCGGTTATCGTCAATGAGTTCGGTGAAATCGGTATCGACAATGATCTGATCGTGGAGTCCGACGAGGAAATCTACGAGATGAACAACGGCTGCGTGTGTTGCACCGTGCGTGGCGACCTTGTGCGCGTGGTGCAAAACTTGTTGCGCCGTAAGGGTCGCTTCGACGGCATCATCGTGGAAACCACAGGCCTCGCGGACCCTGCACCGGTCGCTCAAACATTCTTTATGGACGAAGACGTGAGGGCCAAAGCGCGTCTCGATGCGGTTGTTGCGCTGGTCGATTCCCGCCATTTCCCCCAGACGCTGAAAGACGCACCGGAGGCCGAAGATCAGGTGGCTTTCGCCGATGTGGTGGTGCTGAACAAAACCGATCTCGTGGACGAAGCGGAGATCGAAAAACTGCGCGCGACCGTCCGGTCCATCAATCCGCATGCGGTCATCCACACGGCTGAACGTTCGGAAGTTGCGCTGGATGTTGTGTTGGATCGCGGCGCATTCGATCTCGACCGCATCCTGGAAAATGATCCTCACTTTCTGCATGCAAATGATCACGACCATGCCGACCATGAATGCAGCCCTGCCTGCGATCACCATGGTCACGATCATGGCCATAATCATGATCACGCAAAGCTTGATGGCAGCACCCACGACACCAGCGTCACCTCGATTTCTCTTCGCGGCGGAGAACTGAACCACACGCTGTTCTTCCCTTGGATCAACAAACTTACGCAGGTGGATGGTGCCGATATTCTACGCCTCAAGGGCATCGTTGCTTTCGCTGATGATGCTGACCGCTACGTGGTTCAGGGCGTGCACATGATTGTCGAGGGCGACCACCAGCGCCCGTGGCGTGATGATGAACCGCGCGAATCCCGCATGGTGTTCATCGGTCGTAATCTCGACCGCGAGAAGATTGAACGCTCGTTCCGCGCCTGCGAAGTGAAGCAGCCGGTAGCCGCCTGATGTCGACTGTTGCGCCGTATGATTTCGACGAGCCAGTCGTATGGGCAGGCTTCGTCGATGGTGAAGCCTGCTATGCTGTAGCCGATGGAACCGTGCATTTCCCGGTCGCTAAAAATGAACCTATGCAGGCCCACGACGGGTTGCTCTGCGCTACGTCTGCCTTGGACGGAAAATCACTTTTGACCGGCGGTGAAGATGGTCGGGTTGCCCGCGTCACCCAGCAAGGCGTGGAGTTGATCGCCGAGGAAACCGGCAAGTGGATCGACACGATTGCAGCAGGCCCACGCGGCGCATGTGCGTTTGCTGCGGGGCGTTCGGTGTGGATTGCAGACGAAGGGTCGGTAAAGCGTATCGACCACGAACGTGCTGTAGAAGGCCTTGCGTTCGCGCCCAAAGGCGTTCGCATTGCAGCCGCACGTTATAACGGCGTTTCGCTCCATTGGGGCGCCGGTGGGGATGTTTCAGAACTGCATTGGGATGGCGCTCACACCGGAGT
This sequence comes from Ahrensia sp. R2A130, assembly GCF_000179775.1. GTDB lineage: Bacteria > Pseudomonadota > Alphaproteobacteria > Rhizobiales > Rhizobiaceae > Pseudahrensia. Next base: position 255,208 of record NZ_AEEB01000017.1, read on the forward strand.
TTCTTTCTCGCCGGACGGGAAATACATAGTAACCACCATGGCTGAAAACGCGTTGCACGGCTGGCGCTTGGACCAGTTGAAAGCTGGTTCCAAACCGGAAGATGGCGGCCATATGCGGATGAGCGGTTACCCCGCCAAACCCAAAAGCATGTCTTGGTCGAAAAAGGGCACCTGGCTTGCATCGTCCGGCGCTCAAGCTGCCATCTGCTGGCCTTTTGCAGGCAAGACCGGCCCGCAGGGGAAAGCACCGAAAGAGCTTGGGACGCGGGGCGATGCCCTCGTGATGCAGGTGGCGTTTCACCCGGTCGAGGATGTCGTTGCCGTTGGTTATAACGATGGCATGGTCGCTGCAGTCAGGGTGGAAGACGCACACGAAGCTCTCCTTCGCCGCTCTGGTAATGGCGAAATCACGTCATTGAACTGGGATGAAAAGGGCGACCGCCTTGCCTTCGGTACGGCCAACGGGGAAGCTGGCCTTATCGCGATTTGAACTGGCTACGACCCGCATGAAAAACCCTGAATTGAACGCATGGTGTAACTACGAACACGCAAAGGTTCCACACGCTGAAACCGGCCCGCTCGCTGGTTTGAAACTGGCGGTGAAGGATATCTATCAGGTGGCCGGTTACCCCAACGGCTGGGGGTCGCCGACGCGGCTGGTCGAAGCGGAAGTCGACACTGAAACTCAATCTGTGATCCAGCAGATGTTGGACGCTGGCATCGAGGTTGCAGGCAAAAGCCAATGCGAAGAACTGTGTTTTTCGCTCACCGGTATCAACAAGCACTATGGCGCACCTGTTAACGCTGCTGCTCCTGATCGGGTAACGGGCGGTTCGTCCTCCGGCTCCGCATCGCTGGTTTCTGCAGGCGTTGTCGAAGTTGCAACAGGATCCGACACCGGCGGTTCTGTGCGTGGACCGGCCAGCTATTGCGGCCTCATCGGCCTACGCCCCACCTATGGACGCTTGTCGCTAGATCGCACCATGCCGTTGGCTGACAGCTACGATTGCTTCGGTTGGTTCACGAAGGATGGTGAAACGTTCGGCAAGGTCGCGGATGTGGTGTTGGGTGAGGATGCGGACGACACCAAATTGCGCCGTCTTATCGCCGTGCCGGAACTCGACGCCCAGCTGCTCGGTGATGATGACTATCTAGCCTATGCCAAAGGCGCAGAAATTATCGAAAAGCACTTCGATGACGAACGCCATTTCGAGCCGTTGCCTTTCGATCTGGAAGAAGCCTATTGGGCTTTCCGCGTATGTCAGGCTTATGAAGCGTGGCAATCGCTTGGTCCGTGGATCGAGAAGAACAAGCCGCAACTCGGCCCCGGCGTGAAAGAACGCTTCGAGTTCGGAGCATCTATCACGAAGGCCGATTTCGAGAAACAGGTTCCCAAGCGTCTGGAATGCCGCCTGGCGCTCGAAGAACTGATAGGGTCAGACGGCCTTCTCGTCATGCCCACCATGCCGAGCTGCGCGCCGCTAAAGAATGAATCGGAGGAAACCCTTCAGGCCTTCCGTGAGCGCGCGCTGCGATTGCTGTGCTTGTCGGGTAATTCGGGTCTGCCGCAAATCACCTTGCCGCTGGCGACGGTGCATGGCGCGCCTCTCGGCGTCAGCATCATTGGCCCGCGCGGCAGTGATCGACGTTTGGTGCGGATTGCCGAAGCGCTGGTTTAGCGCCGGTTGCGCGGCACCACTTCGTAGCCTGTTTCTTCCGGTTCATCGTCGGTCATTTCTGCCGGAAAGCCATCGGCCAGAACACTCTGACCGGTCGCGTCCTCCAAACGACGGATGATGTTTGGAGACAATTCGCGAGGGCCGTAACGGGCTTCGCCGTCCTTGAAAATGTCCACGATTGCGGGGGAAAGCTCCAGCGGCACGCCATTATCTTCGGCTATTTTCTGAAATAGCCCGATATCTTTGGAAACAAGGTCCATGGTGAAGGAAATATCGCGCGATCCGTTGAGAATGATCTGTCCTTCCGTCTCCGCCACGAAGCTGGTGCCGGAGGAAATCGTGATCGCCTCGTAGGTGGTGGCAAGGTCCAAACCGGCAGCCTGCATCGTCGTCATGGCTTCACAAATCGAGATCAGATTCACGGTCGCCAGATAGTTTGTCATCACTTTTAATTTGGACGCGGTGCCGATTGGGCCGGTGTGCAAAACGCGACGGCCTAACGTTGTCAGCAACGGCAACATGCGGTCGAAAACATCGCGGTCGCAGCCGGCGAAAATCGAAATGTTACCGGTGGCAGCGCGGTGGCAACCGCCGGAGACGGGGCACTCGATAGCGGACGCGCCGGTTGCCTCGACCAGCTTCGCAAGCCGCGCGACTTCGCTTTCGTCGGTGGTGGACATTTCGGCCCAGATTTTACCGTCGCTCAAACCTTCCAGCAAACCACCTTCGCCCTCCACAACTGCAGCGCAGGCGGCTGGCGAGGGTAGGCATGTTATGGTGACATCGCATTCCCGCGCCATCTGTGCCGGGCTTTCCGCAAACTGTGCACCTTGTGCGATAAACGGTTCTGCAGCTTCACGGTCAAGATCGCGAACCCATGTGGTGAAGCCATTTCGAAGCAATGAACCGGCGAGTTTGCCACCGACATTTCCCAGCCCGATGAAGCCGACGATGAGGTCTGGTTTGGTCATGGACGGTCTCTAATTCAGTTGGGACAATTATTGCGGGTCGAGGACGATGGCTTCGCCGTGGGGCGTGCGAGCTGCGGCCTCGTGCCAAGCCTTTTCCCGCGTTTGAACTGCATCGCGGTCGGCTATGCGCTTGGTGTCCAGCAACGTTTCAAGCGCAGCGCACCAGTGGCGGTAGTAAGGAAGATCAGTTCCCGAATGAATTTGCGCAGAAAGTGCTGCTGCCCACTCATCCCAAGTAAAGACATCGCGTTGGTGCAGCGCCACGACCATAGCAAAAGCCTGCGCTTCCCATGGTTCACGGAAAACCGGCTCGCCATCATGCAGTTCGATCCCGTCGAGCGCTGCAATATCAGCCGCGCTCAAGATAAGGCTCCCACAGGTCTAGTGTTACGCTATCGCGCGGGTTGCAGTCGTCGCCCCAAAGCTCCCGCGCTGAAAAGCGAATTTGGTAGAGCCATTGCGGGTCTTCGCCCTTGCCGTGTGCACCCAAGGCGTTGCTGTCGGGAAAGACATGAAAGCCTAAAATGGCGGTAACAACGCCAGCCTTACCACGTGCATAGCGGGGCAGACGGGTGTGGCTTTCGGGGTGAATGTTGATGGTTTGCACGTTGTCGCCCACGGCAAAACCGGCACTACGATCCGCAGGTCGATCAACCGGTCCACCAGCTTGTAACGCAGCAGCAACGTCTTCGCGGGCAAGTCGTTTGCGGATGGGTTGTGGCTGCGAAATCATGCGTCCCGCTTCCAGCTCGTCTGTCGTTATCATCTGCCGTTCCAGCAGCAGCTTTTGGGCAGCCTCCAGCCAGATGCGGTAGTACGGAAAGCGCATGTAGTCGGCGGGCGGCAGGCTCTCGCGGGCGAAGCGGGATTGGTCGAGGTTCCATTTTCCAGCAGCACCAATTGCCACGATCATGCCCAGGACACGGGGTTCCCAGTCGGCATGAAACAAGGGATCTAATGCAGATGCTTCAGCGCTGTCGACAACAGGGCCAAAGCCCATCATGCCGCCAAGATCGGCCCCGCCGTTCATGCAGCCACCGGCTTTGCGGCCAAGGTGGTGCCGATCATGGAGTCGCGGGACACGCAGGCCATCAATTGCTCTTCGGACCATCCGTCCGTGCCATCGGGCCTGGCAGGGATGACGAGATAGCGGGTCTCTGCGGTCGAGTCGTGAACCTCGACACCGACGTTGTCTAGCAAGTCTGTTCCAAATTCAGCCAGGACACCACGCGGGTCGATCACAGCGCGGGAGCGGTAGGGCGGTGACTTGTACCAAGTCGGTGGCAGGCCGAGCACGCTCCACGGGTAGCATGAGCACAATGTGCAAACGACCATGTGATGCGTCTCATCATCGTTGAAGACGGCGACCATGTGTTCGCCCTGTCGGGAGATATAGCCGAGGGAATGAATGGCAGCGGTAGCGTCCCGCTTCAGCCAATCGGCGAAGTCCGGTTCCAGCCATGCCTTTGCCACGACATGTGCGCCATTGCGCGGGCCGATCCGCGTTTCATAGGTCTCGATGATTTCGTCCACTGCCGCGCTGTCGAGATAGCCTTTTTCAACCAACAGGCTTTCAAGCGCACGAACGCGGGCGTCCATCTCGCTCAAATGCGAATGATCGTCATCACCGTGATCATGCCCGTGGCTATGGTCGTGATTGCCGCTCACGCCGCCACCGATGCAGCGCCAGTTTTAGAATGCATGTAGGCACGGGAAGCATCGCCGAAAGCCGCTAGAACTTTGTTGGAAGCTGTGTCGGTCGCGGCCCAATATTCTGGATGCCATTGCACGCCGACAACCCAGCCCGGTGCGCTTTCAACGGTGACAGCTTCGATGGTGCCATCTGCCGCCATGGCTTCAACAACTATGTTGCGACCGAGTTCATCCAACGCCTGCGTATGAAGTGAATTCACTTGCGGCGGTGCGCCTTGTAGAATGCCCTCGAGGCAAGAACCGGCAGCGACCTTTACGCTGTGAGCCAGTGCGAACCGTTCATCCATCGTGCCTTCCCAAGGGTAGCCATGGCCTTCGATATTGCGGTTCTTCTGGAAAGCTGCAGTGATCGACCCGCCTAGAGCGACGTTCAATTCCTGAATGCCACGGCAGATGGCAAGAAGCGGCACACCGCGTTCGATGGCACGACGAATAAGGGGCAGGGTGGTTGCGTCCCGTGCGGGATCGAAAGGTTCGTGATCTTCCGTCGGTATCACGCCGTAATGGCTGGGATGCACGTTAGAGCGTGACCCGGTGACCAACACGCCGTCGGCACGGTCCAGCGCATCATCGATATCCAACCTGTCGGCGAGGCTGGGCAGGGCCAGCGGCAACGCGCCGGATACGTTGGCGACGGCATCAATGTAAGGCGAGGGCACGGCGTGCCACATATATGGATCGACCTGTTTATAGTCTGTCGTCACCAAAACGAGTGGTTTTGCCATGAATTTTCGTCCTGCAGGGCCGCAAACGTGATGCGGCGTTTCATTTTGCGACCTTAGACCGCCAAAACGCTCAAGCGAAAGACATGTTTGCGCCATTTCAACAATTCGCGAACGGTCTCAATTTTTCTCTCAATCGATTGAGAGGGCGCAGATGGCCTTGCGATATGCCGACATTTGTTCTGTAAGGAATGTCACTGGGAGGTGCGGCACAACTTGTCGCGGTCAGACTGTTGGACATTTTCCAACCGTCATGACCGTCTTGTCTGAAACTCCCGGTACTAACAACGGATCGTGGGCCAAAGCCTGCGGACGCAATGGGAGACCAATATGGATAGACGTTCATTTATCAAAAAGGCCGGTCTGGTCGGTGCAGCCGGTACGGCCGCCACCCTCGCCACGCCTGCACTGTCGCAGAACCTGAAGGAAATGGTCATCGTTTCCACATGGCCACGGGATTTCCCGGGTCTTGGTCTGCCGGCACAGCGCCTCGCTGCTCGTATCACCGAGCTGACCGACGGTCGCATCACTACCAAATATTTCGCTGCTGGCGAACGTGTCGGCGCATTCGACTCGTTCGACGAAGTCGCTTCCGGTAACGCACAGGGCTACATGGCCGCTGAATACTACTGGAAAGGCAAGCACGCTGGCTTCTCGCCATTCACCGCTATTCCTTTCGGTCTGACCTACACGGAAATGGACGCATGGATTAAATACGGTGGCGGCCAGGAACTTTGGGACGAGCTTTCCGCTGAATTCGGCCTCAAAGCATTCGCTGCTGGTAACACCGGCGTTCAGATGGGCGGTTGGTTCAACAAAGAAATCAACTCTGCTGAAGACCTCAAAGGTCTGAAAATGCGTATCCCGGGCCAGGGCGGCGACGTCATGGCGAAACTGGGCGCTTCGCCTGTTTCCCTTCCCGGTGGTCAGATTTATGAAAATCTCACATCCGGCGCCATTGACGCCACCGAGTGGGTTGGTCCTTACAACGACTATTTCATGAAGTTCTACGAAGCCGCGAAGTACTACTACTTCCCGGGCATGCACGAGCCAGGCGCACAGCTTGCACTCGGCATGAACAAGGCTTGGTGGGACGGTCTCGACAAAGTCGACCAGGCTATCATTCAGGCTGTTGCGAACGAAGAAAACGCGCGCACTATGGCTGAAACCAACGCCAACAACGGTGAGTATCTGTCGAAACTCATCAACGAAAACGGCGTCCAGCTGCGTGAATTCAACGACGATGTTTACGCATCGTTCGGTGAAGCTGCTCAGGAAGTCTTCGAAGAAGCCCGCGATCACTCGCCGCTTGCTGCGAAGATCCTTGATGCCCACGCTGCTGCCCGTATGGAACTCGGTTCCTGGATGGCCAAGTCGGACGTCTCCTACTCCATCAAGCGCAACAACGTGCTTGGCATCGAGTAAGCCTTTTGGCTTGCTGCAATCGCGGCAGGCTAACGTGACGAGAGTGAAGGGCGGCATATGCTGCCCTTCACTTCACTGCCGGTCAAAACCGCCGGTACGATAGCGGGAGCATGTCCCCGTACGGAAAGCGTAATTGCTCCGTGAAGTGATATGACGAAATTTCGCGTTGGCGATGCAGGGGCTGGGGAGCTGCTCTGCAAAAGCTGCGCCATGACGGGGATAGTGTCAGCATGAACGAGTCGACTTCGAATTTGGAGCCAGCCGCCGCGACACCCACCCCAATGAGCAATCCCGATAGCCGCGCCGTCCACCACACCGGATCAGGCATAGAGCATCCCGGAGATGCCATAACGCTGGGTGCACGGTTTTTCGGCTGGGCGATGCTCACCGTGCTCACCGTGTGGTTCGTAAATGTTGTATTGAAACTCAGCTTCGGATGGCCCGGAGCCTTGGCCCTGTTTGATGGCGGCGGCGTGTTATCCGCTATCGAAGTTGCGTCCTATCTGATCGCTGTCGCTTTTGCGGGCTGGATTGTGACCCGCGATAAAACGGTGCCTCTAAGAGCTGATTCCGCGCGTATTCACAGGTTCAATCTCTTCGTTGTCCGGGCTGCTTTTTTCATCGTTTTATTCGTTGGCCTCGGCGACGTTATCGTCTCTGCGCTACGCGTCGAAAATGCGCTGGAAGGTATTGTTGGCTCAGACCTTAGCCGTGATTTGGGCCGTTCCCAGTTTCGCGGTCCATGGCTTCATGTGCCGTTGATGATTTTGGGAGTTGTCTGCGCGTTCTTCGCCAGGACATTGGGCTTCCATTGGCTAACATTGATGATTGTCGCAGCGGAATTGATGATCGTGATCACACGTTTCGTGTTCTCATACGAACAGGCTTTCATGGGTGATCTCGTTCGCTTTTGGTACGCCGCTTTGTTCCTGTTTGCTTCCGCCTACACGCTATACGAAGAAGGTCACGTTCGCGTCGATATCTTCTATGCAGGCATGCGCAATCGCTCGAAGGGGCGGGTCAACACATTTGGAACTGTGCTGCTGGGCATGGGTCTGTGTTGGACGATCCTGATTATCGGCCTCGGTGGTCCATCGGCCATCATCTACGGCGCGGTTGCCAACTTCGAAGTCTCGCAGTCCGGCTTTGGCCTTTACGTCAAATATATGATGGCGGCCTTCCTTGGCGTGTTCGCGCTCACCATGCTCATTCAGTTTGTCAGCTATTTTATGGAATCGGTTGCAGACTGGCGCGACGAACCTGGCACCCGCCTCAACCGTGGTGACACCGCTGCTCACTAATAAAATTGAACGGCCAAACCACCTTCTGAAATTCAAGACCCGGTAGATATCCACGATGGAACTGTTTTTCCTCCTTCTCCTGCTCATCATCATGGCGACCGCTTTGGGGTCTGGTTATCCGGTGGCATTTGCGCTTCCCGGTGCAGCCATCATCACAATCACGCTGGCAGCGCTTGCAGGTTGGGCCTTTGCCGGTAGTCCAGACGCCTACTTCGCCCAAGGCGGTCCGGGGCAGTGGCTGTCTGCGGGGGTCACGAACCTTCGAGGTATCTATTGGGAGGTGGAGCGAGATACGCTGATCGCCATTCCGCTGTTTATCTTCATGGGCATCATGTTGCAGCGGTCCAAGATTGCCGAAGATCTGTTGATGACCATGGCGCAGCTGTTCGGTCCAGTGCCCGGTGGTTTGGGTATCTCGGTCGTTTTCGTGGGTGCTCTGCTGGCTGCCACTACTGGCATCGTTGGTGCCACCGTCGTAGCCATGGGCCTGATTTCACTGCCCGCAATGCTGCGCAACAACTACTCGCCATCACTGGCCACAGGTACGATCGCGGCATCCGGCACGTTGGGGCAGATCATTCCGCCTTCTATCGTGCTCATTATTTTGGCTGACCAGTTGGCCGCTGCAGTGGACCAGGCAGGCACCACCCGTAAAGCACTCTACAAGGCATCTACCGGCGAACTCACCATGCCGTCACCCTTTGGTGTGACCTCGACTTCCGCTGGCGAAATGTTCCTCGGCGCTCTCATTCCGGGCCTGCTGCTGGTGGCACTTTATATGATCTATATTTTGGTTACCGCATTGCTGTTCCCAAAAAAGGCTCCAGCAGTTCCAAACGAAACCGGGCTCGATAAGGTGTTCTGGCAGCGCCTTGCTCTGGTTCTGGTGCCGCCTCTGGCCCTCATCTTCCTCGTTCTCGGTACAATCCTTGCTGGTATCGCCACGGTGAACCAGGCCGGTGCCATCGGTGCGGCTGGTGCCCTCATCATGTCGGGTTACCGGCTGAAGGAAGGTCAGAAGGGTGCCTATCTGCCCGCTATTTTGGCATTGGTATCCATCGCAGTCATTGCGGTGGTGGTGAGCAACTTCAACACCAACATCAAAGCCATCAGCACCGCTAACGATCAGATCGGCATTATCATCGCCCTGATCGCTTCTGCTGGTCTAATTGGTGCGCTGGTCTGGTCCGCAGTGCGGGCCTACCGCACCGACAACACGCTCAGCGACGTTATGATTGAGACGGCCAAAGCCACGTCGCTTGTCTTCATCATTCTGCTGGGTGCAGCGATGCTAACCGCAGCCTTTCGCGCTTTTGGCGGCGAAGAACTGGTGCAGCACTTCCTCGAAGGTGTGCCAGGTGGCTTCTGGGCAAAGTTCATCGTCGTCATGGCGATCATGTTCGTTCTTGGCTTCTTCTTGGACTTCATCGAAATCGCGGTGGTCGTGGTGCCGATCATGGCCCCGATCCTGCTGGCAGACCCGTCCGCCAACGTCACTGCTGTTTGGTTAGGCGTGATGATTGGCCTGAACATTCAGACATCATTCCTGACGCCGCCGTTCGGTTTTGCACTTTTCTATCTGCGCGGTGTGGCACCTGCCGTGGTGAAAACGCTGGATATGTATAAGGGCGTCATCGGCTTTATCTGCTTGCAGCTTTCGGCGCTGTTTATAGTCGCGCAGTTCCCTCAACTGGTGAACTATCTGCCGAACCGCGTCTCACTATTGGGCGAAACCGCGCCGCCGCCGCGTAACCCCCGCCTGCAATATTGCGTCGAAAACTACATCCATGGCCGTTTCCAGGAGCCCACGGGCCGCATCGTTTCGGCTCAGGACAATCTCAAGGCGTTGGACGTGTCTTATCTGCCAGCCAATCTCCAAAAGGCTCTCGAAGAGTCTTATGCGGCAACAGGAGAAGCACGCGACAAGTTAATCGCGGCTAAAGCGGTTGAAGCCCGCGAAGGTGTTGCGGCCGACGCATTCCGCCCGCTCCATGTTTTGGTAAGGGGATATGAGCGTGACGCCCGCGCTCTTGATGCCGATATCGAGCGTCTCCGTGTTCGCGCGTCGCGCATGCGTAGCGAAGATCAGGCTGAGGCCCGTGCGCAGCTTGAACAACGGATCGCCGACGAAGAGGCGGAACGTGATGCGTTGCTCGCGCAGATCCCAGAAGATTGGGTGCCACGTCGTGACGCCTTCAAGGAAATCGTCAAAGAACAAGCGCAATTGCGCAATGAGTTCCGTCGTTCGTCGAGCACGGCGTACACCAGCGTGAAAAACCTACAGGGTGTCCTTGCGGGGAACGAAGACTTCAACGCATTCGTGCCTATTCTTGATGGTCTGATGGCCAGTCTTCAGGGTGTCGATTCCAAAGAAGGTCAGGCTCTGATCAAGGCGGCAGAGGACGCCGTATCACGTGTCGATGGAACCTCGAAGGTGAAAAGCGCTTTGTCAAAGGCACGCCGTGGTATGCGCCGCAATCCGCCTCGCATGGATGACGTCGAGACCAATGTGGCCGAAGCCCGTCGTCTATTGGCTGTTCAAGGCGAATGGCGAGCGCAGGTGACACCGGAATTCGTTGCGGCTCTTGATGAGTATGAGTTAGCGATGCGCGATACGGTGGGCCTTACCCAACAGCGCAGGCTGTCGCGTGAACAGGCTCTATTCGTGGCGAGCTGCCAGTCCGGCCATCGCGACATCTCGCTGAACTTCTAGTCTCGGCATGGAACGCGAGCCAGCGTTTCAGCCGGGCATTTGGGTAAAGGCGCTGCACGGTGTTGCAGCGCTGGCCCTTCTAGCCGCCTGTTTGCTGCAGGTCTCGGTGGTAGGTTTGCGGGCTGCCGGCATAGGCTTGCTTTGGGGGCAGGAATTGGTGGCAGCACTTTGCGCTGTCGCAATATTGACCGGTAGCGCTTCAACGCTGGCCCAAAACCGTTTGGTGCGCATTGATGTCTGGTCTGCTGGTCGCTCCGAAAAATTGTGGCGCGTTTTGGAAAAGGTTGGGACCGTGCTGTTTCTCCTGCCTTTCTCGTTGTGCTTAATCTGGTTCGGTTGGACATATGCCACCGAAAGCTGGCTCATCGGCGAAGGCTCGGCTGAGATTTCAGGTCTACCGGGCCGCTATGCGATAAAATTTCTCATACCGCTTTTTGCAGTCAGTCTTCTATTGGCCGGATTGGCGAAGTGGCGCCGATCATGATGGAACTGGCCATGACGCAACAAGACATGACGCTATCATGGACATAGTGTTCGCATGCCTTGCCCTGTTGCTACTGTTGGCCGGTTATCCCGTGGCGATAACTCTTGGCGGCTTTGCGGTTTTGTTTGCTGTCTTTGCGACGCTGGTAGGTGCGTTCGATCTTGCTCTCTTAGGCGCTATCCCGTCCCGGGTCTTCGGCATTGTTACAAACCCAATCCTACTCGCTATTCCGTTTTTTGTTCTGATGGGGGCTATCCTCGAACGTTCCCGCATCGCCGCAGAAATGTTGGAAGCTGCCACCCATGGTTTGCGCGGCCTTCGCGGTGGAGCTGCGGTTTCCGTAACACTGGTTGGTGCGCTTCTTGCTGCTTCTACGGGCATCGTGGGCGCAAGCGTCGTAACGTTGGGATTGCTAGCACTGCCAGTGTTGTTGTCGCGCGGTGTTGCGCCGAACCGGGCCGCTGGCACCGTTGCAGCAGTTGGTACATTGGGCCAAATCGTGCCGCCATCAATTGTACTTATCGTGCTGGGTGATCAGCTATCCAACGCTTGGCAAACCGCTCAAACAAGCAGCGGGAATTTTGCACCCGACACGGTGTCAGTCGCAGACCTTTTCGCAGCGTCCATTTTGCCAGGCGCGCTTCTGGTGGGGTTATTTGTCTGCTGGCAGATTTTACGAGGTGATGATGCAGGTCAGGGCGCCCAACCAGTTTCGAGCAATACAACCGCAGGCAGTTTGTCGGCGTTTGTTCCGCCATTTGCGCTTGTGGTCGCGGTGCTTGGTTCGATTCTTTCCGGCATCGCGACCCCGTCGGAAGCGGCCGCAGTAGGCGCGTTTGGGGCTGCACTTCTCGGCTCGCGCAAGCTGGGTTGGAACGACTGGCGGCATATTGCCAGTGAGGGCGTTCACCTCACGTGCACTATTTTTACGATCATCATCGGCGCATCCATATTCGCGCTTGTGCTGCGCGGTTTGGGCGGGGATGAAACGTTGGCCGGATGGCTTTCTGATTTGCCCGGCGGTGCCATGGGTGCGCTGGCAGTCGTTATGCTAACGGTTTTTCTGTTGGGTTTCGTGCTGGATTTCATAGAAATTACCTATGTTGTCCTGCCATTGGCAGCACCAGTGCTGCTGACATTGCCGATGGCTGATGGGTCCACCATGAGTCCCGTTTGGTTGGGCGTTTTGCTGGCGCTTAACTTACAGACCTCGTTCCTAACGCCGCCCTTTGGCCTTTCTCTTTTCTACCTGCGAAGTGTCGCGCCGAAGCAGATCACTACCGCCATGATGTATCGCGGTGTTGTGCCTTATATCGGGCTACAGCTTCTGGCTTTGGCTCTCGTCTTTTGGTGGCCATCTCTGGCCACCTCGCTACCAAATTGGTTCTATGGCGCGTCTTAACGGGCTTGACCCACGCGGTGATGCTGCGAAACTCGCAATAGAAGAAGCGCGCCCCGCTTCGTGTTGAGGGAGCCATAACCATGTCCGATAAAACCACCGATTCCGTCCACGCCGCAGGGTCCGGTGCGCAGCCTGATCTAACGCCCGTGAATCTTGCTGATAAATACGATCTCGATAAATCCGATGTCTTCATCACCGGCACGCAAGCCGTTGTGCGCCTGACGCTGATGCAGAAGGCACGCGATGAAGCGGCCGGTTTGAACACCGGTGGCTACGTGTCCGGCTATCGTGGCTCGCCCATTGGCGGCCTCGACATGGCCATGTGGAAAGAGCAATCGCGGCTCGGCGCCCGCGATATTGTCTTCGAGCCGGGCCTTAACGAAGACCTTGCAGCCACCGCAATTTGGGGCACCCAGCAGGCAGAAATGCGTGGCGAAGGCCGCTTCGATGGCGTTTTCGGTGTCTGGTATGGCAAGGGCCCGGGAGTGGATCGCTCAGGCGATGTGTTTCGTCATGCCAACCTTGCAGGCACCTCAAAAAATGGCGGTGTCTTGCTGTTGATGGGGGACGACCACACGGCAGAATCCTCCACCACAGCACACCAGAGTGAATTCCATCTGCTCGATTTGAAAATTCCGATCCTGTCGCCTGCCGGTGTTCAGGAGATCCTAGACTACGGAATCTTCGGCTACGGCCTGTCGCGCTACGCGAGCGTCTGGGTTGGCATCAAATGCGTGAAGGACACCATCGAATCGACTGCGGTCGTCGATGGTCGCGTTGACCGTTTGGAATTGCACGAACCGAAGGAAGATCGCCGCCCGGCCGACGGCCTCAGCATCCGTCCCAACGACCCGATTCTGGTTCAGGAAGAACGCCTGCATGTCCACAAGCGCTATGCGGTGCAGGACTATGTAGAGGCCAATAAGCTAAATCACACCATCACGTCCGGCGGGAAGAAACCCAAGGTCGGTATCATCACGGCAGGCAAATCCTACCTCGATGTGCGTCAGGCTATGGACGATCTCGGCATCGATGAGGTGCGCGCCAACGACCTCGGTATTCGCCTTTATAAGTGCGGTTGTGTCTGGCCGTTGTCGCGCAAAGAGTTGCGCGCATTCGGCAAGGGTCTCGACCTCATCATCGTGGTTGAAGAGAAGCGCGAGCTGATCGAAGTCCAGGTGCGCGAGGAGCTTTACTCGGTCCCCGACCACCCAGCGATTGTAGGCAAGAAAGACGAAAAGGGTGAATGGCTTTTCCCGATCCATGGTGCGTTGGATTCCAACCAGATTGCTGTTGCCATAGGCGAGCGGGTCAATAGTTTTGCCAAAGACCGCAAACTTGGCTCGCGGGTAAAAGCGCTAAAACAGGCGCAGGAAACCCTGAAGGCGACGGAAGGCGTTGCTGGCCGCATACCCTATTTCTGCGCCGGTTGCCCGCACAATTCATCCACCCATATCCCCGAAGGTAGCCGCGCTTATGCGGGTATCGGCTGTCACTACATGGTGCAGTGGATGGACCGGGAAACCGAGGGCTACACCCAGATGGGCGGCGAGGGTGCTAACTGGGTTGGCGAACACCATTTCTCCACCCGTGACCACGTTTTTCAAAATCTGGGCGACGGCACCTATAACCACTCTGGCTATCTCGCCATTCGCGCAGCGGCTGCCAGCAAGGCCAACATCACCTACAAAATTCTGTTCAACGATGCGGTGGCAATGACTGGCGGGCAGCCGAACGAGGGCGGACTGACGCCATGGCAGATCGCCCAGCAGGTGGCTGCTGAAGGCGCGCACCGCGTGGTTGTTGTCACTGATGAGCCAGAAAAATACGACAGTCAGATCGCGTGGCCGTTCGGAACGACGATCCACCATCGCTCCGAACTCATTCCAGTTCAGGAAGAGCTGGCCAAGGTGAAAGGTCTCACGGTCGTCATCTACGATCAGACCTGCGCCAGTGAAAAACGCCGTCGTCGGAAGCGCGGAAAATTTCCTGATCCAGATCGTCGCGTCGTTATCAATGAACAGATTTGCGAAGGCTGCGGCGATTGCGGTGTGAAGTCGAACTGCGTTGCCGTCGGCGCGGTGGAAACTGAATACGGTCGTAAACGCCAGATCGACCAAAGCGCTTGCAACAAAGACTTCTCTTGCGTCGAAGGCTTCTGCCCAAGCTTCGTCACCGTCCATGGCGCAAAGCTGAAGAAGGGCGAAAAGGGTGCAGCTAGCGGTGATATTCCTTCGGTTCCAACCCCTGAACTTCCAGCGCTCGATCATTCATTCGGTATCATCATCACCGGTGTGGGCGGTACGGGGGTGGTTACGGTGGGTGCCGTGCTCGGCATGGCCGCTCATCTAGAAGGGCGTGGCACGGCCATCATCGATATGGCAGGACTGGCGCAGAAAGGTGGCGAAGTGTCCAGCCATCTGCGCATCGCGCCAACGCCGGAAGACATCAAATCCATCCGTATCGCAGCGTCCGGTGCAGACCTGATTTTGGGTTGTGACATGGTCACGGCCTCCACCCAGAAGGTGCTCGGCTCCATCCAAAAAGGCCGCACCAAGGTGGTTGTGAACACGTTCGAAAAACTGTCAGGCGAATTCACCCATAATGTCGATTTTAGCTTCCCCACCCAGCGCATTATAAAGACGCTGCGGGAAACAGCTGGCAATGACATGACGGCGGTGGTGGACGCGCAAAGTGCTGCCATCTCACTGTTGGGCGATGCGATGGGGGCGAACATGTTCATGCTTGGCTTCGCTTGGCAGCGCGGCGGTTTACCTGTGAGTGAAGACGCCATCATGCGCGCCATCGAAATGAACGGCGTGCAAATACCTATGAACCAGGCGGCATTCCAGTGGGGCAGGGTAGCTGCCTATGACATGGCTCTGTTGCCGGTCCAGCCGGAAGCTAAGTCTAATCCACTGGAACACCGCCAGCTTTCAGAAACTCTGGATGAAATGATTGCGCGGCGCGTCGAGCGATTAACCGCTTATGCTGATCGCAAATATGCGAAGCGATTTGCAAGCAATATTGAGCGTGTGCGGCAGGCCGAAAAATCAGCCGGTGGCGACGACATCTTGAGCGAGACCGTGGCTAAAAACCTGTTTAAGCTTATGGCCATTAAAGATGAATACGAGGTCGCGCGCCTCTACACCGATGGCTCGTTTGCCAAGCAAATGGCGCACCAGTTTGAAAGCTGGGACAGTCTTGAATTTCACCTCGCGCCACCGCTGTTCTCCAAGACGAACGACAAGGGCGAGTTGCAAAAACGTCAATATGGCCCGTGGATGATGAAAGCGTTTGGTTGGCTGGCGCGCTTCAGAGGTTTGCGTGGAACAGCGCTGGATGTGTTCGGCTATACCGCTGAACGCAAGATGGAGCGCGAATTGCTGTCGGACTACGAGCTTGTGATCGACGAAATCGTCGCCGGACTGAACGGCAAGAATCTTTCAGCAGCGCAAGCCTTGGCAGCCTACCCGGAAACCATTCGCGGCTTTGGTCACGTCAAGGAACGCAACGCGAAAAAGGCGCTAGCAGAACGGATGAAACTTCGCGCTGGCTTTAACAATCCGGCTGGTTCGATGGACAATCTTTTGGATGCAGCTGAGTAACGCTGCCCGAATATGACCCTGAACTGATCTCGCAACCGCCGGAATCACGACATGTTTCGGCCAGATGGGAGGCGTGATGTCGCGCCACTTCATCTTGGGAGATTTTCATTATGTCCGAACCAACACTCACCGCTCCGGCACCCGCCGGAGTGCCCAGTGCTGCTGATTCAACAGTGGTTAGCAAAGCGCAAGGCTTCTTCGCTCAACCCGGCGTAAAATTTCTAGCCATCGGCTTTATATCTTTGCTGCTCATCATTCCGACCTTCTTCGTGATGGACATCGTTCGCGAGCGTCAACAGCGCGGCAATGTGGTGGCGAACGAAATCGCGCAAGGTTGGGGCGCACCACAAATCATAAACGGTCCCTATATCGTTGTGCCTCGAACACGCACCACAACGACGAATAATCGAATTTCAAAGCAGCGCGACTTCCTCTTCATCTCCCCGCAGCAATTGTCGGCAGACAGCGCGTTGGAAGTGACCGAGAGAAAGAAATCGATTTATTCGACAACGCTGTACGGAAGTGAAGTGGCATTAAAGGGGCGTTTTGCAGCCAGTGATATCGACGGGTTCGTTACTGAAGGAGAGGGTGAGTTGAATATGGCTGCCGCTTTCCTGCTGGTTCAGGTTGGCGACAACACGGGCTTTAGATCTTCTGTCACTGCTAAACTTGGTGCGCGCGATATGGAGATGCAGCCCGGCACGAATGGCGTTCTCGCTAGCTCAGTTTCCCGTCGCCAATCGCCCGGCGTAAACCGTCAGGGCAACGGAATTTTTCTCCCGCTTAATCAGGCTATGTTGTCGGCAGGTTTCGATTTTTCGATGACGCTGAATCTAAACGGTTCTCGCAGTTTCACCGTTGCGCCGGCAGGGCGCGATACCAAGATATCCATGAAAGCAGACTGGCCGCACCCAGGCTTTCGCGGGGCCTTTCTACCGGAAAAGCGTGACATCTCCGAAGCGGGCTTCTCCGCCACTTGGACTGTGCCCTTCATCGCGCGGGGTACTGCAGTCAACAGTTTTGCCACAGCAATTCCGAACGGCGGCGCAGCCGTATCCGTCGATCTGGTCGAACCGCTGAAATTCTACCAGATCGTCCAGCGCACGTTGAAATATGCCGTACTGGTCATCGCGCTCATTTTTCTGACCGTGTTCATTTTGGAACTTATGGACCGTAACGCTTTCCATTGGATTCAGTACATTCTAACTGGTATCGCATTGGTCGTGTTCTACGTGTTGCTTCTCGCGTTGGCCGAACGTGTTGGTTTCGATACTGCCTATCTCATCGCCGCACTCGCCACGACTGCGCTGATATCTTGGTATGTCGGCCATGCGCTGGCACGACGCTACGCTACATGGATTGTAGCTGCTGCAATCGCTGCAACTTATGCCGTAATCTATCTTGTGATGCGCGAGGCGGAATACGCCTTACTGGTCGGCGCGTTCGTCGCCTTCGCCGCGGTGGCTCTCACCATGATCGCTACGAGGAATGTCGACTGGGCCGGTGGCAGCACTTTGGAACCCGTAGAAGGAAAATAGGATGACGGAGCAGGCGGTACGGGAAGCTTTCACGGTGCAAGCGGATCATTGCGACAAGCTTGGTTCCCCCATGACCGCCCATCTGTGTCGCCTGTTCACAACCCATCTTGATGCTTCCACGAAGGTTGGGTCGCTTTGCCTGAACTGGCAAGGTGATCCATGCAGCGGTGCAGACAATGTGCCATTGCGCTTGTGTGGCGGGCTTCACTCCCTCGTTTTATCGGGCGTGAATACAGAGTTGGCGGATGCCTACTCGTTATCTTTATCGCACATCACGCCTGAACTTCTGACAGCAGTGATGCGCCGCAACGATGAGTGTTTGCACGACTTCATGGCCTCTCCGCCGCAGACGAACGAAGTTGCCCGCGCAGCAGCGCTTTGGCCTTGCTTGATGGCGATAGCTGGAGACAGTGATCTTCCATTGCACCTACTGGAGTTCGGATCGTCTGCCGGATTGAATCAAAATTTGGACCGCTTCGGCTACGATCTTGGTGGTGTCCTGTGCGGTGACCTTTCTTCGCGGTTGCAGCTAAAACCCAAGTGGAAAGGCCAGCGACCTCAATTGGCAGACGTAAAGGTCTCCGGCCGCCGTGGTGTTGACCTGTCGCCTTTCGATTTATCGGATCCCCAACAGCGCCTGCGTTTGCGCAGCTATGTTTGGCCCGACCAGCCTGACCGTCTAGCTCGTTTGGACGCTGCAATCGCAATCGCAGACGAGCATCCGACGAATGTAGATCGCGATGATGGCTTGGCGTGGCTTGATCGAAAGCTCGCAGACCGCCCGCAAAACGCGAAGACTGTCGTATTCTCAACGATTGCATGGCAATATATGCCGTCGGAAATGAGAGAAGCGGGCGACACTATGCTGAGGAAGCATATGCGCTCCGTCGGTGGCCCTGTTGTCTGGCTGCGCATGGAGGCCGACGGACAAGAACCCGGCGCTGCACTTACCGTGGTCGATGAAGCTGACAGCGAGCTCCGCCTTTTGGGTAGGGCCGATTTCCATGGTCGATGGATTGAATGGCATGGGTGAACGCTGAAACTATTTCCACGGCGTTCTCGTTTCTGCTTTACCCAAAAACAACGAGAGACGGCCTGTCATGAAATTTGCTATCGCTTCAGCCTTGCTAATGACCGCGTTCACCACGTCCGCCAACGCTGACGCCTTGCATGGCCTTTCGGGCAGTTGGACCGGCTCCGGCAAGGTTCTGGTTGAACCCTTAGGCCGCATCCCTGTGAAATGTACGATGAATGTCGATCAAACCGGCCCGCAAACAGCAATGACCGGCACCTGCCGCTACGGCATATTGAAGAAAAGCTTTGGGATGAAGTTGGCAGCAGACGGAACTGCTGTTCGCGGAGAATATGATGGCGCCCGCACGGGTGTTGCAAACCTACAGGGCAATAAGTCAGCCGACCGTGTTGTGTTGGATATTGGCTGGGCAGCACCTGTGAACGGCGACCGTACCGCACGGCTGACTGTTGTTCGCCAAGGTCCCAACCAATTTATGCAAACCGTTGGCGATCGTGTGGACGGTAAGGATGTCACCACCTCGTCATTTACCTTCCGGCGCATGTAGCCGCGAATAACCACGGTTTACCCGTAAATGGCGCTTGCCACCGGGCATTCCATTGACG
The DNA here is from genome assembly GCF_000179775.1 of Ahrensia sp. R2A130. GTDB lineage: Bacteria > Pseudomonadota > Alphaproteobacteria > Rhizobiales > Rhizobiaceae > Pseudahrensia. Next base: position 274,402 of record NZ_AEEB01000017.1, read on the forward strand.
AACATGTGCTGTCGCTTGGGAGGGCGGCAACATGGCAACGGACAAACTCGATACATTTCCAAAACTGCTGTTGAGCAACGCGAACAGGTTTTCCGACCGACCCGCGATGCGCCACAAGGATTTTGGCATCTGGCAAACTTGGACTTGGGCGGAAACGCTCACACAAGTCCGAGACTTTTCTCTTGGCCTAAAAGCTTTGGGTTTTGTAGCTGGTGACAAGGTTGCCATCGTCGGCACCAACCGCCCGCGGCTTTATTGGGCGCTAACCGCCATCCAAGCGCTCGGTGGTGTGCCCGTTCCCGTCTATTCCGACAGCGTTGCTGAAGAGATGGTCTATGTTCTCCAGCATGCCGAGGTGCGGTTTGCGGTTGTTCAGGACCAGGAACAGACCGACAAAATTCTTTCCATCAAAGATGAGCTGCCGGAGCTGGAAACCATCATCTACGATTGGGAGCGAGGGCTCGGTGACTACGATGAACCGTTCCTCCACTCCTTCGCAACGGTGCAGGAATTAGGCCGTGGCGCAGACGATGCCGCCCGCCAAAAATGGAAAGACCAAATCAATGCAGGCAAGGGCGAAGACCTGTCGGTCATGCTCTATACCTCAGGTACGACCGGCAAACCCAAGGGCGTTATGCTGTCCTACGACAACCTCGTTATCTCTGCCCGCAACGCAAATGCGTTCGATGGTTTCGACGAAAATGACGAGATCATCGCCTACCTACCGCTCGCTTGGGTTGGTGACCACATCTTCTCCTACGCACAATCTCTGACGTCGGGCTATTGCGTCTGCTGCCCCGAAAGCCCGGACACTGTCACAGAAAATCGTCGCGAGATTGCGCCCACTTATTTCTTTGCACCACCCCGTGTTTTCGAAGGCCTGCTCACCGACATCATGGTTCGGATGGAGGATGCCAGCGCGCTGAAACAGAAGATGTTCCACCATTTTCTGGGCGTGGCGAACCGTGTTGGTGAGAAGCTTTTAAACGGTGACAGCGTCGGCTTGCTGGACAGGTTGCGTTACAAGCTCGGCGATTTTCTCGTCTATGGTCCGCTGAAAAACCGCCTCGGCATGAGCCGTATGAAGGTGGGTTATACGGCTGGCGAAGCGATCGGCCCTGAGATTTTCAGCTTCTACCGTTCCCTCGGTCTGAACCTGAAGCAGCTCTACGGTCAGACCGAAGCCAGCGTGTATATCACCGCTCAGCCGGATGGTCAGATCAGCGCCGATACGGTCGGCACACCTTCTCCGGATGTGGAAATCGAAATCGCCGACAATGGTGAGGTTCTCTATCGCTCGCCAGGCACATTCATCGGCTATTATAAAAACGACGAAGCCACACGCGAGACGAAAAACGCAGAGGGTTGGGTGAAAACGGGCGACGCTGGTTTCCTCGACGCGCAGGGTCATTTGCGGATTATCGACCGCGCAAAAGACGTGGGAAAACTCGCCGACGGCTCGATGTTCCCGCCTAAATATATCGAGAACAAACTTAAGTTCTTCCCAAACATCAAGGAAGCGGTCGCTATCGGAGACGGGCGCGAATACGCAGCCGTCATGCTGAACATCGACCTGCAGCCGGTGGCCAACTGGGCTGAGCGCAACAACATCGCCTATGGCAGCTATCAGGAACTCGCGAACCACCCCAAAGTCTACGACATGATGGGCGATCACGTGGATCAGGTGAACCGCGACCTGGCTGCCGAAGAGCGCGTGGCTGGAGCGCAGATCGCCCGTTTCCTTGTGCTACACAAGGAACTTGACGCGGACGATGGTGAGCTCACCCGCACCATGAAAGTGCGCCGAAGCCTCATCAACGAGCGCTACGGCGACCTTATCGATGCGCTCTACGATGGCTCGTCTGAGAAATTCGTGGAGACAGAGGTGGTCTTCGAAGACGGTCGCAAGGGCAAAATCGCGGCCACTGTTCAGATCCGCGACGCCAAACGACATGCTCCAGAAGCAATGAAAGAGGCGGCGGAATGAACGCTCACGATACGAGCCTCCACGCTGCCGGCGATGGCATTGCGATGGGCGAAGAATTGCTTTCGGTTGATAACGTTACGCTCCGCTTTGGTGGCGTAACGGCTATTGAGGATATTTCTTTCGACATCCTTAAAGGCGAAATTCGCGCGATCATCGGACCCAACGGCGCGGGCAAAACGTCGATGCTCAACGTCATCAACGGCTTCTACCATCCGCAAGAAGGCACGATCCGCTGGCGTGGCGAGACGCGCACCAAGATGAAGCCTTATGAGGCTGCTGCCTCCGGTATCGCGCGCACGTTCCAGAATGTGGCGCTGTTCACTGGTATGTCGACGCTCGATAACATCATGTCCGGTCGTTCGCTGAAGATGAAGTCGAATTTTCTCACTCAGCTTTTCTACTACGGGCCTGCTCGCAACGAGGAAATTGAACATCGCAAGAAGGTGGAAGAGATCATCGACTTTCTCGAAATCCAGCATATTCGCCGTCAGCCCGTGGGCAAGCTGCCCTATGGCTTACAGAAGCGTGTTGAGCTTGGTCGCGCGCTTGCGCTTGAACCCGATCTTTTACTTCTAGACGAACCTATGGCGGGAATGAATCTCGAAGAAAAAGAGGACATGTCGCGTTTCATTGTTGAGGTGAATCGCCAGTTCGGCACCACTATCGCGCTCATCGAACATGACATGGGGGTGGTGATGGACCTCGCCGACCGCGTCGTGGTGCTCGACTACGGCAAGAAGATTGCTGATGGCGAACCCGCCGCCGTGCAAGCGAGCCAAGAGGTCATTGATGCCTATTTGGGAGTGCCGCACTGATGGCTGCTCACGACGCTCACCAGACTTCAGCTTTTGGATATTCAAATGAATTTCATTCGCGATTTAATCGTCGCCGACGCGCGAACCCTTTACGGCTTCATGCTTGTGGCGGGTATTCTACTCATCATGGTTCCAAAGTGGATACGATGGGCCATCGCGGTCACGATGATCGCGTTGGGTCTGGCTGGACTGTTCCCAGACCTTATTCCAACTACGCCGCCACCAACCTAGGGGCCGCGTAATGGATCTCTTCAACCAGTTTTTCGTGGACCCGTTTGTCTTGATGGCAGACATTCCTGACCTGCTCTTGCAAACGGTTTGGGAAGGTTTTGTTTCTGGCGTTCTCTATGCGCTGATAGCGCTGGGTTTTGTGCTGATTTACAAAGCCTCAGGCGTGTTCAACTTTGCTCAGGGCATCATGGTGGTGTTTGCAGCGCTCGCACTGGTGTCGCTGCACGAAGTCGGTGTTCCTGCATGGTTGGCGGTTATTTTGACCCTCGGCATTATGGCGCTTTTGGCCATTGGTGTGGAGCGGATCGTGCTTCGTAAACTGGTCAACCAGCACGACGCTATCTTGCTCATGGCGACTATTGGTCTGACGCTGTTTCTCGAAGGTCTGGGCGAAACTATTTTTGGCGGTGAGCCAAAATCGATGATCACCGAAGAATTGGGTCTGCCCACCGGGGTCAGCGACTGGGAAGTATTTGGCGGGCTGGTATCCTTCCAACATATCGACATCGCAGCCGTGGTAATCGCCGTCATCATGGTGGCTGGGCTTGCGCTATTCTTCAACTACAGCCGCATCGGTCGCGCCTTGCGCGCGGTAGCAGATGACCACCAAGCCGCTCTATCGGTAGGTATCTCGCTCAACCAAATATGGGCCATAGTCTGGTTCGCAGCGGGCGTCGTGGCGCTGGTGACAGGTATCATGTGGGGCGCACGCTCCGACGTGTCATTCGCGCTGGAGGTCATCGCGCTGAAGGCATTAGCCGTTCTCATTCTAGGCGGCTTCACATCCATCCCCGGCGCTATCGTTGGAGGCCTTATCATTGGCATCGGTGAAAAGGTCTTCGAGGTCTATTGGGGTGCAATCTTCGGCGGTGGCGTAGAAGCGTGGTTCGCCTACGTTCTAGCCCTCATCTTCCTGCTGTTCCGACCCCAGGGTCTGTTCGGCGAAAAGATTATCGAGAGGGTGTGATGGTCCGCCAGTCAGCAATATTCATAACCAGTTCTGTAGCATTGGCGGGTTGTTCTGACATCGGGTTCCCCAATAGGGCCGATATTCAGGAGTGCATTGCGTTTTCGCGCCTCTTCGATGTGTACGGTAGTAGTAATGCTGGGGCCAACGTCGCGTTCGCATTTGAAAGAGCAGAACAAAACTCTCCTGACAGAACATTTGAGAGCGAGAAAGAACGGCTGCCATTTTTTGCTGAGCAGCGATTGTCAGGCCGTATCGAAAGCGCTGTGAACAATAAGAAATTCGACGATATCGATAGATACGTAGAGATGTGTATCAGTGAAATTGAAGCTCGGAGCGCCCGCTAATGTTTTACCGCGAAGCAGGGCAATTCAAAACGTCCTACAAGTCCGATTCTGCGATCTTTCCGATCCTGCAGGACCGCGTTGGGCTGGCGATCATTATATTTGTAGCTGCCGTGGTTATACCGGTTTTCGGAAACGATCTGTTCCTCAACTCGATCATGATCCCGTTCCTGATTTTCACCCTTGCAACAATCGGGCTGAACATCCTGACGGGTTATTGCGGTCAGCTTTCGCTGGGCACAGGCGCGTTCATGGGGGTTGGAGCATACAGCTGTTACAAGCTCGCCACGATCTTCCCCGAAGTCTCGATCCTCATCCACATTCTGCTGTCGGGCTTTTTTGCAGCAGCCGTAGGCGTGGTGTTTGGTCTGCCGAGTTTGCGGATCAAAGGGCTGTATCTGGCCATCACAACATTGGCCGCACAGTTCTTTCTCGAATGGGCGTTTGTGCGTGTCGCTTGGCTTTACAACTACAATGATTCCGGCGCGATCCAGAACGTTCCGCAGAAGCTGTTCGGCATTCAGATTACCGGCGCTGCTGCAGAGCCCGTCACCCGCTACATGTTGGTTCTGGGTATCGTCATCATGTTCACGTGGCTTACCTCAAACGTCATTCGCGGACGTATTGGTCGGTCGTGGATGATGATCCGCGACATGGATATTGCTGCTGAATTGATGGGCATCAAACCGCTTAACGCGAAGCTTTCAGCCTTTGCGATGTCGTCTTATCTTTGCGGCGTGTCGGGTGCGATGCTGGTGTTCTTCTGGTTGGGTTCGGTAGAAGCTGAAAGCTTCTCGATCAACCTGTCCTTCCAGATTCTGTTCATGGTCATTATCGGCGGTATGGGATCATTGATTGGCTGTTTCATGGGCGCTGCGTTTATCTTCGTGCTGCCATTGCTCATCCGCGCTGTTACACGCGGGGTGGGTTTGGATATTTCCGGTGCAATGATCGAGCATATCTCGACCATGTCCATTGGCGCGCTCATCATCTTCTTTCTCATTGTCGAACCCCATGGCCTCGCGAGGCTGTGGCAGATCGCCAAAGAAAAACTGCGCAACTGGCCTTTCCCTTACGGTTAGGCAAAACTGCAAACACGAGGGCTGCAAAGCGCTCAACAAAACAGGCGCCGGGAGGGTGCCTCAACGACTTTCCCCGCCACATTGCGGGGCAACACTGGGAGAATGACATGACTTTGAAGAAAGCGATCCTCGGGCTTGCAGCCACCGCCGTATTGGCAAGTGGCGCAGCAACAGCATCCTTTGCTGCTGACGAACACTACATCCCGAACCTGTCTTACCGGACCGGTCCTTTCGCCGGCGGTGGCATTCCTTTCGCCAATGGTTTCAACGACTATTTCACGATGTTGAACGAGCGCGATGGCGGCATTGGCGGCATCAAGGTGCGGGTCGAAGAGTGCGAGACCGGCTACAACAGCCAGAAAGGCGTTGAGTGCTACGAAGCGACCAAAGGCAATAATCCGCTGGTCTATACGCCACTGTCCACCGGCATCACGTTGGCACTGATCCCCAAGACAACGGAAGACAAAATTCCGCTGCTCACCATGGGCTACGGCCTGTCGGCTGGCGGTGTGGGTGAAACCTTCCCTTACACCTTCACCTACCCAACGTCCTACTGGAACCAGATGTCGTCGATCCTGCAATATATCGACTCCACTGCTGAAGGCGGGATCAAGGGCAAGAAAGTCGGTTTCCTCTATCTCGATGCCGGTTACGGCCGCGAGCCGATTCCTGTTCTGGAAGCGCTTTCCAAACAGATGGGCTTTGAGTGGGTCGGCTTCCCGGTCGCAGGTAAAGACATGCAGAACCAAGGTTCGCAATGGCTGAACGTGCGCAAAGAACGCCCCGACTACATGGTCATGTGGGGCTGGGGCGCAATGAACGCGACCGCCGTGAAAGAAGCAATCAAGATCCGCTTTCCACTCGATAAGTTCATCGGCAACTGGTGGGCCGGTGCCAACGCTGATCTCGATCCGGTGGGTGCTGCAGGCAAAGGCTACAAAGCAGCCAACTTCTCTGGCGTGGGAACCAGCTTCCCGGTTATTGCCGACATCCAGAAGCATGTTGTTGATGCCGGTAAGTCTCAGGCCGATGCCGACAAGGTGGGCGACGTGCTCTACAACCGCGGCATGTACAACGCGGTCATCATCGCCGAAGCCATCCGCAAGGCGCAGGAAATCCACAACACTAAGACGCTGACCGGCGAGCAGATGCGTGATGGGTTGGAGCAGATCGACATCTCCGAAGCCCGTCTTAAAGAGCTTGGTCTCGAAGGTTTCACCGGCCCGCTCAAAGGTTCCTGCAAGGACCACGAAGGTGGCGGTGGTGTCTTCATCCAACAGTGGGATGGCGACCAGTTCGTGAAGATTTCCGACAAGATTGCGCCAATGCTCGACGTGACCCGCCCGCTTTTGGAAGAAGCTGCTGCAAAGTACGTTTCCGACAAGCCGGATTGGAAAGGTCAGACCTGCAACTAAGCGTGTAAAGCAGATCTAAGAATTGCAGCGGGGCGGCCTGTAAAGGTCGCCCCGTTTTGCACCACCGATTGAGAGGTCCGCCATGAGTGCCGAAATGAGTACGACGACAGTCCCGGCTACCGAACCGGTCGACACAATATTGGACGTTAACAATATCGAGGTCATCTACGATCATGTCATTCTGGTGCTGAAGGGCGTTTCGCTGACCGTGCCGCGTGGCGGTATCGTTGCTATTCTTGGCGCAAACGGCGCTGGTAAAACCACTACTCTCAAAGCTATTTCGAACCTCTTGGGCGCGGAGCGCGGCGAGGTGACGAAGGGAAACATTCTCTTCAAAGGTGAAGAGGTTCAGTCGCTTTCTCCCAACGATCTTGTGCGCCGTGGCTGCATTCAGGTGATGGAGGGTCGCCATTGTTTTGGTCATCTGACCATTGAAGAAAATCTCCTCACTGGCGCGTTCACCCGCAAGGATGGTGCTGCTGCCGTGAAGGCCGATCTCGAGATGGTCTATAATTATTTCCCGCGCCTTCGTGAGCGGAAGTCGTCACAAGCTGGTTACACATCGGGCGGTGAACAGCAGATGTGCGCCATCGGTCGTGCACTTATGTCTCGTCCTGAAATGATCCTGCTGGACGAACCTTCAATGGGGCTTGCGCCGCAGCTGGTGGAAGAAATTTTTGAAATCGTCAAAGAGTTGAATTCCAACGAGGGCGTCTCTTTCCTGCTGGCTGAGCAGAACACGAACATCGCACTGCGTTACGCCACTTATGGGTACATTCTAGAGTCCGGTCGCGTCGTTCTGGACGGTGAGGGCGCTGCCCTGCGCGAGAACGAAGATGTAAAAGAATTCTACCTCGGTGTCGGAGGCGAAGGCCGTAAGAGCTTCCGCGATGTAAAGCACTACAAGCGTCGCAAGCGCTGGTTGGCTTGATCCCGCATTGCTCGGCAAATGTGCCTAATCAATCGCTCACTCTTGGTTTGACGCGAGCAAGCCCTATTTAAGGGCGAGACGTTTGAACTGAATTCCCGGCGCAACAGGAACGACTGATGCAGACGCAATACCGCTACTCGCAGCAAGGGTTTCGACGTTCGGTCGCCACCGCAGTGGGGCTAACCGCGATCATGTCATTCCTCGTCTGGCTGTTTGCAAGGCTCGCTGGTTTTGCTGATGCGAAAATCATCGCGTCTGTTGTGGCGATCCTGTTCTTCTCGTTCTGCTCTGCTGCCATGATCTGGCGTTATCTGCGCCGTGAAATCGTGGTTGCCATTCGTCCGGACGGTCTCTTCGACGCTCGCCGTTCCAGCCAGGCTTTGCTTTGGGATGATATTCGCGAAGTGAAATTGGGCCGTGCTGAGAACGAGTTTCGGTTGATCCTGTCGGTATGGGAGCGCAGCGGAAAGGCGAAGGATGTAGAGGTCGATCTTTCCGGTCTCGACGCGGATGTGAATGTCATTCTGCAAGCTATTTCCGCTTATCGGGATGTGACAATGGAGGCTGCTTAAGTGCTGCTGGTTGGAATTATTGGCGTGGTGTTGGTTGGTTTTCTGATCTCTGGTCCGCAGCTGTGGGTCAAACGACAGATGCGCCAACACTCTGCTGACCGTCCAGATTTGCCGGGCACTGGCGCAGAACTCGCCGAGCATCTGATCAAACATTTTGGCGTCACAGGCGTCACTGTCGAACAGACTGACGCTGGCGATCACTACGACAGTGAAGCGAAAGCCGTGCGGCTTACCCAGCAGAATTACGAAGGTCGAAGCCTCACCGCGGTTGCTGTTGCTGCCCACGAAGTCGGCCATGCCATGCAGGATCACAATGGCGAAGCCGGGCTCAAACGTCGGCATCGCATGGTCAAATTCGCGATGGCGACAGACAAGATCGCTTCCATATTTTTTCTTGCCGCGCCAGTGCTTGGCTTGTTGGCGCGAACGCCTGCGGCGTTCATCGGTTTTGCAGCAATTGGTATCGCGTTGTTGGCTGTCCGCATTCTCGTTCACCTCGTCACACTTCCCGTGGAATATGACGCGAGTTTTGGTAAGGCGCTGCCAATCTTGAAGGAGGGCGGATATCTTGCAGATAGCGATTTGCCCGCCGCACGCTCGGTACTGAAGGCTGCTGCGTTGACCTATGTTTCAGCCGCCGTGATGAGCCTCATCGATCTGGCGCGCTGGATTCGCATTCTCAGATAGGAGACCGGCATGGCCGATCTGCCAACTAACGATATTCCCATCACCGACATGTATGACGAGATGGACACCCGTGACCCGGAATTGCGTGAGCGCAATCTCTTTGTCGCACTGCCGGAGCATTTAGAAACAGCGGTAACCGGTGCGCCGGGTCTCGCACGGCATCTGGAAGGCCAAAATCTGACAGCGATTACAGACCGTACGGCTTTGGCGACACTACCTGTTTTGCGAAAATCCGACCTTATGAAGGCGCAGCAAACCCAACCTCCTTTTGGCGATTTTGCGGTTGCTGCCAACCTCACCGGAACGCGTGTTTTTGTTTCTCCCGGTCCGGTATGGGAGCCACAGGGGCTAGGTGCCGATCCCTGGAGTGGCGCGCGGGCACTCTATGCTGCAGGCTTCCGAAGTGACGATATGGTGCACAATGCGCTTTCCTATCACGCAACACCGGGCGGGTTCATTCTTGACGAAGCATTGCGGGCGCTTGGTTGCACGGTGTTTCCAGCCGGTGTTGGAGGTACGGAGCAACAAGTTCAGGCGGCAAACCATTTTGGTGCCGTCGCCTATACCGGCACACCGGACTATCTAAAGGTTATGCTCGATAAGGCCGATGAAACGGGCATAGATCTGTCGTCTATCAAGCGTGCGATGGTGTCTGGCGGTGCGCTGTTCCCATCCATGCGCGAGGAATATCGTGAGCGTGGGGTGGACGTGATGCAGTCCTACGCCACAGCGGATTTGGGCGTGATTGCATACGAAACCAAAGGTCCCGATGGACTGTGCGATGGCATGATTGTCAACGAAGGATTGATTGTCGAAATCCTTCGTCCCGGGACGGGCGATCCCGTTGCTCCGGGCGAGGTGGGCGAGTTGGTGGTTACCAATTTTTCCAAAACCTACCCGTTGGTGCGCTTTGCAACAGGCGATCTTTCGGCGGTGCTAGATGAGCCGTCACCCTGTGGTCGCACCAACATGCGTATCAAGGGGTGGATGGGCCGGGCGGACCAGCGCACCAAAGTGAAGGGCATGTTTGTTGACCCCAAACAGGTGGCCGACATCATTTCCAGCCATGCGGGCGCATCCGCCGGACGTCTGATTGTGAGCCGCGATGGTGCAAGTGATTCAATGCACTTGCAGGTGACAGGCAGCGACCTTGATGCCGAAGCCATTGCCTCCAGCATCCGCACCGTCACTGGTCTTTCTGGCACGGTTGAGCTTGTCGATGCGCTGCCCAACGATGGCAAGGTCATAGACGACACTCGCGATTACGAAGCCTGATCCGAAACGCAAAAGGGCCACCCAAATGGACGGCCCTTCGTTTTTATCCGAGGCGCTTTACTTTATGGTCAATCGACCATCGATGCCCGTTTTCAGTGTGCCCAAATCGCGTACACGAGCCATCACCGCGTTTGCCATCAGCTGTGCCGAGTCTGCGTCGATCAACACTTTGCCTTCACGCAACATCGCGTAACCATCGCCACCACGGGCCATGAAGTCGTTGGTCGCTAACGTGTAGGTTGCGGCTGGATCGAGGGCCTTGTCGCCAACCATTACGTCCATAACCCGCGAACCGGCAGGCTTTGCTGTGTCGATGGTTGCCGTCATTCCTGACAGGTGCAGGAACGAACCGGCAGCTTCTGGCGATGCAGCATATCCATGCTCCAGCGCCTTCTGCAGCACTTCGCCGGTTACTTCGAGCTTCACGGTGCCGTTGCCGAAAGGAAGTTCCTCCAGCACATCGCGACGGGTGATAACGTGGCCGGGATCGTATTGTTTATTGCCGCGGATACCGCCCCCGTTAGTGAACGCGACGTCGGCATCGACCGCAACGCGCATGGCGTCTGCAGTCAGGTTTCCGAAAGCGTTTTCCTTGGTGCGAACGTCGATACGAAGTGTACTGAGCGCGACTTCGGAATTTCCTAACTCGACGTCGAGTTCCTTCGATAGCGTGGCTTCATAGCCCGCCACCTTCGCCTCAACTTCTGCGTCAGGCGTTACGGTTGCTGTGTCGATGATGTTCCAGTTCGGCCACCATTTAACTGAGCGACGCCCACGGCTTTCGCCGATGTCGAAGGCGACATTCATCACCGTCACATATTCGGCCTCTTCTTTGGATTCCACCAACGCGCGACGACCATCGAAATAGACGTGCAGCGTGTGATCGTGCCCGGACAGAACGATATCGACGCCTGCACTGTAGAGTAGATCAAAATCTACTTTCTGCGCGGTATGGACAACCGCAACCACAACATCTGCCCCCTGTTCACGCAGCTTTGCGCCCTCGGTCTTTGCCGTCTCTACCGGCGAAGTGAAGGTGATGTTGCCGGGCGATGAGATCGTTGGAGTGGTATCGGTTGTGAGTCCAATTATGCCGATTTTCAGATCGCCAAATGTTTTCATGATGGCGGTTTCGAAACCAGGAATCGGCTTGCCGTCCTGAAATGTGTTGGTGGCAAGTTTCGGAAATTTGCCTTCACTCATGCGCTTCAAAAAGACATCCGGACCAAAATCATACTCGTGGTTGCCCGGTACCAGCACATCTGGTGGTGACATATTGAGCAGTTCGATCATGTGCGCGCCTTTGTCGAAACCTGCGAGGATCGACGGTGACAGCAGGTCGCCGGGATAGACGAAGATAGAATTGCCGCCTTTGGCACGTTCGGCCTTCACCACCGCTGCTAGGCGTGCAACGCCACCGCGTTCCTTGCCGGACATTGTGTCCATGTCTGAGGCTACGATGAATGATACGTTGACCGTTTCGGCGAGTGCAGTTGCCATCGAAGCAACTGACACACCGGCTGCGAGGCCAGCTGCCGCGAAGATTTTGAAGAGTTTTGATGTAGGCATGGGATGGCTCCTTGAGATTGGGCTGCCCTATCGTGCGCCGCACTTCGCAACATGCGCAAGAGTTTGATCGGTTTGTCGACAGGGACAACCGAGAGTGAGGATAGCCGCGACCCTTTGACGGTTGCTCACGCGGGCTTGGGGGGCTAACCAATCCTGCGTGTCATCGGGGAGGATGGCGTCGCAAGCCCGCGTAATCGCGCCATAACTCCGACCACGGACCCATTGCCATGAATGCTCCCGTCAGACCTTCCGCATTTAAGCGTGATCTCTCCGCCGAAGCTTTTCCGCCTGAACATCCGGCAGTGAATTTTGGCCGCATCGGCGTCCTTCTTGTGAATCTCGGTACGCCTGACGGTCACGACAAAAAGAACATGCGGAAATATTTGAAGGAGTTTCTGTCCGACAGCCGTGTGATCGAGACGCCAAAGATCATCTGGTGGCCACTGCTGAACGGTATAATTTTGAATGTGCGGCCCAAGAAATCAGGCGCGCTATACGCTTCCATATGGAACGAAGAATTGGACGAATCGCCACTGCGCACATTCACACGTTCGCAGTCTGACCAGCTCACCGAACGCATGGGCGATGTCAGCCATCTCGAGATCGACTGGGGTATGCGATACGGCAACCCGTCTATTGAAAGCCGGTTGAAGGCACTTCAGGAAAAAGGGTGCGAGCGCATCCTGATCTTCCCGCTCTACCCGCAATATTCCGCTGCTACGACGGCGACCGTGAACGATAAGGCCTTCGATGCGCTGAAAAAAATGCGCTGGATGCCAGCCACACGGACAGTGCCAGCCTATCATGACGATCCGTCATATATCGATGCGCTTGCGATCTCGATCCAGAAGCACCTCGATAGTCTCGACTTTAAGCCGGAACATATTGTGGCGTCCTATCACGGCATCCCGAAGAGCTACTTCACCAAGGGTGACCCGTATCATTGCCATTGCCAGAAGACCTCGCGTCTTTTGAAAGAGCGCATGGGCTGGGATGAAGGATTTCTCATCACAACATTCCAGTCCCGTTTTGGGCCGGAAGAATGGTTGCAGCCGTACACTGACAAGACCGTTGAAAAGCTGGCCCATGAAGGTGTGAAGCGCATTTGCGTGGTCAACCCGGGGTTCTCTTCCGATTGTCTCGAGACCTTGGAAGAGATCGCAGGGGAAGTTCGTGAGGAATTCGAGGATAATGGTGGCGAGCACTTTAGCCACATTCCATGCCTCAATGACGGGCCGGAAGGTGTCGATTTGATCGAGACGATCGTGCGTCGAGAATTACAGGGCTGGATTTAACCGTTCTGCCGAAAGCAGCCGTCTATTCGTCGGATTTTATTGAAAATAATCGCTGCGCACCCCATATTCAATCAAAAGGGAGATTGCCGACATGGATTTAGCTTTCAGTGACATCGCATTCATCGGTTTTGCCGTACTGCTTGTTGTTATCATTACATCAATCCTCAAAATTGTGCCGCAAGGGTGGCACTATACGGTTGAAAGACTCGGCCGTTACGACCGGACGCTAATGCCGGGTCTGAACATCATTGTTCCGTTCATCGAAAGAATCGGCACGAAAATGAACATGATGGAGCAGGTTCTTGATGTTCCAACGCAAGAGATCATCACCAAGGATAATGCGACTTGTGCAGTCGACGGTGTGACTTTCTTTCAGGTGCTGGACGCCGCCAAAGCCTCTTACGAGGTCAGCGGGTTGGAAAACGCCATTCTCAATATCACTATGACCAACCTGCGTACTGTTATGGGTTCTATGGACCTCGATGAATTGCTGTCGAAACGCGATGAGATCAACACACGTATTCTGCATGTCGTGGATGACGCGGTGGCGCCGTGGGGCATTAAGATGACCCGCATTGAGGTGAAGGATATCGAGCCACCAGCTGACCTAGTGGAAGCCATGGGCCGCCAGATGAAGGCGGAGCGTTTGAAGCGCGCCAGCATTCTGGAAGCTGAAGGCGAACGCGAAGCGGCCATCCTGCGCGCTGAAGGTGAGAAACGCGGCCAAGTGCTTGAAGCCGAAGGCCAAAAGGAAGCTGCATTTTTGGAAGCAGAAGCTCGCGAGCGTGAAGCTGCGGCTGAAGCTGAAGCCACCCGTCTGGTGTCGCAAGCTATTGGCGAGGGCAACAGTCAGGCGATCAACTACTTCGTCGCCCAGAAATACACAGAAGCCTTGCAAACCATCGGCTCTGCGCCAAACCAGAAGGTTATTATGATGCCGATGGAGGCGACTGCGCTCATTGGTTCGTTGGCTGGTATGGGCGAAATTGCCAAGGAAGTGTTCGGCGATACTGCTTCTAAACCGGCATCATCACCGCGACCTGCCCGTAGCCGCACACCAGCGGTGGGTCGCAACACTGAAAGCTAAACAAAACCACGAAGGGAGATCGCCATGCTTATCGATATGATCGCCGCAGCCGGGCCATGGACATGGTTCATCTTGGGCTTTGCTCTCCTTGTCGGCGAGGCGCTTGTTCCTGGCATTTATCTCGTGTGGTTTGGCACATCCGCTTTGGTTGTCGGCTCTGCTTCGTTGCTGCCATTTGCAGCGGTAAATAACTGGTCATGGACAAGTCAGATCGTCGTCTTCGCGATCCTGTCACTCCTCAGCGTAATGCTGGCCCGCAAATTCTTTCCAACCGGTGTGGAAGGCGATGATGCGGGCCGCATGAACGACCCCTTAGGTCGTTATGTGGGTCGCGAGGCGACGTTGATGGAGGCCATGGAAAACGGCGCTGGACGCGTTCGAATAGGTGACACAACGTGGCGCGTTCGCGGCGTAGATGCGCCTGCCGGTACACGAGTGAAGGTTGTCGGCGTCGAAGACGGGGCACTAACGGTTACCCCGCTTTAGGCAACGCCCACACGAAGCAGATCATGAAGATGGACGATCCCAACAGGTCGTCCGTCTTCTGTCACCATTAGCGTCGTAATTGAGCGACGGTTCAAAATATCCAATGCAGCAGCTGCCAGCAAATCTGGCGCAACGGTCTGCGGCGCTGCGGTCATGATATCGTCCACCATCTCGCCAAGAAGCGATGTTGAAAGATGCCGCCGCAAGTCGCCATCGGTGACAATCCCGATGAGCAGGCCATCGCGAACAACCCCGACGCAGCCGAAACCCTTTGCCGAAATCTGCAAAATCGCTTCCGTCATTTGAGTGCCGGTTTGCACCAGCGGTAGCTCATCACCAGTGTGCATGACGTCGCTAACCATCGACAGTTGCGCGCCCAGCTTGCCGCCGGGATGAAACACGCTGAAGTCGCTGGCTGAGAACGAGCGATGTTCTAGCAGAGCGACAGCCAGTGCATCGCCCAAGGCAAGTTGCATGATAGCGGACGTTGTCGGGGCGAGATTGTGCGGGCAAGCCTCGTCAACCTTTGGCAATTGCAGGATAACGTCGGCATGACGTCCCAATGTAGATAATGGGTCAGCAGTCATTGCTATCAACGGGATTGAGAAGCGTTTCGCATAAGCCAGTGTGCCGCCAAGCTCCATCGCTTCGCCGGACTTCGATAAAGCGACGATAACATCATCGCGGGCGATCATTCCCAGATCGCCATGGTTCGCTTCGCTGGGATGAACGAAGAATGCGGGCGTGCCCGTGGAAGCGAGCGTTGCAGCGATCTTGGCCGCCACATGGCCGCTTTTGCCCATGCCGGTCACAATCACGCGTCCGCCGATGTCGGCAATTGTATCGACCGCCTTCTGGAACGCGGGAGCCATTTCGCTGCCAAGCGCATCGCGAAGAGCGGCAAGTCCGCGTGCTTCTGTGTCCAGCGTGCGAAGCGCCGAAGCGCGTGGGTCTGTTTTTTCTATCATTTCCGTGTCGTAGCGGTTGGAGAAACGGACGCAAGAGGGAAGGTGAGGAAGATTTCGTTAACCATCCCTGTTTACGGTTCGGTAACCGTGGCCTTACCCGTGTCACGACCCGTTTGCCGCAGCAAGAGACACACTTATGACAAACCACATCCGCCACCTATTTTGCGGAACAGCACTTGTTGCGGGCTTGTGGACGGTATCGGCTTTTGCACAATCCGCGGGTACGCTCGATAACACGGTGCTGCGTGGTAACATTGATGGCGCAGCAACAACCGGTCAATTGGCAACCGAAGATGCTTTTGCGGAGCCACTTTTCGATCCCAATGCCGAACAGCAGCTCAACGCATCGCGCGCGTCGGTTGAGCCACTTCAAAACGCTGATACTGCCGAAGTGCCGACGACGGGCCGTGCCCAGCCGGCAGGTAGAGTTGGAACTCTACAGGCAGACGGTAGCGTTACGCCCTTGGCCAACACGCGCGTTGACCCGATAGAAGCCAACCGCTCGACCGCAGGTGCCGATCCCTACGCGCCACTCGGCATAAGGCGTGGCAGCTTCACGCTGTTTCCGGTGCTGACCCAATCGTTTGGTTATACGACAAATGCCAACGACACGCCTGAGGCCGACGCGGCTGGTTTCAGCCGCAGCCAAGCGGATCTGACCGCAATTTCCGACTGGAGCCGCCATCAGCTGACCATTCGTGGCACGGGCAGTTATCAAACGTTCTTCGATACTGAGGCCGACGACACGCCAACTCTGGAAGGTGACGTTGAACTGCGTCTGGACCACAGCCGCGCACTGACCGCGACTTACGGTGTAAGCGCCAATTGGACGACGGAATCGATCTCCAGCAATAATCTTTCAGGCGTCGCTGTCTCCGAAGAACCAGGGCTGCTGCAATACGGTGCGCGTGGCCAACTCGACTATCAACCAGGTGCGCTGGGCGTAACTTTGCGCGGCAGCGTGGACCGGCTTGAGGCTGAAGATGTTGCCTTGTCTGGTGGTGGAACGTTGGACCAAAGCGACCGTGACTTCATTTTGGCATTGGCAGCAATTCGCACCACGTGGACCGAAAGCGCTGTGCTTCAACCCTATGCTGAAGTTGAAATTGGGCGGCGTGCCTTCGACAAAGAAGTGGATAGCAACGGTGAAAGGCGGACAGCCGACATTCTGGCACTGCGCGCCGGTGTAGCTTTCGACGGCGGTGAAAAGTGGACCGGCTCTGCGGAACTCGGCTACCGCATCGAACGGCTTGATGATCCACGTTTGGAAAACCTTGAGGGCTTTACCTTTGATGGCACTCTAAACTGGTCTCCACGCCGCTTTACGCAGGTGTCTGCTAATCTCCAAACGCAGGCCAATACATCAACTGTTGCGGGCGAATCCGGTTCATTGACATACGCTGGTACTTTGGGCGTCACGCAGGACTTGCGTGAAAACCTGTCAATCAATGCGCAAGCTGGACTGGCCTTTCAGGATTTCACAGGCTCGCAGGCTGATGAAACGACCTTGCAGGTCGCGGCTGGTACAGAATGGCGCCTGAACAGGAATGCAGCAATCTTCGGCACAGTTGACTACGAATTTACGAATGATGGCACTGGACGTCGACAAAGCACCACTACGAGAACGGCGCTTATTGGTCTTCGCGTCCAGCGCTAGCCCATCAGTTTTGCGATAATTTCGCGAACTGCTGGTCCGGTATCATCACGTTGCAATGCAAATGACACATTGGCAGCGATAAAGCCTTCCTTCGACCCGCAATCATAAGTCTCGCCTGTGAAGATGTTGCCGAAGAAGTCCTGACTATCGGCCAGTCGCAGCATCGAGTCGGTCAACTGAATCTCTCCACCGGCACCGCGTTCCTGATTTTCCAACAGGTCGAAAATCTCCGGCTGCAGGATGTAACGACCGTTGATATAGAGGTTCGAAGGCGCGTCTTCTTTGGAGGGCTTTTCCACCATCCCATCAATGCGAAACCCGCCAGCGACGGTTTCACCTTGTTCTACGATGCCGTAGCTTGAAACCTCGTCAGGATGACATTCCTGAACGCCAATAACGTTGCCTCCAGACGTGCGATAGACGTTCATCATCGACTCCATGCACTCGCGCCCGTCACGGCTTTTCATCACCATGTCGGGCAGCAACAGGGCGAAAGGCTCATCGCCCACAATATCGCGTGCACACCACACAGCATGGCCCAAACCGAGTGGTGCTTGCTGGCGGGTAAAGCTGGTTGCCCCGGCTTCCGGTTGGTGTGTTGCCAACACGTCCAGCATGTCTTGTTTTCCGCGATCAGCCAGCGTGTTTTGCAACTCCGGCTGGAGATCGAAGTGATCTTCTATCACGTGCTTGTTGCGCCCGGTGACGAATATGAAGTGCTCTATACCGGCGGCTTTTGCTTCGTTCACTGCATATTGAATGACCGGCATATCCACGACCGTCAGCATTTCCTTGGGCACCGATTTGGATGCGGGCAGAAACCTTGTGCCCAAACCTGCAACAGGAAAAACGGCCTTACGAACGGGACGAATGGCTGTCATGGGAAAATTCCTTGCTGTGCAGGCGGTTTGCCGAAAATTTCCCACAAATGCGGGATGCAGAAGTTCCAACACGTTTAGAACGACTTGGTTGCCCTGCAGTTGCTGTCGGACGGATGCAGACACAATACTGCGCCATCATTGACCTTATGGTAAACGCATTGTTAACGGCTCTTCGATTCACTGCCGGGTACAACCAGTCTTTCCGCTTCGCCAAGAGATTTTTTATGTCGCTTCTCATTCGTTCCGCAATGGCCGTGATTTGCTGTATCGCTCTTCTCAGCACCACAACACCATCTTTCGCTTCTGCCAAATTTCGCAAGTGGATTGCTGAGTTTGAAAACGTTGCCGCCCGCAATGGTGTGAAGCGTTCAGTTTATCGCAAGGCGTTTAAAGGCATACGTTCGCCCGATCCCGAAGTGTTGGAACTGGCACGCTTCCAACCGGAGTTTCGCCAGAAGCTATGGATGTATTTTGACACCCGCGTGAACGAAGAAGGCATCGCTCGAGGCCTTCAAGAAAAGCAAAAATGGGCACCTTGGCTTTCCCGCATCGAAAAGAAATATGGCGTCGATCGCGACATTCTGCTTGGCATCTGGTCTATGGAGACCGGCTTCGGTGAAGCCTTGAAGAAGGGCAGTGCCACGCGCAGCATCGTGCGTTCATTGGCAACACTGGCCTATCAGGACCGCCGCCGTCGCAAGTTTGCGCGTAGCCAATTGATCGCTGCGATGAAGATTGTGCAGGCAGGCCACGTGTCGGTAGAGGGTCTTCAAGGTTCTTGGGCAGGCGCGATGGGCCACACCCAATTCATCCCGACCTCTTACCGCGCCTATGGGCAGGATATGGACGGCGACGGCCGCAAGAACATCTGGACATCGGTGCCCGATGCGCTCGCAACAGCTGCCCAGCTTCTGCGCAAGAACGGTTGGCGCACGGGCGAAACCTGGGGCTACGAAGTTGAGAACGCTGGGCGTGCTTATACCCAGCGCAACCGTTCAAAAAGCATTGGTCAGTGGGCAAAGCTAGGTGTGCGTCGTGTCGCCGGTCGCAAGTGGCGCAACACGAAACAGCGGGCAGTGCTTAAATTTCCTGCAGGCAAAAACGGCCCTGCATTTTTGATGACCAAGAACTTCTTCGTTATCAAACGCTACAACAACTCAGATAAATACGCGCTTGCCGTTGGCCATTTGGCGGACCGGTTCGGTGGTTCCGGCGACTTCATCAACCCTGTGCCACGACCATTCCCCAAACTGTCATTCGATCAGCGTGTTGAGGTTCAGCAGCGTCTGGCACGTATGGGGTTGTATAAGAGCGATATCGATGGGAAAATCGGTAGCGGAACACGTGCCGCTATTCGCAAGGCGCAAATCCAAATGAAGCTCAACCCTACTGGCTTTGTTTCGCCTGATTTCTTGAGAAGACTGCGCAGAGTTAGCTGATAGCTTCATCCGTCGGGTGGGGCTGCCTATCAACGGAGATGCCATATCGTGACCCGTTCTTTACGCCTATTTGGCGCAGCTATCGTGTTCGTCGTTGCTTTCGCGGTTGGCCTACCTCAAAAAGTTGGAAACAGCTTCAGCTTCGGTGTTTCAGCTGTTGAAGCCCAAGAGAAACGCAAGCGCAAAAGCCTTTTTTCCGTTTTATTCGGTCGTCGTGATGCTCGCAAGAAGCGCGTGAAGAAGCGTGTGCGTGCGCAGCCCCGCAAAACGCAACGCACCAAGAAACGCAGAACCACCACACGTAAGAAAAGAACCACGCGAAGCGCTAGTGTAACAAAACGTGCCGCTGCTGTTGCTGCGGTGGAAAAGTCCGAAGATGCCAAGGTTGTTCTGGTTATCGGCGACTTTTTCTCCGGCGGCCTCGCAGACGGTCTGGTCAAGGCCTACGCTACCGTTCCCGGCGTCACGGTTGTAGATCGCAGCAACGGCTTGTCGGGCCTCGTTCGCGACGATGTGACGGACTGGGCCGCAACCCTGCCTGGCATCGTGGAAGAGATGAAGCCTGATTATATCGTCACAATGTTAGGCTCCAATGACCGCCAGCAAATGCGCGTTGCTGGTAAACGTGAAGACACGAGGAGCCTTCCGTGGGATGCGGAATACGGAGCGCGCGTGGCTTCTCTTGCTGCTGCAATGAAGGCGACCAATTTACCCTACACGTGGGTGGGCTTGCCGCCGGTACGTTTCAAATCGGTCAACAAGGATTGGCTCTATTTCAACGGTGTTTATTCGAAAGTGGTTCAAGGACCCGCCGGTCAATTTGTCGATGTTTGGGATGGTTTTTCCGATGCCGAAGGCAACTACACCCGTTCTGGGCCGGACGTGAGCGGTCAGATCGTTTTGCTGCGGTCCAAAGACGGTATCAATTTAACGAGGGCCGGTAAGGAGCGTCTGGCATTCTACGTGCAGGACGATATTCTCAAACGGCTCGGCGAAGGGGCTGGTGGTGCACTTGCCGGTGCCGATCCTTCGCTCCTTTTGGAGGGAGGCGTAGTCTCGCCCTCCGCGCCGACTTACGATCCTGTAAATACCGGCCGTACTATCGTTATGGGATTGGATGATCCGCAGGTGGATGGTGCCAATGCTCTTGCCGGAGCAGAAGCTTTACAACCGTCTTCTTCTGCATTGCCCAAAGAGGCTGGCATTGTTGTAACGCCTGTTTCTGCCAGTGCTAATCGGACGGGCAGAGTTGATGATGCAGCATGGCCGCCAGCGGAAATTACCCCCACTGCTCCCGCCGCAGTTGCTCAGAGCGGCAGTTGATACCTGTGCTGGAAACAAAAAAGGCCAGAGCAAAGCTCCGGCCTTTTGGCAGTCTATCCGATCAGATTAACGCGGAAGCATGGTAGCGCCCATCAAAGCCTCATCTACTGAACGTGCGCATTGGCGGCCTTCGCGGATTGCCCACACCACCAAAGATTGACCACGGCGCATATCGCCCGCTGTCCAAACTTTGTCATGGGTCGTCTTATAGCTCACGGTATCGGCCTTGACGTTATCGCGCTGGTCACGCTCGACACCGAGGTTTTCCAACATGCCGTCGGTCACCGGGGACACGAAACCCATGGCCAGCAACACAAGATCCGCCTTTATAACGAATTCAGTGCCTTTAATCGGTTGGAACTTCTCGTCGACCTCAATGCAATGCAACTTGGTCACTTGTCCGTCTTCGCCTTCGAACCGTTCGGTCATAACGGAGAACGAACGCTCCGCGCCTTCTTCCTGCGAAGAAGACGTTCTCATTTTCAAAGGCCAATTGGGCCACGTTAGAAGCTTGTTTTCCTTCTCCGGCGGCTGCGGCATAATTTCCAGCTGCGTCACCGAGAGAGCACCCTGACGGATCGATGTGCCGATGCAGTCCGAACCAGTATCGCCGCCGCCAATAACCACGACATGCTTTTGACCGGCTAGGATCGGCTCCACATTGTCGTTCTGTTCGCTGCCCACACGACGGTTCTGCTGCGGCAGGAAATTCATGGCGTAGTGGATGCCGTTGAGATCACGCCCGTCGATGGGCAGATCGCGCGGCTTTTCAGCACCGCCCGACAGAACAACCGCATCATGCTGATCGACGATTTCGCTGATCTGCATATCTTCGCCCACATGCACACCGGTGTGCAACGTCACGCCCTCCGCTTCCATCTGCTCGGCGCGGCGGTCGATATGGTGCTTTTCCATTTTGAAGTCGGGGATGCCGTAGCGCATCAGACCACCGATCTTGCGGTTCTTCTCATAAAGATGAACGTCATGACCGGCTCGCGCCAACTGCTGGGCCGCTGCCATACCGGCAGGGCCGGAGCCGACAACAGCGACGGATTTTCCGGTTTTCACCAGATTGATCTGCGGTGTCACCCAGCCGTTTTCCCACGCCTTGTCGACGATGGCGCATTCGATGCTTTTGATCGTAACGGGCGAGTCCACCATGTTCAACGTGCAAGACGCCTCGCATGGGGCAGGGCAGATACGGCCCGTGAACTCCGGGAAATTATTGGTGGAGTGCAGGTTCTTTGACGCCTGTTCCCATTCGCCGCGATAGACGAGATCGTTCCAGTCCGGGATCTGGTTGTTCACCGGGCAACCCTTCTGGCCCTTCACATCGTGGCAGAACGGGATGCCGCAATCCATGCAGCGGCTTGCCTGTTCGCGCAGGTTCGATTCCGGCAGCGGAACCATGAACTCATTATAGTTGCGAATACGCGCCGAAGCCGGCCGATATTTCGGCGCCTGACGATCGATTTCGAGAAAACCTGTAACTTTACCCATATCAATTCACCCTTCGGCCAGCGTTCGAGGCGGCCCGTTGGTTTTGTATTTCTGACTCAGCAGCCACACCTATTCAGCAGCCACACCGGCAGCCATCTGCGCTTCTTCGATTTCGCGAAGGGCGCGGCGGTATTCGGTTGGCATGACCTTCACGAATTTGGAGCGATAATCGTCCCAGTTATCGAGGATGTCGGCCGCGCGCTGCGAGTTGGTGTAGCGCTTGTGATTTTCGATCAGCTGGCGAAGCCGCTCATCATCGTAGCGTGTCATGTCTGACGACACGTCCACACGACCGTGGTGCTCGATATCGCCGCCATGATTGTGCTCGGACTCCATCAGATCGTCCTCTTCCGGCACCGGCTCCAACTCGACCATGGCGAGGTTGCAGCGGTTGGCGAAGTCGCCGTCCTCGTCCAGCACATAGGCGATGCCGCCCGACATGCCAGCGGCGAAGTTGCGACCTGTGTAACCGAGAACGGCGACGACGCCGCCGGTCATATATTCGCAACCGTGGTCGCCCACGCCTTCGACAACGGCGACTGCGCCGGAGTTGCGAACGGCGAAGCGCTCGCCTGCGACGCCGGACAAGTAGCACTCACCATCGATAGCACCGTAAAGCACGGTGTTGCCAGCGATGATGCTTTCGCTCGGTGTAATCTGCTTGGCCGCTGCTGGCGGATAGACGATCAGCTTGCCGCCCGACAGGCCTTTGCCGACATAGTCGTTGGCTTCGCCTTCCACTTCCAGCGTCACGCCGCGCGCAACCCAGGCACCGAAGGCCTGGCCGGTGGTGCCATTGAACTTGAAGTGGATCGTGTCGTCCGGCAGCCCTTTGTGGCCGTATTTACGAGCGACTTCGCCCGACAACATGGCACCAGCGGAGCGGTTGTAGTTGAAGATTTCCAACTCGTGCTGCACCGGCGTGCCATCGTCGAGCGCGGGTTTGGCGAGTTCCACCAATTTGCGGTCGAGAATATCGTCGATGTGGTGGGTCTGCGTCTCGCAGTTGTAGCGCGGAACGTCGTCGCCCATGCCGGGATCGGCAAAGAGCAGCGAGAAATCTAGCCCCTTGGCCTTCCAGTGATCGACGGCCTTGTCGCGGTCGAGAACGTCCAGCTGGCCGACCATTTCGTCGATGGTGGCGAAGCCCAGTTCCGCCATCAACTCGCGCACTTCTTCGGCAACGAAGAAGAAGTAATTGATGACGTGCTCCGGCTGGCCGGTGAAGCGCTTGCGAAGAACAGGGTCTTGCGTAGCAACGCCAACGGGGCAGGTGTTGAGGTGACATTTCCGCATCATGATGCAGCCGGAAGCGACCAGCGGTGCGGTGGCAAAACCGAACTCGTCCGCGCCCAGCAGCGCGC
Organism: Ahrensia sp. R2A130; assembly: GCF_000179775.1. Lineage (GTDB taxonomy): Bacteria > Pseudomonadota > Alphaproteobacteria > Rhizobiales > Rhizobiaceae > Pseudahrensia. Next base: position 298,277 of record NZ_AEEB01000017.1, read on the forward strand.
CGACGACAACGTCGCGACCTGTGCGAAGACCACCATCGACCTGAACGGCGATGCGCGAGCGCAGCTTGTTCTTCATCAAGGTCTGATGGGTTTCGGCGAGGCCCATTTCCCAAGGGGAACCGGCATGTTTGATCGACGTCAGCGGCGAAGCGCCGGTGCCGCCTTCCATGCCGGAAATCGTGACGTGGTCTGCGCGTGCTTTGGCAACGCCTGCGGCAACGGTTCCGACACCGACTTCCGACACCAGTTTCACCGAAATATCGGCTTTGTAATTTACGTTTTTCAAATCGTAGATCAGCTGCGCCAAGTCTTCGATGGAATAGATATCGTGGTGCGGCGGTGGCGAGATGAGGCCGACGCCTTGAGTGGAATGGCGTACCTTGGCGATCACGGCATCGACCTTATGGCCGGGCAGTTGGCCGCCTTCGCCGGGCTTTGCACCCTGCGCCATTTTGATCTGGATCATGTCGGCGTTGACGAGATATTCCGTCGTCACACCGAATCGACCCGAGGCCACTTGTTTGATGGCGGAACGTTTGGAATCGCCGTTGGCCATGGGTGTGAAACGTTCGACTTCTTCGCCACCTTCGCCCGTGTTGGAACGACCGCCGATGCGGTTCATTGCAATCGCCATGTTCTCGTGGGCTTCGCCCGAGATTGAACCGTAGGACATGGCGCCTGTAGAGAAGCGCTTCACGATGTCCGACGCACTTTCCACCTGATCGATGGTGATCGGCTTACGGCCCGTCTCATCAGCCGGGCGTAGGCGAAACAGGCCGCGGATCGTCAGCAAGCGCTCCTGTTGATCGTTGATGCTTTTTGCGTAAGCGCGGTATTTGTCCTGCGCGTCCTGCGACTGCGGGTCTTCGGACCGCACGGCGTGCTGCAGGTTCGTCACCTCGTCCGACGTCCAGGCGTGGACTTCGCCGCGCTGGCGCAGGGCGTAATCGCCACCCACGTCCAGCGCGTGGCGCAGCACTTCGACATTGCCGTAGGCTGCGCGATGACGTTCGAAGGTTTCCTTGGCGATGGCGTCGAGGCCGATGCCTTCGATTTGCGTTGCCGTGCCGGTGAAGAACTCTTCCACGAAGTCTGTGGACAGGCCGATGGCATCGAAAATCTGCGCGCCGCAATAGGATTGGTAGGTCGAAATGCCCATTTTCGACATGACTTTGAGCAAGCCCTTGTCGATGGATTTGATATAGCGCGTCACCACCTCGTTGTGGTCGACCTCCGGCGGGAACATGCCGTCGGAGTGCATTTGTGCCAGTGTTTCGAAGGCGAGATACGGGTTGATCGCTTCCGCACCGTAACCGGCCAGCACGGCGAAGTGATGCACTTCGCGCGGCTCGGCTGATTCCACCACAAGACCAACGGATGTCCGCAAGCCCTTGCGGATGAGGTGGTGATGAACGGCAGCGGTAGCCAGCAGGGCAGGGGCCGCGATGCGGTCTGCGCCGAACTGCCGGTCCGACAGGATGATGATGTTGTCACCGGCACGGACAACGCGCTCGGCCTTGTCGCACAAGCGCTCGAGGCAGGCGCGCAGGCCTTCCTCACCGCGCGATGCGGCGTAGGTCATGTCCAACACGCGGGAAACGAACTGGTTGTCGCCGATGTCCGAGATGTCACGAATTTTCAGCAGGTCGGAGTTGCGAAGGATGGGCTGGCGCACTTCGAGGCGCTTCTCGGCTTCATCACCCTTCTGCGAAAACAGGTTCGGGCGCGGACCGATGAAGGAGACGAGGCTCATCACCGATTCTTCGCGGATCGGATCGATGGGCGGGTTCGTCACCTGCGCGAAGTTCTGCTTGAAATAATTGTAGAGCAGCTTGCCCTTGTTCGACATGGCAGCAATCGGCGTGTCCGTGCCCATAGAGCCGAGCGCTTCCTGCCCGGTCATCGCCATGGGCGCGAGCAGAACTTTCACGTCTTCTTGAGTGTAGCCGAAAGCCTGCTGGCCATCGAGCAGCGCTTCGCCGGTGATGCGGCGCGGGCTTTCGCGGTTGCCCTTCATGTCTTCCAGCACGATCTGCGTTTCAGAAAGCCACTTGCTGTAGGGCTTGTCGTTGGCGAGCTGCTCTTTGATCTCCGCGTCGGAGATGATCTTACCTTCTTCAAGGTCGATCAGCAGCATCTTGCCCGGCTGCAAACGCCACTTGGTGACGACTTGCGCTTCATCGAAGGGCAGGGTGCCAGCTTCGGAAGCAAGAACCACAGTATCGTCATCAAGCACGAAATAGCGGGCAGGGCGCAAGCCGTTACGGTCCAGCGTCGCGCCGATTTGGCGACCATCGGTAAAGGCTACGGCAGCGGGGCCGTCCCACGGCTCCATCAGCGCTGCGTGATATTCGTAAAACGCCTTGCGGTCGGCATCCATCAACGGGTTGCCGGCCCATGCTTCGGGGATCAGCATCATCATGGCGTGGGCCAGCGGGTAACCGCCCTGCACCAGCAGTTCGAGCGCGTTATCGAAGCAGGCCGTGTCCGACTGGCCTTCGTAGGAAATCGGCCACAGCTTGGCGATGTCATCACCGAATTCCGGCGAGGACAGCGTGGCCTGTCGTGCGGCCATCCAGTTCACGTTGCCGCGCTTGGTGTTGATCTCACCGTTATGCGCGACGAGGCGGTAGGGGTGGGCCAGTTTCCACGATGGGAACGTGTTGGTGGAAAAGCGCTGGTGAACCATCGCGACGGCGGAGATGAAACGCTCGTCGGCCAGATCGAGATAATATTTGCCCAGCTGGTCGGCCAGCAACATGCCTTTATAGACGATGGTGCGGGACGACATGGAAACGGGATAGATATCGTCGCGGCGGCTCAACTCGTCGATGAGCGCGTTGGAGATCACGCGGCGTCCGACATAAAGCGCGCGTTCGAATTCATCGCCCGCTTCGTGAGTGCCTTTCTCAAAGAACACCTGCCAGCTCGATGGCTCGGACGCCTGAATTTCGGGGTCCTGGCTGAGGCTGGAATTATCCACCGGTACAGCGCGCCAGCCGATAACGGGAATGCCTTCTTCTTCGGCGGCTTCGTCGATCACTTTGCGGGCGCGGGCGAGATCGTCTTCGTCTTGCGGCAGGAAGAAGAAGCCAACGCCGTAGTCGCCAGCGTCCGGCAGGCGGAAATCTGTTTCGGATGCGAGGAAGTCGTGTGGGATCTGGACCAGCATACCAGCACCATCGCCCATCAACGGGTCGGCACCTGTTGCGCCACGATGCTCGAGGTTTTCGAGAATCTTGATGCCGTCCTGCACGATCTTGTGGGTCTTCGCGCCCTTCATGGAGGCGATGAAACCGAGGCCACAGGCATCGTGTTCGTTACGGGGGTCGTAGAGACCGTGTTTTTCAGCGCGGTTCTTCACCGGTACGGCGGTGCTGGCAGAAAGGCCGTCGAAAATCGTGTGCGTCTTGGTCATGGTGCAAACCCCCGGGCGCAGAGCCCGTTGCCGGGCCCGTATTATCAAACTTCACTATGCCCCCATGCCGCAAGCGGCTGTGAGGCATGCCGCCTGCTGGCAGCAAGATATGCGGTCACCAGCCTGTATCAGGGCCGAAGTGCCGGTCGTCATCCCCGCAATGTGCTGGGCCGCCATCAGGTGGTGCGGTGTCGCTTATGCCACGTCGGGCTGTGCATACACCATCGCATGATGACGCACTGCTTTTAACCGATGGCGACGGGTCATGCAATATGGGTAAGCAACACTGTCCTATTTCTGGGGATAGATGCTTGGCGACTGTCTCGACAAACCATCGGTGCAGAATACGCCGTTTTTAGTGCCGATCGCCCGTTTTGACTGCGTTGCGACCACGAAAAAGGGCGCCCGCATACACGAGCGCCCTCCGATCAGGCTCGAACCATCCGCGACGATGCGCGCGGCTGACCTACTTTTTCTTTTCAGCTTTCGCTTCGATCTGCTTCGCTTTTTCATCCGCACCGCCGATGGCGATCTTACGCGCCTTCATGGCTTCGGGAATCTCGCGCACGAGGTCGATGTGCAGCAGTCCGTTTTTTAGATGCGCGTCGCGCACTTCCACATGGTCGGCCAGCTGGAAGCGGCGTTCGAAGTTGCGCGCGGCGATGCCGCGAAACAGCATTTCGGTTTCACTCTCGTCAGGCTTGGCCTGGTTGCCCTTGACCAAAAGGGCGTGCTGCTTGGCTTCGATTTCCAAATCGTCTTCGCCGAAACCGGCAACCGCCATGGAAATGCGGTACTCGTTCTCGCTACGCCGTTCGATATTATAAGGCGGGTAGGCGGGAGACGATTGCTCCGGCTGGCCCATGGAATCGAGCAGGCTGAACAGGCGGTCGAAACCGACGGTGGAGCGGTAAAGGGGGCTGAAATCTACGTGTCGCATGAGGTATCCTCTTTCTGAGCGATATATGACGACCATCACGAACCTCGAAAACCTCCAGATGGCAGGTTTTCATTTCAGGCTCGCATATGGTGCAGACCCGGTGTTTCGGCGTCTGTAGATTAGATTTAAGGCTTCCAAACCGACCTTCAAGACCTGTGCCGGGTAAGTGATGCCGAATCCGCTTGAGGCGAGAGCCACCACCGGCTAGCACCCTGCAATGTCTATGAAACCGCAGCACGCTTCAGATCTGTTCAGCCTCACCGGCGATGATGATGCTCAGCTATATTCCATCATCGACAATCCCGCTCCCGACGGGGCGACTATCGGTTGGCTGGAAACATCCGATGGCGTGAAACTGCGCTATGCGCGGTGGGAAACACTGGTACGGCCTTCCAAAGGCACTATCGTCATTCTTCACGGGCGGTCGGAGACAATTGAGAAGTACTTTGAGACGATCACCGACTTCAGGTCGCGCGGTTTTGGCGTTTTGGCTTACGATATGCGTGGGCAGGGGGCTTCTTCGCGTATGACGGGCGATCGCAAAAAAGGCCACGTGGATTCCTTTGCGCACCATGCGGCCGATCTTGAACAACTTATGGAAGAAGTCGCGCTCCCCGATTGCAAGCCGCCCTATTTCGCAATCGGGCATTCGAGCGGTGCTCTCGTGGCCCTTCTGGCGGCCCCGCGGCTGGGCAACCGTTTGCAGCGGATGGTTCTTCTGGCACCGCTTCTGGGACTGACTAAAATTCCCATCTCTCAGACCCTGCTGCGGCGGGTCACCGGTCTACTCAACTTCCTTGGGCTAGGCCGTGCCTATATCGGTGGCAGCGGCACCCGCGTGCCCAACAAAACCTTCATCGGCAACAAATTGACATCCGACACCGCCCGTTTCGAGAGAAATCGCGCAATTCTGGATCGTTACCCCGATCTGGCCATTCACGGTCCGACAATCGGTTGGGTTCACGCGGCTTGCTTGGCCATGCAACGGGTTACAGCAACCGGCTACACCAACCGCATTACGATACCAACGCTGTTCATCGCGGCAGGTAACGATGAGGTTGTGGATTCGAGGCTGATCGAACGATTGGGTGATGGCATGCGCTCGGGTGCTTTTATAACCGTATCTGGTGCAAAGCATGAGGTGCTGCAGGAGCGCGATGTTTTCCGCGAGCAGATGTTGGCCGCGTTCGATGCATTTATTCCTGGGACCCAGCCGGGCAGCAGCGTGTCTTTGGAAAAGACCAAAGGCTAACCGTTCAAGACGGCCATCGCCTCATTGTGCACTGTTTCGCTAGCTGCTGCGAGAACACTTCCGCCCTGTGACGGGTCTCCACCATCCCACGCTGTCACGGTAGCGCCTGCCATTTTCATGATGGGGATGAGGGCAGCGATATCGTAGATATTCAGGCCATTTTCAATCACGAGATCGACATGGCCGGCAGCCAACAGGCCATAAGCCGTGCAGTCGCAGCCGTAGCGGAAAAGTTTCACCTTCTGCTCCACATTCTCGTAGCGCGTGCCATTGAGAAGATGCGGAGAGGTCGTCATCAAAATCGCCTCGGCGAGCGTTGTGACGTTGCTCACCTGATTTTCGATTTTTGTGCCGAACCTGTCCTGCAAAAGGCTTTTGCCGCCGGTTGCAATGTGTCGGTCGCCCGTAAACGGCTGGTCCATGGCCCCCGCGATTGGCCTGCGGTCATCATATAACCCGATCAACGTTCCCCATACCGGAAGTCCGGAAATGAAAGCGCGTGTGCCGTCCACAGGGTCGAGAATCCATGTGTAATCGCTAGAGCCTTCAACCGGATCAAACTCCTCGCCGATAATAGAATCATCTGGGCGACGCATCGCCAGAACATCGCGTATGGCTCGTTCCGCCTCGCGATCGGCCTCCGTCACAGGGTCGAACCCGTCGGCCTCTTTGTTGTCTATGCTTAGCCGTTGGCGGAAGCGGGGCAGTGTCTCGCGTGCCGCCACATCGCATAACTCGTGAAGCAGGGCCTTGATCTCAGCGTCGGTCATTCTGCAGCCAATCGCTGGGCTGGCAGTTCCGCATCGGGGATCGCGATAAGTTGGGCCATGACCTTGTCGATATCTCCGCACAGCGCAGGGAACCCGTCGGTCAATTCCAAATCCCGCTCATTCATATACAGGGCGCGATTGATCTCGATCTGGACCGCATGAAGCCCCTTCGCCGGCCGACCGTAGTGCTCAGTTATGAAGCCGCCCGCGTAGGGTTTGTTGCGGACGACCGAATAACCCAGATCGCTGAACCCTTGCATGATCTGGCGAGAAATCTCGCCGTTACACGCCGTACCATAGCGATCGCCCACAATGATGTCTGGCCTTGATGCCCGGTTCGCATGGTTTTGAACCGGCTGGGCGGATGGCATCGAGTGGCAATCCACCAGAACCGCAAACCCGAACTCCACAGCCGTTTGAGCCATCATCCGCCTGAGAGCATCATGGTAGGGCCTGTAGACAGCGTTCACCCGCTCCAACCCTTGGTCGAGCGTGGGCGGATTTTCGTAGATCGGTAGATTTTCAGAAATCAGGCGTGGGATGGTGCCCAAGCCTCCTCCAACGCGCAGCGAATGCACATTGGCGTGGCCGGGCAGTCTTTCGCGAAAAAGTTTCGGATCGAGTTCGTAAGGCTCGCGGTTCACATCCAGCCAAGCGCGGGGGAAGCGGGCCCGTAAAAGCGGAGCGCCCAAGGCCACAACACCGGAAAAGAGGCGGTCGACGGCAAGATCTTCGGAACGCCGCAGATCCAATGCCGACAATCGGGATGCCGCGAGAAAGTTGGGCGGATAATAATCTCCGCTATGGGGAGAGTTGAAGACGAAAGGCACCCGCTGTTGCGCCGGGCGTTCGACCAGAAATGGCGGATTGGTTTCCGCGTGGAATCCGGCAGGTAGGTCTTCGGTGAATGTCATCATTGCCTTGATGGTACGACGTGAAAGGCCATATTCGCATGCCGCAACCGTGTCAGGCGTCCCGCACGCTGTCTAGACCGAGCCGATGCGGCCGATATGTAATGGCTCCGTAATTCATCCGATATTTACCGCATCGCTGTTTGGTCTGCTATGGAACAGTGATGGACGCTTCAAGAGTGGCCACCGGGGAATGGAGTGACGCAATGGACAAGATCCTGCTGGCTGAAGACGACAATGATATGCGCCGGTTTCTCGCGCGCGCACTTGCCAATGCTGGTTATGACGTCATCTCCTACGATAATGGTGCCAGCGCCTACGAGCGTTTGCGCGAAGAGCCCTTTACGCTGCTTCTGACCGATATCGTGATGCCGGAGATGGATGGTATTGAACTTGCGCGGCGCGCAACCGAGCTAGACCCTGACCTTAAAGTTATGTTTATCACCGGTTTTGCTGCCGTAGCTCTCAACGCGGAAAGTGATGCACCCAAAGACGCCAAGGTGTTGTCAAAGCCCTTCCACCTGCGTGACCTCGTCAACGAGGTCGAGAAAATGTTGGCGGCCTAATGAAGCCAGCCACGGATAACATCTAATCTTGCCATTTTCCCGTCCTTGATCGTCTTGACGGCCTCGGGCTTTCATGGTCTAGGACGCATCGCTGCAGGCTTAAGCTTTCAGCATCCCGAACTCCGGATATCTCCGGACCGTTCATGGTAACGGGCGATTAGCTCAGCGGGAGAGCACTACATTGACATTGTAGGGGTCACTGGTTCAATCCCAGTATCGCCCACCATTCCATTGCGACATGGTTCCAGAGGCCTGAAATGGGTTCGAATTTTGGATTGTTGATACCGTCTTCTCAGCAGAACGGCGAAATTGAAGTCTCATTTTTCAGAGCTTGTGAAGACTAGTTTTCCCAATTCCGTAATGGCTTTAGTAGGCCTGACTTTCCTGAAGCTGACTTTTCAAGTCTCAGTTTTTGGCGATGCGAGGTTTTGGGTCCAGTTTTATGGTCTGAACCCTAAACTACAATGATTCTGGCACCCCTGGCGAATTGACACGCGTCAACGATGCCGCCTAGCCTCCTCCCCGCAAGATCGATGCCTTTCGACAACGGCAGGCACGCCGCTTCAAATATCGTCACTGACGATGAATTCCCGGGAGAACTTTATGAAAACTATGATCAAATCCGTATTGGCAGCTAGCATCGTCGCTATGTCCGCCACCACCGCGATGGCTGATGCCCACGTCAAAGAACTCGTCGTCGGCTACTTCCTCGAATGGCCAACCCCGAACCAGTACGCTCAGGCCAACGAGCTGTATGAAAAAGAGCTGGGTATTCCGGTCAAATGGGTGTCCTTCGACGCTGGCACCGCAATGTCCGCCGCTATGGCTTCCGGCGACGTGCAGATTTCCTTCTCGCAGGGCGTGACACCATTCCTCGTCGCAACCGCTGCTGGTCAGGATCTTCAGGCTGTCGACATCGCCGTGTCCTACTCCGACAACGACAACTGCGTTGTTCGTTCCGAGCTGGAAGTGAACAAAGAGAACGCTGCTGAGAAACTCAAAGGCAAAAAAGTCGCTGTGCCATTGGGCACCGCTGCTCACTCCGGCTTCCTCGCCCAGATTGCCTATCTCGGCATCAACGAAGCTGACCTGAACATCGTCGACATGTCGCCTTCCGATTCTTCCGCTGCGTTCGCGCAGCCAAGTACCGATCTCGCAATGGTTTGCGGTTGGGGTGGCTCACTTCGCAAGATGAAAGAGCACGGCAACCCGATCATCGAAGGCGCTGAAAAAGAGAAGGTCGTCGGCAAAGTGTTCGACATCACGTCCGTTCCTTCCGCATTCGCTGAAGAAAATCCAAAGCTGCTTGCCAAGTTCCTGAAGGTCACCGCCGACATGAACGCGCAGTACGCCAAGGATTCCGGCCCGATGATGGAATCCATCTCGAAAGCTGCCGGCATGGACATGGAAGGCACAACGGCTGTCATCAAGACATTCGTGTTCCCGACACTCGACGAACAGCTTTCCGACGAATGGATGGGCAAAACGGTCGCCGAATACCTGACCGCAGCTGCTGCCAAGCTCGAAGAAGGTGGCAAGATCAAAGCGCTGTCCGACTACTCCGCGCTGGTCAACACCGGTCCGCTTAAAGCCGCAGCAGGCATGTAAGCTGACTGACTGAATGAGATGGCGCGGTGGCAATCGTCACCGCGCCCTTGTTCGTCCCTGAATGGTGGGGCGGGGAATTTCCCAAATCGACCATTCGATTTTTCTGCAAGGACCAGCGTGGGGGATTGCACCATGTCCGGGCTTATTATCGACGACATTTCCATGACATTCGAACTGCCAGCAGGCGGTTCCGTCCACGCGTTGAAAAACGTCTCGCTCGACATCAAGGAAGGCGAGTTGCTCGCTGTCCTCGGTCCATCGGGTTGTGGTAAAACCACCCTGCTGAACATCCTAGCCGGTTTCCTTGCGCCCACAGGTGGCCAGATCGAGCTTAATGGAGACCGCGTCGTCGGACCAAGTTCCGAACGCGGTATGGTGTTCCAGCAGGGCGCGCTGTTCGAGTGGATGAACGTTTCCAAGAACATCGGTTTTGGTCCTGCCATGAAGGGCACGCCGCAAGCCGAGATCGACAAGCGCGTTACCGAACTTTTGGGCATCGTTGGCCTGCAGGATTTCGGCGAAAAAATGATCTATGAATTGTCCGGCGGTATGCAGCAGCGCGTGGCCTTGGCCCGCTGTTTGGCAAACGACCCCGACGTGATCTTGATGGATGAACCGCTGGGCGCGCTCGATGCGCTGACCCGCGAAAAGATGCAGAGCCTCGTGCTCGATATCTGGAAGAAAACCGGCAAGACCATCATCCTCATCACCCACTCGGTGGAAGAGGCTCTTCTTCTTGGAGAGCGACTTCTGGTCATGGCGCCAAGGCCCGGCCGTATCCATAAAGAATACAGACTGCCATTTGCCGAAATGGGCGTTGGCGCAGACCTCCGCGAGGTCAAACGCGACAAGAAATTCGGCCCCACCCGCGATGAAATCCTCAACATGATCTGGGACATGGAAGAGGAAATCATGGGTCGTACGGAAACCGCCTAACCGCGAGCCGATCTCCAAGAGAGAGCGGAAAAAGACGAAGTAGGGATTACGATTATGGGTGCAGAGCTGCTCGATACACTATTGGTCACCATCAAGATGGTTGGTGGCATTTTCGTCATTTTTGGCGTGTTTCTCGGCGTCAGTGCCGCAGTGTTTTTCCTCTGGAACCTGTTTTCAGGCAACAAGAAAGACGACAAAGGCTACACCAGCTTGAAAACTGTTACCTTCGGCGATGAAAGTGCGGTGACGGCAAACAGACTGGCCTCGATTGCTGGTGTGGTGACAGTGTTCCTGATCTGGAGCATCGCCACCGGTTCTTCGCTGCTGCCATTCAGCCTGCCAAAACCGTTCACCGGTATCTCGCAGTTTCAATACACAGCAATGAACGCCGCCGGTCAGACGGACACAGGCAGCGTTGCGGTGAATGTCTTCGTTTTCGGTTCGGAAAACAGTTCCGCACCGGAAGCACCAGCCAAGACCGGCTCCGGCTTCACGCAAAACGATACGGTCGCCGTTCCTGAACGCCGCCGTAAGATCGTGCGCGTCACCAACAACGACGAGGGCGGTTCCGAAGAGGGCTACAAGGTCACGGAAGTGAACGGCCAGCCCATCGCGCCCGGCCAATCCGTGCCATTCGATGGCGGCCAGGTCGCCATGCTGGCTTCCGGTTCTCTACAGGTTCGCCCCTCCGGCGGCATGACCATGGAGGCGCTTTATCTACCGCCGCCTGAGCAGGTTTGGACCCGATTCCTAGATCTCAATGCGAACGGCTACCAAGGCGTCGGCCTTTGGGAAAACGTCATGTGGTCGCTCATCCGCGTTGTCATCGGCTTCGCGCTGGGGTGCTTGTTCGGTATTCCTTTGGGCTTCGCCATGGGCCTGAATTCGTGGCTTCGCGGCTGGTTCGACCCAATCGTTGAGTTCATGCGCCCCGTGCCGCCATTGGCGCTTATTCCGCTGGTCATCATCTGGTTCGGTATCGGTGAGCAAGGCAAAATCAGCCTGCTGTTCCTCGCAGCCTTGTGGATCATGACCATCGGTGCGCGCGCTGGCGTGTCGGGTGTGAACATCTCGAAGGTCCACGCCGCTTACTCGTTGGGCGCTACGAAACCGCAAATCCTGTCCAAGGTGATTTTGCCCAACTCGTTGCCGGAAATCTTCACCGCAGCCCGTGTCGCCATGGGCGTCTGTTGGGGCACGGTGGTTGCAGCCGAATTGGTTGCGGCTGAAAAAGGCGCGGGCAAAATGATCATCGCGGCCTCCAAGTTCCAGCTCACCGATATCGTGCTCATCGGCATCATCATCATCGGCGTCATCGGCTACGGCATCGACGTGTTGATGCGCATGGCTGAGAACAAGCTGGTTCCGTGGAAAGGTCGCGGCTGATAAGTCTCGAACCGCGAACGTTTTTTCTTTCATCTGCGACGTCTTTGCCTGACCAAAAGCCGCAATAGAGTTGCGTGGCAGGCTAATTGAGGTCCAATGTCGCTGAGAAAATTCGGTCGGTCGGCGTGCATCCCACATGCGTTCTGAGACCTAAGATTGCCGCGATGGAGATGAAGCGTGTTTGTGAAAAAATCCCTTACCGGACTCGGTGCCGCAGCTGCAGTGTCATTTGCGTTAACAGCTTCGGCTTTCGCACAGGACGTGACGCTCAAACTTCACCAGTTCTTGCCACCGCAATCGGTTGTGCCAAGCCAAATTCTCGATGTGTGGGCTGACAAGGTTGAGGCTGCTTCCGGCAAATCGATCAAGGTAGAACGCTACCCGTCCATGCAACTTGGTGGAAAGCCGCCCGAGCTCATGGACCAGGCGATTGATGGCGTAGCTGATCTTGTATGGACCGTTGTTGGTTACACGCCGGGTCGCTTCCCGCGCACGGAAGTGTTCGAGCTGCCATTCATGTTGACCAATGCAGAGGACACATCCTGCGCTTTTTCAAAGATGTTTGATAAGCACATGAAGGACACGGAGTTCCAGAATCTCAAGATTATAGGAACGTGGGTTCATGGCCCTGGCGTTATTCACTCGAACCGTCCCGTGCGAAAAGTGGCGGACATGAAGGGTCTGAAAGTGCGCGGTGCATCCCGCACAATCACGTCGATGTTGAGCCAATTGGGCGCAACCTCTGTGGGTATGCCGGTACCTGCCGTTCCGGAAGCTCTTTCAAAAGGCGTCATTGATGCGACCACAATTCCGTGGGAAGTGACCGGCGCGCTAAAAGTGCCGGAACTCGTAAAAAATCACACTGAATTTGGCGGACAGGCGCTCTACACACTGACTTTCGTACTGGCGATGAACAAGGCCAAATACGAAAGCTTAAGCGACGAGATGAAAGCGGTAATCGATGCCAATTCTGGTCAAGGCTTTTCAAGCTTCGCAGGACGGGTGCAGCAGGCTGCTGACGAACCAAACCGCAAGAAAGCCGAAGATGCAGGCAATACCATCATCACTTTGTCAGATACGGAAGTGAATGAATGGAAGAAAGCATCAGAACCGGTGGTCGCAGCCTGGATCGAAGATGTGAAGGCTAAAGGCATCGACGGACAAGCGCTCGTCGATGAAGCCAAGTCCACGATTGCGGCATGTGCATCGGAACCCCGGTCGACATTTCCGAACTGATGTGAAAGCTGAACGGGGCGTTTCAGGTCCGTTTCTCCAAACGCCATATGCCGGGGGCAGGCGCACTTATGGCAACAGCTGACCGCTTCATTCGCACCCTGGCCCGATGGTTAGCTCTAACTGGCGGTCTGGTGCTCGTGGCGCTTATTGTCATCACCACTGCTTCTATCGTTGGCCGCCTTCTAAATTCCATCGGCTATTCGCAATGGATTTCCGATTGGCTGCCGATCCTCATTGCGCCGCTGCAATGGTTTCGCCCAATCACGGGTGATTTCGAGCTGGTTGAGGCAGGCATTGCTTTCGCGATAATGGCTTTCATACCGTGGTGCCAAATCAGTCGTGGCCACGCGAAGGTTGAGGTGCTGACCGGGCTCCTGCCATCGAGTTCAAACCGTTGGTTGGCGTTTCTTTGGGAAGCTGTTTTTTGTGCAACTTACATTCTCATTGCTTGGCGCCTTGTCGTCGGTACAGGCGATAAGATGCGCTACAACGAGACAAGCTTCATGCTCCAATTTCCCGTCTGGTGGGGCTATGCGGCTGTAACCGGTGCAGCTTTGCTGGCATGTTGGGTGGCGCTTTGGTCGCTATTCCTGCACGGGCGTGAAGCGCTCGGGTATGAACCGCTTTCCAAAACCGTATCGCGAACCGCCTGATGGAAAATTTGACCATCGGCTACCTATCGCTGCCGGTCCTGCTGGTGCTGATTTTTGCCCGGATGCCTATTGGGCTTGCCATGCTTGTGGTCGGCCTTGGTGGCACGATGTTGATAACGGGTGGGCCGACTGTTGTGTTGGCTAAGTTGAAAAACGAAACCTATTCGACTTTTTCATCCTACTCATTGTCCATCATCCCATTGTTTTTGCTTATGGGGCAGTTCGCGACGCTTGGCGGCATGTCGGCCGCATTGTTTAAGGCGGCAGAAACATGGCTTGGCCATAGGCGCGGTGGCTTGGCTATGGCCTCTGTAGGGGCGTGTGCCGGGTTTGGCGCGATCTGCGGTTCGTCCTTGGCAACTGCTGCCACAATGGGGCAGGTGGCTCTGCCGCAACTTAAGAAATACGGCTATCCGGGCGGTCTCGCCACCGCGACGCTGGCAGCGGGTGGAACGCTTGGCATCCTCATTCCGCCATCTGTAGTGCTGGTTATTTACGCGATCCTAACTGAGCAAAATATCGCGAAGCTCTTTCTTGCTGCTTTCATTCCGGGCTTTCTGGCTGCTGCGGGCTATATGATAACCATCTCGATTATCATGCGGGTTTCGCCTTCTACTGCACAGTTGCGGGAGCGTGTGCCCTATGCCGAACGCTTCAAGGCTATGGCGGATGTTTGGCCCGTTCTGCTCGTCTTCTTCTTGGTGGTGGGGGGCATTTATCTCGGGTGGTTTACACCAACTGAAGCTGCTGCAGTCGGCGCTGCCGGCACAGGCATCATCGCATGGTTAGCCGGTGGATTGTCACGCTCAACGTTTTCAGAGGCCGTTTTGGCGACGGCTTCTAATACCGGAATGATTTTCATCATCGTTTTGGGCGCTGGTTTCTTCAACGCTTTCCTCGCGCTCACGCGTGTGCCGCAGGAACTGTCCAGCGTTATTTTGGAACTCGGCCTAAGCCCGTGGACGATTCTGATCGTTATCTTGTTCCTTTATCTCATCTTCGGCTGCTTCATGGATTCGCTCTCCATGATCTTACTGACGATACCGATTTTTTTCCCGATCATCTCGACTCTCAACTTCGGTCTGACGCCGGAAGAAACAGCGATCTGGTTTGGAATCCTCGTGCTTATTGTCGTGGAGGTGGGATTGATAACGCCACCGGTGGGGATGAACCTGTTCGTCATTAATGCAATTGATCCGAGAACGCGTATCTTGGACACGTATCGCGCCGTCCTGCCTTTCGTAGCGTCGGACATAATACGCACCGCGATACTGGTTGCTTTCCCCGGCATCACATTGTTTCTGTTGCGCTGGCTTTATTGATGCGCGCTGTCGTGGCGTTTCGATTTCGGTGCATCGTAAATGACATGATCGCATCGTCTGATTGACTCACGCAGGAGCGCGTGTTGCACCAAAACTCAGCTTCCAACGCTCAGGCTCCTGCTATGACCGACCGCCCGCTCCTTATCGCTCCATCCATTCTATCGGCTGATTTTTCCCGTCTCGGAGACGAAATAGAAGCCGTGATGGAAGCTGGTGGCGACTGGGTTCATCTGGACGTCATGGACGGCCATTTCGTTCCCAACATCACCTTCGGTGCCCCTATCGTGAAGGCTGTACGGAACCGCACCAAAGCCGTGTTTGACTGCCACCTTATGATCGAACCTACCGATGCGTACCTGAAAGATTTTGCCGAGGCGGGCGCTGATATTATCACCGTCCACGCGGAAGCCACCCGTCACCTTGATCGGTCACTACAGGCGATTCGTGATTTAGGGGCGAAGGCGGGCGTAGCGCTCAATCCTGCGACACCGGAGAGCGAAATTGCTTATGTTTTGGACCGTGTCGATCTTATTTTGCTGATGACGGTGAACCCAGGTTTCGGTGGTCAGGCGTTCATTCCCGCCGTTGTCGATAAGGTGGCGCGCGTTCGTGAAATGATAGGTGATCGCCCGATCCATATCGAAATCGATGGCGGCGTTACACCGACAACAGCGCCAATGGTTTTCGGCGCTGGAGCAGATGTTCTTGTAGCTGGATCCGCAGTCTTCAAGGGCGGAACGCTCGCCCATTATGCCTCTAATATTGATGCAATTCGAAAGAGCTGCGCTATTTAGGTTCAGCTTGAACGTTTGCGTGGCATAAACCGCACGACGTTTTGAATGACCTGTTTCTGTACCGTTGGGTCTTCGTCGATGTTGAAGTGGTTTATGCCCGGGCGTTCTGAAAGATCGACATTGGTCAGGTTTCCACGAAACCCGCGCCCACGTCTAACCGGTTTGCCCCAGCCTTCGCCGCTGAAATAATAGTTAGTAACTTTACGAATGTTGGACGCGGCTGGCAGAGGATTCGTCGCAGCAAAAGAGGCGACGTAGTCAACCTTAATTTTGGCCTTCCGCAAGCCGGCAGCGATCTTCATGACCGAATTTGCGCCCCAGGAATGGCCGATCAATACAACCGGTTTGCTGCCATATTTCTTCTGGTTGGCAATGATCTCATCAACAATCGAATCTTCACGGACGTGAGAAATAACGTTCGGATTGAGACCGCGCTTCTTCAATTTGGCAGCCATACCATCCAACCCACGCGAAAACACGCCAAAGCCACCACGAACCAATATAAGTTCGCCAAAGTATGCCTGCTCTCGTGCGACTTCTAAAGCATCGACAGCTTTGAGCCCCTCAGCTTTTGCAGCTGTCGTCACTGTGGCGAATGATAGGGTGATGCAGATTGCTGCAAGTAAAGTGCGGATCATTTTGACTGTCTCGTAAGCAACGATTCGCTCAGATGGCGGGCGAATTTCGCATTAACTCAGTTGCTAAGCCAAGGGCGCGCGGTGAGCAACGGTGAGGCTGCATCTGACGTCGAATTTGGACGGTGGTGACTCTTTGGTGCATCACCCATGTAGCTCTGAGGTGCTCGGCGTTGTTAAACGAACCCGGGTACAAGTCTCGCCGTCCGCTTGCGATATGCGTCGTACTCAGGCCCGAACTGCGCCTGCATCATCGCTTCTTCCTTATTCACGCGGCTGAAATACAACCATGCCACAGCAGCAAGGCCGGTCAGTCCCGCAATCCAATTGGGAATGAGCAGCGCTTGCCCGAGGCCCCAAAGCCAGAACGAGGTGTACATCGGGTGACGAACGCGGGCGTAAACACCGTGATCGACCAGCTTGTGATCTTCACGGATTTCCAGCGTAACGGACCAATTGCGCGCGAGGTCGCGGTGGCTGAGATGGAAGAGAACCAAAAAGCCAATCATTGCGGTAGACCCAAGAATGCCTTGGATCATAAAAAACGGGTAGTCGGCGAAGGACAACAGCCCGGTTGCCAGATGGAAAGCCGGGATGACGACCAGCCCAACAGTACACCCGGTCAACGCAATCCACTCTGCACGACTGCGTTGATCGGTCACCACTTTGGTTTTGCGGGCACGACGCCGATGCGGCCAACGGATGACCAGCCAGAAAACTATGGATAGGCACCAGATTACAGAGGCGATTTCTGCGTTCATTTTTTTGCTTTCAGCGACGTCCGCACGCGCGTTTCCAGTGGTGTCGGACCAAGGCAAATTCCTGGAAAATCGTAGTGATATTCCTGCGTGTTTCCAAAAACGAACTGGTAGTGCAGACGGAAAAAATTACCGCGGATGTGCTCGCGGTAAAATTCGGGATCGACCATGTTGCGAACGCGGATCGTCTGAACGACAGGCTTGGAACCATCGCCCACACCCATCAGCTTCGCTGGTTTGGTGCGGTAGAAGTTGATGACATCGTTCACGCACTGATATTCAGCCCAAAAAATTGCGTTGTTGGCAACGATCCGTGCGGTAGCTTCACGGAACCACAATGCAGCGGGGTGAAGCCCGATTTTCAAGGCGGTGGAGCCCACGGTCAACATAGCGACACGGGCGCGCCCTGTTCCGATTTCGGGCCGTTCGCGTTGGGCTTTGTCCAAAGCTTCAAGAATGAGCGCGCCGCCAGTGCTGTGCCCGACAACCACGATTTCATCGTAGTGATCGCTAGCATCAGCTGCAGCAATCACATGGGCGAGGCGCAACAGGGCATCATGGGCAGCCGGTCTTTGACGTCGCAAGAATTCCCGTGAAAAGCTCCATAGATCCATCAGATGAAGTACCGACCAGCGCTCCCATAACATTTGAACGCAAGCGGAAAATGCTGCCAGAAAAACGATAGGGGCCATCAACCAGGACAGCGATACGCCAGACGTCCAGATCAGGCCTGCAATTGCCAGTGAGGCGACGAAGGACAGAAAAATAGCAACGAATGGATAAAGAAAATACAGCGAAAAACGCCAGGCGTGGCGAACGAATTTGAATGCTGTCAGCGTGATCGTATAATCAGCGAACGTAAGCAAATACCTGCCCAACCGAGACAGGAACGGTCTGCTGAAATCCTTC
Source organism: Ahrensia sp. R2A130 (assembly GCF_000179775.1). Classification (GTDB taxonomy): domain Bacteria; phylum Pseudomonadota; class Alphaproteobacteria; order Rhizobiales; family Rhizobiaceae; genus Pseudahrensia. The sequence continues at coordinate 316,371 of NZ_AEEB01000017.1, forward strand.
AGCACCAAACTGTCGACGCTTAGAAAATGGAAATCAGTGGTGACTTCCTGACCGTCATGATCGGTCTTGTAAGTGACGCGTGCGAGATCATCGTGCAGCATTTCAATGCTGTTTGCGTCGATTGATGCATCAGCCAGCGTTTCATAGCGTGATGCTTCGCGGCGAAACCTATCGAAGAAGGCTTCCGGCGATTTCGGATCGTAGCCGCCGATGAAGAATACGGCCCGCGATGATACGTTTGATACGTCTGCCGCCGGCACGTCCGTTCACCCCTGAATCCACATCGGTTTTAAATGTCGCGCCTGTCTAAGGCACCACACTTGCCGCGTCCACACTTGTGTTTCTAGAGCGCAGCATCCCGCGCCGCATCCTTCAGGAATGCGAAGAGATAAGGCGCGAACGAACGCCAGCACTCTACGCTGAATGTGTCGTTGGCGGGGCGGTGGATAACGACTTCTGTCTTGCCAATTACGGTGCGGGCTGCCGAACCCTTCGGAAAGGCTGCAAGTGAAAGGTCTCGAGGGCAGCCAGCGTTTAGGCAATCGGCAGCGTTGGTGCCGGATACGGTAAACGCTACATTGCGGTGCGAGACGTCCGTTGCAGAGATTTCTTTGCTTTCCGATTTGGGAACCATGCTGTCGTCCGGCTTCTTCATATCAACGATCAGCCATTCGTCCTGCCCCAGGCACATGGCGGTGACACCGGCTTTAGATTCGCTGGTGCCGATCTTACGAGGCAGCGTTACACTCAGCGATTTCTGGAAATTTGTTGCACCTCGTTTTGTGGCGCGAAGCGCAAGTCGCGAAGCGTCAGGCGCTGTTTCCACCAAAACGCCATCGCTAGCGATGCGCTTGTTGTTCACCGGGTTGTCGCGGGTAGCACGAATAGTCGTTGCTGCTTTAGCCATCAAGCTTCTCCCCCTTCGGGTCATAGAAAACGGAACCTGTCACTTCGACTTCGATGGTCTCGTCTTCCATCGGCACATAGAGCGTCTCGCCTATACGGTCGAAACCGCCTTCGACCAGCGCCATCGCCACGGAGTGACCGAGCGTGCCGGACCAGTAGGATGATGTGACGAAACCGAGCATCTTCATCGGGATCGGTTGGTTCGGGTCGGCAACGATTTGCGCGCCTTCCTGCAGCACCTTGGTCGGGTCTTTCGTCTTCAACCCGATCAGCTGGCGACGGCCATCCTTCACGAGGTCGGAACGCAACAGACCGCGTTTGCCGACATAGTCTGGCTTGATCTTGGAAATGGCCCAAGAGAGGCCAGCGTCGTGCGGGGTGACGGTACCGTCGGTGTCCTGACCGACGATGATGTAGCCCTTCTCGGCGCGCAAAACGTGCATCGCTTCGGTGCCATAAACACATGCGCCCAGCGGTTCGGCGCGTGCCCATACAGCCTCCCATACGGCGCGGCCATAGTCGGCAGGAACGTTGATCTCGAAGCCGAGTTCGCCCGTGAACGAGATGCGGAACAGGCGGGCGGGCACGCCGCAGACTTCGCATTCCACAACGCTCATATGGGCGAACTTCTCAGCTGATATATCGGCACCGGAAACCAGCGGTTCGATGATCTCACGGGCCTTCGGACCTTGCACCGCGATGGTGGCCCATTGCTCGGTGGTGGACGTCAGCCACACCTGCATGTCGGGAAACTCGGTCTGCAGATAGTCTTCCATATGCACCATCACGCGCGGCGCACCGCCGGTGGTTGTGGTGACGTGAAAGCGGTTTTCCGACAGGCGACCGACGACGCCATCATCATAGATGAACCCGTCTTCGCGCAGCATGATGCCGTATTTGGCACGGCCCGGTTTCAGCTTGCTCCAACCGTTGGTGTAGAGCTTGTCCATAAACGCTGCCGCATCCGGCCCCACGACCTCGATCTTGCCGAGTGTCGAGGCATCGAACACGCCTGCCGTTTCGCGCACCGTGCGGCATTCGCGGTCGACGGCTTCGTGCATGTCTTCACCTGCCTGCGGGAAGTACCATGCACGTTGCCAGTGGCTGACGGGTTCGAATTCCGCGCCATTCTCCACCGCCCAATGATGGATCGGTGTTTCGCGCACCGGGTCGAACAGCGGCCCACGGGCCTGGCCCACGATGGAGCCGAAGGTGGTGGGTGTGTAGGGCGCGCGGAATGTGGTGAGGCCGACGGCGGGGATGGGCTTGTCCAACTTCGTGGCCGCGATGGCGAGGCCGTGCATGTTGGACAGCTTGCCCTGGTCGGTCGCCATGCCGTTGGTCGTGTAGCGCTTCACATGCTCGATGGAATGCATGCCCTCGCGCACGGCGAGCGATATGTCTTTGGCGGTCACATCGTTCTGGTAATCGACGAAGGCCTTGCCCTTATCGGCGCTCGTGCCGGTTGCGCCAATCATGCCGCCAGAGCAGGAAATATCGTCGGTGATGTCGTGGCGCTTGGGCTGGCTGCCCACAGCTTCCAGCGCTTCCATCAACACGGCGTTCAAATCATCAGTACCGTTGCATCCGCCGATGGATACGCAGTCCTGCGGGCTCTTGCCGGGCAGGAAGCGTTGCGTTGCTTCGTCCCAAGCGGGCTTGCCGCGCGACTGGGAATAAAGATGCAGCGATGGCGTCCAACCGGCGCTCATCAGCAGCGCGTCGATTTCGAAGTCCTGCTCCTTGCCACCATCACCGTGCGGCTTGGCCGACATACCGTTCACCCGCAGGCGACCGGTGGTGTTGGTGATGTGGTGGCCGGTGAGAATCGGAATGCCGAATTCCTCAGCCTGCTTGCGAATGTCGTCGGAAATCGTGTCGCGATGTTCGATGATCGCAGCGACCTCGACGCCTTCTTCCGCCAGATCGAAGGCGGCGGCATAGGCGCTGTCGCAGGCGGTGAAGACGCCGATGCGGGTGCCGACGATCACGCCGTAGCGGTTCAGCCATGTTTGCGCAGCACCGGCCAAAACGATGCCGGGGCGGTCGTTTCCGGGGAACACCATGTGGCGCTCGATGCCACCCTGCGCCAACACGACCTGCTTGGCGCGAATCTGCCACAGCCGTTCGCGCGGCATATCAATGTCCGGACGGGAAAGGTGGTCGGTCAGCCGCTCGTTCAGCGCCACCATGTTCTGCTGGAAATAACCGAAGCCTGTGGTGCGTGTCAGCACGCGCACATTCTTGGCGGCCTTCAATTCTGCAACACGCTCCGCAACCCATTCATGGCCCGTGCGGCCATCGATGCGAATGTCGGTGTCCGACAGCAGCCAGCCGCCGAGCTCAGGATTCTCATCGACCAGAATGACGTCCCGCTTCTGCGCTGCGGCAGCGCAGGCTGCAGCAAGACCGGCAGCGCCACCGCCGACGATCAGCACATCGCAATGGGCGAAGCGGTTGGTGTAGCGGTCGGGGTCGGCGCGTTCCGGCGCGTTGCCGAGACCGGCAGCCGCACGAATGAACGGCTCATAGACCGTCTCCCAAGCGGCACGGGGCCATTTAAAGGTCTTGTAGTAAAAGCCTGCTGAAAACAGCGACGACATCAGGTTGTTCACAGCGCCCATATCGAAGGGCAGGGTGGGCCAGCGGTTCTGGCTTTCCGCCTCCAGCCCGTCGAACACTTCCTGCACGGAAGCGCGAACGTTCGGCACGGTCCGCGCCTTGTCGTTTTGCCCTGCGCGGGAAATTTGCATCAAGGCCGATGGCTCTTCGACGCCTGCGCCGATGACGCCGCGCGGACGGTGATATTTGAACGAACGGCCCATCAGATGAACGCCGTTGGCCATCAAAGCGGAAGCAAGCGTTTCGCCTGCGAGACCTTCATAAGTCTTGCCGTCGAATGTGAACGACACGGTGCGCGCGCCAGCCAATTGGCCGCGCTTGGCGATGCGGTAGGGCTGTGGTTTGGTCGGGGTCACTTCGCTGTCTCCACAACTTCGTTCAGGCCAACAACAGGGCCACCATCAGCCCGCGCCTTGGCGTGCATGGCCTTTACCTCGTCCACGATCTTCGCCAGCTCCTCGTCGGAGGGGCGCGGTTCGCCCGCTTTGTAAACGCGCAGAAACCTGTCGGAGATCGTGTCACGAATGGCGTTGAAAAACCGCTGGCAACCATGGGCATGCCGCCACCGCTCAAGGTTCACCCCCTTGGGGTTGGCGCGAATGAAGAACATCGCCTCGAAGTCTTCATCGGGCATTTCCGACATATCGGAAGGCCGCACGATATGCGCCTGTCCGGCATTGGCAAACTCCAACTCCGGCAAATCTTTTTCGCAATAGGGGCAATGGATTAGGAGCATTATCTTACTTCCAACTCTGTCATAGTCTTACACTGTTCCCGCAGGAGCGGGTCAAATCGCAAAGAAGCTCTGTGCGGAAAAGCGAGTAAGCGACGATCAGCATAAGCGCCAAACCTGCGAAGAAGACTGCGAGCACGCCAGAAATCTGGTGTGTAGATCGCAGCAATTCACTTGCTGTACCGATTTTGCCAACAGCGATGTGTCTTTCACTTATTTTCCACACAACAGCGCATGCAGCGCTCAGCAAAAAGCCAAGCAGAGCAAGTGTTGTTATTTGATCCGGCGTAGCCATTAGTGAGCCACAGCCGCAGCTGCGGCCTCATCGATCAAGCGTCCCGACCGGAAGCGATCCAGCGTGAAGCCTTCGTTGATCTTGTGTGGTGCGTCATTGGCTATCGTATGCGCAAAGACGTTCGCGCTGCCCGGTGTGGCCTTGAAGCCGCCGGTGCCCCAGCCGCAGTTTACGTAAAGGCCACCCACCGGTGTCTTGCTCAAAATCGGTGAGCGGTCCGGCGTCACGTCCACGATGCCGCCCCATGTCCGCAGCATCTTCATGCGGCTGAACATCGGGTATAGTTCAACGATGGCATCCAGTGTGTGCTGCAAAATGTGCATCGAACCGGTCTGCGAATAGGACAGGTATTGGTCCGTACCCGCGCCAATGACCAACTCGCCCTTGTCGGACTGCGAAATGTAGGCGTGAACCGCGTTGCTCATCACCACGCATGGGAAGCAGGGCTTCACCGGTTCGGACACCAGCGCCTGCAATGGATAGCTTTCCAGCGGCATGCGAACGCCTGCCATTTCCATCAGCACCGATGTATGGCCGGCGGCGACGACGCCAACTTTCTTGGCACCGATTGTGCCGCGATTGGTTTCGACGCCCGTCACCTTGCCGTCCGGCGAACGGTTGATGCCGGTGACTTCGCAGTTCTGAATGATGTCCACGCCAAGCGCAGACGCCTTGCGCGCATAGCCCCAAGCTACGGCGTCGTGGCGAGCCGTACCACCGGAACGTTGCAGCGCTGCGCCCATAACCGGGTAGCGGCTGTCTTTGGAAATATCGAGCGGCGGGCAGTATTCCTTGGCCTGCTGCGGGGTGAGCCACTGGTTGTCGACGCCGTTCAGACGGTTGGCATGAATGTGGCGCTGGGCCGACTGCACGTCGTGCACGCTGTGGGCCAGCATCATCACACCGCGCGGGCTGAACATGACATTGTAGTTCAGCTCCTGCGACAGCGTCTTCCACAGGTTCAACGAGTGATTATAAAGACCCGCCGATTCGTCGTAGAGATAGTTAGAACGAATAATCGTGGTGTTGCGGCCCGTGTTGCCGCCGCCGAGCCAGCCTTTTTCCAGCACCGCGATGTTCGTGATGCCGTGCTCTTTCGCAAGATAATACGCAGTGCCGAGGCCGTGGCCGCCCGCGCCGATGATGATGACATCATATTTCGATTTCGGCTCTGGGTTGGTCCACTGCTTTTCCCAGCCCTTTTGGCCGCGAAGCGCCTCTTTGGCGAGCGTTAGCGCATTGAAAGGTGTCATCGTTCAACGTCCTTACAGTCGTTTGCGTGCGGGGCTTGTCGTCGAGGCGGCTGGTCTGCCCGATCTGCGCGCGCTCCCCTGCGCTGCATCTCGTTGTCGTATTTGGCATTATCATGGCGGTAAGACCACGCACCATCGCGCTTGCGACACTGTGCGACATGCTGTGGTGCAGTTGCGCCACGGCGGCCTTCAAGCCCTCGAACTGCGCCTTACGAGGTTGACTTTGATCTATCGGACGCTAAATCAAACCAAGATTTCCCGCAGACTTTCGCAGGCCAGCGCGTTTCGCGCCATACCCGCTTGTTTGCCACACGAACGGACCGAGACGATGAAAGTCAAAAACTCCCTGCGCTCGCTTAAAGGCCGCCACCGCGCTAACCGCCTGGTTCGCCGCAAGGGCCGCGTTTACATCATCAACAAGGTGAACCCGCGCTTCAAAGCTCGCCAAGGCTAAGCGTTCCGGGCGCAGGCTGCTGCCTGCGACACCGCTGCTCAGGCAGTTCACGAAAATTCGAATTGACCGGCATGGGAACAAGGTTAGTCTTGTCTCCATGCTTTTGCTCGTCCGACTGACATTTGCCGTCTTGCTTTCCGTGGTTCCCGCAATAGGAGCCAATGCAGCTTTCGCGCAAGAAACACAGCTTGCCCCCGGAGTTGATCCGAGCGGGGACATCGACACCGGCATTCCGCTGCCGAAGGTTGAGAAGCCGGAAGCAAAGAAGCCGCCGCCGAAAACTGCCTTTGAATTCGCCAAAGACCTTGATGGTCTATTCGGTCAGTTGAAGCGTACACGCGACCACAAACTGGCAGACCGTATTTCCACCCAGATTTGGGAAAAGTGGCAAACGTCCAACAGCAAATCTATCGATCTGCTCACACACTGGGCACGCGCTGCCAGTGGCCGCAAACAGTTCGATGCTGCACTCGATCTGCTCGATCAGGTGATCGTCTTACGGCCGGAATACGCCGAAGGATGGAATCAGCGCGCGACTTTGCATTTCCAGCGAAAGGATTTCCGCAAATCGATTGCTGATATCGAGAAGGTTTTGGCGCTTGAACCACGCCATTACGGGGCGCTGTCCGGCCTTGCCGTTATTTTGGAACAGTTGGGCAATGAAAAGCAGGCACTGCAAACTTGGTATCGTGTCCTCAGCGTTTACCCATCCAATCGCAGCGCAGGCCGTGCGGTGGTTAGGCTGGAGGAAGAGTTAGCGGGCAGCGGCATCTAACGTGCGATCAATTCTGCTTTTACCCACATATCTGTAGTGATTTTTGAACCAGAACGACGTAGCGCTCGTTCCTACACACAGACACGCTAATCGGTTCTTCTCCTTTGAAAATTATGACCATTTTTATATTGCTCCTGCTCGTCGTCGGTGGTGCAGCCTTTGGATACACGCGCTTTCAAGCTGAACGGATCGAAGCGCAGTACCCGCCCGCTGGAGAGTTTGCGGATGTGGCGGGTGTTCGCCTGCATTATCTCGATGTTCCGGCAGAGGCGTCTGAGAAGCCGCCGGTCGTTTTTCTCCACGGCGCTTCCGGTAATCTGCACGACCAGCGTGGTGCGTTTGAAGCTAAACTCAAAGGCTCACGACGGATGCTGTTCATTGATCGCCCGGGTCATGGTTACTCGCAGCGTGGCGAGGCCGAAACACCTGCACAACAGGCTGATTTGATCGCCGGTTTGCTTGATCAACTCGGCATTGAGCGCGCCGTCATCGTTGGGCATTCACTTGGCAGTGCATCCACAGCTGCCCTCGGCGTTCTGCATCCGGAAAAAGTACAGGGTCTCGTCTTCTTGGCGCCAGCGACCCACGTGTGGCCCGGTGGCGTTACGTGGTACTACTCCATCGCGGCACTCCCTGTGATCGGGAATATGTTCACCGAAACCCTGTCATTGCCAGTGGGAATGACAGCACTCGAAACCGGTACAAAGTCGGTTTTCGACCCAAACGCGGTTCCACAAGGCTATGTTGAAAACGCTGCCATTCCTGTGTTCTTGAGGCCTTCTGTCTTTCGCGCAAACGCCCGTGACGTGGCGGGTCTGAAAGGTTTCGTAACAGAATTTTCCAAGCGTTATTCTGAGATCAAAGCGCCGACGGTTATTATAACCGGTGATACTGACGATATCGTCGCGCCATCCATCCATTCCATCGGTCTGGAGCGTGACATTGAAGGGGCTGAACTCATCATTCTTCCCGGCGTTGGCCACAAACCTGATTACGTCGCGACTGACCGAATTATTCAGGCAATAGACAAAGTCTCATTTGCGAAGCCGGTCCTGACCAACTGAACAGGTAACGAGAACTTAGCTCGCAACCCGATTCTGGCTGCCCTGACCGTCTTCGCTAATATACGCGATGCGAAGCATATTGGTTGAACCCGGCGTTCCAAGTGGAACACCCACTGAAATGATGATCCGTTCGCCTGGCTTGGCCAAACCCTCGCGGTGGGCACAGCGGCAGGCCTTGTCGATAACGTCTTCCAATGTGTTGGAATCAGGTGTGATGACGCATTTCGTGCCCCATAGCATCGCCATCCGCCGGGCCGTTGTGGCGACAGGCGATAGAGCAAGAATGGGTTTTTCCGGCCGCACACGTGCAGCGCGAAGGCCGGTAGAACCGGAGGCGGTGAAGCAAACGATAGCAGCGAGATTAAGCGTGTCGGCAATCTCCGCAGCCGCGAAAGAAATTGCATCTGCACCGGTCGATTCTGCCTGCGGGCGTTGGCCTGCAATCACGTCGACATAACCTTTGTCCTTCTCGATGGACTCAGCGATCGAGTTCATCGTTCGAACTGCATCTTCGGGATAGTCGCCAGCCGCAGATTCAGCTGATAGCATGATGGCATCCGCGCCTTCGTAGACAGCGTTTGCAACGTCGGACACCTCGGCACGAGTTGGAACCGGCGAGTGGATCATCGATTCCAGCATCTGCGTGGCGACCACAACCGGAACGCCGGCGCGGCGGCATTTGCGGATCATTTTCTTCTGAATTGACGGTACGAGTTCCAGCGGCATTTCCACGCCAAGATCGCCGCGAGCCACCATTATGGCATCGGAAAGGTCGATGATGTCATCAAGCCGTTCAACCGCTTGCGGCTTTTCGATCTTGCACAAAATACCGGCTTTGCGACCGACGATTTTGCGCGGTTCGGCCAGATCTTCAGGGCGCTGGATAAAGGACAGCGCGATCCAGTCGATCTCTTCTTTCAGCGCGGCCTCGAGATCTTTGCGATCTTTCTCAGTCAGCACGCCCGCGTCGATGTCTGAGTCGGGTACGTTCACGCCCTTCTTGTCTGCCAACCAAGTGCCGGACAGCACCTTGGTTTTGGACCAGCCATCGCCGGTTTCGATAACTTGTAACTGCACCTTGCCGTCATTCACCAACAAACGGTGGCCGGGTTCCATAGCTTCAAGAATTTCAGGATGGGGCAGGTGAACGCGTTCGCTGTTGCCAGGCGTCGGATCACTATCAAGAGTGATGACATGTCCCGGCACAACGTCAATTTCACCGTTTTCAAACGTACCGAGGCGGTGCTTTGGCCCCTGAATATCGACCATGATGCCGATGGGGAATTTTAGCTCAGCTTCGACCGCGCGAATGTGTTGAACCGTTTGGCGCATCAGATCATGGCTGGCATGGCTCATGTTGATGCGGAACGTGTCAGCACCAGCCAGCGCAAGCGCGTGAATTTTCGCTTGTGTGTTGGAAGCCGGACCGAGAGTGGCAACAATTTTAACGCGGCGATTGCGGTTCATTGGCTTGGAGCCTTTTCTTCAATGTCGTTGCCCGTGTCACTGCCCGGCGCGCGGGCTTGGCCGGGGTTGAGCCTAACCTGCCAATTGGTTTGTTTGCCGGTGTCGATCTCGAAAAATCCGGTGCGCTCGTGACCGCGCGCAAAGCAGTTCTCAAGGCCTTCGATGTTGAACTCTTTTGACGACGTGCACATGAACACTGGCCCGCGCCATTGTCCGCCTGTCACAGAATCTTCTGCGTGAAGATAGAAATACCGTGCGTTGAGCGAACCTTTGATAACGGCTGCGCAATCTCCGGCAGGGATGCGCCACCAACCTTCGCTCTTCCACATTTCCTTATCGCGGTAGCCTACGGACACGCCGACAAGATTTTCTGTAGTGTTGCAAACGCTTAAATCTGCGCGCGCAGGAAGGGGGGCCAAAGCTTGCAATGCAAGTCCGGCAGCGCCCGTCATAACGAGTTTTTTCAAACGATTCATAGGCTCTGGTGTTGCCTGCTCTCCGGCCAAGTGTCAACGCGCATAAAGGTGGTTAAGTCGCTCTTGGCCGTGCCACGTAAACACCTGCAAGAATGAGTGCGCCACCGGCCAGCTGCAACGGCGTTAGCGCTTCTGAAAAGATGATCCATGCAACAGCTGCTGCTGCCAAAGCTTCGATGAAAATGACCAGCGAGCCGAACTGTGCTGACAGGCTGCCCATGGCAACAGCGAGAAGTCCCTGTCCCCCGGTGTGACTGATAAGCCCCAGCGCCAGCAAAGCGGCCAGTCCTGTTGCGGTGGCCGGCCATAGGGTTGGTTCAAGCGCCAGCGCAACGACCAGAAGGATGGCAGCTGTGATCGAAGTGGATGAAAACGTCAGGGCGCCTGCGCCACAGCTGCGCCGTGCTACCCGAACTGCGAGAAAATAGAGACCGAAGAAAACCGATGTCAGCAGGCCGTAAATATCACCCAGCAATCGTTCTGGCGCCAAACTATAGCTGGAGCCGATCACCATGCCAGCGCCTATGAGACACATCGCCAAGCCGATATAAGAGTTGCGATGAACCGGCTCTCCAATCGCAACGCCGGACAATAGCACCACCCAGACGGGCGCAAGACATGTGAGCAGAGTAGCATTTGCGATGGTCGTGTTCAAAATCGCCAGATGCCAGAAAAACAGATCACCAGCGAAGAACAGCCCCGTTGCCAGAACAGCCTTGTTGATGGGCATGAGCTTGGCCGTTGGGTCGCGTCGGCCTTCGTACCATGACCATGCAAAAAGCAGTGGCAGAGCAAGTCCCACCCGCCAGAACGCGCTGGCAAATGGCCCGACATCCGCCAACCGCACGAAGACCGGTGATATACCCATGAAGCACGCGCCGACGACCAGCGCCGACAGCGCTGTGCCGGTGCCTAGCGGCGCGGTTTTACCGGAGGGTGATGCGTCTGGTGTGGACATGGATCAAAGGTAAAGGGGTGAGCAGGTTTCTCTCCATTGAACCCCCCGAGACGCTGTGACAAGAACCGCTGATGAGCTATGCGCAACCAAATTCATTCTCTCCCTGCCGCCTTATCGAGGGCGACCCTGAAGCCGGCATGATTTTGCTGTGTGACCACGCCCGCAATGGCTTGCCAGCAGAGTATGGAACACTTGGTCTCGATCCGGTGCAGTTCGAGCGCCACATCGCCTATGATCCGGGTGCAGAAATGATAACCGAGCGACTGGCAGAACGCCTCGGCTGCCCTGCCGTCCTCTCGACATTTTCACGGTTACTGATCGACCCCAACAGGGGGCTTGATGATCCAACATTGGTAATGCGTCTGTCGGATGGTGCTATCATTCCGCAAAACCACCCTATTGATGCTGCCGAGATTCAGCACAGGATCGACAGCTATTACACGCCCTATCACGCACTGATCGAACGTACGATCGATACTGCGATTGCAACCGGTCGTCCGCCGATGATTTTTTCGATCCATACCTTCACTCCGTTCTGGAAAGGACAGGCGCGGCCTTGGCACGGTGCTATATTGTGGGATGCAGATTCTCGTCTGGCACGCCCGATGATTGACGGGTTGCAAGGTAATTCTGATCTCATGATCGGCGACAACCAGCCTTATGATGGTGGAATGGCCAACGATACGCTTTATCGCCACGCTACGTCGCGGGGCTTGGCTGATGCTTTGGTCGAGGTGCGGCAGGACCTGTGCTCGCATGAAGCGGGCGCACAGGAATGGGCGGACCGATTGGCCGTGCAACTGGAAAGCGCCAATGCCAATCCCCATCTGCATGAAATACAACATCACGGTTCTCGCTCCGACCGCATAGTGGCAGCTTGAGTGAACCGCTAAACCGGAAGAACCTTATGACCGATACGACAACCGAACTCGAAGCTGCAGCCTTCCGTGCGTTGCGTGATCACCTGCGCGAGCGCACGGATGTGCAGAATATCGATCTGATGAACCTGTCAGGGTTTTGCCGTAACTGCCTGTCACGCTGGTACATGGAGGCTGCAAATGAGCGCGGCATGGACATGGATAAGGACGGCGCGCGCGAGATCGTTTACGGGATGCCGTTTGGCGAGTGGAAGGGTCTGTATCAGACCGAAGCGACGGCCGAACAGAAAGCCGCGTTCACCGATACCCATCCGCCGGTTCGAGATTCCGACGGCTAAGCCCGTCGCGCATCACTTCCAGCTTGGCATAACGCGACGAATCCTGTTCATGGCGAGTTCGCAAATTTGAAGGAATAGACCCATGGCCGATACATCTCTTGCCCGCGACCAGCTTCGTACCATCGTTGAGCGCATCGAGCGTCTCGAAGAAGAAAAGAAAGCCATCGCGGATGATATTCGCGACGTTTATGCCGAAGCCAAGGGCAACGGTTTCGACGTGAAAGCGCTTCGTAAAATTGTATCGCTGCGCAAGATCGAGCCAACCGAGCGCGAAGAGCAGGACATGATCCTTGACACCTACATGATCGCTCTCGGCATGGCGCCGGATACATCAGGTGACGGCCCCGACCTCGGCTAAATTGACCTCGGTTAAATTAATCTCGGTTGAGCAGATGGCGGTCGGCTATTCGCCGATTGCCACACCTTCCCGGCGCGGGTCCGCCCCGCCGGAAAGACCATCTGCTGAAATGACGATGCCGTGCAGACCAGACGTCAGCGCTCGGATTTCCGTCTCATAGCCGATGGCCTCCAGCGGCGCTTTCAGCGTCTCTGCTGCGGTACCCTCTTCCAGATCATAGCGTCCGAAGCGGTTGACCAGATGCGGGCTGGAAATGGCCTGTTGCACATCCATTTTCCAATCGATAATCGCGATCAGCGTTTTCGCCACATAACCGATGATACGGCTGCCGCCTGGCGAACCGATTGCAATCACCGGCTTGCCACCCTGCATGACGATGGTGGGTGACATGGATGAACGGGGGCGTTTGCCCGGCTCCACGCGGTTCGCGATGGGCTTGCCATCCTTCATATCGCGGAAGGAAAAATCGGTCAGTTCGTTGTTCAGCAAAAAGCCTTGCGTAATCAAGCGCGAGCCGAATCCGTTTTCGATGGTCGACGTCATCGAAACAACGTTGCCCGCCGCATCGACAATGGAAAAGTGTGTGGTGGAAGGAAGCTCCAGCGACTCATCCGGTGCAAGCAGCGAAGCCTCATCCCATTCCGGCTCGCCCGGCTCCACACTTTCGAGTGCATCCTCACGGAACAGCAGTTCTGCCCGTGCAGCGAGATAATCGCGCTTGAGCAGTCCCTTGGTGGGCATCTTCACGAAATCGGAATCGGCCATGTAGAGGCCGCGATCGGCGAATGCGAGACGCGATGCATCGCCTATCAAACGCCACGCTTGCGGCGACTGCGGGCCAAGTGACGCGACATCCATCGGCTCGATCAATTTCAGGATCTGTCCAACAGTCAGTGCACCGGAGGAGGGCGGTCCCATCCCGCAAACATCGTGGTCACGATAGGTGACGCAGACCGGTTTACGTTCTGCGACCTGATAGTTTTTCAGGTCGTCCAGCGTCAAAGTGCCGGGATTGGACGCAAAACCCTGTACCGTGTCCACGATGCCTTGCGCGACTTCACCTTCATAAAAACCGGCACGGCCTTCGCGGGACAGCTTTTCGAGCACGGTCGCATAGGCTGCATTTTTGAGAACGATTCCTTCGCGCAGAGGTTTTCCTTCTGGCACGAAATAAGCGCCCGTCGGCTTGTAGAGTCTCAGCGCCTGTTCGCCACCGGCAATGAGGCCAGCCAGTCGCGGCGAGACTGCAAATCCGTTTCGCGCCATTTCCGCAGCCGGTGTCAGAAGATCTGCGAACGGTGTTTTGCCCCAGCGCTTGTGCATATCCAACAGCAGAGCAGGGGTGCCTGGCACTCCAACTGAACGTCCGCCGATAACTGCCGAGAAAAACGAAAGCGGCTCGCCGTCAGCATCCTGAAACAGTTTTGGAGTTGCGGCTGCCGGTGCGGTTTCGCGTCCGTCCAGCGTGGTCAACTCACCAGAAGCTGCGTCGTAATAAACAAGAAAAGCACCACCGCCTAAACCTGAACTTTGCGGCTCCACCAGACCGAGCATTGCTTGCGTCGCAATAGCTGCGTCCGCCGCAGTTCCGCCTGCCCTTAACACGTCCGCCGCTGCTGCGGCTGCCAGCGGATTCGCAGCAGACACCATCCAGCGCTTTGCTTTCACAGGCTTGCGCGCATCACGTGCCACAAACCCGGTTGCCGCTTCCGGCGCAACGCTATCTGCGGCGTTTTGAGCGTGCGCCACCTGTAACGGCGCGAAGGCTAATGCGGTTGCAAGAAGAGTGCTTGTGGCTTTGCGAGGCAGGAAACTCATATCGACACCAATGAAGCTGTTTCTCGAATGTCGATGCTAGTCGCAGGTCCCACAGCTTGGAACCCCTGAAAGCTAGTCAGTGGTCATTGATTAAAATTTGAATTAAATTCAATTTTACTTGTAAATATTAGTATTAACAAAGTGTTTATTACACAAATACGCGGGTTGTAGTAAGAAAAAAGAAACCATTGGAGAACTCTGCGATGACCACGAAAATTCAGAATGTATATACAAACGAACCGTCGCAGAGCGCCCCGGACGCTGTGACAATTTCTAAATCTAACACGCCTCCTGCACCTATTGTGCCAGACGATATGAACGCAAAGGTCACTGTGACCGTCGCTGAAAGCGGCGGCCCCGGCGAAGATATCTTTGGCACCGACAGCGACGATGTTCTCACCGGCAAAGAAGGTGACGACGGCTTTCTGGAAACCAAGGGTAATGACACCGTTGATGGTGGCGCTGGTCGCAACCAGATCGACTATCTTGGCTCTAGCTCTGAATACGCCATCACACGCGACGGTGATACACTGACCGTGGTCAAACTCAACGGTGGCACCGACACGGTGACGAACGTTTCCGGTGTTTATTTCTTCGGGGACGACGTGTGGAAAGCTACGTCAGAATTTAGCGCTGCAACCGACGATAGCGGTGATGACAGCGATGATTGTGTTGGCGACGATAGTGGTTCCGATGATCATCCAGTAGATGATGGCGATGACACAACCGGTGGTGATGCTACCGGCGGCGACAACGGCTTCGGTGGTAAAGATTTCTTTGGTACTGATGATAACGACGTTCTTACGGGCGGCGAAGGCAATGATGGTTTCCTCGGGTCCGCAGGTAATGACACAATCGATGGTGGCGAAGGCTACAACCAGATCGATTACGCCGGTTCCAGTTCCGACTATTCCGTCACCCTCGATGGCGACACACTTACTGTTGTGAAGCCGAACGGCGAAGGCACCGACACGGTAAGCAATGTTTCGGGCGTCTATTTCTTCGGAGATGACACGTGGAAGGCGGTCGAAGAGTTCGGTGCTGACGGCGATGACGGCGATGATAGTGCCGACAACGTCGATTCTTACGATCATCCAGTTGACGACGTCACCGATGGCGGTTCCGATGATGCTGGCGACATGACCGGCGGCGACAACGGCTTCGGTGGCCAAGACTTTTTCGGCACCGATGGTGACGACGTTCTAACCGGTGGCGATGGAAATGACGGCTTCCTCGGCTACGCAGGCAACGACGTGATCGATGGCGGCGAAGGTTACAACCAGGTCGACTACACCGGTTCAAGCACCGACTATCAAGCTGGTATCGCTGCAGATGGATCTGTCACCGTGATCAAGCCGAATGGCGAAGGCACCGACACGCTCGTCAATGTTGATGGCATCTACTTTGCCGGAGACGACGTTTGGAAACAGGTGTCGGAACTTGGCCCAATTGATGCGGGCGAAGAGCAGCCTGTTGATGGTGGTGACGGTAACCCTGTAGATGGCGGCGGCGAAGAGCCAGTCGATGAAACGCCCGTTGTTGATTGCCCGGTTGATGGTGGCGGTGAACAGGCTGAAACATACGGCACCGACGGCTTCGATATTCTGAGCGAAGACGGGAGCTCGGCAGTCTACGGCTACGGTTCTGCCGACCTCATTTTTGCCGGTTCCGGTGATGCTGTTCTGGATGGTGGCGAAGGTTTCGACGTCATGCACGCTAATGGTGCCAGCACGGATTATACGTTCAATGCCAACAGCGACGGCTCGGTGACAGCTTCCAGCGATGTGGATGGCACCGACACGATGGTCGACATGGAGGCGGTTTATTTCGCTGGCGACGATCAATTCGCAATGGTGTCTTCATTGACAGGTGGCGGTGAAGCCGAAGTCGAAATGGACGCTGAGCTCAGCTGCTTCTAGGCGTTATTGCTGCGGTTTCAGCCTCGCACCAAATGCAAAAGGTCCGGTTGGTAACGACCGGGCCTTTTGGATTCTAACAGGTGGGGTAAATCCAAGAGCATTTGTTAGTAATTTTCATCCAATCTTTCGCAATCTCATCCTGCACCTAACTGGTGGCGGGTGTACGGGCGTGTGTTTGCCCGGCCGATCTTCATCATTCGAAGGCGGTTTGCGTTTGGAGGTTGTGTCGTGGGTCTTGGCTCGTTGAAATGGGTGGCTGTGTTTTCGGTCGCTACAAATTTGCTGATGATCGTGCCGCCACTGCACATGTTGCAGGTCTATGATCGTGTGCTGTCATCCAACTCGCTAGAGACGCTTATTTACATCACGCTTATCGCAGTTGCGGCCATGGTTTTGTACGGCGCAGCCGAAGCTGTGCGCGGTATTCTGGTGCAGCGCGCTGCTGCCCGCTACACGGTAGAAAAGGCGGACCCGCTTTTTGAAGGTCTCTCGAAGTCCAATGGCGGTATGCGCCAGTCTTCCGGCTTGCTGCGCGATTTCAATATGGTTCGCAGCTTTATCGCCAGCCGCACATTGGTGGGCCTTTTCGATCTGCCATTTGCACCGTTTTTCGTGCTGCTCATGTTCATGTTGCACTGGTCACTGGGCATCATCACGCTGGTCGGCATAATGGCGTTGGTCGGTATCGCGATCATGCAAAAGGTCATCACAGCCAAGGCTGCCGATACCGCCAAGGAAACCGACAGCGAAGCACTCTCCTTCGCACAAACCGTGTTCAGCCGATCTGAAGACATTCGCGCCATGGGCTTGTTGCCGTCAGTCATGCAACGCTGGGGCTCCCGCATGGGGGCGTCGCTTGCTTCCGGTGACGAGGCCGCTGGGCAGGCATCAGCATTTTACGGTACGTCGAAAGCGCTGCGTAAAATTCTGCAGATCGCCATCATGGCTTGGGGTGCTTATCTCGTGATCGACGGCCAGATTTCAGGCGGCGTCATCTTCGCGGCGTCCATGTTGTCCGGTCGCGCACTCGCACCATTTGAACAGGTGATTGGCGGTTGGGACCGTATCTCTCAAGCCCGTGGTTCGCACGGCAAGCTCGAGGCATTCCTTGCCGAACAGGCTAACCGCCCGGAAACCATGCGTTTGCCGGAGCCGACGGGGCACATCGCCGTGGAAAGTCTGACCTTCAATCCCAATGAAGAGAAGGGCGGCAAGCCAATTCTTGAGAATGTGTCGTTCGAAGTGCCTGCTGGCAAAGTGCTGGCCGTCATCGGTCCGTCCGGCGCAGGTAAATCTACCATCGCTAAGGCTATCGTGGGCGCGATCCAGCAGAACACTGGGCAGGTGCGGCTTGATGGTGCCGAACGCAGCCAATGGCCTGAAGACCAGTGGGGCGAAACGGTGGGTTACGTTTCGCAGGAAGTCACACTCTTCCCCGGTTCACTGGCGGAAAACATAGCGCGTTTGGAAATCGAACCAAATGAAGAAAAAGTGGTTCGGGCTGCTATGGCCGCCGGAATGCACGACATGGCAGTCGCCTTGCCAGATGGTTACGGCACCATGATTGGGCCCGGTGCGGTCATGCTGTCCGGTGGCCAGAAACAGCGCGTGGCACTGGCCCGCGCGCTTTATAGCGACCCGCGTGTACTGATCCTCGACGAGCCGAATGCTCATCTTGATGCCAACGGTGAAACCAGCCTCATCGCGGCAATAGAACGCGCAAAAGGGCAGGGACGCACCGTTGTGATCGTCACACAACGCCGTTCGGTTCTTACTGTCGCAGATTATGTTATGACGGTGAAAGATGGCCGTATCGACAGCTATGTCACAGCCAACTTTAGCAAGTCACAACAGCAGGCGAAGCCGCAACAAGCGGCTGCTCAAGCGGAACCTCAAGCAGCACAAAATACGCCCGTCGCCGCTGCAAAGTCGGAACGTTTAGATAGCGAAGCGTTGAAAAAACGTCGCCGTGTAGCCGGAGCGCCGGGCATCTCTACACCTGCAGCAGCCGAACCTGTGGTTGCGCCTGCTCCGGTCCAGCGCGATTTGGGAGAACGACTATGAACACCTCCGCACGTAACGCAGCAACGGCTGCAGCCACCGGCATGCGTTCATCCGGCAATGCGGCCCCCGCTCAGCCAACCCAAAATAGCGGTGATTGGCGCAAGCAAGTGCCCACGGCAAATGGCTCGATCGTCCGAAAAGGTTTGATTTTTGTCTTCGGCTTTCTCGGCCTCTTCGTCATTTGGGCCTTTGCGTTCCCCATCGCTTCTGCGGTTGTAGCAAGCGGCAAGATCGTGTCTTCGGGCCAGAACAAACTCATCCAGCATCCCACGGGTGGCGTGGTTCGTTCCATCTCGGTTCAGGACGGTTCACAGGTCGCAAAGGGCGATGTTTTGCTGGTGCTGGACGACTCCGCCAATCGTGCGGAATTTACCCGTCTGACGGCTCGTCACCAGCGTTTAACGGCACTGAAAACAAGGCTGGAAGCTGAAAATTCCGGCGGCACGTTTCAGCAACCAGCCGATACAGGTTTAGCTTTACGTGGAACCCAAGCCGCTTCCCCAAGCGGCGAAGAGACTGCGATTTTCAACGAACAGCGCCGTGAATTCGAAGCTGGGCGCAAACGTCTGAACGCTGAACTCGATGCTGCTGTTGCTCTGGCTGAAGCGCAAAAAGAACAGCTCGTCGGCTTGCAAACCCGCATCGCTGCCAGCCGTCAGCTTTTGGCACAAACCGATCTCGAAATTTCCCGCTTACGTCCACTGGCGAACGCCGGTGATATTGCAAAATCCCGCCTTTGGGAGGTTGAGCGTCGCCGCTTGGAACAGGCTCGTGATGTTGGTGATCTCGATTCGCAAATTGCATCGACCATGCAGCGTATTGCTGAAGGTGAAGCCCGTGTGGAACAGCTTGCCGAAAGTGACAACGAAACCCGTTCCGAAGAATTGACCGGTGTATTGGGCGAACTTCGCGAGATTTCCGATCAGCTAAACGCGGCTCGCTCCGCAGTAGAACTCACAGAGTTGCGTTCGCCTGTCGATGGCACGGTCACCGCATTGATCGCCAATACCATCGGCGGCGTGGTGCCTGCCGGTGAGCTGGTGGCACAAATCGTGCCGACAGGTTCAGAACTCGAGGCCGAATTCCGCGTGGCTCCGACAGATGTAAATTCCGTCAATGTTGGCCAGAAAGCGCGCATCGTTGTGACGGCCTTTAACCGTCGCACCTACGAACCCGTAGAAGGTGAAGTTACTTATGTGTCAGCAGATTCGCAGACGGATGCCAGTACAGGCGAAACCTACTTCCTCGCACGCGCATCATTGCTTCAGGACGTAGAAAAAAATCAGGGAATAGCCCAAATTCAACCGGGCATGCAGACAGAAGTCTACGCGCTGAAAACGCCACGAAACTTCGTCACATATGCGGTGCAGCCTGTGTTGGATTCCTTCTCAAAAGCCTTCCGCCAAACGGACTGAACAGGCGCAAACAGCCCGACCGGTTTCCCAGTCGGGCCTACTGCTATCATCCGGGGGTGGTGAGCAGCAGTTCGCGCTTAGCCGCCGACCAGGAGGGCGTATTCATCGGCATCAATAGCGCCATCATTGTTGGCGTCACCGGCGACAATGGCCGCTTCGTCCAACGTTGGCAGGGCAACCTTTGCTTCTTCGAGCGACAACGAGCCGCTGGCATCCGCATCGGCCTGTTCGAAGCTTGGTGCTGTTTGCGCAAAGGCTGTACCGGCAAACAGGGCGAGAGAAAGTGCTGCGATAAGACGGGTCATAGACGTGTCCTTTCGTGATGGGCCGAACGATTTCGTTGCGGCCCGTTGGGGGATGTGAGCGTTTGGTTGTTCGCTCGAAACCCAACCTGATGCCCTCTCGTGGCGGCAACTGGCCGCGACGGGGGCAGCAATGGGGCGCTTTGCACATTTGCGATCAACTGGCGTTACCGCGCGTCACACCGGTTCGCCACGTTTCTCCAATTGCAAGAAATGGTGTGTGAACGTGGCCTGTTTTGTGGTTGAAAGCACCCACGCAACAAAACGGGATCGACCATGCGAGACACTGTCGCCACCACGCCATTCGATGACCAGAAGCCCGGCACGTCCGGCCTGCGCAAGAAGGTTGCCCGTTTTCAGACCGAGAACTATCTGGAAAATTACGTGCAATCGGTTTTCGACTGCTTGTCCGGCTATGAGGGCAAGACGCTGGTCGTGGGAGGCGATGGCCGTTTTCACAACCGTGAAGCGACGCAAATCATCATCGCGATGGCCGCCGCCAACGGCTTTGGCCGCGTGCTTGTGGGGCAGGATGGTATCCTGTCGACGCCCGCGGTTTCCCACATCATCCGCAAACACGGCGCATTCGGCGGCATCGTGCTGTCCGCCAGCCACAACCCCGGTGGCCCCGATGGCGATTTCGGCATCAAATATAATGGCGAAAACGGCGGCCCCGGCACACAGGCGGTCATGGACCGCGTGGAAGCCCGCAGCCGCGAAATCACGCAGTATCAAATCTGGCGTGACGACGAGGTCGACCTCTCCCAAACCGGCACGAGCAAGCTAGGCTCCATGAAGGTCGAGATCGTTGATCCCGTCACCGACTATGCCGAGCTGATGGAAGAACTGTTCGACATGGACGCGATTGCTGCGATGTTCAAAGGCGGTTTCAACTTCCTGTTCGATGCCATGCACGCGGTCACCGGCCCCTATGCGAAAGCGATATTCTGTGACCGTCTCGGCGCACCATCGTCTGCGGTCATCAACGGTACACCGAAAGAAGACTTCGGTGGTGGGCACCCTGATCCGAATCTCGTTCATGCCAAAACCATCTACGAAGCCGCCATGCGCGACGATGGACCGGACCTTGCTGCAGCAAGTGATGGGGATGGCGATCGCAATCTCATCATCGGCAAAAAGTGCTTCGTCACCCCGTCGGATTCGCTCGCGGTCATCGCCGCCAACGCGCATTTGGTGCCGGGCTATGCCGACGGTCTCAAAGGCGTCGCCCGCTCCATGCCGACCAGCGGCGCGGTGGACCGTGTGGCCGAAGCCATGGGCCTACCGATGTATGAAACCCCAACCGGCTGGAAGTTCTTCGGCAACCTGCTGGACGCTGGCGACATCACGCTTTGCGGCGAAGAATCCGCCGGCACGAGTTCCAGCCATGTGCGCGAAAAAGATGGCCTTTGGGCAGTGCTCATGTGGCTGAATATCTTGGCCGCGCGCAAAGTCAGCGTCGCCGACATCATGGCCGATCACTACGAGCAATACGGCCGCAACTATTACGCCCGCCACGATTACGAAGAAGTGGACAGCCAAGGCGCGAACGATCTCGTCACCGCGCTGCGCGCTTCTCTGTCCGACCTTCCAGGACGCGTAACGGAAGCCGGCACAATTCAGCAGGCCGACGAGTTCGCCTATTACGATCAGGTTGACGAAAGCTACACGGAAGGCCAAGGCCTGCGAGTGCTGTTCGAAGGCGGCTCCCGCATCGTTTATCGCCTTTCCGGCACAGGCACGGTCGGCTCGACCCTGCGCGTTTACATCGAGCGTTACGAACCTGTTGGTGGTGATCTGACCCGCGAAACCGGCGATGCCATAGCCGACCTCATTACAACTTCGCGCTCGCTTGCCGGTATCGAACGGCACACGGGTCGCACCGAACCTAACGTGATCACATAAATTGGCACCACCGCTTTTAACACTACGCGATATTCACCTGACATTCGGCTCCACCCCGCTTCTCACCGGGGCGGATTTGGCCGTGCATGCGCGCGAACGGCTTTGCCTCGTTGGGCGAAACGGCTCCGGTAAATCGACGCTGCTCAAAGTTGCCGCAGGGCAGGTCGAACCGGACAGTGGAGAACGGTTTTTCCAGCCGGGCACGACCGTGCGTTATCTGCCGCAAGAGCCGGACCTCACGACATTCGCCTCCATCGGTGAGTATGTCGAAGGCGGCTTGGAAGAGGCCGACGACCCGTACCGCGCAGCGATGTGCATGGATGCGCTGGGTCTTGATGCAGATATGCCCACGACCAATTTGTCCGGCGGTGAGGCCCGCCGTGCGGCCTTGGCGCGCGTGTTGGCACCGGAACCCGATATTTTGCTGCTGGACGAGCCGACCAACCATCTCGATCTGCCCACTATTCAATGGCTCGAAGAGGAATTGGCGCGGCTGCGTTCGGCCATCATTCTCATCAGCCATGACCGGCGTTTTCTCGAAAATCTCTCGCGCCGTACCGCATGGGTGGATCGTGGCAAAACCCGCGTTCTCGACAAAAGCTTCGCCCATTTTGAGGACTGGCGCGACACGCTGCTGGAGCAGGAAGAACTCGACGCCCACAAACTCGACCGCACCATTGTGCGCGAAGAGCATTGGGTCACCCACGGTGTCTCGGGTCGCCGCAAGCGCAACGTTCGCCGCCTTGGCGAACTTGCAAACCTTCGCAGCCAGCGTGCCGACCGCATCAAGCCATCCGGCCAGGTGCAGATGACGGTTGCTGAAGGAAGCGAGTCCGGCAAGCTGGTGGCGCGGGTGGAGAAGATTTCGAAGGGCTACAACGAACGCGTTCTGGTGGATGATTTCTCCATGCGTCTTGCCCGTGGCGACCGGGTCGGTTTCGTTGGCCCAAATGGCATCGGTAAAACCACACTGGTGCGGATGCTCACCGGCGAATTGGAGCCGGACAGCGGCAACGTGAAACTGGGCGCGAATGTCGACATGCTTATCGTCGATCAGAAACGCGCTGCGCTAGACCCTAACGCGACCGTAAAAGACACGCTTACGGGCGGCGGCACCGACGTCGTTGCCATCGGCGATCAGCGCAAGCACGTCATGGCGTACATGAAGGATTTCCTGTTCTTGCCGGAACAAGCCCGCACGGCAGTCTCGCGACTTTCAGGTGGTGAGCGTGG
Organism: Ahrensia sp. R2A130; assembly: GCF_000179775.1. Classification (GTDB taxonomy): domain Bacteria; phylum Pseudomonadota; class Alphaproteobacteria; order Rhizobiales; family Rhizobiaceae; genus Pseudahrensia. Next base: position 339,604 of record NZ_AEEB01000017.1, read on the forward strand.
CAGGCTTATGCTCGCCATGCGTCTGCGCCATCCGTCCAACCTTCTCGTGTTGGACGAACCGACCAACGACCTCGATCTCGAAACGCTCGATCTGCTGCAGGAGATGATTGCAGATTACGTCGGTACGGTTCTCGTCGTCAGCCATGATCGCGATTTTCTCGATCGCGTTTGCACCTCTGTCATCGTGCCGGAAGGGCAGGGCCAGTGGCAGGAATATGCCGGTGGTTACAGCGACATGGTGAGCCAGCGCGGGTCGGCAGATTTCAGCGGTGCGCGAGCAACGAATGTTTCATCCGAAACGCCTTCGCAGGAAGTGCCGACTGGGACGAATTCCGCAGCAGCAGCCAAGAAGTCATCCGGGAAGATGAGCTTCAAAGACAAGCACGCGCTCGAAACTCTGCCGGTGACGATGGAAAAATTGGAAGCGGATATTGCGAAAGTTGGCACTGCATTGGCGGAACCTGACTTGTTCGAGCGCGACGTGAAACGTTTCAACGGTCTGGTGGACTTGTTGCAAAAGACGCAGGGCCAGTTGGATGCCGCCGAAGAACGGTGGCTCGAATTGGAAGCCATACGTGAAGAGCTGGAAGGCTAGGCCTTCGCGACCAACGCATTTCGCACCGGCCTGAAACTCATCCGGTGAATCTGGCAGGGACCAAGGCGGGCGAGCGCATCGCGGTGGGCGGCGGTCGGGTAGCCCTTGTGGCCCGAAAATCCGTATTGTGGCCAAAGCGTATCGGCGCGCACCATGATCCGGTCCCGCATCACTTTTGCAATAATGGATGCAGCAGCAATCGATAATGAACGAGCATCGCCCTTCACAATCGCCTCTGCACTACACGGCATGTTTGGTGGCAACGCATTGCCGTCGATAAGCGCGTGGTTGGCACAAACGGGAAGCGCACGAACCGACTGTTCCATGGCGTAGAGGCTGGCCGCGCGGATGTTCATGGCATCGATACGGCCCGCAGCAACGGTTGCGAACGCCACCTGAGAGGTGGCCAAAATCGCGTCGAACAATTCACTGCGCCGTTTTTCCGTCAACGCTTTGGAGTCGTTCAGACCTGATGGAATGTTGTCAGGGTCCAGGATCACTGCGGCAGCAATCACAGGTCCAGCCAAAGGGCCACGCCCAGCTTCATCAACGCCGCAGACATTCTTTATGCCTTTGGAGAGTGCCAAGGTCTCCAGTGTGAAGTCGGGTTGAAAAGCGGCCATAGCCCGCAATGCCTGTCGTACCTATCGGCGTCAAATAAGTTCGGAGCCACCCACCCTTTTCAGGCGGGCAGCTCCGATGACCACCGGTCACGAGGCTGATGGGCCGGTGGTGTATCGATTGTCCTGGGTGAGCAGGAAAGCCAAGGGGAAGAGGCTCAGCCGACTGCCGGTGAGAGGCAGGTCGGGTGCAATCGATTGGGTTGCCGATCAGCGCCTCAAAAGAGACTAAGCTGCTGACCGGCAAGGGCGGGTGGCACAAAGCGATCCGTGCGCATCGAAATGGAGCGCAACGGCGCAAGGCCGAGTTTCTTGGTGGCGATCTCAAAGCGGCGACCCAATTGCCAGGCGTAGGGGCCGACACCCTTCATGCGCGTTTTGAAATTCGCATCGTAATCCTTGCCGCCGCGCATGTTCTGCATCAGCGACATGACGTGGGCTGCACGGTCGGGATAATGCTGCTGCACCCAGTCGCGGAACAGGGGGGCCACCTCGTGGGGCAGTCGCAACACGGTATATGTCGCTTCCGCAGCGCCCGCCGCTTTACCCGCATCGAGAATACGCTCCATCTCATGATCGTTGAGTGACGGGATGATCGGAGCGACGCTGATCGACGTCGGAATACCGGCCTCGTGCAACTTACGAAGCGCATCGAGCCGGAGGCCAGGCGTTGCAGCACGGGGCTCCATCGCGCGTGCCAGCTTACGGTCGAGCGTGGTAACTGAGAGCGCCACTTTCGCCAGTCCCTTTTTAGCCATGCGTTCCAGAATATCCACATCGCGCAACACCAGCGCAGATTTCGTGACGATGGTGACGGGGTGGTTCGTTTCTTCCAGCACGAGCAACAGATCGCGGGTTATGCGCCACTGCTTTTCGACCGGCTGATAGGGGTCGGTGTTCGTACCCAAAGCCAGCGGCTTGCAGACGTATTTTTCCGACGCCAGTTCTTTGCGAAGCAGTTTGGCAGCGTTGGGCTTGGCAAACAGTTTGCTTTCAAAATCCAACCCTGCCGAAAGACCCATATAAGAATGGGTGGGCCGTGCGTAACAATAGACGCATCCATGCTCACAACCGCGATACGGGTTCATCGATTGTTCGAAAGGAATGTCGGGCGAGTCGTTCGTGGTGATGATCTTGCGCGCAGCTTCTGCCGTTACGTCGGTTTTGAACGGTGGCAACTCGTCCAGCGTTTGCCAGCCATCGTCGAAGGCTTCCCGTGATGTGGGTTCGAAGCGGCCTGCCATGTTGAGGCCGGCACCACGCCCGCGCCGTCGTTGATCGCGAATGCGATGTGGCGCACCGCTGCTTAAAGCGACCGCTGCAGCTTGCGCTGAAAAATTCGATACCTGTTCTGCACTCGTAACCATAATACCGCTCCTTCATAAGGATCGTTTCGGACTACGAATTGGGTGGCATACGCTTTCGACTCAACACCCGTTCCGTGCATAAATTCCTAAAGAACGAATGAGAACATTACAAGAACAAAAATGAAGGCGGCGCAAATTTTATCCAGCACCGCGCCGCAAGTGCTCGTCCAGCCGCGGCATGATTTCCACGAAATTGCAGGGGCGGTGGCGGTAATCCAATTGCGCGCCAAGAATTCCGTCCCATGCATCGCGGCACGCGCCGGGTGAGCCGGGCAAGCAGAAAATGAAGGTTGCACCAGCAACGCCTGCGGTCGCGCGGGACTGGATGGTCGATGTGCCGATCTTGGCATGGCTGAGCGTGTGAAAGGCTATCGAGAAGCCGTCCATGCGCTTTTCAAACAGCGGCTCCAGCGCATCGGGCGTCACGTCGCGACCGGTAAAACCGGTGCCGCCTGTGGTGATGATGACGTCCACCGCCGCGTCGTCGATCCACTTTTGTACGCGGTGTTGAATGGCTTCGACATCATCGGTGACAATATCGCGGTCGGCCAACCGGTGGCCCGCTTCCTGCAATCGCTCCACCAGTGTGGTGCCGGATTTATCGTCTTTCGGTTTGCGGGTATCGGAGACGGTCAAAATGGCGATGGAGACAGGAATGAATTCCCTATTCGTGTCGATCCGGCTCATGATGTGCTTCCCTGTAATTGCGATGCGGTCACCCACCAATCGGGATAGGCTGCCTTTAGCTGCGCTGCCGCGCGGGCTGCGCACCCTTCACTATCATATAGCGCAAAGCACGTTGCGCCCGAGCCGGACATGCGCGCCAGACGCACCCGCGACGTGCCCCAGAGCGCGTCAAGACATTGGGCGATTTCCGGCGCAGTGCTGAAGGCTGGCGCTTCGAGGTCGTTGCGCTGGTCGGTCAACCACATCAACCAGTCGCCATCTGCGTCCTCTAACGCATCAAGTGGCGGATGGTCCTTGCGGTCGAGGCGCGAGAATATCGCGGGGGTGGAGACGGCAACACCGGGGTTCGCCAGCACGATGTGAAAGCCGGGCAGGACGACCGCCTGCAGCTGCTCCCCTATGCCTTGCGCGCGGAGCGGCTCACTCTTCAAACACATGGGCACGTCGGCCCCTAATTTCGCTGCGATTGACGCAAGGTCTGTGTCGGTGTCCCACAATGCTGCCAAGCCGCGAAGTGCTGCCGCCGCATCAGCCGACCCCCCTCCGATGCCGGAGGATAGGGGCAGGTTTTTCTCCAGCCGGATTTCTGCGCCTGTCGTTGCGCCTGCGGCTTTCCGTAAAGCAGTGGCGGCCCGCAAAACGAGATTGTCATCGTCTGTAGAAAGGCCTGCACCGAATGTTCCGTTGATAGACAGTGTCAGCTCATCGGCAGGTGCAAAATTCAACCGGTCACCCACATCTGCAAATGCCACCAGCGTATCGAGCAGATGGTAACCATCCTCACGTTGCCCGGTAACGTGCAAAGCGAGATTGATTTTCGCTGGCGCGAATTCGGTGATGGTTGCAGCGCTCATGGCCATAGACCGGATAGGAGGCAGCGCCTTGGCGCTACTTCTGTTCCTCGGCGAGCTTTGCTGCTTTTTCCTTTTCCAGCACCGCGTCGAGACCATTTTTCAGCTTGTCTGCGATACGCACTTCGGTGCCGTCCGGTGGGTCGAGCGCCAGCGCGTGTTGCCACTGGAATGTGGCTTCCAACTTGCGATTTGCGAGCCAGTAAGCATCACCCAGATGATCGTTGATCGTGGGGTCGCCGGGGCGCAATTCAACGGCGCGTTCCAGCTCTTTCACCGCTTCGGGAATGCGGCCAAGGCGGTAGAATGCCCAACCGAGACTATCCACCATATACCCGTCATTGGGGCGCAGGCTGACCGCCTTGCGGATCATATCCAAGCCTTCCTGCAGGTTGATGTCCATGTCGATCCAGCTGTAACCGAGATAGTTCAGCACGCTGGGTTGATCGGGCTCCAACTCCAAAGCGCGCTTGAAGGCGGCCTCTGCAAGCGACCACTGTTTCGTGCGTTCGTAAGCGATGCCAAGGCGGTAAAACAGGTTCCAGTGAACGCGCTGCGGTTGTTCCAACTGCGCGATATAGCGGTTGTAGATCTTGATGGACTCGTCATATTTTTCGTGCCGCGCCATCACAGCACCATAGGAAAGGTGGGCGACCAGATCGTCCGGACCGCTTTCCAACAGCGCGTCGAGTTCCTTGCGGGCCACGTCTTTCTGGTCCAACTCATCAAGGTTCAACGCATATTCCAGCCGAGCGATGCGGTAATTGTGCGAGTTGGGGTCGATTTTCGAAAACAGCGCGTTGGCCTCTTTCAGGCGACTTTGCTTGTCCAGTAGTTCGGCCAGCTTCAGCGCGATATCGTCGTTCTGTGCGGACAACACGCGGGCAAGTTGCACATAAATGAGCGCGAATTGCTCGCCGCCCTCACGATCCACCGCCATGCCGAGATTGAGGAATACTTCTGCCCCGCCGCGTTGGGCGGTGTTCAGTTCAAAGCCCGGCGTGCGGCCGTCTTTCGCCGCCTGCAACATGGATTCGTAAAGCGGGTCTTGCGGGTTGTCCTGCAAAGCGCTCGTCAGTATTGCGGTTGCCGCGTCTTTATTTTTGTTGCGGAAATGCGCCTGCGCCAGTGCCGCGACTGAGCGCATGTGGCTGCGCCGTGCAAACTGTCGACCGGCAGGGTTGGCCGTGGCTTTTTCCAGCCGCCCAACAGCTGCCGGCACGTCGCCAGCGGCCAGTGCGATCAACCCGCCATGATATTCCACGAAAAAGTTGAACCAGCCTGGTCCAGAAAGCTCATCGACAGCTTCCAGGGCTTTTTCAGCGTTGCCGCGCCCGAACTCGACCCAGCCATCCACAAGCCCCGCAATCAGACGGTCGACAGGGCTGCGCCATTCGGATTCCAGCAGCCGTTCAGCTTGTTTCCAGCTTTTCTTACGCAGCGCTTCTACGGACAAGATAAGGCGCACAATTTCCGGCGCGTCGCCTGCTTTGACGATCTCGTCGCCCAACTCCACCCCTTCGGCAAAGTCGCCATTGGCGATGAAGTTCATAAAGCCCTGCAGCTTCAGGTCCGTGTTGTCAGGATCGAGCGCGATGGCCTTGCGATAAAACTCCACCGCCGCTGCCGTATCACGATCGGTCGTCGCGATGCGGGCTGCCAGATAATTCCCAGCCAGCGAGCGTCCGGCCTTTATCTCATCAACAGGCGCAGTTTCCGCAGCAGCCGGTCCGGCAAACCCGAGACCCGCCACAAGAGCCAGCGATGCAAAACCCGCACGAGACACCAAATTTTTCATAAACGAAAACCCACCAAAAGCTCGAGCCCAAATCACCCGAAGATGTGAGCCATCATGGCGCAAACCATGGCGCTTTTGGGGGCGGGGGTCTAGCTTGTTGACACGTATTGGTGAAGCCATGACTGGCGTTTGGACGTACAACGTCCCTATCACGCAGAATGCGTTTGAAGTCATCCTCGCGTAGCTTCATTGAAACATATGCACTTGCGATTACCCCAATCTGCCGTTCTTGCGACCGGGTTCTGACAACAAGGTGGGTTTTGACTTTGCCAAGTCCCAGCCTAAAAGATTGATGCAATCCCCATTCGCAGGGGTCTGACATCGAATTCTTTTGACAAATGTCCTTACAGGATAGGTAAGAGATATTTTGAAGCCCTGCGTTTGTACGGGTCAGCTTAAGCGAACCGACTTCCATGACAACGCCTTCCAATCACATGACTGAAGAGATCGCGCGCATGCAGGAGGAACTGCTGGCAAATGCGGAAAAGCGCCGGTCGGACTCCAATATAGCACGCGCACAATCCCGACGTATCCATGTGTTGGAATCGATGATGGAGACGGTGCCTGTCGGTGTGGTTCTTGCCGATGCTGATGGGCAGATCATTTACGGTAACAAGCATGTGGAAACCATGGTCCGGCATCCGATCCTGTTTTCCGATGATGTTGATTCGTATGGCGAATGGATTGCATATCACGCTGATGGGAGACGGGTAGAAAGTCATGATTTTCCCCTGTCGAGAGTATTGCGCGAGCGCGATCCTCGCTCTGAACTCGATGTCCATTATCAGCGCGGCGATGGAAGTCGTTTCTGGATGCGAATTATTGGCGAGCCGATTCTTGATTCGGAAAATGAATTGCTGGGAGCGACAGTAGCGCTGATCGATATTGATGAAGAATTGCGTTTACAGAATGCACAGCGGGTTTTGATCGCCGAACTCAACCACCGTGTTAAAAACGCATTCTCTGTAGTAAAGTCGATTGTCAGTCAGTCGCTTCGTAAGGTTAGCGTAGATAGTGGCCTTCGCGACACGGTGAATAGGCGGCTAGATGCCTATGCGAGCGCCCACTCCAAACTGATTGGTTCGTCATGGGAAACAGCGCCTTTGAAGGATGTGGCGCTAGAAGTTCTCGGGCCCATCGGCGGGGATCAGGTCAAGCTGGAAGGGCCGGTTATTGAACTCCCCTCCCGGCAGGCTCTTGCATTCTCAATGGCGTTTTACGAGCTAGCGACCAACGCACTCAAATATGGTTCGCTTTCCGAACTGGAAGGCCGCGTCGATCTGTTTTGGAACCTAACTGACAACACGGAACTTTCTCAATTAGAAATCTGCTGGATCGAGCGTGGCGGACCAGTTCCGTCTGAACCCAGCGATAAGGGCTTCGGCTCATTTATAACCGGAAGGGCACTAGAGGCAGAAACGAGCGGTCGTGTGACCAGCGAGTTTCTACCCACCGGATATGAATGGAAGCTGCGAATGCCAATACAAAAGGAAGAGATAAAAAACACATGACTGACAAACCGCAACGCATATTCATTGTCGAAGACGAAGTGATGCTCGCTTTCGAAATGTCGGATACTCTTGAGGATCTGGGATTTGAGGTCGTTGGCCCGAGTATCCATTTGGAAGAAGCAAAGACAGTGGCAGAAAACGAAGACATTGATGTCGCAATTCTTGATGTGAATCTTGGTGGTAACAAAACCTCGAAGCCGATTGCCGATACATTGCGGGAGCGTGGCATCCCGTTCGCATTTGTGACCGCATATGACCGTGATCAGATTAACTTCGACACGACCAACGAAAGAGTTGTCAAGAAACCGGTTTCTACTGCAAAATTGCTTTCAGTTTTGCGATCAGCATTCTCCGAAAGAGAAAGCTAGGAACGTGAGGATCACCAGCCCGACGTTCTCGCCTCAACTCACCCGCGCAATACAAAAATCAACCACATCCAACAGCGCGCTCTTGTGCTCACCCGCTGGTAGCGGAGCCAGCGCATCGCGGGCCATTTCGCCGTAGTGGCGGGCGCGGGCGACTGTGTCGTCTATGGCACCGTGCTTTTTCAGCAGCACCATGGCGTCATCCAGCGCGCCTTCGCCTGCATTGTCGGCTTCCATGTTGGTGCGCCAGAAGTCGCGTTCTTCGTCTGAACCGCGACGGTAGGCCAGCAGCACGGGCAGGGTGATTTTGCCTTCGTGAAAATCATCCCCGACGTTTTTGCCGAGGTCCGCTTTCGAGCCGCCATAGTCCAGCGCATCGTCCACCAGCTGGAACGCGAGGCCGAGATTGAGGCCGTAGCTGCGGAGCGCATCGCGGGCGGGTTTGCCAGCATCCGCCAAAATGGGGCCAACCTCGCAGGCGGCAGAAAACAGCGCCGCCGTCTTGCCGCGGATCACGGCCATGTAATCGTCTTCGGTCGTTTCCATGCTTTGTGCTGCGGAAAGCTGCATCACTTCGCCTTCGGCGATGACCATCGACGCGGTGGACAACACGTCGAGCGCTTCCATCGAGCCGGCATCCACCATCATGCGGAACGCCTGACCGAGTAGAAAATCGCCCACCAAAACGCTGGCCTGATTGCCCCACACCATGCGCGCGCTTTGCTTGCCGCGCCGCATATCGCTTTCGTCCACCACATCATCATGCAGCAGCGTAGCCGTGTGCATGAACTCGACGGATGCGGCCAGCGTGACGTGATGGTCGCCGGTGTAGCCCAGCATTCGCGCGGCGGAGAGCGTGAGCATCGGGCGCAGGCGCTTGCCGCCGCTGTCGATCAAATGCTTGGCGACCTCGGGGATCATTTCGACGTCCGAACCGCATTTCGACAGAATGAGCGTGTTCACCGCTGCCATATCATCGGCGGTAAGGCGCAACAGCGGATCGATCCCGGCTTTTGCGGTTTTGGCACTGGCCAGTTCTACGACGACGCCCATGGTGGTGTTCCTGCAATTCGTTTTCTAACAGCGAGGTAAGGCGGTGACGGCCCACCCGCAAGCCCGCCGCTGGTCGCATCCCTGTGAGATGGGTGGACAACAGGTCTTGTCCAGTCGATGAAGCGCGCATGGAAGAACTGCTTCGCACCAACAATCCGGTTTCCGTATCCTTCGCGCAATCGCTGCTGCAGGAGGCCGATATCGTGCACTTCGTGGCCGACGAGCACATGAGCATCGTCGATGGTTCGCTCGGCATTTTGCCCCGCCGCATAATGGTCGATGGCGAAAAGCTGATGCAGGCGCGGCGGTTGATGGAAGAGGCGGGACTGGGCGTAGAACTTCCTGCCAAGCTGGTCCGTCCCGTCGATTGAGCGCTGCGGTAATGTGACAGATATCAAGCCGGAAATCACAGAAGACGGCTTTCTCGACAACGCCTTTGCCGTTCTCCAACCGAGAAAAGGTGCCCACCGCGCCGGTCTCGATGCTGTTCTTTTGGCCGCTTGCGTTTCAGCAAGTGAAACGGGGGCCGTCGCTGACCTCGGCGCAGGCACCGGAGTTGCCGGCATGGCCGTCGCCCAGCGTTGCGCTGAAGTGCAGGTGGAGATGTTCGAGAACGATCCAGCTAGTGTCACTCTTTTGCGCCGAACGGTAGCATTGCCGCGCAACACGCATTTGGCAGGTCGGTTAATCGTGACGGAAGCGGATGTAGTCGCGTTGGACGGAGCACGGTTTTCCCACGTCATCGCAAACCCGCCCTACAACGCAAGCGGTCGGCAGGCATCGCCACACGCCCGCCGCGCCGCCGCGCACATGGCGACGGATGGGTTGTTGAAAAATTGGGTCGAGGCTGCGGCGCGAATTTGTCTGCCGAACAGTCGGCTGACGATGATTCTCCGGCCGGACAATTTGGATGACATACGACAAGCGATGACTGGAAAGTTCGGGGAGAGCTTCGTGCTGCCGATAGCGGCAAAAAACGAAAGCGCCCCGATCCGCATTCTCATCACCGCCCGATTAGGAGCGGAAGACGGCGAGCGCGAATTGCCGCTATTGGTTTTGCACAAGCCGGATGGCGCCTTCACCGATCCTGTCGAAGATATTTTGCGCGGCAGAAAAGGCATCGATCTTCTGGGAATGTCGGGTTGAATTTCGGCAAAAGCGTCTCCATTTCCTGAAAAGACGCATTATTTGCCGAGAATTTTCAGGATACTCTAATTTGCCCAAACTTTCCAAGCTGTTACCCGCCAAATTACGTTCAAAAATGGGCATGGATGCCGCCATCATTCCCGTTGTTCGGCTGGAAGGGGCGATCATGTCCGGCGGTTCGGCGCTGCGCCAGAACCTCAATCTCGCCGGTTGTGCCAGCCGTTTGAAACGCGCTTTCGAAATGAAAGAAGCGCCCTGCGTCGCCATTATCGTCAATTCACCCGGCGGGTCGCCCGTACAGTCACGACTGATTTACCAACGAATTCGGGATCTTGCGACCGAGCATGACAAGAAGGTCCACGTTTTCGTAGAAGACGCCGCAGCCTCCGGTGGTTACATGATCGCCTGCGCGGGTGACCAGATCACCGCAGACCCATCCAGCATCATCGGGTCAATCGGAGTGGTATCATCGGGCTTCGGTTTCGTGGGGGCCATCAACAAATTAGGCGTAGAGCGCCGGGTTCATACAGCAGGTTTGAACAAGTCAGTTCTCGATCCATTCCTTCCCGAAAAAGCGCAAGACATCAAACGCTTGAAAGAACTTCAGTTGGAGATCCACGGTGTGTTCATCGACCTCGTAAAAGCCTCGCGAAGCGACAAACTGGTCGAAGATAAGTCCATGTTCACCGGCATGTTTTGGACAGCAGGACCAGCAAAAGACATGGGTTTGATTGATGGCATCGGCGACTTGCGCGGCACGCTGCGTGGATTTTACGGTGAGAAAACAAAGCTCAAGCTGGTAGAAGCCAAAAAGGGGCTGCTTGGTCGTTCTGCCAGTATGGGAATTTCCGGCTTGGGCATTCCGGTAATGGACGCTAATCTAGGCCATCAAATCGCCGATGGGCTGCTGTCCACCGCAGAAGAGCGCGCGCTTTGGGGCCGCATTGGCTTGTAACCAAATGAGAATTTCGGAAGGGCAGTCATGATCCAGTTCGTTGCCGCAGCAGCCGTCGGGGCTGTAGGTCTCTACGCGTGGAAAGAACTGCGCCGTCATTTGACCAAGCTGGAAGAAGAAGAGGCCGCGCAGGTCCGCGCTGAAAAACTGCGCGAAACCAAAGACGCACCAGCCCTCGAACTCGACCCAAAAACCGGGAAATATCGCATTCGTGATCGCTAAATCAGATGCGGTTCTGACTGCGCTGAGCTAGCCTCTCGCCTGACAGCAACGGAAATTACCCAACATGAACAAGATGATGCCCGGCACGCCTATGCCGATGATCGAAGTCGACACGCTGTCCGGCGGCAAGATGCAGCTCGGCGGTAAGGGTTGGAAATTCATCGTCGTCTATCGCGGTGCGCATTGCCCGAAATGCAAAGACTACCTCGCCAAACTCGAAGTTTTGCGCGCAGCCTATGCCGCAGATGGCATTGAAATTCTTGTGCTTTCTGCCGATAGCGCGGACCGCGCCCGCCCGTTCATCGAAGACTCGGAGTGGACCGCCGAAGTCGGCGTCGACCTTTCCATCCCGCAGATGGTGGAACTCGGCCTCTACATCTCGCAGCCCCGCGACGAGCAGGAAGCGCCACGACCCTTCGCCGAACCAGCGCACTATGTGGTCAACGATGATGGCCTCGTTCACATGCTCGATATGTCGAACGTGCCTTTCATGCGCCCTGACCCGGAAGCGCTTCTGGCAGGCATTCGCTTCCACCGCGAGAAGGGTTTTCCCATCCGCGGAAGACTGGAAGCCTAACGCACCCAACCTTGATTCTGCGGGCGTTGGGTGGCATCGCAACGGCACGTTCTCCAGCCGGTTGAAACAATGTCCACTCACGACCCGAAAACTTCCTTTCAGGGCCTGATCCTGACGCTCCATGACTATTGGGCGAAGCACGGCTGTGTAATTTTGCAGCCCTTCGATATGGAAGTCGGCGCTGGCACATTTCACCCGGCAACGACCCTGCGCGCGCTCGGCCCGAAGCCTTGGAAAGCAGCCTACGTGCAGCCCAGCCGTCGCCCCACCGATGGCCGCTACGGCGAAAACCCGAACCGCTTGCAGCATTACTATCAGTACCAGGTGCTGCTTAAGCCCAGCCCGCCGAACTTGCAGGAGCTTTATCTCGGCTCGCTCGCCGCCATAGGCATCGACCCGCTGCTGCACGATATTCGCTTCGTGGAAGATGACTGGGAAAGCCCGACGCTTGGCGCGTGGGGCCTCGGTTGGGAGGTCTGGTGCGATGGCATGGAAGTCTCGCAGTTCACTTATTTTCAGCAGATTTGTGGCCAGGAATGTTCCCCCGTCGCGGGAGAGCTGACATATGGCCTCGAACGTCTCGCCATGTATGTGCAGAACGTCGATGATGTTTACGACCTGAATTTCAACGGCGGGGAGGGCGAAGAGCGCGTGTCCTACGGCGAAATTTTCCAGCAGACCGAACGCGAATACAGCCGCTGGAATTTCGATGTCGCCGACACCGAAACTCTACTGCGCCATTTCGAAGATGCCGAAAAAGAGTGCCGCAACATTCTGGCCGCCGATCCCGTCGACCCGAAGAAAGGCCGCGCCATCGTGATGGCCCACCCCGCCTACGACCAGTGCATCAAAGCCAGCCACGTCTTCAACTTGCTCGACGCCCGCGGCGTGATTTCTGTCACCGAACGCCAGAACTACATCGGTCGCGTGCGCGATCTTTCCAAAGCCTGCGGCGAGGCGTTTCTCGCAACCGAAGCCGGTGGCGGAAATCCGGATGCCTCTGAAGTGGAGGCAGCGTAATGCCCGATTTTCTGCTCGAACTTCGCTCCGAAGAGATACCCGCCCGCATGCAAAGAAAAGCGGCAGGCGACTTGAAGAAGCTTGTCACCGACGCCCTAGTCGATGCTGGTCTCACCTATGAAGGCGCGCGCGAATACTGGACGCCGCGACGCTTGACGTTGGACCTTCGCGGACTGACCGCGCGGTCTGCCGACATAAAAGAAGAGCGCAAAGGCCCGCGCACCGACGCGCCGGAAAAAGCGATTGCTGGTTTTCTGCGCGGTGCCGGATTGGAATCTGTCGACCAGGCGGAAACCCGAACCGATCCGAAAAAGGGCGAGTTTCTCGTCGCGGTGATCGAAAAACCGGGGCGCGATGCCGCCGATATTATCGCCAGCGTCATGCCGGGCATCATCGAGAATTTCCCGTGGCCAAAGTCCATGCGCTGGGGCGCGAAGTCGGCACAGGCTGGCAGCCTGCGCTGGGTGCGTCCGCTGCAAAGCATCATCGCGCTGTTGGGCGTGGAAAATGACGAGACGGAAGTCGTCCCGTTCGAAGTGAGCGGTATCGCCACCGGCAAGGTCACCTACGGCCACCGTTTCCACGCGCCGGAAGAAATTACCGTGCGTCGGTTCGACGATTACGTCGCCAAGCTGGAAGCCGCCAACGTCGTGTTGGATGCCGAGCGCCGCAAGGACATCATCCGCGCCGACGCTGCCAATCTGGCCTTCGCCAAGGGGCTGGAACTGGTGGAAGACGAGGCGCTGCTGGAAGAGGTGGCGAACCTCGTGGAGTGGCCCGTCGCGCTGCTGGGCGAATTCGGCGCCGACTATCTCGATATCCCGCCGGAGGTCATCCGCCTCACGATCAAGGAAAACCAGAAGTGCTTCGTGCTGCGGAAACAGGGCGAAACCGCGCTGTCGAACACGTTTCTGCTGGTCTCCAACATCGACGCCCATGACGGCGGTACGGAGATCGCGAGCGGCAACGCCAAGGTGGTGAACGCCCGCCTGTCGGACGCGAAATTCTTCTGGGAAACCGATCTGCACACGATCGAGACCGAAGGTTTTCAGCCTTGGATAGACAAGCTGGACAATGTCACCTTCCATGCCAAGCTGGGCAGCCAGGGCGACCGCGTACGCCGCATCGCGGCACTTGCCCGCGAACTCGCCCCGCTTGTGGGGGCCGACCCCGATGATGCCGAACACGCCGCAAAAATCGCAAAGGCCGATCTCAACAGCCAGATGATCTACGAATTCCCCGAATTGCAGGGCGCGATGGGGCGAAAATATGCCGAGATCAAAGGCGAGAAACCGGAAGTCGCAGCCGCAGCTGAACTGCACTATTCGCCACTAGGACCGACGGACGATGTACCAACGGAGCCGGTGAGCGTAGCCGTGGCGCTGGCGGATAAGTTGGACACGCTGGTAGGCTTTTGGGCGATCGATGAAAAGCCGACGGGGAGTAAAGATCCGTATGCGTTGCGTAGGGCTGCGCTGGGTGTGACCCGCCTTCTCTTGGAGAATAAACTGAGCGTTAGTGTGTTTTCGTTGATACGCGAGTCGTACATCCAGCATCTCTTTCGCCGACAAGCTTGGAACGAGATTGTTCTCATTCCTCTTTGTGATCACGGTTACGCCTCCATAACTGCGTTTTTCTTCTATCGGGGTGACGAAGTTGCTCCGTGGGCAAAATTCTCTGAAATTGATTATGATCGTCGGGTTGCAGTGGTTAAGGCGAAAGAAGAAGAGGCTGATACTCGGGATTCTGCAACACTTACGAGCGGATTGCAGGATTACGAATTGAGTTATGAGTTGCCCAGTTTCGGGAGTGTTATTCCTGACCTCCTCGCCTTCTTCCACGATCGACTAAAAGTCTATCTCCGCGATTCCGGTGCGCGGCACGACCTCATTGACGCCGTCATTACGCCGGCATCGGACGACCTCCTCGCCATCACTCGCCGGGTCGAAGCCCTCGGTTCCTTCCTCGACACCGACGACGGCGCGAACCTGCTCGCAGGCACCAAACGTGCTGTGAACATTTTGGCGGCTGAGGAGAAGAAGGGCACGGGGGTTGCGGAAAGCGTCGATCCCGCCATGTTCGATACCGACCAAGAGCGAGCACTGTTCACGACGCTGGAAAGCGCCGAACATTGCGCTGCCGAAGCCGTGGAAAAACAAAACTATGAGGGCGCAATGAAGGCGCTCGCCGCCCTGCGCGCGCCGGTGGATGCCTTCCTGGACGACGTGATGGTGAATGTGGAAGACGATGCCGTCCGCGCCAACCGCCTGGCCCTAATGCGTCGCATCCGCGACGCCACCGGCACGGTTGCCGATTTCTCGAAAATTGCAGGATAAAACATGACCGACGCCCACACATCCGAACGAACTTGGAACGTCTATCTCTCCGGTGAAATCCACACGGATTGGCGCGAGGAAATTGCGGCTGGCACGAAAGCCGCCGGTCTGCCGGTGCGCTTTTCCGCTCCCGTTACGCACCATGAAGCGTCCGATGATTGCGGCGTGACGATATTGGGCGCGGAAGGCGACAAATTCTGGCACGACCGTAAGGGCGCGCAGGTCAACGCCATCCGCACCCGCACGTTGATCGAAGGGGCCGACATCGTGGTCGTGCGCTTCGGCGAAAAATACAAACAGTGGAACGCCGCTTTTGACGCGGGCATAGCATCCGCGCTCGGCAAGGCGCTGATCGTGGTGCATCAGGATGAGCACCAGCACCCGCTGAAAGAGGTCGATGCAGCAGCTTTGGCCGTCGCAAAAACCAGCGGTCAGGTGGTGGATATCCTGCGCTACGTCATCTGTGGTGAGTTGGCGGGTTACACCGACTAGCTCTTTTCCCGCTCCACCGCGCGCGCTCCGATATCGGTGCGCCAGAAGCCTTCGGGCCAGTTCACCTCTTCCACCGCGTAGTAGGCCAATTGTTGCGCTTCGGTGGCGGTGGGGGCTTTTGATGTGACGGCGAGCACACGCCCGCCAATCGCATGAATGCGCTCGTCGCGGGCTTCGGTGCCCGCGTGGAAAACCTCGATCTGGTCGTCGTACAACGCGTCCAGCGCGGTAATGCGGGTGCCTTTTTCGTAGGCACCAGGATAGCCCTTGGCGGCCATGACAATGGTGAGTGCGAAGTCATCGGACCATTCGGCGCTCTGACCCGCTAGATCGCCATTGGCGCAAGACAGTAGCAGCGGCACGAGATCGGATTCCAACCGGACCATCAGAACCTGACACTCAGGATCGCCGAACCGGACATTGTATTCGATGAGTTGCGGACCATCGGCGCTAAGCATCAAACCGGCGTACAGAACGCCGGAAAACGGTGTGCCAGCTTCTGCCATGCCGTCCAGCGTAGGCTGCACGATGCGCTGCATCACCTCGGCTTCGAGTTCCGGCGTTAAAACGGGCGCGGGGGAATAGGCTCCCATGCCGCCGGTGTTCGGACCGGTGTCGCCATCATAGGCGCGCTTGTGGTCTTGCGCGGTGCCGAAGGGCAGGGCATTTTTGCCGTCGCAAAGGAAGAATGCGGAGGCCTCTTCGCCTTCCAGATATGCCTCGATCACAACTTCCGCACCCGCTGAGCCGAATGACCCGTCGAAGCAATCATCCACCGCTGCATGGGCTTCTTCCACAGTCATCGCGACGGTGACACCCTTGCCAGCCGCCAAGCCATCCGCCTTCACCACGATGGGCGCACCCACCATGGTGATGTATTCGCGGGCCTTTGCGGCGTCGGTGAAGTGGCCTGAGGCGGCGGTGGGAATGGCCTTTCGCTCGCACAGTGCTTTGGTGAATTGCTTGGAGCCTTCCAACTGCGCTGCGGCCGCTGATGGACCGAATGTTGCAAATCCAGCTTCGCGTAAATCGTCTGCAAGACCTGCCACCAACGGCGCTTCAGGCCCGATGACCACCAAGCCGATCTCGTTTGCGCGACAGAACTCCACCACCGCTCCGTGGTCGGCCACATCCAAATCGGGATGTTCCCCATATGGGCGTGTGCCGCCATTGCCGGGTGCGATGAACAGCCGGTCGAGCAGGGGGGAATGATGAATTTTCCAAGCGAGCGCATGTTCGCGGCCGCCGGAACCGATGAGCAAGATATTCATGCAGTAGCGCTCAGTGTGCGTGATAGTCATGCAGCAGCATCTAGCACGAGCGGTGGCACTTCCACGCATGGACGCGGCGGTTGGTAGCGGTTATCCCCAATCACGATCTAAAAAAGCGGGCTGCCAGCCCGACGGAATATTTATGTCCACCAACTCCACCACCGCAGGCCGCGTTGCCGATGCGCCGAGCAACAGCTGGGTTTATCGTCTCCTGCCTGTCGGCCTGTGGCCCTATGCCCAACTTGCGCGGTGGGACAGACCGATTGGTTGGAAACTGCTGCTTTGGCCGTGCATGTGGTCGCTCGCACTGGCGTGGAGCGTTGCGGGTGAAACAATAGAACCGACTCTTCTGGCACAAATTGCGCTGTTTTGGGCGGGCGCCGTCGCTATGCGCGGCGCGGGCTGCACCTATAACGATGTTGTCGATGTGGATATTGACGCGAAGGTCGCCCGCACCGCATCGCGGCCTATTCCTTCGGGGCGCGTGTCGAAAATGCAGGCGACTGTTTTTCTTGTAGCGCAAGCGCTGGCCGGACTGTTGGTGTTGCTCGGCCTGTGCGCGCTGTCGGAGCCGTTCAACGGTTACGCCTTCATTCTTGCGTGTTCATCGCTGGGTGTGGTCGCGTTTTACCCATTTGCAAAACGCCTGACGGACTGGCCGCAATTCGTGCTCGGCCTGTCGTTTTCTTGGGGGGCGCTGATGGGTTGGGCGGTGGTGTTCGGCGAATTGTCCGCTCCGCCGGTGCTGCTCTATATCGGATCGATCCTCTGGGTCATCGGCTACGATACGATCTATGCCCATCAGGATCGAGAGGATGATGCCATTGTTGGCGTGCGATCTACGGCACGGCTTTTCGGCGACCGCACGGTGCAGGCTCTCCTCATTCTGTATGGCGGCACATTGATCCTGTTCGCAGCCGCCTATTTTGAGGCTGGTGTAGGTGCAGCGGGCTATATCGGGCTGCTGGTCGGCGGCATGCACATGATCTGGCAGATCACATCGCTGGATATCGAAGACGGCGAAAAATGCCTGCGGCTCTTCCGTTCGAACAATTTCTTCGGTTGGGCGGTTTTCGCTGGCCTGATAGCGAACTGGTTGATCTAGTTTCTAGCGATCAGCTCTTCGCCGGAAATACGAACCACGGGGCCAAGCATGCCCGGCTTACGACGGCGCAGGAAATGCGGGCGGTGGGCGATGTTCGATACGCGACGACGGCGCGGTTTCGGCGTGCGTGATACGAGACCGGCAGCGTCTTTTACCACTTCGACAGCACCGGTGTGGTCGATACTCAACATCGGCAAAGCGAGACGTTTCGCCCAGCTGTGCCAGTCACTTGCCGCATCTTCCAGCGTATCAGCCACGCAAAGCGGCACGCAAAGCGCAGGGTCGGTGTGGAGCAGTTCCAGCGTCACCGTCATGGAGCCATCGGTGTTTTCGAAGGCGCGTGCAGCTACGCCTTGAAAGGCACGGTTCGGCAGAGCCATTGTTAGTGGAAGGTTGCCACCGACCATGGTTTTGACCGTGGTTCCGGATGCAGCGACCATGTAGCTGGCGCGGCGTGCATCGTTGCGCTGTACGGTCTGGGGGAGCGCGAAAGGATCGACGCGGAGCGGTTGGTCCGCCCATTCTGGCTTTACTGCCATGTTGTTTGTTTTGGTCATCATCGGCCCCGTCGCTATCGTCTGTTCTGAACTTCAAGAGCCGCTGATCTGACGCCGCGATCTCTCATTTAGTTTCCCGCAGGCTCGTTGTTCGGCTCTGCGTTGAATGGACCATAGGGGCGGGGGTGCCCGTTTCCACTTAAGGGACGAGGTTAAGCAAATCCCACCGTGCGGCAGGGTTGACGAAAGCTTGTGGGGTGCAAGATCGAGGTAAGGTTGCGCGGGTGTTAAGCGCCGCGCTGCGTCTTCAGACTTCGATTACCTTGCCCGGGTTCATTATGTTAACCGGGTCGAGCGCCCGTTTGACGGCGCGCATCATGTCCAGCGCGACGGGGTCTTTAAGCCGGGCCAGCTTGTCGCGCTTCATTTGCCCGATGCCGTGCTCGGCAGAGATGGACCCGCCCAGTTGGCCGAGAATTTCATAGACGGCCTCGTTCACCGCATGTTCCAGCGCGTAGTGATCTGAAGCCTCCCAACCCACGGGCTGCGAAATATTGTAATGCAGGTTGCCATCGCCCAGATGACCGAAATTCACGATGCGGGAACCAGGTGCGATACGTTCGACCGCTGCGTTGGCTAACTTGATGAACTTCGGTACCTCACGAATAGGCACGGAGATATCGTGCTTGATCGACGCGCCTTCGGGTTTCTGCGCCCAGCTCATGTCTTCGCGCAATTTCCAGAATGCGTTTTGCTGTTCGCCGGACTCAGCAATTACTGCGTCGCTTATGGTGCCGTCTTCGAAGGCTTCGGTGAGAATGGTCTCCATCGTCTCGCGCGCATCTTCTGCGGAACGAGGCGAGGAGATTTCCAGCAACACATACCAAGCCGGACGGCTTTCCAGCGGCTCCCGTGCACCATCGGTGTGGCGGGTGGTGAACTCCATCGCCACGCGGGCCATGAACTCGAAGGCAGTGACGCCATTGGCCGCTTTGGCCTTTGCCAGTGATAGCAGTTTCAATTTGTCTTCAGGCGAGCCGAGACCTGCAATCGCAACCTCGCGCCCTGCCGGTTTAGGGAACAGTTTCAGCACCGCTTTGGTGACGATGCCCAACGTGCCTTCCGCGCCGATGATGAGGTTTTTCAGGTCGTAACCGGTGTTGTCTTTGCGGAGTTTCGACAGCCCGTCCCACACGCGCCCGTCCGGCAACACAACTTCCAACCCCATGACCAGCTCGCGCGTGTTGCCATAGGCGATGACCCCCGTACCGCCCGCATTGGCGCTGATGTTGCCTCCGATTTGACAGGTGCCTTGCGAGCCGAGCGAGAGAGGAAAGAAGCGGTCTGCTTTGTCGGCAGCGTTCTGGATGTTTTCCAGAATGGCACCTGCTTCGACGGTCATGGTGTTGGTCTCGGTATCGACTTCGATGATCTTGTTCATCCGCCCCAGCGAAACCATCACCTCTTCGCCCGTGCCGCCTTGCAGCGGAACGCCAGCGCCGACGAGGCCAGTGTTGCCGCCTTGTGGAATGATCGCAGTGCCTGTCTCCGAGGCGAGTTTCAGTATCGCGGATACTTCCCCGACGCTGCCAGGGCGAAGCGCCATCGCTGCGGTCCCATCAAAACGGTTCCGCATCTCGGTCGTGTAGGGCGCCATGTCCTCGGCGCGGTGGAAGGCGTAGCGTTGGCCAACAATTTCTGTGAAACGTTTGCGCAGGGTGTCATCCATGATCTTCACCTGATTGGTTGCTGCTTGACTGGGACCCATGGGCGGCACGGCGCAGGCGGTCGTTTATGGCAGCCCCGATCCCATTTTCAGGTACGGGCTGAACCGCGATACCTGCAACGCCTGCACTATCCAGCGTCTTCATCATGGCGAACAGATTGCGGGCGGCTTCCGCGACATCACCGGTAGGGCTTAGGTTGAGCGACGGGCCTGCACTGTGAAGCGGCGCTGGTCCAAAGGCCAATTGTCCTTCGCCTTCATCTACTTCATGAGCGTTCATACGAAGCGGCACGTCCGGTGCGTAATGCGCCAGCAATTGGCCGGGGGCTTCGATCTTTCCGCTTTTTTCAGGCTCGGCCAACGGTGCGATTTCGGTAAGCTGATCTGCCGTTATCCCGCCGGTACGCAGTATGTTGATCTTGCCGTTGGTGCATTTGACGATGGTCGATTCGACACCCACAGCGCAGGTTCCTCCATCAAGAACGAGATCGACCCGGTCTTCTAAATCATCGGCAACATGCTGGGCTGTTGTAGGGCTGATGCGGCCTGATGAATTGGCGCTGGGCGCAGCAATTCCGGTACCCAGTGAGCTGGCAAGCTCTGCCAGCACGCCGATGGGCTGGCGAAGTGCAACCGTTCCCAATCCTGCTGTAACGCTTGGTGCAAGGGCAGCATCACCACGCAAGGGCAACACTAGCGTGAGCGGCCCGGGCCAGAATTCTTCTGCAAGCCTGCGAGACAGTGGATCGAAAACCGCAAGCTCTTCCGCCATCTTCAAACTATCAACATGAACGATCAGCGGGTTGAAATCAGGCCGACCTTTGGCAGCGTAAATTTTTGCCACCGCCGTCGCGTTGCAAGCGTCTGCCGCCAAACCATAAACCGTCTCCGTTGGCACGCCCAACAAGCCGCCCTCGCGCAAAATGCGGGCTGCTTGTTCGAAGCCATCGCCGGTGGTCATGATGTTCGTCATGGCTTTGACGTAGCGGCTTGCGGGGCGGTGCAGCAAGCCCCTTATCTTGTCGGCGTCGCTTGCGAAAAACTTTGACGTTAACGTCAATTCGTGGCACCGGTTGATCGGAAGAATTGAGGAGCCTGCCCGCCATGTATCGCGCCCCTGTCGACGAGATCGTTCACACACTTAAAAACGTAACCGGTTTGGGTAGCCAGATCGAAGCCGGTGAGGCTGGCGATCTTTCTGAAGACCTTCTTGCTGCAATTGTGGAAGAAGGTGCACGGTTTGCTGGTGACGAGATTGCCCCGCTTTCGCGTGCCGGTGACGAGCAAGGCGCGCATGTAAAAGATGGCGTCGTCAGCCTGCCGGATGGTTGGGCTGACTTGTACCGCAACTGGGCGGAAGGTGGCTGGAACGCCCTGTCCGGACCAGAAGGTTTTGGCGGTCAAGGCCTGCCGATGAGCCTGCAAATCGCGGCTTTCGAAATGTGGAATTCCGGATCGTTGGCCTTTGCCATCGGTCCGACGCTGACCATCGGTGCAATCGAAGCCATCGACGCCCACGCCAGCGATGAGTTGAAAGCGATCTATCTGGAAAAACTAGTTTCCGGCGAGTGGACCGGCACGATGAACCTGACCGAGCCGCAGGCCGGTTCCGACCTCAACGCCCTAAAATCCCGCGCTGAACCCGTTGGTGATGGCAGTTATCGTGTGTTTGGACAAAAGATCTACATCACATATGGTGAGCATGAAATGACGGACAACATCGTCCATCTCGTCCTAGCGCGCCTGCCGGATGCACCCGCTGGGCAGCGCGGCGTTTCGCTATTTCTCGTGCCTAAGGTGCTTGAAGACGGCACCCGTAATGACGTCTATTGCCACTCCGTCGAGCACAAGCTCGGCATCCATGCGTCGCCCACATGCACGATGCTCTATGGTGATGGGAAGTTTGGCGACGAGCCGGGTGCTATCGGCTGGCTCATCGGCGAAGAAAACCGTGGTCTCGCCTGCATGTTCACGATGATGAACAACGCCCGCATCATGGTCGCTATTCAGGGCACCGCAGTTGCGGAAGCTGCCACGCAAAAAGCGCTCGCCTATGCGCAAGAGCGGCGGCAAGGCAAGGCGGAAGGCTTTGATGGCGAAGGCATGGCTCCGATCATCCATCACCCCGATGTGCAGCGGAACATTGCCACCATGCGCGCGCTCACCAACGCGTCCCGCACCATCGCTTACAATTGCGCACACGCTATCGCCCGTGCCGACGAGTTGAACCACGCGTCGGCCCGAAATGGCGGTGAACCGACGCCAGAAATGCCGTTCTGGCAGAACCGCGCAGCGTTGCTGACGCCCGTCGCCAAGGCCTTCGCTACAGATATCGGCTGCGAAGTCGCGAGCATCGGTGTGCAGGTGCATGGGGGCATGGGGTTCGTGGAAGAAACCGGCGCGGCGCAACTGCTCCGCGATGCCCGTATCGCGCCTATCTATGAAGGTACGAACGGCATTCAGGCCATAGATTTGGTGACGCGCAAATTGCCGCTAGATGGTGGTGAGCATGTTCGTGGCTATATCGGTGAATTGCGCGACATGATCGAAGAGGTTCGCGGCTCTAACCGTGCCGACCTCAATGGTGTGGCCGATGCGCTGTCGGAAGGGCTGGATGATCTGTTGGCCGCGACTGAGTGGTTGCTGGATCGCATGGCTGCTGGTGAAAAATCTTCAGCGCTGTCAGGTGCAACACCTTACCTTCGCCTGTTTGCGCTGGCGTCCGGCTCGACCTATCTCGCTGCATCTGCAGTTCGTTCTGAAGACGCGGATATTGCTGAACGGGCGGCAATTGCCCGCTTTGCCGCGCTTGATATTCTCACCACCACATCCAGCTTGCGGCGGTCCATCGAAGGCGGCAGCGCTGCTCTTTTGGCTGCCGGTCAATTCCTGAAATCCGCCTGATCTGCCCAAACGCCCGCACAGAAAGACCCAACCATGCCCGATATCGAAATTGGCCGCGAAGGCCGCGTTCAAACCATCCGCTTCAATCGCCCGGAAAAGAAAAACGCCATCACCCGCGCCATGTACCGCGAGATGGCGGACGCGCTTAATGAGGCTAACGACGATGACGATGTTGCCGCGACACTTATCATGGGCACGGCTGGTATCTTCACATCGGGTAACGATTTGGCCGACTTCATGGCGGTCGCTGCCGGCGGCGAACAGGCGAACGACGTACACGATTATTTGCAGGCGATGGCCAACGCCAAAAAGCCGTTCATCGCGGCGGTCGACGGTCTTGCTGTAGGCGTAGGCACCACGACACTGATGCATTGCGACCTCGTTTACGCGTCACCGCAGGCATGGTTTCAGACCCCATTCCTCGACCTTGGTCTCGTTCCGGAAGCTGGTTCTAGCCTCATCGCATCGCGTATTATGGGCCATCAGATGGCTTATGAACTGTTGGTGTTGGGCGAACGCTGGACTGCCGAACGTGCCGAGCGGGCCGGGCTCATCAATACAATCGTGGACGCGGGCAAGTTGGAGGCGCATGCGATGGAACAGGCGCAGCGCCTTGCAGCAAAACCTCCTCAGGCTTTGGCACTGTCGCACGGTTTGATGCGAAATGGCCCCGAAGAAATCGTCGAACGCATTCGCCACGAAGGCCAAATGTTTGCAGATCGTCTGAAATCCGATGAAGCCCGCGCGGCTTTCATGGCGTTCATGAACCGCAAACGCGCTTAGCTGCTGCGGCCTAGCGGAAGATCGAGCGTTTCTTGGGCGCACCCAATTTTTCCAGAAGCGCAACACTTTCGATGTGTGGTGAGAACACGAATTGGTCCACCGGCGTGATGGAAGCGATGCTCCATCCCGCTTTTACCAGCACGGCGACATCCCGCGCCTGCGTCACAGGATTGCAGGAAATGTAAGCGATGCGGCGGATGTCGGTGCGTGCAATTTCAGCAATTTGTTCGGCAGCGCCTGCGCGTGGCGGATCAAGACAAACGCCGTCGTAAGCCTCCAATTCCTTCGGCATGAGCGGCAGCTCGATCAAATCCCGAATTTCCGATGTCACCGCTTTGCCACCATCGCGTTGGGCGTAGTGTAGGGCCTTAACGGCTGCAACATCCGACTCCACAGCGTGCACCTTGGAGTTCGCTGACAGCGGAAATGTGAAAGTGCCGAGGCCGGAAAACAGATCTGCGACCCGTTTGCTTTTCTTCAAATGTCTACTCGCAAGATCCAGCATTGCGTCTTCAGCGGATTTCACGGCTTGCAGAAACGCGCCCGTTGGAAGCTCCACAGTCGCGCCTTGAAAGCTGATGATCGGGTGTTCACGCGCTGCGGCCACCTCGCCATCAACGCTAATGCGCAGGAATGGTGAGCGGGCAAATGCGCGAACCATCGCGGCCATCGTGTCTTCATTGGCTTCACCTGAGGTTTCGATGCCGACATCTATGCCGTTATCGGCGGCTGTCATGTGAGCCCGCGCCTCGGCATTGCCCTGCAACACGGTGGCCAGAACACTTTGCAACGGCCCTAAAGCAGCTCCCAGTTCTGGCACCAAGATAGGGCATGACTGGATCGGCACGCGGTCGGTGCTTCCTTGTTCGCTGTAGCCCAGCTTGATGGCGCCACCTTCGCGCCATGCCGTCATTGTAACGCGACGGCGGCTGTTAGGGGCGTTGCCGATGGTCTCTGCGACTTCGACTTTTAAGCCTGCCTTGGCGAAAGCGCGCTCTACTTCACTGCGTTTCCATGCCCGCTGCGCCGTCAGCGACATATGTTGAAACGTGCAACCGCCGCAGCGTTCGAAATGCGGGCAGATTGGATCGATCCGGTCTGGCGAAGGTTCGAGAACCGCATCCAGATCGAGATGCGGCGCTTCGCCCGAAGCCTCAACCCGTTCGCCTGGAATGGTGCGGGGAATATAGGCGGGGTGGCCCCGCGCATCTTTAGCGATGCCGTGACCAAGCGTGCCGAGCGCGTCGATGGTGAAGTCAGTCATCGCGAACCCCGCAAAGTAGATATTCCTGATTGCCGTCTCCGCCGCGAATGGCGGAAGGCAGAAGATGGGTGGCCCGCCAACCGGCGAGGCCGTTCAGCCAATCGCGCATGGTGTCGAGCATCGGTGGCACCAACGCTTCATCCCTTACAAGACCGCCCTTGCCGATACCATCACGACCGACCTCGAATTGCGGCTTTACCAGCAATATGCATCGGGCAGCGGGCGCTGCGAGAAGCAGGGCAGGTTCAGCGGCAATTCGCAGCGATACAAAGCTCATATCGCTCACGATGAAATCCGGCACGCAAGGCAAATGCGTTGCGTTCAAATCGCGCGCGTTGAAGTGCTCCAGCACAGTGGTGCGTTTGTCTTGGCGTATCTCATCGGCCAATTGTCCGTGCCCCACATCAAGCGCAATTACGTGGCTTGCACCGCGCTCCAACAGCACCTGCGTGAACCCACCGGTGGATGCGCCAAGATCGAGCGCTTCAGATTGGCTCACGTTCCAGCCTGTGTCATCAAGCGCGCCGACCAGTTTCAAAGCTGCGCGTGAGACATAGTTCGATGCCGCGTCATCGACTTCGATTGTGCTGTCTGGTGCGAGGCTTTGGCCCGGTTTGGTGATTGGGGTTCCGGCAATCATAACGCAGCCGCGCTTTATCATATCGGCTGCGCGCGAACGGCTGGGCGCCATGCCTCGCTCCACCAGCAATTGGTCAGCGCGTAATTTAGTTGGGCTTTGCGACATGAGCCGGTGTTGTCAGCCCGTCGCCGTCTTTGCAAGCGTTAGGCAGGGTACGCCTAACTGTCGGGGCCGTTGGCAATCATCGCATCGACCGCCTGCATGATCGAGCGCATGTCGGAATCGTTGGGCAGTTGCGCTGCAACAGGCTCCGCGCCGATTTTATAGCCAGGGTCAGATGGCAGTTCTCTGCGCTCAGCCACTTCTGGTACGGAAGCGATGGGCCGCCAGCGGTCGATCAATTCCACGGTCAGGCGAACGTTGGTGTCTGCCGGTGCGATGGTGCCACGAATGGTGCCCATTTTTTCCTTTACCCGTTCAGCCGCCATTTCCTGCACGCTGGACGCGATAGCGACCGACGGCATGGTAATGGAGGCGGCGAGAAAGAGCAGGTGCAAGCGCATGATATGACCAACGATTCGAACATTCGATTCAAACTCTATCTATCTCGAGTTGACCGCCGGTGCGTAAAGTATGTGAATTTTTGGTTAAAAGCAGGCCATCACAAGGCCCGCCATATAGGCCAATGCCACGCTTTCACCGAAGCCTATCCACAGTGCTGCAGCACCACCGGACAACAGCGCGAGCGCTGTAACGACGGCCAAGGTTGCGGTGCGGCTCACTACGAGTCTGCCAGCCGCTTCATCTTGGCAATAGCGACTTCAGCGCTCTCGCCATAGGCAATCGTGCTCTGCAACGTGTTGTCGGATGTCATCAGGAAGGTCGTTGCGGTGTGGTTCATCGTGTAGTCGTCGCCGTCCTCATCCACGCGTTGCGCGAATACTCGATAGGCCTGCATCATCTCAGCCATCTGCGCCTGCGTGCCGGTGATGCCTTTGATGCGCTTGTCGAAGGCGGAAATGTAGTCTGCCAGAACCTGTTGCGTGTCGCGCTCGGGGTCGACGGTGACGAAGTACATATCCACTTTATCGCCGTCTTCGCCCAAGGCTGCATACCACTGCGAGGCTTCATAAAGCGTGGTGGGGCAAACGTCCGGGCAATGGGTGAAGCCGAAGAAGATGGCGTAAGGGCGGCCTTCGATCTTGTCTTCATTCGCAACGGTGCCGTCCGTGAACACGCCTTCGAACGGCCCGCCGACAGCAGCTACATTATCGCCTTCGCGAAGCGTGGTCTGCACTGTTTGAAAAGCGAGATAAGCGCCGAGAACGAAGATCACGGACCACAGGGCGAGACGGAAGACTTTCACGGACAGGCTCCAAAATTGATGCAGGCTTTCGCGATGTGTCTATCCGATCAGAAGCGGAAATGCAGTGCGACCATCCGCCGAACCGCGAAAACGTGATCAGGCTCTAAGCGCTGCGTCCTGTTCCGTTCCCAATGCCGCGAATACGGTTTTGACGATACCGGCCTGGTCCAATCCCGCCACTTCGATCATCCGTGCAGGGCTCATCTGATCCAGATAAACGTCCGGCATGGTCATGGTGCGAATTTTCAAACCGTTGTCGAGAAGACCGGAACCGGCAAGATGATGCAGCACCATCGCGCCGAAACCACCGACAGAACCTTCTTCCACCGTGATGAGAACTTCGTGGTTGCGTGCGAGACGCTCAATCAAATCCGTGTCCAGCGGCTTGGCGAAACGAGCGTCAGCTACGGTTGTGGACAGGCCGTATTCCTCAAGCTCCTCAGCAGCCGCCATGCAGTCGGCGTGCCGTGAACCGAAAGACAGCAGCGCAATCTTCGTGCCTTCCTTGGTGATACGGCCCTTGCCGATTTCCAGCACAGAGCCGCGCTCCGGCAGGTCGACACCGACGCCTTCACCGCGTGGATAGCGGAACGACAGGGGGCCATCGTCATAGGCAACGGCTGTTGCCACCATGTGCTTTAATTCTGCCTCGTCGGCTGCGGCCATGACGGTGAAGCCTGGCAGACAGGCGAGATAAGCGATGTCGAAGGAGCCAGCATGGGTTGCGCCGTCAGCGCCAACGAAGCCTGCGCGGTCGATGGGAAAGCGAACCGGCAGGTTCTGGATCGACACGTCATGGACAACCTGGTCGTACCCGCGCTGCAAGAAAGTGGAATAGATCGCGCAGAACGGTTTATAGCCCTCGCTCGCCATACCGGCGGCAAATGTCACAGCGTGCTGTTCGGCGATGCCGACGTCGTAGGTACGTTCCGGAAACGCTTCGCCAAAGATGTCGATGCCCGTTCCACCGGGCATGGCAGCTGAAATGCCGACGATCTTGGGATCGTTCTCCGCTTCCTGCACAAGGCTTTGGCCGAAGACTTTCGTGTAGGATGGCGCGTTGGGAATGCTCTTGGACTGTTCGCCCGTCACCACATTGAACTTGGCTACGGCGTGCAATTTATCGCCCGCAGCTTCAGCAGGTCCGTAGCCTTTGCCTTTTTCAGTGATGACGTGGACCAGGATCGGCCCACTTTTGGCATCGCGAACATTGCGTAACACGGGCAACAGGACCGAAAGATCGTGACCGTCTATGGGGCCGACATAATAGAAGCCGAGTTCCTCGAACATCGTGCCCTGTTCGTTGAACACGTTGCGGGTGTATTCTTCGGCCTTGCGGGCCTTGTCGGCGATAAATTTCGGCAGCTTTTCATTCAGTTGCTTCGCGGTTTCACGCAGCGAGCGGTAGGTTTTGCCGGAAACAAGACGGGCCAGATAATGGCTCATTGCGCCCGTTGGTGGGGCGATGGACATGTCATTATCGTTCAAAATCACGATCTGTCGCGCATCGATACCACCGGCGTTGTTCATGGCTTCATAGGCCATGCCAGCTGTGATCGAGCCATCCCCGATCACAGAGACTACGTTGCGGTGAACGCCCGCCAGTTTCGAGGCCTCTGCCATGCCGAGACCAGCGGAAATCGAGGTGGATGAGTGCGCCGCGCCAAATGGGTCGTATTCGGACTCAGCGCGTTTCGTGAAGCCCGACAGTCCGGTTTCGGTGCGAAGTGTGCGAATACGGTCGCGGCGACCTGTGAGAATTTTATGCGGATAACACTGGTGGCCTACGTCCCAGATGATGCGGTCGTGGGGCGTGTCGAACACGCTGTGCAGCGCAACGGAAAGTTCCACCACGCCAAGACCGGCACCTAGATGCCCACCGGTAACAGATACCGCGTCCACCATCTCGCTACGAAGCTCATCAGCCAGTTGCGGCAGTTGTTCGTCGGACAATTTCCGTAGATCAGCGGGTATATGGACCTGGTCGAGAAGTGGCGTTTCGGGTCGCATTGCGGTTGGCTCCTATGGCCCGCGCGGTGCGGTCGCGCGGCTGGTCGCTCAAGTTTACAGTGCGACTGTCAAATAGTTTAGACACTCACGCTGCCTTGGCAAGTGTAAGGTGGGGATGACCTGTGCCAATACTGCGAGGCATGGCGTCGCGGTGTCAGTCGCCCAGCGGTTCGCTGCCCTTGGCCGTGCCGTCGGCACCTACGCGAATTTTCTCGACCTTGTTTTCGGCCGCTTGCAGCAGCGAGGCGCAATGCTTCTTCAGCACCTCGCCTTCTTCATACTTCGCAATAGAGGCTTCCAGCGGAACATCACCGCGTTCGAGGTCGGTGACGATGCGTTCCAGCTGTTCCAATGCCTGCTCGAAGGAGAGCTTCGATACGTCCTGTTTTTTATCACTCATCGCGGTCGTTCCCCAGATCGAATTTCGTTCTAGCCGTTCATCAGGCGCTTCACATGGGCAGCGCAGGATTCGGCCAATCCCTGTAGGTCATACCCGCCTTCCAGCAGTGCGACCACCCGGTTGCTGCAGTGCCGTTCTGCCGATGACATCAGCTCAGCCGTCACCCAATCGAAGTCGTGGGCCGACAGGTTCACGTTGGCCAGCGGGTCGCGGGCGTGGGCGTCGAAGCCTGCAGAAATAATGATGAGATCGGGCGCAAATGCGTTCAACGCAGGCAAGACACGGCTTCGAAAAGCATCGCGGAAATCTTCGGTGCCAGCACCGGGCTGAAGCGGCGCATTGCAGATGTTGCCGACACCTTCTTCGCCCTTTGCACCGGTGCCGGGGAAAAGCGGCATCTGGTGGGTGGAGGCGTAGAATACGCTCTTGTCACGCTCGAAAATATCTTGCGTGCCGTTGCCGTGGTGGACATCAAAATCGACGATGGCAACGCGTTCTGCACCGTGGTGCAATTGTGCGTGGCGGGCCATTACAGCGGCAGTGTTGATGAAGCAGAAGCCCATGGCGGTAACTTGTTCCGCATGGTGGCCGGGCGGTCGCGCTGCGAGAAAAGCGTTGTCGGCTTTGCCACTCATCACCGCTTCGACCGCGGCCAATCCACCGCCAACTGCGTGACGCACACACTCCCAGCTCTTCGGGCTCATCACGGTATCAGGGTCGATGCGGGCGATTCCCTCGTCGGGAATTTGCGCCCGCAAGCCTTCGACATATGAAGCAGAATGGGCGGTTTCGAACACGGCCTCGTCTGCCATCGTGGTTTCGAACCGTACCAGATCACGAAAATCTTCATGGCCCAGCGCATCTGCAACAACACGAATGCGGTCGGGGCGTTCCGGATGACCGGCGGGTGTTTTATGCTCGGCGAAAATATCGTGGGTATAAAGATGTGTTGTCATAATGCGCTCCCTGAACGCGGACTGTGGCAGGCTTGGCGCACACCGCAAGCGCGGCGTCGATGCTTCACAGGTTTCAGTTGTTCGGCAACCCACGGTGGATAGCGTAAACGGAGCCGTTCTCTAGCCCGACGGTCAGCACAACATCGTCGCCATTGCGCGTCACGCCGATGGCTTTGTCGATGGGCGAGGGCAGGGAAACGGAGGCGATGATATCGACCTCTGGGTTCTTACGGCTCGAGAGTTTGACGAGTTGCAGGCTGCGTCTATCGGCGGATGGCAGGGCGAGATCGGAAACACCGTCATCATCGAAGTCTTCGATGGCGGAGAGGCGCAACTCGGGCGAGCCGTATTGGTGGTTTGAGAAACCGAAGGCTTCCGCGACTTTCGTCAACGTGCCTTTCGACCATCGCCAGAACTCTAATGTTCCGCCGATATGCGGCGTGCGAACGACGGCAATGGAGGCCGAACCCGATCCGTCGAAATCCTCGATACCAGCGATGTTCATCCAACGGTTAGCCCGTCCGATGGCGGGTGTTTTTGCTGCAAGCGACAGCTTACCGTCGGCAAACTCATACACCGCAACAGCAGCGCCAGTGCTTGCTTCGGAAAGCAGGGTGACGACGTGAGCTTTGCCAAAACCATCCAGATCAACGGCGCGTGGCCATCGGTCTTCGAAGACGAGATTTTCCGGCAGAACCAACTTGTTGATCGGCTCTCCCGTTTCCGCGTCGATCGCCACGAGGCTTCCACCTTCGATATCGTCACCTAAGACCGCGTGGGCGTATCTGCGTGTCGGGTCTGAATAGATGAAGCGGTTTGGTGCATCGGCGCTTTGTAGCGGCGAGACATTGCTCATCGGCATCGCAAGCGGGTGGCCTTCGAATGGCGATTCGCCGCTCGTCGCAGACGCGCAACTGCTTGGATTTTTAGCGTTCTCGATGTGGCAGCGTGTCAGCTGCAAGACCGGTTGATCAATTTGACCGCCACTCGGTACTTCAATTGCAACAGGCGTGGATACCCAGTCGCTTGCCCAAGCAGGATATGCGGCCAAGCAGGCGGCAACGACCAACCATCTCACGATGTAATCGTTTCCGAAATCTCGATACCGAACCCGCTCAGGCCGACATAGTGGCGCTCTTTCGATGACATCAGGCGGATCGACGTCACGCCAAGGTCGCGCAAAATCTGCGCGCCGAGACCGATTTCCAGCCACTCTTCCTGTCGGCTCTGCGCGGTGCCGTGGCCTTCAGCTTCATCGCCGAAAGCTGCCCCTTCTGTTCCGACGCGCGGCTCGTGACGCGATGATTCCTGCTCTCCGCGAATGCCTTGCGAGGCCACGCCGACGGAACCCTCGCGCAGATAGACCACGACGCCACGGCCTTCTTTGCCGATGGTTTCCAGGTGATCGTGCAGCGCGTTTGAGCCGCGGAAGGCGTCGTCCAACACGCTTTCCACATGCAGGCGCACCAGCACGTCGCGGCCATCACGAATGTCGCCGAAGACGACGGCCAACTGCTGCATAGGGTCGAAGGGCGTGGTGTAGGTGATGGCGCGGGCAGGGCCTGCTTCCGTCACGGTGTCGAACTCGTCCACCCGCTCCACCAAGCGGTCCTGCCGCTGGCGATATGCGATGAGGTCGGCGACGGTGACGGTCTTCAAGCCCTTTTCACCGGCGAACACTTCGATTTGTGGTCCGCGCATTACGGAGCCATCGTCATTCACCAGTTCGGAAATCACACCCACCGGCGGCAAGCCCGCTAGGCGGCACAGGTCCACGGCGGCTTCCGTATGGCCGGAGCGCATCAGCACCCCGCCTTCACGTGCCACCAGCGGGAAGATGTGGCCGGGGCGCACGAAGTCGCTTGCGCCTGCATTGGGGTTCGCCAACCCGCGCACGGTGGAGCAACGCTCCTCGGCAGAAATGCCGGTGGTCGTGTCGTGCTTGTAGTCCACCGACACGGTGAAGGCGGTGGAGTGGGGCGCGTCGTTTTCCGCCACCATGGGCGCAAGATTCAACCGCCGCGCCTCGCTTACGGGCATGGGCGCGCACACGATGCCGGACGTATGGCGAATGAACATCCCCATCTTCTCCGGCGTGCAATGAACCGCCGCCACGATCAAATCGCCCTCGTTCTCACGATCATCATCGTCCATGACGACGACGATTTCACCAGCCTCAAAAGCGCGGATCGCGTCCGCTACTCGTTCCATGTCTGTGGTCATGTGCAACAACTTCTAATGTTAGAAACAATGAGGTCGCCATAACCCCAAATCAGAGTGCCAAACAAAATGGCGATTAGGCTAGGCGTGTGAGATATCGGGATCGTTTGAATAATGTTCAACAACTTGCTGACTTTGTCGTCCAATCTTGCAACATCCGTGTACACAAGAGTTTTGTTACACCGAGCAGTTAAGTTTAAATTCGCTTGTGACTTTTGTTCATGCTCGAATTTTGTGATTTTAAAAAGCGCATCGATAGTGAAGAACTGAAATTCTCTTGCAGCGCCACCAAGCACGAGAATTGATCCGGAGCGTTGAAACCATGATGAGCAGAAATCTCCTGTCCAATCGAAGTACAGGCTGACTACCGAAATTAGAACTGCGAAAAATAGGCTGAACTTAAGTAGAAAAAGGCTAGCCTCCAAAAGTTGGCGTTTGAAAGTGAGGCGCAACATCTACCCATTTTGCCCCCGATGCCGCAGCATGTGATCGGCCAGCACACACGCCATCATCGCCTCACCAATCGGCACAGCGCGAATTCCAACACACGGGTCGTGGCGACCCTTAGTCATCACATCCACCTCGTTGCCGTCCTTGTCGATGCTCTGCCGCGTCGTCAGGATCGAGCTCGTTGGCTTCACCGCGAACCGCGCGACTACCGGTTGGCCCGATGAAATGCCGCCCAGCATTCCGCCCGATTTGTTGGACAGGAAGCGCGGCTGACCATCATTGCCCATGCGGATTTCGTCGGCATTTTCTTCGCCGGTGATCGCGGCGGCCTCGAAACCGTTGCCGATTTCCACGCCCTTCACGGCGTTGATCGACATGAAGGCCGAGGCGATATCCTGATCGAGTTTGCCATAAACCGGCGCGCCCCAACCAGCGGGCACACCTTCCGCCACAACCTCGATCACCGCACCAACGGAAGAACCCGCCTTGCGGATTTTGTCGAGATCAGACGCCCAAAGTTCCGCCGTTTCACGGTCGGGGCAGAAGAACGGATTGTCGTTCACCGCATCCCAATCCCAATTTTCGCGGTTCACCTTTCGCGGGCCGACCTGAACGAGCGCGGCGCGAATGGTGACACCATCCAAAACCTTGCGAGCAATCGCACCCGCCGCCACCCGCGCAGCGGTTTCGCGTGCGGATGATCGCCCACCACCGCGATAGTCGCGGATGCCGTATTTCGCGTCATAGGCGAAATCGGCGTGGCCGGGGCGGTAGCGGTTGGCGATGTCACCATAATCTTTCGAGCGCTGGTCGGTGTTTTCGATCATCATCGAAATCGGCGTGCCGGTGGTGAGCAACGTGCCATCTTCCTGCGGCATCACACCGGACAGGATTTTCACCGCGTCAGGCTCTTTGCGTTGCGTCGTGTATTTGCTCTGCCCCGGTTTGCGCTTGTCCAGCCAGTGCTGAATTTCAGCTTCCGAAATTTCCACGCGCGGCGGACAGCCGTCCACAACGCAACCCAATGCAGGTCCGTGGCTTTCGCCCCAGGTGGTGAACCGGAAAAGATGGCCGAAGCTGTTGTGAGACATGGGTGCGCGCCGGTGGCGGAATGAGTTTTGCCCGTTCTATGGCGCAGCTTTGTTGTGGTCAAACAATCCATACGGTGCATAAGCGCACGGCCCGCTTTGCGCTTGCCGTTCGCTTCGCTAAACCGTGCCTCATGAACAGCATTACCATTCCCCGCCCCGACGATTGGCACCTGCATTTGCGCGATGGCGCGATGCTGGAAGGTGTCATCGCCGACAGCGCCCGTCACTTTGCCCGCGCCATCATCATGCCCAATCTCGTGCCGCCTGTGGTGACGGGCGACCAAGCCGCCGCTTATCGCGACCGCATTCTGGCAGCATTACCGGAAGGCATGGCGTTCGAGCCGCTGATGACGCTCTACCTTACCGAAACCACTGACCCTGATGATGTGGCCGCCGCCGTGAACAGCGGCTTGGTGAAAGCGCTGAAACTCTACCCCGCCGGTGCCACCACGAACTCCGATTCCGGCGTGCGTGATTTCGACAAGGTCGTGCCGGTGCTGGAGCGCATGGCCGAACTCGGCACGCCGCTCTGCGTCCATGGCGAGGTGACCGATAGCGACATCGATATTTTCGACCGTGAGGCCGTGTTCATCGATCGCGTGCTGGACCCGCTGCGCCGCAAGGTGCCTGGCCTGCGCGTGGTGATGGAGCATATCACCACAAGCGACGGCGTGGCCTATGCGCGGTCCGGCGGGCCGGACCTCGGCGCGACGATTACGACGCATCACCTCATCATCAACCGCAACCACATCCTCGTGGGCGGAATCAAACCGCATTACTATTGCCTGCCCGTCGCCAAGCGTGAGGAACATCGCCTCGCGCTGGTGGATGCTGCGACTTCCGGTGAGCCGACCTTTTTCCTCGGCACCGACAGCGCCCCGCACCCGACGGACCTGAAGGAAAACGCCTGCGGGTGCGCCGGTTGCTACACCAGCCCCAACACGATGAGCCTGCTGGCCCATGTGTTCGAGGCCGAAAACGCGCTGGACCAACTGGCGATTTTCGCCAGCCAGAACGGCCCCGCCTTTTATCGCCTGCCGGTGAACGACGACGTGCTGCGCCTCACCAAACGCGATGCGCCTGTGGCTTTTCCCGCCACACGCGAAACCGGCGCCGGGCCGGTGACCTTGTTCGACCCCGGCTTCGATCTTTTCTGGGAAGTGGAAACCACATGACCTTTGCCAACTCTTTTCCCGACCGCGAAACCATCGCCGAACTCACCGCCAAGATGTTGTGGGAAATCGGTGCGGTGCATTTTCGCGCAGACG
The DNA here is from genome assembly GCF_000179775.1 of Ahrensia sp. R2A130. Classification (GTDB taxonomy): domain Bacteria; phylum Pseudomonadota; class Alphaproteobacteria; order Rhizobiales; family Rhizobiaceae; genus Pseudahrensia. The sequence goes on from NZ_AEEB01000017.1 coordinate 375,090, forward strand.
AGCCCTACACTTTCACGTCCGGTCTCAAGAGCCCGGTCTATATCGATTGCCGCAAGCTCATTTCCTATCCGCGCATCCGCTCCGCCGTGTCGGATTTCGGCTGCGCCACGGTTATGCGCGATGCTGGTTTTGAAAAATACGATGTGGTGGCGGGCGGCGAAACGGCAGGCATTCCCTACGCCGCCTTCATCGCCGAACGCCTCAACCTACCGATGATCTATATCCGCAAGAAGCCCAAAGGCTTTGGCCGCAACGCTCGCATCGAGGGTGACCTGAAAGAAGGCCAGCGCGTGCTCTTCGTCGAAGACCTCACCACCGATGGCGGCTCCAAGATCGGCTTCGCAGACGCCATCCGCGAAGCCGGCGCACAAGTCACGGACACCTTCAGCGTCTTCTACTACGACATCTTCAAAGACGCCCCCGAAACGCTACGCGCCCACGGCATGGAACTGCATTACCTGACCACATGGCCAGACGTGCTGAAGGTGGCGCGGGCCGAAGCGCTGTTCGACGCCGAGACGCTGGATGCAGTGGAAGAGTTTTTAGGCGCACCGTATGAGTGGAGCGCGAAGCATGGTGGGATTAGTGAGCGGGGCTAGTCCGCACGGTCGCGCTGCGCCAATTTTTTTCGACGCGAAGCCACCACCACACCACCCGCAATCAACACCGAAGCCATCACGAATCGCAACGTCAGTGGTTCGCCCAGCATCACCATTCCGCCTACCATCGCGAGCGCTGGCACTGTCAGTTGGGCGACGGCTGCGGTGATGGTCTCCAGTTTGGGAAGCACGGTGTACCATAGGGCGTAGCCTAAGCCGGAGGTGATCGCGCCGGAGGCGACCGCAAGCACAATGCCCGTCGTGGTTATCGCGGTGCTGTCTGCGAAGGTTAGCGCGACGATTGCCACGAGCGGTACGGCCCAGAGGAAATTGGTTTGGGTTTGGCGCAAGGGGTCGGTGGCCGTGCGGCCTATCAGTGAATAAATGCCCCAGCCGATGGCTGCCGCTCCCATCAATAGCGCGCCGCCAAGGTTTGGGGCGCTGCCTTCACCGCCAATTGGTGCGAGCAACAGCACCACGCCGCCGAAGGCCAACGCCGCGCCGAACCAGCGGGCGCGGGTGATCGTTTCGCGCTTCACCAAGGCTCCGGCAAACATCGTCACCTGCACCCCGCCAAACAATATCAGCGCGCCGATTCCGGTGGGCAGGGTGACGTAGGCGTAGGAGAACCCCAGCAGGTAGGTGGCCAAGGCCAGCACGGACTTCGGGTCGATGGGGGAGGGCGCGCGCTCTTTCTTTGCTCGAAGCGCGACCAGCATCAAAAGCACCGCAGCGCCGGAAACCACGCGTAGAACCGCAAAATTTGCAGGCCCTATTTCACCGTCAGCAAGTGCCAGCCGGTTGAGAATAGAATTGCCCGCAAAGGCCACCATGGTGAGCGCGGTGAGAAACAGCAAGCGGGCTGGCAGCGGCATGAAAGTTGTCCGAACAGGCAATAGAATTACCTATCACGTGCGGGAGAAATGTCCGGTCACAATTGCTTGCAGTGGAACGGGTGCTTGCTGCGGAGTGGCTGCTTGCTGTGCAGCGGGTTAGAGACCCATCGAGCGTGCGGGAGCCGGTGCAAACGAAGCTGCCAACAGGCCATAGCCCATAATCATCAGCAGAACGCCGCCGCCCAGCGTAATGACCCCACTTGCCATGGCTGCTGTGTTGCCGGTCGCGCCGGACAGTTTCAGAGCAAAGGACCGTGCGTTGACGGCGAGTAAGGCCAGCGCAGTTACTGTAATCGCGGTTCCCGCAGACATAGCCATCACCGCAATCGCGCCGATCCATGTGATGTCTGAAAAGCGCGCAAAGGCCAGCACCAGCACCGCGCCGGTGCATGGGCGCATACCGATAGAAAGAACGATACCAGCCATCGTGCGCCAGTCAGTCGCCGCATCCACCTGTTCCGCTGTTGGCGCATGGGCGTGGCCGCAGGATGAGCAGACCTCATCATGGGCATGATTGTGCCCATGTGAATGAGAGTGGCTATGATCGTGATCGTGCTTCGCGTGAGAATGATCATGGTGGTGATGTTCATGATGATCGTGAGCCGGTTTTGCCCGCATCGCCCACAGCGCTTTCGCGCCACGCCAAGCCAGCGCGATGCCCACCAATGTAAGCAGACCAAACGCGATACGTTCGCTCCAAGCCACCGCGAATTTCGTATCCCGCGCCGCAACGTCAAAGATGAAAAACAGGCCATAGACCAAGGCGATGGCCACAAGCCCCTGAACCATCGACGACGCGATAGCGAGCCAGATGCTGCGGCCAATCTTCTCTGGCTGGCTGAGCAGATAGGTGGACAGAATGACTTTGCCGTGGCCCGGCCCCGCAGCGTGGAAAACGCCGTAGAGAAAACTACCGCTGATGATCGCCATACCAGTCGCCCAACCGGCTTTATCGGCAAAGGCTGAAACTGATTGCGTGAGTGCTGTGTGGAATTCGCGCTGAGTGGTGAAAATCCAGCTCAACGCGGCGGTATATGCATCACTGAACAGTCCAAACGTGAGCCAAACAAGCAGCGCAACAAACGGCAGGCCCAGAAACCCGACCCAACCACGATATTCACGTATCAGCTGCATTTGATCGTCACCCATTCTGCAAAAGCTGCGCCAAGTTCATCGCCACCGGATTCGTCGCGACCTAGAGAGCTGGCAAATGCTTCGATGTCGTCGCTCGGATCAGCACCGGCAATATCGCTGGTGCAACCGTCTGACGTTCCGGCCAATGATACCGCATCGTCACCTTCAACATGGTTCATGGCGATGAAAAATTGCTCGTCATAAATAGCATAGCGCAAAGGTTTCACAGAAACATCGAGCGCCTTTTTGAACGGAACGTCGAACACCAGAGTCACCTGTCGATTGTCGAAGCTGCTGCTGACCGGAATGGCCTTGTCTAACTCGGGCAGCGTGCTTTTCTCGTCAAATTTGGTGAAATAATCGATCTCGGCGATGTTGTTCAGCACGTCAGCCAGAAGCGCATCGGATTCGCTTTGCTCTACTTCGCGGTTGCCGTTTTCATCGAACGGTTCCAGCGCGTAGGCGGAGAAAAATTCATCAAATGTCCAGTTGTAGCGCATGCCGACCATGCGCCCAGCCTTATCGAAGGCGACCTGAATTTTCATTGTGACGAATTCGTGCGGGTGCGAAATCGCTGTGCTCATGGGTGTGGCGGCGACGGCACTAGCCAGCAGCAGCGTTGCAAAACAACGACGAAACATGACGCCCGATCCCAGTCTGCGCGTTTTCAAATCACACCTGTGAAGACGACAACACAATGGCGAAAGCTAGGCGTTGCGCAAGTCTTTCGCATTTGACTTTTATCGCGCGATGTAACGGTCTTCGCGATGATTGACCGCCAGCACCAAGTTCAAAATGACTGCACTGAGGACGGAAAGAGCGACAAGCCAAAGCTCCGTCACCCAAAGCGCGCTTGCCAGGATGCAAAGATCAATCGCCATTTGCACCCACCCGGCGCGCCAACGGAACTTGTCTTGGAGGTAGAGCGCCAGAATGCCTACGCCGCCCAAGCTAGCGCGATGACGAAACATTGCAAGCAACCCAAGCCCCAACAGAAGCCCTGCAACAACTGCGCCCCAAAGCGGGTTTATCGTATCGAATTGAAGCACAAGCGGCTGATAGCGAATGATAATTGTAAGCGCTGCCACCGCTGCAAAGGTTTTTAGCGTGAAAGCCCAACCCATTCGTAAGATAGCCAGAAGGTAGAAGGGAAGATTTATGAGAAAGAACGCGGTGCCGACGCCTATGCCGGTTGCATAGTGGGCCAACAGCGCCATGCCAGCGACACCGCCTGTCACCATGCCTAGCTTCGCATAGATCGCTAGCGCAAGACCGACCAAGACGACGCCGACAGCCATGCCGAAAGCGTCTTCCCACGGCGCGTGGTTACTGGCTGTCGATTTCCACTGGCCGAAGGACTGGGGCATACGGGCGATCTCGTGAAAACCAGATTCTTTATGATTTCACGACCATGCGCCAGCAGTGCTGACGCATGGCAGGCCTGCGTAGAGAAGAGGTGTAGTCAGCCCTTCGGGAAGTAGTCCGTCAGATCACCGTCACGGAATACGTCTGTAGTTGCGCAATGTAGGGCCCCGCCGAAGGCGTAGGCATCGCGGAAGGGGATCGGCAAAACTTCCAGGCCCATCTTGTCGAACTGCTCCATCTGGTTGATCTCGGATGCTTCGCAGCAGACGGTTTTTTCATCCACCATCAGAACATTCATCGACAGCCAAACGGACGAGTAGCAGAGCGATGGTGGCTGGTTGTGGGCAGGGCGTGCAGCATCGACGATTTCCCAGTCGTTGCGGTGGAAGAATTCGCGCTGATCGTCCGGCAAACGACGTTCCGGGTTGTTGATGATGAGGCCGGGCCGGATCGGCGTGAAGGTAGCGTCGATATGGATGGGGTAGGGGTCGCCGGGGAAATTCACGGCGGTGACACGGTGGTCCGGATAATGACGACGCAGCCAGTCGATGCCCTTCAGGTTGGTCGTGAAACCGTGCTGGACGATGAGATCCTTGCCGAAGCGCAGCACGTCTGCGGCATCGAACATCGGTTCTTCTTCTGTGGTGACGAAGAATTTTTCTGCAGTCCATTCCAACCGTTTCTCATCGCCAATCGTGTCAGCGAGATAGTCCATCCGGTAACTGGCGTCTGTCATGCGTGGCTTGGGTGCAGATGTGTGACGGAACGCAGGATCGTCCTCAAAATATTTCTGCAGCAACGGGCGGTAGCACAGGTATTCAAAGAAACGTGCGCGATAGCTCATCGTCGCTTCCAGCATTTCCTTGCCGACTGTCAAAATGACATCGCGGGGCGGCATACAGCCGAAGCTGGACGGGTTATCCCAATCCGGCGTCGACACCGGCTGAGAGAAATCCATCGGTGTAGGGCGGTCGACACGAACGCCTCGGGACTGCAGAATCTTCGCAAAATTATCGAGTTGTTCGTTGGCCTTGTCGACGGTTTCCTGCGTGCGTGGCCCCCACTGGCCTTTCATGTCTGAGTCTTCCGGCACCTTGGCATCCAGCGCAGGCTCTGAAGGCGGAATCATGCATCCGTCTGCAACGCCCACAATAACGTGCTTCAGTGGCGACCATTCATCCCATGATTTTACGATTGCTGGCTCATCACCGCCGAGGTTCGGGGCGGGGGTGGAAAACGTATCAGTCATGGCAGGTGCAACCGGTGATGGGACTCATTATGCGCTATAGCGGGGCGCAATATGACTTGCGACCGTTTGCGACACTGAATGTCGTAAGTCATGAAGTTAGCGGCCAGAGCCTAGAGCCAGACACCGCCATCTTTGCTGGTCCACTTCCATATACGGTCCTGTGGAACTTCCAAGTGCGCCGCATCTTCATGTTTCGTGCCGTTCAGCATGCGCTCTAGCACCCGAAGAATACCACCGTGGCACACCACAACCGTGTCCTCTTCGATGTAGCGCCACCAGCTCTCAACGCGGGCTTCCAGCCGTTCATAGCTTTCACCCAACGGTGGTGCGTAGCTCCATTTTTGGTCTTCGCGGGCTGCGACTGCATCAGCGTGGTCGACCTCAAGTTCCTTGAACGTGTACGTCTCCCACAGGCCGAACGAAATCTCTTTAATCCGGTCGTCGGTGTCGTAAGAATGAACGGGCAAGCCTAGTTCGCGGCGAACGATATTCATCGTCTCGCGGGTACGGCCCAAGGGGCTTGCGACGTAGCGATAGGCAGTCGGGTCGCCCAATATTTCCTTCAAACGCTGGCCATTGGCTGCAGCCTGCTTACGACCTGTCGCATTAATCGGAATGTCCTGCTGTCCTTGCAGGCGGTAGGCAGCGTTCCAGTCCGTCTGACCGTGACGCATGAAATAGACTGTGGGTGATGCCATGAAATCAGCTTCCGGTAATTTTGGGAGATGCAGGCCTCGGTTTTCCGGCTGACGCTTCATCGACTGCAAGACCCAGGCGCTTTGCACGATCACGCGCTTGCTGACGCGCCAGCACTTGCATGTCGGCAGTGTCGTCGGCTTCGTCGACTATCTCGAGACCGAGCAGCGTCTCCACCACATCTTCCATGGTCGCAACGCCGTCCATACCGCCATATTCGTCGGTGATGATGGCGATGTGAGCGCTTTCCTCAAGAAGGGTTGCGAAAAACTCTTCGAGAGACGTTTTCTCGGACACGCGCAATGCATCTCGTTTGAGTGTGCTAACGGGAACGTTCGTTTCTTTGCGTAGTGCAGCGGCCAGAATATCATTCTTGAGAACGATGCCGGTAACGTTGTCGATGGAGCCTTCGTAGATAGGCAAACGCGAAAAGCGCATTTGATCCATATCTTTGATCACGTCGCCCACCGTCGTAGTTTCATCAAGGGCATGAACCACCGTACGGGGTGTCATTACATCTTCGACGGTGACGGTATGGAACCGCAATAGGTTGCGGACTATCCGGCTGTGCTGCTCGCCCAACACGCCTTGCTGACGACCAACATCTGCGAGCGCTGCGATCTCTTCGCGGGTTACTGCGCCCTTAGGCTTACCACCGGAAATGAGCTTGGAGAGAAATTTGGACACCCATACCAGTGGGTAAAGCACCCAAATTAGTGGTGGCAAAACTCGGGTGACAAACGGCACGAGGCTTTTCCAATAGGTGGCACCTAGTGTCTTGGGAATGATCTCGGATGCGAACAGGATGATCAGCGTAAGCACGATGGAGAATATCGTCAGCGATGCATCACCAAACACTTTTGCAGCCTGCGCGCCCGCGCCAGCGGCGCCAATAGTATGAGCAATTGTATTGAGCGTCAGAATTGCTGCGAGCGGTCGATCAATATCGTCCCGCAGCGCCTGCATTTTTTTGCCGAGGACTGGGTCCTTTTCCTTCAACGCACCCAGATATGACGGCGAAACCGACAGCAAAACTGCTTCAAGGATCGAACATAGGAACGAGGCGAGGACCGCGATGGAGATGTAGACGACGAGAAGGGTCACGAGCGGTTTCCAGATGTATTTGTGGATGTAGCTCTAGAGGAAAGACACCGGCGGGCGCAAACGTTCCGCTTTGGCTGCTCCAGCTAACTATATACAAATAGCAATGTTGCGGAGAGCCCGCCCGAAATTCGGTTGATGTTAGTCTTTGTGAACCGTGATATCCGGTGCATCAACGGCTTTCATGCCAACGGTGTGGTAACCGGAATCAACGTGATGAATTTCGCCCGTTACTGCTGTGGACAAATCCGAGAGCAGGTAGAGCGCGGAGCCACCAACTTCTTCAATCGTCACCGTACGCTTCAACGGCGCGTTGTATTCGTTCCACTTTAGAATGTAGCGGAAGTCGCCGATGCCGGAGGCGGCAAGCGTTTTGATTGGGCCAGCAGAGATCGCGTTCACACGGATGTTCTGGTTGCCGAGATCGACAGCGAGATAGCGTACAGAAGCTTCCAGAGCCGCTTTCGCTACGCCCATAACATTGTAATGCGGCATAACTTTTTCAGCGCCGTAATACGTCATGGTCAGCAACGAGCCGCCATCTTTCATCAGCTTTTCAGCGCGTTGCGCGATGGCCGTGAAGGAATAGACGGAGATATCCATCGTGCGGTTGAAGTTGGCGGATGATGTGTCGACGTAGCGGCCCACAAGTTCGTTCTTGTCGGAAAAGCCGATGGCGTGAACCACAAAATCCATTTTGCCCCATTCGTTTTCGATGCGCTCGAAAACGGCGTCGATGGATGCAGGGTCAGACACATCGCAATCGCCGAATACAGTTCCACCCAGTTGATCGGCCAACGGCTCGACACGCTTTTTTAGCGCGTCACCCTGGTAGGTAAAGCCCAACTGTGCGCCATGTTCGGACAACACCTTGGCCACGCCCCATGCGATGGAGCGGTTGTTGGCGAGGCCCATGATGAGGCCGCGTTTCCCGGCCATCAATCCTGCTGTGGTGGTCATTTAGGCTGTCCTTGAAGTTCGCGCGCAAAAACTGCCCATGCGCGCTGGTGTAGCTGCTATTGCACACCGCCATGGGCGCTTCAAGCGAGGGGGGCAGACACCAAATATATCAGCCTGTCTCGTCAAGTGTTTCCGCGCGCTGGCGCATGAGGTCGAGCAGCGCCTCATCCTTCTCGCCAAGATCGACTTCAAGCGTGGCCAGAATATCGCCCGGTTTGCCGTCACGACCCGGTAGGCCTTTGCCGCGAACCCGGAACACCGCACCGCTGTTTGACCACTCAGGCACTGTCAGGGCAATGGCACCGCCAAGTGTCGGCACGCGAACGCGACCGCCAAGTGCTGCTGTTTCCAGAGCGATTGGCACGGTCACGCGCAGGTTTTTGCCTTCACGGCGAAATTCTGATTGGTCCACCGCCGAGCTATCGCTGATGTTCAGGGTAATAAGAACATCGCCGCGTCCGGCGGGGCCTTCTTTGCCCTGGCCTTTGAGACGAACAATTTGCCCGTTTTCCGGTTCTGGCGGAATGGTAACATTTACAGTGCGGTCTGCATCCAAGCGCACGGGCGCTTTGCCAGCGGCCAAATCTTTCAGCCCGACCGTAAGTTTGATTTTCCGGTCTTCGCCTTTGGATGGTCCTGCTTGTGGTCCACGTCCAACGCCACCTCCCATACCACCAGTCGGGCCTGCGCCGCCGAACGGGCTTCCGCCACCGCCCATGCCGCCAAACATTTGCGACAAAATATCTTCAGCGCCTGAAAACCCGCCACCTGCTCCGCGAGGGCCAGCACCGCGCTGACCGCCACCAAAGGGGCTTCCGCCGCCGAACGGGTTTCCTGTGAAACGCTCTTTGCCTTCAGCATCGATTTCGCCGGCATCGAACTGCGCACGTTTCTTTTTATCACCGACGATTTCGTAAGCGTTGCTCACCTCACCAAAGCGGGCTTTGGCGGAGGCATCGTCTTTGTTCTGATCGGGGTGATACTTCTTGGCGAGCTTCCGGAAGGCAGATTTAATTTCCTTCTCGTCGGCTGACTTGGGTACACCCAGAACCTGATAGGGGTCGCGCATGCCGCGTCTCCTTTATGCAATGGATGGAATGCTTGTTGGGATATAGGGGCTGCACCCCACTTATTAAAAGGGTGGTGGTGCGATTCATCGCGATTTATCGATGAAGTAGCTTCAGCTAGTCCGCTGGTTTGAACCAGGTCAGGAGCCAGCGGTCTTCGCGCACCTTGCAAGTTTCACCGTTGTACAACGCAACACCCATGAACGAATTCACAGATGTTTTGAAGCCACGGCAGATCTGCCCGTGCTTACCCTTGAAGCTGTCGATGGACAAAACGGTGCCAGTTGATCCGGTTTCAGGGTTGGACCAATTCAGCGCCATTTGTTGCCGTGGGGTCGGTACAGTCGTCACCACATCGGTGATGACCCTCGCATCGGTGCCGTCTACACCTTCCGGTTTTGTCTGCTCGTTCACCGCATTGGTTACGAGATCTTCGCCAGACGTAACTTCGGGCAATGAATTACCGTTGATGGCGCAACCGGACACCAGAATCGCGAACGTGACAGCGGATGCGGCATTTCGGAAGGTTGCAACATATGGAATGCATGCGCTGGCCGTGCCACAGCAGGGGCTGAAATGAGCTGTGCCCAACCTTTCCGACAACGCCGTACCTCCATCCGAGGATCGGCGCCGGTAGGGCGCTCTCGGATTTTACGCAATAAGTGCGCCATTGTGCGCTCGCAGCGGTAAACGAACCGTCAAGGATAATCACAGATGGACTTCACGACCCGAACTGACCCGTTGCCGCTGTTTGACGAATGGCTGAATGAAGCTGTCGAAAGCGAGCCAAACGATCCAAACGCCATGGCGGTCGCCACTGTAGATGAGGCGGGAATGCCCAATGTTCGCATGGTGTTGCTCAAGGGGCATGATGAGCGTGGCTTCGTCTTCTACACCAATTTTGAGGGCAAGAAGGGTGGCGAAGTGTTGGCCAGCCGCAAGGCTGGTCTGCTGTTTCACTGGAAGTCCCGCAGACGTCAGATTCGCATTCGTGGGCCCGTGGAAATCGTTTCCGACGCTGAAGCCGACGCTTACTACAATTCGCGGCACCCCCAGAGCCGTCTTGGCGCATGGGCATCGGACCAGTCACGCCCGCTGGCTAACCGACAAACCTTGGTGGACAAGCTTGCTGAAACCGAGGCGAAATACGGAACCGAGAACATTCCGCGTCCGCCGCACTGGAGCGGATTTCGTGTAATGCCGGAAACCATCGAATTCTGGCAGGACGGCGACCACCGATTGCACGACCGGGTCGTATTCACTCGAGAGGAAGATGGCTGGAGCTTGCCGGAACGGTTGTACCCTTAAATCCCTTAGGTATCAGCCGAAGCGTTTTGCCAAATCGTTCTGAATCACTTTGTCGAAGCCGAACAACACCTCATCATCGACGAGAAACACCGGACGTTTCATAAGCGTTGGATGCAGTAGGATGAGGTCTATCGCTTTCTCATTGTCCAAATCCGTTTTCTGGTCGTCATCAAGCTTGCGCCATGTGGTGCTGCGCTTGTTGACGGCCTTTTCCCAACCGGCGGTCGTCACGACATGCCGGACGATGCTTTCGGGCAGTCCATCACGCCGGATATCGTGGTTTTCAACTTCAAACCCGTTGTCGGACAGAAAACCAAGCGCCTTGCGGCAGGCGTCACAAGCTTTGAGAGTCAGTATTTTCATCATGCGACCAGCCGCTTGAGCGCTTCAAAGTGCTTTTCCGCATAGACCGCAAAATCTGCACGGAATTGCTGTGCGGTCAGTTCGACCACGTCGTCGGGGATTAATTTCAACGGCTTGCCGGTTGATTGTGCCAGGATCTGCTGCTTGGCAGCGCGTTCTAGATAGTACAGATCATCGAATGCCTGCGCCACGGTTTCGCCGTTGCAGACGACGCCGTGGTTGGCGAGAAACAGCGTGTCGATCTGCGGATCGTCCCGCGTTACGCCAGCTAGTCTGTCGCCTTCTTCTTCTGTCGAACCCAGACCACCGAAATGGTCTTCATAGGCAATGCGCCCGTGGAAGCGGCATGCTGTCTGATGAGCCATTTCCAGGCGTCCGCCGTCCAGCATCGAAATCGCTGTCGCATTGGGGCAATGGACGTGAAAAACCGCCTTGTGACGTGGGTTGGCGCGGTGCGCGGATACGTGGATGAAGCGCGCCGTAGCTTCAACTTCGCCTTCACCGTCCAAAACCGTGCCGTCACCGTCGATCAACATCAACCGCTCCGGCGTAACTTCGGACCAGTGCCAGCCGTAGGCGTTGATGAGATAGAGTTCGTCAGGCCCATCGCAGCGCACGGAGAAGTGGTTGCAGATGCCTTCATGCAGTTCGAAGTAAGCCGCCGCGCGGATCGCGGACGCGAGATCATCGCGGTCGCGGGCTATCGATTGTAGGTGGTCGGATTTGGTCAGCATATTTTTCGCCCCCGATGTTGTGCCGTGACTTTGCGCTGTGCGCATCTGCTACGCAAGGATGGTTAGCCCGCGTCGGTACCACCGATTGTGATGTCATCCATGCGGCAGTGCGGCTGGCCCACGCCCACCGGCACGCCTTGGCCCTGCTTGCCGCACATGCCGATGCCCGTATCGAGCGACATGTCGTTACCGAGCATCCGAACCCGCTTCATGTCTGCGGGCCCGTTACCGATCATCATCGCGCCTTTGAGCGGTTCGCCCACTTTACCGTCACGAATACGATAGGCTTCCGTGCAACCGAAGACATATTTGCCGGACGTGATGTCCACCTGGCCGCCGCCGAATGACACGGCATAAACGCCGTCTTTAACCGACGATATGATCTCTTCCGGCGTGTAGTCCCCGCCCATCATCACCGTGTTGGTCATGCGAGGCATCGGAGCGTGGGCGTAGGACTGCCGACGACCGTTTCCGGTGGCCTCCATGCCCATCAACCGCGCGTTCTGGCGGTCCTGCATGTAGCCGACCAACACGCCGTCTTCGATCAATGTGGTGCGATTGGTTGGTGTGCCTTCATCGTCGATCGTCAGCGATCCACGCCGCTCGGACACTGTTCCATCATCAACCACGGTCACGCCCTTGGCCGCCACGTGTTCGCCCATAAGGCCAGCGAATGCTGATGTGCCTTTGCGATTGAAATCGCCTTCCAGCCCGTGGCCCACAGCTTCGTGCAACATGACGCCGGGCCAGCCATTGCCGAGCACCACATCAAATGTTCCGGCAGGCGCAGGCACGGCTTCCAGATTGACCCGCGCCTGACGCACAGCCTCATCCACAGCATGTTTCCATACATCCGGCGTGATGATGCGCTCAAACGAATGACGCCCGCCAATACCGTGAGAACCTGTTTCCTGCTGGTCACCGTTTCGGCAAACCGCGCTAATGCTCAACCGCACCAAAGGGCGAATGTCAGTGGCCAACCGTCCGTCAGCCCTCAGAATAGCAACGTTCTGCCACGATCCCGTCAGCGATACAGAAACCTGATGCACATCGTCGCCAAGGCCGCGTGCGTAGGCGTCGATCTCTTCTAATAGTCTTGCTTTGGTTTCGAAGCTTGGCTCGATCAGAGGATTGGCCGCTTCATAAAGCGATGTGTTCGTGGCACGGGGTGGCTCGGCCAGTTCGCCGCTATAACCGTTTCCAACTGCGCGAACGGCTTGGCCTGCTCGTTCCAGTGCTGCCCGCGATAGATCGCCTGCGTGGGCGTAGCCGGATGCTTCGCCAAAAACGCTGCGTAGTCCAAAACCTTGCCGTGTGTCGTAGGATGCCGATTTCAGTTTTCCGTCGTCGAAAACGAGGCTCTCAGATTGGGTGGCCTCTACGAAAAGCTCACCGTCATCTGCGCCTGACAATGTGGCACTGAGAATTCGTTCGAGGGTAGGGCGGTCGCAGTCGAATTGGTCGAGAAGAGACATCGTGTGCTTTCGTTGGCGGCTGCGTAGGTTTGTCGAGTTATGGAAGTTTGACGAAACCGTCTTTGAAACCGGTCAGGTCAACCGGAATGCCGATGCCTTCTTCAGGAGTGGCAAAGATAATGAATGTTGCCGTAGCACCGATCTGCATCTGACCGAGCAGCTCGTCTTGAAGAATCACCTCTGCGTAGCAACCATCAGACATGCATCGTACGAAGTTGGCGCGACCGAGATCCTTGCCGTCGATATTTAGGCCCAAACCGTTGGGAAGAATAACGCCAAGAGGTGCAAGGACGCGAAGAATGCGCGCTTTGTTATCTGCAGTTTTCAACACAACAACCGAAAGCCCGACTTCAGGGCGGTCATCGGCCACAACATTCTGCATCAGTGCACATTGTTCCGATGAGGCTCCCGGAGGCGTGTCACATATGATGGTCCAAGCGCCGAACTTGGTTCCCTCTTCGCTAGTGGACTGAGCTGAGGCTGCGGAATGAATTCCGGTGACCATAAGCAGTGCGAATAACGCCAGGGAGAAACTACGGATTGGAAAAAATGACATGTAAAAACGACGAATCATAGGGAACCTCAGACGACGAACGGTGCAACAGCTGCGGGGCAAAGCAAAGCCGCTCCAACGTGATGTTGATAGCGTGTGTCTTCTGCCCTAGCGCCAAACTGATGGAAAATACGGCGGAAGCGGGGAGAAGACTATAAGAAGTGGTATTTTGCGCCTAAAGTTGCGCCTCTAATGGCGGCCATGACGCACCCGTGAAGCTTGCGGGGCTTAAGCTGTTGTGATTGAAACGCAGGAACGCCGGTTTTGATTAGAGAGCCTGGACCGGCCACAGCATATGATCCGGAGAGAATGGATGAAGCATCCGATGAAAACGCTCGTTCGCATGGCAGGGGCAGCAACTGCCTCAGCAGCGACAGCTTTGGCGTTGTCGACACCTGCATGGGCCGACAAGCCTGTGGACTGGCAGATATGGCACCAGACGGCTGCATCGCCGGGCATGGAGGCTATTGTCTGGTTCGACTGGTACACACTCGCCTTCATCGTGCCGATTACGCTCTTCGTCATGGCCTTGCTAGGCTACGTGATGTGGAAATTCCGCGCCAGCGCCAACCCTGTGCCGTCGCAGACAACCCATAATACGGCTATCGAAGTCGTTTGGACGTTGGCTCCTGTTGCCATTCTGGTGGCGATCGCCATTCCATCCTTCCAGTTGCTTACAGCGCAGTTCAACCCGCCAAAAGAGCCGGGGATTACGATCAAGACCACAGGTTATCAGTGGTACTGGGGTATCGAGTACCAAACCGGTGAAGATGGTGCCGCAGCGATCACCTATGACATGCGCCCAATCGGCTCCGACGAAATTGCCGGTTCTGCCGAGGCAGCTATGGCCGAGCGTGTTGCGCTCGGCAAAGAGGATGAAGAGGCTTACCCAACGCTTCTTGCCGTCGACAATGAAATCGTTGTTCCGGTCGGTGAAGTTGTCCGTGTTCTCGTCACCGCAGGTGATGTGATCCACAACTTCGCAATGCCTGCCTTTGGTCTGAAAATGGACGGTTATCCCGGGCGTTTGAACGAGACATTCTTCCAGCCCACCAAAGAAGGCCTCTACTACGGCCAGTGCTCGGAACTCTGCGGCAAGTACCACGCCTACATGCCAATCGGCATTCGCGTGGTTTCCCAAGCAGACTATGACACCTGGGCCGCAGCCGCCGCTGGTGGTGACGTCGAAGGTGCCAACAAGGCCCTGATGGCAACCCTGAACGCAAAAAAGAAGGTCGACGTCGCCTCCAACTAAGGCGCGTAACGATCCAAGGAATTTAAGAGAGAGAATACGACATGGCTTATGCAGCGACCCATGACGATCACGGGGAACACAAACCGTCCTTCTTCAAGCGTTGGTTCTATTCGACCAACCATAAGGACATCGGCACACTTTATCTGATCTTCGCGATCTTCTCGGGTATCTACGGCGGATTCCTGTCCGTCATGATGCGTTGGGAGCTTCAGGAGCCGGGCCTGCAGGTCTTCTCCGACCCGCATGTCTATAACGTGTTCACCACGTCGCATGGTCTCATTATGATCTTCTTCATGGTGATGCCCGCTTTGATCGGTGGCTTTGCTAACTGGATGATCCCGATCATGATCGGCGCGCCGGACATGGCATTCCCACGCATGAACAACATCTCGTTCTGGCTGCTGCCGCCTGCGTTGTTGCTGCTCACCATTTCTCTCTTCATGCCATCCGCGCCCGGTTCTGTAGGTGCCGGTAATGGTTGGACAATCTATCCGCCGCTTTCGACAACCGGTTCGCCCGGCCCGTCGATGGATTTCGCGATCCTTGCGCTTCACGTCGCTGGTGCCTCGTCGATCCTCGGTGCTATCAACTTCATTACAACGATCTTCAATATGCGCGCTCCCGGCATGACGCTGCACAAGATGCCACTCTTCGCCTGGTCCGTGTTGATCACCGCCTTCTTGCTTCTCCTATCGCTGCCTGTTCTGGCTGGTGCCATCACGATGCTGCTTACGGATCGTAACTTCGGTACGGCCTTCTTCACGGCAGAATACGGTGGGGACCCTATCCTCTTCCAGCACCTGTTCTGGTTCTTCGGTCACCCTGAAGTTTACATTCTGATCTTGCCCGGTTTCGGCATCGTCAGCCACATCGTGTCGACCTTCTCGAAGAAGCCGATCTTTGGCTACATCGGCATGGCCTATGCCATGGTTGCGATTGGTGCGGTGGGCTTCATCGTGTGGGCTCACCACATGTACACAGTCGGTCTATCGCTGAACACGCAGCGCTACTTCGTTTTCGCCACAATGGTGATTGCGGTACCGACGGGTGTGAAAATCTTCTCATGGATTGCAACGATGTGGGGCGGGTCTATCACCTTCCGCACACCGATGCTCTGGGCCATCGGCTTCATCTTCCTGTTCACCGTTGGCGGTGTGACAGGCGTGCAGTTGGCCAACGCCGGTCTCGACCGCGCATTCCACGATACATACTATGTGGTTGCCCACTTCCACTATGTGCTGTCGCTGGGCGCCGTGTTCGCGATTTTCGCAGCCTGGTATTACTGGTTCCCGAAAATGTTCGGCTACATGTACAACTCGTTCATCGCCAAACTTCATTTCTGGACCACGTTCATCGGTGTGAACATCATCTTCTTCCCGCAGCACTTCCTCGGTCTTGCAGGTATGGCCCGTCGCCACGTCGATTACCCACCAGCATTTGCCGGTTGGAACTATGTGTCGTCGCTAGGCTCCTACCTGTCGGCCATCGCTGTGCTGATCTTCCTCTACGGCATCATCGAAGCGTTCATGAAAAAGCGTGTTGCTGGTGACAATCCTTGGGGTGAGGGTGCAACGACACTCGAGTGGCAGCTGTCTTCGCCTCCACCATACCACCAGTGGGAACAGCTGCCCCGCGTGCGCTGATCCTGCAGCGGCAGAAACTCTGCCGCGTCTGACTGAAAAAGAAGCCCGCGGATGGTTCCACCGAACTGTCTGCGGGCTTCTTAATATAAACCCTGACGAACCAATTTGTGAGCTGACCAATGAGCGTTGATACCGCCGACACACAACCGGCCCTTTACGGAGACGATATCTCGTCTGCGATGCCGTCGGACTATATCGCGCTGATGAAGCCGCGCGTGATGCGCCTCGTTGTGTTCACCGCGCTGTGCGGAATGCTGGCAGCGCCCGGTTCAATCGATCCGGTTCTGTCCATAATTGCCATCATTTGCATCGCAGTGGGCGCGGGGGCGTCCGGCGCACTCAATATGTGGTACGACGCCGATATCGACGCGATTATGTCTCGCACAACAAAGCGTCCTATCCCTGCTGGTAATGTAACGCCGGAAGAAGCGCGGAATTTTGGTCTGATCCTGTCTATCATTTCCGTTCTTGTACTCGGCATGTTGGTCAACTGGATTTCGGCTGCGATCCTAGCCTTCACGATTTTCTTCTACGCCGTCATTTACACCATGTGGCTGAAACGCTCGACGCCGCAAAACATCGTTATCGGTGGTGCTGCCGGCGCTTTTCCACCCATGCTGGGTTGGGCGACCGTTTCTGGTGATCTTGCTTGGGGTGGCGTCGTTCTTTTCGCAATCATCTTCATCTGGACGCCTCCGCATTTTTGGGCGCTGGCGCTTTGGAAAATGCGGGACTACGACGACGCTCATGTGCCGATGATGCCGAATGCGGTCGGTGAAGCTTCCACGCGTAACCAGATGCTCGCTTATTCCGCGGTGCTGCTTCCAATCACCATACTGCCTGCCGTCATGGGCTTTGCCGGTATCGCTTTCGGCGTCGTTGCTGTAGGCTTGTCGGGCTATTTCCTTTGGCTCACTTACAAGGTCTGGAAGATCGCTGGCGCTGATGAAAAGCTGCGCGCTGAAAAGCACCTCTTCGGCTACTCAATTGCCTATCTCTTTGCACTTTTCGCCGCACTTGCGGTTGATGCCATAGTCTGGCGCGCTACAGGCGACTATATATTGGGAACGCTAATATGAGTGTTGATGATCCTCTGAAGGAAGACCCACAGACAATGCACATGCCACTGGAAACCGTTCAGCTTACAGAGCGTCAGATGAAGGCGCGCCGCATGCGGTCTGTTGCCATCGCACTCTGCCTGCTTGGTTTGGTTGGCGCATTCTACGCTGCAACAGTTGTGAAGTTCGGCCCGAAGATTTTGGATCGCCCGATGTATATCGAGCGGACGAACTGATGCAGAAGATAACAGGAACTGCAAAAACCGTACTTGCTTGCTCCGCAATGGCGGTTGGCATGTTGGGCATGTCCTATGCAGCAGTCCCGCTATACGAACTGTTCTGTCAGGTCACCGGCTACGCGGGCACCACCCAGCGTGCTGAAAACACAGACGGTCCCGTTTTGGATCGTACGATCACGGTTCGCTTTGATTCCAATACCGACCAGAATCTAAACTGGGAATTCAAACCCAAGCAGCGCTCGGTCTCGGTTAAGGTCGGTGAGAAATCGACAATTTTTTATCAAGCCAAGAATATTGGCTCAGTCCGCAGCCAGGGAACCGCTACGTTCAACGTTTCGCCGGGCGTTGCTGGCGTCTATTTCAACAAGATCGAGTGCTTCTGCTTTACCGAACAGCAGCTGGCATCTGGCGAATCCATTGACATGCCCGTCTTGTTTTTCATCGATCCTGAGATCGTAAACGATCCACTTTTGAAAGATTTACCCACCATTACGCTATCGTACACCTTCTTTGATGATGGTGACCCCAGCGATGAAACTGCGTCTGTTGAGAAAGCCGACGAAAAAACTCCTGGCTAGACCAAAGACCATGCGATTTTTCGTGGCAAAGTGGATTGTTTTTTCGCTATAAGGACGACAGACGGAGCCAATACGAGACCGCACCATGGCCGACGCACAAAGCAAAAATCACGACTACCACATTTTGGAACCCAGCCCTTGGCCGCTTATCGGTTCGATAGGTGCTTTCGTCATGGCCATTGGTGGTGTCGTTTGGATGCAGTCGCTCAAGGGCGCTGAATCGACCATGGGCATGAGTGGCCCTTGGGTCTTCGTGATCGGTTTGTTGATCGTTCTCTACACTATGTACGCATGGTGGTCGGATACGATCACTGAAGCCAATGCTGGCGATCACACGCCGGTTGTTTCGATGCATCTGCGTTATGGCATGATCATGTTTATCGCATCGGAAGTCATGTTCTTCGTGGCATGGTTCTGGGCATTCTTTGACGCTTCACTGTTTTACGATGAAGCGATCCAGGTTGGACGCACTGCATATACCGGTGGCCAGTGGCCTCCTGCTGGCATCAACGTGTTGGACCCACTGCACCTACCGCTTTTCAACACCATTACGCTGCTTCTTTCCGGCACGACGGTCACTTGGGCGCACCACGCGCTTTTGGAAGGCGACCGTAAGGGGCTCATTTGGGGGCTGGCGCTTACTGTGGGCTTGGGCTTCATCTTCGCTATTGTCCAAGGCATCGAATACGCGGTTGCACCATTTTCGTTCTCCGACAGCCTCTACGGCGCGACTTTCTTCATGGCGACCGGCTTCCACGGGTTCCACGTCATCATCGGCGTCATTTTCCTTGCTGTCTGTTTGGTACGTGCGATGAACGGTGCCTTCACTCCGAAGCAGCATTTTGGCTTCGAGGCTGCCGCCTGGTACTGGCACTTCGTGGACGTAGTTTGGCTGTTCCTCTTCGTTGCGGTTTACATCTGGGCCAGCGCTGGCGCGACAATCGCACATTGAATGATGGCCCGATGATCGAACATCATCTGGCATGGAGTGGGCGGCCCTTGGGTCGCCCTTTTCATTCGTGATTACGTATCCAGAGCAGGACCCGGTCTCTACAGGCGTGAAGGGCAGATGCCCGCGTTGCGGGGAGGGGAACCTTTTCGATGGCCTTCTGACCGTCAAATCCGAATGCACGGCTTGCCGGTTGGACTACGATTTTGAGGATTCGGGTGATGGTCCAACGGTTTTCATCATCATGGGCCTTGGCTTCCTAGTTTTAGGTGCAGCGCTCTTTGTTGAGTTGAACTATGGACCACCTGTCTGGGTCCATATCGTAGCTTGGCCCATTATGATTGTTGCACTTGGCTTACCGGCATTGCGTGTTGTGAAAGGCATTCTCATTGCGCTCACCTACCAGCATCGCCACAAGAAAAAACAGGATGATTCTTAATGAGGCTAAGCACGATCATCCTGCTTGTTTGCATCGCACTGGGTACTGCCTTTTTGATGAGCCTTGGCTTCTGGCAGCTCAACAGGTTGGACCAGAAGGAAGCCATGATCGCCCGCGTTCAGGCCAATATCGAAGGTGAACCGCAAACTGTTCAGGAAATTGATGCGCTTATAGCGGCTGGCACGGATATTGAGTATCGGCCCGCTGCCGCCACAGGCATTTTCGATCATGATGCAGAGGCCCATTATTACGCTACCCACAAAGGCCGGTCTGGCTATTTTGTGTTCACGCCATTGGTGCAGGACAGCGGAAAAGCCATCATGGTCAACCGTGGGTTTGTTCCGCTGGAGTTGAAGTTCGCTGAAAGTCGCTCGGATGGGCAGATCAATGGAACGGTGACCATTACTGGTCCTGCGCGCTCTGCGCCGCCTGAGAAACCAAATGCGGCAGTGCCAAACAACGATCTCGAGAACAATATTTTCTATTGGAAATCGCTGTCGCAGATGGTGTCGATCGGTGGTAAACTAGAGCGATCCTATGAGCGGTTCTTTTTAGATGCTGATGCAACGCGGAACGTCGGCGGCCTGCCCGTTGGTGGCGTTACCCGAGTAAGCTTTCCCAACAACCACCTGCAATACGCCTTCACATGGTTTGGCTTGGCTGGTGCATTGATCGCAGTTGGTGGTTTTTTCCTTTTCAGCCGTTGGAGGGGTACGTCCTGATCTGGTCAAGACCGGGTCCTCCCGCTACCTTACCCAAAGACGCATCTTCAGTTGGACACCGATAGTTTGCCGATTTCCAAGCAACCCATGACCCTATTGCTGTGCGGGCCACGCGGCTTTTGCGCCGGTGTGGATCGTGCGATCCAAATCGTCGTTTTGGCGCTCAAGAAATACGGCGCACCGGTCTATGTCCGCCATGAGATCGTTCATAATCGCTACGTCGTCGAAGGGTTGGAGAATCAAGGTGCGATATTCGTAAAAGATCTTGATGAGCTACCGGAAACTGAACAGCCTGTGATCTTCTCGGCCCATGGTGTGCCGAAATCGGTCCCGGAACGGGCGGCTTCGATGAACCTCAAATATCTCGATGCCACCTGTCCGTTAGTCTCCAAGGTTCACAAACAAGCCATGCTGCATGAACGGCGGGGACGTCATGTCGTGCTCATTGGTCACAAGGGTCATCCGGAGGTTGTCGGCACGATGGGGCAATTGCCCGAAGGCGCTGTCACCCTGCTTGAAACGGAAGCTGATGTTGATGCCTTCGTGCCACCTGCGGAGCTCGGTCTCGGCTTTGTCACGCAAACCACGCTTTCGGTCGATGATACAGCGGGCGTGATAGCTCGACTTCAAGAGCGCTTTCCAGAAGCTCAAGCGCCATCAGCGGAATCGATTTGCTATGCAACCACCAATCGGCAGGAGGCAGTAAAAGCTGCTGCAGATGGTTGCGATTTGTTCCTGGTCGTCGGTGCAGCGAATTCTTCAAATTCCAATCGGCTTGTCGATGTAGCTCTGAGGTCTGGTGCGAAAGAGGCCGCGCTTGTGAACACAGCCGCTGACATTCCTTACGCGACGCTGCCTAAAGCTGGACCACTGACTGTGGGTCTATCTGCGGGCGCATCCGCCCCGGAAGTGCTCATTGCCGGGGTTATCGATGCGCTGAAGGATCGTTACGACGTGACGTTGGAACTGGCGCAAACCGCAATCGAAGACGAGAATTTCATGGTTATGCGAGATCTGCGTGATGTACCGCTCACGGCAGATGATATGGCTTTCGTGAATGGTCCTGCCTGAACCATGGCCGTTTACACGCAGGTTTCTCCCGAGGCGCTAGAGGCGCATCTCAAATCTTATGATCTCGGAGATGTGACGTCGTTCAAAGGCATCGCTGGCGGTGTTGAGAACAGCAATTATCTGCTTGGCACGTCTCACGGCACTTATATCTTGACGCTCTACGAAGCGCGCGTTTCAGCTTTGGACCTGCCGTTCTTCATCGGTTTGATGGATCATCTGGCGGCTGCCGGGTTCCCTTGCCCGACGCCGATCCGGATGCGCAATGGTGGAGCGCTTGGTGAGCTTTGCGGGCGGCCTGCCGCTATCGTTTCTTTCCTTGATGGCATGGAAGTCGAACGCGCTGACGTCGATCATTGCCACATGGCAGGTGCCACAATGGCGAAGCTGCATGCGGCAGGGCAGGATTTCAAGATCCACCGCACCAACGCACTCGCACCGCATGGTTGGCCTGCGTTGATTGATGGAAACATCGATCACGCTGATGGTGTGGAAGCTGGCATGCAAAAGTTGATCAAAGACGCAAAGGCACAAACGGATGTTCAATGGCCGACCGATTTGCCTGCGGGCGTCGTTCATGCCGACATGTTTAAGGACAACGTTTTTTTCCTGGATGGTCATCTGTCTGGCGTCATTGATTTCTATTTCGCCTGCAACGATTTTCTCGCTTACGATATCGCCATCGCGATCAACGCATGGTGCTTTGATGAGAAACTCGAGTTTCAACCGGAGCTTTGTTCAGCCTTGGTCGCTGGCTACGAATCAGAAAGATCGTTGACGGAAGAAGAGCGAAAAGCGCTGCCTATCTTTGCTAAGGGGGCTGCGCTTCGCTTCCTGCTGACGCGCCTGAATGACTGGTTAAATGTACCCAAGGGCGCGCTGGTCATTCCTCACGACCCAACAGCGTTCAGTACCCGCTTGAAATTCTTCATGAATAATGAAGCGGTATTGGAACAAGCGACCCAACGGACATTGGCATGAAACATATCGAAATCTGGACGGATGGCGCGTGTTCGGGGAACCCTGGCCCCGGAGGTTGGGGCGCTATCCTACGTTCTGGCAAACATGAAAAAGAGTTGTCAGGTGGCGAGTTTCAAACCACCAACAACCAGATGGAACTATCTGCCGCCATCGAAGCGCTTAATGCTTTGAAGGCTGAAAGCCACGTCGATCTCTATACCGATTCCAAATATGTCATGGACGGTATGAAAGGCTGGATTCACGGCTGGAAGAAGAATGGCTGGAAGACCGCTGCAAAAAAACCGGTGAAGAATGCTGAGCTTTGGCAGGCATTGGACAGGGCAGTTTCCCGCCACGAGGTCACTTGGCATTGGGTCAAAGGACATGCGGGCCAAGTGGAAAACGAGCGAGCTGATGAGCTCGCTCGCATGGGTATGGAGCCCTATAAACTCAAAAGCTAAAGCTGTTCGAGAATAGCGCTTGCAGAAGATGCTACAGCCTGACCGGGATTATCTTCCACGTTTAAGTTGGTGATGACACCATCCTTGATAATCATGGAATAACGCTTTGAGCGCATACCCATGCCAGCGACGCCCAGATCAATTTCCTGACCAACTGCAGTTGCAAACTCTGCATTGCCATCCGACAAAAACACGACCTTACCCTTGGCTTTGGAAGCGTCTGCCCACGCGTTGGTGACGTGGATGTCGTTCACGGTAGTGACCGCAATCGTATCGACGCCCTTTTCCTTAATCGCATCCGAATGCTCTAGAAAGCCGGGCAGGTGGTTGGCATGACATGTTGGCGTGAATGCACCTGGAACGGCGAACAGCACTACGGTTTTGCCTGAGCAAAGCTCTGACGTGGACATTTTCGCAGGGCCATCGTCGGCCATGATGGTGAATTCAAATTCGGGGATGCGGTCTCCGGTGGAGATGCTCATGGATATATCCAATCAAAAGGGGAACGTGTTTCATGTATTCGCTCCAATGCTGCGTCGGTCAAGCGGATGCTAGTGACTGATCGTAACAACCTGTTCGATGCCTCTGTCACCAGCACGCAATGTCATGCTCATGGTGGTGCCAATAACGCTGGCGCTCTTGGGGCGTTGATCAATGGGCAGTTTGAAGCTGGCAACGCCATCTTTCACCGAACTGGCGTGAACAGGACCAAGATACCAGTCCGAAGGGCCGTCTGGGAACAGCGTCGCTGAGGTTGCGCCGACAGGAACTTTAGCCGTAACGATCAGGACGTCGTCATTTTGGGTGAGTCCCGTGATCGACATGTCGTCCTGCGCGCTAGGCGGTACCGAACTGCGTGCGACAAGAAGTGCGGACGCAATGTCACGCTTCGACACGCCTGTACCATCGATTTCCAACTCCACTTCGAATTGAACCGGAACGCAAATATCTTCGCAAACGCCCAGAAACCCAGAACCTTTTATGGAAAGAGGCCGGCCAGCAAAAAGCGGCTCTATCGTAATTGGCAGAGTAACAGTGGATGTGTAACCGGCCGTAAGGTCTCGCTTTGAACCGAAAGTTGTCGGTAGCGGATATGATATCCGCGTTGCTGCAACATTCTGCGAGCCTTCAAACGTGATCTGCGGTGGAAGCCCTGAGGCACCTGGTGCCTTCCAATATGTCTTCCAGCCTTGCTGCAGCTCAATTTGCAATCCTGCGTCAATCGTTGCCCCATCTGCTGCAGGCAGAGCAATCAGGCGCAGGCGCGCGCCGTCCGTTTCGAACCAAACGCTTTCGGCTGCCAGCGCGGTGCCTGTCAGGAGTGTGGATAGGGTAAGGGCGAGAAGTTTGATTTTCATAAATACTTTCTAGCGTGATGCGCATTAACTCACGACCAAAGCCATGTCAGTTTTACGTGACCGGAATGTGAGGCTGGCAACGGTCCTTTGCATCGCTAAGGTGTTGTCATGAGTAAACCACAAGATCTTGATCTGCGAGGGCATGTGCTGATCGCAATGCCGGGGATGGCGGATGACCGCTTCGCCCGCTCAATCGTGCTTTTGCTAACCCATACCTCAGAAGGCGCGATGGGTTTCATATTGAACAAGCCTATCGACGAGCCAACGTTTTCAGATGTTTTGGGCGTTTTGAAATTGCATGAAGAGCGCACCAAGTTCGACGACAGCTCCAAAGAGTTTCAAACCTTTAACGGTGGTCCGGTAGAAATTGGACGTGGCTTCGTCATTCATACGCTTGAACGAACAGACTCGTCGTCCGTGCGTATCAATGATTTAGCAGCGGTCTCCGGTACCCACGAAATTCTCCGCGCGATGATCGGTGATCATCCTCCCGAGTTTGCCTTTCTTGTGCTTGGTTATGCTGGATGGGGGCCAGGGCAATTGGAGGACGAAATCTCTCAAAACGGATGGCTAACGTTAGAAGCTACCCATGAATTGGTTTTCGAAACGAATTACGAGCACCAATACGACGCAGCATTGGCAGCCCTTGGAATAAGCGAAGAAGCATTATCGGCCAGCGCGGGTAACGCTTAGCGGATCTATCTTAGGCCGCTTTGCGCGTCAGTAATTGCATTGCATCATCGGCACTGACCCCGGGGCCGAAATGGAAGCCTTGTGCAAACTCGCAGCCCATTTGTTCCAGTTCCAATGCGTCGCGTTCGCTTTCAGCACCTTCTGCAATCACTTGCATGCCGAGGTCGTGCGCCATTGTGACAATAGATTTCAGGATAATTGGCCGTTCAGGCCCCGCCTGCTTATCAAGGAAGGCGCGATCGATCTTGATCGTGTCGAACGGGAAACGCATCAGGTGGGATAGCGATGAAAAGCCGGTCCCGAAATCGTCCAAAGCAAGTCCGGCACCTGCATCACGCACGCGGGCCAATACGCGGGTGGCATGTTCCGGATTGTCCATGATCAGCGACTCGGTGAGTTCCAGACGCAGAGCATCGCGGGGCAGGGAATGGCGTGCCAGAATAGTTTTGACGTCGTTGATGAGATCATGGCGCAGCAACTGTCGGCTGGAAACATTGACACTCACGAACAGGTTCTCGTCGCCGGTCGCAATCATGCGTGCCAGTTCGGTGGCAGCTTGTTCCAGCGCAAATTGCCCCAAGCGCACGATAAGCCCGGATTTCTCAGCCGCAGGAATGAACTCGGACGGCATGACGGCACCCCGTTCAGGGTGTTGCCAGCGCATCAGAGCTTCAAAGCCGACGAGCTGACGGGTTTTGAGGTCGACAATCGGTTGGTAAACCATCTCGAGCTGATTGAGATCGAGAGCTGAACGTAGGTCGTGGTTGAAGTCGCCAACCGGTGCCTGTCCGTGGCGGAAAGCCGGGCGGAATGGTTCGATTCTGTCGCCGCCAAGTCTTTTGGCCTGAAGCATTGCGGTTTCTGCGTCTTTATACAGAGGCTCCACCGTGCTGCGATCGTTCGACCAACTCACGAGACCAACCGATGCTGTTACTGAAATACCTTCTTCGGCAAAACTGATTGGAGCGCGGATGGCGCGTTGTAGCGCATCAGCAAGCACAACGACTTTCTCAGGCTCACCTTGAGAAAGCAGCAAGAGGCCAAACTGGTCGTTGGATAAACGTGCCAAACAATCTTGCGGTCTAAGGATACGCCGAATTCGGCGCGCCATAGTTAGCAGAACTGCATCACCAGCGGCCACGCCAGCGTCTTTGTTCAGCTGGGCAAACCTGTCGAAGTCGATGATGAACAGGCTTGGTCGCAGGTCAGAAGTTTGCTGCGCGATGGCGATAGCGCTCTCGATCCGGTCAAGGAAGATTTGTTTGTTGGGAAGGCCGGTTAAGTTGTCATGGACAGCGTCGTGCAGCAGTCGTTCTTGGGCTACGCGCTGGTCGGTCACGTTTGTCAGGCTACCAACACAACGCAACACTTCACCATCATTGCCAATGACCGGGCGCGCGCGCAGTGCGTACCATGTGTAATGCGCGTCGTCTCCGCGAAGACGGATATCCAGTTTCAGACGCCCTTTGCGGTGATCAAGTATGACATCGAGAGCGGAGCGGAACGGGCTACGGTCTTCCGGGTGTAAGTGCGGCAACCAATCGGCAGGCGCACCATCAAGAGCACCTTGTTTCAGGCCCAGCGCGGTTGCGACTTCCGGTCCGGCATGAATACGATCACGGTCTACATCCCAGTCAAAAACTGCGTCTCCTGAACCGGTCAGAGCGAGTGCCTGTCGCTCCACATCGCTGACGAGATTTTGCGCAATCGCGCCGCCCGCAAAGGCATGTTGCATAACGGTAAAGGCGAGCAACAGTACCAACAGAACGAGACCGCCCCCAAGTGCCGGTTGAATGATGTCATTGTCCAACTGGCCGGAAATTGTCCACCAGCCACCAACAGTCCAAGCGATTGTTAGCAACCAGGTTGGCACAATCAAAATCGCCCGATCATAGCGCTGGAAGCATAGGATTATGATCAGCAGCAGCGTGACGCCAACCGCGCCTGCAAACGCCATGCGGGCGATGCCGGAAGCTCTCTCCGGCATGAAGATGGCTGCCGCAAAAAGCGCGCCCATCGCCGCTATCCAGCCGAGCATCAACCAGTTCCAGCGGGAGTTCCAACGGCCAAGATGCAAATAAGCATACGGGAAGATAAGCAGGGTCGCTGCAAGCGCAACCTCCGT
Source organism: Ahrensia sp. R2A130 (assembly GCF_000179775.1). Lineage (GTDB taxonomy): Bacteria > Pseudomonadota > Alphaproteobacteria > Rhizobiales > Rhizobiaceae > Pseudahrensia. The sequence goes on from NZ_AEEB01000017.1 coordinate 402,138, forward strand.
ACCAGCACGCCAGCGGTTCAGATCGCCAGGCGCTAGATCAACGATCTTGGAAATGAAGCCGAAGTCGACGCAGATATAGGCAAGCACCGCCCAAGCCAAAGCGGCCGTGGCGGGGAACATTGCTGAACCTTTGACGACGAAAAGGATCGTAAGGAAGACGGCTAACAGCCCCGAAATGCCTAGAACGATGCCTTCATAAAGCGTGAATGAGTTGACCGCATCCTTGTAGGCGTCCGGCTCCCATAGCGTCAGGCTGGGAACGTCTGCAGAACCAAGTTCGGCAACGAATGTAACCACAGCGCCGGGATCGAGCGTGACGCGGAAAATATCCGCCCCACCATCAAGTTGCCGGTCCAGCGCGAACCCCTGACTTGGAGTAATCGACACGATGCGTTGGCGACCGAGGTCCGGCCACATGAAACCTGATCCTGGAAGCCGGTAGTGGGGAGCAACTATCAGGCGGTCGATTTGCCTGTCGGATTTGTTGGCCAGTGCGAATGACAGCCAATCACCACTGCCTTCATTGCCGGTGGAGCGCACTTCGATGCGGTTGATAACACCTCCCGCATCGGGGGCCGTTTGAACCGCCAATCGTGCACCGGCAGCCGGATGAAAATCGGTTGTGCCTTTCAAATCGATGGCGGTGGCTTGCGACGTCACATCGACAGGGTCGAGCGCGCGGGCCGATGTCGTTGCAAGGCATGTCAGCAGCACGGCCAATATAAACCGGATCATTGATCTCGTCGGTAATGACATAAACGCAGTGCTGCCTCTCCGCGCCTGACGAGAAGTTGGTCGGGCCTTGATTGGTAATAGAGATTTTGACCATCCGGGTAAACGGCAGCAAGCTGGAACAAACTGCCATTTTCCAATCATAAATCGCGATCAGTCGGTGCGGAGTCCTCGGCAAGCCGCGCAAATAGATCGTGGTCTCTCCACTGACCATTGATGCGCAGATAACCCCGCGCCAAACCCTCACGCTGAAAGCCGGAAGTCAGCAGAAGGCGCCGCGACGCATCGTTGTCTGTAACTGCGGCGGCTTCCAGTCGGTGCAGACGATGTGTTGTGAACAAATCCGTCGTTACCGCCTTAACCGCCTCGCTCATGAAGCCTAGTCCGGCATAAGCCTCGCCCATCCAGTAACCCAGCGTGCCGGTATCAGCGACGCCGCGTCGGATGTTGCTCACGGTTATGCCGCCCAACAACGCGTGGTCATGGGAAAACAAAAACCAAGGCAGGCTCCTTCCTTGCGCAATATCGGCTTCGTGTCGGCGCATACGAGTGCGCCAATTGGCCGTTGAAAACTCGTCTCTCGCCCAAGTTGGTTCATAGGGTTGAAGAAAAGCTCGGCTGCTTTCGCGCAACTCGCGCCATTTTTGAAAGTCAGCGGTTTCCGGTCGCCGCAGCAACAGACGTTCCGTTTCAAGCCGGGTGGGCTGTGGTGGTCGTTCCGGGAATCGCAGAAGCCGCATTGTCTGTTACTGCGCCGCCTCGCGAACCCGCACGCCCAGCGCATCAGCCAAAGCCGCTTGATCGGGGACGCCTGAAACCGGCCCAATGGCTGCGATAGTCGGCATGTTCTCGATGAACAGGCGCGCAGATAGGTCCCGAAGTCTCTCGATGGTAAGCGCGTTGAGACGTTCCATCAGCTCATCATTGGGAATGGGGCGCCCAAACAACAATATTTGTCGCGCGATCTGGCCCGCGCGTGAGGCCGGGCTTTCGAGACTCATGAGCAGACCGGCACTTATCTGGGCTCTTGCCCTATCGAGCTCATCCTGACTTATGCCTTCGCCTGCTTTTTTCAGTTCGTCTATGATGACCGGCATCAACTCACCCAGATCGCTTTCTTCAGTGGCTGCATGAACGCCGAATAGACCGGTGTCGGAATAGCCTTGATGGAAAGCGTAGATGGAGTAGCAAAGGCCGCGTTTTTCGCGAATTTCCTGAAACAGGCGGGAGGACATGCCGCCGCCTAACATCATGGACAGGACGTTAGAGGCGTAGAAATCGCGCGCGTGATAGGCGCGGCCTTCGAAACCCATAACGATTTGCGCTTCCTGATGATCGCGAACCAGCAACGCTTCACCGCCGGTGTAGAACCCTTTTTCGGGTTCTCTTGCAAGTTGGTTGCCGAAGTGGGCAAACCGCTTCTCTGCCATCTTCACTATAGCATCGTGATCCACGTTGCCGGATGCGGCAAGAACCATGTTCGGGCCGTGGTAATGGTCTGAAAGGTAAGAGCGAATATCATTGGCCCGAAACGACGATACAGTTTCTGGCGTACCCATGATCGGACGCCCCAGCGCCTGATCGCGAAATGCGACGGCCTGAAATTCGTCGAAAACTATGTCTTCGGGATTGTCGTGCGCCGCGCCGATTTCCTGCAGGATGACGTGTTGTTCTCGAGCAAGCTCGTTTTCGTCGAACAGTGAGTTGTTCAAAATATCAGCGAGAATATCGACTGCTAGGGGAACGTCATCCTTCAGCACACGCGCATAAAAAGATGTCGTTTCAGCGCTGGTTGCAGCGTTCACATCGCCGCCTACATTTTCGATCTGAACCGCGATGTCCCGCGCCGTTCGGCTGGCGGTGCCTTTGAACGCCATGTGCTCTAACAGGTGGGCAATGCCGTGTTCCGATGCCCGCTCGTCACGTGAACCGGCCTTTACCCATACGCCAAGTGCTGCACTTTCAAGGTGTTGCATCCGGTCTGTGACGACTGTCAGGCCGTTGCTAAGTCGTGTGACTTCAACGTTGCGGGGCAGATTTCCCACCAGTTCCACAACTTCGGCTGGTTCATGTGCGGCTATGAATTCGGACAATTCGTTTCTACTCCCAGCGCCGAAAGCGTTCGACGGTAATTCCTAAGAAGGGGATACGAGTTGCCTATGCGGCAGCCCGGCTGTGCCCCTTGATGAAGGCTTCCACGGCCTCCTGCTCATTGGCCAAGATTGTGAAGTGTTCCGGCCCCTCCATCAACCCCTCGCAACGTGCTGGTAGTTCTGGATGAATTCCGCTTGCAGCCTTCACCGCATCAGGGAATTTGGCCGGGTGAGCCGTTGCCAGAACCACCATTGGAGAACCTGTAGCTGCAGGTTTTTCACGTGCTACAGAAATGCCGGTCGCTGTGTGCGGATCGAGCAGATAATTGCTGTCGGCCAAAACATTTTCGATGATAAGATCGACTTGCGGATCGTTCGCGCGCCCTGCGGAGAAATCGCGGCGGATGGTTTCCAGCAATTTGTCATCAAGCGTGAAAGCGCCCGATTGAGAAAGACTGGACATGAAGCGCCCCACTTTTTCAGAATCGCGGTCGCCAGCCTCAAACAGCAACCGTTCGAAATTGGAGGACACTTGAATGTCCATTGAAGGCGATGTGGTGGCATGAACGCCGGATGTTTCGTAGCGTCCGCTTTCCAGGGTGCGGGCAAGAATGTCATTGGAGTTGGTGGCGATCAAAAGCTGGTCGATATTTAATCCCATGCGTTTGGCGGCATATCCTGCAAAAATATCTCCAAAATTGCCTGTTGGAACAGAAAACGATACCGCGCGATCAGGCCCGCCGAGTGCTGCCGCTGCTGTGAAGTAATAGACGATCTGAGCCATGATCCGGCCCCAGTTGATCGAATTCACGCCAGAAAGTGCCACGCCATCGCGGAAAGCGTGATGATTGAACATCGCCTTCACCAGCGCCTGACAGTCATCGAAATTGCCTTCAATAGCGAGTGCATGGACGTTGGGATCATCCACACCCGTCATTTGCAAACGTTGAACGTCCGAGACCTTGCCGTGCGGGTAGAGAATGAAGACGTCGCAATGTTCACGCCCATGAAATGCCTCAATGGCAGCGCCGCCTGTATCACCCGAGGTTGCACCGACGATAGTTACCTTCTCACCGCGTTCAGCGAGAATGTGATCCATCAGCCGTGCAAGCAGCTGCATGGCGACGTCTTTGAAGGCCAGCGTTGGGCCATGGAAAAGTTCCAACACAAATTCATTAGGACCGGTCTGCACAAGTGGCGCGACGGCTGCGTGTTCGAAGCTCTCATAAGCCTGATCTACGATGTCCGAGAATGTTTCGTGATCAATCTCGCCGCCAAGAAAAGGCTCAAGCACGCGCTTTGCGACCTCTGCGTAAGGAAGCCCAGCCATATCCCGCAGAGTATCGGCATCGAATTGCGGCCATGTCTGGGGAACATACAGACCACCATCGCGGGCCAGACCGGCAAGAATGACATCGCTGAACCCAAGAACAGGCGCTTGGCCGCGCGTGCTGACATATTTCATTGTAAAATCCCGGCAAAATCACAAAGGAATGACTTTCGGCCCTAAAGGCCATCGTTGCGCCATCGTCTATGGGAAAGACGCCTGTATTCCAAGCGGTGCAGCGCCACAGGCGCTGTAGCGAGTGCCACCTTATATTGGCAAACCGCGCAACACGGTGGTAAGTCGCCTCAACTCTTCCCGCATAGGCGTTTCTCGAACGCTTTTGTGACGAGATCGAAAACACGTGAGGGAGCGGGCAATGCCGCTGTTCGACAAGATGCAAACTCCGATCACCACAGCTGCTTTGGCAGCGATGCTAGCTTTGACCGCTTGTCAGACCGGCAGCGTTTTGTCGGGCCAGAACACGGATGATGCAACCGACACCGCCCAAGATACTGCGCGGCAGAACAATTTGACCAACCCCAACGACCGCCCGAAACTCGCCAACACCCGCACTGCGCTGACAGACTATTGCCCCACCGTGCAAATTCGCGCCGGAACGGAAAGCTTCCGTATTCTGCCCAAGGGCGAAGACCCTGAGACTAGCGACAAGGTGCGCTATCAGGTGTCGATCACCAACGCTGCCCGCGAGTGCAACTATGTTGGCCAAAACCTGCAGATGCGTGTCGGCGTGAAAGGTCGTCTTATCACTGGGCCGGTCGGCGGTCCTGGAACCGTCACGATGCCAATCCGAATTGCGGTAACCGAGGGCAACGAGACAATTTATTCAAAGCTTTACAAGCAGCCGGAAACGATCTCGTCCGGCGAGAGCGCAAAGCTGTTCTCGTTCGTTGATGAGGAGGTCATCATTCCCGCGCCGACCAGACCGAATATTCGTGTTTACATCGGCTTCGACGAAGGTCCGTATAATACGCCGTAAACTCTCTAAAGGTTTCCGGTATCATCCCACGCTGATAGAGCCTCAATGACGGCTGGAACATCTGTAAGCTTGGAAACAACGGTAATTGCGCCGGCTTCTGTTAACTCGTCAGCCAATCCACGGTGAGCGTGTGAACCGCCGGTAAAGCCGATTACACGCATTCCCGCCGCTGCCGCACCAGTGACACCCGCGACTGAATCCTCAACCACAACACAGGCTGCGGGAGCGACTTCGAGTTCTTTCGCGGCGTGCAGGAACAAGTCGGGTGCAGGCTTAGACTCTCCTTCGATTTCGTAAGCCGAGAAGACATAAGGGCGAAAGCGATCCCAAAGCTCGCCACGCGTTAGTTCGATTTTCAATTTTTCCATATCGGCATTGGATGCAATGCAACGGGGCTGGTCCAGATGGTCCAGCATCTCTTGAGCGCCGGGCATTGCTTTTACCTCACGCCACAAGCGCTGCTTCATCGCTTCGCGCATCTTGGGAATGTGATCTTCGGGCAGGGCGCGCCCAAGCTCCGCTTCCATAGTGGTTTTCACAACTTCAGACGAAGTGCCTGAGAAGCGTGCCTCAAATTCAGCTACGGTAAGCGTTGCTCCATATGGCTTCAGCGCGTCGACTTCGACTTCAGCCGCGATGCGCTCGGAGTCCATGAGAGTTCCGTCGCAGTCGAAAATAACGAGTTCGCAGGCTGGCATGATGAGCGCTTTCCGGAAGACAGGATTTCGCGCCGACCAATGCACAGCTGTGTCGTGGCGGGCAAGTTCGACATTTCTACCGCGCGCCTTAACCGCATCTTCACCCCGTTGGGTAACCTTAACGCCAACCCCAGTTGTTTTGCGTTCGGGTCTCAGATGCAGGTACTTTCCGCCGCTGCTATGCAGCAGGTCGAATCCGTAAAGTCGGTCGACCACCTCGATTCCATCATTCAGGGCGACTGCGTCGCCGCCATGTCACGGCTTCCCGCCAACAGCGTGGACGTGATTTTCGCTGATCCACCGTATAATTTACAGTTGGGCGGAGAGCTGTCGCGACCCGATCAGTCCACGGTCGATGCCTGTGACGATCACTGGGATCAGTTCGACACATTTGCCGCTTACGACGCCTTCAGCCGCGCCTGGCTGACCGCTGCGCGACGGGTGCTGAAGCCCAATGGTACGATCTGGGTCATCGGTTCCTACCACAACATTTTCCGCGTCGGCACGATGCTGCAGGACATGCAGTTCTGGATTTTGAACGACATCGTCTGGCGCAAGACAAACCCAATGCCGAACTTCCGTGGCCGTCGTTTCACCAACGCGCACGAGACGATGATCTGGGCGTCACCGGACCCCAAGGGCAAAGGTTACACGTTCAATTACGATGCTCTGAAAATGGCCAATGACGACGTTCAAATGCGCTCCGACTGGGTCTTTCCGATCTGCACCGGTGGCGAACGATTGAAGGGCGAGGACGGCAAGAAAGTTCATCCAACCCAGAAGCCGGAAGCGCTGCTGCACCGCGTGTTGATGTCTTCTACCAAGCCGGGCGATGTGGTCCTCGACCCCTTCTTCGGCACCGGCACCACCGGCGCTGTCGCCAAACGTTTGGGCCGTCATTTCATCGGTATCGAACGCGAGACGGACTACATCGAAGCTGCACGCGCGCGCATCGATGCTATCGAACCGGGACAGGCAGCGCAGTTGACCGTCACCACCGGCAAGCGTGCTTTGCCGCGGGTTCCTTTTGGCGCGATCATAGAAAACGGTTTGCTGTCAGCGGGCGATGTGCTCACCGATTCCAAGCGTCGCTGGAAGGCGATGATCCGAGCAGACGGTTCGTTGATCGAAAGCGGTGAGGCAGCTTCGATACATAAGACTGGCGCAAGGGTGCAGGGTTTGGATGCCTGCAACGGCTGGACGTTCTGGCACGTGGAGCGCGAGGGAAAATTGGTCTGTATCGACGATCTTCGCGCCATCTACCGCGATGCGATGGGATCAGCCGCGTAGTTTTTAGACTCACGAATCACTTTGCGAAAGAGTGTCGGCAAGTCGTTGATTTCGCTCATCCACTTGCCCTGAATCGGTGCATCAACTTGCGCCGACCAGACCTCGAGTTCGATGTGAAAATGGGTGAAGGTGTGAGTGATGCTTTCACCCTGTTTCCAATCCGCCACGAACGGCGCCGCGGCGATCCCTGTTGCGCCATCGACTTTCGATGACCAGTCCGTGCTCGGCGGTGCCTGCATGCCTCCCAGCATTCCATCTTCAGGTCGCCGGATCGTAAAAAACTCGTCGCCCTGCCACGCCACGAACGCAGCGCCACGCCGCGTCGGTTTCTGCTTTTTCGGCTTCTTCACGGGGTAATTCAACATCGTACCTAAGTTCCGCGCCGCACAATCTTGCGCCACAGGACACAGCCCACAAACCGGATTTTTCGACGTGCAGATCGTCGCGCCTAGATCCATCATCGCCTGCGCGAAATCACCGGGCCTGTCTGTGGGCGTGACTTCTGCCATCACCGCACGAACTTCACCTTTGGCCTTCGGTAATGGCGTCGAGATAGTCCGATGCCGGGTCAGCACCCGCTCGATATTTCCATCCACCACAGCTGCACATTCGCCGAACGCGATGGCAGCGATGGAAGCCGCCGTGTAGTCACCGATGCCCGGCAGTTTCCGCAATTCGTCTTCCGTCTCCGGAAACCGGCCATTGTAATCTCGGGTTACGATTTCCGCGCAGGCCTTCAAATTTCGTGCGCGGGCGTAGTAGCCGAGGCCCGCCCACCGGCTCATCACATCATCATTTTCAGCAGCAGCCAGATCGTTCACTGTGGGCCAGATTGTTGTAAATGTTTCGAAATACGCCTTCACCGCAGCAACGGTGGTCTGCTGCAGCATCACCTCCGACAGCCAAACCCGATACGGGTCAGGTCGAACACCGGCTTTTGATTGCTCCGGCGGAATGCGCCACGGCAATGTTCGCGCGTGACGGTCATACCAATCCAGCAATCTGGTCGAAAAAGAATCCATGCCGCCCTGTTCCACCCTTGCCGCGCCCGTGGCAAGACGGGCCATGGATGGATCACGCCCCCCCTTTAAAAAAACCGCCGCCCGGCCTGTGGGCGATCTGGTGTCGCGCTTGCTCGATCCTGTAATCGAGCGCCGTGCGGGCATGACCATGGACTTGATCGCGTCATGGACAGAAATCGTCGGTGATCGCCATGGCAATAAATCTGCGCCGCAAAAGCTGAATTGGCCGCGGCAGGCGAGTGACGACCAGCCCTTCGAGCCCGCAACGCTGGTGGTGGCATGTGACACCGGCCACGTCCTGTTCATGCAGCATGACACGACCACCATCATCTCGCGCGTCAATGCGTGGTTCGGGTTTTCCGCCGTTGCCCGCGTCAAGTTTACGCAACGCGATACCAAAGCCGTGAAGGTCTCGGACAACCTCGCGACACCTGATCCGCAAAGGACTGCGAAACTCGCCACCGCATTGGCTGAGATAGATGATCCGAACCTTCGCAACGCTCTTCAAAAAATGGGCGTTGGGGTGTTCAGCCGTGGTTCATGACAATCGTGTCATATTCGCTGTCCGGCCTTCTTTCGCCACACCCTTTCGCATAAAACGAACAAAAGCCTGAGACCTCAACTGGAGCGCCCCATGATCCGCCTCGACCGCCGCATCTTCCTCGCCTCGACTGCCGCTGCAGCCGTTACCTTCTCGCTTCCTGCTTTTGCGCAGAGTGTGGAAGGGCTGATGAACAACATCCCGCTGGAAGACAAAGTGATGGGCCAGGCCGACGCGCCGGTCACGATCGTGGAATATGCTTCCATGACGTGCCCACACTGCAAGACCTTCCACGACACAATCCTGCCGGACCTGAAGAAGGACTATATCGAGACCGGCAAGGCGAAATACATCCTGCGCCCGTTCCCATTCGACGGTGACCGCCGCGGTGAAGCTGCCTTCATGTTGGCTCTCTGCGCGCCGAACGATAATTATTACGCCATGGTCGACGCGCTCTTCGCGACCCAGAAAAACTGGGGCGGGCAGGGCAACCCTGTGCCGGAACTGCTGCGTATCTCGAAACTGGCCGGTATGAGCGAAGCTGACTTCAAAGCGTGCCTCGGCAATCAGGACCTGTTGACCAAGATGGTGCAGGGCCGGAACAAGGCTGTGAAGGAATTTGGCGTCCGTGCGACCCCCACAGTGTTCATCAATGGTGAAAAAGTTGGGGAACCAAGCCTTGCAAACCTCAAGGAAGCCATCGAAGCGGCTTCTTAGTGCTATAAGCGGCAAACTCCGCTTGGCTGGAGTTTGCCGCATCATGCTTGTGGCGAACCCATACTCGCGGCTGCAAACAGGCGGCTAAAGCGATGGAATTCGATAAATTACGCCTTCTTGGCTTCAAGTCCTTCGTCGAGCCGACCGAGTTCTCGATCAAGGCCGGTCTGACCGGCGTTGTCGGCCCCAATGGCTGCGGTAAGTCCAATCTCGTGGAAGCGCTCCGCTGGGTGATGGGCGAAAATTCCTACAAGAACATGCGCGCGTCCGCGATGGACGACGTCATCTTCTCCGGTTCCGGCAATCGCCCCTCGCGAAACATGGCCGAAGTCGCGCTTTTCCTGAACAACGATGACCGCACCGCGCCTGCTGCCTTCAACGATGCGGAAGAGTTACAAGTCTCACGCCGCATCGAGCGCGAGGCAGGTTCGGTCTATCGCATCAACGGCAAGGACGTTCGCGCCAAAGACGTGCAGCTTTTGTTTGCCGACGTCTCCACCGGTGCCCGTTCGCCATCGATGATCGGGCAGGGCCGTATCGGCGAGTTGATTTCAGCCAAACCGCAGGCCCGCCGCGCCTTGTTGGAAGAGGCTGCCGGTATTTCGGGCCTCCACTCCCGCCGCCATGAAGCGGAACTGCGTCTGCGCGGAGCCGAAACCAATCTCGAACGCTCCGACGATGTCATCGCGCAGTTGGAAACCCAGTTGGAAAGCTTGAAGCGACAGGCGCGCCAAGCCAATCGCTACCGTAATCTGGCTGGCGACATACGCCGCGCCGAAGCAAGCATTCTCCATCTGCGTTGGACCGCCGCAAGCGAAGCGTTCCAGCAAGCAGAAAGCGCTATGTCGGACGCTGCGGTAAAGGTTGGCGAAAGCCAGATCGTGCAAACCGAAGCCGCCCGCATTCAGGCGATCATCGCATCCAAACTACCCGCATTGCGCGATGCCGAAGTCGCAGCCGCTGCAGCACTCCAGCGCGTCACGATCTCCCGCGATCAACTCGACGATGAAGCCCGCCGTGCTGAACGCCGCGCCCGTGATCTCGTGGGACGCATCAAGCAGTTGGAAGACGACATAGAGCGTGAGGAAAAGATGGTGGCGGAAAACTCCGACATCATTTCGCACCTCGAGCGCGAAGAAAAACTGCTGACCGAACAGACGGGTGGCAACGCCGGGCGCGAAGTGGAACTGAAAGCGGCGCTGGAAACCGCCAAGGGCAGTCTTTCCGAAAGTGAGACGGCGCTTGGTGAGAAAACACAGGAATTGGCCGCACTCCGCGCTCGCATTCAGCAGAACGTCAACCGAACCCGTGATGGCGAGCGTCGTTTGAACAATGCCCGCGAGCAGGCCCAGACCGTTGAAAATGATCTTGCAGCAATTGTTTCGAAAATCAGTGAAGAATCACAAGTGCAGGCTGCAACTGCCGAAGTGGACCGCTTGCAACGCGAATCGGAGAAAGCCGCGCTTGCACGTGATGAAGCGGAGCGGCAGGCTGAAACTGCACGTGAGGCAGATCAGGCCGCGCGCCAGCCTTTGGTTGAGGCGCAGGCGGAACTAAACCGTATCGAAACCGAGGCGCGCACCCTGTCGAAAATGTTGAACGCTGGCGGCAAGGACCTGTTTCCCGCAGCGCTCGATCAGATCAAAGTCGCTGCGGGCTACGAACGCGCATTGGGCGCTGCGTTTGGTGAAGATGTAGATGCACCGCTGGACGCTTCGGCACCGAGCTATTGGAGCGATGACAACAGAGTGTCGGGTGCCGATCCGGCTTTGCCTGAAGGCAGTCAATCGCTGCTGGAACACGTAGATGCGCCTGAAGCTTTGCACCGCCGCCTATCCCAAACCGGCATAGTAGAAGCGGCTGAAGGTGCGCTCTTGGCAGATGGCTTGGCCACCGGTCAGGTGCTTGTCAGCCGGGAAGGCGACATATGGCGCTGGGATGGTTTTCGCGCAGGCGCGGAAGCTCCGACATCCGCCGCGATCAAATTGGAACAGCGCAACCGGTTGGCAGAACTCGACAAGCAGGCCGTCGAAGCTACCGTTGCGGTTCGTGAGAAAAAAGAAAAGTCGGACGCTGCAAAGATCGAAGCTGAGCAAGCGCGCGAAACCGAACGCGATAGCCGCAACACGGCTCGCGTTTCAATCGAGCAGTTGGAAGCTGCGCGCCGTGCGCTATCGCAAGCCGAACGAGCGATAGGCGACCTGTCGAACCGGCGTTCAGCGCTTGAAGAAGCGCAAAGCCGTTTGGCCACCAATCTTTTCGAGGCTGAAGAGGAGTTGAAAACGGCGCGCACCGATGAAGCGGCTACGCCTCAGCCCGCCGAGTTGGAGCGCGAGGTGACGGACATCTCCACGAAAACCGCTCACGAAAGGGCTGCGTTCGCCGAACTGCGTGCTGAATTCGAAGCGCTGGCGCGTGAAAATGCCATGCGTCTCGACCGGCTAACCGCCATCGGCCGTGAGCGGGCATCATGGAACGACCGCGCTCTTAACGCCGACCGTCAGATCGCCACCTTGCGCAAACGGCTGGAAGAAACCGCCGCCCAGCGTGAAAAGGTGGAAGCTGCGCCTGACGATATCGCGGTGCGTCGCATAAAAATTATCTCCAAAATCAAAGATGCGGATACGGCCCGGAAAACTGCTGCCGATGCGCTGGCACAAACCGAAAACGAACTGCGCGAGGCAGATCGTGCAGCAAGTCTCGCATTGCAGGCGCTATCCGACGCCAAACAGCTTTCCGCCCGTGGCGAAGAGCGGCTGGAAGCAGCGCGTGAGCGCAAGGCCGAAATTGCTACGCGTATCCGCGAAGACATGGAGTGCCACCCACACGAAGTGCTAACAAAAGCGGGTGTGGAAAACGCTGACAAATTGCCCGACCGCGAGCAGCTGGAAAAACGGCTGGAGAAATATAAAGGCGAGCGTGAGCGTCTGGGTGCGGTCAACCTGCGCGCTGAGGAAGAGCAGAATGAAATTGCGGAACAGCGGGACACGCTTGCCTTCGAACGGGACGAATTGATCGAGGCTATCCGCCAGCTTCGCACCGGTATTTCGAGCCTTAATAAAGAAGGCCGCGAGCGGCTTTTGACCGCTTTTGACCAAGTGAACGCCCAGTTCCAAACGCTTTTCACAACGCTCTTCGGTGGCGGTACGGCGGAACTGCAACTTGTGGAAAGTGACGACCCGCTGGAAGCCGGTCTTGAAATTCTGGCCCGTCCGCCCGGCAAGAAACCGCAGACCATGACGCTGCTTTCCGGCGGCGAACAGGCGCTCACCGCCATGGCGCTCATCTTTGCGGTGTTCCTCACCAATCCGGCACCAATTTGCGTGTTGGATGAGGTTGATGCCCCGCTGGATGACCACAATGTCGAGCGCTTCTGCAATCTGATGGATGAGATGTCGAAGAACACGAACACGCGTTTCGTCATCATCACCCACAACCCGATTACCATGGCGCGTATGGACAGATTATTCGGCGTCACCATGGCGGAACGTGGCGTAAGCCAGCTTGTGAGTGTCGATCTGCAAACTGCCGAATCTTTCCAAGAGGCAGGCTAATGAGCGACCTCATCACACCATTCGCCCTTGGCCTTGATATGCCTCAAGGCGATCCCTCAGCGCACGGGGTGAAGGGCGCAAATCTTATGACGATGGCGCAGCTTGATTTGCCGGTGCCTCCGGGTTTCGTCATCAGCACCGCGCTGGGCCGGGATGTTTCTGATGGTGCAGACGAGCTGCCCAAAGATGCGCTCGAGGCCATTAGCGCTGCCATTTCTACGATGGAAGAAAACCTGCAGCAGGGCTTTGGAACTGGTGAAAAACCGCTTCTGCTATCGGTTCGTTCCGGTGCAGCAATCTCCATGCCTGGCATGATGGATACCGTTCTCAACCTCGGCTTCAACGATGTTGTTGCCGATTGCGTGGCAAAAATTACCGGCGATGAACGCTTTGCGTGGGACACTTATCGCCGCTTCATCGCCAGCTTCGCGCAGGTGGTGTTGGAATGCGATCCTTATGATTTCGAAGACATGCTGGATGACCTGCGCGTCGCGGCCAATGTGGAAACTGACGCTGAACTGCCGACCGAGCGGTTGCGCGAAGCCGTTGAGCGGTCATTCGCAATTGTGGAAGCGACGAGCGGCGAGCCATTTCCGCAAGATGTCCATCAACAGCTTCGTTTGGCCTTGCTGGCCGTCTTTCGCTCATGGAACACGGACCGTGCCAAACGTTATCGGGAATTGCAGAACCTCGACGATACCGGTGGCACGGCTGCGATTGTGCAAGCCATGGTGTTCGGCAACCGCAACAGCGAAAGCTGCACCGGCGTCTATTTCACCCGCAATCCATCCACTGGCGATGCAACGCCCTATGGCGAATGGCTGCCCAATGCCCAAGGCGAAGATGTGGTGTCCGGCATGCGAACACCCTGTGAATTGACCGAAGTCGGACGTGATCTTTCTATGTCTTCACAGCCGTCGTTCGAGGCTGCCCAACCGTCGCTTTATAAAGAGCTACTGGGTATCGGCGCGCAGCTGGAACGCCATTTCCTCGATATGCAGGAAATCGAGTTCACCGTGGAAAGCGGCACGCTTTATATGTTGCAAACCCGCACTGGAAAACGGACGCCGAAAGCTGCTCTAGCCGTTGCCGTCGGTCTGGTTGAAGACGGCATCATCAGCCGCTCTGACGCATTGTCACGCTGTTCCGACGACGAGTTGAGCGCGCTTCAGGTGGCGAAAGTCGAGGTATCGAAAGCAGCCAAACCTCTCGCCAAAGGCCTGCCCGCTTCACCCGGTGCAGTAACCGGTGCAATCGCGCTGACCTCCGAGGACGCTGTTGCCATGGCAGCGCAAGGCGAAGATGCCATTCTTGTTCGCGCTGAGACCGACCCGCGCGATGTCCACGGCATGCATGCAGCGATCGGGATTTTGACCAGTCGTGGCGGCATGACGAGCCACGCAGCGGTGGTCGCAAGGTCGATGGCAAAAGCCTGCATCACGGCTGCTTTGGATGTTGCCATAGATATAGATGCGCGGCGTTTCACTATCGGAGATCATAGCTTTGCAGCAGGCGATATCATCACGATTGATGGTGCCACGGGCCAAGTCTATGCCGGCCCGCAGCCCTTGGTGAGGCCTAAGGCGGATGGGGCTTTGGCGAAATTGCTGGAGTGGCGGGATGGCAACGACGGCTGACCGGACGTGACAGGTTTTTATAGCGAGGACTCGTTCTTCACGCTATCTGCCGTCGGCCAAGCAGGATTGCTCTTAATTTCTACGGCCTTGGCTGCCATCTGGCTTTGGACTGTCTGGTACTTGGCGGGCGGCAGGCCATTCTGGCAGCGTTTGTTGATCGCCGTCATCGCTTTTGCTTTGTTCGACTGGCTCACACCGCAAATCTACTATTTCTACTACATGGTCTTGATCGACAATCTGCCGTTGCAGATCGTCACCCAGATGCCGCCATCGCCTTTGAAATTGCTGCACCTTCTAACCTTCAGCGAACGCAGCAATCTGTCCTTCCACAGCCGAGGCCTATTGGGATGGACTTTGATCGCAGGCGCTGCATTGCAGTGGCGTCGCCCGACTGTCTGAAGTTTCAATCGGCTCTCGCCAGACACGTTTAGGCTGCCCGCAGGCCTTCTTTGTTGGCCCAGTGTTCAGTGTCGTCCAGCGCGAGTTCCAAACGGTCGAACAATTCGTTTAACTCATCTTCCGTGATGATCATTGGCGGACATATAGCAATCGTATCGCCGATGGGTCGCAATATGACACCGTGCGCCTGGCACCGCGTGGCGCAATGCGCGCCTACGCCTTGGGTCGGCGACCACGCCTGTTTCGTCGCTTTGTTCGACACCAGTTCGACACCACCAACGAGGCCTGAATTGCGGACTTCGCCCACAAGCGGGTGGTCACGTAGTTTGGCAAGGCGTTGTTCGAACAGCGGAGTGAGGTCGCGCACGCGCTGCACGATGTTCATGCGCTGATAAATTTCGATGGCTTTCACGCCCATGGCACAACCGAGTGGATGGCCGCCATAGGTATAACCGTGGCCGAAAACGCCGATCTTGCGGGACTGATCTTCCAGCGCGTCCATCATGAATTGCGGGATCATCACGGCACCAAGCGGGGCATAGGCAGACGTCATCTGCTTGGCGACCGAAATCGTGTCCGGCACCATGCCGTGGGACGATGCGCCGAACCATTCGCCGGTGCGACCGAAGCCGTTGATGACTTCATCGTCGATGAGCAGAATATCGTGCTGCTTCAGGATCGGTTGAATGGCCTCGAAATAGCCTGACGGAGGCACGATGACACCACCGGCACCCATAACGGGTTCGGCGATCATGGCGGCAATCGTATCGCCGCCTTCGCGTTCGATCAGGTCTTCCAGCGATTTTGCCAGACGGGCAACGAATTCGCCTTCGCTCTCACCATCATGGCCGAAGCGGTAATGGTGCGGACAATCTGTGTGTAGCACGCCGTCGAAGGGCAGGTCGAAATCCATGTGGTTCGCGGGCAGGCCGGTCAGCGAGGCGGCCATGAGCGTGACACCGTGATAGGCCTTCATGCGGCTGATAATTTTCTTCTTTTTCGGGCGCCCCAACGCGTTGTTGTAATACCAAGCCAGCTTCACCTGCGTGTCGTTCGCCTCCGAACCGGACGAAGTGTAGAAAACCTTCGACGTATCGAAGGGCGAAAGTTCCTTCAGCTTTTCGGCCAACTCGATCGCAGGTTCCGTGCCGCGACCCGAGAACTGGTGGTAATAGGGCAGGGTACGCATTTGCTCGGTGGCGGCGTCGATCATTTCTTCATTGCCGAAACCGAGACCGGTGCACCAAAGACCTGCCATGCCTTCGATATACTCATTGCCCTGCGTATCGGTGATGAAAACACCTTTGCCGCTGGCCATGATGGTCGGCCCGATTTCGCGCAATTTATGCAGCGGTGAATAGGGGTGCAGCACCGCATCGAGGTCGCGGGCCTGAAGGTTTGAAAGTGGCTGGCTCATGGTTTGCTCCGCCGGTTGGTGGGCGCATCGGTTGGCGTTGAACCTAGTCCCGCAAGGCATCTTCCCGCAAGCTTTGACGTGAGCGTAACTGTCGCCCAAAGTCGCGAACGGATTCGCGGTCGATGTGGCCCGTTTGACCATACGTGGTAGGAGAATGACGATGCTGGGTTTGATGCAGGAATGGCCGCTGCTGTGCCACAAATTGCTGGACTACGCAGCCGAACAACATGGCGCGCGCGAGGTAATTTCACGGTCCACCGAAGGCCCGATCACCCGCACGAACTATCGCGACATTCACACCCGCTCAAAGCATCTGGCGAAATGGCTTGAAGGCAACGGCTACAAGCTTGGCGACCGCATCGCGACGCTGGCCTGGAACACCGGTCGTCATATGGAAGCGTGGTACGGCATCATGGGCATCGGTGCGATCTATCACACGCTGAACCCGCGGCTGTTTCCGGACCAGATCGCCTGGATCATGAACCATGCGGACGATCAGGCCATTTTGGTGGACCTGACATTCGTGCCGATTGTCGAAGCCATTGCCGAGAAAGTACCGGGCCTGCGCCACATCATCGTTCTCACAGACGAAGAGCACATGCCGGAAAGCAAGCTCGATCTCATCTGCTACGAAACGCTGATTGCCGAGAGCGATGCGGACTTCAAATGGGCCGATTTCCCCGAAGAAACCGCTGCCGGCATGTGCTACACATCCGGCACAACCGGCGACCCCAAAGGTGTGCTTTACAGCCACCGGTCCAACGTCATTCACGCCATGATGGCCGCATTGCCGGACGCGCTCAACCTGTCATCGAACGAAGTGCTGATGCCGGTCGTCCCGATGTTTCATGCCAACTCATGGGGCCTCGGCATGGCCGCGCCGCTGACCGGCACCACCATGGTTATGCCCGGTGGCGGCATGGATGGCGCGTCGATTTTTGAACTGTTGGACACGGAGAAAGTCACATTTACCGCAGCGGTCCCCACCGTCTGGTTGGGTTTGCTGGACTATCTCGAAGAGACCGGCAAGAAACTCCCGCACCTTACCCGCGTCGTCGTTGGCGGGGCGGCGTGTCCGCGCGCAATAACCGCAAAGTTCGAACGCGACTACGATGTCGAGGTCGTTCACGCATGGGGCATGACGGAAATGAGCCCGCTCGGTTCGCTCGGCTCGATCAAACCGGAATATGGTGGGTTGGACGTCGAAAAAACGCTCGATGTGAAAGAGAAGCAGGGTTTTGCACCCTTCGGCGTCGAGATGAAGATCACCGATGACGAAAACAAGGAACTGCCGTGGGACGGCAAGACCTTTGGCCGTCTGAAAGTGCGCGGTCCAGCCGTTGCCAAAGCCTATTACGGCGGTGCAGGCGCTGAACAATTCGACGGGGACAACTGGTTCGACACCGGCGATGTCGCGCATATCGATCAGTATGGCTACATGCAGATTACCGACCGCGCCAAGGACGTCATCAAGTCCGGCGGCGAATGGATTTCCACCATCGATCTGGAGAATCTTGCGGTCGGCCATCCCGATGTTCAGGAAGCTGCCGTGATCGGTGTCGCCCACCCGAAATGGGACGAGCGGCCGCTCCTCATCTGCATTCCGCGAAAGGGCGCAACGCCTACGAAAGAAGGCATTCTGGGCTTCATGGAAGGCAAGGTTGCCAAGTGGTGGATGCCTGATGACGTGGCGTTTGTGGAGGAGATTCCCCACACGGCAACGGGTAAGATTCAAAAGATCGAACTGCGGAAACAATTTGCCGACTACAAGCTGCCAACTGCTTAAGCGTATTGCCGTGGGCGACACCTGCGCTATGACATCGCCATGATGCGTACGGGATACATCGAACGATTTGAAGTGGAGGCGCGCGGCGTCTCCACAGCAGCAGCTTGGTGCCAACGCATGGCAATCTTCTGCGTGCCGTATCTTGCCATCGTTATTTTGGGCCATCGCTTTGGTAGTATTGAAACCGCGCAAGCATTTTGGCTGTTAGGGCTCGGTGCCGCCATGCTGTTGCTGGCGATAGGCCTCGGCGTTTGGGGGCTGTACCGGCTTTGGACGTTCGGAGATAAGGGCGGAATACGGTCAGCGCGAGGCCTCGCGATTGCTATGCTTTTGGTCGCACCATTCCTTTATCAAGGGGTGCGGGCATTCGCTCTGCCGCAGCTTTACGACATATCCACTGACCTTGAAGAACCGCCGCAATTCGACACGGTCATGGATGATCGTGCGACGGGTATGAATGGCCAAAGTGCGTTCGATGAGATTCAAAAACAGTTGCAGTTGGAAAACTACCCGCGTGTCGCGGCACGGCGCTATCCGCTGGGCATGGTAAGGGTGTTCCGTGCAGCGGTGGAATTGGTCAGCGAACGCGACTGGACGATCCTGACGGGAGAACGCAACAATTCCGAGACCGCGATTGATGAAGAAGGTAGCGATCTCATGGCGCGACCGGTAACCGGCTCTGACGGCATGCCACTTAATCCGAGCATACCTAGGTTTAGACCTGATACATCGCGCACACCGTCATCGGCGCCAGTAGAGGCTTTTGAGACCGTTCAGGTATCCCCAATCGGGCGTACCGCCAGCGATGATGCGGATCAAGACGAGCGATATATCGAGGCTGTAGCCACATCACTGATCTTCGGTTTTCAAAGTGATGTGGTAATCCGAATGATCGAAGAGGAAACCGGAACGCTTGTCGATATGCGTTCCAATTCGCGTTTCGGACCGCACGATCTTGGTGCCAACGCCGCGCAAATCGAAGCGTTTCTAGCCGACTTGGACGCGTCTCTTCAGGGGTTGGCGAACTAGGTACTCAGGCTGCCGTGTAGATGCTGTCCAGCAACGGGGCGCCGTCACATCGCACCGATCCTTTGCCCACAAGATCTTCCAGATGCGCCAGCACGGAAAGTCCTGCCGCGCCGTGGAGCTTTGGGTCCGTCGACCGGTAGATGACCGCAACCATATCGGGAATTGTGTGTCGCCCCTTACGAACCTGATCCAGAACGGCTTGCTCACGCATTTTGCGGTGCGCCCGCAGAGCGCGAACGAAGGCGTGAGCGTTTTCCAACCGTCCTCCATGGCCCGGAAAGTAGATACTTTGCGGTTCTGCCAGCATCACCTCAAGCGACGCCATATAATCGGCCATCGAACCGTCTGGCGGGGCAACGATGGATGTGGCCCACGCCATCACATGGTCACCAGACAACATGAAGTCTGTTCCTTGCAATGCGAAAGCCAGATGGTTGGCTATGTGCCCCGGTGTGAAAAGCGCCTTGGCCGTCCATCCATTGCCCTCGACAATATCGCCGTGAGCTACCTTCACGTCCGGTACGAAATCGGTGTCTCCGCTGGCATCCAGCGCATTCGTTTCGCCCAGCGCCAAAGGTCGGGCCGCGCGATGCGGGCCTTCGCCATAAGTCTCTGCGCCGGTAGCGTCTTTCAAACGAGCGGCCAGCGGCGAGTGGTCCACATGGGTGTGCGTGATGAGAATGTGGCTGACGGGCCGTCCGGCTATAGCTGCAATCAACGCATCGAAATGCCCGTCGTTCAATGGCCCCGGATCGACGACAGCTACTTCGTCAGTGCCCAACAAGTAGCTATTGGTGCCGTGGAATGTGAAAGGCGATGGATTGTTGCACACAACACGGGTAATACCCGGCGCGACTTCAACGGCCTTACCGTGGCGCGGTTCGAACTGCATCCGGAATTTGGGGGAAGACATGGCAAAGCCTCAGAAGCGCGCACAATTTTTACAGCGTTAAAGTGCGCAATGCGGGAAAGCGTGACGACTTGTCTTGGCAGCCCCCTTGCAAGTCAATATGGTTGCGCGAAAGCAGATGATGGCATCTGCATCCAAATTATGGGAAATCCACCATGGCTCTGAATTCTGCAGCTCTCGCACCTACCTATCTGCCAAGTGAAGGGACGAGCCGTATCATCCGCCAGACAGGCCTCGTCGTTTTAGGCACAGTGCTAATGACAGTAGCCGCTAAAACACAGGTTCCGTTCTTTCCTGTACCGCAGACGCTGCAGACATTGGCCATCTTCGGCATCGCGGCTGCTTACGGTCGCAACCTCGCAATTATCACGATACTCGCCTACCTCGCGCAGGGCATCATGGGATTGCCCGTGTTCTCTGGCGTAGCTTCCGGTCCGGCTTACATGATGGGTCCAACGGGCGGTTACCTGGTTGGCTTCATCATCGCTGCAGGCATCGTGGGTGAAGCTGCAGACCGTGGTTTTTCAAAGCGCCCATTCGCTATGTTCGGAACCATGTTGGTTGCTGATATGATCCTTTTTGCCCTCGGTTTTGTGTGGCTCACGACACTCATTGGGGCGTCCAAAGCATTCGAATTCGGCGTTGCTCCCTTCGTGTTGGGTGACATCGTCAAAATTGCACTCGCATCAGCTGCCCTTGCTGCAATTTGGAAGTTGCTGCGTCGCGCCTGATCGCTTTTGCCATTAAAATTTCAAACCGCGCTGCGATCAACAGATCCAGCGCGGTTTTTGTTTGAGGAAACGCCTGATGGGCCACACCGACCTACCGTTCCCACCGCCACGCATTCCTGCAACAGGCCTAGGCGCTGACCTCGCTAAACGTGCTGATGACGGCAAGCCGGTGCGCGTTTGCATTATTGGTGCTGGCGAAATGGGTACGGATCTCGTCACCGCCATTCGCCAAATGCGCGGCGTGGAAATCTCATCCATCGTCGACCGCCGTTTGCAAAGCGCAAAACCAGCCATTGCACTCGCCGGGCATGACGATGATATGGGCGTGATCTGCGATACCCACCGCGATATTTCGAACGCGTTGGACCGCAAGCGCATCCCCATCGTGCAGGACGCGACAACCGCGATCACCCACGATCAGGCCGATGTTGTCATCGACGCCACGGGCGTTCCCGCAGCCGGTGCCGAGCTGGGCATGGCGTCATTGGAAGCCGGTAAACATCTGGTGATGATGAATGTCGAAGCCGACGTCACCGTTGGTGCGATCATGGCTGAAGAAGCCCGAAAGCGGGGTCTCGTCTATACAGTCGGTGCGGGCGACGAGCCCAGTTCTGTGTTGGAAATCTATGATTGGGTCACTGCATTGGGCTACCCTGTGGTCGCTGCCGGTAAAGGCAAAAACAACGCCTTCCGTATCGATGCAGTGCCGGATGATTACCGCGAAGAGGCCGAACGCCGGAACATGAACCCGCGTATGCTGGTGGAATTCGTCGATGGCTCAAAGACCATGGTCGAGATGACCTGTATTGCTAACGCGACCGGCCTTGTGCCGGATAGACCCGGTATGCACGGTCCAGATTGCTCGCTCGATGAGTTGCACAATGTGCTGTGTCCCACCGAAGAGGGCGGACTGTTGTCCCGCCACGGCTGCGTCGATTTCACGGTTGGTAAAGGCGTCGCACCCGGGGTGTTTGTTATCGCCGATATGCGCCACCACCGCGTGCGTGAGCGCATGAACGATCTGCATCTCGGGCCGGGTCCATATTACACGTTCTACCGCCCTTACCATCTCACATCGCTCGAAGTACCGCTGTCAGCGGCTCGCGCAGTGCTCTACGGCACAAGCGACATGAAGCCGTTGCCGCGTCCTGTGGCAGAGGTTTGCGCGTTGGCAAAACGCGATTTGAAAGTGGGCGAGACTTTGGATTTCATCGGCGAGACTTGTTACCGCTCATGGGCAATGGAGGCTGGCGAAGCGCGGGCGGAAGGCGCTATTCCTGTTGGCCTGCTGCACAATGGCCGCGTCACGCAGGACATTGCCAAAGGCAGCCTCATAACGCGACACAGCGTCGATGTTGCCCGCGATACGCCACTCTACCGTCTCCGTGTTCAACAAGACGAATGGTTGGGTTACGACGCTTGCGCTTGATCCGGAACATGCAAAACCCTGCTTGACGGCGCATATCTATGCGCCAACATGGTGGCATGACCGAACCTATTACATTTGATTTGAACGGCGCACCGACAAGCGCTGAATGCCGCGCCGACCGTACCGTTCTGGAGTGGTTGCGGGGCGATGCGCTGTTGCGTGGCACCAAGGAAGGCTGCGCCGAAGGTGACTGTGGAGCCTGTTCAATTTTGATGCGCGCGCCGGATGATGATCGTTATCGCCCGGCCAATTCCTGCATCTTGCTTATGGGCCAAGTGGAAGGCGCAAGCCTGATGACTGTTGAGGGCTTGGCTGCGATGGGGCCCGATGGGCATCCGGTGCAGTCATTGATGGCCGAAAATGGTTCATCCCAATGCGGTTTTTGCACACCCGGCATCGTCTGTGCATTGGCCGGTCTTGGTGATGGCGACACGGCTGTCGACGAGCCTGCTGTTCACGAAGCTCTGGCCGGTAATCTGTGCCGTTGCACCGGCTATCGCCCTATCGTGGAGGCTGCTTTGGCCACCGCGCCTGTGAAGCTGAACGCGGCTTCGCCATCGGGCGGGCGACGCGCATCTGTTGGTTCTGCTAACTCGCAAATGCACCATCCCGGTAATTTTGAAGAGCTATGGGCGGTGATGAAAACACATCCCGGTTCACCATTGCTGGCGGGAGGAACCGACGACAATCTGTCGGTCGCCCAAGCCCACACCCGCCACGACAACATTATCTCGCTGCGAGCGATTGCAGAGCTTGCGAGGATCGAAACGAACGCCACTCACCTGAGCATCGGTGGTGCGGCGCGCTGGTGCGATATGCTTCCGCATCTGGAAATGCATTGGCCCAGTTTTGCGGCGATGTTGCGCCGTTTTGGTTCGGTTCAGGTGCGTTCTGTCAGTACGATGGGAGGCAATCTCGCCACCGCCAGTCCTATCGGTGATAGCGCGCCAAGTCTGATTGCGCTCGATTCTGCGTTGGTTTTGAAGTCATCTGCTGGAGAACGCCGCGTATCGGTCGAAGATTTTTACACTGGTTACCGCGAGACCATTCTTCGCGAAAACGAGGTTATCGCAGCTATCGAAATTCCGCTTTCAAAGGATGTGGAGTTTCGCGTTTACAAAGTGTCGAAACGTTACGATCAGGACATTTCTACCGTTTGCGGCGCGTTCTCCGTCCGGATGGATGGTGAAAAAATCGCATCAGCCCGCATAGCATTCGGTGGCATGGCGGCCACACCAGTACGATGCCGCAGCGCGGAGTCTTTGTTGGTTGGCAAGCCGCTCGAAGCGCTGAACGATGCCCGAATTTCCGACGCTATTGAAGCCGACCTCGCACCCATGTCGGATATGCGCGGAACAGCCAACTATCGCATGCGCGTGGCACGCAACCTGCCAAAGCGGCTTGCACTCGACCTGTCAGGTGAAATTGTGGAGGTGATGGCGCTTTGAACATCCGAACCGATCCAAAAGCACTCAAGGCTGACCCGCTTGCCATCGAACGAAAAGTGGTGGGGCGGAGCCATCCTCATGATAGCGCGCGCCGCCACGTTCGCGGTGAGGCGATCTACATAGATGACATGCCGGAGCTGCCGGGCACGCTGCATCTGGCACCCGTTCTTTCACCGGTGGCAAAGGGCAAGCTGAAGAACATTGATACTTCAGCGGCGCTGGACCTAAATGGTGTCGCCAGCGTCATCACAGCCGCCGATATTCCGGGCAGCAACGAAGCTGCGCCTATTCTGGCGAACGAACCGTTTCTCGCTGAAGACGAGGTGCTGCATGTTGGTCAAATAGTTGCAGTGGTCGCGGCGACTTCCTTCGAGCTTGCCCAACAAGCGGCCCGTTTGGTCGTCTTGGACATTGAGGAAAAAGCACCGAATTTCGATCTCGATACCGCGTTTGATGCTGACGATTTCACCCATCCCACCCAGCTACTTGCATCCGGTGACGCCGCATCGGAAATGGCCAAAGCCGATGAGGTAATCTCCGGTTCGCTGACTATGGGTGGGCAGGATCACTTCTATCTCGAAACCCACATTGCTCTCGCCATTCTCGGCGAAGACGAGGACATGCTGGTCTGGTCCTCGACCCAACATCCCACCGAAGTGCAGGTGCACACCGCGCTTGCTTTAGGCGTGGCGAGCCATCGTGTGGATGTGCAGATACGGCGTATGGGGGGTGCCTTTGGTGGCAAGGAAAGTCAGCCCACCATCATCGCTGGCCTAGCTGCGGTTATGGCGCGGCTGACCGGAAAACCATGCAGCTTTCGGCTGCGTCGCCATGACGATATGGCTGCCACCGGCAAACGCCATGGTTTCAAGATGGATTGGCAGGTTGGTGTCTCGAAGACGGGACGCATCGCTGCGATGAAGGTGAAGGCGCTCGCCAATTCCGGCCACGTGGCGGATCTCACCGGCCCGGTCGTCACCCGTGCTCTGACCCATTTTGACAATTGCTATCATTTGCCCGCAACCGATTTCACGGGGTTTTCAGCCAAAACCAACACGGTGTCGAACACCGCCTTTAGAGGCTTTGGCGGGCCGCAAGGTATACTCGCTTCAGAAGCGATGATTGATGAGATCGCACGGCATTTGGGCAAAGATCCGAACGAAGTTCGGGCGGTCAATTACTATGGACCCGGCACCGGCGAAGAGACGCCGTACGGGCAACCGGTGGATGATAACAGAATCACGGATGTAGTTGATCGCGTTATGGAAAATGCGGAATGGACCCGCCGCCGTATCGAGATTGACGAGTTCAATGCCAAAAGCCCTGTTCTGAAAAAAGGCCTCGCAATGATGCCGGTGAAATTCGGCATTTCCTTCAACCTCACCGCGCTTAATCAGGGCGGTGCATTGGTCCATGTTTACATGGACGGTTCCGTCCACTTAAACCATGGCGGCACCGAAATGGGGCAGGGGTTGAACACGAAAGTAGCACAGGTCGTGGCAGAAGTTTTCGGTCTGCCCCTAGACGCTATTTCTATCACGCCAACCACCACTGGCAAAGTGCCGAACACATCGGCCACGGCGGCATCAGCTGGTTCAGATCTGAACGGCGCTGCTGCATTCAATGCCGCCACAGCGATACGTGCGCGGATGGCGAAGGCTGCTGCAGAGCATTTTGACTGCCCCGTCGAAGACATCATTTTCGAAGACGGCTCCGTTTCAGCAGGTGGTCGTTCGATTACCTTCGGTACGCTCGCCAAACACTGCTGGGCAGAACGGATCGGATTATCTGAAGCTGGCTTTTACAAAACCCCCAAAATTCATTGGGACGGCAAAACACTCAAAGGTCGACCGTTCTTTTACTACACCTATGGCGCAGCCGTTTCTGAAGTCGTTATTGATACGCTGACCGGCGAAAACCGCTGCCTGCGGACGGACATCGTGCAGGATTGCGGCAAGCCGTTGAACCCGGTCATCGACCTCGGCCAGATCGAAGGTGGCTTTGTTCAAGGCATGGGCTGGCTCACCTGCGAGGAGCTGTGGTGGGACGATAAGGGCAAGCTGCGGACCATCGGCCCGTCCACCTATAAAATTCCCGGATCGCGTGATGTGCCACCGGTTTTCAACGTATCCATTCTTGATGATAAGCCGAACCGCGAAGACACGGTGTTCCGTTCGAAAGCTATCGGGGAACCTCCGCTCATGCTGGCGATTTCGGTTTGGCTGGCGTTACGCGATGCCGTTTCATCACTGTCCGGTGGACGGTACGCTGCAGCACTAAATGCCCCCGCTACGCCGGAAGCCGTGTTGATCGCGGTCGATGCGATGAAGGAAAAGGTTGTCTCCAAGGATGGATGAAATACCGTTCGATGAGCTGAACAAGATGGAGCCTGAAACCTTCATCGACTACCTCACGCCCATTCTGCAGGGTGAACGCTGGTTGCCGGAACGCGTCGTCGACAATCGCCCCTTCGGCTCTGTGCGCATGCTCCATAAGGCGCTGTTTAATGAGGTGATGGATGCTGGAGATCGCAAGCGCTGCGACCTGATAATCGCTCATGACGGCGTGCTGCCGCAAGAAGGAGACGCACCACCTGTTCCCGCGACGGAAGAGGCTGAAGAAATTCCAAGCCAAAGTTGGCCGTCGCTGCGGTCGCAATATCGCGGAAATTTCGGCTTCGACTTCGTGCTGGCTCGTCCGCCGGAGGACGAAGCCAAACTTCTCGGCGCACTCTTGGCTCGGATGAACAACACAGAAAAAGACGAGCGGCTGCTCGCGCTACGTGAAATTTCAGAGATGACCTTCGAACGGTTGGAAGACGCTTTTCGCGTTGCCGAGCCCGATACACAGCACGCCGAACAGGCGGGCGACACAGAAAATGACGAAGAAAGCTGAAAGGTGGTGCTGGAACCGTTGCAGCGTGCCGCAGCCTCACCTATAGAAGCGCCCGTGCCGTGTTATTCGGCACAATGCTGGGGCGTGGCCAAGTGGTAAGGCAGCTGCTTTTGGTGCAGCCATTCGCAGGTTCGAATCCTGCCGCCCCAGCCATTTATGGAAACTAAGATGTCGAAATCATATCAACTTGCACAATCGGCACTTAGTGACCTGAGAGCCGCTGTTCATATGATATTGTCTGAGTCAGGCGACGTTGGTCTTCGGAATGTCGAAATAGGGAAAGCCTTAGGCATTTACGCCGGACATATTGGTCACGTCGGTCATATCCCAAGAACTGTCTTAGGTCTTATGGAAGCTGATGGGACCGTCGTTCAAGACAAAGAAACAAAACGATGGACGCTTTGTCCTGTCCAAAACGGCGATCCCGAATCTAATTAGACTAGCCGAGCTTCGCCATGGCGACTGCTGTGTCGCTCATGCGGTTGGAGAAGCCCCACTCGTTATCGTACCAGGTGAGAATGCGCGCCATGTTGCCGCCGACCACTTTGGTCTGGGCTGACGCGAAATTCGATGAATGCGGGTCGTGGTTGAAGTCGATGGAGACCTTGGCTTCCGTGTCGTAGTCCAAAATACCCTTCAGTTCGCCTTCGGCTGCTTCACGGATGGCATCGTTCACTTCATCTGCTGTCACGTCACGTGACAAAACGGCTTTCAGATCGACCACGGAAACGTTGGGGGTAGGCACGCGGATGGAAGAACCGTCTAGCTTTCCGTTCAACTCCGGTAGCACGAGGCCCACGGCCTTGGCAGCGCCGGTGGAGGTCGGGATCATCGACATGGCTGCAGCGCGGGCGCGGTAGAGGTCTTTGTGCATCGTATCCAGCGTCGGCTGGTCGCCGGTATAGGCGTGGATGGTGGTCATGTAGCCGTGCTCGATGCCGAACTTGTTGTGCAGCACATGGGCAACCGGCGCGAGGCAGTTGGTGGTGCAGGAGGCGTTGGAAACGATCGTGTCGTCTGCCGTCAGCGTGTTGTGGTTCACACCGTAAACGATCGTTTTCTCAGCATTCACCGCATTGGAAAGCGGCGCGGAGATCAGCACTTTTTTGGCGCCTGCTTCGATGTGGGCTTTCGCCTTGGCCGGGTCGGTGAAAATGCCTGTGCATTCCATGGCGATTTCGACGCCAAGCTCACCCCAAGGCAGGTCTTTTGGGTCGCGGATTGCGGTCACGCGGATCGGGCCCATCGTGCGGTCGCCGTGGGAAATGGTGATGCTCTCGCCATCTACCGTCACCGTGCCGGGGAAGCGGCCATGAACCGAATCGTATCGCAGCAGGTGGGCGTTGGTCTCCACCGGTCCAAGGTCGTTGATGCCGACGACTTCGATATCGGTGCGACCTGATTCCAGAATGGCGCGAAGGACGTTGCGGCCGATGCGGCCGAACCCGTTGATGGCGACTTTGGTGGACATGATGCGTTTCCAAAACATTGGGAGAATTGCACATCTTCTAGGGGGGCGGTCGCACCTGCGTCAACGCAGACGAGGGTTCTTACCCCTTCACTTCCACTTAACTTTGCAATCAAACCGATTGGATATTATTTTGGTGGAAACGCAGTTCAGGAACGCACCACATGACCGCATGCATCACCGGTTGGGCTCATTCGCAATTCGGCAAGCTGGAAGGCGAAGACGTCGAAAGCCTCATCACCGGCGTCACCCGCGATGCGCTGGCAGATGCTGGGTTGGAGGCGGCGGACATCGACGAGGTGATACTCGGTCACTTCAACGCCGGTTTTTCCGCGCAGGATTTCACCGCAAGTCTCGTTTATCAGGCGGATGATGGCTTCCGCTTCAAACCCGCCACGCGGGTCGAGAACGCCTGCGCCACCGGTTCCGCTGCGGTCCACCAAGGCGCTCGTGCGGTCAATTCCGGGCAGGCGCGGCATGTGCTGGTGGTCGGTGTGGAAAAGATGACCGATACCCCCGGTCCGGCGGTTGGGGCGAACCTGTTGAAGGCGTCCTATCTGAAGGAAGATGGCGACACGCCGATGGGATTTGCCGGTGTTTTCGGCAACATTGCCGATGCCTATTTCCAGAAATTCGGCGACCAATCCGATGCACTGGCAGCGATTGCCGCGAAGAACCATGCCAACGGCGTGCACAATCCCTACGCGCAGATGCGGAAGGATTTGGGCTACGACTTTTGCCGCGAAACCAGCGACAAGAACCCATACGTTGCAGGGCCGCTGAAGCGCACGGACTGCTCGCTGGTCTCTGATGGCGCAGCGGCAATCGTGTTATCGGACACGGCAACGGCGCTTTCCATGAACAAGGCCGTAGCACTTCGTTCCACCGCCCACGCGCAGGACTTCTTGCCCATGTCGAAGCGCGATATTCTGGGTTTCGAAGGCTGCGCTGAAGCGTGGAAACGAGCGCTCGATCAGGCGAACCTCACCATTGATGATCTGTCATTTGTCGAAACCCACGACTGCTTCACCATCGCGGAGTTGATGGAATACGAAGCCATGGGTCTCGCACCGCGCGGCAAGGGCGCGGACGTTTTGAAAGACGGTATCACTCATCGCGACGGACGCCTGCCGGTCAATGTGTCAGGTGGTTTGAAAGCAAAGGGTCACCCCATCGGTGCAACGGGCGTTTCCATGCACGCGTTGACCGCGATGCAGCTCACCGGCACCGCGCCGGAAGGCATGCAGTTGAAAGCCCCGGAACTGGGCGGAATTTTCAATATGGGCGGCGCTGCGGTGGCGAACTACGTGTCCATTCTGGAGCGTATCAAGTAGTCGCCGGACCATCACCCCAAAGGTGAAAATTGCCGAAACCGGGAACTTTCACGATGCCATCGGCAGGGTGAAAACCAGAGACCAGGCCAAGAAAGTTCAGTTCGAACCCGTAGCGCTGGCCGATTGCAAAACCTGCATATCCGGCCAGCGAGACGCGCAGTCCTTCGCTACTGTTCATCGTGAACCATTGACCTTCGCTGGGGAAATCGCGGCCCACGGCGGTGGAAGTGGTGACAGCTTCCAGCTCAGGCACCGCGCGCAGAACGTGGGCTACAAAGGTGTTTGAATTCGGCCCCGGCCAGATTTTGTAGTCACCCGGCTCATTATATCGATAGCTTCCTATGGCCGCTTCCAGCTTGGGGATCAGCTTTTCGGCCTCCGGGCCGGAAATTGTGGCGTCGATACGCGGCGGGTTGGAATACCAGCGCGCATCCGGCGCGTAAGCGTTTTTGCGAACGGGGCGGCCCCAACCGACCACATCATAACGGTCGAATTGCTGACGCCCCGGCTTCTTGAGCAATATCCATGAATGCGTCGCCAGCGCGCCTTTCAAGCCACCGGTACGCGCTGACATCACATGAATAACCGCATCACGCTCCGGCAAAACGCGCGGCAGAGTGCCAGCACTCGACCAGTCTGCGGTCCGCCAACTCGTCGGCTTCTCGCCTGCCGTCCACACGGCGATGTGGAGCAACGCGGGTGCGATAAAAATGGCGATGAGAAAGACAAAGGTAAACGTCAAAATGCGCTTCATGTGAGGTGAGATCTTGGGAGATATGTGGTGCTTCAACTCTCACATTCCAAAGCTGGCGACACGATGGCGCAACACCTTTGGCGGCGTCACGCTTTCGTCACCCGGTTGTTTGCCAGCGTCAGATGCTCGGGTACACCGCTGGTGCGCCCCACCAATTCGCCGGTCGCAACCTCACGCCAGCGTTGGCCGATAATGCCGCCACGGGTCGGGCGGTCGATCACATTGTTGGTGATGATCGCGGACCCAGCGCCTTCCACCACGGTGGGCACGATTCCCGTTCGGCAGTTCCGCAAAATATTTCCACTCGCCACCACGTTTCGCATGTACGGACCCCATCCCATACCGATGCCCATATTGGGTGCGCCTTCGACCACATTTCCCGTAACCGTCGTTTCCGCTTCCACAGAAATGCCCGTGCCGAATTCGTCGATATCGGCGGGGTATGGACCGGTGGCGGACATGTTGCGGATGAGGTTGTTGGCGACCACCGCAAGGCGTCCACCCTCGTTGAAATTGACGATGGACACGCCGGTCGTGCCACCATCCACAATGTTGTTGGCCACCATCGCCCCTTCGAAGGCGAATTCCGAATAAATGGCGGTTTCTCCCGAACGAAGGCATGTGTTTCCCGAAATAGCGACATTATTCCCGGAATTTGCGCGGATTGCCGAAAAAGCGCAGTCTTTCAGATGGTTATTTGAGATATTTACGCCGCCAGCGCGGAATATATTTATTCCGTTACCGTACTGGCCCGTACCGCCACTGCGCGCGCCGATCCGCTCGATGCGATTGCCGGAAATGATCGTGTTGTCCTCGCCGATCTCCCAGCGGTGCACCAAAATTCCACCATCGGCACAGTCGCGAACTTCGTTGTCGGTGATGGAAAGTCCGGTGGAACCCACCGCATAAATACCGGCAACAGATGCTGCGCCGGAAATCGAACAGTGATGAATTCTACCGCCGCAGGCTTCTAAAAACATGCCCGCGCCGGCGCTTCCGGCAAATGTGCAATTGTCCAAAACCACCCGCGGACAAGCCCGCGTTTGCAACAATGCACCTAAATTATCGGCCAGCGGACGGTTCGCCCCGTCAAAGGAAACATCAGCTATTTCAACACGTTCGCAGCCGGTGGCCGTCAGCATTGCGCCGCCGCCGCTGTAAATTAAACGGGTCGCACCGGAAATTCCGATCAAACGCGTTCGCATCGGAAGTTCCAGATTCGAGACGCCATAAACGCCCGGCGGCAGGAACACCGCTTTGTCTTCGGCAGACGCTTTTTCCAACGCGCGTTTCAGTGCAGCGCTCTGGTCATCGCCATTTCCTGGCACCACACCAAAACTCGTAGCATCCAGCGACCCGCGCAAAGACGCCGATTGAATTTGTGCCGCAGCGGGAACCGCAGCAACACTGGCTAATGCACTGATAATAAAGCGACGTCTCAGCATGTCCCGATCCGGTACGAACGTGGAGTTTCACCATTTGCCATGCAGGAACCGTGCCACAGCTTCAAAGGCTCGCAGGGTTTGCGGGCCAAGCGTTGCCGCCGTATAGATGGCACAAATCTCGCACAGTTCGGACTTTCCCCATGCTCGAAGACGGTAAAATCTACCTCGGCACCAGCCGCAACCCGCAAGACGAATTGCAGGGGCCGGAATATCTCGAACTGTCCCTCGCCAACCGCCATGGTCTTATCACCGGCGCTACCGGCACGGGTAAAACGGTGTCGCTGCAGATACTTGCGGAAGGCTTTTCCAACGCTGGCGTTCCCGTGTTCTGCGCCGATGTGAAGGGCGATCTGTCCGGCGTTGCGATGGCCGGTAAGGGCAAGGATTTCCTTGAGAAACGCGCGCAGGATATTGGTCTCGAAGACTACGAGTATCAGGATTTTCCCGCGATCTTCTGGGACCTTTTCGGCGAACAGGGCCACCCCATCCGCACCACGGTTTCCGAAATGGGCCCGCTGTTACTGTCGCGCCTGATGGACCTGACGGACGCTCAGGAAGGCGTTTTGAACATCGCATTCCGCGTGGCTGATGACGAGGGATTGCTGCTTCTCGACCTCAAAGATTTGCAGTCCATGTTGGTCAATGTTTCGGAGCGTTCCAAGGAACTTTCCGCAAAGCTGGGCAACGTAAACAAGCAGTCGGTCTCGGCAATCCAGCGTTCGCTGCTGGTGTTGGAGGAGCAGGGCGGCGACCATTTCTTCGGCGAACCAGCACTTGAGATCGCCGATCTGATGCGGACCACCCGGGACGGTCGCGGTTCGATCAACGTGTTGGCCGCCGACAAATTGATGATGTCGCCACGTCTCTATGCAACGTTTCTCCTTTGGCTTTTGTCGGAACTTTTCGAGGAATTGCCGGAGGTCGGTGACTCCGACAAACCGCGCCTCGTATTCTTTTTCGACGAAGCACATTTGCTGTTCGACGACGCACCCAAAGTGCTGACCGAGCGTGTCGAGCAAGTCGTCAAACTCATCCGCTCCAAAGGTGTTGGCGTCTATTTCGTCACTCAGAATCCGTTGGATGTGCCGGACGGTGTGCTGGCCCAACTGGGCAACCGCGTACAGCATGCGCTTCGCGCTTACACGCCGCGCGAGCAGAAGG
Organism: Ahrensia sp. R2A130; assembly: GCF_000179775.1. Lineage (GTDB taxonomy): Bacteria > Pseudomonadota > Alphaproteobacteria > Rhizobiales > Rhizobiaceae > Pseudahrensia. The sequence goes on from NZ_AEEB01000017.1 coordinate 434,952, forward strand.
CCGTGAAAACGGCGGCAGAAACTTTCCGCCCGAACCCTGATTTCGATGCGATGGACACCATCAAAAATCTCGGCGTCGGTGAAGCGCTTGTCTCAACGCTGGAAAAGAAGGGCGTGCCGTCCATCGTGCAGCGCACTCTGATACGCCCACCGCAATCTCGCCTTGGCCCGTTGACGAAATCCGAGCGCGCAAAGGTGGTGGCGATGAGCCCTGTCGCTGGTCAGTATGACAAGGCCGTAGATCGCGAATCCGCTTACGAAATTCTCGCCAAACGTGCCGAAAAACAGGCCAAGGCCGAAGAAGAGCAAGAGCGTTTGGAAGCGGAAGAAAAAGCACGCGAAACTGAAGCGCGCGCCGAGGCCCGTAAAAGCCGCAAGAAAAGCCGTGGTTCAGGCCGTCAGACGGTTGCTGAAGCTGCGATTAAATCGGTCACCCGCACAGTTGCCACGTCGCTTGGTCGCGCCCTTGTGCGCGGTATTCTGGGCAGTCTCAAGCGGGGCTTCTAAAGAAGCTCCGTGAGGTCGGAGATCACGCGGTCGGGCGTGAGGTCGGCATATTCATCGGGCTGGCCGGTGCGGTTGCACCATACTGTGCCAAAGCGAAATGCCTTTGCGCCCGCGATGTCCCAACGGTTGGATGACTGGAACGAAACGTCTTCCGGCTGCAGGGCGAACTCATCACAGACCAACTGATACGCCGATGGCACGACCTTGAATTGCCGAAGTCTATGCACCGATATGCTGGCATCCAAGACATCATCGAGATCGGCAGAGGCTACCGCGGCTGCCAGCATATCTGGGGAACCGTTGGAGAAAATTGCGGTCTTCGCGCCGCTTGCCTGCAATTTGCCAAGGACGTCGCGCACTTCGCTGTAGGCTTCCAATTCCCAATAGGCATCCAGCAGGTCGTCGCGAACGCTTTTGTAGGCTGATGGAAAACGGGCGAATGCAAAATCCAGCGCTTGCTGTGTGATTTCCCAGAAATCTACGTAACGCCCCATAAGGGTTCTAACCCACGTGTATTCCAGCTGTTTGTTACGCCACATGTCGGAGAGCGCCGCGGCATCCGGTCCAAGCTGGTCCGCATATTTACGGACAGCAGAGTGAACATCGAACAGTGTGCCGTAGGCATCGAATACGTAAGCGGCGGGTGTGTTGGGCATGATTGCGGCTCGGATATTGGCTCAAACCGTACCAAGCCGCGTGTTGGGCCGTTGCGTCAAGGTGATGCGCGGCATAGCGTCGGTTCAAGCTCATCTGGAAGGACGAACCAGTGTCAGAATTTTCCGAAACTTGGACCTACACCGACGATGAATGGCATGAGGGCAATGTGCCGATCATCGGCGCGCGCGAACACGCATTCTGGTTGGGTTCCAGCGTTTTCGACGGTGCCCGTGCCTTTGAAGGTGTCACGCCCGATCTCGATTTGCATTGCGCCCGGCTGAACAAATCTGCGGTTGCTTTAGGTCTTGAGCCGACCAAGACGGCAGACGAAATTACCGCACTTTGCCGCGAGGGCGTGGCCAAATTCGCGCCGGATGCCGCCCTTTATATTCGTCCGATGTACTACGCGACGCAGGGCAATGAGGTGGCGGTCGCGCCGCTGCCGGAATCGACCAAGTTCATTATTTCGATCTACGTGACGCCCATGCCCGAACCGAAGGGCACGAGCATCACGATCTCACCCTTTCGCAGACCGACTCAGGAATGCATGCCGTTGGATGCGAAGGCTGGGTGCCTTTATCCCAATAACGGACGCGCTTTGGTTGAGGCGAAAAATCGCGGTTTCGGTAACGCAGTTCTGCTCGACATGCTTGGCAACGTGGCAGAACTGGCAACATCGAACTTGTTCATGGTGAAGGATGGTGTCGTCTATACGCCCGCGACAAATGGTACATTTTTATCCGGTATCACACGCCACAGGGTCATCCAATTGCTGGGCGATGACGGGATGGAAGTGCGCGAAACAACCTTGAAACCGCAGCATTTTGACGATGCTGACGAGATTTTCTCGACAGGGAACTTTGCGAAGGTCATGCCCGTTATCAAATATGAAGAGCGTGATCTTCAGCCTGGGCCTGTTGCAGCACGCGCGCGGGAACTCTACTGGAAATACGCATTCGATACCGCCGTCTGAAACCAGTCGGACATATTATTTAAGAGGAGACATTTTATGGCTTTTACCCTTCCCGAATTGCCCTATGCCTACGACGCATTGGGCGACTACATGTCGGCAGAAACGCTGGAATACCACCACGACAAGCACCACAAGGCTTACGTCGATAACGGCAATAAACTAGCTGAAGAAGCGGGCATGGCCGACAAGTCGCTGGAAGAAATCGTGAAGGCCAGCCACGGCACCAATGCAGGCCTGTTCAACAATGCAGCGCAGCATTTCAACCACGAGCATTTCTGGCACTGGATGGCCCCGAACGGTGGTGGCAAGAAAATGCCGTCTGAGCTTGAAAAAGCTATCAACGGCGATCTCGGTGGCTACGACAAGTTCAAGGCTGACTTCATGGCCGCTGGTGCTACGCAATTCGGTTCCGGCTGGTGCTGGGTTTCTGTTAAAGACGGCAAGCTGGAAATTTCCAAGACGCCGAACGGTGAAAACCCGCTGGTGCATGGCGCAACGCCAATCCTCGGCTGCGATGTCTGGGAGCATTCCTATTACATCGACTACCGCAACGCGCGCCCGAAATATCTGGAAGCCTTCGTCGATAATCTCATCAACTGGGACTACGTCGCCGAGCTCTACAGCAAGGCAAAGTAGGCCTGGCAGTTAGACGAATTGAAAAGGGGAGCCGCGAGGCTCCCCTTTTTGTTGCGGTGTCAGATCAGGCTTTGCCAGCGCATTTGAGCGCGAAGGCATAGACCAGCGCGACTTCTTCTAGATATGCGAAGCGGCCCGTCTTACCAAAATGGCCGGAGCCCATATTGGTTTTCAGCAGGATCGTGTTGGCGTTGCCGCTCTTTTCCCGCAGCTTCGCGATCCATTTCGATGGCTCCCAATATTGCACCCGTGGGTCGGTGAGACCCGAAAGAGCGAAGATCGGCGGATAGGCCTGTTCGACCACGTTGTCGTAGGGTGAATACCCCTGAATGATGGCGAACTCTTCAGCGCTCTCGATGGGGTTGCCCCACTGGCTCCATTCGCCGGGTGTTAGCGGCAACGTATCGTCGAGCATCGTGTTGAGAACGTCTACGAAAGGCACTTGCGCTATGATGCCTGAGAAGAGATCGGGCGCCATGTTGGTGACAGCTCCCATCAGCAACCCGCCTGCTGAACCGCCCATCGCCACAACCTGTCCTTTGGACGTGAAACCTTCCGCCGCGAGATGTTCACCCGCCGCGATGAAGTCCTGAAACGTGCGGGGTTTACCGGCCTTCTTAGTTTGCTCGTACCAGTTGCGTCCAAGCTCATCGCCTCCACGAATGTGGGCGGTGCAATAGACGAAACCACGATCAACAAGGCTCAACCGGTTGGTAGAAAAGCTGGCGGGCATGCCCGCACCGTAAGAGCCGTAGCCGTAGAGCAGGCACGGCGAAGAACCGTCAAGCGACATATCCTTGCGGTGCAAAACCGTCAGCGGCACCATAACGCCATAACTCGATGGGGCATGGAGACGGCGTACTACGTAATCCGACGGATTATGACCCGAGGGGATTTCCTGCTCCTTACGAAGCACGCGCTCGCGGGTGGCCATGTTATAGTCCCACACCTGTGCAGGCGTAGAAGGCGAAGAATAGCTGAAACGAAGGATATCGGTTTCGAACTCGTAGCCTGAGCGAATTCCCAGAGAATAGGCTTCTTCGTCGAAGGAAACTGTGTGCTCTTCACCGCTTTCCAGATGCCGAATGACAATTCGGGGCAGAGCATTTTCGCGTTCTTGACGGACCATCCAATTTTTTAGAACAAAGCTACCGTCGAGCAGCACGTCGCTGCGGTGAGGGACCAATTCCTTCCAGTCGCTCTCGTGCGGTGCGTCGATACTGGCCGTCATGATGCGGAAGTTTTCAGAACCGCCGGAGTTTGTGGTGATGAACAGTTGGTCGCCATGGGTATCTACGCTGTATTCATGACCAGCGCGGCGCGGTGCTAAGAGGATCGGTTCTGCGGTGGGGTCATCAGCACGCAACAGGCGCACTTCATCCTCGTCATTTTGACCAGTGCCTATCGCGATCCAACGGCCATCAAGTGAACGATCCAGACCGACATAAAAGCGGGCATCTTCCTCGTTGTAGATGAGTTGCTCTTCGCCATCATGTGGCCGGTAAAACACTTTGTTTGGCCGATGGTTCTCATCAACCTTCACGTAGAGGTAAGAGCGGGCGTCTGCGCACCAGGCAAAGCTGCCGACATCTCTGACGAGTTCCGCGCTGTCCTCGCCGCTGGCAAGGTCTCGGATGCGCATATGGTGATATTCGGAACCGTTTGTATCGACGCTCCAAGCCAGTCGCTCGTGGTCCGGCGAATGGCTCATCATCCCCAATGCGAAATACTCGTGGTCTTTCGCTTCTTTGGGGCCGTTGAATAAAACCGTCTCTTCACCACCGTCACGCGGTTCGCGGGTGAAGAGTGGATACTCGGCCCCCTCTTCGTAGCGTGAGGCGTATGACCATTTCCCATGGGGCGATGGCACCGAGGATTCATCAGGTTTGATACGGGCTTTCATCTCATCAAACAGTTCATCACGAAGCTGCTGGGTGTCTTCGAATGCGGCCTCTTGATAAGTGTTTTCAGCCTCGAGATAATCGCGAATATCTTGAGGTAAAGCTGCGGGGTCGCGCATTACCTCTTGCCAATTGTCGGCTCTCAACCAAGCGTAATCGTCGTACAGATCCTGCCCGTGATATGTGCGTGTTGTCGCCCGTTTCTCTGCTGATGGTGGTGTCAGCGCTGAAAGATCAAAGGCCATTCAAACGTCACCTTCCGGATCAAACTGCATGGCGATACCGTTCATGCAATAGCGCTGCCCTGTTGGGCGTGGGCCGTCCGGGAAAACATGGCCGAGGTGGCCACCGCAATCTGCGCAGCGCACTTCTGTGCGTTTCATAAACAGCTTGCGGTCTGTGTGTTCGCTCACCGCATCGGCGTCGATTGGCGCGTAGAAGCTTGGCCAGCCCGTACCGGAATCGAATTTGGTTTCCGCTTTGAAGAGTGGCTTTTCACAACCGGCGCAGATGAACAAACCGTCACGCTTCTCATCATTCAAGGGGCTGGTGAACGCACGTTCAGTGCCTTCTTCGCGCAGCACATAAAACTGTTCAGGCGTTAGTTCTTCGCGCCACTGGCTATCTGTCTTGTCGATCTTGGGCATAACTTGCTCCTCGCGTTTGCTGCCCAACAGATAGGCGCGCTGAGGGCACGGAACAACCGACAGGCGCTATCGTAGATCGAGCAGATTGACGCTGAGCGCAGCACCTAGAAGAACAGCTAGCCAAAGCACCATGGTTCCGGTCGGTTGCAACTGCGCAGCACGCCCCTCCGGCCCGTAAATGCTCTCTAGAAAACTGAACGTTGCTTTGAGCAAAATACCAAAGCCGCGCGTAATCTCTTCCCAGACTGTGCTGATGAAACGCGCCGTAAAGCCGAAAACTGCCGGAGCAAATACGCGGTAGCTCCAGTCGGTATCAAGATTGATCGAGCGCTTCTCTTCGGGGAAGAACCCACCGCGCATAAGCAACGCAAAGGCTAGCAGCGCGAACATGAGCAGCTGAAGTTGTCCGACAACATGATCAATCGTGTAGGGCACATAGTTCACGTCGTAGGGTAGCATGGCGTAAAGCGGCGCAGGAAACACGCCGACGAGGATACAGGCTGCTGCGGTGATGCCCATTGCCAAGAGCATATTCATTGGTGCTTCAGCCGGGCGTTTGCCGCTGTCATGGGCGAAGAATGTGAAATAGGGAATCTTGATGCCGGAATGACTGAGAACGCCAGCAGAGGCAAAAACCAGAATGGCCCAAATCACCGGATACTGTTCTGTCGCGGTAGCGTCCAGAATGAGTGATTTGGCGATGAAGCCTGAGAACAATGGAAAAGCTGAGATCGACATCGCGCCAACGATACAGAACGTCATCGTCCACGGCATGGTGCGATAAAGTCCGCCGAGTTCTGACGCTTTCGATGTGCCTGTGCGGAACATCACCGCGCCTACAGCCATAAACAGCAGTCCCTTGTAGAGAATATGCGCGAAAGCGTGGGAGGCAGTGCCGTTGAGCGCCATTTCGGTGCCGACGCCAACGCCAACCACCATGAAGCCCAACTGGTTGTTGAGCGAATAGGCAAGAACGCGACGCAAATCATTTTCTATCTCTGCAAAGAAGATAGGGAAGAGCGTCATCACAGCGCCGATATAGATCAGCATCTCGGTACCGGGGAAACCGCGGGCGAGGCAGTAGATGGCCATTTTGGTGGTGAAGGCCGACAGCGTCACCGCACCCGTGATTGTGGCGGCCGGATAGCTGTCCTGCAGCCAGTTGTGCATCAACGGGAAGGCCGCCTTGATGCCGAAGGCGATAAAGATGAACCAGACGCCCAGCGTCCATGTCTCAGGCCCACCGCCAGTCATCTTATCGAACGAAACGTTGCCCTCTGTGCCGTAATAGATGGCGATGCCGGCGATCAGGATAACGCCTGATCCGATCTGCCAGACAAGATAACGCATACCTGTCCGGAAAGCAGCCTCTGTACCGCGCTGCCAGATCAGAAAGACCGAAGCGAGGGACGTACCTTCCCAGAAGAAAAACAGCGTGATGAGGTCACCACAAAAGACGGCTCCGATAGCCGATCCCGCATAGAGCAGCGTAGCCACCTGCTGAACTGTGTCGCGCACATGCCAGGCGTAGAGAGCAGCCAGAAATGCGGCGAAGGAGAAGATCAGTCCGAAAATGCGCGACAGCGGGTCCATGCGCATCAAAATGATGTCTAGCGTTTCGATCCTGCCGACACCGAACACTCCGTCCGGGGTGTTCCAGATCATCCAGCCCGCCAGAATTGGCACGACCAATGTTACCGCGAGACGGAACGTAGCCACAGGAATGAGCATCACCAGCAGAGCGCCGACGAGAAAAAGCCAGATCGGGCTGGCGCTGAGAACGGTGATGAACTCACTCATCGCCGAACTCCTTCAGACCAAGCTTGCGGGCCGGGTAATCTTCAGAATCTACAGCGCCTTCGCCGTAATAGTCTTCCGGACGGCCAAGCAGTTTCTTCAAAACCTTGGTCGCAAAAATGATGAAGGCGAAAGCGAGAAAACCGAAAATTCCGTAGAAGGCCGGTAGGGTTTCTATCTCGAACTTGCCATGGCGATGATATAACAGATCGAAGACTGCAAGTGCTGCGCAGATCGCCACGAGTCCCCAAGTCAGCTTCTTGCGTACGGCATCGCTCTCGGTCAGCAGCAACAAGCGGCTCAACGCAGAGAAACGTGATGTGTCTTCGTTTTTATCAGGAGGCGTCATAGAGTCATTGCCCCGGAACGTTGGTAATCGGGATGAGGAATTCCTCAATCGTACCCGCATAGAAGAAGATGAGCAGGCAGCAGACGGCGGTGATGCACGGCGGAACCACGCAGAACAACGGCGCTTCCTGAATACGTTCGCGCCACGGCACACCATCCTGCACCACACCGCCACCGTAAAAGCCTCTGGCGAAGATGGGCAGAAGATAGACCACGTTGAGCAGAGACGACAGAATCAGAACGCCGACTACGATCTGGTGGTTCGTTTCAGCGGCGGTGATGAGCAGCAGCCATTTCGACCAAGAGCCTGCCAATGGCGGGAGCCCGATGATTGAAAGCGCACCGATACCGAAGGCGAGATATGTGAACGGCATCTTGCGGCCCAAGCCGTTCATGTCGCTGATCTCGGTCTTGTGCGTGGCCACGTAAATCGCGCCTGCACACATGAACAACGTTATCTTACCGAAGGCATGCGTAACGATGTGCAACGCACCGTCCAGCGCACCTGTCGTGGTGGCAAGTGCTACGCCGAGCGTGATGTAGGACAGTTGGCTGACCGTTGAATAGGCAAGGCGCTTTTTCAAATTGTCCTGCGCCATGGCGATGAGCGAGGCGATAATAATCGTACCGGCAGCAACCCAGACCAACCATTCCGATGATCCTGTGGAGTAGAGGTTATCAATGCCGAAAATATAGATGCCGACCTTCAGGATCGAGAACACACCAGCCTTCACAACGGCGACCGCGTGCAGCAACGCGCTAACGGGCGTCGGTGCCACCATTGCTGCTGGTAGCCACGCATGGAACGGCATGAGTGCAGCCTTACCGATGCCAAAGGCATAAAGACCCAGCAAAATCCCCATGAACAGCGGTGAAATTTGTCCGTTGAACACGCCACCCGGCGTGAACTGCATGGTGCCGGTGATGCTCCACGTCCACACGATAGCAGGCAGCAGGAAGAAGATGCTCGTGCCCATCAAGATGCCAAGGTAGATACGCGCGCCACGAATGGCTTCCGGTGTGCCTTTATGGGCAACCAACGGGTAGGTCGAGACGGTGAGCAATTCGTAGAAGAGGAACAGTGTCAGCAGGTTGGCGGAATATGCGATGCCTAAAGCTGCAAAAATGGCGAAGGCAAAGCATGCGAAGAAACGCGCGTGGTGCTTCTCGTTGTTCCCGCGCATGTATCCGACGCCGTAAATATGGGTCAGCACCCACAGCGATGATGCGACCAGCGCGAACATCAAGCCGAGGCGTTCGATTTCGAAGGCAAAAGAGATGCCGGGTGCAAAGTCGACGAGATTCAGACTAAACTTCGCGCCATCCTCTAGCGCAAATGCCATCGACAATACCGTCGCAAACAGCGCCAGCGTTGCCGCGAAAGTCAGGCCATCGCGTAGATTGTGTTGGTTCTTGAGCAGCAGACACATGATGCTGGCTGCAAGCGGGATAACCAGCGACAGGATCATAAGAGTGTTGGGAGACATCAGCGTCCGACCTCCCCGACGATAGTTGCATCACCGAGATAACCGCCTTCCAGCATGCTGCGGGCGGCAACTTCGCTGATGGACAGAATGGCGTTTGCGTCGATGCCGAAATAAATCGTGGCGATAATCAAAACCCAAGTCGGAATGAGCAAAGAAAGCGGTGCCTCGCTGACATCACGACCGGCAGGAACCGGTTTCATGTAAAGCGTTTCGACAATGCGCCAGACATATATGACGGCGATGAGGGATGAGGCCACGATGAGCATAGAAATCGGCCACCAGCCTTTTTCAAAAGCTGCAAAGAGCAACTGCCATTTGGATACAAAACCCGCTGTTGCGGGAACGCCGATTAGTGACAAGCCGCCGATAACCATCGCAGCGCCGGTCCATGGCATCTGTCGACCAATGCCCTCCATGTCGCGCACCAATGGGCTGCCGATCCGATAGATGATTGCACCAACTGCTAGGAACAACGCGCCTTTGGTGACGGCGTGGTTGAACAGATGCGCCATGGTGGCCGTCGTCCCTTCAACGCTCACAAGGCCGATGCCAAGCAACATGTAACCGATCTGCGCAATGCTGGAAAAAGCGAGCAAACGCTTGATGTTAGCCTGATAGACAGCGACTGCGGAGCCAACAAACATGCCCAACACGGCGAGCGGCATAACGATGTATTCCAGCAGATCGAGCTCGAAGACAAACTTGACCGAATAGACCGAGAACATGAACCGCATCAGCACATAGATCGCGACCTTAGTGGATGTAGCGGCAAGGAAGGCTGAAATTGAAGATGGTGCAAAAGCGTAAGCGCCGGGCAACCAGCGGTGAAGCGGGTAGATCGCGACCTTCAGACCCATCCCGATGACGAGAAATGCGAACGCGGAACGAACCGTGCGGTTCTCTTCCATGCCGGATAGTTTCTCAGCCAGGTCCACCATATTAAGCGTGCCGGTGGCCTGATAAATCATGCCCAGACCGATGACGAAGAACGTCGCGCCGATAGTGCCAAGAATCAGGTAATCATAGGCCGCTGATAGCGCTCGTTTGTCGTTCTTTGCGCCGAGAGATACCAGCACATAGGTCGCCAATGACGATATCTCGAGGAACACGAAAACGTTGAATGCATCGCCTGTAATCGTAACACCCAATAAGCCTGTCAGACAAAGCATCAGGCATGCGTAGAACAGTGTATGATGGCGTGTTGCTATCTCTTGGCGGATGGTTTCGCGGCTGTACGGCAGAGTGATGAACGCCATCGCCGATACTATGACCAAGACCAGGGCATTGGCTGCATCAACGCGGTACTCAATGCCTATAGGAGGAGCCCAACCACCCATCGCGTATGATAAAACTGTCCCGTCTTTTACGGCCATCAACAAAATGAGCGCGCATAATAGTGAAAGTCCGCTGGCGATCCATGCAATCGCGAACGCAAACGTTCTGTAGCCAACAATAACCGCGAGTGGGCTCGCAAAAAGCGGCACCAAAACGACACATACGATTGCCAGATGAACCCAATCGGACATCACGATTCCGCTTCCCCGGGAATATGCCGAGGCGTCACGCCAGCTTCTTCGGCTGCAATCAAATGGTCCTGATGCAAAACCGCGTCCTCTTCAATTGTGCCGTACACCTCGTTAATTCGAACGATAAGGGCGAGGCCAAGAGACGTCGTGGCGATGCCAACAACAATTGCGGTCAGTATCAATACGTGGGGCAGGGGGCTGGAATAAACGTAGTCGGGGTTGTCGCCAAAGATCGGCGCTGTACCGCCTGCAACTTTGCCCATTGAAATATAAAGCATAAAAACCGCGGCCTGAAAGAGATTCAGGCCAACGATTTTTTTCAAGAAATTGCCGCGTGCGACGACGACGTAAAGCCCCGTCATCATAAGGACGACAAAGAACCAGTAGTTCATGTGCCCGAGCACGAATTCCAGATTGATGAACTGCTCCACGCTACCAGTCCTTATCGTCTATAGAGCCGGAACGACCAGCAAACGCGTAATAAACCGACAACATGACCGCGAAGACGGCCAAGCCTACGCCGACCTCAACTGCGATAATTCCGTAGTGTTGGGCTGCGATGGGGTAAGGTCCCAATTGGCCATAGTTCAAGAAATTGTCGCCGAATATCATGCCAAGCACGCCTGTTCCGCCATACATTAGGACGCCAACAGCCATAAGCCGGTGGATCACATGGTCCGGAAATTTCGCCCGAAGCTGTCGCAAGCTGAAAATTGTGCCGTATAAAATAAAACCAACCGCGAAAATAACACCGGCCTGAAAGCCGCCACCGGGACCGAAGTCGCCGTGGAACTGCACATAGAGTCCGTACAAGAATATCGGCGCGATCAGGATTCGGGCTACAACCCGTAAAATGAGATGGTGATCGTTCATCGGTCGCTCCCACCCTGACGGCGACGTCTGCGGCCCAAGCCACTGAGCAAGAGAACGACCCCAATCCCTGCGGTGAAAACCACTACGACTTCACCGAATGTATCGAAGCTCCGGTAGCTGGCCAAAACGGCCGTCACGATATTGGGTACGTCGATTTCAGATGGCGTTCGCTCAATGTAGCCTGCCGCCACGCCGGAAATAACGGGTGCAGTAGGATCGCCAAAATTTGGCATGTCCAGTGTGCCGTAGATCAAAACACTGCCTGTCAGAACAACAACCGCGAGAGGGGTCCAACTGCTCGTGCGGGTTGGTGTTTCACTCCGCGCGGTCAAAGCGATGGTGCTCAGCATCAAGACGGTGGAAATACCAGCGCCGACGGCCGCCTCAGTAAAGGCAACATCCACCGCGTCCATAACGATGAACAGCAGCGCTGCAAGAAGCGAGAACACCCCTGACAACATGACAACCGCAAATAGCCGCGTCATGAACACGATGGCGATAGCTGTTGTCACAAGTAGGGTGAACAGCAGTAGCGTGAGAGCAAGTTCCATCAGGTTGCCTTGCTTTTCGTTTTCTTCGTCGCTGGCTTTTCGGATGGTGCTTTTCGTTTGCGTTTCGAAACAGGCTCACCGGCTCTCAACTTCGGCTCCTTCCGTGCTGTTTCGTCCACGACAAGCGAACGCGGCCTTGAGCCTGATGCGAATGCAGCATTGGCAACAGCATGCGATGCGGTCGGGCCTGTAATCAGCAGAAAGAGTACGATTGCGATGAGCTTGACCGTTACGAGCGTAAGTCCCGCCTGAAACATCATACCAAACAAGATGAGGCCAAGGCCCGCGCTGTCGATGATCGATGCGGCGTGCAGACGTGCCCAGAAATCACCCAATCGCAGTAATCCCAAAGAGCCGATGAACAGGAAAAAGCCTCCTGTAATGAAGCAAATCCAGCTGATTATTTCGACTGCTATCTCAAGCATCGCCATCACCGCTGTTCGTTCCCACCATCTCGGAATCTTCAGGTGCATCACCCAGACGGCGATAACGGAAGAATTTCAGCACAGCTATCGTACCGACAAAATTGATAAGAGCGTAGAGGAGCGCGATATCCAAAAATTCAGGTCGTTCAGCCAAAAAGCCCATTGCCGCGATAAGTAGGACGGTAGCCGTGCCAAACACGTTGAGCGCCAATACCCTGTCATACAGTGTGGGCCCAACGAATAAGCGGATCAGCATCATCACCATACACAGGATGATCAGCAGGTTGACGAAAATCATCATGCCGGCGCCTCATCTTGTGCTGGTGCAGACTCGCTTGATGCATCTACCGTTTCAAGATCGCAGACCCTGCGAGCCATAGCCGAAAGACCATCCATATCTCCAGCTTCTTCGTTCAGTGCATGAACAATGAATCGACCGGGTTCGGTCTCTACGGTTATCGTACCGGGTGTAATCGTGATCGAGTTCGCGTAGAGCATTTTCGCAAAATCGCATCGCTGCTCACTCTTCACATATAACAGTCTTTGATCATCGCCCCGATCTTTGGATAAAATGACCTTTGTCACTGCCCAGTCGGCTTTGCCAATTTCGAACACCAGCCAGAACACGTACCGCGCCAACGCAAATGGGCGCATATTGGATAAAAAGCCGCGTTCCGGAACTAAGCCCAGCCGATATATAAGCCAAACGGACACCACGCTGGAAAATACGCCAAAGCCAATTATCAACGGCCTGTAGATCCCGGATAACAGGAGCCAAAGCGTCATAAGGCCAATGGTGAGTAAGGCTGAGCGAAGGATAGCGAGGGTTCCGTTTCCCTGTGTGTCACTACGACTTTTCCCATTGCGTGCCGCAGGTCAAGCGCAAGTGTGGCGAAACCAAATTTTGCTTTAGCAAGGACATTTCAGTAACGGTCGTTTCCTGCCGATGGCACACACAATTGCCCGATTTAGGGTAAATAAATTTTGACACGTATTGAAGCGAATATTTTTGACTATTTTGGAATACATCGTTGATATTAGTTGTGAGTGTCAAATACATCGCGTTGCTTGACAGTGCGAAGCAAGCGGCCTAGTTGCCGCATAAATCTGTTCGGTTCCCTCTCTAATCAAGAGGTTGTTTCGTCAAGCTTTTAAATCGAATTCCTCGAAGGAAATATATCTCAATGGAAAATTATGAAGTAGAAGACGACAGCGTGATGTTAGGACTCACAACGGAAGTTGTCTGTGCATATGTTGGCAACAATCCGATTGCTGCATCCGATCTCGCTGGTTTAATAAAAGAGGTGCACGGTGCCCTTCACGGGCTGCAGGCTCCGGCGCCCGAGCCTGAGCCAGAAAAACCCGTACCAGCCGTATCGATCCGTAAGTCGCTAAAAGACGACTATCTGATCTGCCTGGAGGATGGGAAGAAATTCAAGTCGCTGAAACGGCATTTGAAAACCCACTACGATCTCTCCCCCGAACAATACAGAGAGAAGTGGGGCTTGCCGTCAGATTATCCAATGGTCGCGCCGAACTACGCCGCAGAGCGCTCTCGGCTTGCCAAGAAGATGGGGCTTGGCCGAAAGGCCAGCTAATCAAGGCAAAATACCATTCAGCTTTGTCTAGAAAACTGAATTTAACATACTAAACCGTCCGGCGCTTGTCGGGCGGTTTTTTTATGTAACTGAAATTTATCGGCTTTTCTGAATCATACACAGAGCGGAGAAAACTTTCCCCTTTTGTTCTTTTTATAGGATAATGGTCCTATAATTACGTGACTTGAACGATGAGGGTTCGTCTATGAATGGGAAGTTGAAATCGAGAAGTGTTGGTTTCCTGAATGAGCGGTCTTCCAAAGGGCCGCTGCAATTGCATCACGCAGGAGATGAGGTCACGCCATTTGCGCCTATTAACCCAGTAGGGCGTTATTCGCCGCTGCGCGCTGATCCCAATATTTTCCGGCTCGAACCGTCTCTCGACCTTGAACATTTGGGCACTCGACAGCGCGACCATTCCGGCAATTACCGTAATGCGGTGTGCAGCTTATGCAGCAGGACTGTCGCAATCGCTCTCCAGGTTTCGCTGGACGCATTGAATTCACCGGATCGGGAAAACGGTGAAACGTCCAAGGCACGACAGATTGCAATGTATCTAAGCGCAACGATGTTCAACTTGTGCGCAACCGAAGTTGGTCGGGCATTCAAGCGGGATCGTACCACCGTGGCCTACGCTTTGGAGCGAATCGAAGAACAGCGTGAAGACCCGGAGTTCGATTTTATTCTGGTGCAACTGGAGGACCTTCTCAGTGACGCCCGCCATGCCATATCCCTGTGCTACGATTACTTTGATGGTGGTAGCGTCAGAATTCTGGAGGAGGTGTAGTTATGGATGCATCTTCAAACACAAAACTCGCGGTCAGAATTCTGGAATTTCTGTCCCACCACGCGTGTGTCACCAGCAAACCATTTCTTGAAGCAACCGATTCTGTCGAGCATCGCGTTATTCTAACCGCGGATAACAATCGTTCGATGGTTGCCACGACTTCCGCGATTTCCGTTTTGGAAGCTGCTGATGTGCTGCGCTTGGACGGATCGGATATCTCACTTACGGCTATTGGCAAAGCGCGAGCTCGCCGGGCGAAAGCCGTGTTGGATGGCGCACGGGACGGCGGCTTTGCAGAGCAACATCAAAAACGCCGGGCAACCAACATCAATGTGAACGGAGCAACCACCAGTGTCTGTGTGGATGACCATGAGTCCCCGTTGTCACGGCTCAGACTACGTAAGGGAAAAGACGGCGCCCCTTGGATTGACGATGCGGCTTACGCGGCGGGAGAACGGCTGCGTTTGGACTTCACCCGGGCCCAGTTGATGCAGAAGGTAACGTCCAGTTGGGATCCAACATCAGGCTCACGCCAGAGAGGCGGTGCTGGCGGAAAGGCGGAACTTGGTGACAACGCTATAGATGCACGCGCACGACTTGAAGCTGTCCGTCGTCAACTGGGTGACGATCTGTGTGGTGTTGCGTTGGATGTGTGCTGTTATTTGAAGGGGTTGCAAACCGTTGAGCGGGAACGGTCTTGGCCACCTAGGTCAGCAAAACTGATGCTGCGCACTGCATTGGTGATTTTGTCGAACCACTACGGAACAAAAGCTGGGCATCAGTCAAACTAAAGCTCAGCTGGCTGCTGCTATGGCCTTTATACGATCCACCATGGCGCGCAGTCCGTTGGCGCGTTGTGGTGTGATGTGTTCTTCAAGTCCAATCTTCTGGAATGTCTCACGCTCATCAAGCGAAAGTATTTCAGACGGCGTTCTGTCTGAGAACAAAGCCAGTGTCACAGCCACCAGTCCGCTAACGATATGGGCGTCTGATGCTCCTCGGAACTGGAGTAGCCCACCCGCTTCTTGAGAAGTAACCCACACTTGGCTGACACAGCCCTGAACTTTGGTTCTATCGTTTTTCAACGCATCATCCAGCGGAGTAAGCGCGCGGCCCAGTTCGATCAGGTAGCCATAGCGGTCGTCCCAATCATCAAGAAACGAGAAATTCTCGATGATTTCATCGATATCGGTGTCGAGGGTAAGTGCTGATGACATGGTGTCGTTTTCGCGTTTCACTTTGGCCCAGCGTTAACGACAGTCAGTCGACAGGCCAAGTGGGCAGTTTGTCCAATTCCACGGGCTGCCGGCAGCTCACTTTGGAATTGCTGATTAAAAATCTCGCTAAAATTTTCATGTTTAGTTTTCCGTTAAACGGCATGTGGCAACCTGTTCGTTGAAAGCGGCTCACCAAATGGCTGGGCTTCCGTTTCGAGGATAAGTGTTGCGTTCCTTCGTTTCTCATAATTGGCTTAGCGGCCTAAGTGCACGGCTGTCTGCCTGGCTCAGGTCGCGTCAGGCCGCGACAGTCGGACTTGCTGGCATCGGTTGTGGGCTTGCTGCGACGGCTGTTGCAGCGGGTCCAGCTGCCGTTCCAATACTATCGCTTCTTGCAATTTTGCCGCTGGAAGCTGCCTTAACAGGCAGCCGTAAGGCTATGTGGTGGGCTACGGTATCTTCGTTGTGCGTTGCTGCGGCTTCAGTTTTGTTGATGCCGATCATTGGTTCGAATTTTGGAAACGCTTCGACGTTCACAACGGCGACAATCATTGCTGGATTGGCTTATCTCGCTCATTTCGCGACGCGACTTATCGGTCGCAAAGATGCTTCCGCTGAGCGCGAACGCAGCTTGATCGAGCGTGCTGATTTGCTGGCTGATCACTCCAACGAGATGTTGATGCGTCTCAATCGCTCGGGCCATGCAGCTTTTGTTTCCAAAGCTTCTGTTCGGCTATCCGGTCACGAACCTACGAGCCTTCACGGCGCAGGTTTGTTGGAAGCAATGCATGTTCAGGACCGTGTGGTATTTCTCAAGGCTGTCAACGACAGTGTGGCAAGCCGTGCGTGCGTTTCTACTAAGGCGAGACTGCGTGTTCGCGGGCACAGCGACGTTCTGTGGCGTGAGTTTGCCATTATACTGCACCCACCGATCAAGAGCCGTGAACTTGTTGCAGTTTGGCACGACAATACCCGAGTTGGGGCATTGGAAGATCGTTTGGATGCGATGGATGTTGCAACGCTTGAGCGTGGCGAATCCCAAGCGAAGAAGTTCGCCCAGATGAGTCATGAGTTGCGCACCCCGCTCAACGCAATCGGTGGTTTCTCGCAGCTGCTGGCATCCGGTGTCGCAGGGCCGCTAACGACCGACAAGCAACGCGAATATGTCGCGTTAATCCAGCAGTCGAGCGATCATCTTCTACAAATTGTCGGCGATCTACTCGATGTCTCGCGTATCGATCAAGGGCATTTCGAGCTTGATGTAGCGGCCTTCGATTTCGTTGAAATGGCGCAATCAACAACCGCTATGATGCAGGCGGAAGCCATCGCTGCAGACATAGACCTTGTCTGCGATATGCCCAAAAGCCTGGCTGCTGTGGTTGGTGATCGCCGCGCTTGCCAGCAGGTGCTGATCAACCTGCTTTCAAATGCCATCAAGTTTTCTCCCGCCGGTTCCAGCGTTCGCCTGACCGCGCGGCGTCATGGTCGTTTCGTGAAAATCCGCTGTAGCGATTTCGGTATCGGAATGACGCGTGAATTTATCGATCAAATCGGCCGACCCTTTATGCAGGCACAACCAGCGTCCGAAGGCGGTCCAACCGGTTCAGGCCTTGGCGTTTCTGTCGTGAAAGGCCTTGTGGAGCTTCACGGCGGCCAGATTCATTTTGACAGCAAACCGGACGAGGGAACGACGGTTACCGTCATGCTGCCTTTCCGTAGCGCCTCGGCAAAGCCGGTTCCCGCAGATGCCAAGACCCGTGTTTTGCGTATCGGCACCCCGCGATTGGCAGCTTCCACCGATGAGGCAGATACCAACGCCTCAGAAATCGAAAATACGGGCCCCGAAAATACGGAACCCGAAAACCAGACGTCCTCAATTCAGACGCAAGGAGAATCCAGTGCACGCGTATCAGCCTGATCGTCTCAAGTCCGCCCCCACCCGTGATGGCGGTTTCATAAATGACATTTTGTGCGCTCACCCCGCCTTGCTGGGTGGAGCGGCGATGTCGGTTGTCATGATGGCAGCCATCGTAACAAATGCTGTGTGGTATCAGCCGGGCAAACATCCTGCGCCGTTGTTCTCCACTCGCGTTGCTGCGGTGGAGCCCACCAGCAAATCTGTTCCTGCAATCAAGACAGTCAAAACCACCTCGGTTAATCCGGCTACCAAAGTGGTGACTGCTGAGGACGCGGCTTCCCGTGAGGTTTTACGCGAAGTGCAGACAGCTCTGTCCGTTCGCGGCTATTACGGTGGCAAGCTGGACGGGGTCTATGGTTCTCGTACCCGCAAGGCGATCACTGCATTTCAAACCGATACCGGTCTTGCAAAGGACGGAAAGCCCAGCGTCCGTTTGCTGACACAGATTCTGATGTCCGCCTCTGCTCAGACCGACCGCGTACCGCTTCCCAAGGCACCGAAGGTTGCCAGTGTAAAGCCGGTGCCCATTCAAACTGTTTCGATAACAAGCACAGCTCCGCAAGCGGCACCGGCTGATGGTTTGGTTGCGCGTATTCAATCCGGCCTAAAAGCTTACGGGTATGAAGAACTTCAGGTCGATGGTAAGATGGGCCAGCAGACAGCGACAGCAATTCAGCGCTTTCAGCTTGATTACGGCATGAAAATCACTGGTGAGCCATCCGGCGATGTTCTGCGTAAGCTAACCGAAATCGGTGCCTTCCAAGGCTAATATTAAGCAAGCAGACAGCCATGTTTCTCCGCATAAAGAGCGAAATTTGGGTGTCTGCGCTATTGCGCAGAGCGCGGGGTGCAGGTGCATTCGCGACCGTCCTGCATAGCGGAGCGGAAGAGGCTGGCGCTATATTTGTTGTGGTGAACCGGGGCGGCTTGCGCGGGAGCTATGACCTCTATGCGCCAGCACCCCAGAGCCTGACTGTTGATGATGACACAAATGCTTACGACCGGCGTTTCGAGCAACGTCTTGAAGGTGTTGATGAGGGCGCGATCAACAATGCTCTCGCATCAGAGCGTCGGTTCGATCCTGATCTGTGGGCGATTGAAATCGAAGATCGTGACGGCCACGCATTCATCGATGTAATCAGCGAATTCTAGCCGAAACGACGCGTATCCAACTGTGTCTCTGCTGCTGATGCCGGGCGCGCCTGCGTTCCGATATGGCGTTCTCGCAGGCCATCGGTATCCGCTGTTGCGGGCATATGGTCAGTTGACGTAGCAAGTTCAGCTTTCGGCCATTGTTCGATAGCTTCCAAGCAGCTTTCCGGTGTCAGGGTCGCGTAGAAGCGGACTGCGCGCATAGCGTTTTGTACGGACAGACCAATCGTTGGATGAGCAAGAATCTGAATGCGGTTCGCTTGCCCTTTTTCTACCTTGGCAGCTTTTAGCGTCACTGCGAGCGTGTCGCCGCTGTCGTCTTCCATCACCTGATGCGCAGACGTGAGATCTATCCCATAACGTTTCATCATGATGGTGCAGATCGCCTGCCGGTTGCTTGTGCGAGAAGCTTTTTCCATGGCTTCTCCAAAATCCCAATCAGGTGTTTCGATGGCTGGAGCAAGCGGCGGAGGTGCAATGTCTAGTCGGCCGCCGCGTGCGGCTGCTTGCAACAAGTCTTGTTGTGCGCTGCTCTGCTGTGAGACTTCGATATGCGCTTCTGCCACTTCAAAGAGCGAAATCGCCTCGGCTGAAGTTTCTTCTTGAACGACCTCCAGTGCTGCCGCGATGGTGCTGGTATTCATCTGCGTTGTGCTGATTTGCTGATCTTGAAGCGAAATAGCGCTTGATGATGCGACCGCATCAATTGATGAGCGGGTTGCAAGAATTGGGAAGGCTTGGTTGGCCTTTAAATACTGATTCACTGTTTCGTCATTCAAAGCGCGCAATGCACCAACGACGGTAGCACCTAGATCGGGTCGCATCGCGATTGCAGCGCAATGGTTGCTACCTTCAGTGTTGATGAGGGTCAGCAGATCTAGCTGGGACAGCGACTGCGAGTTGCGCAACATCGGCAAAGCAACGTCCAATGTGTCATAGGCAAATTTGAGCACGAGTTCGCGCGGCGCAAACGGACAGAATGCCAACAGGCGGGCAACCATCTGCCTGGTTGGTTGGGTCACTGAACCGATGAGCAGCCCGAACGCCTCAATGTATTGGTTATGGCTAAGGCGATCGCCGCTATTGGTATCGCAAAAGCGATTGGTCGCCAGCATTAACAATTCGTCATGGCTCTGTGGCTGGGAGCGCAGTCCGTTTTGCTCAGACTGCAAGTGGGAAATTGCGGGATCGAACTGCTGTGCCATGCGCGGGATATTCATCAAAGAATGCGGTTACCGCACCATGCTGCGCGTCTCGTTAATTTGCGGTTAACCATAATCAACCGGCAAGCAGGTTTAGTTCTGTGAGGATGTGTCCGTCTCGGAGGTGTCTGCAAAATCAGCCTGTTCGCATTTAGCCTGTCCAAGGAATCTGCTGACTTCTTCGCGCCAACTTTCGTCTTGTTGAAGGGCACGGATGAGGACGAAACCTGTTGTAGCCGTGGATTCAAACAGCACCGCGCGATCTGTTTCAGCGGGCGGGTTCTTACGGATTTGTGCCATTTGAATGGGGTTCACGACGAGCAGCAGCAGCTTCCGTTCAATGGCAGTGCGGTCGTTGAAGGAGTAAATATTGCGGCCCTTGCGGTCGAAGATCGCAACGGACCAGAATGGCAGGTCTCCATCCGCCGTGACTCGAAGCGGCGCTTGAGACAGATCAAAACGGCACGCTGCAATTCCAAAAGCCGGGTCGACATTGGGCAGGTCTGTGTTCAGTCGCCCAGGTTCGCTGACCACGGAAAACTGCCATGGCTCACCGCGTTGCTCTAGCTTCGCCCAAGCATCTTTAGCGGCATATGACGGGATCAAAAGCACGATCATGATATGCACGATGCCTGCAAGAACCAGCCCAACCACTCCGGCATAAATGAGACGGCGCATTTAGCAGGCCACCCTTTTGAGGGACGGCATATCTATACCGTTTAACGCACCGGTGCCGGTTAGTGGCGTATCGTAAAACCGCATCAACACGATGAAGAACCCTGCACCCGACGTCTGCAACCAATCTCCTGAGGACAGACCAGGACCAATGGCGATATCTACAGCGCCCGTTTGGTCGCGAAGCAATTGACCCGATGTCAGTACGGTCGCATCTGTTGCCACCGTTTGAGCAGCGCTCTCATCCAATCGTTGGTAGGTGAGGGTCCAAAGGCGGGCAGGCGGAGTTTGTCCCTGCAGTCGGTAACTGCACTGTGGACGTAGCTTACGGTCCGCTTCATCTGCTCTGATAACGAACGACAAGCCTTCCGCCGCACCCAGTGGTATTTCGCCACCAGCAGCAACGCGGGCCTTGGTGTAAGGGTCTGAATCAGGACGCCCTGAAGATGGCCATGACGTCCATTGACCGACACTTGCAGCACCTATGCCTTGGTCTGTTCGAATGGTCGCCCACGATATTGCACCGCCAACACCAAGGCCGAGCAACACAACGATCATGAGTTCCAAAGATCCTTTCAACGCGACAGGCCTAATCGTTCGAATCGACGAAACGTCACTGTTGCGTTGTGTCGGCAGGTTCAGCCGATGCCGCAATTTTTGACGGGCCGACAGGCGCAGCAGACGTGGTGCGAAGAGGTGCTTCGGGCAATGGTGACGCTGCCAGTAGTTGCTGCTCTAGCTCTCCCAGCATTCTAGACATGGCAAGTGAAAGCGGTTTTTGGCGAGCGATATTGACCGGTACATCTGCTGGGGCATCGCTTGAGGCAACTGGTGTTTCTCCGCCGTCTTTTCTCTTTTCAGGTTCCACAAACGGCAGTGGCTTCAGCTCAACATCGGCATGGGCATAGGTCATGAATTTCTTCCAGGTCATAGCTGGAAGTCGACCTCCAGTCAGACGTTTTGTGGGCGTGTAGTTGTCATTACCAAACCAAACTGCTGCGGTGTAATTGCCGGTGTAACCAACGAACCATGCGTCGCGGTAAGCCTGAGTGGTTCCGGTTTTGCCTGCCGTCTTAATGCCGTCCAGCTTAGCGCGGCGCCCCGTTCCCCATTCCGGCACCTGCGATAGCATCAGGTTCATTTTACCTGTCGCATCTTCTGAAAGAACGCGAACTGGTTTGGTTCCATCGCGGCGGAAATCGTAGAGCAACTGACCGGCTTTGTCGGTCACCTGTGTGATTGTATGTCGGTTGGTGGTCATGCCGCCTGACATGAATACGCCGTAGCCAGTTGCCTGGTCCATCACTGTCATTTCGTTGGTGCCCAATGGCATCGCCGGTTCAGCGGTGAGCGGTGAGTCGACGCCCATTTTTTGAGCGAGTTCAACGATAGGGCCACGACCCAGTTGAGCGGCGATACGAACTGGCACGGTATTGATCGACTTCACGAGAGCCGTCGTCAGGCTGATCCGACCGAAGCTTCTGTTGTTATAATTTTTCGGCGTCCAGCCACGAATGGTAATCGCTCCACCAGAAACGACTTGATTGGGACGCATGCCGCGCTCCATCGCGTAGGCATAGACGAATGGTTTGAAGGTAGAACCCGGTTGACGTTGAGCGCGCGTCGCCTTGTTGAACTGGTTTTGGCCGTAGTCAGTGCCGCCGACAATTGCGCGAACAGCCCCACCATTTTCGATCACAACCATTGCCGCTTGGTCGGCATTATACTCTTCGCCGTACTGGCGAATGTGGGACAGCACGGCGTCATCGGCCGCAGTTTGCAGGCTTGGGTCGAGCGTCGTTTTTGCAATGAATGTGTTCGTTGGAAATGTCGCTGCCAGATCTTTCACCTTCTCAAATGCATAATCTACGAAGAAGTCCGGCGAGTCCTTCTTATCACGTTCAACAGCGGTTGCAGGCTGGCGGCGCGCCTGAATAACTTGACCCTCTGTCATGAAGTCGGCCTGAACCATGTTGGTTAGCACCTCGTTGGCGCGGGCGCGGGCGGCTGGAAGGTTGATGTGAGGTGCGTATTTGGCGGGAGCTTTGTAAAGTCCGGCCATCATTGACGCTTCCGCAAGGTTCACATCGCGAATGGACTTGTTGAAATAGAACTCTGCCGCTGCTGCTGCACCGAACGCGCCGCCACCCATATAAGCGCGGTCGAGATAAAGCTTCAAAATCTCTTTCTTGCTCAGATTATATTCGAGCCAAAGGGAAAGAAACGCTTCTTTGATTTTGCGGCTCAGTGTCCGCTCGTTCGTCAAAAACAGGTTCTTTGCCAGCTGCTGCGTGATCGTTGAGCCACCTTGAACCACGCGGGACGCGCGGGCGTTTTCGACCATCGCGCGGACGAGTCCGAGGAAGTCGATGCCGATATGCTCGAAGAAACGCCTGTCTTCGGTCGCCAACACGGCTTTCACGAAGTGATCCGGCAGATCGTCTATTGGAACTGCGTCACTGTGCAAGATCCCGCGACGGCCGATCTCGTTGCCAAAGCGGTCGAGAAAAGTGACCGAGTACTCGCGCTGCTCGCGCCAGTTTTTCTCTGTTTCATCAAAGGCAGGCTTTGCTAGCGCTAGCATCAACAGAGAGCCAGCCACGCCCAGCGTCAATGCTTCGCAAGAAAGTTCGACCACGCCCTTTTTGAAGCCCGTCACGCGAAAGCGGCGGAAGAAAATGGTCAAGGATTCCCACCACTCGCCGCCGCCAGCCTTGAAGCGGTACATGGCGTCATCGACGGACGAGTCAAAACCCATCAGCAGGTGTGACAGGCTCCATTTTCGTTTTGGTGCGAAAGGATCACGCATGGCCTTTGTGGAGGCTCCGTTCCATAAGGGGCAATGTTTTGGCGGTCAGTCGCCTATTAATCGGATATTTCGATGGCAGGAGCAAGCGCGTGAGCGGCACCAAACCCGTTCAAAGTGAACGTCCGTACTGGGAAAGCGTGCCACTGGCAGAAATGTCACAGGAGCAATGGGAGGCTTTATGCGACGGCTGCGGACGATGCTGCCTGCAAAAGCTGGAAGATTGGGACACGGGCGAGATCGCGTTTACAAATGTCGCCTGCCTGCTGCTGGACGGCGATACCTGCCAATGTCGCGATTACGAGAACCGCTTCGATACCGTGCCTGACTGCGTGCAGCTTAAGCCAAGCGACATCGGCCAATATGCATGGCTCCCGCCCACATGTGCATATCGTTTGCTTGATGAGGGAAAAGCATTGCGACCTTGGCACCCGCTGATCAGCGGGGATCCTCAAACGGTGCATGAAGCTGGAATTTCTGTTTCGGGGCAGACTGTTAGCGAGGAGGGGCTATCAATCGAAGAGTGGGAAAAATACATTGTAGGGTGGCCCAATGTAGATAAAAAGGAAAAAAATCATAAAATAGGAAAATAGGCGTTGACTGCGGTGCGGTCGTCGTGTAGTCTTAAGACACAATCGGAGAACTGGGCCACTGGCGCTTCGATACACAACAAATTGCCTGTCGGCGCTTCACCATCTGGTGCGGCGCTTTTTTATGTCCGGCATTACCAAATCAATTCATTGATAGGAGCGACCATGAAGCAGCCTAACAGGCATAAATGGTTGGCCGCTCGACGTTTGCACGAAGCTTACGGTGTCGATCATCACGTTATTGCCGATGTTGCCGACACGACCTTAGCCGCGATCCGCTATCGCGCATCAAGCGAAGGATGGGGCCACCCTGGCATGGCCTTCGCGCTTCATGCGCGGCTGCTGAAACTCGTTGAGGCGCAGTTCGACCGCATCGCCAACAGTGATGAAAGTATCGAGAAAACTGCCCGTGCAACTGCGTCGGTGGCGAAGATCGTCGAGGATGCACTCGATCACGATAACAAAGAACGCGAGAAATTTGCCAATGATCGATACGCCGATGACAAAAACGGCAGTGACGATGACTGGCGGAAAACTTTCCTCGCGCGAGTGGAAGATGCAGCTCGGGCAGAATGCGAAGACGGAAACGGGAAACAGCCTCTTAGCGCCATTTGAGCTGGCGAACCAAACCGAAGCGGAGGGATTTTGGCCGCCAAAGGCGCGGCTGTCGCAACTCCCACCTGAAGGAAATTGGTCGACGTGGTTGCTGATGGGCGGGCGCGGTTCCGGCAAGACCAGAACTGGTGCCGAATGGGTGAAAGGCATGGTTCTCGGTCAAGACTGGTGCACGCTACGTGCTGTTGGAAGCATTGCGCTTGTGGGTGAAACATATGCGGATATCCGCGAAGTTATGGTGGATGGCGAGTCCGGTCTGTTGGCTATTCATGCCTCCAATGAGCGCCCGATCTTTGTCAGTTCGCGGCGGCGTCTGGAATGGCAAAACGGAGCGGTAGCACAGCTGTTTTCATCCGAAGATCCGGATGGCTTGCGTGGGCCGCAATTTGAAATTGCCTGGTGCGATGAATTGGCGAAATGGAAAAACGCCGAAGCGACATGGGACACACTTCAACTTGGTCTTCGATTGGGTAATTGCCCCCGTCAGGTTGTCACAACAACACCAAAAGCGGTGCCTTTGCTGAAACGGATCATCAACGATCAAGCCACGGTGATTTCGCGCATGAGAACGGTAGAAAACGAGGCGCACTTGGCTCCCAATTTTCTGGATCGCGTCACCAAGCTCTACGGCGGCACGTCGCTAGGCCGTCAGGAACTCGACGGTGAATTGATCGAGGATCGCGAAGACGGTCTTTGGTCACGTCCCATGTTGCAGCGGTGCCGTGTTCGCAAACATCCACCGCTGCAGCGTATCATCGTTGCCGTCGATCCACCGGTGACCGGCCACGCGCATTCCGATGCATGCGGTCTGGTTGCCGTGGGGCAGGGCGAGGATGGACAAGCCTATATATTGGAGGACCGGACGATTGGGGCGGTGTCGCCGGCCCGATGGGCTGCGGCCGCTGTCGCGCTGTACAGGCGGTTGGGCGCAGACCGTCTGGTCATCGAAACCAACCAGGGCGGCGACATGGCCGAAAGCGTTCTGCGCGCAGTCGATCCTGATCTGGCGATCAAACAGGTGAAGGCAACACGGGGAAAATGGTTGCGGGCCGAGCCCGTAGCTCACCTTTATGAGCGGGGGCTGGTCCACCACGTCGGGCCGCTGCCAGAACTCGAAGACGAAATGTGCGACTTCGGCCTTGATGGCCTCAGTCGTGGATCATCTCCAGACAGGCTCGATGCGCTGGTCTGGGGACTGACGGAATTGATGCTCAAACGGACGGGCTCGCCGCGCGCGCGCTCCATCTGACGACACGGCAGGCAGCTTTTCGCTGCTGCCCAACAACAGGAACATTTTATGAAACATCCGTTCCGCTGGTTCGCGCCGGCGCGATCCGGCACGTCTGCCGGTCACCAGATTGAAGAAAAAGCAGCAGCGCCCATGAATTCGGCAATGTTTGCGATAGCTGGTTCCGGCACGGCCATCTGGTCGAATGCCGACTACGCCACAATGGCAAAGCGTGGCTACATGTCGAACCCGGTCGTCTATCGCTGCATCAGGCACATTGCCCAAACCGCCGCTGCTGTGCCTCTTCTGGCCTATGATGGCGCACAGGAGCTCGACACCCATCCAGCGCTCGATCTGCTGCGGCGCCCCAATGAGCGTCAAGGCGGTTCGGATTTTATGGAGGCGCTGATCGGGCATCTTCTGGTGTCCGGCAATGCCTATATTCACGGTGCCGCTATTGATGGCGCTCCCCGTGAACTGCATCTTCTGCGTCCCGATCAGGTCGTTGCAACCACAGGCCGTGATGGCTGGGTGACGGGTTACGAACACACCAGTGGCACGGCCCGCACCCGATACATGGCTGATGAGGCTGATGGCTGGTTGCCGGTTCTCCATATTGCGCTGTTCCACCCACTTGAGGACGCGCAGGGTTTTGCACCGCTTCAAGCTGCGCTGACCGCGCTAGATGTTCACAACGCCGCCAACCGCTGGAACAAGGCGCTGCTGGACAATTCAGCCCGTCCATCCGGCGCGCTGGTTTATAGCGGTGGCCATGATGACAACCTGACCGACGAGCAATTTTCTCGTCTCAAATCCGAACTGGAAGATGGATATACGGGAACAGCAAGCGCTGGCCGACCTTTGCTCCTCGAAGGCGGTCTCGATTGGAAACCAATGGGGCACAGCCCCAAGGATATGGACTTCATCGAAGCGCGAAACGGTGCTGCGCGAGATATCGCGCTCGCCTTCGGCGTACCGCCAATGTTGCTAGGAATTCCCGGTGACGCGACCTACGCCAATTACCGCGAGGCCAATCGCGCATTTTTACGTCATACGATGGTGCCAACGCTATCGCGCATTCTGGATGGCCTGTCCCACTGGCTTGCCCCCCGCTTCGAGGGCGGGCTGCGCCTGGCCATGGACGAAGACTGTATCGATGGTCTCGGCGAGGACCGGCAGGCCATATGGGATCGACTGAAAGACGCGGATTATCTGACCGATGATGAGAAACGCGAGATGTTGGGCTTCTCGCCAATGTCGGAGGCCACAAAATGACCGCTGCACCGGAAATCAAACGCAGCGTCCTGCGTGTCGAAGAACTATCCGAAAACGGCACCTTCAGCGGTTACGCCAGCCTTTTCGGTAAAACCGATCTTGGGAAGGATCGCGTCGAACGGGGTGCATTCCGCAAATCGCTGAAAGTCCGAGGCGTCGCAGGCGTCCGCATGTTGTACCAACATGATCCGGCAAGTCCCATAGGGACATGGCTCGACATTCGCGAGGATGCGAAAGGGCTTCTGGTAAAGGGGCGCATTGTCGAAGACACGCCTCGTGGTGCCGAAGTTCTGACTCTCATGCGCGCTGGTGCGGTGGACGGCTTGTCCATCGGTTTCAAAACGATCCGCTCGAAGCCCGCAGGGCAGGCAGGCGTGCGCTCAATTCTCGAAGCCGATCTTTGGGAAATTTCTATCGTGACCTTCCCGATGCTGCCGCAAGCGCGGGTATCGCAAGTCAAATCGGGTGCCGGACAGGCTTTGCCGTCCGTTCGCACCTTCGAACGCTGGCTCACGCGGGATGCTGGGCTGTCGAGAAGTCAGGCGAAGACGATCATCGCCAAGGGCTTCGTCCACCTTTCGGGTCAGCGGGACGCTGCGCCTACTTCAGCCGATATGGCCGCCAGAATTCGGCAGGCCACCGCGCTGATGCAATCTCACCGCACATAACGAAATTGAACAGGACGTGTTGCACATGACCGCACACCACACCGCCGCCCCCGAAACGAAAATGGGAACTGGTACAGACGTCGCCGAAGCTTTCGACGACTTCATGATGGCCTTCGAGGCCTTCAAGGAAACCAACGACGAGCGCCTCGCGCAAATCGAAACACAAGTCACCGCCGATCCGGTAACCGAAGAAAAGATGGCCCGGATCGACCGCGCTGTCGAAGACCATAAACGCCGCCTCGACAACATGCTGCTGAAAAGTCAGCGACCATCTCTGTCGTCCGGTGGCGTTGTCACCAGCGCAGCGCAGATGGAGCACAAATCGGGCTTCCACTCTTACATGCGAAACGGCTCCGATCATGGCCTTCGCGGGCTGGAAGAGAAGGCGATGTCCGTCTCATCCGACCCCGATGGCGGCTACCTCGTGCCGGAGGAATTGTCGACCGAGATCGGTCGTCGCCTTGCTGCTATCTCGCCCATCCGCTCGATTGCCAGCGTTCGTGAGGTCTCCGGCAACGTCTATAAAAAGCCGTTCGCATCCACCGGTCCGGTGGTCGGCTGGGTCGGCGAAACGGAGGCTCGGGCAATCACCGCGTCGCCGTCGCTGGCCGAACTGCAGTTCCCGACAATGGAACTCTACGCCATGCCGGCAGCAACTTCTGTGTTGCTGGAAGATACGGCCATCGATCTAGACCGATGGATTGGCGAAGAAGTCGAAGTGGCGTTTGCCGAGCAGGAAAGCGCTGCCTTCATCAACGGTGATGGCGTCAATAAACCTACAGGCTTCTTGAGCGCCTCGCAGGTTGATGAGACCAACTGGTCATGGGGCAATCTCGGCACCATCGCCACGGGCGCTGCAGGTGAGTTCGATCCGGCAACAGGTGCCGACGTGCTGGTGGATACGATCTACGCGCTGAAGGCGGGCTACCGTCAGAACGCCAGCTTCGTGATGAACCGCCGAACCCAGGCGGAAATCCGTAAGTTGAAAGACGCCGATGGAAACTACCTGTGGCAGGCTCCGGCCATGCCGGGCACTGCAGCGATGCTGATGGGCTTCCCGGTCGTTGAAGCGGAAGACATGCCGGACATTGCCAACGACGAAACGGCAATCGCCTTCGGCGACTTCCGTCGCGGTTACCTCGTGGTGGACCGGACCGGCGTTCGCGTGTTGCGCGATCCGTATTCTGCAAAACCCTACGTGCTCTTCTACACCACCAAGCGTGTTGGCGGCGGTATTCAGGACTTCGATGCCATCAAACTGGTGAAATTCGGCACGGCGTAAGCCCCTCCCACTTGCGGTGGATCGGGTTCTAGAACCCGCCCGATCCACCTTCCGTGCCGTCAGACGGCCCTGCTTTCGCATGTCGAGAGTGGGGCCGTTTTTGTTTTCAGAAACGGGTTCCCATCAATTTCGGGAGAAAGATCACATGACCACAGCCATAATCACGCCGCCTGCACTGGAGCCGTTAACGCTCGCAGATGCGAAACTGCATTTGCGTATCGAACATGCCGATGAAGACGACTTCATCACTCAAACCATCGCTGCCGCCCGTCAGTATGTCGAAGCGGTTACTGGCGAACGCATGTTGACCCAAGCCTGGCGGCAATACGTTTCCGACTGGCCGTCCAACCGAGGCGTGCGTCTGGAAATTTCGCCGGTCCAATCTGTAGTGGCCGTCACTGCATTCGACCGTGAAGGTGTGCCTCATCAGATCGCGCCGGAAGACACGGAACTCGTGCGCGGCAGTCGCCCGCAACTGTTGATGTTTTCCGCAAGCGTCGATCCGAGTTTGGCGGCAAATGGTCTGGAGATCGATCTGACGGTCGGGCAGGGCGACCTTCCCACGGATGTTTCGCCCGCACTGCGACAGGCCGTCGCGATGCTGGTAGCCCATTGGTACGAATTTCGGGGCGCCGTCTCGCCATCGCAACAGCCCGTATCGCTGCCCGCCGGTCTCGACGCGTTGCTGCGTCCCTTCAAACGTGTGGGGCTGACATGAGCCGAACTTTTCACGATCCCGGTGCGCTGAACCACCGTATGGGCCTGGAAAGTTTGCTCGAAACCGCTGACGGTATCGGCTCGCTCGACAAGCAGTTTCAACCGGTGGCTACCGTATGGGCTGCCCTCGAACCGAAGCGCCATGATGAACGCCTGCTCGCGCAACAGATCGACGAACAGGGTAGTCACATCATCACAATCCGCTTTCGACCCGACGTGGCGACCGGTTGGCGCTTTGTGGAAGGCGACCGTTCGTTCGAGATCGTCGCCATCACCGACCCCGACGAGCGACACCGCTATCTGCAATGCCATACGAAGGAGGTCGCTCGATGAACCTGTCGTTGAAATTGACCGCCAATTCGCTGTCGCGTGCGTTGACGCAGCTGACAAAAACACCTGCCTTCGATGACGCCATGGAAACTGCGGCTAACGAAGCTGCTGATCGCCTCGAACCGTCTTTGGCAGCATCAGGCAGCGATTTTCAGCCGCGCATTGTGTCGAGCGCTAACGGTCCTGTTCTCAAGGCCGCCGCAACCGATGCAGCTATTGTGCGCGAGGTGCTGACATGAAGGATGCAACTCTCGCTGTTCATAAGGCAGCGTACCAAGCGCTTTATGCCGACACCGACCTACAAGCCGAACTCGGTGGCGCGCGTATTTTTGACCGGGTGCCGGAACGCGCCCGCCCGCCTTACGTCGTTCTGGGTGATGCGCGCAGCGACGACTGGAGCACCGCGACCGAAGGCGGCGAAGCCATCGTTTTCTTCGTTCACATTTGGACCCGCAGTGGTCACCGGCGCGACAACCATGCGCTGCAGGCCCACGCAAAACGCATCCTCACCGCAGATGGCCTGACCATCGAAGACCACCATCTCGTGGCGCAACGCTATCAGTTTTCCGACACGAGACGCGACCGCTTGCACGGTTATCTGCACGGCG
Source organism: Ahrensia sp. R2A130 (assembly GCF_000179775.1). Taxonomy (GTDB): domain Bacteria; phylum Pseudomonadota; class Alphaproteobacteria; order Rhizobiales; family Rhizobiaceae; genus Pseudahrensia. The sequence continues at coordinate 465,947 of NZ_AEEB01000017.1, forward strand.
TGCTGCGTTTTCGTGCGGTTACCGAACCTGTGACCAACATCTGATCCCACCACATTCAGGAGGCCATCATGGCTGCCCAAAAAGGAAAAGATCTTCTGCTGAAGATCATCGACCCCATCTCACAACTTCCCACCACGGTTGCTGGAATGCGAAGCCGACGCATCGCATTCAACGCTGAAAGTGTCGACGTGACGGATTTCGAAAGCGCCGGTCGCTGGCGTGAACTGCTGGCAGGCGCAGGGGTTCAACGCGCTGCGATTTCCGGCTCCGGCATATTCAAAGACGCTGCGTCCGACGCGAAAATCCGCACGCAGTTTTTTGCTGGTGCGGTCACGCGCTTCCAAACCGTATTGCCGGACTTCGGCACGCTCGAAGGCGACTTCCAGATCGTATCGCTAGAGTACGGCGCGGAACATAATGGCGAAGTGACCTTCGACATGTCGCTGGAATCTGCAGGTGCGATCACCTTCACGGCAGCAGCCTAATGGTGAACCGTCATCGTGGAGAAATACCCGCACGGCTGGACGGCCGCGATTGGACCATGTGTTTGACACTTGGCGCGTTGGCAGAGTTGGAAGCTGCATTCGAAGCTGATGATCTGCAAACGCTCGCCGAGCGTTTTTCAAAAGGCAAGCTTCGCGCGCGAGATCTGAGCCGCATCATTACAGCCGGGCTGCGCGGGGCAGGGCACTTGGTCGAGCTGGAAGAGGTAGAGCAGATGCAGGCTGACGGCGGCGCAATCGGCTTCGCGCGACTGGCTGGCGAACTGCTGCAAGTCACCTTTGGCGAACCCTTCGATGAAAATAATGTTCAGGCAAAAGTCATTGGCTGAGCCGCAACCGTTTCCATGGGCTGAAGCCATGGCCTTCGGCTTCGGGCGCTTGAAACTTTCATCGGCTGAATTCTGGGCACTCACCTTACCGGAACTGGCAGCTGCTATGCGCGCTTACGGTTTGGGTGAGCCAAATACTGTCGATCGAGACTGGTTGAATGGGGCGCTCAAAGACCACCCTGACCCGCAGCCAAACATCACTATGGGAGATGAATATGACCGATGATGAATTGGCCGTCACCATACCGGTAAAGGCTGACATAGCACCGTTTTCGGACGCCTTGGGCAGTCTGGAAAAGCAGAGCGACCGTTTCGGCCGCGCCTTTTCCAGTAGCCTCAAATCCGCTGTCACCAGTGGGCGCAGTTTCAACGACACGTTGAAAGACATGGCACTGCGCATGAGTTCCATCGCGTTGGATGCAGGTTTCAAACCTCTTGAGAACCTGGCGTCGGGGTTATTCCAGAACCTTGCCTCAGCTCTCGTCCCATCTGGTTTCGGTGGGGGCGGGGGAACACCCGCAATCACGCCGTTTGCAAAAGGTGGGATCGTCGCTTCGCCCACTTTTTTCGGCTCCGGCGGCAGCGTTGGGTTGATGGGTGAGGCAGGTGCAGAAGCCATTATGCCGCTGTCCCGCGGCAGCGATGGCAAGCTGGGTGTGAAGATGCAGGGCGGCTCTGCTCCCGTGAATGTGACGTTCAACGTGTCCACCCCGGATGCCACCAGCTTCCGGCGGTCGCAGTCGCAGCTGTCCGCAATGCTCGCCCGCACTGTCGGTCGCGGTCAGCGCAATCTCTGATTTGAAAAGGGCGCAACGATGCCTCTCGACAACCAATTTCACGATGTGCGGTTTCCGACCGACATCGCGCTTCAATCCAGCGGCGGCCCGATGCGGGAGACGCGAATTGTAACGCTCGGCTCAGGACGCGAACAGCGCAACCAGCGTTGGGCGCGATCCAGACGCCGGTTCGAAGCGGGGTATGGCGTGAAAGACATGGAGGCTTTGCGCCGTGTCGTTGCTTTCTACGAAGCAAGGCGTGGACCGCTTCACCCGTTCCGCTATCGCGATCCACTGGACTGGAGCACTGCTGCTGAGGGGCAACCTATAAGCAGCGATGACGAATTGTTGGGTGTTGGCGACGGTGTGCAAACTTCGTTCGTGCTTTCGAAGGCCTATGGCGAAGAGGCGACATCAGCCTATCGACGGTCAATCGATCTGCCGACATTGAGCACGCTTGTGATCGCTGTCGATGGTGTTGCGTCAACTCTAGACCAGGACTTCGACGCCGACCTGACACCGGGAACGGTCACCTTTCGGCAAGGGCATGCTCCGCCTGAGGGAGCCACTGTTACCGCTGGTTTCGAGTTCGACGTTCCGGTGCGGTTCGAGGCTGACGAATTGATGGTCAATCTGGCCGCGTTCACCGCAGGCGAGGTGCCGTCCATTCCACTCATGGAGGTTCTGCTGTGAGAGCGTTTTCACCTGAACTAACAAGCCATCTGTTCAAGGATGCAACGACACTTTGCACCTGCTGGATCGTTCGACGGCGCGACGGTGCCGTGTTGGGCTTTACCGATCATGATGCACCATTGGATGTTGATGGAACCCGCTGCGAAGCGGCCACTGGTTTCGAGCCGACCACGGCAGTAACCGAACTCGGACTGGCACCCGACAACCAGCAGATTGCTGGTGCGCTAAGCGCAGACGCCATTTCCTCTGAAGACTTGCAACTTGGCAGATATGATGGAGCAAATGTTGAGGTCTGGTTGGTGAACTGGGCGCGTGCTGATAGTCAAAAACACCATCTTCGCACCTTCATTTTGGGTGAGGTTGTACGTTCGGGTGCTGCTTTTTCCGCCGAGCTTCGCGCCTTGGCGAGCTTGCTCGACCAACCGATTGGACGAACGTTCAGCCGCAGTTGTGATGCAACCGTTGGGGACAGCAGATGCGGTGTCGACCTCTCCGACAGCCGGTTCCGTTTTGAGGCTCAGGTAATATCTGTCACCGATCGCCTAACAGTAGAAATAATTGACCCGATCAGCTTCGATGACGGCTGGTTCTCAAACGGCAAATTGCGTTGGGTATCGGGGAGGAATTCCGGCACGTCGAGCGAGATTTCCCGTCACGTCGGCAAACGCATTTCGTTGTGGCAAGCACCCGCGTTTCCACCTTCTTCAGACGATCAATGTGTGCTCACGGCAGGGTGCAACAAGACATTCGCGCAATGCCGTAACCGTTTTGAAAACGGCGATAACTTTCGCGGTTTTCCCCATATGCCCGGTGGCGATCTTTCGCTTGGCTACGCTGATCGTGACACGCTGCATGACGGTTCGCCTCTCGTCGTCTGATCTACTCTTTAGGAGTTTCTATGAAAAATCATGAAGTGGGCGAGCGCGTCGTTGCAACGGCGCGCCAATGGCTAGGCACGCCCTACATCCATCAAGCCTCTGTAAAAGGTGTCGGTGCAGATTGTATCGGGCTCATTCGCGGGGTCTGGCGCGAGGTGGAAGGCCAAGAACCACAGCAACTGCCGAACTATTCTAGCACATGGTCAGATCCCACGGGCCAAGAAGACCTGTTGGTGGCCGGATACACTCACTTTCGTGAAGTGGCATTTGGTGAAGATCAGCCGGGCGATGTGCTCATTTTCCGTATGCGCCGCGGCTCGGCTGCAAAGCATGCTGGCATTCTGTCGAGCAGCCGTCACTTCATTCATGCTTACGAAGGCAACACGGTCGTAGAGAGTGCATTATCCTCTTTCTGGTCTGATCGCATAGGCGGTATTTTCCGCTTTCCTTCATCTGTTTGTAGCGATGTGAAGGAGCCAGACTAATGGCCACACTCGTACTTCAAACCCTTGGCGCAACTGTTGGTACTGCTTTGGGCGGGCCGATTGGTGGTGCGATTGGGAGCGCACTTGGTGCGACTGCAGGCTCCGCAATAGATCAAAGGCTATTCGGTCCGGGTGACCGAAGTGTTCAGGGCCCGCGTCTGGATTCCGTTCGCATTCTCACGTCGCGAGAAGGTGCACCAATTGCACGCGCATATGGGCGAACCCGTATCGCGGGTGAAATCATCTGGGCAACGCAGTTGCAAGAAGTGCAGACCGTTCAGCGACAGAAGAGCGGCGGCAAGGGCAGCGCGCCAAAAACCACCACAACGACGTATACATATCTTGCCAATTTCGCGATCGGTCTGTGCGAAGGGCCGATTGGTGGCGTTGGCAGAATTTGGGCTGACGGCAAGTTGCTGGAACAAACGGGTGCAACAATCCGGGTTCACAACGGCGATCAGCAGCAGCTTCCCGACAGTCTGATAGAAGCGAAGCAGGGAAGTGGCGCTGCGCCTGCCTATCGCGGCACGGCATACATTGTGTTCGAGCGACTTGCGCTGGAGCGCTACGGCAACCGCATTCCCCAAATCTCGGTCGAAGTGCTGAATGCAATTGGTGACGTCGAAAAAAGCCTGCAGGGAGTCAATTTAATTCCGGGGGCGACAGAATTCGGTTACGATACGCAACCGGTAATTGAACGTGTAGATGCGGTGGAAAGCCGCTCGCTGAACGTCAACCAAACCGTTGCGACGACCGATTTCCTAGCCAGTATAGATGCTTTGCAAGCAAGTGTTCCAGGGATCGAGCAAGTGGCGCTTGTCGTATCCTGGTTCGGTGATGACTTGAGGGCCGGACAATGTAGCGTGGCACCGCGCGTTGAAGTCCCAGCGCGCAACATCACGTCCGGCCAAGGATGGTCTGTCGCGGGTATAGGTCGCCAGGATGCACGAACTGTGTCGCAGATTGAAGGTCGACCGGCCTATGGCGGAACGCCAAGTGATGGTTCGGTGCTTCGCGCCATCGCCGAATTGAAACGTCGCGGCTTACGTGTGGCTCTCAATCCGTTTGTGCTGATGGATGTTCCTGCTGGTAATGAACTACCGGCACCGGATGGAAGTGCATCCCAACCGGCCTTTCCGTGGCGGGGTCAAATTACCTGCGATCCGGCTGAGGGTATTGCAGAAACAGTCAACAAAACCGCCGCCGCTCGTCAGCAGGTTCAATCTTTCGCAAGTCAGAATGAGTGGTCCTATCGCCGCCTGATTCAGCACTACGTTGCGCTCGCTAAACTGGCGGGCGGCGTGGATGTGTTTATTATCGGTTCCGAGATGCGTGGGCTAACTCATGTCCGCGATGACAACGATGCTTTTCCCTTCGTGGAAGAACTGCGGTTTCTTGCAGCCCATGCAAAGCAGGAACTGGGAGCGTCTTGCACCGTCACATATGGTGCTGATTGGAGCGAGTATTTCGGCCATCAACCTGATGATGGTTCCGGCGATGTATTCTACAACCTTGATCCGCTCTGGGCTGATCCATCAATCGACGCGGTGGGTATCGACAACTATCTGCCGCTGACCGATTGGCGTGATGCTGGCGATCCGGTTGATGCCTTAAGATCAGTTTCCGATCCAGAATACCTAGCCGCAGGTTTTGCTGGAGGTGAGGGCTTCGACTGGTTTTACGCTTCTGAAGTAGATCGCAAGGCAGGGCAGCGAACGCCCATCACGGACGGCCTTGGCAAGCCATGGGTTTATCGACCAAAGGACATTCGTTCGTGGTGGGAAAACGAACATTATGAGAGGAGAAATGGCACCGAATTAGCTGGCTCTTCATCCTGGGTGCCTGAATCCAAACCCGTCATCTTCACCGAATACGGATGCCCCGCCATTCATAACGGGACTAACCAACCTAACGTTTTCTTTGACCCGAAATCCGACCAAAGCAGCTTTCCCTACTTTTCGTCTGGCAGTCGCGATGACGCCGTGCAGCGCGCGTATTTAAGGGCTACCAACGTCTATTGGAGCAATCTGGACAACAATCCACAATCGACAAGCTTCAACGGTTCGATGGTCGATCTGTCGCGAAGTCAGGCATGGGCATGGGATGCAAGACCGTTCCCAAATTTCCCACTCGATGACGAACTTTGGAGTGATGGAGCAAACTGGCAGCGCGGCCATTGGTTGAACGGCCGCATGGGTGGTATCGCCATGGCAGATCTGATTGTTGATCTGTTGCGTCGCAGCGGAATAGAAAACTACGATGTATCGAGGCTGGAAGAAGTTGCCGACGGTTATATCGTTGCAGAAACCGGCTCGGTTCGTGCCGCAATCGAAGTCCTCATCGAACTTTATGGGTGGGACGTATTCGAAGATGCCGGCGTCTTGAACTTTGTCTCGCGTGGAATCATCGAACCTGCTCTAATCGGTGATCACGAAATTGCATCGGTTGAGGTTGACCGGGCTCTGGTCGAATACTCCATCGAACAGGAAAGCGAGTTACCTGCCACGGTCCATCTTCAAGCTATCGACGGTCTTGAAGATTACCAAGAGGTACAGCGCAGCGCGCGCAGGATTGATAGCGCTTCATTGAGGCAGCAATCTTTTTCTGCCCCGATTGTAGTTGATGCGATGCAGGCAGAGCGACAACTGTTGCGTTGGCTACATGACGGTTGGACGGGAAGGCACTCGGTCACATTTGCTTTGCCACGCTGGTATCAGAATCTCACCGTTGGTGATCTCATAACTTTCGCTTCAGACGAGGGCGGTCGGATTTATCGAATTGCGCAGGTTGAAGAAGGTGATGTGCTGGAGGTCACGGGGCGCGCTACCGAATTTCCACGTCTTACTTCGACGACCGCTGCAGATGAAGTCCGAAAATATTCCAGTCGTAACCCAGCCACCAAACCGCTCGTCCGCTTTCTTGATTTACCTGTGTTGCCTATAAGCGCCGGTGCCTCAGGCAACTGGGTTGTTGCGACCAGTCGTCCGTGGACCGGCGCTCTAAGCGCCTTTGCGTCACCAACCTCCATTGACTTCGACTATCGCGGTGCGATTGAGCAACAAGCAACTGTCGGGGAAATACAAGAAGGCGCAGCGGGTTGCGGTACTATCTCAAGATGGGACGATGCTGCACGGCCCGTCATAACATTGTTCACCGGAACGCTCTCATCTGCGGAAACTACCCAGGTGCTTGCAGGTGGAAATGCAATAGCTGTGCGCCACCAAGAAGGTTGGGAAATCGTACAGTTCCAACAAGCCGAGCTGGTTGCCGACAGCAGATGGAGACTGTCCCGCCTGCTACGCGGGCAAGCGGGCACCGAAGCGCTCGCATTGAACCCTTTGCAAGCTGGTCGTGATGTTGTGTTGCTTGATGGCGCGCTAACACCGTTGCCGATTGCGGACAATGAACTGGGCCTGGCCCTTAATTGGCGCGTTGGCTCGGGTGATAACCCGCTTAGCGACGCGTCTTTTACAGGCGCTTCTTACGTTTCTGGGTACCGAAGTGTGACGCCGCTTAGTCCCGTCCATCTTAAAATTTCCGGTTCTGAAACCGATGGCTTTTCTACTAGCTGGATAAGGCGGGATCGCAGTGACGTCGGTGACTGGAATGCGGTCGAAACGGCAATGAGCGAAGTGGAAGAGCGCTACAGCGCGACGTTACTTTTTGCATCAGGTGCTGAAATTACCCACGACATACAGCAATCTGAAACAGTGTTTTCTGCTTCTGAAATATCGTCCAAAACTCAGTCAGGCGACAGTGTCTCCGGCTTCCGGGTCGCGCAAATGAGCACCAGCTACGGTCTTGGCGACCCTGCATTTCTTACAATCAACTAATCCGAAACCTATAAAAGGAGATCACTATGACTGAATCTAAACCTTGGTATCTATCCCGCACAATTTGGGCATCTCTTGTCGCCGTGGCGGCTGCATTGTCGTCGGCATTCGGGCACACGGTTGATGACGGGATGCAAACTCAACTTACTGAAGCTGCAATGCAGATCGTTGCCGTTGGAGCATCGCTCATCGCCGTGTTTGGAAGGCTGGCAGCCACATCAATCATTGAATGACAGTTCCATTGGCGCCTTTGCAGCGCTGCTTAAATGGATGCTTGATATCCTGCGCCGCCATTGGCGGCGCAGGTTTGAAGCCGAAGGGAGAAAGCGTGCATTGGCCAGAAAGCGGCAGGCTCAGAAAATCCGTAAGGCTATTCGTGATAGCACTGGGCGCAGCGGCAGTCTCAAGCTGCGCGAAGATGACGGTTTCAAGCGGGATGATTGACGACTGCGCGTTGTTTCAACCAATCATGTGGAGCGCAGCAGATAGTGATGAAACTCTGCGACAAGTACGGGAGCACAATGCGGTTTGGACAAATTTGTGCGGCCCTCGTTCATCGACGGTTCAGCTAGAGCCTGCTAACGATACATTATGAAAACTCGTATTGCCCTTTCCGCATTATTTGCGTTGACGCTCATCCACGCCACACCCGGTCATGCCGATGTGTGCGGGCAAAAGGCTGCTGCCTATGCCGCTAGCTCCGGCGCTAGCGTTCTTGCAGTGCGGGATACCGGCTCTTCATGCCGCGTAACCGTCCTCATTCCTTCCAGCACTGGTGCGCCGAGGCGTAAAACGGTTACGCTGCGCAAGTAGCCACGCTTTCGCTTCAGTCGAAGAAGTAAGGACCATCATGCATGCGCATTCTTGTCGTTGAAGATGATCGCGATCTCAATCGCCAACTCGTCTCTGCGCTAGAAGAGGCAAGTTACGTGGTGGACTCTGCAAGCGACGGTGAAGAAGGTCATTTTCTCGGTGATACCGAACCCTATGATGCGGTAATCCTTGATGTAGGCCTTCCTGAACTCGACGGCATTAGCGTGTTGGAGAAATGGCGGCGGGGCGGGCGATCAATGCCTGTTTTGCTGCTCACCGCCCGCGACCGCTGGAGCGACAAAGTTGCTGGCATTGATGCTGGTGCTGATGACTACGTCGCCAAACCATTTCACATGGAAGAGGTCCTTGCCCGCTTACGCGCGCTGATCCGCCGCGCAGCAGGTCATTCCAGTGCAGAGATAGAAATTGGAAAAGTGCTCCTTGATACGCGCCAGTCTCGCGTTTTCATGGACGGGACGCCGGTAAAGCTAACGTCCCACGAGTTTCGGCTTCTGTCATATTTGATGCACCACAAGGGTGAAATCGTTTCCCGGACCGAGCTCATCGAACATCTATACGATCAGGACTTCGATAAAGATTCCAACACGATTGAGGTCTTCGTCGGCAGGCTGCGCAAGAAACTGCATAGCGATGTCATCGAGACTGTACGAGGTTTAGGCTACCGCGTTTGACGAAAGGCGGCGAGACCCAAACTGTAGGTTCAATGTCGCTGGCACTGCGGCTAACCTTGTTCATCGGCATGTGGCTTGCTGTTGCGCTTATTCTGACCGGGCTTGTGCTTTCGGCACTATTTGCAGCAAACGCGCGCAACAATTTTCGTGACCTATTGCAAGCACATGCGCTTAACATCATTGCGGTAATTAATGTTGGCGATGATGGTCAGTTGAACGGTCTGCCCGATCTTGGCGATCCTCGTTTTCGTCAACCGCTCTCCGGTTGGTATTGGGCTGTTTCCAAGGCAAATTCCTCTGACGTGTTGCTTCTGCGATCCCCCAATCTTCCTGACACATTTCTCGAAACGGCCCCGGTTGCCGCTCCACCATTCGATGACCGCTTCAGTAGAAGTTACCGCATGGATGTTGCTGGAATTGGCATGATCCGCAGGCTTGAAAACCAACTGTATTTTGGAGAGGGCGACGAACTTTATCAGGTGCTCGTCGCGGGTAATGTGGCGGATGTAAGCGAAGCCATCTTTGAGTTTAATAGCCGCCTCATAGCGGCATTTACGGTCCTCGCTATAATTTCCTCTATAGCTTCTTGGTTCATAGTAAGACTGGGTCTTCGCCCGTTGAACCGCACCACCACAGCCTTGGCTGCCCTTCGCGAAGGACGGTCTGAAACCGTAGAAGGGCCATTTCCTGCTGAAGTTGCACCGCTCACAAAAGAATTGAATGCGTTGCTGGACGCGAACGCTTCGGTGCTAGAGCGCGCGCGAACCCAAGTCGGCAATCTCGCGCATGCTTTGAAAACACCATTGGCTGTTTTGAAGAATGAAGCCGAGGCCTCCAAGGCTCCAGAAATGCAGCTAGTCTCGCAGCAGGTCGAGGCGATGACCAACCAAATCGGCACTTATCTGGAGCGGGCAAATATCGCAGCCCAGCGAGGCGTCATCAATTCCCGCACTCCAGTCGGACCTCTCGTTGAGCGTATCGTCTCAGTTATGGGCAAACTATTTCCCGATACGAACTTCACCGTGACGAACGAAGCACCTCAGGCATTGTTTCGAGGTGAGGAGCAGGATCTCGAAGAGGTCTTGGGCAATTTACTCGAGAATGCTGCCCGTTTTGCTGATAGATTGGTCGAAATTTCGGTATCCCCGCATCATAAAGATAACGGGCAAATTATCCTGTCTGTCGAAGATGACGGTCCCGGAATGACCGACGATGAAATGAGCGAAGCAACCGCTCGCGGTAAACGGTTCGACGAACTCTCAGCCGGTTCAGGCCTCGGCCTATCCATCGTCAGAGATATTGCTTTAGAATATCGAGGAAGCCTGTCTTTGAGCCGAAGCACGAATGGCGGTTTGCGCGCTGCCGTTTTTCTGCCAAGTGCGGGCGTCACAAAGCCTCCTGAAACTTCGCATTCCAAGAAAGCCGGCTAGTTCAAGATGCGCCACGCACTATTCATAATTCTGGCAGGCTCTTTGGTCCTAACCTCTTGCACCGGCTTCGGACGAACATCGCCCGATACATCGCTGACAAATGGTGCGGATGATCAGCAAGCCCTCATCGCTCGCGTAAACCCAACCATCACAAAGGGCTTATCCCGACCTGAAAAAGATGTGCTGGCGGACGCGGAGTCGAGGGCTCTCAACTTCGCGCAAGCAGGTGATCCCGTGCGATGGGTCGGGGACAATTCAAAAACCAAAGGTGAAATTCGCGCGCAAGCAACGTTTCGTGTTGGTGGTAACACATGCCGCAAGTTTTCCCATGTGGTCACAACCGATGGCGAAACACGGCGCGGCAGTGCAACCGCCTGTCGTCAGGGCGATGATAGCTGGCAATTGATAACGTGATGACGCTCGTGTGTTCGGGCGTGATACCTGGTCGCGTTGCCATCCTCCACAGCTGGGATATGTCCTGATCATGACCTTTTGGATCATCGTACTCGCCATGCTTTTGATCGCTGCACTTTTCGTGCTGCGGCCGATGCTGCGTGCTGTTCCCGTTGAGCAGGCTGAAGAGGTGACCGCTACCGACATCTATCGTGCCGAATTGCGTGAGCTGAACGATCGCATCGCCAGTACCGATGGCGATAGTGATGTGTTGGAAGCCGAGCGTGTCGAACTGGCTCGGCGGCTCTTGGCGGCTGAAGATGATTTGAAGAACCGGCAAACTGCGTCGGGAGCAACGAGATCGTTACGCTGGGCAAGCGTTGCTTCTATTTTGGCAGTCCCGGCTTTAGTTTTGCCGGCTTACTTGTCGATTGGGTCGCCGGGTTTGCCCGATGCACCGCGTCTCGATCCTTCCAGTGTTAATCTCGCCGGACAATCGGTCGACCAGATGGTTTTGATAGCAGAGCGACACCTTGCCAAAAATCCCGACGACATTCGTGGCTGGAAAGTTCTGGCGGAGACTTATGGCCGGTTAAACCGCCCACTTGGTCGAGCGCGAGCACTGCGCCGTGTGGCAGAGCTTGGTGAAGACACACCGTTTCTGAAAAGTGAGTTGGGTGAAGCTCTCACTGTTGCCGCAGGTAATATTGTAACCGGCCCGGCCAGACGTTTGTTTGAAAAGGCGCTTGCGGAAGAGCCCACACAACCCAAGGCCAATCTTTATATGGCTCTTGCATTGGAGCAGGACGGCAGGGTTGGTGAAGCGCTAACCCGCTGGAAGGCGCTGCAAGCCACACGCCCTGAAGATCAACGCTTTCAGCAACTTGCTGCGGCGAGCATTGCGAGACTAGAAGCTCGCGTTCCGAGTAAGCGTGCCGGTGAAATAGCAGCTTTACCTCAAGCTGAACGTCAGTCGATGATCGAAAATATGGTTGAAGGTCTTGCTGAACGTCTCAATGAAGAGCCTAACGATTTCCAAGGTTGGGTGCGCCTCATTCGCTCTTACAACGTTTTGGGCCGCGACGCTGAGGCGCAGGCAGCGTTCGGCAAGGCAGTCACAATCTTTGCTGAAGATCAAAGCAATGTAGGAAATTTACAGAATCTGGCCAAGTCCCTCGGGCTAAAGCCTGCCGAAAAGACGGATGGATGAGCATGACAAGGCGGACGAACAGGCTGATATGGATCGGCGTAATTGGTATCGTTTTGGCAGGAGCCGTTGGTCTGTCGATGTTCGCGTTGCGAGAGGGCATTTCCTTCGCACTTTCGCCGAGCGAGTTGAAAGCGGCATCTGTTGGGCCGAAACAGAAGGTTCGACTATTCGGTTTGGTTGAAGAAGGGTCCGTAAATCGTGGCAACGGGTTGGATGTCAGCTTCGTGCTCACCGACACCGATGAAACCATCAAGGTCAGTTACACCAACATTCTGCCCGACCTGTTTCGCGAGGGGCAAGGCATTATCACGGAGGGCGTTCTTGGTGCCGATGGCACGTTTATGGCTGACACGGTTCTGGCCAAACATGATGAGAATTATATGCCCGAAGGTATGGCCGAGAAACTGAAAGAAAAAGGCGTCTGGAAGGAAGCTGCAAAGTGATTGTAGAACTTGGTCATGTCGCGCTTTTGATCGCCTTCGCTCTGGCGGTGATTCAGTCAGTGGTGCCTGTTTGGGGCGCTTATATCGGCGACCGGAAGATGATGGCTTCTGCCGATTCCAGCGCAATGGGCATTTTCGTTTTCACCGGGTTGTCTTTTTGCGCGCTGATGTGGGCCTACCTCCAGTCTGATTTCTCGGTCGTCAACGTCTGGCAGAATTCCCACAGCGATATGCCGACATTGTTCAAGGTAACTGGCACTTGGGGCAACCATGAAGGTTCGATGCTTTTGTGGGTGCTGATTCTCGCTCTATTTGCAGCAGCCGTTAGCGTATTGGGCGGTAATTTGCCGGAGAAGCTGCGGGCTAACGTTCAGGGCGTTCAAGCGTGGATGCTAGCGACATTTCTTGCGTTCATCATTTGGACGTCCAACCCGTTTGAACGCCAGCCGACAGCAATCGAAGGGCAGGATCTAAACCCGATCCTTCAGGACATCGGTCTCGCGATCCATCCGCCCATGCTTTACCTCGGATATGTCGGTTTCTCGATCACATTCGCCTTCGCAATCGCTGCACTGCTTGAAGGCCGGATTGATGCGGCTTGGGCACGTTGGGTGCGCCCTTGGGCTTTGATCGCTTGGGTATTCCTTACCGCTGGTATCGCGATGGGTTCTTACTGGGCTTATTACGAACTCGGCTGGGGTGGCTGGTGGTTCTGGGATCCGGTCGAAAACGCGTCCTTTTTGCCTTGGCTTTCCGGGACAGCGTTACTCCATTCAGCGCTGGTTATGGAAAAGCGCGATGCGCTGAAAATCTGGACGGTCTTGCTCGCTATTCTGACGTTCTCCCTGAGTCTACTTGGTACATTTTTGGTCCGCTCGGGCGTTCTCACGTCAGTGCATACATTCGCGTCTGACCCTTCGCGCGGCCTCGTCATTTTGGCAATTCTCGCCGTCTTTGTTGGTGGTTCTTTGGCACTGTTTGCTGTGCGCGCTAACAAGCTTGAAGCGGGTGGTCTGTTCGCTCCGGTTTCGCGTGAAGGCGCGCTCGTCCTCAACAATATATTGTTGTCGACTGCGGCGGCCACGGTTCTGCTCGGCACGCTCTACCCTGTTGTATATGAGGCGATTACCGGAGCAAAAATCTCGGTCGGCGCTCCATTTTTCAACCTGACTTTCATTCCGTTGATGATTCCGCTCATTTTGGCTCTGCCATTCGGACCGCTGCTGGCTTGGAAAAAGGGAGATATTCTCGGCGCGGCTCAGCGTTTGGTTTTCGCTGCGGTTGTCGGCATTTTGGCGATGGTGCTCGTGCTGGGCTTCACGCGGGGGGGCTCAATCCTTGCGCCTGTGATGATCGCGATTGCCGTCTGGCTTATGGTCGGTTCGTTTGCTGAACTTGCCCAGCGCGCTTCTTTCCGCACTGCTGGATGGAGCACAGGATTACGCCGTCTCGCCGGTACGCCGAGATCGGTTTATGCCACTGCATTCGCCCATTTCGGTGTCGGCGTTACGATGCTGGGTATTGTTGTAGTGACAGCTTACGAGACCGAGACCGTAACTGCGCTCAAACCGGGAGAAACGGTCGAAGCAGGTGGCTATACATTGCGCCATGACGGTTATGTCGACGAGCAAGGCTCGAACTTCCAGTCCCAAGGCGCCCGTCTAACGGTGTTCCTCGATGGAGAAGTTGTTGCTGAAGCTTTCCCGACGAAACGCTTCTATCCAGCGCGTCAGATGCCAACCAGTGAAGCATCAATCCACACTTTCGGCTTCTCACAGCTCTATTTCGCATTGGGAGACTTACAACCGGGTGGCGCAGTGACGTTGCGCATATGGTGGAAGCCCTACGTGACACTCATCTGGTATGGCGCAGTGATCATGTCGTTTGGCGGTCTTTTGTCTCTCACAGGGCGACGCAAACGTTTGGCGAAGAAGGCGGCCAAGCCATCGCCAAACGCGGTCCCTGCAACATGAAGATCGCCATCGCATTTCTGATGGTTTCTATGAGTTGGATGAGTGCTTTCGCCCAACCTGCGCTCGATACGGCGCAACACGAAAGGGCTAAAGCGCTCTACAGTGAGCTGCGCTGCGTCGTCTGTCAGAACCAGTCGATTGGTGAGTCCGATGCTGATGTGGCAAAGGACCTTCGACAGATCGTGTCGGAGCAGATTGCAGCCGGACAAACCAACTCTCAGGTCAAACAATACCTTGTCGACCGCTACGGAGAATTCATCCTCCTAAAGCCGGTTCTGGCATGGCACACGCTCATTCTTTGGCTTGCACCTGCTCTGCTTCTGGTGGTTGGCATTGGGTTTGCGTGGAGCAGACGAGGTAAGGCAGAGCCTGAGGCCGTTGCGTCTCTTACGCCAGACGAAGAGCGGCGCATCGCTGAACTCATTGATAAAAAAAGCTAAACCGCTGAGAGCGGCAACACTCTATCATTACCAAGCTTTAATTCTATCGCCCCCTGCATTTCACAATTGCAGTCCCATCTAAGTGGCGAGGGTCGGACACTACGTGGCCGCACCATTTTGGAATTCAGGAGCTAGAAGCATGAACCCCATCCGTAAAACTTTTCTCGGCGGCGTTGCCGCAGTCGCTCTAACTGGCGCATTTGTTGCCGGTGGCAATGTCAGCCTTATCCAGCCAGTTTTCGCTGAAGCCGTCAAAGTCGAGGCACCGCAAGCCCCTAGCTTTGCTGATGTAGTGGAAGCTGTCTCGCCAGCAGTTGTGAGTGTCCGCGTGAAGGCGTCGGTTAAGCCTGCGTCCAACGACGGCAATCAGCGTGGCTTCCGCGAAGGCTTCGGCAATCTACCCGAAGGTCATCCACTCCGCCGCTTTTTTGAAGATCAGCAGCGCGCCAACCCGCGTCGTGATCGCCGTTCCCCCCGCAACTTTGGTACATCACAAGGTTCAGGCTTCTTCGTGTCCGACGATGGTTACGTGGTGACCAACAACCATGTTGTCGCCAATGGCGATGAATTCACCATCGTTATGAACGACGGAGTTGAACTCGACGCCAAAATGATCGGTACCGACCCGAAGACAGACCTTGCCGTGTTGAAGGTCGAACGGGCCGAGAAATTCACCTACGTTGATTTTGCGCAAGGCAAGAGCCGTGTCGGTGAATGGGTGGTCGCGGTCGGCAATCCGTTTGGCCTTGGCGGCACAGTAACCGCAGGTATCGTGTCGGCTGCAGGCCGAGATATTGGCTCCGGACCTTACGATGATTTTCTTCAGATCGATGCAGCCGTAAACAAAGGCAACTCCGGTGGCCCTGCCTTTAACCTGCGTGGTGAGGTCATTGGTGTGAACACTGCGATCTTCTCACCATCAGGCGGCAATGTCGGCATTGCCTTTGCTATTTCTGCAAAAACTTCCAAGGAAGTCGTTGGCGACCTCATCCGTGAAGGCAGCGTGACGCGCGGCTGGCTGGGTGTCGCTATTCAACCTGTTTCCGAAGACATAGCTGACTCGCTTGGCCTAGATAGCGCAACTGGCGCCATCGTCTCCGAGGCGAGTCCAGGCAGCCCAGCCGATAAGGCTGGTATGCTCTCGCGCGATGTTATCGTCGCCGTGGATGGCAAGAACGTCAAAGATGCAAAGGCATTGTCCCGCATGATTGCGGCATATGAGCCGGACGAGATCGTGAAAATCGAGGTTGTCCGCAATGGCGAGAAACGCGTTATCGACGTCACTCTCGGTACGTTGGATCAACCAAAGGAAGCTGCTGCAGGTTCCAATTCGCAGCCAGATGAAAAAAGCGCTATCGAGCTTTCTGACTTTGGTATGTCGATCATTCCTGACGAAGATGGAGTTCGAGTTTCCTCGGTCGAACAGAATGGCGCAGCAGCAGAAAAAGGCCTGCGCGTCGGCGATCTCATCGTGTCGGTCAACGGTAAGGAAACCAGGTCGGTCACTGATGTCGGTCAAGCGGTTGCGCAGGCGATGGAGGATGACCGCAAGGCAGTGCTTTTCCAGCTTCGCAACAACGAACGAAACCGTTTTATCGCCTTGCCCGTTAATCAGGGGTAGTCGACCTGCATGAATCGGGGCGCGCGTGAGGTCTCCTCGATCCTCAACCCCAAGAACGCGCAGTCCCGGAAGCGACGGCAGCGAAAGCTCCGTCGCTTCACTCTCTTCAGCTTTCGCGTTTGCGATAGGAAAAGGAACTTGTCGTTGAAGATACTTCTGGCGGAAGACGATACCATCGTCGCGCACCAATTGACTTTAACGCTTGAGACGGCGGGCCACGAGGTGACGCATGTTGGTGACGGAGAACAAGGTGAAGCGCGTGCTTCTGCCGCTGAATTCGACGTGCTGATCGTTGATCGCATGATGCCCAAACGCGATGGATTGACTATGGTGTCCAATCTGCGTTCCCAAGGCGTGAACACACCCGTCCTAATTCTCTCCGCTCTGGGTCAGGTGGATGATCGCGTGGCTGGCCTTCGCGCCGGCGGTGATGATTATCTCACAAAACCCTATGCCCAGACGGAGCTTCTCGCGCGCGTTGAAGCTTTGGCCCGTCGTTCCACAGTGCAGGCAACAGAAACGTCCAGCTCCGTTGGAGACCTTTCGCTTGATCGTTTGTCGCGCAAAGCAGAGCGTTCAGGTGAAGAAATTATCCTGCAACCTCGCGAATATCGATTGCTTGATTATCTCATGCGGCACAGTGGCCAATTGGTAACCCGCACCATGCTTTTGGAAAACGTTTGGGAGTTGAACTTCGACCCTCAGACGAACGTAATCGACGTGCATGTTTCCAGACTTCGGAGCAAAATCGATAAGGGTTTCGACAAGCCCCTTCTTCACACGGTGCGCGGCAAGGGGTACCGGCTGGAAGCCTTGCCCGATTGATGGGCAGCTATTCGCTGGGTTTTCTCAATGTTCAAATCCACAGCTGCAAGACTAACGGTGGTCTATACGGTAATCTTTGGCCTGCTTGCTGCTGGTATTGTGGCCTACATTTCAACCAACACATCGCAGCTGCTGCTCGGCCAATTTCGCACGGCCATTGAGGAAGAGGTATCAAACCTCGACCGTATGAGCCGTCGCGGTGGCCTCGCCCAACTCATTAGGTTAATCGAAAATCGAGCACGGCAGCCCGGTGCCAATCTTTATCTCGTCGCTGATCGCTCCGGCAGGATTGTTGCTGGCAACGTTGCGCAAATTGATCGCGCATTACTCGCGCAAGATGGTTGGCGCACTGAACCTTTCCCTTACATTGCGTTGGGTAGTGACAGCACGGCCCGGCTTGCGGTCGCGCGTATTTTCACACTGCCACAAGGCCTGCGACTATTGGTTGGGCGTGACACGGCAGATGCCGAAAAATTCTCACATATTATCTTTCAGGCAGCCGTCATCGCACTCTCCATCATGGTGGTGACCGGCATCGGGCTGTGGTTCTTTATTGGGCGGCGTGGCTTGAAACATATCGAACGTGTTGCCCGCACCAGTCAGCGCATTTCAGCCGGTGATCTGTCGCAACGGCTTCCACTTTCGGGTTCTGGCGATGAGTTTGATCAACTTGCGGGCATTCTGAACGCTCTCATTTCGCGCATCGAGAAGTTGAATTCCGGCGTCACCGAAATGTCTGACGCTATCGCCCACGACCTGCGCACCCCACTCACTCGATTGCGCAGCCTGGCGGATGTCCGCGCCCATTCCGAAGATGCTGACGATCAAGCTGCATGGCTTGAGATTGTGGAGCAGTCGGACACGATGATCGCGACTTTTGACGCGCTTCTCATGATCTCGCAAGTCGAAGCTGGAGCGAAGCCTGCCGAGTTTACCACTGTCGATCTAAGCGCAGTCGCAGTCGATGTGTTTGAGCTCTACGAACCGTCTGCGGAAGATGTTGGGGTACAGCTGGAAATTGATACAAACGGTCCCGTCGAAGTGTTGGGCAACCGAGCTCTGCTCAATCAGGTGCTGGTAAATCTGCTCGATAACGCGATGAAATACGGTGCTGATGCCAGCAATCCGGTTGTTACAATCAGCATGCAACGGCAAGGGCAGGAAGCTGTGCTGTGCGTGCAGGACAATGGGGTAGGGGTCCCGTCAAAATACAAAGAGCGCGTATTCGACCGAATGGTGCGCCTTGATTCCAGCCGGACTGAAGCTGGATCGGGGCTTGGCCTATCTCTTGTTCGTGCAATTGCAGGTTTGCACGGTGGCAAAGTCGTTCTTGATGACGGCGAACCGGGGTTGATCGCACGGATTAGCTTGCCCCTGAGCTGACGATAGGCACAGTGGCTAAATGAAACAGCCCACGATCAAGCCGCATCAAAATGCATTTGATGCCGTCGCTCTCCAGACCCCTGTTCCAGCGTCCTGTCTGGCTAGCAAGGCGCTTAGCGTGGACACTATTCAACGCTTAGATGCGCTGGTCGTCGAACCGGACCTCCAGCAATTCCTGAAAGCATGTTGTTCTTGCTCACCTTATTTGAGTGTCCTGATGGAACGGCATCCGGATATAATTGCCTTGTGTCAGAGCGGATTTTCAACAGCGCTTGATGCAACGTTGGAACAGCTTTCCAGCAGCGCCTTTGACGATCTAACGGATGTCGCCAAAAGCCTACGGTTGGCCAAGCAGCGTGGTGCGTTGCTGATTGCCTTGGCAGACCTTGGCGGCTGGTGGTCGGCTTTGCAGGTCGGCGAGGCGATGACGCGACTGGCGGATGCCTGTGTGACGCTCGCGGTGCGCACATGCCTTTATCAAGCTCATCTGTCCGGTCGTTTGGCCTTGCCCGATCCTGCCATGCCTGAGCTTGACTGCGGCCTGACGATCATTGCTATGGGAAAGCACGGTGCACGCGAACTGAATTATTCCAGCGACATTGACCTGATTGCATTCATTGATCCCCACGCGCCCGCGATCAGCGATCCTGATGAAGCCGTGTCAACTTTCACCCGCATCATCAAGGCGCTTGTGAAGTTGATGCAGGAGCGAACAGCCGATGGCTACGTCTTCCGTACAGATCTGCGCTTGAGGCCCGATCCCGGAGCGATGCCGTTGGCCGTGCCGGTGGAAACAGCAATGATCTATTACGAAGCACGCGGCCAGAATTGGGAACGCGCCGCAATGATCAAGGCGGCAGCGATTGCGGGCGATGCCAAACTTGGAGCTGAAGTCTTGGACCGGCTGCAGCCCTTTGTTTGGCGCCGTTACCTCGACTACGCTGCGATTGCCGACGTCCAGTCGATCATGCGCCAGATCCGGTCTCACCGGGACCTCACCGGCCACCTTGCCCCGGGACATAATGTAAAGCTTGGTCGAGGTGGTATTCGTGAAATCGAGTTCTTCGTCCAGACCCAGCAACTGATTGCTGGTGGCCGAAACGCCAAGCTTCGTGGCTTGAGAACTGTAGAAATGCTGCGTCAATTGCGTGACGACCAGTGGGTTATCAAACAAGCGGCCCACGAGCTTGAAGAAAGCTATCAGGTGCTGCGCGACATCGAGCACCGGCTACAGATCGTAAATGACGAACAAACCCATATCCTGCCGGTCGATGATGCCGCGAGAACCAACATAGCGGCGCTTTGCGGTTTCCAGAATCTCCCTGACTTTGATGATTTCGTAGAAAGCCATTTGCTGCGGGTGGAGCAACATTGTTCGTCATTGTTTTCCGAAACGTCAACGTTGGCAGGAGAGACCGGCACCCTGTCGTTTACAGGTGACGAAGCTGATCCAGCGACTATCGAAACCCTGTCAGGTTTGGGTTTCCAGAATGCGGGCCGCGCAACTGACACGATCCGCAACTGGCATTTCGGACGCATTCCCGCCACCGCGGATGCACGTGAACGAGCTGCCCTGACGGAGCTCGCGCCGCTTCTCCTTGAGACATTGGGCAATACGGATCAACCCGACCAGATGCTGTCCGACTTCGACGGTTTCCTGAGTAATCTTGGCTCCGGTTCGCAGTTCTTCTCGCTGTTGCGCGCTCAACCTAGATTGCTGGAATTGCTGGTTACCATTCTTTCCACTGCTCCTCGTATGGCGCAAATAGCGACGCGACGGCCTCATGTTTTTGATGGAATGTTGGAGCCCGGTTTCTTTGAAACCACGCCGGGTCCCGCACAATGGCGCGAAATGCTGTCGCGAATTCTGCAGGATCTGAAGGGGTATGAAGACGGCTTGGACCGAATGCGTGTTTTCGCTGCAGAACAGCGTTTCCTTTTGGCGGCGCGCGCACTCTCAGGTCATCTCGACCTTCAATCGATGGGGGCGGCGTTCTCCGACCTTGCGGACACGCTGCTTCTAACGATGACGGCTTGGGTGAAGCAGGAGTTTGTGCAGCAACACGGCGAGGTGCCGGGCAGTTCGTTCGGTTGGTTAGCCATGGGAAATCTGGGAAGTCGTGCGCTTACAGCTGCCTCCGATCTCGATCTGATTGCGCTTTACCGTTTTGATTCAGATAGGGATCATTCCGATGGACCTCGTCCGCTTCACGCTTCGCAATATTTCGGACGTTTCACCCAGCGCATTGTGGCAGCCATGTCGGCAGCTACGGGGCAGGGTGTGTTGTACGAGATCGATATGCGTTTGCGCCCGGACGGCTCATCAGGCCCGGTGGCGACAAGCCTGCAGGCTTTCGAGCGCTATCATGAGAATAATGCTTGGACCTGGGAAAAGCTTGCACTTAGCCGCGCCCGACCATTGTTGGAAGATGACGATGAGTTTCTGGGAGCGATCTCGCAAGCCGTTCAGACGGCTCTGGGCAGCAACAAAACCAGCGCTGAATTAAAGGCTGATGTACTTTCGATGCGTCTGGAGATGGACGCAGGTCGAGCTCCGAAAAGTGCTTGGGACGTAAAACGTGCCGCCGGCGGCTTGATCGATGTAGAGTTCATCGAGCAAGCTCAAGCCTTGCTTGCTGTGCGATCTGAGAAGCTGGATATCTCAGAGGCAGGCAAGGCGGACTTAGAGACAGCCGGCACAGTCTATCGCGACATCGTGCAGCTCTTGCGTCTATGCGTTGGCGATGAGTGGAACGTCAACGAACAGCCAATTGCCGTTCAGGTCCGTCTTCTTAAGCTGTTCGATTTGCCCGATTTGGGGTCAGCCAGAACGCATCTGAAACGCACCACAAAAAGCGTGCGCAAAATCTTTAAAGCCGCTTTGGCGTGAGCCAGACAACCTGTCTTTAAACGAGCTCTAGCTCTGGTTTTTCTTCGCTCAGTATCTCGTCCTCATCTGACGCTTTTTCTGCGTCCAGATGCGATGTGCAGTCCAACGGCAGCCTAACGAGTACGGTGGTTCCGATACCTTCAATCGAAGAAATATCTACCGACCCTCCGTGCAATTCTGCAAGCGATTTTGCGATTGCAAGACCGAGGCCACTTCCCACGTGGTCGCGCGTCAGTTCAGATGCTGCCTGTTCAAATGGAAGGCCGATGCGTTCCAGCGCATCTTGCGAAATACCGATTCCACTATCCAGAATTTCCATCTCGACATTGTCGTCCAGCCGGCGGGCAGAAACCTGAATGCTTCCGCCTTTAGGCGTGAACTTAACAGCGTTGGACAGCAAATTAATCAACACCTGTTTGACAGCACGTCGGTCGGCGATGATGTCGAGACCAGTTTCGATTTCGGTGGTGACTTGCAATTCTCCATCATCAGCCTGCGCCGCGATGATCCTAAGGGTTTCCTGCAATAGGTCACTAACGGCCAATTCTTCGGGGTAGATTTGCATTCGTCCGGCTTCGATTTTTGACATGTCCAGCACGTCGTTGATCACGCCCAGCAGGAAGCCACCTGAGCTTCGAATATCGTTGGCATATTCCGTATATTTCTCGTTGCCCAACGGCCCGAACATGCCTTCGCGCATAATGTCGGAAAACCCGATAATCGCGTTAAGTGGGGTGCGAAGTTCGTGAGACATGTTGGCGAGAAATTGCGACTTGGATTTGTTGGCTTCATCAGCCTGTTTGCGCTGTTCATCGGCAAGCAGGCGCTGATCGTCTGCTTCATTGGCAAACGCCACTAGGTTCTGTTGCATCTTGCGAAGTTCTACGATGGTCGCGAGATGCTCACGCTCGGAATCTTCCAGCTTCGACTGATTACGCTTGATTTGGGTAATGTCGGTACCAACGGAAACCGCACCGCCATCAAGGGTGGGGCGCTCTGAAATCTGGAACCAGCGTCCGTCGTCCAACTGCGCTTCAAATGTATTGCTGTGGTGTTTCTGATTGCGATCCGTGTTGACCTGCGAGCGCATGACAGGCGCCTTACGGATAGCTGCGACGTCTTGCTTGGTAACGCCATGGCGGATTGCGGAAGAGGGTAGGTTGAACAGTTGCTGATACTTGCCGTTGCAAAGCACCATACGCTCCTTAGCGTCCCAAAGAACGAACGCTTCAGAGATGTTATCGATCGCTTCACGCAGGCGAATGTCTGCATCGCGGCTTTGACGCTTCAATGCTTCCTGTTCACTTACATCGACTGCAATGCCGATGAGGTGTGGTACTGCACCACGGTAGTGAACAAGCTCAGCCCGCAGCCGCATGGAAACCCAACCACCAGATGCGTGGAGAATGCGAAAGCGATGGTCGATCTGTCGGCTTGATTCCTGAAAGGTCTCGTTGGCGATCTGCAGCAGGTTGCGATCGTCAGGATGCAGCAATTCGGCTAGCTCGCCGTAACCCATGGCGCGGCTGCGGCCAGCGCGGCCGAGCATTTGATGCATCGACGGTGACCATACGATACTGCCTCGCGACAAGTCCCAATCCCACAATCCGCAACGTCCGCGAGCAAGTGCGGTGTCGAACCGCGCGTTGGTTTCAAAATAAAGGCTTTCCGTTTCCCGGGTCCGTGCGCCTTGCACGAAATAGGCGTAAACGATGATGAGCAGCACCGAGCCGATGGCAAGAAACAGCGTGACGTTGACTTTGACTGCTGTCCGCCAGCTTTCAAATAACGATGCGCTTGGGTGAACAAGCGCGACATAACCCGCGATGGTTTTATCAGCGAGCTCCAGCGGCACGGATGATGCCAGCGCACTTTCAGTTCCGTCAAAGAGTATCGACCGAACGTCTTCCTCCAGCTCTGTGCCTGCCGATTCTACAAAATCGCGGCCTATTAGTCGGCCCAGAAGAACGCCTTCGACAACTGATCCACCGCCTCTTTGCGCAACGATTTTGCCCGTGCTGTCTGCGAGGTAGATGCTTATGTCAGGTAGGGCAGATCGTGCTGGAAGCGCGTCGCGCAACACTGCAAGCGCTGCATCGCTGTCTTGTAAGGTCGTGGAAAGTTCCGAGTTAGCGCTTAGTCGTGACTGGGCAAGTTGCGTGGTGAGAGCAATTTCGGATCGGGCCTGAATTTCGATGTTCGACAGTTCGATCATCAAAGTTTGTGTGCGAACCGCAGCAACGAGAAGCAATAGACCGCCAATCAACAGCGGTATCAAGCGACGCAGAACCCGTTCTGATGCAAAGAAGCGCATCCAGACAGGTAGGCGTGACGTTTCGTGTGATGGGTGAAGACTGAGCAACGGCGACTTCGCCGATGATGCATCGGCCAGTCGATGCATATGCTCTTGTAGAACGCGCAGAAATCCTGCGCGCCCGCCTGCCGCGTTCGCTTGCTTCATCTTGATCTGTCCTACACCTCACCCTGAACCGTAGAACGCGACCACGACACCTCACCAGTGTGTCAGAAACGATTCGCGCTCACTTTGAATCGAGCGATTCGCCTTGTCTACCGTTAAATTCAAACTTTGGCGTAACCTTATGACTTTGAAACGAATTGTATCACCGGTTATGCAAGCGCGCGGTCGGCGATCTCTTGGGTGTCGACAGATAGTCCTGTACTTCCAGCAACTTTGGAAAGTGCTTCGCGGGCGTGTTCTGCACGAACCGGTTCCAGCTTCCGCCAATCGTTCATCAGGCTTAGCAACCTTGCGGCAAGCTGCGGATTTCGACGGTCTAATTCGATGATGGTATCGGCGAAAAGCGCCACGCCCGAACCATCGGCGCGATGAAAGGCGGTCGGGTTGGATGCCGCAAATGGCGCCAGCAACGCGCGTGCCCTGTTGGGGTTGGACAGTGTATAGAGTGGATGGTTCAGCAACGTTTCGAATGTTTTCAAGCCTGCCTCGCCCGGCGAAGCTGCCTGCACGGAAAACCATTTATCGATGACCAATGGTTCATCAGTGAACTCGCTAAGAAAGTTCTCGATAGCTTTGGCACTTTCATCCGCCATGACCGGTGATCGCAGCATCGTGGACAGCGTCGAAAGGCGAACGGTCATGTTCAGGCTTGCACGATGCGTTTCTACAACTGCGGTCGTGGCCCCCTTTACCTCACTTGCAACAAGCAGCTGCCATAGTGCCGTTGAAAGAGACCGCTCAGCAGCGGCTTGCAGCGGATCTGAAGACTTTTGGCTCTCATCAAGCTGCAACGCTAACGCGAACCCCGTTTCTCCTAGTGTGCCTCCCACACGTTTCGCCAATTCGGAACGAGCAGCGTAGATCGCGTCAGGATCAATGTTTGCTTCCAACTCCCGTGCAATGTCACCTTCGGAAGGCAGGGTGATCGCAGCTGCCCTAAACGCAGCCTCAAGCGAATTGTCGAGTGCTGTTGCTGCGAGCGTTTCAATCAAACGGCTATCGAAATCGAATTTCGGGTTTCCCGCCACTGCAGCCAACTGCTTGAGCGCGAAACCGGAAAGCGCCTCCCAGCGGTTATATTGGTCGCTGTCATGTGCAGCGCGAACCAGCCGGTCCTCATCGCTTTCGTCGAAGTCCAACCGCACAGGAGCTGAAAACCCCTGCAAAAGTGAAAGCACGGGCCGTTCGTTGAGGCCGATAAATGTGACGATCTGTTCAGCCTCGTCCAGCACGATTAGACCGCCTGTAACAGCCTCGCTCTCGTGGCTGGCAGATATCGGCTCGCCTGCGCCCGACATCAATCCGAAGCGCATCGGAATAACGAAGGGCTGCTTGGTGTCCTGCCCGGGTGTTGGTGCGGTTTCCTGGCTTAGACGCAGTGTGTAGCTTTTCGCGTCGGCATCGTACTCACCACGTGCTGTCACCCGTGGCGTACCGGCCTGCGCGTACCAGCGTTTGAATTGGGTCAGATCAATGCCTGCGCTGTCTTCGAAAGCTGCAAGCCAGTCTTCCACCACTGCCGCTTCGCCGTCATGACGTTCGAAATACAGATCGGTCGCCTTGCGGTAGGCTTCCGGCCCGACCAGAGCAGCCAGCATGCGAACCACTTCTGCGCCCTTTTGATAGACGGTCGCCGTATAGAAGTTGTTGATCTCCTTATAAGCGGCAGGGCGAACCGAATGGGCCAGCGGGCCTGAATCTTCGGAAAATTGTCCGGCCATCAAAGTACGAACCTGTTGGATACGCTGCACGGCGCGCGACCGTTCGTCTGCTGAAAATTCCTGATCGCGATAGACCGTCAGTCCCTCTTTCAAGCACAGCTGAAACCAGTCGCGGCAGGTGATGCGATTGCCGGTCCAGTTGTGAAAATATTCGTGGGCGATGATCGCTTCGATATTTGCAAAGTCCGCGTCGGTAGCGGTGCGTTCATCAGCCAACACGTATTTATCGTTGAAGACGTTGAGCCCCTTGTTCTCCATTGCGCCCATATTGAAATCGGAAACGGCGACGATGTTGAACACATCAAGATCGTATTCGCGGCCATATTTCTCTTCATCCCAACGCATGGAACGGATCAGCGAATCCATCGCCCACGCGGCCATCGGTGCTTTGCCGGTTTCGACGAAGATATTCAGATCGACTGCCATGCCGGAGGCGGTGGTGAAGCTGTCATTCAACACATCCAGATCACCGCCGACGGCTGCAAACAGGTAGCTTGGTTTGGGGTGCGGGTCGTGCCAGTGGGCGAAGTGACGGCCGTCTTTCGAAGCGCCAGTTTCGCCCGGATTGCCGTTGGATAGCAAGATCGGGCACTGCGCTTTGTAGCCTTCCAATCGCACGTCATAGGTTGCCAGCACATCGGGGCGGTCTGGAAAGAACGTGATGCGCCGGAAGCCTTGCGCCTCACACTGCGTGCAATACACGCCGTTGGTCAGGTAAAGCCCCATCAGCTTGGTGTTGGCTTCAGGCGCGAGCGAAGTTTCGATTTCGACCTGAAACTCGTTGGTGGCTGGCAGGTTGGAAACTGAAATTCCGGTGTCATCAAGCGTGTAGTCTGACGCGCTTAGCTTTTCGCCGTCGACCGAAATCGACACCAGTTTCAGCTCGTCGCCATCCAGCCATAACGGTTCTGACACTGCGATATCCGCCATGCGCTCCACCGACAATTTAGCGATGACGTGCGTTTTTTCGGCATGCAGGTCGATATCCAGATTGACGTGGCGAACTGTGTAAGCGGGCGGGGTGTAGTCTTCCAGCCGGATGACGGGGGCAGTGTTGGTCCGCATGATGATGTTCCAAAGCGAGCGCGTATGCAGCCTTCATGCCAAGGAATTCGCCTTAAGTCATCGGGCAACATGGAACGTGCGGTCTACCAGTTCTGGGCGATGGAGGCCGTCGCCAGTCTTGGCGGTGTGGCGTCATCCAAACGGTCCACGACATAAGACGTGACCGTGATCTTGTCGCTTACGAAGGACTTCAGTCCCGTCATCGAGCCATCGACCTTGATGGTACTGCGATGGCTTAGCGCGAGCCTGCGCCCTTTGCCGGTTACCCGGCCGCCCAAGGCAGAGCTTGCGCCTTTCAAGCCTTTGGCGTTGTCACCGGTTTGCTTCATCACCAAACGTGCCTGTTGCCGCATTGCACGTGGCCCTTCGCGCAGAGCAGCCATTGCCGACAGTGCAGCTCTGTCAGAGGCTTCCTGAAGCTGTGATTTCAATTGGCTGTATTGCGAAATTTCCAACGCACCAGCGACACCAATGGCCATTGGGAGCGCTGCCGCAGCAAAAATAATCATGACGTTGCCGCGCTCGTTATTGGCAAAGCGGCGCAGAAATTGCCGCCATGGTTTTTGGCGCGTTATCGACTTTTTTGTTGCAATCATCTTGTTGTCTACCCTGCACGGACTTGCCACCCGCAATGCGAATGTGGCTCAACCCCACAAACACTTCACACTCCTTTGTCGCCTTTTCGCGTTGCAAAGGGGTGCAGCAGTTATTCGCAATTTGAGGCAAGTTATTATGATCGACCCCGCCACCCGCGCTTTGGAAACGGTCCGTGAGCTTTGGCAAAACAAGCGCGACACCAAGATTGCTGAACTGTTTGATGCCGACTCGGGGCGCTTTGGTGGCTTCTCGACCAGCTGTGGCGATGTTCTCTATGACATGTCGAAAACACGGCTGGACGATGCTTTGCGGGACGCGCTTCTGAAGGTGGCTGACGCGGCAGATGTTGCGGGTTGGCGTAACCGTATGTTTGCGGGCGAAGCGATCAACAGCACCGAAGGCAGGGCCGTTCAGCACATGGCGTTGCGAGCGCCGGACGATGCTGAGGTGATAATCGACGGACAAGACGTAATGCCGGACGTTCGGGCCGTACGCGATGCGATGGCAACATTCGCAACGGGTATCCGCAACGGCTCGATTGCGGGGAAGGGCGGTGCGTTCACCGATGTCGTGAACATCGGCATCGGCGGGTCGGATCTCGGTCCTTATATGGTCACCGAAGCGCTAAAGCCTTGGCACGACGGTCCGCGCACGCATTTCGTTTCCAATGTCGATAGCGCAGATATTCGTGAAGTGCTGGCGAAACTCGATCCATCAACGACACTGTTCATCGTAGCGTCCAAAACCTTCACCACGCAGGAAACCATGACCAACGCCACGACCGCCCGTGAGTGGTTCGTGCAGCGCTGTGGCGAAGAAGCGGTGGGCGCACATTTCGCGGCACTTTCTACCGCTTTGGACAAGACCGCTGATTTCGGTATCGCGGAAGACCGCACGTTCGGATTTTGGGAATGGGTTGGTGGTCGCTATTCGGTGTGGTCCGCCATAGGCCTATCCGTCATGCTGGCTGTGGGGTCGGATCGCTTTCGAGAATTTCTCGCTGGCGCCCACGCCGTCGACAAACACTTTCAGCAAGCCGATGGCGCTGGTAATGTGCCGTTGATGATGGCCTTGGTCGGCATCTTCCACCGCAATATCTGCGGCTACGACACCCACGCCGTTTTGCCTTACGACCAATATCTCCACCGCTTCCCGGCCTATCTACAGCAGCTCGACATGGAGTCGAATGGCAAGAGCGTCGGTCGTGATGGCGGGGCGGTGGCCACCGATACCGGTCCGATCGTCTGGGGCGAACCGGGCACGAATGGGCAGCACGCATTCTACCAGCTCATCCACCAAGGTACCTCCGTCGTGCCCTGCGATTTCCTTATTGCGGCGAATGCGGTGAACCCGATCGGCGATCACCATGAGAAGCTTGCTGCTAACGTTTTCGCCCAAGGCGAAGCGTTGGCCAAGGGTAAGGATGAGGCGTCGGTTCGGGCAGAACTGGAAGCCAAAGGCATGGCTGCCGATGAGATCGACGCGCTCGCGCCTCACAAGGTTTTTCCCGGCAACCGCCCCAGCTGTACCGTCCTATATCCGCAACTAACGCCATTTGTTTTGGGCCAGTTGATCGCGCTCTACGAACACAAGGTTTTTGTTCAGGGCATCATCTGGAACATCAATTCTTTCGACCAGTGGGGTGTAGAACTGGGCAAGGAATTGGCGGGCGGTTTGCTGCCGCTGGTGAAGAGCGCGGCAGAAGCGAAGGCCGACGAAAACGCTTCTACCGCAGGTCTGCTGAGTGCATTTCACGCGATGAGAAACGCCTGAGCGGATTCCCGCACGACCCTGAAATGACTCATGTATTCGTGTGTTCGCGCCCCTGCGGCGAACGCACCAGCTTCGTGTTGCGAGCCCGTTCACGCTGAACGGTGTAGAGCGCTGCAGCGATGATCACGACCGATCCGACCCATGTGTACGGCCCGGGTAACGTGTCGAAAATCAGCCAGCCGAAGAACGTCGCGTAGAGCAGCCGTACATAGTCCAGCGATGCCAGCACGGAGGCCTCGCCCCATTTATAAGCATAGATATTGCCCATCTGCGCGGCGAAGGACGTGACGCCCATGGCGAGCAACAGCACCCACTCCGTGACGGTGGGCCACTGCCAAAAATAGATAGCGGGTATGGCGACACACAGGCCCACGAGAAACGCCTGATAGGCAAGAATTGTGATTGGCTCATCGGTGCGCGACAGCAGCCGGATAATGACCATCACCAAGCCCGCTGCGGCTGCACCTGCAAGCGCGTAAAGCGAGTAAGGGTCGAACCCGGAGGAGCCGGGCTGCACCATCACCAACACACCAAGAAAACCTACGGCAACCGCCATCCACCTCCGCCACCCCACTTGTTCCTTCAGCAGCCAGATTGCAAAAATGGTGACGAAGAAGCTCTTCGCAAAACCGATGGCAACCGCATCAGCCAGAGGCATTTCTATGATCGCCGTGAACCCTGCCAGCATGGCGACCAGCGCCAGAGCCACGCGAATAATTTGAAGATCGAGCCGGGAGGTCCGCAAGCAACCGGGAAACTCCTTCATCACTTGCGGCATCACAATGGCCATCATCACGACTTGCCGCACCAGCAGAATTTGCGTCACGTGCAGCCGTTCACCGGCGACCTTCACCAGCAGCACCATGACCGAAAACCCGAACGCGGCAGCGAAGATCATCAGCGAGCCCTTCACGTTGCCGGGAAGCGCGTGAAAGCGGCGGACTGTGGTTGCAATTGGCATGAGGCGGATTGATTCCAGCTGAGATGGACGCAGGATGGACCCGCGCCCCTCGCGGCACAATGCGCCTTGCGTAGGTGAACCAAAGCGTCGAAACTCGATACCGAATATGCAACCGCCAGTGGGCGGGTAGATGATGCGGAGCTTCCACCATGAACGCCATGACCCCACCAAAATTCGGACAGAAAGTCGGCATGGGCCAATCGGTTCTTCGCAAGGAAGATGCAGCCTTTATAACCGGCGAAGGCAACTACACCGATGATGTGAAGCGCGACGGCGCGCTCCACGCTTACGTTCTGCGCTCGCCCACCGCCCATGCGACCTTCACCATCGAAGACCGCGACACTGCAGCATCCATGGATGGCGTTAAGCTGGTGCTGACGGCAGCTGACATAGAAGGTCATGGCGGGTTGAAATGCCAGACGGTGCTGAAGCAGGTCGATGGCACCATGCACGACACCAAGGATATTCCATTGCTCTGCGACGGTGTGGTGCGTCATGTTGGCGACGCCATCGCTTTCGTGGTGGCTGAAACGGAAGCTCAGGCGCGCGAAGCGGGCGAGGCCATCGAAGTCGATTTCGACATGCTGCCCACCGTGGTCGATACCGAATCTGCGCTCTCCGACGATGCTGTGCTTGTCTATGACGACACGCCAAATAATCTCGCCTTCGAGGTGGAGATGGGCAATGCAGACCGCTCACGCGAGATATTCAAATCCGCGGCCCGCGTGTCCGAACTCAAGCTCATCAACAACCGGTTGATCTGCAACTACATGGAAACCCGTGGCTGCGTGGCCGAATGGTCCGATGAAGAAGATCGCTACACGCTTACCGTCGGCTCGCAGGGCGTGCACAGCATGCGCGATGCGCTGGCGGGCCAATGCCTCAACGTATCACCTGACAAATTGCGGGTGGTAACGCCGGATGTCGGCGGTGGTTTCGGCACCAAAGTCTTCCCATATCGTGAATATCCACTGGCGCTTATCGCTGCAAAGCGTCTCGGCCATCCGGTGAAATGGCGTTGCGACCGCTCCGAACATTTTGTCGCCGATGCCCATGGCCGCGATAACGTGGTGACCATGAAAATGGCAATGGATGAAGACGGTCGGTTTTTGGCGCTCGATGTCGATCTGATCGCAGCCATGGGCGCATATCTACACACTTACGGCCCGTACATCCCGACGCTTGGCACAACAATCGGCACCGGTATTTATGACATTGAAGC
Organism: Ahrensia sp. R2A130; assembly: GCF_000179775.1. Classification (GTDB taxonomy): domain Bacteria; phylum Pseudomonadota; class Alphaproteobacteria; order Rhizobiales; family Rhizobiaceae; genus Pseudahrensia. The sequence continues at coordinate 497,375 of NZ_AEEB01000017.1, forward strand.
CTGCGCCTTCCACATTCGCGGCGTCTATACTCACACCACCCCGACAGATGCCTATCGCGGCGCAGGGCGTCCTGAAGCGATCTACGCGCTTGAACGATTGGTCGATCAATGCGCCCGCGACATGGGCGTCGGTCCAGATGAAATTCGCCGCCGTAACGCTATTCCTTCCGACATGCTGCCTTACAAAACACCGTTCGGCCGAACCTACGACACTGGCGAGTTCACCGCTCATATGGACAAGTGCATGGAGATCGCCGGTTGGGGAGATTTCGACAGCCGCGCAAACGCCGCAAAGACGGAAGGCAAATTGCGGGGCATCGGCATGTCCACCTATATCGAGGCCTGCGCCTTTGCTGGCTCCGAACCTGCCAAGCTGGAATTGCAGACCGACGGCACGGTGAGACTGCTCATAGGCACCCAATCTAACGGGCAGGGCCACCAGACTGCCTACGCGCAATTTGCAGCCGAAGTGCTGAACCTCGACATCGATTCCATTGACGTGCGGCAGGGCGATACAGATGAGTTGGCGACCGGCGGCGGCACCGGCGGTTCCCGCTCCATCCCGCTCGGGGGTGTATCGGTTAAACGCGGCTCCGAAGCGCTGGCGGAAAAAATTAAGGAAATCGCAGCCGACAAGTTGGAAGCAGCAGCCAGCGATCTCGAACTCATGGAAGGCGAGGTCTGCATCGTCGGCACCGACCGATCCATGACGCTGGCAGAAGTTGCCGCCAGCACCGACACGCCCGTCGAAGCCACCGGAGAGTTTGTGCAGGACGAAGCGACATTCCCCAATGGCACCCATGTCTGTGAAGTCGAGATCGACCCGACAACAGGCGAAACCGAAGTCGTCGCCTACACAATCGTTGATGATTTCGGCACCACGGTGAACCCTATCATGCTGGCCGGTCAGGTGCATGGCGGCGTGGTGCAGGCCATCGGCCAGTGCATTATGGAACAGACGGTCTATGACGACGATGGCCAATTGGTCACGGCGTCCTTCATGGACTACCGCATGCCCCGCGCTCAGGACATTCCGAACTTTCATTTCGAAACACGCAACGTGCCGTCCACGACTAATGCGCTCGGCATTAAGGGCGCAGGCGAAGCGGGCACGATCGGTGGTTGCCCTGCAGTCATGAACGCTGTCGTGGATGCGCTTCACCGCGCGTACGGTGTCGAGCATATCGACATGCCGGTCACGCCGCTCATCATGTGGAACGCCATCCGCGCCGCCGAAAAGCAGCGTGCGGCCTAGCCGCATATAAACGCACGATTTGCCCTTGCGGGGGCAGGTCCGCGCGCCTATTTTCCCGTCATCTCATAGAGGTGCCATCGGCAAAGCGTGCCGTGGCTGAGAGCCGTTCGTGGCAACTCTTTGAACCTGATCCGGATCGTGCCGGCGGAGGGAATGGGACATCGTGGAAAAGCACCTTCAACTCGACCCGAGAGCTATCGCCGATTGCGTGTTGGCTGTTCGTGAATTTCGGCCGCATGTTCACAGTATCACGAATTCTGTAGCCCAGAATTTCACCGCAAACGTATTGCTTGCCGTGGGCATGAAGCCGTCCATGACGGTTGCCGCCGCCGAAATGCAGGGCTTCGTCACAATGGCGGATGCTCTGCTCATCAACATCGGCACCATGGATGATGAGCGTCGCGCCGCTATCGATGAAGCGATCAAGGTTGCCGAAAAATCCAACACGCCGTGGTTGCTGGACCCCGTATTTGCGCAGGCATCCACGCCGCGTCTCGAACTTGCAAAACGCCTGCTCAATCGCAAACCCACCGCGATGCGGTTCAACGCTTCTGAAGGCCAATATCTGTTTGGTGCGCATATGACGCCAACGGCTCTTCCGCTGCTCAGTAGCTCGACAGAGGTCTCACTCATCCTGACTGGTGCAGAAGATCATGTTGCTGTTGGCCATGATGCGGCGACCATCCGTAACGGCAGCGCATTGATGGATCGTGTCACGGCGATGGGCTGCGCTCTGTCGGCGGTTATGGCTGGCTTTCTCGCTGTCGAACGCAATCAGCATCTCGCACTTACATCCGCGCTCGTTCTTTACGGACTCGCCGGTTCCACAGCGGAAGCGAAGTCCACCGGCCCAGGCAGCTTCGTGCCCGCATTTTTGGACGCACTCTACACCCTCTCGCCAGACGACATCATCGCAGGAGCCCGCCTCGCATGACCGCACTCGATATCAGCCTCTACGGCATTCTCGATCCCGCACGCTCCAATGGCCGCCCATTGCCCGAACTTGCCGCAGCCGCTGCCCGTGGCGGCGCAACCTTGCTGCAATATCGCGACAAAACCTCCGACACCCGCACCATGGTCGAGACCGCCCACGACATTCTCGAAGCGCTGGAAGACTTCGATATACCGCTGCTGATCAATGACCGGGTTGATGTTGCGTTGGCCGTCGGTGCGCACGGTGTTCATCTCGGCCAAACGGATATGGAAACGCAAGACGCGCGCGATCTGTTGGGCGATGACGCCATTATCGGTCTCACCATCAAGAACCGTTCCCACGCCACGAATGCGCCGGTGGATCTGCTGGATTACGTGTGCATCGGCGGCGTGTTCCAGACGTTGTCGAAGGACAATCCGGTAGCCATCGGTCTTGATGGCTGGTCCTCCGTCGCAGGCCACTTCCGGCAGATCGACCACCGCCTTCCGGTCGGTGCAATCGCAGGTATCGACGAAACGAATTGTGCCGACGTCATGTCGAACGGCGCCGATGGCGTTGCGATCATCTCCGCCATGTTCATGGCAGACGACGTGGAAGCCGTCACAAAAAATCTAGTCAAAATCATCAAGGAATCCCGCCGATGACCGCCATCGCACTTACAATCGCAGGCTCGGATTCCGGCGGCGGCGCGGGCGTTCAAGCGGACTTGAAAACCTTCAGCGCACTGGGTGTTTATGGCGCAAGCGTCATCACCGCTTTAACGGCGCAAAACACCCTTGGCGTTACCGGCATCCACGATGTTCCACCCGCATTCGTCACCGAACAAGCTGATGCGGTCTTCTCCGATTTGGCAATCAATGCGTTGAAGATCGGCATGTTGTCCAAGCCCGAGATCATCGACGCTGTGGCTGCTGCTATCGACCAGCACAAACCAAAGGCTACCGTCTTGGACCCTGTCATGGTGGCCGAGTCCGGCGATCCGTTGATTAACGATGCCGCAGTCGCGCATCTTGCCGAAACACTCTTCTCGCGCGTCACTCTCATCACGCCAAACCTGCACGAAGCTGCCCGGTTGTTGCAAACGGAAGTTGCCGCCGACAACGACGCGATGGAAGCGCAGGCGGAAGCTTTGCTCGACCTTGGTGCTAATGCCGTTCTGCTGAAAGGCGGTCACAGCGATGCGGTGGAGGCCTGCGATGTGTTGGGCATACGCGGTGAACCGCTCCGCTGGTATTGCGCGCCCTTCATCGACACGAAAAACACCCACGGCACAGGCTGCTCCCTGTCATCGGCAATCGCTGCACAACTGGCTAAGGGCGATGAATTGCCGGACGCCGTTCACGCCGCAAAATTATGGCTATCGGCTGCAATTGGCGCTGCCGATGATCTCGATATAGGGCAGGGCGCTGGCCCGGTTCACCATTTTCACGCCCTCTGGAACACCTGATATGACCAAGACCAACCGCCGCAATGTGCTTGCAGGCCTCGTCGCAGCACCGGCAGTCGCACTCGCTGCACCCGCATTAGCGCAAGACGTTACTGAATGGCGCATGGTCACGTCATGGCCCAAAAATCTGCCAGGCCCCGGCGTCACAGCACAGCGCTTGGCGGACTCGATTACGGCAATGTCCGGTGGACGGTTGCGCGTTAAACTCTATGCGGCTGGAGAGATCGTACCCGCGCTGGAGGTCTTTTCAGCCGTGTCCAACGGCACCGCGCATATCGGTCACACAGCGTCGCTGTTTTGGGGCGGAAAGGTTCCTGCTGCACCGCTTTTCACAGCCGGACCATTCGGCCTCACGCCTATCGAACACATCACGTGGGTGGACCACGGCGGTGGGCAGGCCATCTGGGATGAGCTCTACGCGCCCTTCGGCATCAAGCCTTTCATGGCCGGTAACACCGGTTTTCAGATGGGTGGTTGGTACAAGGAAGAGCTGAACAGCCTTGCTGACCTGAAAGGCCTGAAAATCCGTATGCCGGGTCTTGGCGGCGAGGTGATGCGTAAGCTTGGCGCGGCCCCCGTTACCATTGCGCCGGGCGAAATTCTGTCCGCGCTTCAAACCGGAGCAATCGACGCCACTGAATTTCTTGGCCCCTCGTCAGACTTCGCCATGGGCTTCTACAAGGCTGCGAAATTCTACTACGCCCCCGGCTTCCACGAACCCAACGGCACGGGCGAAGCGCTCGTTTCCGCAGAAGCACTCGCGGCATTGCCAGCCGATCTACAGGCGATTGTGAAAGCTGCATGCGCTGCCGAAAACATTCTGTCCCTCGGTGAAAGCGAGTGGATGAACGCCGAGCGTTTGAAGCTCTTGGTCGAAGAAAAAGGTGTGCTTCTTCGTGACTATCCGTCCGACATCATCAATGCAGCCCACGCTGCAACGGTTGAAGCATTGGATGAATTGGCTGCCCGTGATGCGCTAACGGCTAAAGCAGTTGAAAGCTTCCGCGCGGCCAGCCGCCACCAGAGCGAATGGTCTCGTCAGTCCGTGCAGAAATTCCTTAGCGCGCGTACCTAAAGCTTCCGCACCGTTACTGGCGGAGGCATAGCTGGCATCTCTTCCTCAGGTTCCAGCTGATAAGGGTCGCTCAGCGCTCTTGAGTCATACACATACGATTCTGGCGTCGCACTCTGCGCAAAGCCGATGGTCTGGAAATCTTCTCGGTCATCTTCTGCCACACGTTCCGAGCGGAACGTTCGGTAAAGTGCATAGCCACCAAACGCGGCATGAGCGATCGTGGTGGTTGTGAAAACGCCAGCCGGTCCCATGATCGTCATAATCTGCGCGGCCATCAATGGCCCGACCATCGTGCCGATGCCGTAGACCAGCAGCAGGCTGCTCGCGACCTTGACGAAATCATCTTCGGCGCGGTCGTTGGCCAGCGCGACGGCAAGCGAATAGATTGAGTAGATCATTCCACCATACAGCACGACGGCCATGAAAAACGGCGTATCGAAACTTGCTGATTGCGTTAGCACCGTCATGATACTGCCTGCGATGATGCCGATCATTCCCGCAATTGCCATCACATAGCGGCGGTCGATCATGTCTGAGAGTTTCCCGAGCGGGAACTGGAACAAAACAGACCCCGCCAAAGCAGCACCAAGAAGAGATGCGATCATTGCCGATGACATGCCGACTTGCTGGCCATAGACCGCACCAAAAGTTCCCCAAGTGGAGGATACGATACCGGCTGCGAACGCACCCACTGCTGCTGCGGGCGAGTTGAAAAACAGCCCCTTTACGTCCAATTCTGCTTCGTTCAACGGTGCCGGTGACTGAGCTTTGGACACGCTTGTGGGAATAAGCGCAAGCGCAAACAGGATCGCGCCTACCATGAACAACAGGTCACGGCTCGGTTCTGCCAGGATTAGCAAATACTGCCCTGCCGCCATCGCGACCATTGTGGTAATCGCGTAGATCGAGAACATTTGGCCGCGCTGTTCGTTGCTTACGCGCTCGTTCAGCCAGCTTTCAGCGACCATGTAACAGCCAGCAAAACAGAAGCCGGACAATGCCCGCAACACTATCCAGAAGATCGCGTCGACCCACATCGCATTGAGCAATATTGAAACAGCGAGCAGCGCCGTAAGCGCCGAGAAAGTACGCACATGGCCGACACGGCGCACGAGGTGCGGCATGAACCAGCAACCAAAAGTAAAACCTATTGCGTAGCCTGTACCGATCCAACCCAGCTGGAACGTGCCAAAGCCTTCGAGCTGGCCGCGAATAGGAATGAGAACGGCGTGTAGTCCGCCGCCCATCATGAGAAATATCATTCCGCCAAAAAGCGAAAAGAACGGAACAAGCTGACGCACCATGGCGCGGCCAATCTTACAATTCGACGCCGACAGATGCCGCGCGACCGGTTGCAGGGTGAAAGTGGCCGCAACCACTCCCTCATATTTCGCCTATGATCACAGGTTGAAGTGCGTGTCCAGTCACTAAATTCGCAGCTTATTCCGCGCCGATTTCCAACCGGGCCTTGAGCATCAAAAGGTCCTGCCAAGCACGACGTTTTTGCGCCGGATTTCGCAGCAGGTATGCCGGGTGAAACATTGGCAGTGCAGGCCATTCCCGTTCACCGATCTTCACATCTTTCCACCGCCCGCGAACCGATGTGATGCCATCGGTCGTTCGCAACATCGCTTTCGCGGAAGAGCCGCCGACGAGCACCAGCAACTTTGGAGCGGCCAGTTCTATGTGCCGTTCGATGAAGGGGCGGCAGATTTCAATCTCCGCAGGCGTAGGAGTTCTGTTTCCGGCTGGTCGCCACGGAATGACATTGGAGATGTAAACCGACTTGCGATCCAGCCCGATGGCCGCAAGCATACGATCAAGCAACTGACCTGACTTGCCGACAAATGGCAGCCCCTGCGCATCTTCATCGCGCCCTGGTGCTTCGCCGATAAGCATAACGGAAGCTTCCGGGTTGCCGTCTGCAAACACCATCTGCTTCGCTTGATACCGCAGGTTGCAACCTTCGAAGCCGCGTATTGCGTCACGCAATTCATCCAGCGTGGTGGCTTTTGAAGCGAGCTGCTTGGCCTGTTCCACAGCAGCACCGTCCGGAATAGTCGGTCGAGCGGGTGCTGCTGCGGGAGGCGGTGTTGCAGCTTTGGTGCGCGATTGGTCCCGCAGATTGGATTGCTGGTCAGCAACAGGGGCTTGTTGCGTTTGACGTTCATCCGTTTTGCTGACGGCCTTCTTGTTTTTTACTGCCTCAAACGCCTGTGCCGCCTCGGCAAAACGATCCACCGGCTCATCAGCCAACGCAATATCCACGCCAGCTTCAGCATACCATTCCAGCAATTCGTGGGGATAAGCGTGCTCGGTCATCGGTCCATCTTGAGCGATGCGTCGAAAACCACAACCGTGCGGATCGCAAAATGATCGGAGCCGCCGGACTCCAACCGTTGCCGCGATACCGGTCCTACACCATCAGACACCATCGTTTGGTCGATGGGCAGCATCGGCCATGGGTTGCCGTTGGAGCGCCCCGCGAGCCTTGGCCCCCAACTGTGAATCAAGCCTGAAAGTACCGCTGTCCTGCTCCATTGCGCCACCCGCTGAACCGCATCGCTCCATGGTGTTGAATTGAAATCGCCGGCCAGAATTTTGGGTTCCGGCAATGTCGAAAATCTCCCGCGAAGCCGTGCCATTTGCCGCCCCTGACCGGCAGGATATGGCCAGCGGGAATGAAATGTCGCAAGCGTGAACGGCTTTCCTTGCCAGACGATTTGCGCCGCAGCATACCCCTCGCGCCTCAAACAATCTCTCAACCCGCCGTCTAGGAATGGTAGACTGGAAACTATGGCAACGCTGCCGAACCGGTCGGTCTGACACGACAATTGATGCGGATAGCGGGTCTTCAATATATCCAACATGACCTCCGTCTTCCGCGTCACCTCTTGCAGCAAAATCACATCGGCATCGGAACCCAATAACAAAGCCCCGGCATCTTCAGGCCGCGGATTGTTGAAGAGCATATTCATCTGAACAACCACCAACTGCTCAAACTTTGCAGCAGTCTGCGGCGTTGCGTAGCCCCGTTTGAAGCCTGGAAGATACGGCGCGGTCAGCGTGGCCGATATCGCAATCGTGACACCTGCAGCGACCGCCCATCCTGGCTGCCGAACCCAGAGGCAGACTATCAAACCGACCACCAGCGCCAGCATTGCCAACACGCGAAAATGGCTGGCTGTATCGAGCAGCGGATGCACCGCCTGAAACCAGCCCGAAACCGACAGTCCGATCAACGCGAATGTTCCAAGCCGCACCAGCAAGATGAAAATGCGGCGCTGCGAATTCGAAATCATGGCAGAAAATACGCGGTGAACTATCCCGTGCCTTCTGCCATGATCGTGAGCGTCTGCGCCAGTACAATGACGCGCGGCGCTTTAGTCGTTCAGCACGAAAGTCACCTTCAGCCCGACGCGATATTCCGCGATCTTGCCGTCTTCGATCGACACTTTCTGGTCCTTCACCCACGCGCTTTGCACGCCCTTGAGCGTCGAGCAGGCGCGTTCGATGCCTTTGGCTGTAGCGTCTTCGAAGCTGGTGGTGGAGGAGGAAATGATTTCCGTTACGCGTGCGACTGACATGATGAAGTCTCCCAATGTTGGCGAAAGCACAATTGCTCCCACGCCATATCAACCCGCGAATGTGGCGAACGTTGCCTATCCCGCTTTCGACCACGCTTGAAACGCCTCGATATTGCGCGCGATGCACAGGGGCAGACCGCGGCTTTCCATGTTGTCCCATACGTCTTGTTCGGCGGTGGGCAGGGTGCGGCGGGTGTAATCGAAATGGCAGATGCGGTGGCGGCGGCATTTGGCGAGCGAACACCGGCGCGGCAGATCGAGGTCCATGGCGGCCTGAAGGCACATCCGCGCCAGTTGAACCAGCTTTCGGGTGTTGCACTCTTCCATATCACCCGCGAGCAACCGCGCCACACGGCGATGGGCGATGCTGTTTTCCGACGGGGAACCGCTGCATTTGCATTGCGGTTCGGCAGGAGCGGCTTTTGTTTTGGGAGCCATAGCGTCCTCGCATTTATTAGCGGAAAATCGCACGCGCGAAAGCGGCTGCCCGCACAACGGCGCGGGACAGGCAAAAGGCCAGAACAGTTTAGGGCCGGGATGCTTTATCGACATCTTGGCTAGTCTGTAGGCAGATGCCGGTAAAGCATCCCGCGGCTATCGGGCGAGGGGCGAACCCACCGCCGAACCACACCGTTCGCACTTGCAAAGCGCACGAACTGGCCGGGTCTCACGCTCCCCCGCCCATCGCCGCCTGCCTCCCGAATGAACGGGAGCGGAGATGAAACGGGTTACGGCCGTTGTGATGCACGCTGGCTCGACTCCAAGAGACAGTGCTCCGGCCAGACGGCATCAGCCGCATGACACGAAACAAATGGCTCAGGCCGCACGACCCCGTCAAAAAGACGGTACGCCGAACGATCTTTGCGTCGAGCAGGGCGAACCCCTGCTCCTCACGGGCGGGGCGAACCCCATCCGCTTGCCGGAAAGGTTCTCACCTGCCGACAAAAGCTGCGCGCGCACCCGGCAGCCCGACCTTAACGGTCGGACGGGCGACACCCTGCGGTCCCCGGTTCGAAAAGGCTGCAACCCCACAAACCGGCACCGGCTCCCCCCACCATAAGCAACGCCTCGCGAAAGCGGCCCCATGGGGTAAGCGATGGACAGGGTAAGAGATGGCAAAGGGGGCGGGGATAGAATTTTGCGCCCTAACAAATTGAGCGCCGCCCGCGCAGACACGACTGCGCAGATAAAGCGATAACAGGGCCGCGCAGCAAATGTCACGAACGGCCCCGTAGATGTTTAGAACAGTCAAATGGCGAAGTCAGTCGTTCAGAATGAAAGTGACCTTAAGCCTGACGCGGTATTCGGTGATTTTTCGATCGTTGATCGTAATCTTCTGGTCCTTGACCGAAGCCCCCCTGAACGCCCTTCTGCGTGAAACAAGCCCGCTCGATACCCTTCGCCGTGGCATCTTCGAAGTTCATATTAGAGGAAGAAATGATTTAAGTTATGCGTGCTACAGATATATCTATGTCTCCCAGGTCCGGCGAGATTGCTGGATGCGGAGAGCATGTTCGGCGATATGAGCGGAAGTACGCGGCATCTACGAATGCACCCGAACCCTCATTGTCATGCACCGGACGGATGAAGCTATGCGGTTCCCGATCCGGAGAAGCTGCGACACTCCCCAAGCGGGTGCCTGCCCTTCCCACCAAAACGCCGCTTTTCGAGGGCGGCCCCACTGAGAAAGCCTTCGTAATCCGGCAAATATCCCCAAAAAAAAAGGAGGTCCAATTTCTTGGAACTCCTTTTTCTCAAATTTTTGTCTTCGACTAACCCGAAGTACCCCCATCACCCAACTTAACAGCTGCTAGTTTGGAAAAATTCTTCATGGATCATCCTCAATTCGGCTTTTTGACGTTGTGATACGAAAATAATTCTATCGACAAGTGATTACAACAACTATCGGTGAAAATAATTAATGGCTCCCACCGCGTTGATCCGATATCGACAATTCTAGGTTGTCACCAAACACATGGTGAGTAAATGGTTAACCCAAAAACCAGCCTTAAAGATTTGCTTAAACATGACGAATTTTTGGCTCGGCTTTTTTTCGCCCCGCCGGTTTGACGTCCACTAAAATTTCCGCTGATTTTCCGACGTTAGCCGCACCTGTGTTCGACCTCCACCAAAGATTTATCCCTTGATGAGGTAAGACAGCCACGTCACTAACAAATGAGTGGGAGCCTCGTCCAAAAATTTTATCTGGGCTACCCAATATCTCTTTCAAAGAACCATGCAAAAGATCGTCGATCGACCACTCGATACCGTCGACTAGGTTGTTCACAACCACTTCCAAATCCTCCGATGGATAAAGGCTGGTCCAAAGTTCATTGTCGGAAAATTCTTTAATCAGCGTGAATTCAAACCTGACTCTAAGTTCGGATTTTCGTTCAACATTTCGAACAAATTGATAAGCTCTGTGCGATGCCACATCAACACCAGCGGTTTGCGCCCGTTTAAAAGCGTCGGAAATTTCGTCGTCAGACAATAGGTCGCCATCTAACATTCCAGAGTTAATTCTACAGACAGGTTTAAGGTCGTTAATATTTGTAACAGGAATCATCAGATCAATAGGGCAAACCAAGTCTACGTCTGTATGGTTCACGATGCTATACGACATAGTAGTCACAAGCTTTATATATGTAGAGTCAAATTTATTAGATATGGTTTTACCTTCGGGAAGATGCGCCGATCCAAGTGCTGAAAGCGGCGACAACTCGTACTGCAGTTTCATGTCTCTTCGCGAAAAGCGCGTCGAAAAAATGGAGTCCAAAATATGATCGAGCACTTTGTCGGGTATTTGACGTCTCAGAACTGAGTCAAAAACATCTTGCCTTACCATTTCCGAAGAACTTTGCGCAGTCTCGATAAGAGTGAGTAGTGCGGCGTCATGACTTACATTCGTGTCAGTTCTATGTCTTGCTTCCACAAAATAGATTATTGTGGCGGCGATAAGGGTAGCAAATCCGATCTCCTTAGTTAATGAAGCCCAGAACTCCGACTTGAACAGAAAAAAGGCGGGGTTTCCAAAAAAACTATCCTCTTGAGGGATTTTAGCAACCAGTTCTATGAAAATAGATATGCAAATAAAGGCGACTGAAAAAGTCAAAATTTTAGCAACTTTAAATTTTTTCAGGGCCTTTTCAGAACCAGACTTTGTTTTTTCTTGTTGTTCTTCGAGAAGGGCCTCGAGTAACCTCCTGGAGTCTCCGAAAGATGGTGCGTTCTCAATTGAGTGAAATTTTTTGTCGTCCATTATCGAAGCAATCAGAAAGATTTTTAAAAACTGTAAAACGCACATTACCTCAATGCAATGTTGAAAATTTCTCAGTTTAGAAAGTCATCTCTAAAAAATTTGGAAAAGTTTTCAGAATTTCGACAGATATTCCAACTCGCCAAATCTACTTGGATCAAATTTTGCAAGAGAATAATTAGCGCCTTGAGGTTTTGCCAATCTAGAGCACATTCATCGCCCCCGCTTATTCGCCTTGAACCCACCGCGTTGACCCGGTTTTCCGGTCGTACTCCTCGGTAATGGTCTTTTCTCCGGCACTGCGCCGCCCACTGGTTTTTCGGTTCTGCCGACGGTCATCTCGTCGAGTTCCGGTTTTTTGAACAGGCTGGCGTTTTTGTCGGTGTTGTCCGTGGCGCGGCCACCGACCTTGCCGCGTTTGGCGGTGTTGGCACGGCTGCTGCGGGTGTTTTCGATACCGGGGTTGCGGGCCAGAGGGTCGTCGGCGATTTCCAGCTCGATGGCCTGCAGGCGCTTGATCTCGTCGCGCAGGTTGGCGGCTTTTTCGAAATCGAGGTCGGCGGCGGCGTCGCGCATGTCCTTTTCCATGGCGGCCAGATGGGCCTTCATGTTGTTGCCCACCAGCGCGCCTTCTTTCGCAAGGCCCGCATCCACGCGCACATGGTCGCCTTCGTAAACGCTGCCCAGAATATCGCTGATATCGCGCTTGATGCTGGCCGGAGTGATGCCGTGCTTCTCGTTATAGGCCTCCTGCTTCTCGCGGCGGCGGTCGGTCTCGGCCATGGCGCGTTCCATGGAGCCGGTAATGCGGTCGGCATAGAGGATCACGCGGCCATCGACGTTGCGCGCGGCGCGCCCGATGGTCTGCACGAGTGACGTTTCGGAGCGCAGAAAGCCCTCCTTGTCGGCGTCAAGAATGGTCACCAGCCCGCATTCGGGAATGTCGAGACCCTCACGCAGCAGGTTGATGCCGATCAGCACGTCGAAGGCGCCCAGCCGCAGGTCGCGGATGATCTCGATGCGCTCCAGCGTGTCGATGTCGGAATGCATGTAGCGCACCTTGATGCCCTGTTCGTGCATGTATTCCGTCAGGTCTTCGGCCATGCGCTTGGTCAGCACGGTGACGAGGGTGCGATACCCCTGCGCGGAAACCTGCTTGATCTCGTCCACCACATCATCGACCTGCGTCTTGGCCGTGCGAATTTCCACCGGCGGATCGATGAGGCCGGTGGGGCGGATAACCTGTTCGGCAAACACGCCGCCGGCCTGCTCCATCTCCCAACCGCCCGGTGTGGCGGACACGCAGATGGTCTGCGGGCGCATGGCGTCCCATTCCTCGAAACGCAGCGGGCGGTTGTCCATGCAGGACGGCAGGCGGAAACCGTATTCAGCCAGCGTTGCCTTGCGCCGGAAGTCACCACGATACATGCCGCCGATCTGCGGAATGGTGACGTGGGATTCATCGGCAAACACCAACGCATTGTCGGGCAGGTATTCAAACAGCGTGGGCGGCGGCTCGCCCGGCTTGCGGCCGGTGAGATAGCGCGAATAGTTCTCGATGGAGGCGCAGGATCCGGTGGCCTCGATCATCTCGATGTCGAATTTCACCCGCTGCTCGAGGCGCTGTGCTTCGAGGAAGCGACCGGCGCGAGTGAGTTCCTCCAGCCGCCATGTCAGTTCGAGTTTGATCTCTTTGACGGCCTGATTAAGCGTCGGGCGCGGGGTGACATAGTGGCTGTTGGCGTAGATTTTCACGCTCTTGAGATTGTCGGTCTTCTGGCCCGTCAGCGGGTCGAATTCCGTGATCGTCTCGATCTCGTCACCGAACAGGCTGATGCGCCATGCGCGGTCTTCAAGGTGAGCGGGGAAGATTTCGATCGTATCGCCCCGCACGCGGAACGAGCCGCGCTGGAAATCCGCATCGCGCCGCTTGTATTGCTGCGCCACGAGGTCGGCCAGCAGTTGGCGCTGGTTCAGCGTGTCGCCGATCTTCATCTGAAAGGTCATGGCGGTGTAGGTTTCCACCGACCCGATACCGTAGATGCACGACACGGATGCCACGATAATGGTATCGTCACGCTCCAGCAACGAGCGGGTGGCCGAGTGGCGCATCCGGTCGATCTGCTCGTTCACGCTGGATTCCTTCTCGATGAAGGTGTCCGAGCGCGGCACATAGGCTTCCGGCTGGTAGTAGTCGTAATAGGAGACGAAATATTCCACCGCGTTGTCTGGGAAGAAACTCTTCATCTCACCGTAAAGCTGCGCGGCCAGCGTCTTGTTGGGCGCAAGGATGAGGGCAGGGCGCTGGGTCTCCTCGATGACCTTGGCCATGGTGAAGGTCTTGCCCGACCCGGTGACGCCCAACAGCACCTGCGTTCGTTCGCCGCCCTGGTTGGAGCCTGCTTCCGATTTCAACCCGCCAACCAACTCCTTGATCGCCGTCGGCTGGTCGCCCTTGGGTTCGAACTCGCTCACGACCGTGAACGGCTTCTGGTCGGGGTCTTTGTCGGGCCGGTCCGGGCGGTGGGGCACCCAGATGTCGCCCTTCATCTCGTCGCGTCCGTGTTCGATGAGCTCCGAAAGCGCCTGCACGGTTGCGGTAACGCCGGAGGTCGACGCCATTTCCAGCGCTTCTTCGGCAGAAACATCCAAACCTGCGATGGGGTTCAGGCCCGCTGCGACGCGCTCTTTCACATCGTTGGAACCCCCGATGATCGTACCGCCACCGGTGCGCTTGGTGCCGACCTTATCGCCTTTCTTGGGCTTAGCTTGTGCCTTGGCATCCACTTTGGCGCGATATTTGGCAGCCTTGTCCTCGCGTGCGGCGCGCTCCGCCTCTTCGGCCACAGATTCGCGAAACCCCTGCGGATTGGTATCGCTTTCAGCGGCGATTTCTGCAGCCCAAGACGAAACGTCACCGGAAAGCGGCGCGCCCTCGAACGGTGCCTGCGGTGATTCTTCAAAGCCGGTCTTGGGTTCGGTTTTCTTACTATCAGCCATAGAGCCTCGAATTATGCGGCTTTCGCGCATTCATATCAAAAGGTCGGCAGACCCGCCGGTCCACACATGAAGAGATGAACGCATGATTACGTACATGGTTCGTTCTGTGTCTTATCACACATACAAACGGGTCGCGTCGAGCGATGGTGACGCATCGAAGCAAAGGCTGAAAGGACAAGCCCGTGAAACTCTCCACACTCTTCGTCGCAGCTATCGTCGGCCTGATGATTGGTCTTTCCGGCCCTAACGCTAGCGCTGATGACCCGCAGTCATCTGGCGATCCATACACGATGGTCGCAGCAACGAACTGAACAAAATATTCGGAACGAAATGTCCGGCAATGTCTTTACTGAGCAGAACGCAGGCAAGGGAGCCAGAAAATGAAACTATCCGCCATCATTGCAGCCGCATTCGTAGGAATTTCGATTTCGCTTTCCGCTCCGCAAGCAGATGTTGCTCCTGCAAATGACTCAATGGCGAGCATTGATGTCGCATCCACATAGAGATTGGCTGACATAGCGACTCCAGCGCTATGTCAGCCTGTAATTCGAAAGGGCAGTCGGGAAACCGGCTGCCCTTTTCTGTCATGCAAGGGCGGTGAAAGCAGCCTTGTCCATATCTGCCGGGCGAATAGCCACTTGGCAGTGCGGGCACTTCGAAGTTGAAAGAACTTTGTTCTTCATCCGCTCGTCAACATAGGCCGAGTTGAGGATCGTTCGCAGGTGAGCGGATAACTCCTTGTGATGGGCAACGCACAGGGCGCTGTTTTTGCCTGCAACCGGGCCGGATGCCGATAGTCCAGTAGCCGCGTGGGCGGAACCCATAAGGCCGGGCGTTAACGCGCTGGCCGCCAAAGCTGCCACCGTTCCGGTTAGCACTGTGCGCCTGTTCGGGCCTTTATTTGAGTGATTTTCTGGGGTGAAGGTTGGACGAGCCATGCGCGTCTCCTGTCATTGCGGCCACCGTTCGGGGCATCACCTCGATGCCACCGTCTTTGGTCAACCAAATTACAGGTAGGTATTTGCGAACGGTTCGCAACAAAATTCTAAAAACAGCTCCCGTTTTGCAAACCGATTAAAAAGCTTACCTAAACGTAAAACCGCTTGTTCCGCGACATTCTGTCGGCTAGCTTCTGGTTCACCGTAGAGCGGCTCGAGACCGCCTATGGGTTATTTCCGCCTTTCGTTCCCGCAGCTACTGGTGGGAGCAAGAAGGGTAGGGGCGTTTAATTCTGGGAGATTCGCATGAACCGCACTGTAAAGACACTCGTTGGAGCCGCAGCAATCGGCGTCGCCATGGCAGCCGCTAGCGCGGCATTTGCTGCACCAATCGAGGGCAACTGGCGCACAGCGTCAGGCGAGACCGCAGCTATCGCAAAATGCGGTGGTTCTTATTGCGTTACGCTTCGTTCGGGCAAATATTCCGGCAAAAGCATTGGCCGCATGAAGGGCAGTGGTGCAAAATACTCCGGCACGATCACTGATCCCTCAGATGACAAAAAGTATTCCGGCACGGCCACCGTTTCCGGCAATTCCATGAAAATGCGCGGCTGCGCGTTGAAGGTTTTCTGTAAGACCCAGAATTGGTCGCGCAAATAATCAAGAGATAAGTCGACCGCCTTCCTGGAAGGCGATTGCAGATTGGCCGGTGGTGTTGGGAGGCACTACCGGCCTTTTTTTGTCTTGACCAAGGGTCGCATATCTAGCGCTGGGCCTTGATGGTTCCGGTCTGCGCGGGCAAGAGATGGCGAAAGCTGAAATTCCCGGATTCCCATCATGCAGTTTGCCGACATCAATGGTGTTACGCTCCACTATCAGGTTATCAGCGCGGCTGATGACAAGCCGACCATCGTCTTCTCGAACTCACTAGGTACAGATTTCCGTATCTGGCGTGATGTCATCATCCGTTTCGTCGGCGAAGCGTCCATCATCATGTATGACAAGCGAGGCCACGGCCTCTCCGACTTCGTAGCCTTGCCGGAAGGCGTTGCCCCGAAGATCGATGATCACGTTAACGATCTCGCCGGATTGCTTGATCATCTTGGTGTTACAGACGCCGTAATTTGTGGACTCTCGGTCGGCGGGTTGATCGCTCAGGGACTGAATTTCCTTCGTCCCGACCTGGTGAAAGCTATGGTGCTTTGCGATACGGCGGCAAAGATCGGCGACGATGAAACGTGGAACGGGCGTATCGAAACCATCGAGAAGGACGGACTGGCCGCCACGGTCGACGCGACCATGCAGCGCTGGTTCTCACCGACGTTCCACAACGAACGGGCCGACGAATTGCAGGGCTACATCAACATGTTCAACCGGCAGCCAGCTGAAGGATATATCTCTACCGCAATTGCCATTCGCGACGCAGATTTGCGCGGCGCAGCATCTCAAACCACGACACCCACAATCTGCATCGTCGGGGAATATGACGGAGCGACCCCACCTGCTGTGGTGCTGGAATTGGCCAAATCTATTCCCGATGCCCGCTACGAAGTTATCAAGAATGCAGGCCATCTACCCTGTGTGGAGCAGCCGGAAATGCTATCTGAAATCATCAAGGCATTCCTGAAGGACGCTAAGGTCACTTAGTCCACGAAGTCGCGGATCAGCGCCGCGATCTCTTCGGGCTTTTCGTGCAGCAACCAATGGCTTGCGCCTTTGAGTTCTGTGACGGTCAGATCGTCGCAAAATTCCCCAAGGTCGGCACGGGCTTCAATGAGAAGCGCCTGATCGTCTAATCCCCAGATGAGCAAATGTGGCATGGCGATACGGTAGCGCGCCCGCATCTCGTCGGTGATGTTTAGTTCCCGGGGCTCTGCATCTTCTGCTGGCACGATCATCGGGGAAGCGCGGTACCAGTTAAGCATTGCCGTCAGCCTCCCATCGCCCGACCAGGCTTTGCGGTAGGCATCTTCGATAGACGCATTCAGCCACGGTGCTGAAGAGAATTTACGAAACATGCCGAGCAGTCTTTCGAAGCCGTTCGGCGCAAGCCGATCTTCGATATCCGGCGTGCGCAGGGTGGTCATATACTGGCTGGCTACTGTCTGTTCGCCACCGGCATAGAGCGCCTTTTGAAAACAGATCGGGTGCACACCGTTGGCAATGATGAGACGCGAAACGCGCGCGCTATGGCGCATCGCAAACGCATAGGCAACGGACGCGCCCCAGTCGTGACCGCATAAGATGATCTGCTGGTCCGGCGCGATCTGATCAATCAGTCCAAGAAGATCGGCCACCATGTGTTTTGTGTCGTAGGCCTCGACACCTTCCGGCGCATCGGAGCGTCCAAACCCGCGCTGATCGGGCAGCACGAGATGGTATGTATCCGCCAGCTTCTCTGCCACCGCCGCCCAAGCAACGCTGTATTCAGGAAACCCGTGCAACATCACCATGACCGGCGCGTTCGACGCTCCGGCCTCACGCACATTCAGGTTGATGCCGTTGCTTGCATATGTCCGTTCGGCCCACATCATCTCATCCCTTCAAAACGTAAAAGGGCGACCCGAAGGCCGCCCTTTCTATCGTCATTCGTCTAACTCTACTGCTCGATACGCGCGAGTTCTTTCCAGTTGTCACCTTCGATAACCGAAATGATGATCTCGTCGGCACCTTGATGGTCCTCCGCGCTGTAGTCGACCATGTTGTCGGAAATCTCGTCTTTGTAGTTCAGGCTTTCGATACCCTTCTGGAACGTCTCGGCGTTCAGGTCTTTACCAGCGGCCTCCAGCGCTTTCACCATCGTGGTTGCGCCGCTGTGGCCGAGCAAAGCGCCCGTGCCGGGAAACTTCTCGCCGGACGCTTCAGTGTATTCTTTGAAGAAGGCCTGCACAGCTGGATTGCCCATGCGTGACAGCAGATCGGACCAACCGGCTGCCGCATAGTAACCTTCCGTCACGCCGCCGGGCACTTTTGCCATGACGGAGTGGAAGCCTGCGGACGCGCCCATAAAGCTCATGTCTGCGAAGCCAAGCTTCTTGGCCGTTGCAACGATGGCGATTGTCTGCCGCACGCCCATGGCCATGGTGACGATCTGGCAGCCATCCGCGTTCAGTTTTTGCAATGCGCCGACGAAATCAGAATCGTCGGGTTTGTGCGTGGTTTCCGAAGCAAACTCCAATCCGCCTTCAGATGCAGCATCGCCGGCACCTTCACGAATTTCTTTGCCGAAATCGGTGGGCAAATACATGGCGCAAATCTTCGTCGCGCCTTTCTCTTTGGCCAGATAGTTCACGCCAGCCTTGATCTGCGAATAGTAGGATGCGGTTGCCGCATAGCGCAGTGGGTGCAGTGGCTCGTTCATCTGGCGCGCTGCTGTGAGCGGCGCAACATTGGGAATTTTCTTGGCTTCGAGAAGTGGGAAGGCGGCCATGTTCATGGGTGTGCCGAGCGACAGCAACATGGCAAAAACCTTGTCGCCGTTCACCAGCTTGTTCATGCCTTGAATGGCTTTGGGCATCTGGTAGCCGTGGTCTTCGACAACGAAACGGATTTTGCGGCCATGGATGCCACCTGCGGCATTCACCTTGTCGAACACCAGCTGCGCTGCCTGCGTGGCAGGGCCGCCGAAGGGCGCGAATATGCCGGAAAGATCGTTGTTGGAACCGATCAGAATTTCGGTTTCCGTTACGCCCTGTTCCGCGCGGGCGACGCTTGGCATGGCGGTGGCCAGCGCCAGTGCGGTGGCTGCGATTTTTAATGTTGTTTTCATCAGTTTTCTCCTCCCAGAGTATCCCGTCCCGTGGACAGGGTTAGGTGTACATATCGTCGATAAGGGCAGCGTGGCGCTTTTCCACGAAGCCGCGTTTCAGTTTCAACGTGGGCGTCAGTTCGTCGTCCTCGGCTGTCAGCAGCACGTCGATCAAACGAAAGTCCTTGATCTGTTCCACGCGCGCAAAATCCTTGTTCACGTCTTCCACGATGCTGCCGATGAGATCACGAACCTCGGTTGCGGCGCAAAGCGACTG
This sequence comes from Ahrensia sp. R2A130, assembly GCF_000179775.1. Taxonomy (GTDB): domain Bacteria; phylum Pseudomonadota; class Alphaproteobacteria; order Rhizobiales; family Rhizobiaceae; genus Pseudahrensia. The sequence goes on from NZ_AEEB01000017.1 coordinate 516,892, forward strand.
GAAGTCATTGAACGGTATGCGACGGTCCTGTGCAAACTTTTCGACATTTTCCTGATCGATCATCACCAGTGCTGACAGGAATTTGCGCTTGTCGCCGATGATGACGGCATCGGTAATCATCGGCGAGAATTTCAACCGGTTTTCGATCTCGGCGGGCGTTATATTCTTGCCACCCGCAGTGATGATGATGTCCTTCAGACGGCCTGTGATGGTGAGGTAGCCGTCTTCATCCAAATGTCCGATGTCGCCTGTCCGCAACCATCCATCTTCGGAAAATGTCTCCGCCGTCTTTTCCGGCAGGTTCAGGTATCCGGCGAACATGTTGCCCGCGCGATACTGAATCTCGCCATCATCAGCGATGCGAATTTCGGCACCATCTATCGGGCGCCCCACCGTGCCGACCTTGTTGCTGCCTGTCGCATTCAACGAAATGACGCCGGAACTTTCGGTCATACCGTAGCCTTCCAGCACGTTCACGCCGATGGCGTTGAACCAGCTGAGAAGTTGTGGTGCGATGGGTGCCGCACCGGATGCGCCACGGCGTAAACGATCGAGGCCAAGCATCCGCCGCAAATTGCGAAAGACCACATACTCGTAAATCAGCTCTTTCAGCCTTACGCCAAAGGGCAGCGGCTTGCCCGCAACTTCAAGCTCCACCCGCCGCGTGCCGTTGGCGATAGCTGCGTCGTAGATGCGGCGCTGTAGCGGTGTCGCTTCCTGCGACAGGATAGTGACCCGCGAATATATCTTCTCCCACAAGCGCGGCACGGCAACGAAAACGTGCGGGCTGACCTCTTGCAGATTGTCAAAAACCGTCTCCGGGCTTTCCGCAAAGTTCAGCCGTGTGCGAAATGCGATGGGCGAGAAACCGGAAAACACCCGTTCGAGAATATGACACAACGGCAGAAAGCAAATCTGCTCGTCGCCTTCATATAGCGGCGCGGCGGTTGCGCCTGCGGCGACCGAGTAAAGCAGATTAGCGTGGGTGATGGTCGCGCCTTTAGGCATTCCTGTCGTGCCGGATGTATAGACCATGATTGCGGTATCATCGGGCTTCGTAGCAGCCACTATTTCTTCGAAACGTTGCGGCTTTTCTGTTGCTGCACTGCGACCCAATTCCATCAACTGGTCGAGGAACATCACCTTCGGGTCGCTAAAATCCGTCAGCCCGTCACGCTCGTAAACCACGACGAGCAGATCGTCGGGCAACTCCGCTCTGGCCGCGAGATATTTATCCAGCTGCTCATCGTTCTCGATGAACAGAAAGCGTGTGCCGGAATCGTTCACCAGATATGCGAGCTGGGAGGCGGAGTCGGTGGTGTAGATGCCTGAGCAAATGCCGCCCAGCGCCTGCACCGCCATGTCGGTATCGATCCATTCCTTGCGATCTTCCGACAGGACCGAGGCGACATCGCCAGCGACCATGCCCAGCGCTTCAAGCCCCAGCGCAATCGCTTGTGTGCGTTCGAGAAAGTCGGTCCAGCTGAACGAATTCCACAACCCGCGATCCTTCTCACGGTGGGCGATGTCGTCGCCCATCTCGCGACAGCGATGCAGCATGAGCTTGGGAATCGTATCGCAACCGTCGATACTGGTAGGGCGGTCGACGTCACCGAGTTCGAGCGTGGGAATGGGTTTTAGCGCCATGTCTTGCGCGCCTTCCAACGGCGCTGGCCGCGCTGGTTTTCCTGTTGCGACTGGCCGAGATAAAATTCCTGAACGTCGGCGGAATTGGCAAGTGTCTCCGCGTCTTCCGCCATCACGACGCGGCCCAATTCCATCACGTAGCCGTAGTCTGCGACGGACAGCGCGATGGCTGCGTTCTGCTCCACCAGCATCATCGTCACGCCGCGCTCTTTATTGATGTTAGCGATGGTCGCAAAAATCTCCTGCGTCAGCAGCGGCGAAAGGCCGAGGCTCGGTTCGTCCAGCAACATGATGTCGGGCCGCGCCATCAACCCGCGCCCGATCGCCAGCATCTGCTGTTGCCCGCCGGACATGGTGCCCGCCGCCTGATTGCGGCGCTCTTTCAGGATGGGGAATGTGTCATAGACGAAGGCTTCGTCGGCGCTGATTTCGCCACGGTCCGAACGGGAATAGGCACCCATGGCAACGTTTTCAGCCACCGTGAGCAGCGGGAAGATTTCACGTCCTTCCGGCACATGGGCCAGCCCCAGAGCAACGGTTCGGTTGGGTTCGACGCCGGTGATATCCTCACCCTTGAGCCGGACCTGCCCCTTGCGCGGGTTCAACACGCCGGAGATTGTTTTCAACAGCGTCGTCTTGCCAGCACCGTTCGCGCCCAGAACTGTAACGATCTGGCCCTTGCGAACCTGTAGAGACACGCCCCGAATTGCCATGATGGGGCCATAGGAGGCTTCCAGATTGTCCACCTGCAAAACGATTTCGTGTTCGCTCATCCCGCCACCTTTCGCACATTGCCTGTGCCGAGATAGGCTTCGATGACGGCAGGATGCGACTGCACTTCTGCAGCGGTTCCTGTGGCGAGTTCGCGGCCATCGGCTAGTGCCATCACACGGTTTGCAACGGCGGAAACGAGGCCCATATCGTGCTCCACCATCAGCACGGTGATGCCCATCTGTTTGGCGATGTCCTCGATCCAGAAGGCCATATCCTGCGTTTCTTCCACCGACAGACCGGAGGCTGGTTCATCAAGCAACAACAAGCGCGGTTGCGTTGCCAATGCGCGGCCCAGTTCCACCACCTTGCGAACGCCATAGGGCAGGCCCGCAATGGGGCGGTCGCGGTGCGGTTGAAGATCGAGAAAGTCGATCACGTCTTCTACAGCGGCACGGTGTGCGCGCTCGTCGCGGCGGACGGAGGGCAGGTGGAACAGGTCTGATAAGACGTTCGTCTTGCGGTGGCGGTGGCGACCGACAAGCAGGTTCTGCAACACGGTGGCTTGTTCGAACAATTCGATGTTCTGAAATGTCCGCGCGATACCGAGGCCAGCAATGTCGTGGGCGGGGTGGGCCAGCAGGTCTTCGCCATCGAACGAGGCTGTGCCCTCTTCCGGCGTGTAGAAGCGGGAGATGACGTTGAAGACGGTGGATTTCCCCGCACCGTTCGGCCCCACCAGCGCAAACACTTCGCCCGGCTCAACGGTAAACGTCACTGTGTCGACAGCCGTCAGACCGCCGAAGCGTTTCGTTATGCCGTTGAGAACAAGCCCGCTCACGTCACTGCACCCGCTCGGTTTTCAGATAGCTTTTCTGGCGGGCGAACAGACCTTTGCGATAGAACGGGAACAGGTCGAACCATGTGCGGATTTTCATCCAGCGCCCGTAGAGGCCCATGGGTTCGAACAGGATGAAGCCGATGAGAATGGCTGCGAAGATCGCCTGTTCGATGCCGGGAATGTTGCCGGTAATATCGAACGATGTGGACAGCCATGTGCGCGCATTGGCGATGATGACGGGAATGAGCCCGACAACGATGGCCCCCAAAAACGCGCCGTGAATGGTGCCGAGACCACCGATCACAATCATCAGCAGCAGGGTGATCGACATGACGATGTCGAAGGTTTCGTGCGTCACGTAGGTTGCATTGTGGCCGAACAGGGCGCCGGCCAGACCGGCGATGGAACAGGACAAAAAGAACGCCAGCGCTTTTGTTTTAGCCGGATCGACCCCCATCGCGCGGGCGGAAATTTCGCTGTCGCGGATGGCAGCGAAGCTGCGGCCCGTGGGTGAACGCACGATGTTGCGGTAGAAGGCGACGGTGATGAGGCACACGCCCAGGACGACATAATAGAAGGCGTAGGGATTGGCGTAGCGGTTCACGGTGAATCCGAAGAGTGAGATATCAGGCACGGAAATACCGGCCACACCACCGGTGAAATCCTCACCCAGTACGATGAAATCTACCATCAGAACGGAAAGCGCCAACGTCGCCAGTGCGAGATAAACGCCGTGCAACCGCATGACCGGCATGGCGATGAACGTGCCCAGCGCACCGGCGATCAATCCGGCCAGCGGGAAAGCGATCAACCACGGCACACCGGCGTTCAACAGCAGCACATTGGCATAGCACCCGATGGCCATGAAGGCCGCGTGGCCAAGGCTGGCAAGGCCCGTTTGGCCGGTGAGCATCATCAGGCCGAGACCGGCAATGGCAAAGATGAAGACACTGGTCACTTCGCCCAGAAGATAAGTGTCGTTTTGCCAGAAAAAGTAGAGTGGCAGCGCCAGGAACGCGGCGAGTAGCACGAGATACCAGCCTAGTTTCGCCGGGTGCGAGAACCAGTCGATATCGGTGTCGTAGTTGGTTTTGAACAATGTCCGCATGGCTCAGACCTTCTTGGCCTGGGTCTGTGAAAACAGGCCGCCGGGTTTGAACGCCAACACCAATAACAGGATGGCATAAGGTGCGATTTGCGCGACGCCTGCAGGGCCGTAGCGGGCGGCCAGTGGTTCGATGACGCCGACGATCAGCCCGCCGACAAAGGCACCGGGCAGTGAGCCGAACCCGCCGATGGCGGCAGCCGCAAAGGCTTTGATGCCGAGCAGACCGGCGGACGGATCGATGGCACCGCGGGCTGCGAACAGCACTCCTGCAACGGCGGCCACTGCGCCCGAGAGCATCCACACCAGCGTCTGCACCCGCTTCACCGGCACGCCCATGTAATAGGCGGCGAGCATGTTTTGCGACGCTGCCTGCATGGCAAGGCCGAGTTTGGTTTTGGAAAAGAACAGGTAGAGCAGGGCGGTCAGCAACAGCGTAACAAGGATTGTCGCGATCTCGTCCACGCCTAGCACGACACCGCCAAGCCGGACGTCTGCGCCAGCAAAAGGCGTTTCCAGCGACACTGGCTCGTGCCCCCAAATCGTTCCTGCTGCGAACCGCAAAATGAAGCCAAGAGCTATGGTGAGAATAACGACGGACACCTGCGATTCACCCGCCATGCGCCGCAACACTGTGGCATCGAATGCGCCGCTGATAAGGGCCAGAACCACGATGGCCAGAGGCACTGCCAACCAAAATGACAGGCCAAAGAACTGCTGATTGGCGAAGCCCACGGTCAGGAAGGCACCCAGCATCATGAAGTCGCCTTGGGCGAAATTCACCGCTTCTGTGGCTTTGTATATCAGCACGAAGCCGAGCGCGATCAGGCCGTACACGCAGCCATTGGCAATGCCACTCACGATGAGCTGGATGAAATCCAAAACGTAGGTATCCTCATCGTGAAACTGCTGGAAGTCTTTGATATTATAATCGTAGTGGCAAGTGCACAGCCTTCGCAACTCCCAACCCTTAGACCACCCAAATTTGGACTAGCTCCCGATCAACCGATAGCCCAAACCGCAACTAAGAAACAAAAAAGCGCGGCTGCGAACCCTGCTGCAAAAAAGAAGGAAGCGATGATCAGCAGGCGCGTGGAGCCGGATTGCAACATGTGCATTTTCGTCAAAATATTTTGTTCGGAATTATAGAGCCTACTTCTGATGTCGGTATAGAGATGCTGCAGGCGAACTGAAGAACTTTCCGTGTGCCTGCTGATGTCACTCAATCGACTCACGAAGAATTCGCTTTCATTGAGTATGGACGGTTCACCGAAGCGGGCCACCGGACGAATGGTCGGTTGCTTGGACGGCATCGCCATATTGGGTATCTCGTTGGCCGGTTGGTTGGGCATGCTGAAAACAGGCCTGTCACTGTTGTGAAACCGTTTGGCAGATTCGAGGTAGGGCTCCACATTGGTGCCACGATAATGCTGCTGTACCCCTAGGCGATCAACGGTCGTATTTTCTCCCTTCTCAGCGATGCAGTAGGTCGATCCATAACCAAAAGTGCTGACGTGAGCAGGCAGGAACACTTCGCCATTTTCCGTGGGAACAAGAGGGTCGTAATGAAACAAGTCGACAGACTTGCCATAAACCGGCTCTCCGAAGGGCGTTTCGCAATGCGATACATAAACCTTGGCGTCGGCAAATTCGTTGACGGCGCAGAAGTCCATCATCCAGTCTGGAGTGATCTTCAGATAAGCGCTGGGAAAGCCTTCGCTCCAAGCGAAGATGAAAATTCGACCGCCTGGTTTTAGCATTCTTGTCATATTCTGGGTCATGCGAAGCACGTCGAATACGTTGTCCAGAGACCCACCGTCGATAATGAAGTCGAACTTGCCGACCAATTCTTCCGGAACCTCATCGCAAATATCGAAGACAAAATCCGCTCCTTCATAAGAACTGATATCGGCAACTTGATATTTGACGTTTGTAAATGACCGAAAAAAGGACGTGTCCGATATCGGTGTCTCACCTTCTAGGTGATGCGTATCCAAAACATCGTCTCGAATTCAGGATTCAAGATATCGACGCCGTATTTCTCCAGAAGAGACAGGACGTGATCGCCGGTAGAGCTGATATGCTGGCGGCCGATCGCCAAAACTTCACCGGTGATAGGTTTGTGCGAATGCTCATGGATGAGCAGTTCGATTTCGATGCTGCCCATACCCATAGGCGTATTCCGTTCGTTTTTTGTGCGACCAAGACGCGGATCGAATGAAGCTTGGTTATACTCTAATGGTATTTCCCCCAGCGATGTTGCGAAAACCGCATGTTTTCACAACATCACACAAGCTCAAGGCGTAATTTTACGGTTTGATGAACACCTTGCCGTTCGGCTTGGCCAGTTCTTCAGGCAGGCGCGCGATAGCGTCTTCCAATGGAACGATAGCCGTCACGTCGGTTTTCCATTCACCGGATGCGAAACGTTGCTGCGCCTGCTGGATGGTCTTCATCTTGGTGCCCATATCGGCATCCTGCATCCAGCGGGTGAGCCAGAAGCCTTCGATGATCTTCGATTGGAAAATCATCGCGCCGGGCTGGAGAATGGTCGGCAACTCGTCGGACAATTTTCCGTAGATGATCCAGCGCGAGCGGTTCGGCATGGCGTCGTGAATGACAGCCGACGTCTGGTCGGCCACGGCATCGAGGAAGATGCGGGGCTTTTCGGCGCGGCTCACCTTGGCAAAATCTTCGGCAAAGGTATCGCTGGTCACGTTCAAAACATGGGCGGCACCGTGTTCTTTCAGCATGTCGATCTGTTCGTCACGACGCACCAGTGCGATGGGGCGGAAGCCTTCATCGCGGGCGACATTCATCATCAGCTTGCACAGCTGGCTGGCACCGGCGGACAGGATGAATGCTTTCTCGCCGGTTTCGCGCACGATATCGAACATGGCGAGCGCGGTCAGCGGGTTCACCACCATGGCGGCCCCGTCCTCGTCGCGCACACCTTCGATCAACGGGATGCAGGTCATGGCGTCGGCGATGGTGAACTTGCCCCATGTGCCGGGCTTGCCGGGTTTGGCAACGACGGCAACGCGCTGGCCCATAAGGCCATCGGCATATTGTCCGCCACCGGACGCGACGACCTTGCCGACGCCTTCGAAACCGGCAGCATTACCCTGCACGCGCGGTTGGCCGTAAAGGCCTTGAATGAACATCTCGTCGGACGGGTTCACAGAGGCCAGCGTCACCTCGACCTTCACCTCACCCTCCTCGGGTTCCGGCTCGGGCAGGTCACCCATTTCGACGAAGGGCGTCATGTCGGACAGCACGACGCTGTCCGGTTTGTCTTTGGTGTAACCGTGGTTCTTGAGCAGAAGGGCTTTCATGGAATTTTCTTTCTCAGGGGGAGGGGCAGTCGAGCCGGGTCAGACGAGCACCGCAAAGATCGCGAGGACGAGTAGAAACAACATCGAGAATAGGGTGAGCATCATGCCGCCCACGCGGCCGAGAGGCCAGTTCATCGTGAAGCCGAATGCGATGCCATGCAGCATACGGCCCAAGACGAAAGCGCAGGTCGTAGCGATGAAAGCGACATCGAAGGCTCCAGCCCACAGCGTGACCGTTTGCATTTCGATCACGAAGATCAGCATCAGGGCGATAGGCACGTTCTCGACGAAGTTGCCTTGGCCGCGCATCGTCCGGATCAACCGTTCGTCGCCGCCATCACCCAATGAAACACCGGCGGCGCGTCTGGCACCGATGACACGCATCGTCAGGGCGACATAGAGACCTGCCAACAGCAGCGTGGCAAAAGTCGTGACTGGAATGCTCACGTCAGTTTCCTCTGCGTATAGCCCTTCAATTCCGCGCGAGCGATCTGGCGGCGGTGGACGGCGTCGGGGCCGTCAGCGAAGCGGAGTGTTCGCAGGTGCATCCACTGGCGGGCCAGTGGCGTGTCCTGGCTGATGCCGACGCCGCCATGCATCTGCATCGCATCGTCAGTCACTTTCAGCGCCATCAACGGCGCGACCACCTTGATCTGGCTAATGTATGGAGCGGCAGCGCGTGGGTCGCCCTGATCCATCATCCATGCTGCTTTCAGGCAGAGCAGGCGGGCCTGTTCGATTTCCATGCGGGCGTTGGCGATGATGTCGAAATTACCGCCCAGCTTCGCTAGTGGCTGGCCGAAGGCTTCGCGGGACACGGAGCGCTTGCACATCAACTCGAGCGCGAGTTCCGCTTGGCCGATAGCGCGCATGCAGTGGTGGATACGACCCGGGCCAAGGCGACCCTGCGCGATCTCGAAACCGCGCCCTTCACCCAACAGAAGCGAGTCGGCAGGCACGCGCACGTTGGTGAACCGTATATGCATGTGACCGTGGGGCGCGTCGTCCATAGAGAACACGTGCATGGGTCGTAGAATTTCGATGCCGTCGGCATCGGCGGGCACCACGATCATGGAATGTTGCTGGTGGCGCGGGTCATCGTCGCTGCCGGTGCGGACCATCACGATATAGACCTTGCAGCGCGGGTCGCCCGCACCGGAAATCCAATATTTTTCGCCGTTCAGCACATAGTCGTCGCCATCGCGGATGCAGGACATGTTGATGTTGGTGGCGTCCGATGAGGCCACGTCCGGCTCGGTCATGGCATAGGCGGAGCGGATTTCGCCGTTAAGCAACGGCTTGAGCCAGCGGGTTTTCATCTCGTCGGTGCCGTAGCGCTCGAAGACTTCCATATTGCCGGTATCGGGTGCGGAGCAGTTGAAGGTTTCAGCCCCCAGATGCGCCTTGCCCATTTCTTCGGCCAGATAGGCGTATTCGACGGTGGTGAGGCCGTAGCCGCGTTCCGAATCGGTGAGCCAGAAATTCCACAAGCCGCGCTTTCTGGCTTCCGCTTTTAGGCCTTCCAGAATTTCGGTCATGCGGGGCGTGTAGGTCCAGCGGTCGCCTTTGGAGACCTCGTCGAGAAACTCTTCTTCGACGGGCATGACCTCTTCGCGGATCATCTCCGCGATGCGGCTTTTCAGGTCTTCGACCTTGTCGGTAACGCCCAGATCCATACTCGCCATGTGCCGTTTCTCCTTCAGATTTGTGCCACCATAGGCACGGGCAGGCGAAGCCTTGTCAATGCTGTGCAGACTTGACGTGAACGTAAACGTCGATATTGCCACGGCTTGGAGCCGCGACTAGGGTTTTGTTCGCTGAGGAGAGCTGCATGTCGATTTTCGAAGATCTGTTTTCGGTTGCCGGAAAGACCGCGCTCGTCACTGGTGGTGCCAGCGGCATCGGCCGCATGATGGCGCAGGCATTGGTGGAAGCCGGTGCCCACGTTATCATCTGTTCGCGCAAAGGCGATGCCTGCGAGGCGGTCGCTGCCGAACTGAATGCGCTCGATGCGTCAGGCAGTGCGGAAGGTTTCGCAGCCGACCTGTCCAGCGAGGAGGGCGTGAAAGCTGCTTCCAATGAGGTGATGTCACGCTGCGATAAGCTGCACATCCTGTGCAACAATGCCGGTGCAACATGGGGCTCCAGCTACGAAGAGTTTCCCCGTGCCGCATGGGACAAGGTGATGACGCTCAATGTCGCCGCCGTCTTCGAACTGACCCGCGACCTGACACCGCTGCTGGAAAAGACGGCCACTGACGCGGACCCCGCTCGTATCATCAACACTGCTTCCGTCATGGGCATCAAACCCATCGCAGATGGTTGCTGGTCCTATTCGACGTCGAAAGCCGCCGTCATTCACCTGACCGAAATTCTGGCCAATGAAATGACGGACAAACGCATCACGGTGAATGCGCTGGCACCGGGACCATTCCCGTCGAAGATGACCGCCTTTGCCATCGGTTCGGAAGAGGGGGCGGCCAAGGTCGGCTCGCTCAATCCGCTCGGTCGGGTCGGACGTCCCGCCGACATTGCGGCGGCAACATTGTTCCTCTGCGGCCACGGCGGCTCATACGTCACCGGCACAACCATCCCGCTCGACGGCGGCTATCTCGTCGATACGGGCGACGATGGCCTGTTTGCGGAAGGCTGAAGCATGAGCGACACGATCACACTCGACGAGTTGAAAGCGCAGGTCGGCGGCGACCCGCGCCACAGCGAATGGTACACATTGGACCAGTCGCGTATCGACGCTTTTGCTGCTGCAACGGACGATCACCAATTCATCCATTGTGACCCGGAAGCGGCGAAGAATACGCCCTTCGGCGGCACCATTGCCCACGGCTTTTTGTCGCTCTCCATGCTGTCCACCATGAGCTATGACAGCGAGAAAGCGCTTGAAAACACGGCGATGGCGATCAACTACGGTTTCGACAAGGTCCGCTTCACGTCACCCGTCGCATCCGGCAAACGGGTTCGCGCCAAATTCATCACCCGTGCGGTTGAGGAAAAGGGCGATGGGATTCTCGTTACCCGTGGTGTCACAATAGAAATCGAGGGCGAGAGCCGCCCCGCGCTTACCGCGCAATGGCTCGGATATACAGTTTTGGAGAAAGCCACATGAGCGACATTCGCTACGACGGACAAGTCATCATCGTCACCGGTTCCGGCAACGGTCTGGGCAGAAACCACGCCATCGAATTCGCCAAGCGCGGCGCAAAGGTTGTGGTCAACGATTTCGGTGGCGCACGTGACGGCACGGGCGGATCGTCGGAAGCAGCCGAAGCCGTGGTAAAAGAGATCAAGGACGCTGGCGGCGAAGCCATCGCCAACGGTGCCAACGTCACCGACCGCGCCCAAGTGACTGCCATGGTGCAGCAGGCGATGGACGAATGGGGCCGCATCGATGTGCTGGTCAACAATGCCGGCATTCTGCGCGACCGCTCCTTCGGCAAGATGACCGGCGACGAGTGGGACGCAGTGGTTGCCGTTCACCTCACCGGTTCCGCCAATTGTTCGCTCGCCGTGTGGAACATCATGAAGGAGCAGGGCTACGGCCGCATCGTCATGACCACTTCCACGTCCGGCATCTACGGCAACTTCGGTCAGGCCAACTATGGCGCTGCCAAAGCCGGTGTGTGGGGGCTTATGAACACGTTGCACATCGAAGGTGCCAAGAACGATATCCGCATCAACTGCATCTCGCCTACAGCTGCCACCCGCATGACGGAAGACGTCATTCCTGAGGAAGCACTCAAGGTGCTTGACCCCAAATGGGTGACCCCCGCCGTGCTCTTCGCCGCCTGCAAGGACGCACCATCGCGCACGATTTTGTTGGCCGGTGCCGGTGGATATTCTGTCGCCCGCCTTATGGAATCGGAAGGTGTGTTCTTCGAAAACGAAGCCGACCGCACGCCGGAGCAGATTCTCGCCAACTGGGAACAGCTGACGGATATGTCCGACGCACAGCAGATGATGACCGGCTCTGACCATGTGTCGAAAATGGTCGCAAAAGCGCTGGGCGGTGCAACATCGGTGCGCCAGCGTTGAGCACTACTCCGCACCAACACGGATTCGACGAAGCTGCTCTGAATGAGTGGCTGACGGCGCATGTCGAAGGTTTCGACACGCTGCAGGAACTCGTGAAATTCGGTGACGGCCAATCCAATCCGACCTATCGCGTGGATGCCGCATCCGGCAGCTACGTGTTGCGCGCGAAACCGCCGGGCGAATTGCTGAAATCCGCCCATGCGGTGGACCGCGAATACCGTGTGATGAAGGCGCTGTCGGATACACCGGTCGCCGTGCCGAAAATGCTGGTTTTGGTGGATGAAGATGACAGCCCCATCGGGCGCATGTTCTTCGTCATGGAACATTGCGACGGTCGCATCCTTTGGGACCCTTCGCTGCCTGAGAGCGACAAGGCCGACCGCGCTGGTATCTATGAAGCGCAGAACGCAACGCTTGCTGCTTTGCACGATGTCGATCCCGCCGCAGTTGGCCTATCGGACTTCGGAAAACCGGGCGACTATTTTGCTCGCCAGACCACCCGCTGGGCACAGCAATATGAAGCCAGCGAGGTAGAATACAATGCCACCATGCACGAGCTGATCGCGTGGCTGACGGCGAACCTGCCGGAGGATGACGGGCAAGTTTCCATCGTCCATGGCGACTACCGCATCGACAACATGATCTTCCGCAACGACGCACCCGAAGTGATGGCAGTACTCGATTGGGAACTGTCCACGCTGGGCCATCCGCTGGCCGATCTCGCCTACCAGTGCATGCAGTGGCGCTTGCCCAACCAAGGTGCCATGCGTGGCCTTGCAGGCATCGACCGCACGGCACTCGGTATTCCCACTGAAGATGAATACGTCGCCCGCTATTGCGAACGTCGCGGCGTGACGAAGCCGGACAGCTGGCCCTTCTACATTGCCTTCTGCTTCTTCCGTCTCGCAGCTATTCTGCAAGGGGTTTACAAGCGCGCTTTGGACGGCAACGCCTCGAACCCCGAACGCGGCATCAAAATGGCCGCAGCGATTCCGCTATTGGCGGGTGCCGCGATGCAGGAGGTGAAGAAAGCATGAGCGATTTTGCAGGCAAGACCGTCCTCATTACCGGTGCTGCCGGTGGCTTCGGCCGCGCCATGGCGCAACGCTTCTCCGCCGCCGGTGCGAAGTTGGTCCTGTCGGACTACAATGCCCACGGCCTCGGCGAATTATCCGCCACACTCGACACGCCCCATTGGTTGCTCGCGGGCAGCGTCGGTGATGAAGACCATTGCGCTGAAACTGTCGCCATCGCCGATCGTGAGACGGGGCGCCTCGACATAGCGATCAACAATGCAGGCATCGGCCACATGCCCGGCAAGACGGCGGACATCGACTCCAAACAGGCGACCACGTGCGTGCAGGTCAATTTGATGGGCGTGTTTTTCGGCATGAAACACCAGCTGCCGTTGCTGCTGGCGACACACGAGAAACACGGCAGCATCGGCAACATCGTCAACTTCGCATCGCTGGCCGGTATAGGCGGCGCGCCTACGCTTTCGATGTATTCCGCAGCCAAACACGGCGTAGTCGGCCTGACGAAATCATCCGCGCTCGAATATGCACGTCGCGGCGTTCGCATCAACGCGCTCTGCCCCGCTTTCGCCCGCACACCGATGGTGGAAAAGGGCATTCTGGCTGGCAACAACAACGCCGAAGGTGAAGCGCATCTGACGCGCGGCATCCCGATGAAGCGCCTCGCGGAGGTGAACGAAATCGTGCAGGCCGTCGAATGGTTCTGCGCCGAAGAAAACTCGTTCATGACGGGACAAGCTGTCGCCCTAGATGGCGGCACCAGCGCGATGTAGTTTGAAGCGAACGATAAAAGCCACAATCAAGACCGAAAGCCTGCGGTACGGCAGGCAGCTCTGGGAGCCGATACAATGGACCTGAATTATTCCCCCGAAGAACTCGCGTTCCGCGACGAAGTGCGGACCTTCATGGAAACCAAACTGCCGAAGGATATCGCGCAGAAGGTGAAGACCAAGAAGAACCTGACCAAAGAAGATCAGGAACGCTGGCACGCCGCCCTTAACGAGGCTGGTTATCTGAACGCTCATTGGCCGACCGATTTCGGCGGCAAGGGCTGGAACGCCATCCAACGCGATATTTTCGATGTGGAATCGGAAGCTGCTGGCGGCCCCCGCGTTGTGCCGTTCGGCCTCAACATGCTGGCCCCCGTGCTTCACGCGTTCGGCTCAAAAGAACAGCAGGACCATTATTTGCCCCGCATTCTCGATGGCACCGACTGGTGGTGTCAGGGTTATTCCGAACCGGGTGCAGGCTCCGATCTCGCGTCGCTGAAAATGTCTGCCGTGCTCGACGACAGTGGTGAGAATTACATCGTGAATGGTCAGAAGACATGGACCACACTTGGCCAGCACGCCGACTGGATTTTCTGTCTCGTTCGCACGTCCAACGAAGGCAAGCCGCAGGAAGGCATCTCCTTCCTGCTGATCGACATGAACACGCCGGGCGTTGAAGTGCGTCCGATCATCCTGCTGGAAGGCACCCACGAGGTGAACGAGGTTTGGTTCACCGATGTGAAAGTGCCGGTGGCCAACCGCGTCGGCGAAGAGAACAAGGGCTGGACAATTGCGAAATATCTGCTCGTCCACGAACGTTCCGGCATCGCCTGTGTTGGCGACGCGTTGGCCTCCCTCGACCACCTGAAGCACATCGCTGAGGATCAGAAGAAAGACGGCAAGGCGTTGGCCGAAGATCCGTTCTTTGCCGCACGTCTGGCGCAGATCGAGATCGATATTTCTGCCATGCGGACCACCAACATGCGCGTCCAGCAGGCGGGTATGGAAGGCAAGGAAATCGGACCGCAGGTCTCGCAATTGAAGATCACCGGCACGGTCTTGCGCCAGTCGATCAACGACCTGACCCGCCGCGCACTCGGCCCATACGCCATGCCATTTGTCTCGGAAGCGTTGGAAGGCGGTTCGAATGCCGAAACCTTTGGTCCCGACTACGCCAATCCGCTGGCAGCCGATTATTTCAACCACCGCAAGACGTCGATTTACGGCGGCTCCAATGAAATCCAGCGCAACATCATCGCCAAGATGACCCTCAGCTGAAAGCTGAACTAAATAAGCCTGGTTGAGGATGAGAACATGAATTTCAATCACACCGAAGAACGCCAGATGCTCGCCGATATGGCGGAGCGTTTCGTGCGCGAAAACCTGTCCATCGATGACCGCCATAAGGCTGCTAGCCGTGATGACGGCTTCTCCCGCGAACGCTTTGCTGAAATGGCGGAACTGGGCCTTGTTGGCGCTCTCTTTTCCGAAGAAGCCGGTGGCTTCGGTGGGACAGGTTTCGACATCGCAGTTGTGTTCGAGGCGCTGGGCAAAGGCCTGGTGACCGAACCATTCCTGCCAAGCCTGCTGGCCGGTACAGCATTGGCTAAAGCCGGACGCACCGACGACGTCGAAGCCATCGCATCCGGCGAAGCGCTCTACGCTTTCGCCCATGGCGAACCGTCTTCACGCTACACGTTGGAACATGTTTCGACCACTGCGAAGAAAGCTGGCGACGGCTATACGCTTGGTGGCAACAAGGCCGTCGTTCTGGGTGGGACCACCGCAGACCATCTTGTCGTTTCCGCCCGCACATCGGGTAGTGTTGACGACGCAGACGGTATTTCGCTGTTTCTGGTCGATGCGAAATCAGATGGCGTCCACATCCGCGGCTATTCCACAATCGATGGTTATCCGGCTGCTGAAATTGCCCTGAAAGATGCGGCTGCCGAACTGATTGGCGATGAAGGTTTGGCGATCGAAACCATCCGCGCCGTCAATTCCACCGGTGCATTGGCCGTCAGTGCGGAAGCGTTGGGCGCTATCGAAGTCTGCATCTATATGACGATGGACTACCTCAAAACCCGCACGCAGTTCGGTCGCCCCATCGGCACGTTTCAGGCGTTACAGCATCGCATGGTCGACATGATGGGCGAGCGCGAACAAATCCGCTCCGCCGTCATCAACGCTGCGGGTCATCTGCTGGGCGACCAACGCGATTGGCACGTCAGCGCCGCCAAAAACCTGATCGGTCGTTCCGGTCGCATGATCGCGGAAGAATCGATCCAGATGCATGGCGGTATCGCCATGACGTGGGAATATGCCGTGGCGCATTACGCCAAGCGTGTCATCATGATCGACCATCTGTTCGGTGATGTGGACCACCATTTGGAGCAGATCATCAAACTCGGACGGGCTGCCTGATTGCGGGTGTGGGAACGGTGATGCCAGTCGAAACGTTTCCCACCCGATGACCGATCACCCAACCATTCCGAACTCTCCCGCGCTTTTTCTGGATTTCGACGGCACCCTTGTAGAACTGGCCGAAACACCGGGCGCGGTTCTTGTGCCTGATACGCTGGCGAATTTGTTGAAGCGGCTGAATACCTGCTGCGGTGGCGCAATAGCGTTCGTAACGGGTCGTTCGATCATCGACCTCGACGCACTGCTGGGCGACGCGCCTGCAAATGCTGTCGGAGTCCATGGCGCAGAATGGCGGTTGGCCGGGGGCGAAATTTCAGGGGTCGAAGGTGCAGGTTTTGACACTGAACGCGATGCGTTGAGAGCCTTTGCAGAGGAAAATACAGCCATTGTAATGGAGGAGAAATCCGGCGGACTGACTTTGCATTACCGCCGCGATCCCACCTTGCAGGACGATGCCCACGCGGTCATGGACACAGCCTTCGCAAACCGGAGTGATTTCGAAACATTCGGCGGCCATATGATGGTCGAGGCCCGCCGTGTTGGCGTCGATAAAGGCGCAGGTATTAAACGTCTCATGGCCGAACCACAGTTCACGGGCCGAACGCCAATTTTTCTTGGTGATGATGTCACCGATGAAGACGGGTTTGCTGCGGTCAACACTATGGACGGAGTTTCTATAAAAGTGGGGCAGGGCGATACATCCGCCGCCTATCGCGTGGCTGATATTCCTTCTGTTTACGATTATCTCGAAGCGCTGGCGGGTTCACGATGAGCCGCCTCATCATCGTTTCCAACCGTCTCGGCAATCCGACCAAACCCGCATCCGGCGGTTTGGCGGTCGCACTTAACGGTGCGCTCAATTCCCGTGGCGGAATCTGGATGGGATGGAGTGGTAACATCACGGACACCGCACCCGGTCGTGGAGACATTCACGTTCAGGAACTGGGCCACATCACCACTGCCGGCGTTGATCTGACCCAAGAGGAATATGACGGCTATTATCTCGGTTTCTCGAATTCCGTGCTGTGGCCAGCCTTCCACCACAGGCAGGATTTGATCGACTCAAAGGCCGAATATATCGACGCCTATCGTGCGGTGAACCGCACATTTGCCCGTCATTTACGCGAGATGTTGCAGCCTGATGATCTGATCTGGGTACACGATTATCACCTTATTCCGCTGGCCAGCGAATTGCGTGCCATGGGCGTGGAAAACAAGATCGGCTTCTTTCTCCACATCCCGCTGCCGCCGAGTCAGGTCATGTCCGCTGTGCCGGAACATGAGTGGCTGATGCGATCGTTCTTTTCCTATGATCTGATCGGGTTCCAGACCGAAGCCGACACCGAGAATTTCAATCTTTACGCCGAACGCCGCCTCGACCAACCGCAGATCGAAGGTGACCGGGTGAAGGCTTTCGGCTCGTCGGTTATCGCGAAGGCATTTCCCATCGGTATCGATGTCGAGCAGTTCCGCGACCTTGTGGCCTCTGAAGAAGCACAGGAATTGAGCGACCGGCTGCAAACCAAATCACAGGGCCGAAAGTGGATCACCGGTGTAGAACGACTGGATTATTCCAAGGGATTACCAGACCGTTTGAAGATTTTTCGCCGACTTTTGGAAAAATACCCCGAAAATCGCGGAAGATCGACGCTTGTTCAGATAGCCCCGCCCACCCGCGAAGACGTGGAAGCCTACTCCGATATCCGCGAAGAGTTGGAACGGTTGTCCGGCGCGGTAAATGGCGAGTTCGCCACCATCGACTGGACTCCGGTGCGCTACATCCACCGCAACGTTCCCCGCGCACAACTGTCGGGTCTCTTTTCGATTTCCAAGGTCGGACTTGTCACGCCTTTGCGCGACGGCATGAACCTTGTCGCCAAGGAATATGTGGCCGTCCAACCTGACGATGATCCTGGCGTTTTGGTACTATCGGAATTTGCCGGTGCTGCAGAGCAGATGACTGACGCTGTGATCGTAAACCCCTACGATATCGAAACCACGGCAGACGCTTTGCAACAGGCGCTCAACATGCCGCTGGATGAACGTCGCGACCGCCATGCGAAACTGAAAGACATCGTCGAAAAGACTGACGTGGTCATTTGGTGTGATGGATTTCTCGATCGGCTTCGTAACGTTTGATCGCACACAAATTCCCCTGTAAACGCAGGGTTGAATGTGGGGCAGGCTGGGCCGACCCTTTTAGAAGTTAGTGGCAAGGGAGCCGCCTGATGAGCGATAGTGTAGAACTGGAACCACGCGAAGCGATGGAATTCGACGTGGTCATAGTCGGTGGCGGCCCATCGGGGTTGAGTGCCGCGATCAAGCTCAAGCAGATCGACCCTGAAATCAACGTCGTCGTGCTGGAAAAAGGTGCCGAGATCGGCGCTCATATCCTGTCCGGCGCGGTTGTCGATCCCGTGGGTGTGGACCGTCTGTTTCCAGACTGGCGTGAAGAGGAAGGGCATCCCTTCACCGTTCCGGTAAAGACCGACAAATTTTTCGTGCTTGGTCCAGCTGGCAAGCTTCCGCTGCCCACTTCGCTGATGCCGAAGTTGATGAACAACCACGGCAATTATATCGTCTCCGTAGGTAACATCTGCCGTTGGCTCGCCGGTAAGGCCGAAGAGATGGGCATCGAAGTCTTCCCCGGCTTTGCAGCTTCCGAGCTGGTGTTGAACGATGCGGGCGCTGTAGTCGGTGTGGCCACCGGCGACATGGGCGTTCAGCGTGACGGCACGCCGGGTCCGAATTTCGAGCGTGGCGTGGAACTGCACGGCAAATATGTGCTCATCGGTGAAGGCGCCCGTGGTTCCCTAGCAAAGGAACTGATCGCGAAGTTCAATCTCGGCGAAAACAGCGACCCGCAGAAGTTCGGTCTTGGCTTCAAAGAGCTTTGGGAAATCGACCCTGCCAAACATAAGGAAGGTACGGTTGTTCATACCCTCGGCTGGCCGCTGGATTCCAATCAGGATGGTGGTTCGTTCATCTACCACCTCGACAACAATCAGGTTTACGTCGGCTACGTCGTGGCGCTTGGTTACAAGAACCCATATCTGTCGCCCTTCGATACGTTCCAGAAATTCAAGACGCACACGTCTGTCGCGCCATTGCTGGAGGGCGGCAAGCGCATTTCTTATGGCGCGCGCGCGATCACGCAGGGTGGTTTCCAGTCGGTGCCGAAATTGTCGTTCCCCGGTGGCGCGATCATGGGATGCTCGGCGGGCTTCGTGAACGTGCCGCGCATCAAAGGCACCCACAACGCGATGTTGTCCGGCATTCTGGCGGCTGAGCATGTGGCTGAAGCGCTGAAAGCCGGTCGTGAACATGACGAGCTTTCCTCGTATGAAAACGCATGGCGCGAGAGCGACATCGGTAAAGACTTGAAGCCGGTTCGTAACGTGAAGCCGCTCGTCACACGCTTCGGCACGGTGATCGGCACGCTGATCTCCGGTGCGGAAATGTGGTGCAACACGCTGCTTCGCAACTGGTCGCCACTTGGCACCATGAAGCACCAGAAGGCTGATTACGAAGCGACGGAACCTGCCGATCAGCACGAGCCGATCCACTACGATAAGCCGGACGGCAAGCTGACCTTCGACAAATCTTCCTCCGTGTTCCTGTCGAACACCAACCATGAGGAAGACCAGCCCAAGCACCTCAAACTGCTGGACCCGGAATTGCAGAAGAATTCCGAATTCATGAAGTTTGCTGGCTTGTCGCGCTACTATTGCCCAGTCGGTGTTTACGAGTGGGTCGATGACAAGGGCGATGCCGCTGACGAGAAAGACCCCAATGCGTCTTACGTCATCAACGCGCAAAACTGCGTGCACTGCAAAACTTGCGACATCAAAGACCCCAACCAGAACATCAAATGGGTTCCACCGCAGGGCGGCGAAGGCCCCGTTTATCCGAATATGTAAGGCAAGCGGCCACTCTCTATTAAAGCGTCATCTCGCGAAGAACGGCGGGCAACTCTTCTATAGAGGCGATGATACGGTCCGGCTTTGCGGGCCATGCTGCCGTATCTTTAGGCTGCGCGATTGCAACCGTGATCGCCCCCGCTGCATGGCCGGCTGAACAATCGTGTGCGCTGTCACCCACCATTACCGTATTTGAGGCGCTGACAGCCATCGCGTCGCAGAACGCGGTGACCATGCCCGCTTCCGGTTTTGCGCCGTAGCCGCTGTCGCAACCAACGATGAAATCGAAATACTGCGCCCAGCCCAGTGCATTGAGATGCCCGAGCGCACCCGCATGGGTGTCATTTGTTGCAACCCCAAGCTTCATGCCCCGCTGCGCCAACCCAATCAGAACCTGCTCGGTCGCGGGGAAGGGGGTCAGCGTTTTGAGGCTGGCGTTTCTATAGAGACGGTCGATGCGCTGGAAAAACGCTTCGCGGTCCGGAACGTCCACGACCTCCGCGATGTGATCGACGATATCGTAAAGCGACCCGGCAACGAGAACCGAACCGGGCAGAATGCGCCGGGCCTTCAAATCGAAGCCCACGGAAGCTGCAAGATCGGCCAATGGCATGTTCGGCGTCGCCAAATCTTCCAGCACGAGCGATGTTGCAGGTTCGAAGGTCGCATCGAAATCGATCAGCGTTCCGTCTTTGTCGAAAAGCACAGCTTCGATTGTCATTATCAGGCTCCGTCTTAGGGCAGTGTGGCCGCGACTGTCGTTCAGGACAGCCAAAATGCAGCGAATTGCACTCTATATAGAGCAGCATGTCATTCGTGCCTTGATCGTATGAATCTTTTGGCCTACCCACGGCGCGGGCAGGTGGCCGAGTGGTTGAAGGCGCACCCCTGCTAAGGGTGTAGGCGTGGAAGCGTCTCGAGGGTTCGAATCCCTTCCTGCCCGCCAGTCTCTTGCAGATACGGAATCTGACTTGGGTGCCGAAGTGCCCCGAGCGACGTTCGAACCCTCTCCATTTTTGTTTCACCGCTTCGCGATGGTGGTTCGAATCCCTTCCTGCCCTTGATCTCACTTTAATATCAGAGAGTGAGTTGGCCGCAGCACTTTAGCGCCAGCCAATCAATCCCCGCTGCCGACCCGCCTGCTATCCTCGCTTCTATATGGGCCTCGGCTCGGTGCGATGAGGGCAGCTTATGACGAACGCTGAACATGCAGGGGCGAACCCGCCTTTGCGGAAAACACTTTTGGAATGGGCAGAACTCGCCCGCAAATGGTGGTGGTCCGCAGCGCTGGTGGTGGGCTTCCTGCTGTTTCAGTCAGATCATCCAGCGGTAAAGGGTGCCTTGCACGATTTGAGTGGCGTCGGTGTTCTGGAAGATCAGGTCAGCGACCGCTTCGATACATTCGACCGCAAGATCGACGCACTGCTGGATTTGGGGGCGCGTTCCCGATCGGACAATGCCCGTAACTTCACCGAACTGGGCCAGAAGGTTCAATCCAACACCCGCCGCATCGATGATATCCGCTCCGACCGTAGAATTGTCGATTGGGACCTGAACGGCAGCTATGTAAAAGCAGGTTGCCGCATCGGCGGGCCTTGCGTTGCTGTCTATCGCCTAAACCGCACGCCGTTTGGTGAAACATGCGGTCGCCCCTTCGATCTGGTGGGAACCGTGGTCAACACCAACGGCCAGCCGCACCATCAGCGGCTCGATGACGGCAAAGCCATTCGTGCGACCGGCGTGAAAGGTAATGTGGAGGTGGCGTTTATCGCACCATCGCTGGCAAAACCCGGGCCGGCGCGCTTTTACGTCGGTCTTACCTATCCCGGCTGCTTGCCGGACCAGCCCAATATCAACCTCACCCGCTCCAGTGACGAGATAAAGTTCACCTTGCTACCGGAAGATGGCTAGGAACCGCGTTGCAGTGTTGACCGACAAACCCGGTTTCACATCTCGCACCGCAGATTCGCATCAATTCGAGCGATTCTGTCAGCACTTTCATTAGATTCGCCCGCAAACCTGCTGCGATTCCGTTTATCTTCATATTGTGTTAAGCATCTGAAGCCCGCTCACAGAGAAAATCGTGGCTTTCGTGCAACAACGGTTTTGGGAACATCCCTACAGCCCCCCAAACAGCGCTTTGGACGATTGCCATCCCGGCGCGTCCGTCTAGGTTGCACTCAGGGAACGGGCGTAACGATGTCCACCCCATCTTGGGCACCGCCCTTACTCAAATGGTTCTTACTGGAGATCATACCATGAAACTCAAAACCCTCCTTCTGGGTTCTGCTGCTGCCATGATCGCATTCACTGGCGCACGCGCCGCTGATGCTGTCGTTGCTGAGCCAGAGCCCGTTGATTACGTCCGCGTTTGCGACATGTACGGCGCTGGCTTCTTCTACATCCCAGGCACCGAAACTTGCCTGAGCATCGGCGGTTACGTCGACGTGCAGTACGAATACACCACACGTAACGGTGGTCGTTCTTCTACTGGTGAAGCTTCTTACACCGGTCGTGTGAACTTCGACGCTCGTAACGAAACCGATTACGGCACACTGCGCTCCTACATTCGCCTTGAAAGCGAAGGTGGCAACAACTCCACAACTGGCGATGCTGCTCTGCGCGACGTTTATATCGAACTCGGCAACTTCTCCATGGGTTATCGCGGTCACATCTTTGGTGTTTCCGGTCACCGTAAAGTCTTCACCATCGTTGATGATGATAACTTCCAGCGCGATTTCTACGGCCAGTACACATACGCAGCTAACGGCCTGTCCGCTACTGTTGGTGTGTCCACGGACAGCACGAATCAGGTTGCTACTTTCAATGCGGCTACAGGTGCTGCTACTCCCGCACCCGCATTCGCTCGTGTTGCATCTGACTCCGGTCGTTCGATCGACCCATACCTGAGCGTTTCTTACGCTGCGAGCATCTTCTCGCTCAAAGCAAGCGTCGCATACGATTCTTCTGCTGAAGAAACCGGCTACGGCATCAACGCTCTTGTCACACCTGTTGATGGTCTTGACATCTGGGCTTGGTACGAAGGTCAGTCCGACGATAACGAGTTCACCGCCTTTGAAAACTTCTACGGCGTTGGTGCTTCTTATCAGGTGACCGATACTCTCGCACTCGCAGTTGGCTACAGCTACGGTGACGAAGCTACCGGTACAACCAACACTGACCGTGAGCGTTATGCTGTTGGTCTGCTCTGGAACGTTGCACCAGGTCTCAACATGCACGCTGAGTACCACCACGACGAAACAGATCCAGGCGTTGGCCCTGATCTCGAATCTGACGAATTCCGCGTCCGTTTCCGTCGCTCCTTCTAATCAGCTAACACTGATTTGAAATCGAGAGGCCCGGTGGTTTACCACCGGGCCTTTTGTTTTTTGTTTTCATTATCAATGCCATAGTCGTTAGCTAATTGAGGTTGCCCCTTGTCATGCGGTTCGCATGCCTCAAATATGCCGCAAGACGGACGGCTCTAACCGTATGGATATAACCTCGACCAATTAAGCGGGTCGGCGGAGCGACTATCGCATCATGTTCGTACTGTTCATTCGCCTTCCCGTAATGTGGAGATGGATGACGCTCATGGTGAAATGGACAAAATGGATCGTCCCTGGCCTGATAACGATAGCCGTTCTGTCGTTTCTAGCAGTGCGCTTCGAGGCCGATCGTATAGAGGCTGATTTGTTGGCAGGCGCCGAAACTTTGCTTGCTGAAAAACAGTTATCCTGGGCAAACGTCACCCTAGATGGTCGCGATGCATTTATTTCGGGTTTAGCGCCTACAGAAGCTGACCGTGATCGTGCCCGCGATTTGGTGGCAGGAACCTACGATATACGTGTTGTTTCAGATGATACTGCTCTTATAGCTCTCCAAGATCCCTATATTTTCACTGGGAAGAAAGCTGACGGTAAGATAACAATTGGCGGTTTCGCGCCAAACGAGACGAGCCGTTCGGCGATATTGTCCTTAGCAAAAACAAGCTTTGCTGATGTCGAACTGGATGACCAAACCACCCTAGCGCGGGGAGCGCCGGATGGCCTCGAACAACTCGTGGCTTTTGCCTTCACACAATTGCAGAAACTATCGTCAGGCGAAGTCACGCTGTCCGGATCAGAGTTATCCATTACCGGAATTGCAATTGACCGCGAGGGGTACGACAGCATCCTTGCTCTTCCTCAATCGACGGATACATCCGGTACCAGCATTGGTGAGCTGAATATAACGCCACCGCTCGTTGAACCCTATGTTTGGCAGGCCACGGTTGCTGACAACGCTGTTAAAATTTCAGGCTTCGTGCCGGATCAGCAATCAAGATCAGTCTTGAGCAACCGTCTTGCTGAGCTTAGGCCGCAGTTGATGATTTCCGATACTAGCCAGCTCGCGCAGGGCAATCCTCAATCTTATGACGAAGCCATGACCTACGCTGCGGGACGTTTATCGCAGCTTGAATCGGGATCGGTCACAATTGAAGGCGAGAACATTTCCGTATCGGGCGTAGCACTTAATTCGCAAACATATCTGGATGCGGTATCCAAAGATACTTCCGCTCCGCCTAAGCCTTATAGATTGGCGACAAATGATGTTGTCGCTCCGGTTCAGTCAAACTGGAGCTGGGGCTTGCGCTACAACGGCCAACTTGCCGATGTCAGCGGATATGTTGCAAATAACACAGAGCGGACTTCCATCTTATCTGATGTTGCGGCTGCTTTGCCCCAAGCTCAGATTGTCGACGGTATGCAGTTTGGTTCGGGGGCACCAGAAAATGACAAGTCGCATCGAGATTTCACAATCCAGCAGTTGCGCCATCTTGCGTCGGCCGAGGTCGCTCTCGACAATGGAACTCTTGGAGTTGTTGGCGTCGCGATGTCGCGTGACGGTTATGCAGAGATAACAAGCGCTCTACGGGACAACCTGCCGGAAGGTCTTGCTTTGTCGAGGATGGAGATTACTCCGCCATCTCAGTCGCCGCATATCTGGAGCGCTAAACGTGATGTGAGCGGCACCACACTTTCTGGCGATGTCTCTAGCAACGCAGTTCGTGAAGGTGTGCTCCAACAGGCTGGTGAAGCGTTCGAAGGTTCCGTCATTGACAATATGCAATTGGCATCGGGGGCGCCTGACCAACGGCCCGAAGCGCGTGAATTTGCCTTTGGTCTCTTGGAAAAGATGTCATCGGGTATAGTTACTTTGTCGAACCAAAAGCTGTCTTTTAATGGTGTAGCGTCAAATCTTGATGCCTATGACGAGATCCAAGCAACCATCGCCAAGCCGCTACCTGCCGGTCTTGAGTTGCAGGAGAACGACATATCGCCTCCGGCAGTGAACTCATTCCAATGGTCAGCAATTTTGGAAGACAGCAATGTCACCTTGGATGGTTTTGTCCCCGACAATTCAATTCGCGCCGATCTCGTGAGTGAGGCAAAGCAGGTTTTTCCTGAAAATTCGGTTGTTGATCAGATGCGCGTTGCTGCAAGTTCTTCGACAGATTTTGGCGATATCGCTAAGCGGTCGATCAACGATCTGGCGCGCTTGTCCAGCGGCAGCTTGTTTTATGAGGATGGCAACCGTCGCATTTCCGGTGTGGCCAAGAGCTCTGGTGATTTTCTGTTCCTGAAGCGTCGGATCGACAGCGACCCGAAACTGAACGGTATAGTAACCCCACCGCGCGCAACCGGCAGCTATAATTGGCAAGCTGTCAAAACAGCGACGAGTATTGTTGTATCAGGCCTGGTTCCAACTGCTTCGGACAGGCAGCGCATTGCAGGGCAACTAGCTTCCGAAAATGCAGATAAGTCGATTGTTGATCGTACTCTTCTTACAAGTGGCGAAGGCCCCGCCCACATCAGCAACGTCGATCTCGTCGTCCAGGCTATGAATGGTATGCGCAGTGGCAATGTCGGCGTTAGCGATGGAAAAATCTCTATTGATGGAGTGGCTTCATCAGTTGATCAGTACGAAAGCTTGACGTTGGAGGCCGGAAAATGGGCCGGTAATCAATCCATCTCTACGGGCCTAATTGATATCCGCCCTCCGGCAATTTCTCCATTCACCTGGATGATCGTTGAGACAGAGCAGGGCATTACCCTGTCTGGATTTGCGCCTTCATCGGATGTCGCTGTTGATTTGGCAGCTGCAGCCTCGTCTCAACTGAAAGCCACGGTTGAAAACAACCAACGTGTCGCTGGTGGTGCGCCTTCGGGCTTCGGGCGCGTAGCTCGAATTCTGATCGATGCGGTTGGCCGCGTTGATAGCGCCTCTGCTAGTTTGACGGGTGAACGGGTCGTCCTTGAAGGCAAGGCAGGTTCGGAAACCGAAGTATCGGAAATAGGGAAGCGAGTGTCTGATGCTTTGCCGGACGGTTATCGTTTGGCGAACCGTCTTTCCTATCCGATTCCGGCACCAGCTATCGCTCCAAAAGCCGAACCGAAACCAGTAGAAGCTCCGGTATCCATGAAGCCTGAAAACCCCATTGCTGCACCGAAGGAAGACACCCCTGAGCCTGCTTCAGAAGAAGTGTCAGCTGCTTGTCCTGTTGATTTCCAACAGATTCTGCGTGGCAAAAAGATTCTCTTCGACAACAACCGAGCATTTATCAAAGCGTCATCCTATCCGTTGCTCGACAGTCTGGTGGATGGCTTCAGTAAGTGTTCTGATGCTCGGGTCATGATCTCGGGTCATACCGATGCAGTTGGCCGCGATGCCTACAATCTGTCGCTGTCTCAATCCCGGGCTCAGGCAGTTCTCGACTATATTGCCGGCAAGGGAATTGATGTTGACGCTTTTGAAGCGGCTGGCTTCGGCGAAACGAAGCCCATTGCAGATAACGCAACAGATACTGGTCGTGCTGCTAACCGCAGAATCGTAATCGAAGTTTTCCCCGCCGCACAATAGACCGCGTTATCTGCTGTCTTGAATGCGCATCTTGCGAAAGCCCAACGAAGGAACTGAACAACAATGTGGTATCTGGTGGAACAATATGTCGTCTATCTCGCGATTGCTTTCGCCATCGGCATAGCTGTCGGTTGGTGGAGCACTGAATTGAGAAAGGGCGAGCGGTGAACGGAAAAGCAGGAGACAAATCCCAATGGTAAGCCTTTCCATTCAAACGGTTCTTCTGATTGCGATCGCCTTCATATTAGGCTGCGTTATTGGCAGCCTCTTACGCTGGCTGTTCACATCAGGGTCCGAATCTACGCAATCTGAACCCAAGATAGCTGATGAGCGCGATGCGAAGCCTGCAAAGGTTGCTGCGCCTTCCGAACCGGTTCGCGTTGGCAAGAAACTTGAGCCAACCGCACCAAAACCGGTGGTGCCAATTGCTCCAGCGGAAAAAGCGACCGTTGCAAAGCAGGCTCCACTTCCCGACATTGAACCTGTTGCAAACGCAGAGCCGGTTCCGGCATTCGTTGCGGTAACGCCACCAGAAGGACCGTCAGACAATCTGAAGTTGGTACGGGGTATTGGTCCGCAAAACGAAGCCCGCTTGAACGCGCTCGGTATCACGCAGTTTTCGCAAATCGCGAAATGGTCCGCCAAGGAGCAACGTGCCGTGGGCGAAGCGCTCGCTTTTCCTGGCCGTATCGAACGTGAGGAATGGACCCAGCAAGCCGTTCTTCTGGCGAAGGGTGAGAAGACCGATTTCTCCAAACGCGTGGCATCCGGCGATGTGTCCTCTTCCATGGGCACCGCAGGTGTTGGCGATATTGGGACCAAGCCATCGGGAACGCTTATCGAAGCTCGTGGGGGCGCACCGGACAAGCTCACTCTCATTGATGGTGTTGGCAATGCGATTGAAAAAAAGATGTTTAAGCTGGGCATTTACCACTTCGATCAGCTGGCCCAAATGTCGAATGACGAACTTGTCTGGTTGGGTAATGCGCTAGGTTTCCCTGGTCGCCCTGAGCGGGAAAACTGGAAGGGCGAGTCTGGTGCACTTGCGTCCGGGGCATCGCCCACTGATGCAGAGAAACCTGCTGCACGCGGTGCTATAAAGACCAGCCGTGGCGGATCTAAGCGCAAAGAATAACGCATCTGCGTATGAAATAAAAAAGGGAGTGAACCTGATGGTTCGCCCCCTTTTTCGTATCGAAACCACCGCTACGCTATCTTGAGCTAAAGGCTAACGCCTAGCTTGTTGATGGTGGAGATCGTCAACCCGCCAGTTGGAAGGTTATTGTCCTCCTGAAACTTGCGGATGATTGCCTGTGTACCGGCCCCCAACTCGCCGTCCGGTTCAAAACCCAGCTTGTAGCCAGCGGAGATCAAAGCGTTCTGAATGCGCTTTACGACTTCCTGAGTGGTGTTGGTTTCGCAGAGAATCTGACGCCACTGCACGCTTTCCGAGTTGATGAGGGTGCGTTTCTGAATTGACGCAAAGCGTGCCGGGGTCTCATTGACCTCAAATTTCTCAGGAGCAACCAGCTCCTTGATCTTTATGGTTTTGTATTTGGCCGGAATGACGCGTCGTTGCGTCGTCGGAGGCGTCACCATCTTCTTGCGCTGAACTGTGACGTATTGAGCGGGAACGACCTCCTCGCGGGTCTGTGCCGGCTGGTCAATGACCTGCTGTTCGTAGGTTTTGAAAACGGCTGGAATTTCGACGCGGCACATAATTTCGCCGGTTGCAGCATCCAGTTTCTCGTGCGGCCCACGACCGACTTTCCATTCCATACGGGCAGGAGAGATGAGAACCCGCTTCTCTTCTGTTCGGTAGGTCGCTGGCACTACAGACTTCACCACCTGTTCGGGCTGCACCAAAATGGTCTCTGATACGTTCTCGTAAACCGGTGGAACCGCGACCAGTTCAAAGCTTTCCTCTTCAATGAGAACTTCTTTCTCAACGTCACGGTAGATCGCTGGAGTCTTCTTGAAAGACGATGAAGCAGGTTGAACCATCACCTCTTCCGGCGTTGTGCGGTAACTCGCTGGTATCAAAACCTTAGCGTAGCACTCGCCGGGTTTGGCATCTGCAGGCGGCAGCTGTTGGGCCAGTGCGGGTAGGGTGAACATGGAGACCGCGCAAAGCGCCAGCGCAGATGACCTGTAGTGTTTCATTTAACCCTCCTGCAGGACGACCAGAAATTGGTAGAACCCTTGAATACTATGTTTCACAGTGCCTTTGAGCGGAACTCAGCGTCCCGCACACACGCGTGCCAAAGGATAGCAGGCAGATTTTTCGTGGCGAGAGGCATAGTAAACAAATGGTTAATTTTCTCATTCTATTTTTTATGAATTCTCCTTAATATTCTGAAATTAATAGAAATAATGAACGATCAGTAAGGCTCGAAATGGAAGCGCTAAACGTGAAAACAGCACTGGTGAAATCTTTTTGAGCCAATTGTTGACCCTCAGCGCAGGCCAGCCCGGAGTCTGGGGTCTGTTTGAAAGCCGTGTTGCAGACGCGCCAAACGCAATCGCTTTAGACGATGGCATCACCCGCATGACCTATCAGGAACTGGCCGCTCGCGCGCTAAATGTTGCTGGATGCATGATCGCAGTTGGCCTTCGTCATGGTGATCGCGTGGCTTGGTTGTCGCGTAACAGCATCGACTGCGTGGTGGTCGAATTGGCTGCGGCCAGATGTGGTGTCATTTGTGCTGCATTGAATTGGCGGTTGGGTGATCGCGAATTGGCGCATTGCATTTCGCTGGTGTCACCCAAGTTGCTGCTTACCCAACACGATTTGCAAGCAAGTTTGCTACAGCCCCACAGCGCACTGGCGACTGACGAGTTGCCTGTGATGACCGTATCTGAGCTTTGCGATCTGGAGCCGAACTTGTTGGCTTCGCGGGAGGGCAGGGGCGAAGATGGCCTCGTTATTTTATACACCAGCGGAACAACAGGCCTGCCCAAAGGCGCATTGGTCAGCCACCGCGCAACGGTCGCGCGCGCTGCTGCGTTTGTGTCTGATCTCGGCTTGGAACCGGGTGCCAACTTCGTTGCTTGGGCACCATTCTACCACATGGCTTCGACAGATCATGCCCTGGCAACTCTGCTGCGCGGTGGAACGGTTTTCGTGGTGGACGGTTATCAGCCCAGCCTGTTGATCGAGATTCTGGCACAATACAAGATCGGCTGGTTCGTCGTCATGCCGGGTATGATTGCAGACTTTGCAAAGCAGTGTGTTGCAGCAGCACTCCAGCCGAAGGGCATCACTTGCATAGGTGCTATGGCTGATCTCGTTCCTCGCGATGATCTGGCCAAGATAACACACGCACTTAACGCACCCTATCTGAACAGCTTTGGCGCGACGGAAACGGGTCTTCCTCCAGCAACGCGCAGTGTGGTCGCCATAGGCGATGCACCGGACCGCCTGCCCAAACGACAAAGTGCATTCGTTGAAATTAGGCTGGTCGATGCGGAGGACCGTGACGTTCCAATTGGCGAAGCTGGGGAACTAGCTCTGCGTGGACCGACTTTGTTCAGCGGTTATTGGAACGCGAAGGAGACCAACGTTTATGATTTTCGAGGTGGCTGGTTCCACATGGGCGATGTCATGCGACGCAACAAAGATGGCACGCTCGAATATGTCGATCGCGTCAAATATATGATCAAATCTGGCGGCGAAAACATCTATCCAGCTGAAATCGAGCAGGTTCTACTAACTCACCCCGATGTTGAGCAAGCCATCGTTGTGCGCAAAGTCGATAAAGAATGGGGCGAGGTGCCAGTGGCCTTCGTCGTGGGAATTGCCAGCGAACATGAGTTGGCGGCGCTCTGCAAAGCAGACCTGTCCACTTACAAATGGCCACGCAAATTTATCTTCGTCGAGGATACAGAACTGCCCCGGTCAACGACCGGAAAGATCCAGCGACACTTGCTCGAAGCCCGCCTTAGCGGCTAATCGCGCGCTCTGCTGTCCAAAGCGTACCGGCACCGCGATAAAGGCGCTCGACGATGGTTTGTTCTGTCACACCGAGCCGTGCTGCTGGAGATAGGTCGACAGTGCCATCTTCGCCTGCATCCGAATGCTCGCCTCTCACACCTCGCAGGTCCAGTCCAAGATCGTTTGCGGCAGCCTTCAACTGATCCGGAGTTGCCATCAGATGAGGGAGCGCGATGTGCAAAGAAGCTCGCATGGCGGTTCCAAAATTCGTTGGGCAACTGGTTAGATAGCCGAACTGATTATCATGCAAAAACGACCGACCAAGCGCACCTTCCAGCATCGCTACCCGCGTCATCAGATCATCCAATAGTGCGCCAAGGGCGGTGCTGTGACGGATCATCATGATGCGCAGGTGATCTTCTTCGTTAACCCAAATAATGGTGTCACGCTGTGCTGAAATCCAGCAGCCCCGGCCTGACGGCCAGTTGCCGGATACACCGGCTGCCCGAAGGTAAGGGTCTGTATCCAGCGGCTTGAACAACAGGTGTTCATCAATCAGCTTTTGCTGCTGCGCGGCATCGATGGTGTCTGGCCTGGCCTGCGTGAGCGAATGATACTCACCTTCCCAACCCAGTTTGGTAACCGCAGACACAACCTCTTCTTCGAGCGCTAACCTGTCTGCTTCAGTCATCAGCGCTGGCAGAGGGTAGCCATCCAGATTGCGACCAACGCGAATACGCGCGCTGACCGGTGGTAGACCAAAATCTGCAATGTCGAAGCGTCCATTCGCCGGCTCTGGATCATACGGTTCGGCCTGTGCGATACCGTGTTTGAGTTCCGCGATGCGTGAGAACCAAGGCCTAAGGCGGGAGACATCGTCCATCTCACCTAAATAGCACCCCATCGCGCTATCCGAATTGTTGAGCCCTGAAGCGATGCAGCGCTGAACACGCATTTTATCAGCGGAATCGTAGGCGGCATATTCCGACGCATCGAACGCTTGAGCCGCAATCATTTGCGTCGCGCCGAGCGCTTTCACCGCAGATATGAAATCCGCATCCGTCATGCGGCAAGCTGCGCGAATATCGCGGCCTTTACCTGATCGGTGGCTTCTTCGGCTGGGGAGTGACCAACACCAGTCAGAAGGTGTGTCGTTGCGTGACCCTCGAATTGATCCAACTGCAAAACGGGAAGCACGTTATCTGCCGTCCCCCAAAGGACCGTCTTCGGCATGGGCAACGCCAGAATATCAGCAACAGGAAGCACGCCCTGCTGACCGTCCGACGACATGCCGGTTGCGATAGCGGTTAGCATTTCAACTGCACCGGTGCGGGATCGCAGATGGTGTTGAAACGCGACGATCTTCTCGGAAACTTCATAGGTCGGTCCAAAAAACTGTGGCAGCAAAGCCCGCAATTCTTCCGCCGTGCGCGCACCGGCCCATTCCATAAGCAGTGGATGGTTGAATTCGGTGCCGTATCCACCGGGTGCCAGAAGCGTGAGGGACGCAAATCGTTCGGGCTTCATCAACGCTGCAAGGCTTGCAACCGCGCCACCCATAGAATGTCCGACGATATGGGCTGTCGAAATGCCATGAGCTTCGAGCGTCGCAAGCACCGCCTTGGCGGCCAGTCCTGTCGGTCCGGCGCCTGCATAATCAACCGCCTCGCCATGGCCAGGAAGATCAATTGCCAGGGTTGCCGTTTTGAAAGAGGTGCTCGTTTGCAACCCGCGCCATTGCATCGCCGCACCGCCGAAACCGTGCAGGAAAACCACCGGCGGACAATCGGACCCGCCGGAATTATCAATTGCGATGGTCGGTAGCGGCTCCACTACAGATCGCCAGCCAACTTACGGTTTACGCCGGAGCAAAGCGCCTCGAGCGATGCCGCCACGATGTTTGCGTTGATACCCGCACCGAACCAGCGTGTGCCATCCTGCGTGTCTTCCATCTCCATGTAGCAGATGGCGGTGGCGTCCGAGCCTTGTTGCAGTGAATGCTCGGAATAGTCGGCCACAGACATCGTGGCCTCGAAGCGTGTGTTCAGCGCATCGACGAAACCGGCGATGGGTCCGTTGCCTTTGCCTTTCAGCACTTCTTCTTTGCCATCTACGGTAACAGTCACCTCGACATTGCGCCCGGCACCGTCGCTGTCGGTGAACGTGGCGTGGTCGATATACTTCACACGGCCGTCGGCCTGGTCGATATAGCGCTCCATGAAGCGATTATAGATAGCAGAGGAGGGCAGCTCTTTGCCCTCTTCATCGGTGATGCGCTGAACGTCGTTACGCATCTCCACCTGTAAGTTGCGTGGCAATTTCAGGCCGTAGTCAGCTTCCATCACGTAAGCCACACCGCCTTTGCCCGACTGCGAGTTGATGCGGATGATCGCCTCATAGCTGCGTCCAACATCTTGCGGGTCGATGGGGAGGTAAGGCACTTCCCACGTTTCCTTATTGGCCTGCTCCAGTGCCTTCATGCCCTTGTTGATGGCATCCTGGTGAGAGCCGGAAAACGCTGTATAGACCAGCTCGCCAACATAGGGGTGTCGCTCCGGGATGCGCAGCTGGTTGCTGTATTCGTAGACGCCCTTGATGCGCTCGATGTCCGAAATATCGAGCTGTGGATCGACACCTTGCGTCATCATGTTGAGCGCCAGTGTCACAAGGTCGACATTACCGGTGCGCTCGCCATTGCCGAACAAGGTGCCTTCCACGCGATCGGCACCAGCCATCAATCCAAGTTCGGTAGCAGCGATACCTGTGCCACGGTCGTTATGCGGGTGCAGCGAAATGATGACACTGTCGCGACGGTCGATCTGACGGCACATCCATTCGATTTGGTCGGCATGGATGTTTGGCGTCGACATTTCCACCGTGGCTGGCAGGTTGAGGATCAGCTTTTCGTCCGGTGACGGGTCTATGACGTCGATAATCGCGTTGCAGATTTCCAGCGAGAATTCGAGTTCAGTACCGGTGAAACTCTCGGGAGAATACTGATAGCGGAAGCTCGATTTGCCGCCTGACGTGGCAGACGCCATATCGACAATCAGCTTGGCGGCATCGGTTGCGATGTTGCGAATGCCATCGCGGTCCTGCCCGAACACAACGCGACGCTGCAGTTCAGAGGTCGAATTGTAGAAATGCACGATTGGTGTTTTCGCGCCCTCCAGTGACTCAAATGTTCGCGTGATAAGTTCCTTGCGGCACTGTACCAGCACCTGCAGATCGACATCGTCCGGGAGGTTACCCTCTTCCACGCACCAGCGCGCAAAGTCGAAATCTGTCTGGCTGGCGGAGGGAAAACCGATCTCGATTTCCTTGAATTGCATATCCAACAGCAGCGCGAACATGCGCGCTTTGCGTTCGTGCCCCATAGGGTCGATGAGCGCCTGATTGCCGTCCCGCAGATCGACGGAACACCAGATCGGAGCTTCGGTGATTGTGTTGGAAGGCCATGTCCGGTCGGTGATCTCCACCTGCGGATATGGCTGATATTTATGTGCTGCATCCATAATCATGGAAGCGCTCCTTATAGTGTGGCGCGCGTTTGCGGTGTCGTTTGGACGACCGGAATGCGCTGGAATGAAAAGTGATGGCGGGGCGCGTTCTGCAGCCTAATCATGTTGATGGCAGGCATTTGCATGGGCTGGCTTGCAGGCTATCTATCGACCGCCGGGCGCCCCTTATGTGCGCACGATCCGACGGCCGCTGGTTAGCAGCAGGTCGGAAGCAGTTAGGAGCGCGAAGATGGTCATGACGACAAGGTTATGTGTTGAAAGCGCACTCGGCAAGAGGGTGCATGCGCCGTTAGCGGCATTTTTCTTACTCTTTGCAATGCTATGGCCGGGGCAGGCGAGAGCAGAACCCGTAACCTTTGTTGCGCTAGCGCAAGTCAAACAGGGCGGGCAGGCGGGTTATGATGACTTCATCAAGAAGGTGAAGCCGATCTGGCGCGCCAATGGCATGACGGTGCTGGCGCGTTTGAGGGTGGTGGACCTGATGGTAGAGCCTGCCTTTCCAGTGCCAACAGAAATTACGGTCATTCACGCGGAAACCCGTGAGGGCTTCAATGCCTATATCGGCAGCGATGCTTACCGGCAGATCAAGCAGTTGCGTTTGGACGCTGTCGATCATCTGACCGTGCTTGAGGGCAACCTCAGCGGCCGCAGTGGCGAGGCATTTCTAGCGAAAAACCCAATGGCGGTGGTGACGTTGTCCGGCAACGCGAGCGCTGGCGAACGCTCCGGCTTGACCATCGACGTCACGTTGTTTGGACCGGTGAAAGGGAAGCGCAGCCCGTTTCTGAAAGAGGTTCGGCAGGTGCGCGTCATGCCGCTTGGGTTTGATGATAATCCGACGAACTTCGCAGCCGATAGTGATCAGGCATTCATCGCAGAACAAGTCCGATAGTTGGAGTGATGAGCCATACGCACCCTGCGTTGGCTTAAGGATTCGGCAAGCTTTAGGTTACATTATATTAACCATGTTTCAGGCGCTGACCTGAAAGTTGTTACCGGGGGGCGAACCATGTCCAAATATACAATGATTGCGACTGCCATTCTGGCTGGCGTTACAGCCACCGTTCCAGCCGCAGCGCAAACTTCTGACGTCATCGCCACGCAATTGGTCAGAAGCACTGTGTCATGGTCCGGCCAAACATTCTCGACCGAGAATCTGCGCAAGACATATGAACGGCGCAAAAATTCCCCTATCTGGCTGACCAATGGACAGTTGAACCAGCAGGGCGAAGCATTGCTCGGTGAACTGAGTGGATCATACCGCGATGGGCTTGATCCAAACGAATATCTCGCTGGCGTGCGC
Source organism: Ahrensia sp. R2A130 (assembly GCF_000179775.1). Lineage (GTDB taxonomy): Bacteria > Pseudomonadota > Alphaproteobacteria > Rhizobiales > Rhizobiaceae > Pseudahrensia. The sequence continues at coordinate 552,390 of NZ_AEEB01000017.1, forward strand.
GGCTTTGCAGGCCAGTTGAGTGATGATGATGCAGCCAAGCTGGAACTTGCCATGAGTGATGCGTTTCTTAAGCTTGGGCTTGATCTTTACAGCGGTTTCACAACGCCCTCCGTTTCAGACCCGAACATTGTCATCAAACGCAAGAAACGTGACGCCACCCAGTGGCTTGAAGGCGCGACGGCCACCGGCGTATCTGCGATGCTGACGACGTTGCGACCACGGCATCCACAATATGGCCAGCTACGGCAAATGTTGGCAGGGTATCGCAGTCTGATGGCCCGCGGCGGCTGGCAGCCGATTACCGAAGGGATAACACTCAAGCCTGGAATGACTGATGCTCGCGTGAACGAAATGCGCCAGAACCTCGCCGCCCGTGGTTACGACGTTCGCGGCGTCGAGTTTGCCGATCTTTATGACGAAGGCCTCGTGGATGCGGTCAAACATTTTCAGAAACGCCACGGTCTGGCATCGGACGGCGTAGCTGGTCCGGCGTCTTTCAGGGCTTTGTCGGTAACAGCGGCTCAGCGTGTCGATCAGATCGCAATCAATCTGGAGCGCTGGCGCTGGTTGCCACGTGATCTCGGCAAGGCGCACGTGCTGGTCAATCAGGCCGGTTTTGAGATGTTCACGATGAACGGCACTGAGATTTACGACAAACGTCGCGTTATTGTTGGCAAGCCATTCCACCAATCACCAATGTTCTCGTCGAGCATATCTTATGCGGAGTTCAACCCGACATGGACTGTGCCACTGTCTATTGCTGGCAAGGAAATGCTGCCGAAGATACGCAACAACCCTGCTTATCTGGTTGAGAAGAACTATTCGCTCTACAGCGGCTGGGGCAACAATTCTCAGAAGCTAAACCCTTACGCGGTGGATTGGAGCGCTGTATCGGCCAAACGCTTTCCGTATCGCATCGTGCAGGAACCCGGACCGCGCAACGCGCTGGGGCAGGTGAAATTCATCTTTCCCAACAAATTCAGCGTGTATTTGCATGACACGCCATCGCGAAACCTGTTCTCCCGCACCGGCCGCGCCTTCTCCCACGGCTGTATTCGCGTCGATAAACCACTGGATTTCGCCCGCAAGCTCTATGAACTGCAAGGCGGCATGAACCCGTCTCAGGTGACCCCGATTATCGAAAGCAAGAAGCGCAAGCGCGTGAATTTCAAACGCAAGATGCCCGTGCATCTCGCCTACTTTACAGCATGGATCAACGAAGATGGCGTTCCGCTTTTCTACGAGGACGTGTACAAGCGCGATAAATTGGTCAGAAAATTCCTGTTCTAGAGTAGGCGCAGTCTCATGAGTTCTACCGACAAGTCAGATGATGACGCAAAGCCGGTGGAACTGAGCGGGCCGTCCCGCAGCCTGAAAGCATCCGTTGAAAAGCTTCGTAGCCGTAACGCTGAGCGTGAGGATGCCAAGACCGGTAGGTTGGCTGCTGAACGGTTGCGCCTTGAAAATCTGGCTGACGAACTTCGACCGGTATTTGAAGAGGTCGATCCAAACGACGATCGTTTTGAATTTACCTTGGTCGCAGGTTCGCGCCCGCGGCTTTGGGTCGATCAAACCGCATTCGTAGCTATTGGTCGCGATGGTCGAACGTACCGCATGTTTAAAGACACGCGAAACGGTCGTGTCGTTTTGGCTGAAATTGTCGAACTCGAAAGCATGGCAGATATCGTGTCCGAATATATCGCCGAGCGTGTGATCGCGCGCGAAACCATGATCGAATCTGATGTCGTACCGTTGCGTATTTTGCGCGAAGCCGACACCGCACCGACCCGCGTCAACAACCTCGACCGGAGAGCAGAGCCAAACTCTCCTGCACCTAGACGGTTGGGTTGGTTCTTGTTCGGCGCAATTGCGTCGCTTCTCGGCACAATCGCGGCCGTCATCGTCTATTCGTCAGCCGCGTTCTGACCGGCAATCGCGATTATGTCGTCCGCGAGTTCGGAGATTTTCTGTTGGCCGTCGCCGTAACCAAATTGCTGTTGGCGACAGCGCCATGCGCCTTGGTTGCCTGAAATTTCAAACAGATTGTAGCGCGCACCCGGGCGACCTATGCTCGGCGTTAGACGAGGGCCATGGCTGGCTGATGGCACACCAATGACCGGCACCGGCCCGTCCGGCCCATCAATACGTTCGTCACTCACGATATGAGTGTGCCCGTGTAGAATGAGCTCGGCCCCTTCGCGGGCTATCATGCGACGGAACCGTTTCGCGCCAATCAGTCTTTTGTGTTGTGCGGTGGCATTGGGGAAGGGCGGATGATGGATCATCACAACGCGAAACTGTCCGTCTGCTTTCGCTCGCTGTAACATTTCCGATGTGTCGCTATCCTGCTGTGCCCGCCACGAGCCTGTTGCCAGAAACGGTGCGGTCGCGCGTCCTGAATTGGTGCCGATGAGAGCTACCGCTCCCCGGTCGCGTCGGTAGGGAAATGGGTTTCCAGCGACCGGTTTATCGCCTTGCATCCAGGGTTTCCAACGCTCGATGATCCTTCTCAATGCGCCAGGAACGTAGGTGTCGTGATTGCCGGGAATCACCGAAATGTCCTCTGGTGCACCCAGTCCCGTGAGCCATTGATGGATCAGTTCGATCTCTTCTGGCAGCGCCAGATTGACCAGATCCCCGGTGATCGCGAGATGGTCCGGATTGGTTGCGAGGGTATGGTCGATCAGATTGCCCAACACACCGGAATGCAAGTCGCCCTTCCGGTTCAACCGCCAGTTGGCATAGCCAAGCACGCGCTTGGACAGCAGTGCGCTGCGTTTGAACGGAGGCAACGGCCCCAGATGGACGTCACTGATATGGGCAAGCTTGAACATCTTTGACCTAAGCGAAACGTGCCCGATCATGCGGCGCATCGAAGTTTAAATCAGGCCCAACGGGAACAATACGTGTCGGGTTGATGGTCTCGTGGCTTGCATAATAATGGTTTTTTATGTGGTCCATACGGATCGTCTCCGCGACGCCCGGCCACTGATAAAGCTCGCGCGTGTAGTTGAACAGGTTTGGATAGTCAGCGATGCGCTGACGGTTACATTTGAAGTGACCGACATAGACGGCATCGAAGCGGATGAGCGTTGTGAATAGCCGCCAGTCCGCTTCCGTGATCTGATCGTCAATAAGATAGCGTTGGCTGGATAGTTTTTCCTCTAACCAATCCAGCGTTTCAAACATCGGATGAAAGGCGTCTTCATAAGCGGTTTGCGTGGTAGCAAAGCCGCATTTGTAAACGCCGTTATTCACCGTGTGATAGATGCGCTCGTTCACCTCATCGATCACGCCACGAAGATTTTCGGGATAAAAGTCTTCAGTGTTTCCGGTGAAGCCATCAAAGGCCGAGTTGAACATACGAATGATTTCACTCGACTCGTTTGAGACGATTGTCGCTTGCTGTTTATCCCACAACACCGGCACCGTGACACGGCATGTTACGTCCGGTTGGGCTGCGGTGTAGACCTTGGACATCAGATCGAAATTATGAAGATTGTCGCCCACTGCGTCGTCATGCTTCTTGTCGAACGTCCAGCCTTGGTCTGCCATGTACCAATCGACAACCGATACATCTATAAGGCTTTCCAGCTCTTTGAGAACGCGGAAAATTGCAACACGGTTAGCCCACGGGCAAGCGTGTGAAATGTAGAGATGATAGCGGCCAGCTTCCGCTTTGAACCCGCCTTCGCCGGATGGCCCAACACTTCCATCGGCGGTCACCCAATTGCGAAACAGAGCTTCGCTGCGTTGGAATTTCCCGCCGCTACTCTTGGTATCATACCAACTGTCCTGCCATTTTCCGTCGACCAGCAGACCCATCGTCATTCTCCATCGCCTGATGCGTTGTACGATCGGTAAAGGGGCTAGGCTCATCCGTCCAGCAAACCGTATGGACGTGGTTTCAAACTCATGTTAGCCAACGTGATCGAAGAGAAGAGGCGGCCACCTATGGCTATTACGGCAACATCATTGCGACGACGATCCAAGCGGTGAATGCGCGGAGCTGCGCTTGCAGCTCAAATTCGCGGCCAAATGTGCCGCGCGATCTCTTTGAAAGCCTGCCGACATGACCTCCGTAAAATTCTCAAGCCAGACGGCTGATTCTGCTTCGTCTGTTTACATCTCATTGGAAACCGCTGCCGATTCTGCCGAAGTAGCCGCCCTGATCGAGCGCGTTTTCGGCCCCGCAATCTTGACCCGTGCAGCCCACGTTTTGCGTGGCGAAACAACATCTGTTCCGCAATTCACATTCGTTGCCCGGCGTGATGACACTATCATCGGCACGGTGCGGCTTACGCCAATCAGGTGGGGCGAACGCGAAGTGTTGATGCTCGGCCCGCTCGGCGTCGATCCGTTGGCCAAAAACATGGGTGTTGGTCGCAAGTTGATGAAAACTGTGATGGACGCAGCGCGGGCTGATCAAAATGCTGAGCGCTGGGGCGCTGTCATGCTGGTCGGCGATCCGCCTTATTATCACCCGTTTGGTTTCAGAGCTGTGCCGCACGGCAAGTTTGAAGCGCCGCTGCCAGTCGATCCTATGCGGGTGTTGGTGGCTGAACTTTGCGAAGGTGGAGCGGAAGATTTGTCCGGCAACGCAAGAGCGCTCTAGCGCCCTTCACGCGCCCACATACCCGCCATCGCCAGCAGCAAAATCGCAAGGCCAAGAAAGCCAGCCAACAATGGAATTTGCGATACGCCAATGAGCCGCGTGGCATCCGTTGTCCGCAAGCCGATCCAGCCATTGCCGCTGGTTGCAGAGTTGCCGCGCACGGGAATGATGTTGGGAAGCGCCGAAGCAGACCCATCGCGCGCCATACGAAGCACATTCCCACCAGTGGAGTTAGCCACCGGTTCCAGCAGGCTGGCGGTGGATACGATGTCGGAATATTCGCGCGGGTTAACAGGCCCGACATGGGTCAGTGCCGTCAAATCACCGTTGGCGAGACGATAGAGGCCTAGAGTAGGTGCTTCGTAAGACGCTGCAAATTTGCCGTCGCCTTGCGGCTCAAACGCCAATTCAATCACATCACCGGAAGGTGTTATGAGCGTCAGCGGGCCTGGTTCATCGCCCATGGTCTGGCGTTCAACGGTGATGCGATTGCCATTGGCTTCAGCTCTCAACGCCTCTTCGTCGAGCTCCGGCTCTTTCATGAGCCAATGGCCCAAACGGCGCAGTAATTGGCTGTGCGGTCCACCGCCTTCGAACCCGCGCGCCCATAGCCAGACATGGTCCGACATCAGCATCGCGATGCGGCCGTCACCGGGTCGGTCCAACACCAGCAACGGCTGATCGTTCGGCCCGTTCATAACGGTGCTGCCGCGGTTTGCTGTGCCGTCAATCTGGCGGAACCAACGGCTCCAGTCGGGGTCGGCAGCATCGCCTTCAGCGCCTAGCGCTGGCAGACCGGGAAGAGAGTTCGTCACCGGATGGCGGCGCCCTTCATCAGACACGAGCGGCTTGAACGGTCCGGTTGTGACATTGCCTGTGGGGCGCACCGGCATGACGCGGGAGAGGGGGGTCGTGTCGAGGCTTGCAGGACCAGAGTGTTCCGGCCCGGCAGCCACCAAAATGGCCCCGCCTTCTTCGAGATAACGCGCGATATTATCGAAATAGAGCACCGGCAGAACGCCACGTCGCTGGTAGCGGTCAAAGATGATGAGATCGAATTCATCGATCTTTTCGATGAACAACTCCCGCGTTGGAAAAGCGATCAGCGATAGCTGATTGATCGGTGTACCATCCTGCTTTTCCGGCGGGCGCAAAATGGTGAAATGGACAAGATCGACCGAAGCATCCGACTTCAACAGGTTGCGCCATGTGCGTTCACCGGCATGGGGTTCGCCGGAAACCAGCAAGACTCGCAGGTTTTCGCGGATGCCATCCAGCACAGTAAATGCGCGGTTGTTCACCGTAGTGATTTCATCATCGACGCTTTCGGCTTCCAGTTCAATAACGTTCTTGCCGCCGTGGGGAACATCGAAAAACAGGCTGAAATCCTGGCCGGAAACGATACGCTCGGTGGTCACCAATTCGCCGTCGATGGACAAGCGGATTTCAAGTTGGCTAAGCGCAGGGTCAATGTTCGTATCATCAACACGAAACGTGAGTTCTTGGCTTTGACCGACTATGCCAAAGCGTGGTGCCTTGACGATTTGAAGGCGGCGGTCGCGATCATCTTCGCTGCCAGAAAGTAGCGCGTGAACGGGGGCATTGAAGCTTAGCTCTTCCCTGGATTCTGGAACGTCATGAACCTGACCATCCGTCAACAATATCGCGCCACCAACCTGTTCTGGCGGTACATCGCCAAGGGCTGCTTGTAGCGTTGAGAACAAAGCCGATGATGCGTCGCCAGTCTCCGCACCACCATTTTTTGCAACGACTTCCCGCAGTTCAAACTGCGGCATACGGTCGATCAACGCTTTCACGGCAGCACGTGTCGCCTCGGTTTGCGTGTCACGATCATCGAATTTTTGGCTGTCGGTTTCGTCCACCACAACAGCGACTACGGTTTTTAATTGCTCCCGGTCTTCCCGCAGCAGAGATGGGTTCAGCAGTGCGAGCGCCAACAACACCCAAGCACCGGCGCGCATCCACGCGCCGCGCAAACCGCGCAAAATTCCGTAGGCAACCAGAAATCCGGCCACCACTGCCAATCCAATAATGATGGGCAGCGGGAAAAGGGGAGCTAGATCGATGGACCAGGCGTTCATTGGCCAAGCCTTTCCAGGAGCGCTGGAATATGGACCTGATCGGATTTGTAGTTACCGGTCAGTGTATACATCACGATGTTTGCGCCGGTGCGGTAGGCATAGACGCGTTGAGTGGGATTAGGCGGCACGATGGGTAGGCTAGGCGAGCGGTCAGCTTCAATTGCCCATGCGCCAGCGAGGTCGTTCGACGTGATCATTACGGACGAGACGCCATCACCGGCTCTCGCTGGTCGTTCGGCATCATCCTCACCGGTCGCCTGTGTTTCCACCCAAAGTGGTCCGTCTAGATAACGGCCGGGGAACACATTGAGCAGGTAAAAAGCGCGGGTGAGAACATGATTTTCAGGCACCGGCTCCAGCGGCGGAATGTCGAGGGTCGACAATATTTGCCGCAGTTTTTGGGTTTGCGGCGTCACTGCACCGTTTCCAAATCCGCCGGAAAGCTGGTCCCGCGTGTCGAACAGCACACTGCCGCCGCGCTTCATGAAGGTATCGATCCGCGCCATGGTGGCTTCATTCGGAACAGCCGCATCTTCCGAAATTGGCCAATAGAGCAATGGGAAGAAAGCCAGCTCATCAGTTTCGATATTCACGCCAACCGGCTCGCCTGGTTCCAGCGATGTTCGGCTGGAAATGAACTGTGTAAGGCCGAGCAACCCTTTTTGGGAAAGGCGGTCCAATGCATCATCGCCAGTTTGCACATAGGCGAGGCGGGTTCGAAGAGTATTTTCGAAATCAAAGCTGTCTTCCTGTGCAAGGCCCGGCGTCGGGTTTGAAACAAAAAACACAAGTACAAGCGCTGCTGCGCCCATTGAGCGTGTCTTTGGCATACGGCGAAGCGCTCCCCCCATCCATAGTACGGCGAGGCAGTCGAGCGTTAGCAAAATGATAGCGAGGGCAAGCAACCATGGTTTGATATCTGTTGCATTCTCGCTCGCATAACCTTCAACAACCGCGCCTGCAGGCAGAGTGGCAGGGTCAAACAGTTTCAAATCAGCGGGACCGCTAAACAGGTTCAACGCGCGGAATGCATCGCTCGTGCCGTAAGTCCCGGGCGGGTTTTGAAAACGTAACTCCGGTTCGGCGCCAGCGCGAACAGGAAGTGGTTCGACATCAGAAGACGCTGGCAAAATGCGTCCTTGAGGGTCGATTGAAAGCAACGGCGGTAAGGTGGTCTCTGTGGCAGAACGCGCAGCCGCGGTCGTGCCGCCGCCAGCAACTGTATCAGCAGAAATCGCGCCATTTGATACGGCAACGATACGGCGCAGCAGATCAACAAAACTGCCGGAAAGCGGCAGGTTTGACCATGATGTGTTGGCCGTTACGTGAAACAATACGATCCAGCCTTCGCCGCGTTGGGATGCGGTGATCAATGGTGTACCATCTGCAAGGCTCGCCCATGTGCGGTCTACGAGATCGATGCCTGGCTCTGCCAAAACCTGTCGGGACACTGTGACGTCAGCAGGTATATCTAACCCAGAAAATGGGCTGTCTTCTGCGAAATTGGCCAGCGGTTGCGGCGTACCCCACGTCAGCGTTCCACCAAGGCTGCGGTCGCCTCTGCGCAGTTCTACCGGTACCAAAGCATCGCTCTCTGCGCCTGCCATACGTGGGCCGGCAAAGCGCACCAACAGGCCACCGCGACGCACCCAATCGGTCAACTGTTCTTCAGTGTCTGTTGGCAAGGTGCCGATATCTGCGAGAACGAGCGTTGAGACATCCTGTTCCAACAATTCTGGTACGGCATCAGCAACGCCTGCAGCGCGGGGTTGGCGAACTTCGCTAAACGGGGCCAACGCGCGGTCGATATAGTAAGTAGGTGCCAGCAATGGTTGATCGGCAGCGTCCGCCTTAGCGCCTGAAATGATACCTACGCGACGGCGACGGAATCGCTCATCCAGCAGCTGGACAGAGCCTGCTGTTGCTCCACCGTCTATTGCTATTCGGGCGACTTCGTTACGAAGTTCCACTGGCAAATCGAAGCTTGCCTCGGAGAACTGGGTGTTGCCTTCGAATTCATAAGACGCGGTTCCTAGCGGTCTGCCCTTTTGGTCAAAGGCGGTTGCTGTACCTGTCTTCTCGCCACTGAAATCGGCCCTTTCGACGCCCACGGTCAGGGCTTCGGGCGTGTTGGTCACTTTGGTCAACACTTGCAGTTTTCCGCTTTCGGGAGCGAGATAAAGCGTGCGCGTCGGGCCATGGGCGGTAACTGCGGTGATCCAACCTGTAGTAAGCTCACTTTGCAAACCATCGGCCAGCCACGCGATTGTTCCGAAGGCCGTTGTGCCTTGTGAAAGCGCTGCCGTTATTGGTGAAAGGTCGCCGGGGATAGAGCGCGCCTGCGCCGCCTCTAATTGCGGGCGGATTTCCGATGCCAATTTCGGCGAAAGAGCCTCTGGCGTGCCAGTGACTGTAAGAGCGAAAGCCACTGGCTGGCCGGCATCTTCTGCTTCGTCCAGCAATACACGGGCTGCTGCTTTTCGCGCGGGCCAATTAGCCCCGGCGGTCCAGCCATTATCAAGCACAATCAACACCGGCCCTTCAGCCGCTAATTGCTTATCACGCGCATTCCAGACCGGTTCTGAAAGGGCGAGAATGACCAGTGCTGCCATGGCGAGACGCAACAACGTCAACCACCACGGGCTTTGCGCTGGCGTTTCTTCCTTGGGCGCAATTTCGCTCAAGATCGCTGTGGGCGGAAACACCTCGTCGCGTGGGCGTGGCGGCGTTAAACGCAGCAGAAACCAGATGAGCGGGAGGGCAAGAAGCCCAGCGAGAATAAGCGGCGCGCCGATCGTGAGGCCAAGAAATGTCATGCGGCAGCTCCCACGAACGAAGGCAGCGTCAGGCGCGTGTGAACGGCCACCAATGCAGTCGAAGCCAGTTCATCCGTATGGTGGACCACGTGATGCCAGCCGAGTCGGCGGCAGTGGTCCGACAGCGCCTGTTTCCGCGCAGCAAAGATGCGCGTGTAGTCATCGCGCAGCGTTTCCGCCCGACCAAAAGTCAGTTTTGCGCCTGATGAAGGGTCTTCAAAACGGGTGCGGCCGGTGAACGGAAACCGTTCCTCGGCAGGGTCGATAATTTGGAGCAATGTTCCGCGAACGCCCCGTCGCGCAATGGTTGATAAGCGCTCCAGCGTTTCATCCATAGGCGCCAGAAAATCTGATACCAAAAGAAGTTCGGAGCGATTTCTCACATCTTGCAGTGGTGGAAATTCGGGCATCTCTTTGGCGGCCATCAATTGCGCAGCAATACGTTCAGCCCCGTTTCTGGATGCTACCGCGCGGGTCACGCCTGGCCAGCCCACACGTTCACCGGAACGCGCCAACACGTCACCAGCCGCCAGCGCCAAAACCAATGCGCGTGATTGTTTCGAGACGTGACCCAGCTCAGACTTGTACAGCATCGAGGACGACGAGTCGGCCCAGACCCAAACGGTATGCGCTGACTCCCACTCTTGGTCGCGCACGAAAATACCCGTGTCGTCGCGGGCCGAGCGACGCCAGTCGATGCGGGCCATGCTCTCGCCGGTGTCGTAGGGACGAAACTGCCAGAATGTATCGCCAGAACCGCGTTTGCGACGACCGTGCCAACCGGCGGTAACCGTGTTGGCAATGGTATGGGCGTCTATCAGCAAGTCGGGAATGAGGGCAGCGCGGGCGCGGGCTCTCGCCAGCACCTCACGACTGTTTTCCGTTTCACTGCGTTGTCCGATGGTGACGGCCAAGATGCGCGTCCCGTCCTATTGCCAAGGCTTTTTGAGATCGGCGATGACCTGCCGAACCGTAACGCCTTCCGCACGGGCGGCAAAATTCAACGCCATGCGGTGCTGAAGCACGGGTTCTGCAAGCGCGACCACATCATCGACCGAAGGCGCAAGGCGTCCGTCAAGCAAGGCACGGGCGCGAACGGTAAGCATGAGAGCCTGTGATGCACGAGGGCCGGGGCCCCAAGCGATGTGCTTCTGTGCAGCGGTGCCGCCATCGTCTTCGTCCGGGCGGGCAGCGCGGACGATGCCAAGAATAGCTTCCACAACGCTTTCGCCCACCGGCATACGCCGCACCAACGCCTGAATGTCCATAAGCTGCTCTACCGTCATCGCTGCCATGGGGACGGCTTCATCGCTACCGGTCGTTTCCAGCAAAATGCGCCGTTCGGCTTCAAGATCAGGGTAAAGCACGTCGATCTGCATCAAAAAGCGATCCAGCTGCGCTTCGGGAAGCGGATATGTGCCTTCCTGTTCCAGCGGGTTCTGGGTTGCGAGAACGTGGAACGGCTTCGGCAGGTCATGGCGTTCACCGGCGATGGTGACGTGATATTCCTGCATGGACTGCAGAAGCGCTGATTGCGTACGCGGCGATGCGCGGTTGATCTCATCTGCCATTAACAATTGCGCGAAGATCGGGCCTTTAACGAAGCGGAACGAGCGTTTGCCTGCGTCGTCCTGGTCGAGGATCTCCGACCCGAGAATATCCGATGGCATAAGGTCCGGTGTGAACTGGATGCGATTGCCGTTCAGGCCAAGAACGGTTGAAAGCGTGTCCACCAGCTTGGTTTTGGCGAGGCCAGGCACACCGACAAGCAAACCATGCCCGCCAGCCAGCACCGTGGTGAGCGTGTTGCCCACAACATCTTCCTGCCCGAAAATAACCTGCGCGATGGCCTCACGGGCGCGGCCAACGGTTTCAACCGCAGCTTCTGCCTGCGCAACAAGCGCTGCATCATCTATTGCTGGCGTCTGGCTCATGTCATTCATTGCTCGACAAATCCCTGCTGGTTTTCTCGTGAGTTGCGGCCCACTTTTTGCATATGACTATGTGGTGGACGCAAAACGGGGCGGCAAATTGGCGGGCGAACCAGTATGGCTTTTGCCCGTTAGTATCGTCAGAAGCGTGGTACGCAACGAAGCGCTGCGCAAGTTGAAAAGGGTATTCCAACGCCATGGCCTCTGACAACAGCGACACATCATCATCCCGTGATCCAGCCCAAGATCCATCAGGTCTCGAAGAGTTGCTGCGGCGAGCGCGCGAAAACGGCGGTGGTGGCAAGGGCTTGCCGCCGGTGGACAAATGGAATCCGGACTTCTGCGGCGATCTCGACATGGTCATCAAGCGCGATGGAACGTGGTTCTATAACGGTACGCCGATCGGCCGCGCTCCGCTTGTGCGTTTGTTTTCAACGATTCTGCGGAAAGACGAAGACGGCAAGACCTATCTGGTCACGCCGGTCGAGAAGGTCGGCATCACAGTCGAGGACGCACATTTTCTCGCTGTTGAAATGGGCGAGGACGATGATGGTCGTCTGACATTCCGCACCAATGTGGGGGATGTCGTCACAGTAGATGACGACCACCCGATCCGTTTCGATATTTCTGGCGAGAACGACGAGTTGAAACCCTACGTTTTGGTTCGGGGCCGGTTGGAGGCGCTGTTGGCGCGACCTGTCATGTACGAACTGGTTGAACGTGGAGAAGAAATCGAGATGGACGGTCGAACCATGTTTGGTGTTCGCTCCGGCAAGCAAGTGTTCCCCATGATGCCAGCCGACGAACTGGCTACGCAGGTCGCGAAAGACAACGCTTGACCCTCGCGCATCTGGAGTCCTCTGATTTTTCGGTCGCTGGTTTTCGCGAACGCGTAAGCCAGCGCTTTGCTTCGCGGGCTGATGTGATGGCAGCCGTCGGTGGCGACCACGCCCTTAACCCCGACTATGCACCGGAACTGTCTGAGCGAACGTTCAAACCTGCCTCAGTTCTCATTTGCGCGTTCGAGCGCGATGGTGAGGCATGGGTTCTCCTGACGAAACGCACCGACCATCTGTCGAGTCATAGAGGTCAGGTGGCTTTTCCCGGTGGAAAGATCGACGATGGTGAAACACCTATCGAAACCGCATTGCGTGAGGCTGAAGAAGAGGTCGGTCTGCGTGAGGCCGACATCGAGGTGTTGGGCGCGATGGGCAAATACTACTCCGGTTCCGGCTACCTCATCCATCCGGTGCTGGCGATTGGGCGCGGTTGGCCAGAGTTGAATCTGAGTCCCGATGAAGTCGCCGATGCATTCTTTGTCCCGCTGGCTTTCCTGATGAACGCCGACAACCACATCAAGGAAAGTCGCGAGTTCAAAGGCAACGAACGCTTTTTCTACGCCATACCCTATGATGACGACGGCACAGAGCGAAACATCTGGGGCGTGACCGCGGGTATTATTCACACAGTGCAGGAGCGGCTTTACGGTGGCTGAACATATAGATCAGCCGTGGCTGCATCGCCCGCAACTTCAAGCTCTTCTTGCCTTGCTCAACGACGGCGAAGGCGAAGCAAAAATTGCCGGTGGCGCAGTGCGGAATTCCTTGCTGGACCAACCAATCGCCGACGTTGATGTGGCAACCACGCTGGTGCCTTCGGAGGTGGTGGAGCGGTTGAAAAGCGCAGGCCACAAATCTGTCCCCACCGGCATCGACCACGGCACGGTTACCGCCATCATCGATGGTGATGCCTATGAAGTGACGACACTTCGGGCCGATGTCGAAACGGATGGACGACACGCCACTGTTGTTTTCGGAACGGATTGGGAGGCCGATGCTCGCCGCCGCGATCTCACAATGAATGCGCTCTACCTCGACGCTGACGGCACGGTTTTCGACCCACTCGGCGGCATGCAAGACGTGCTGGCAGCCCGCGTCGTTTTCATCGATGACGCCACCCAGCGCATTCGTGAAGATTATCTCCGCATCCTTCGCTTCTTCCGCTTCTTCGCTTGGTACGGAAAATTCCGCCCGGACGCAGATGGTCTTCGCGCCTGCGCACGCGAAAAGGATGGCTTGGAGGGCCTTTCCGCCGAACGTGTCTGGCAGGAACTGTCCAAGATGCTCGCCGCTCCCGATCCTGTTCGCGCCGTACTGTGGATGCGGCAAACCGGCGTGCTGTCCAAAATTCTACCCGAAAGCGAAAACTGGGGCATCGATGGTATTCACCCGCTCATCGAAACCGAAAAAGAGCGAAAGTGGGAGCCGGACGCTGTGTTGCGCCTGATGGCGATTTTGCCGCCGATGGAAGAGCGGGTTGCCTCAGCGACAGAGCGCCTCAAGCTACCCAACAGCGTTCGCGACAGGCTGCTTGCATGGGCGCAGTTGGAACTGCCTGCAGCGAAAACGAAACAGGAAGCCTTTGCCCGCTTTCTATACCGAACCAACAACGATCAGGCAGTTACAGACCGGCTGAGGCTGGCGATAGCCACAAGTGATGCAGATGCGAAAAAACGCCGCCGCCAGTTGAAATGGCTCAAGCGTTGGCAGCGACCCATTCTACCCGTGCGGGGCGCTGACTTGATCGCAGCAGGCATGGAACCAGGCCCCGCGATCTCCGAACGCTTGTCGAAGATGGAAGAGCGCTGGATCGACAGTGACTTCGCCCTGTCTTCCGAAGAGCTTCTTACGGGAATTTGACCACTGGCGGCATGCTGGACAGGATCGAATTCACGTTTCCACCGGTCTTCAAGCCGAAGATAGTGCCACGATCCTGCAGCAGGTTAAATTCCACGTAGCGGCCACGGCGGATCAACTGCTCATCGCGCTGTTCCTCTGTCCACGGTGTCTCCATGTTACGGCGAACGAGGGCCGGATAAATGTCTGCGAATTCGCGTCCGATATCCTGAATGAACGCGAAGTTTGCATCCCACATGTCGTGCTTTTCGCCGCTGTGGAGATAGTCGCAAAAGATGCCGCCAACGCCACGCGGTTCATCGCGGTGGCTGAGGTGGAAATACTCATCGCACCACGCCTTGAACTCGTCGTAGTCGGCAACATCGTGGGCATTACACGCCGCTTCCATCGCTTTGTGAAAATCCACAGTGTCGGGGTCGGTTTGTGTGCGCCGCGCGTCTAAAACGGGCGTCAGGTCACCACCGCCACCGAACCACTGCGTCGATGTCACCACCATGCGGGTGTTCATGTGAACGGCTGGCACGTTGGGATTTTGCGGGTGTGCGATCAACGAAACGCCTGATGCCCAAAAGCGTGGGTCTTCGTTGCCGCCAGGCATCTGTGCCCGAAATTCCGGCGAAAATTCTCCGTGAACTGTTGAGCAATGCACGCCGACTTTCTCGAACACGCGGCCTGTCATCATACCCATGACGCCGCCGCCACCCTTGCCCTCGTCGCGGTGCCACGGGGTGAATTCAAAGCGACCGGCGTCTTTGTCGGAGAACGGGCCTTTCACATCATCTTCGATGGCTTCGAACCGCGCACAAATATCGTCGCGCAATTCTTCGAACCATGCGCGTGCGGTGGCTTTTTTGCCTTCGATATCGTCAGGCAGGCCGGGCGGTAGGGAGTGACGGTCGCGCATGGAAGCTCCGGTAGAGTCGCGGTTGCATTGAGTATTGGGTGCCATGCGTTTTGCCGTTCTGACAAGCCATACGGTCGTTGAAGTGAGAAAAGTCACTGCGCATGACAATTTTTTCGCCCAAGGTTGGCTCCGACGCCGTCAAAACCGGTTGAAGAACTTCGGAGAAGTTGCGCCCTTGTCTCATTCCCATACGCACACCGAACTGCTCGTTTCAGAAGCGCTGCAGGCTTTAGACACGCCCGCTGGCATTGAATTGCGTCGTCAGACCTTCACGATGGATGCTGATGAAGCCCGCAGCACGACTTTCGAATGGATGCGCCGCTGGCCTGTTGCAACTCATTGGACGCGTGTGGAAAGCTGGTCGAACCTTCCGGATGGCCGCATCCGATTCACTATGGTGCGCCTACCATCGAACGATCAGACAATTTCGAGTTGAGACCAGCCACATCGCCAACGGATCGCGCCCATGCGTTGCGGTTGCGGCATATAGTGTTCGTGGATGAACAACATGTGCCGTTGGACATGGAGATCGATCATCATGATTCGACCGATGCTCACCACTATCTCGGTTGGCAAAACAGCGAACCGGTTGCTGCCGCCCGCATCGTTATCTTTCCCAGCTACGCGAAGCTTCAGCGCATCGCTTTGATAAACGAGCATCGGGGCAAAGGTCTCGGCGGGGTAATGCTTCGACAACTGATCGAATTTGCCAGAACGCTGGCACCTGATTTACCGATAGCTCTGGACGCACAAATTCAAGCGCGTGGTCTTTACGAAAAACAAGGTTTCGAAGCCCAAGGCGATGTTTTTGATGATGCTGGCATCGACCACATTCATATGCGGTTGCGTTAGTCACACCCTTGCCCGACCAATTGCAATTGTTCCGGCAATTGGCCCGTGTAAAAAAGACAACCAACCCCCATATCGAGTCGTCCAGCATCACCGCTGCGCGCGAGGCAACATCATGTCTGGTCTCATCGACCGCATCCTAAGCTGGTTTGAAAACCGCATCGACCCGTTTCCACCGCAGGAACCGGAACAAGCCCCGCAAGGACTGCTTGCGTTTTGCTGGCATTATTCCAAAGACATTTGGCCCATTCTGGCAATCGTCAGCTTTTTGGGAGCATCGGTCGCGATGCTGGAAGTCACTCTGTTCAGTTATCTCGGCAGTATCGTCGATTGGCTATCCACGGCCGATAGGGCCACTTTTCTGGAGCAGGAAAAGGGCACCCTCATCATGATGGGCTTGGTGACGCTGGTGCTTTTGCCAGTGGTTCACGTCCTGTGGTCGCTGGTTTTTCATCAGACGATTATGGGCAACTATCCCATGCGAATTCGCTGGCAGGCGCATAGGTATTTGCTGGGCCAGTCGATGCACTTCTATCAGGACGAGTTCGCCGGTCGTGTGGCGACGAAGGTCATGCAGACGGCACTTGGTGTGCGCGAAGCGGTGACGAAGGTGTTGGATATCTTCATCTACGTCATCGTTTATTTCATCAGCGCCGCTGTGCTCGTCGCATCATTTGATCTGCTGTTGCTGATGCCCTTCATCGTGTGGGTTGTCCTTTACGGTTTCGTGATGCGCTACTTTCTGCCGCGCATGGCGGAAGTGTCGAAGCGTCAGGCTGACGCCCGCTCCATGATGACGGGCCGCGTCGTGGACAGCTACACGAATATCGGGACCGTGAAGCTTTTCGCCCACGCAGGGCGCGAAACCAGCTACGCGCGCGAATCTATGGACGATTTCCTGAAGACAGTTCATCCGCAAATGCGCCTGTCCACCGGCATGAACATGTCGCTCGACTTCTTGAACAACTTGCTCCTGTTCTCGGTCGGCGCAATCGCCATTTGGCAATGGCTGGATGGGTCCGCGACTGTTGCTGCGGTCGCTGTCGCAGCTGCGGTCGTCACGCGCTTGTCTGGCATGTCCCACTGGGTGCTATGGGAAATGGCGGGATTGTTCGAATCCATAGGCATGGCCATCGACGGCATGAACACAATCGCGCAGCCACGCAGCGTCTTGGACAAGCCGGATGCAAAGGCGCTCACCGTCAAAAAGGGTGAAGTCGCGTTCGATGAAGTGTCGTTCGAATACGATCGCCATGGGCGGATCATCAGAGACATGAACCTCACTATCGCACCGGGCGAGAAAATCGGCCTGATCGGGCGTTCAGGTGCGGGCAAAAGTACGCTGATGAACATCATGCTGCGCCTCTATGACATCAAAGGTGGCACGGTGCAGATCGACGGTCAGGACATCACCGGCGTGACGCAGGAAAGTCTTCGTGCGCAGATCGCGGTGGTGACGCAGGATACCTCCTTGCTGCATCGTTCTGTGCGCGAAAACATCTCCTACGGCCGACCTGATGCGACCGATGAGCAAGTTGAAGCGGCGGCCCGAAAGGCCAATGCTCACGAGTTCATCATGGAGCTTCGCGACAATGACGGGCGCACCGGATACGATGCACAAGTGGGTGAGCGCGGTGTAAAATTGTCCGGCGGCCAACGCCAGCGCGTCGCCATCGCGCGGGTGTTCCTGAAGGACGCGCCGATCTTGATTCTAGACGAGGCAACGTCTGCCTTGGACTCGGAAGTCGAAGCGATCATTCAAGAGAAACTGTTTGAATTGATGGAAGGCAAGACAGTCCTCGCCATCGCCCATCGCCTGTCCACAATCGCTGATATGGACCGGCTGATCGTGCTCGATGGCGGGCAGATCGTGGAGCAGGGCACCCACGATGAGCTGGTGAAACAGAAGGGTCTCTACGCCTCGCTCTGGTCGCGCCAGTCCGGTGGTTTCATCGATACTGAATCCATCGAGACGACTAAGTAGAATGGCAAAATACGACGTCATCGTTTTGGGGGCAGGGGCAGCCGGTCTGATGGCCGCCGCGCGCGCAGGTCAACGTGGACGCAGCGTGCTGGTCGTAGATCATGCGGATTCACCGGGTAAGAAGATTCTCATAAGTGGCGGTGGTCGTTGCAATTTTACGAATATCAACACCCGCGCCGAGACCTTCATTTCTGCGAACAAGCATTTCGCGAAATCGGCGCTTGCCCGCTACACCCCACGCGATTTTCTCGATCTCGTGGAGCGCTACGACATCGCTTGGCACGAGAAAACGCTGGGGCAACTGTTCTGCGACGGCTCCGCAAAACAGATAGTTGCGTTGCTTATGGAAGAGTGCCGAGTGGCGGGTGTCGAGTTCGCATTCGGCAGTGCTGCGGAGGCAGTCGAACGCACTGATGACGGTTTCAAACTGATGCTGGCGGGCAAAGCCCATCAAACTTCAAGCCTCATCATCGCCACCGGTGGTCCATCCATACCCAAGATGGGCGCGAGCGATTTCGCTTACAAACTTGCCAGACAATTCGGCTTGAAGGTCGTGGAGCCGCGCCCCGCGCTCGTGCCATTCACGCTGCCGAATGCCGACAGCTTATTCCGCGAATTATCCGGCGTTGCCACTGAGACCATCGCTACGGTGGGTAAGGCTGTTTTTCGCGAGGCATCGCTGTTCACCCATAAAGGTCTGTCAGGCCCAGCAATGCTGCAGGTGTCGTCCTACTGGCGGCACGGCGAACCGGTGCATGTCAATTTGTTGCCGGACGTTACGTCACACGACTGGTTGATCGAGGAAAAGCACGCGGCGCCTAAAACCAAACCCGTTGCATTGCTGACCCGCCATTTACCGGAGCGCTTGGCGCAGGCACTCGTCACCAAATTGGCCTTGCCCGCTATGCTGGGCGACTGCTCCGACAAAGCGTTGCGTCAGGCCGGTGAGCAACTCGCGAAATGGCCTTTCCTGCCCGATGGCACGGAAGGTTTTGCAAAAGCGGAAGTCACTGTGGGCGGCATATCTACGGCAGAATTGTCGTCCACCACGATGGAAGCTAAGCGTTGCCCGGGTCTGTACGTCATTGGCGAGGCGGTGGATGTGACCGGCTGGCTTGGTGGATACAATTTCCAGTGGGCATGGGCCTCGGGTGTTGCCGCGGGAAATGCCGCCTAAGCTGCCTTATCATCTGCTGGCTTCTCGTCCTTTTCGGGGACCAGCCCGTAGGGCGCGACCAGCTTCCATATATGGGCAGGCACCATCGACCGCATTTTCTTCGGCATCGCCGCGCGCAGATGCAGCACGGTTTCAATCGCTTTCATCTCGACCCTCGTGCGCGCGAATTCCTGTCCCTTGGGGCCGATTTTCGGCATCATGAACGCCACTATTGGCCGAACCCAATCCGGCATCGCCCGTAGCGGTAGTCCGCCAGCGGCGCGTTCGACATTCGCCATGAACCCACGCACATGGCTCTCACGTTTGCCCTTTGATGCCACCGGTCCTGTGATGATCTTGTCGTCGAGATCAGCCAGCAATTCCTCCCCGCGTTCGTTGCGGACGATCAGCCACTGCTCGCCGGTACCGCCCATATAACCCACGGTGATGTCGGCCAGTCGGTTCGTGTAATCGACACAGGTGCGGCAGGTGAGGGGGAAGAAGTCTGAAGGCAATTTGGAAATCGGCAGTTTCAAAAATGGAATTTCGCGCTTCGTCCCATCATCGAAGCGCAACTCCACCTGATAGTCTGCGCGAAATTCCAGATAGGTAATCCGCTCAGGTCGGTCGTCGAGCAATTCGAGAAACGTGTGGAAATTCTCGGTCGTGGTGTTGTCGGAACATGGCGTCCCAATCACGTAAAGCCGTTCAAGCCCTAGCTCCGCTTCCAGCTTCCGCAACGCGTGGATTTGGCAGGGAATGCCGATGACCGCGAGCCGTTTGTGGCCAGCTTCAAGAGCAGGCTCCAACAACGCCAGCAGCGGCGCATACCCCATTCGCATACCTCTGGCGCGGGTCATATCTGCTGCATCAGTGATGAGTGCAGGTTTCGGTCGCCATTTATCGTCGTCGCTGGGCACCATCGCCAGAACGGCATCGACTTTGCCCTGTTCCAGCAGTTCTGCGGCAAGGCCGGTGGTGATTCCTGTCCACTGTGCGCCTTCCGCTGAATGCGCCATTCGTGCGCGCACGATGCGTTGATGGACGCCGAAATGAACTTCGTCGGGCCGTTCGCTGGCCGCGCGCCCGTGGGCCACCATTTCGCTTTCTGCATATTCGGGTGCGATGAACTGGCAGGCGGTGCCGCATGCCGAAGGGTCAGCCATCCGCGACACGCCACAATCCGTGCAAAGCCGCCGCGGGACAGCGTCACGAAAGCCTTCCAAAGACGGCGGTTGGGTAAGGCGATCAGCACTCGACATGTCCAATTCACTTGTCATAATGAAAAGACAGGTGTCAACGTCATCTGACGGCTGTGTTTGCGCGGCTAATTTCCATCGGGAGCAGTAAATGTCAGCCGCAGCCGCAACAGCCAAGCGCATCGCCTATCCGTTTTCAGCCATTGTCGGGCAGGACAGCTTGAAACATGCGCTACTGTTGTCCGCCGTCGATCCCAGCCTTGGAGGCGTGCTGGCCTTGGGCGACCGCGGCACCGGGAAAACCACCGCCGTGCGCGGCTTGGCCAATCTGTTGCCACCCATCAAGGCGGTAAAGGATTGCCACTATCACTGCGATCCCGCTGTCACCGATGCGCTTTGCGAAATCTGCGCTGCGAACGCCGATTTAGCCAAACAAGGTACCCGCACAGTTGCCGTGCCGGTGGTCGATCTCCCCCTCGGAGCGACGGAAGACCGTGTGCTTGGCGCATTAGATATTGAACGTGCGCTTGTCGATGGCGAAAAGCAGTTTGAGCCCGGGCTGCTGGCGGATGCCAACCGTGGCTATCTTTATATCGACGAAGTGAATCTTCTCGAGGACCATTTGGTCGATGTCTTGCTGGACGTCGCTGCTTCCGGCTCCAACGTCGTTGAACGCGAGGGTCTATCGTTGCGCCACCCCGCACGGTTCGTCCTTGTTGGCTCCGGCAATCCTGAAGAAGGCGAATTGCGCCCGCAACTGCTCGACCGCTTCGGGCTGTCGGTGGATGTGGAAACACCAAAAGATCCCGCACAGCGGGTCGAGATCATTAAGCGCCGCGAGGCATTCGACGCAGACCGCGCGGCCTTCGCAAAGCGTTGGGCAAGCGCTGACGCGAAGAACCGCAAGCGCATTCTCACAGCTCGTGAAAAGCTACCGAACCTCGACGTTCCTGATGCCACTCTGCTGCTGATTGCTGAAATCTGCATCGCACTCGGCACGGACGGTCTGCGCGGCGAACTCACCCTCATCAAAGCCGCCCGCGCCCACGCCGCGCTGGAGGGGGCCACATCTGTGGAACCTTCCCACGTGAGGGCGATGGCACCGCTCGCTCTAGGCCACCGCTTGCGCCGCAATCCGTTGGACGATGCCCGCGCCACTGTTCGCGTGGAGCGCATTCTGGACGATATCTTCGCTGCCCGCGAAGCCGCGTGAGGGCCGCAGTGCATTCCGTCCTGCCGGACATTCCCCGCCTTCCTGCACCCCCGGAAGCCGAGGTCGCGCTTTGGGATGACGCGTGTCTGGCCGCTGATTTATTTGCCGCCATGGCTGCAGAAGGTCGGGTAGGAATTCGCATTCGCGCCTCTGCAGGGCCGGTTCGCGATGCATGGATGGCGCGTTTGGCTGCGCGCTTGGGCGAAACCCCAATACATCGTGTGCCGTCTGCTATTGCGCTGGACCGCCTGCTGGGCGGGCTTGATCTTGCGGCAACGCTGGAAACAGGGCGAACGGTTCTTGAAGAGGGGTTGCTCGCCAAGGCCGATGACGGCGTGCTCGTTTTGCAGTCGGCAGGCGCAACGGGAGAGACTGTTGCATCCATCTGCGCTGCATTTGACGATGGTTTCGTTCGTATCGAGCGCGATGGCGCAAGCCATATCGCAGCAAGCCGCTTTTCGCTGATTGTTTTCGATGAGTCGGAAGACGGTGATGAACCTATGGCAGAGGCCCTTACCGACCGCCTAGCGCTGCATATAGACCTGCGCCAGATCGGCATTCGCGCTCTAGACAGCGACCGTCTTCGCAGCGTTTCCAATGCTAGCGCAACAGCGCAGATTTCGGGTGAGCTCCTCGAAGCTATCGCTGCGATCCCACCCGGTTTTGGCCTCACGTCCCTACGCGTTTCGCTTCAGCTTGCCGCTGTGACGAGGGCAATTGCGGTTCATTCAGGACGAGCGGAAGCCATAGGCAGCGATTTGGAAGTCGCTTGTAGGCTTTGTCTGATCAATCGGGCCACGATGTTGCCAGCTCCGCCCGAGACCGAACAGGAACAGCAGGAGGAGACACCACCGCCGCCCCCGCCCGAACAGGAAAGCTCCGAACGGCCCGACAATGATGCCGACGACTGTGAGGTCGATCAGTTGCCGCCACTGGATATGGTGTTGGATGCGATCACGGCGCAACTGCCTGATGGCTTGCTCGAACAACTCATGGCCGCCCGCACCTCGAAAACCCGCTCCAAAGCCGAGACTGGCCGCGTGGGCAAAGCGCGGAAAGCGCTCGATCGTGGCCGCCCGCTGACCAGCCGGAAAGGACGTCCAGGTTCCGGCAATCGCCTCGATCTTATCGCGACGCTCCGCACCGCAGCCCCTTGGCAGAAGTTGCGTGCACGCGAAGACGATCCACGTCCAATCCAGATTCGTGCGGGTGATCTTCACGTGCGCCGCTACAAGGAAAAATCTGCAAGCAGCGTTATCTTCGCAGTAGATGCGTCCGGTTCGACAGCATTGAACCGGTTGGCGGAGGCCAAAGGCGCGGTGGAACTTCTGCTTGGCGAAAGCTACGCGCGTCGCGATCACGTCGGCCTTATCTCGTTTCGCGGGCAGACGGCTGAAATGTTGCTGGCCCCCACACGCTCTCTCTTGCGGGCTAAACGCGCTCTTGCGGCTTTACCCGGCGGCGGCGGTACACCGTTGGCTGACGCGCTGCGCCTCGCGGCGGAAGCCTCACGCGATGAGCAGGATAAAGGCCGCACACCCACCATCGTCATCATGACCGATGGCAGCGCAAACGTTGCGCTTGATGGGACCGGCGGCAGAAGCAGAGCGGGCGATGAGGCACTGGCCTCGGCTCACGCTTTCGCAACGACTGGCGCTAACGCTGTGTTGCTAGACGTGGGTCGTCGCCCATCCGCTAAAGCCAAAGCGCTTGCGGAAGCCATGGCGGCAGCTTACGTGCCGATGCCATTCGCCAACGCGGCGACACTTAGCGCCGCCGTGCGCACCGCAAACTGAGGCTGCATCTTGGATTGGAACCGACACAAGCGTGACTGGCCCCATGCCGAAGCCAGCCGTTTCGTGGTGTTGGACCGGCAGGCGTTCCACATTCAGGAACTATCCGGCCCGAAGAAAGCGCCGGTGGTCTTGTTGCTCCATGGCAGCGGTGCGACGACCCATTCTTATGCCGATATGATGCCGCATCTAACGCAGCATTACCGTGTCGTGGCGCTGGACCTTCCCGGTCACGGTTTCACGCAGCCCATGCCGGACAATCGTCCTACTTTGCCCAGCGTTGCTAGAAAGCTTGTCGCATTACTGGAAGGTGAAGACATCCAGCCGGCACTCATCGTCGGCCATAGCGCAGGCGCTGCGATTGCGGTGCAAATGCTCGGTCATCTTACTGAAGCACCGAGCGCGATCATCTCGATCAATGGGGCGTTTTTCCCGTTTCCGGGCCTAGCGAGTCACTTGTTTCCCGCTGCTGCGAAATTACTTTTCCTAAATCCATTCGTTCCGTGGGCTTTTTCTTTTGGCGCAGGCAGCACCCACAGGGTGGAACAATTGTTGAGTTCCACCGGTTCAAAAATCTCGCGCGAAGGCCTCGCGCGTTACCAAGCTGCTCTCATGTCACGCGCTCACGTGGAAGGCGCGTTGGCGATGATGGCGAATTGGGATTTGACCGATATGGAGGAGCGCTTGAAATCATTGCCGATTCCGCTCCATCAAATTATCGGCGCAAATGATGGGACTATCTCGCCGAACGCCGCACGCCGCGCTGGAAAATTATTGCCGCAAGGGCAGATTGAGGTCGTGCCGAATACTGGTCACCTCGTGCATGAGGAGCAGCCGGAACATGTGGCTGAATTGATCCTGCAATTTGCGACTGCAGCCGCCTGACGGCACTTGCCTCATTGGCTTCAATCAGCTTACTGTCAGGCGATGAATACACATATCCTGTCAAGCAACCTAGACAACGCAACACCTGCTGATGCCGGTGATGTTCGGCCCCATGCGGTCGTCATTGGTGCCGGTTTTGGCGGTCTTGCCGCCGCAATTCGCTTAGGTGCCCGCGGCTATCGTGTCACAGTAGCGGAGCGGCTGGAACAGGCTGGTGGCCGTGCCAGTGTGTTCAAGCAGGACGGTTATACGTTCGACGCAGGCCCCACCATCATAACCGCGCCTTTCGTACTGGAAGAGCTTTGGACCATTTGCGGCAAGCAGATGGCCGACCATGTGCCACTCACCGCGATGGACCCATTCTACACCATTCGCTTCGACGACGGCTCCGAGTTTCATTGCAATGGTGACGCTGATTTTATGCGCGCCGAGATCGCTCGTTTCGAGCCGAAGGATGTGCCCGGCTACGAGAAATTCTTCAAAGAAAGCAAAGCAAATTACGGTGTCGGTTTCGACCTGATGGACAAGCCGTTTCACCGTTTGATGGATATGGCCGCCTATCTGCCGCAAATGGCAGGACTGCGGGCCGATCGTTCGGTTTACGGCCACGTCGCCAAGCATATCTCCAACCCGAATCTGCGGATTGCACTGTCGTTCCATCCGCTGTTCGTGGGCGGCAATCCACTTCGGGTCACATCCATCTACTCGCTCATCGCCTATCTCGAACGCGAGTATGGCGTTCATTACGTTTGGGGTGGAACGGGTGCCTTGGTTCAAGGCATGGTCGATCTGATCGAGGAGCAGGGCTGCACTGTTCGCACCCACGCACCGGTCGATCAGCTGATGTTAGACGGTGAACGCGCCGTTGGCGTTGTTCTGGAATCCGGCGAAGAAATTCCAGCCGATGTGGTGGTTTCCAATGCGGATTCTGCATGGATGTACGATCATCTTTTGAAGGATCGTAAGCCGAAACGCTGGACCCGCAAAAAGCTGAAAAAGCTGAACTATTCCATGAGCCTTTTCGTCTGGTATTTTGGTACGGACAAGAAATTCGAAGACGTGCAACACCACACGATTTTGATGGGGCCGCGCTACCACGAACTGCTGACGGACATCTTCGATCGTAAAATTCTGGCCGACGATTTCAGCCTCTACCTGCATCGCCCAACGGCCACCGACCCATCGCTTGCGCCGGAAGGTTGCGATGCGTTTTACGTGTTGTCACCCGTTCCGCACCTTGAAGGTGATGTGGACTGGACGACCATGGAAGAAACTTATCGCAAGCGCATCGAGAAGCGTTTGGAAGAAACGATCATGCCAGGCCTTGGCGACCATATCGCCACATCGAAGACTATGACTCCGTTGGATTTCCGTGACCGCCTCAACGCTCCGCTTGGCGCAGCTTTTGGGCCGGAACCGACGTTTACGCAATCCGGTTGGTTCCGCCCGCACAATGTGTCGGAAGAAATCGAAAATCTTTTTCTAGTGGGGGCAACCACTCATCCCGGCGCAGGTCTTCCCGGTGTCGTGACATCGGCAAAGGTTCTCGACCGCGTCATTCCTCATGCCGATGATGTCGTGCGGGCAAGAACCGGTGCGAATGCCAGTGTCTGAAATGTCTGAAGCCATTCACACAGTACCCGACCTTGCGTCCAGCAAGTCGCGAAAAACGGTCAAGCTTCGCCATGCAGCGGAATGCCTCGACGTTATCCGCCAAGGCTCCCGCTCTTTCCATTTTGCCTCGCTCGTTTTGCCACGCGACATTCGCATGGCTGCTGCATCGCTATACGCCTTCTGCCGCGTGTCCGATGATCTAGTGGATGACCCGCGCGCCACGCTGGAAGCTGCGCACCGCCTTCGCGAACGGCTGGCGCTGGCTTACGAAGGCCGCCCGATCGACCATATAGCCGACCGCGCTTTTGCTGAAGTGGTCGAAGCCTACGATATTCCACAATCTGTGCCGCTTTCCATGATCGAAGGTTTCGAGTGGGATCTCACCGGGAAGCGTTACGAAACCATCGGTGACGTCATTGATTATGGTGCCCGTGTCGCCGGTACTGTTGGCGTTATGATGAGCCTCGTCATGCACCGCCGTTCGCCGCGGACACTTGCGCGCGCATGCGATCTCGGCGTCGCCATGCAACTTATCAACATTGCCCGTGATGTTGGCGAGGACGCCAGAAATGGCCGCGTTTATCTGCCCGCGGATTGGCTGGCAGAAGCCGGTTTGAACGTTGAAGAGTTGATGAAAAATCCACAGCATAGCGACGCTCTCGCATCTGTGGTGGAGCGGTTGCTGGATGAGGCTGATGCAATCTTCGAGCGCGCCCGCACGGGTTTTGCCGATCTCCCTGCCTCCTGTCGTCCCGGCATTCGCGCTGCGGGTTTCGTTTATGCCGGTATCGGCACCCAGGTGCGTGCCAACGGTTTTAATTCGGTCGACCACCGCGCCTTCACCACAAGGCGGCAGAAGCTACGGCTGCTGTTGCGCGCGCTTTCCGTTGCGGAAATTAATGGTGCTTGTGACGAAACACCGGCCTTGGCGGAAACATCTTATCTCGTTGATGCCGCAGCCGATCACAGCGCTGATCCGCGCAGCCGTGGTGAATGGCTGGTCGATCTTTCAGCCAAGCTTCACCAACACGACCGTCGCCCCACGCGCGTTCAGAGCTGAAGTCCAGCCAGCTGTTGCCAAAGGCCGCAGCGGAACTTTCGTGCTTTTCATGCGCTTTGACACTAGGTGTTGGTAATTCGCCGACCTAAGTTCCCTCTTTCGAAAGACGAAATCCATGAGTTGGTCGCTGCTTGCCTTTGTTGGCGTGAATTTTTTCGCCGCCATGTCAGGTGGAATTTTTAGGCCCGACGAGTGGTTTCGGGCCTTGAACAAACCTAGCTGGCAACCACCGGATTGGGCCTTCCCGGTCGTTTGGACGGTACTTTACCTTTTGAACGCAGTTGCCGGTTGGATGGTGTTCGAACAACTGGGCTTCTCGCCGATCGGCATCATGGTTCTCGCGATTTATGGAATTTCGCTTGCCTTGAACGCTGGGTGGTCAGCTGTATTTTTCGGAATGAAGCGTATTGATCTCGCAACCTGGGAGGCTGCTGCATTGTGGTTGTCACTCGCCGTTCAGATCGCTGTGTTCTGGACCTTTGTTCCGCTCGCAGCGCTGCTGTGCTTGCCCTATCTTCTCTGGGTGTCCATCGCGTTCTACCTCAGCCTCACCATCTGGAGGCTCAATCCACAGGCGGTGAGCTAAGCAATGGATATGAGCGATTGGGTTTTCGTGCTGGAATTTGGCGGCGGCTTCGCTGTTATATTGCTGCTGGGCTGGTGGCAGCTTCGAGTGCTGAAAAAAGATGAAGAGCGCGAAAAGGCTGAAGAAGCCGCGCGTGATGCTTCACCAGCCGGCGCGGCGGGGCATTCGGAAGGGCAACATCGCGCGAACGATGGGGCTTGAGAATTTACGGAGATCTAAGCTCTCGTGAACAGCTTCGACACGCTCACCCATCCAATCCGTCGCAATCTTGGAGCGCGAGTAGAACGGCGTGTCTTCCAACGTCGATATGATGCGCGGTTCATTTTTAGACAATGTCTCTCGCGGCATCCGCCAGACCATGCAGCGTGGTAGATTCTGCGGTCGCGGTATCGCGCGTTGCTGCACCTTTCCGCCTTCATCAAACTCTAGCGCATATTGCCGGTGCTGACCATCCAGCGTGTGGGCATCGTACAAAATGCCAGCCCCGTCTTTCAGCGAAGCCCGCGACCAGTTCCAATAGGAAAAGCCTTCCTCCAGCATTTCGCTGCCCCAGTTGGAATCGATATAGCCTTCGCCACGCCACTTGGTATTCGGCGCATCCATCTCGCATTCAACGTCGCAAATTGGCGCAATGGGTCGCCAGAAGTGCTTTCCTGCAAAATCCAGCGGCCAGTCCTGTTTGGTGATGCCGCGTGGCGTCAAACGCAGTTTTCCGCGAACGGGAAAGGGCAGGGGGGCTGCGCGTTCATCTATGGTGATGGTTAGCGTTGTGCCGTCCCATTCCAATGCAGATGGTCCGATGTCGAGGCGGGTGCGGGTTTGCGAAAGCGCTTCTTCGCCACGTTCGGTCATGGTCCACCGCTTCACGCCGCGTCCGTAAACCCCGACATTCAGTGCGATGTGATCTTTTGGACGCTTGTTGCCTGCCCACGCATAGTAAGGCGAGAAGACCGAGCCGATTAACGCGATGATCGAAAAGCCGTAGGCGCCGTCTTCGCTTATGGCGTCGGCGTACCACCAGCCGTAGCCGCCGGATGGAACCGTGAGGTCGAATCGCGGTCCTGCATCATCGCCTGCGCCGCCAGCCGGCCCGAAAGAGCTGCCATCGGCACCCCCGCTCCCGGATGCACGCTGCCCCCCGCTAGATACAGGCCCGGAATTTTCGTCGTGGCGCCCGGCCGCGCAAAGCTGGCCGTCCAGCCATGGGAGGCGCGACCGTAGATCGAGCCGCCCGAGCCCGGAAACAGGTTTTCGAAATCCGCCGGTTGCGTGGCCACCATTCGGGCTGCGTCCCGCTCCACTGTCAGGCCACATCGCTCCAACAGACCAAAACTCGCTTCCTCGCATCGTGCCATATCTCCATCGTCGAGTTTTGTGGTGTCGCCAAAAGCGGGGGCATTCATCAGAACCAGCATCGTATCGTCTGCGCCGTCTATCAGTTTGCAATTATCATCGCGGTTCTGCGCGCATACATAGACCGTTGGCCGTTCCGGAACTTCCCGTTCGTCGAAAATCGACGCGAACTCTGCGCTGTAATCGTCGGAAAAGAACACGTTGTGGCGGTGTAGATCGAAACCGCTTGTTTTCGCCTTTACCGACCAAGTGATCGCAGAAAGAGCGCGATTTTTGGGCTGAACCGGTTTTACAGGTGAGCTCTTCCCGCCAACCCGCTCGCGTGTGAGCCAGGACATATCGCCAGCGTAAAGCACCTGTGAGCCATACAGATGATTGCCGTCGCTCAGTTCCACGCCGCTGGCTTTGCCGTTCTCGACCAGAATTCGTTCAACCTTGGTGTCTTCCATAACGACGGCGCCGCGAGCGCGCGAAGCTTCTTTCATGGCGCGCGCCAGTGCATGCATGCCGCCGCCAATCGTCCACACGCCCTGTTGCTCCACATGGGCAATTAGCATCAGCGTGGCGGGAGATAGGTAAGGGGATGATCCCACATAGGTAGAGTAACGCCCGAACAATTGCTGCAGGCGCGGATCGGGAAAGTAGCCGCCAAGCGTGTTCCAAAGTGTCGAAAACGGCTTCAGCGCGAGCAGATCGCCAATACGGTGAAACCCAACCCGCCGCGCTAATTCTATAGGGCCGGGCATCTGCGCTGACATGAAAGTATCGCGCAGTGTGTCGTGTATGCGACCAGCGTCGCGGCAGAATCGATCATACCCATTGGCGTTTGCAACGCCGAACAAGGAACCTATCTCATCACGTGATTCTGCCACATTTGCGAACAGGTCGAAGGGACGATCGAGCGAATTGGCCCCGTCCCAGCCGTGTCGGGCCAGTCTTTTTGCCCTGTGCAAATCAAGCGCTTTATCGACTTCCATACCGCTTGCAGCGAACAATTCATCGAACACCCACTTCATCGTGAAGACAGTCGGTCCACTATCAATGTGAGAGCCATCCACCTCAATCTGTCGCATCTTACCGCCGGGAGCGTGTTGTTTTTCCAACAGAACAACCTCGCGGCCAGCCGCAGACAGCGTCATGGCAGCCGCAAGCCCAGCCATGCCTGCACCGATAATAAGCGTTCTGTCGCCCTGTAGTTGGTGTTGTGCGTTCACTGTTTGAGGGCGCTCCAAAAAAGCGGTCCGCGGGGACCAATGGAAAAAAGTTTGAGATGACAAGTTGCTTTGTCAGTTTCATGTGTCAATATAACTGTACAGTTTGAGATGTCACGTAAGTTGGACACTCTGTTTAGGAACCACGATGGATAATGCAGCACGGATAGAGGAATGCCTTGAACGCTCGCTTTCGCGCGCCGCCAATGCCGACTGTCCTCCCAAGCTGCGTGCTGCTGTTCATTCTGCAGTTTTTCCAGGTGGTGCCCGTGTGCGTCCGCAGCTGACTTTGGCTGTCGCTGAAGCATGTGGTGACCATGAGATCGAGTTGGTCGATGGCGCAGCTGCTGCTATCGAACTGCTGCACTGCGCCTCGCTGGTGCATGACGACCTGCCTTGCTTTGATGATGCTGACCTGCGCCGCGGCAAGCCAACCATTCATTCTCTCTATGGTGAAGAGATCGCGGTTTTGACCGGCGATGCTCTCATCATTGAGGCTTTCAATACTCTGTGCGCTTCCAGCGCGCAGCATCCATCCCGCCTTCCTGCCCTTGTTGCCGCTGTATGCGCTGCAACGGGAATGACCACCGGCATCACCGCTGGTCAGGCGTGGGAAAGCGAAGACGTCGTTGACGTCGAACGGTATCACTGTGCCAAGACAGGCTCCCTCTTTGTCGGTGCAGTGTGTGCGGGCGCCTTGGCTGTCGGATCTGATCCGCTGCCTTGGCGTTCGCTTGGTTCCCGGATCGGGGCGGCTTACCAGCTTGCCGACGATCTGCTGGACGCGTTGGGAAGCGAAGAAGAAAGCGGTAAGCCCGTTGGGCAAGACCGCACTCACGGACGCCCCAGCGCCGTCGCAGAGCTGGGCTTTGGCGGTACCGTCAAACGCCTGAACGAAACCGTGGAAGCAGCAATTGCCGCCATTCCACCTTGCGAGGGGGCTTCGCTTCTGGAGTCCCTCATCGCTGCCCAGTCCAAGCGATTGGTGCCAGCAAGCCTTGCCAGCCAGTCTGCCTGATAACGCTGCGGGCAACCGCTTGCGTCAATCCTCGGCTGTTAGTCGTCCATCGCGTGTTCGGTCTTTTGATGGTGTGATGAAAACTTGGCTCGATTTTCGTGACCGTCTGCTCACTTCTCCTAAATTTCAGGAATGGGCGCTGGCCTTTCCACTTACGCGACCCATCGTTCGCAAGCGGCAAAACGAGCTGTTCGATATCGTATCCGGCTTCGTCTATTCGCAAATTCTCGATGCGGTCGTCCAACTCAACGTTCTCAAGCATGTGTCCGGTCAAGGGCGCAGCATCGACGATCTTGCGCGGCTCTGCTCGCTTGGCGAAGATGAGATGCGTCGTTTGGCGGAAGGCGCGGCAAGTCTCAGGCTCCTTCAACGACATGGTGATCGTTATCGCCTTGGCGATCTGGGGGCTGCGCTTTCGGGCAATGCCGGTGCATTGGCGATGATCCGCCACCATGGTGCGCTTTACCGCGACATCACTGATTTGCCCGCACTCCTTCGCGGTGGCCGACAGGAAACCAACCTGTCGCGCTACTGGGACTACGCCCGCTCCGATGATCCGGCGCTTGCTGATGCTGACGACGTTGCGCCCTACAGCGAATTAATGGCGCAGAGCCAGCGCATGGTCGCTGCCGAAGTCGTCGCAAGTTTCAACTTCTCGCCCTACCGCAAGCTGCTCGACTTCGGTGGCGGGCAGGGGGCTTTCGTCTCGGCAGTTGCAGATGCTGCCCCTGACCTCCAACTCGCCGTCTTTGATCTGCCCGCGGTGGCCGAACGCGCCACCCGCGCGTTTGAAGCGCAGGGCATTTCCGGCAGAGCAACTGCAATCGGCGGTTCGTTTTTCGGCACGCCACCCAAGCGCGCCGCTGATCTCGTGTCGTTGGTGCGAATCCTTCACGACCATGACGACGAATCTGTCACCCGAATCCTCGCCGCAGCCTTCGAAGCTGTGGAGCCAGGCGGTAAACTGATCGTCTGCGAACCAATGTCCACCGATGGCGGGGCGCGCCGTATCGCGGATGCCTATTTCAACATCTATCTCTACGCGATGGGCTCTGGACGCCCCCGTTCGCCGGAAATGCTGACAGAAATGCTCAAAACGGCAGGCTTTTCTGCGGTCCAGCGGGTTAAAACCCGTAGCCCTTTCGTCACGAGCATGTTGTGCGCCCATAAAAGCGCGGAAGATGTGTAACATCTGCTTGACAACTTTAACTGTCCAAATCACATTACACGTGGGAGCCTGTCCGAATGGAGACGTTAGCTGGCGGTTCCTCTTGGGAGGTTAGAATTGCAAACTGAAGCCGTCATTTTTGAGCGACCCGGACAGTTGAGGGTCGATCACGTCGATCTCGACATTTCTGTTCTGGGCCACGCTTCTGGTGATGGTTCGACAGATCATCTTGTGGTCGAGTCCCGCACAAGCGGTATCAGCACAGGTACGGAACGCCTCTTGTGGACCGGCGAAATGCCGCCATTCCCGGGCATGGGCTATCCCCTGGTTCCCGGTTACGAAACGGTCGGCGAAGTTGTTGATGCGCCGCATCACCTTAAATCCCGCATCGGCGAAACGGTCTTCGTTCCCGGCTCAACCGCTTATAAAGATGTTCGCGGCCTTTTCGGTGGCACAGCATCCACCGTCGTTGCGCCTGCTGATAAAGTTCAAAAAATAGCTTCCACGCTGGGCGAAAATGGTGTGCTCATGGCGCTGGCCGGCACCGCCCACCACGCGCTCGTTTCGCCCCATGGAAAACTGCCTGATCTCATCATCGGCCATGGCGTGCTGGGTCGTTTGCTTGCCCGCATCACCGTCGCGCTCGGCGCACCTGCACCCACCGTGTGGGAAACCAACGCGACCCGCAGCGATGCGCAAAGCTATACCGTTATCGATCCTGCTGATGATGGCGCCTCGCGCTACCACACGATCTGCGACGCCAGCGGTGACAGCGCCATTCTCGACAAGGCTATCGCAGCGCTCGCCCCTAGCGGTGAGATCGTTCTGGCCGGCTTCTACAAAGATCCGCTCGGCTTCGCTTTCCCTATGGCCTTCATGAAGGAAGCGCGCATCCGGATCGCGGCCCAGTGGCAACCCGAAGATATGACCGCCGTCATTCGACTGGCGGAAGAAGGCGCGCTCGATCTGAGCGGCCTTATCACCCATCGGCAGCCCGCGTCGCACGCGCAGGCCGCTTATGACACGGCCTTCGGCGATGCCGAATGCCTGAAAATGGTCCTGCAATGGAGGGAGCCATCATGACCGACGTAATGACACGAGAAGCTGAAAACAAAGATACGGCAGAGAAAGTCGACATCTTCAATCTGTTAAAAGATGAGGCCGATCAAGAGCCTGATCCTGTTCACACCGGCCCGATCACCAAGGAAACCGAGGTCATCGCGATCTACGGCAAGGGCGGTATCGGTAAAAGCTTTTCGCTCGCCAACCTGTCTTACAATCTGGCCAAGTCCGGCAAGAAGGTCTTGCTGATCGGTTGCGACCCGAAGTCCGACACGACATCGCTGCTGTTTGGCGGCAAGTCATGCCCCACTATCATCGAAACCTCTGCAGCTAAAAAAGCTGCCGGTGAAGATGTGAAGATTTCCGACGTTTGCTTTATGCGCGATGGCGTCTTCGCGATGGAACTGGGCGGACCTGAAGTTGGTCGCGGTTGTGGCGGTCGTGGCATCATCCACGGTTTCGAACTGCTGGAAAAGCTCGGCTTCCACGAATGGGACTTCGACTACGTACTGCTCGACTTTCTGGGGGACGTGGTCTGCGGCGGCTTCGGCCTGCCGATTGCCCGCGACATGTGCCAGAAGGTCATCGTCGTTGGTTCCAACGATCTCCAGTCGCTCTACGTCGCAAACAATGTCTGCTCGGCAGTGGAATATTTCCGCAAACTTGGCGGCAATGTCGGCGTGGCCGGTATGCTCATCAACAAGGATGACGGCACTGGCGAGGCTGCTGCCTTTGCTGAAAAAGTCGGCATTCCTGTTCTCGCGGCTATCCCGCAGGATGATGATATTCGCAAGAAATCTGCCAGCTATCAGATCGTTGGTGATCCCAACGACAAATGGGGACCGATGTTCACCGGTCTCGCCAACAATATGATGACCGCGCCGCCGCGCCAGCCCACTCCGTTGGACCAGGATGGTCTGCTCGGTCTGTTCGCTGCATCGCAAACCGGTGCCGATTACGTGCTCATTCCGGCCAACCCCGAAGACATGTGCGATCCGTCGATCATCAACAAGCCTTCCCTCGAAGTCATCTACGACGCTGTTTGATGACGATGAGCGAGCACCTCAACACCCAAGACAAACGCAGCGACGATTCTGCCGAGGTCGATATTGTGAGCGCTGATACCGCTCCCGAGATCACAGATGGCGCTGGTTGCCATGCGGGTGCTGACACGATGAAGGCTGCTGCTGAAAAGGCAGGTAAGTCTGAACTGCTCGAGCAATACGCCAAAGATTATCCGCAAGGCCCGCACGACCAGCCGCAAAGCATGTGTCCTGCATTCGGTTCACTGCGCGTCGGTCTTCGCATGCGTCGCACAGGAACGATCCTGTCCGGTTCCGCCTGCTGCGTTTACGGTCTTACCTTCACAAGCCACTTCTACGGTGCGCGTCGTACGGTCGGTTACGTGCCGTTCGACAGCGAAAGCCTCGTTACTGGTAAGCTTTACGAAGACATCCGCGACGCCGTGCACGAGATGGCTGACCCGGAAAAATATGACGCTATCGTCGTCACCAACCTCTGCGTGCCCACAGCTTCCGGCGTGCCATTGCAGATGTTGCCAAAGGAAATTGACGGCGTTCGTATCGTCGCCATCGATGTTCCCGGTTTCGGTATCCCAACACACGCGGAAGCCAAGGACGTTCTGGCCGGTGCAATGTTAAACTACGCGCGCACCGAAGTTGCCGCTGGTCCGGTTCAGGCGCCTTCAAACAACAGTGACACTGGCAAGCCGAAGATCACATTGCTGGGTGAAATGTTCCCAGTCGATCCGATCTCCATCGGCGCGATGCTGGAGCCCATGGGCCTGGAGGCAGGCACTGTCGTTCCAACCCGCGAATGGCGTGAACTGTACAGCGCGCTTGATGGTGCTGCCGTTGCTGCAATCCACCCATTTTACACGACATCCGTTCGTGAATTCAGAGCTGCCGGTCGTCCGATCGTCGGCTCTGCACCTGTCGGTGTCGAAGGCACGCAGGCGTGGCTTGCGAAAATCGGTGAGGCTTGTGGCGTGAAGCAAGCCGACATCGCAACCGCTCAAAACGCCATGCTTGGCGCTATCCGCGGCGCGCTTGATGCCATGCCAATCAAAGGCCGCATAACTCTTTCAGGCTACGAAGGCTCTGAGCTTCTGGTGGCCCGTCTGCTCGTCGAAAGCGGCGCAGATGTCCGCTATGTAGGCACCGCTTGCCCGAAGACCGAATGGTCGAAGGATGATTGCGATTGGCTCGAAGCCAAAGGCGTTCAGGTCAAATACCGCGCCTCGCTTGAAGATGATGTCATGGCGATGGAGTTCTACGATCCCGATCTGGCCATTGGCACGACGCCCGTTGTGCAGAAGGCGAAAGAACGCGGCACGCCGGGTCTCTATTTCACGAACCTGATCTCCGCCCGCCCCCTCATGGGTCCGGCTGGCGCAGGCTCGCTTGCGACCGTCATCAATTCGGCAATCGCCAACAAACCGCGCTTCGACCGTATGACCGAATTCTTCGAAGGCGTTGGCACGGGCGACACCGCAGGCGTTTGGGAAGATACCCCGAAGATTAATACCAGCTTCCGCCGCAAATTCGCAGCGCGTGCTGCAAAAGCGGCGAACGCAGTTGATGCAGGGGAGGCGATAGGCACATGATCATGTCATCCGCCAATCGCTGGTCTTTTGTTTCCTCTGGGCTTCGCCCAACCGGTAGCGCCACATGACCCTCGTCCTCGATCATGATCGCGCCGGTGGCTACTGGGGGTGCGTTTACGCCTTCACAGCCGTCAAAGGTTTGCAGGTCATCATCGACGGTCCCGTCGGTTGCGAGAACCTGCCCGTCACCTCGGTGTTGCATTACACCGACGCGCTACCTCCGCATGAATTGCCCATCGTCGTCACTGGCCTTGGCGAAGAAGAGCTAGGCCAACACGGTACAGAAGGCGCAATGCGTCGGTCCCGTAAATCCCTTGATCCTGATCTTCCAGCTGTCGTCGTAACCGGTTCTATTGCCGAGATGATCGGTGGTGGCGTCACGCCGGAAGGAGCGAACGTCGTCCGCTTCCTGCCGCGCACGATTGATGAAGATCAGTGGCAATCCGCAGATCGTGCGCTGAAATGGCTCTGGACAGAATATGGCCCCAAGCGGGTGCCGAAAGTGAAAGCGCGCAAAGAGGGCGATAAGCCGAAGGTCAATATCATTGGCCCGATGTACGGCCAATTCAATATGCCGTCCGACCTCGCTGAAATCCGTCGCCTGATCGAAGGCATCGGCGCTGAGGTCAACATGACTTTTCCGCTCGGTTCGCATCTCGCCGATGTTGGTCGCCTCGCGCAGGCCGAAGCGAACGTCTGCATGTACCGCGAATTCGGTCGTATGCTTTGCGAAACGCTGGAACGGCCTTATTTGCAGGCACCCATCGGCATCCATTCGACGACGGCCTTCCTGCGTCAACTCGGCGGTATGCTGGGCCTCAATCCTGAACCATTCATCACCCGTGAAAAGCACACCACACTGAAACCCATGTGGGACCTGTGGCGCTCCGTGACACAGGATTTCTACGGCACCGCATCCTTCGCGGTGGTTGCCAATGAAACCTATACGCGCGGTTTGAAGAATTTCCTCGAAGAGGAAATGGGCATGCCCTGTACGTTTGCGGTGTCACGTCTGTCCGGCAAGAAAACTGACAACGCCGAAGTGCAAGAAATGCTGGCTGAGAAGCCACCCATGATCCTGTTCGGCTCATATAACGAGCGCATGTATATCGCCGATCAGAAGAGCCGCACCATGTGGATGCCGGCCTCTTTCCCTGGGGCAGTTATTCGCCGCCACCTCGGCACGCCCTTCATGGGGTACGCCGGGACAAGCTATTTGATGCAGGAAGTCTGCAACGCGCTGTTCGACATGCTCTTCCACATCCTGCCGTTGCAATCGGACATGGATGCGGATGCACCAGCCGCGCATGCGCGCATCAAAAACTCGCTGCCTTGGGACTCTGATGCCCGCAAGCAGCTCGACGATATCATCGACCGTGAACCCATTCTCATTCGCATCTCTGCTGCCAAACGGCTGCGGGACGCTTGTGAGCGCGAAGCACTGGATGCGGGCGATGCCCGTGTCACCGTCGCGCGGGTTCTCGAAACTTCACAGCAATCGGTCGCGGCATAGCGCGACCACCACGGGGAGGAACCCAAAATGTCTGACACCCAGCTCGACCGCCCAATCATCGGCCACGGTCCATCGCTTGCGGAATCGCTCGGCTACCGGGCGCTCTTCGCCATCATCTTTATCGTTTCGGTCGCTCTGATCGGTCTGGCTCGGGTCTTTGGCTCGAACGACACCGCATCGGTTTGGACGCAAGCCCGGCAGGCGGCACATGCCACCGCTGGCTACACGTTCCAGTCGTAACGATTTCAGTAATTCACCCGCCTCATCAGCGGGAGAATAGGTTCACCTGAACCAAGCCCTGCCGCCGGGGTCATCTGCGGTAACGGTCGAAAGACCACAAGACTAGGAGGTTTATCGTGGCTAGTCCTGAAAACGTCTCCATGACCGGAATGACGGTCGGAGAGGCACGGGAGTTCCACTCCATCTTTGTCAAAAGCACCATTGCTTTTACTGGATGGGCCTTTGCTGCACACATGCTTGTGTGGTTCTGGCGTCCGTGGACTGCCAACACTGACGGTACGTATTCATCACTCATGGACGGTGTCCAGGTGATGGCAACGGCTTTGGTCTAAGGAGAACAGATATGCATAAAATTTGGCTTCTTTTTGATCCCCGCCGCGTGCTCGTGGCTCTTGCCGTATTTCTCTTCACGCTCGCAGTTCTGATTCATTTCGTTCTGCTCAGCACCGAGAGATACAACTGGCTGGATGTCAAAGCTGCAACCGCTTCTGTTGAAGTGGCTCCAGCAACTAAGTTCATCACTTAGTTACATCCGACTTTCCGGCAGGCGGGGGATATTTCTTCTGCCTGCCGGCATCACAAATTTCCGGTTCGACGCCTAATAGCACCCGAATATCGGGCGCGATGGCAGGCGAGAACCATCTTCTGGCCAATGCCGTCTTGGGGCGGTGAATGGTCGAACCTATTCATGGAGAACCAGCTATGGCCTTGCTGAGTTTCGAACGAAAATATCGCGTACGTGGGGGTACGCTTCTCGGCGGCGATCTGTTCGACTTCTGGGTCGGACCTTTCTACGTCGGCTTCTTCGGCGTATCGGCGGCGTTTTTTACCGCGCTGGGTACCCTCCTCATCATCTACGGTGCGTCCATGGGCGATACCTGGAACCTCTGGCAGATTAGCATTAATCCACCGGATCTTGATTACGGTCTGGCGCTGGCGCCGATGGCCGAAGGCGGGCTTTGGCAAATTATTACCATCTGCGCGATCGGGGCTTTCGGGTCTTGGGCACTGCGCGAGGTAGAAATCTGCCGCAAGCTTGGCATGGGCTACCATGTGCCCTTCGCGTTCTCCGTTGCGATCTTCGCCTATGTTACGCTGGTGGTCATCCGCCCGTTGTGGATGGGCGCTTGGGGACACGGTTTTCCATACGGCATCTACAGCCATCTCGAGTGGGTGAACAACGTCGGCTACGCCTACGGTAACTTCCACTACAACCCGGCCCATATGATCGCGATCACATTCTTCTTCACCACCACGCTAGCGCTCGCGCTTCACGGTGGTTTGGTCCTGTCCTCCACCAACCCCGGTAAGGGGCAGGTGGTCAAAACACCGGAACATGAAGACACCTATTTCCGCGATTTCATCGGTTATTCAGTCGGTACACTCGGCATTCACCGCGTGGGCCTGTTCCTCGCGCTGTCCGCCGGTTTCTGGTCCGCCATCTGCATCGTCATCTCAGGCACACTCTGGGAAGGCGCGTGGAGCGACTGGTGGCTCTGGTGGCTCGAACTGCCCATCTTCGCCCAGGAAGACCTGGTGCGTGAGATCGGCGATCTCAACTATCTCTAAAGGGGAACGGTGACATGAAAATCTATCAAAACATCTTCACCACAACCCAGGTGGTCACGACCCCCGGCATGGGCATTGATCTGCCCGCCGGTGAGGACCCGCGCATCGGCAAAGGTTCCATGAACTACTGGCTGGGCAAGATCGGTAACGCCCAGTTGGGCCCGATCTATCTGGGAACGCTGGGGGTGATCTCGGTCATCTCTTTCCTGCTGGCCTTCAACATCATCGGCCTGAATTTTTGGGCGCAGGTGGGTTACGATCCGGTCCAGTTCGTCCGTCAGCTCTTCTGGCTGTCGCTCGATCCACCATCGCCGGATTACGGTCTGTCGGTTTTGCCACCGCTCAAAGAAGGCGGTTGGTTCATGATCGTCGGCTTTTTCCTGACGGTCTCGGTGCTGTCATGGTGGTTGCGCACATACCGTCGTGCAAAGGCTCTCGGCCTCGGCATGCATGTGCCTATCGCTTTCGGTGCTGCCATCTGGCTGTTCTTGGTGCTGGGCTTCATTCGCCCGGTGCTGATGGGGTCATGGTCGGAAGCTGTTCCTTACGGCGTCTTCAGCCATCTGGATTGGACGAACAATTTCTCGCTGACTTACGGCAACCTGTTCTACAATCCGTTCCACGCGCTTTCGATCGTGTTCCTCTACGGTTCGGCCCTGCTGTTCGCCATGCATGGCGCAACGATCTTGGCAGTCTCCCGCTACGGCGGCGAGCGTGAGATCGAGCAGATCACCGACCGCGGTACGGCTTCTGAACGTGCAGCTCTGTTCTGGCGCTGGACCATGGGCTTCAACGCCACGATGGAGTCGATCCACCGTTGGGCCTGGTGGTTTGCGATGCTGACGACACTGACAGGCGGTATCGGTATTCTGATCACCGGTACCCTGGTCGATGACTGGTCATCCTGGGCGATCAAGCACGGTGTCTTGCACGAGAGCGGAACCAACATCCGCTAATCTCGGATCCACGAATGAAGAAATTACGGCCTTGCACACTTCCTTGGGGAAGGGGCCGTGATGAAGAGGGAAGAGGAGGGGGATGTCTTGCACAAGGCATCCCCCTCATCGTTTCAACATTGCAATTTCGGATCATTCCATGAGCCAAACCCGTCCTGCCGACCCCACCGTCCGCCAGATCATCGCCGCGATGCCTGAACGCTTCAACGCGGAAGTTGCAGGCCCGCTAAAGGCGATCATTCAATTCCGCCTCGATGGTGAGCAAGGCGGTGAATGGTATGCAGATATTGCCGATGGAAAATGCGCGCTCATAGAAGGGCGGCGTGATGATGCTTCCATCACCTTGAAAATGGCAGCCGCCACTTACGTCGATATGGTCATGGGCCGCATCACCGGCCAGAACGCATTCTTCACCCGCAAACTCACTTACAAAGGTGATATATCTCTGGCCATCCGACTTCATAAACTGTTCCGGCCGCCTGAAGCAGCCGAGCTTGAAGCAAGTGCCTGAACTGAAAGATGTATGAATTCCGCTACATTCTTGGCTTGATATTGATCGTCATCGTGCCACTCGTGATCGTCTTCTGGACAGTCATTCACTTGGGATCATCGTTCTGGCGCCAGCGGCCCGCGTGGCAGGCTTATTCGACCGCCTT
Source organism: Ahrensia sp. R2A130 (assembly GCF_000179775.1). GTDB lineage: Bacteria > Pseudomonadota > Alphaproteobacteria > Rhizobiales > Rhizobiaceae > Pseudahrensia. Next base: position 593,165 of record NZ_AEEB01000017.1, read on the forward strand.
TGCGTTTCTAGCGGTCTCCACAATTCTTCTCTGGCTCAACCGTGATACGCTTATGGGGCGCGATCTCGGTCTGAACTGGCTCTTGTTTGTCCCGGGTGCGGCCCTCTACCTTGCGTCGATTGCCATGGCGCGACCCATCCGCAAGCACTTGTCGCTTGCCACTTTCGCCGGTGTTCCTGAAATTACCAATCAGCCTATTCCGTTGCTGGAAAGCGGACCATTCTCGGTCGTGCGTCACCCACGCTACCTGATGGTCATTGTCGGAATTATCGGCTGGGTGATGATGGTCAACTGGTCCGGCGTTTACGTGGTTGCTCTGCTGGGTGTCATTGGTCTGGTCGGCATCATCATGCTGGAAGAGCGCGATCTGCGCGCCCGTTTCGGCGCTGCATATAGCGACTACAGCACCCGCGTTCCCATGCTTCTGCCTAGGCTTGGCTCGCTATCGAATTTCTTCGACTGAGCGTTAGGCAATCTAGAAGTCGAGGTTGGGATAGCGGTTGAGGTAGATGCGGAACCACGGGGTGAAATCACCCGGCTTGTCTCGCATTTCAGCCTTCAAATTATCTGCGGAAATCCAGCGCGCTTCGCACACCTCTTCTGGATTCAGATCGAGCACGACATCGCTGCGTTCGACATCGGCACGGAACATGTGAACGCGTTCCCGCTCCCACAATCCGCCACCGACATCAGCTGAATACTCGACGATGCGCTGCTCGTGGATCGGAACTGTGAAGCCAAGTTCCTCGGTCAAACGCCGGCTGGCAGCGGGCTTTGCCTCTTCACCGAAATGCGGGTGGGTGCAGCAGGTGTTAGCCCATTGGCCGCCGCAGTGGTATTTTTCAAAAGCGCGACGCTGAATCAGCAGTTCCAACTCGCCATCGTCGTTTTTGGAGAAAACGAAAACCGAGAGTGCAAGGTGATGCAGTCCACGCACATGCGCTTCGATTTTCTCGATTGGATAAAGGCTATCGTCCGCCGCTATTCCGGGAATCATGATCGGCGGATTGGTCGCCGGAAGGGGCCACTCATTACCGTCGACTTCAGGAGCGTCTTCTGCATCCGGCGTCAGATAAAGAACTTCATCCAACACGGTATTACGCCACCGCGCGCGAGAGCGCACATTGCGACCAAAGCTCCGACAACGCGCCGACCAAGTGGTCGATGTCAGCTTCCGTATGCAGTGGGCCAGGTGTTATCCGCAGCCGCTCGGTGCCCTTCGGTACAGTTGGGTAGTTGATCGGTTGTACGTAGATGCCGTGCTGGTCGAGCAGCAGATCGGAGATGAATTTGCACTTCTTCGCATCGCCAACCATCACAGGAACGATGTGGCTTTCATTCATCATGTGGGGCAGGCCGATGGCGTCGAGTCGTTCGCGCAAAATGCGAACATTCTTCCGCTGGCGAGCACGTTCCATCTCGCTGCTCTTCAAGTGGCGAATAGATGCCGTCGCACCGGCTGCAAGCGCTGGTGGCAAGGCGGTAGAGAAGATGAAACCGGATGCGAACGAGCGCACGAAATCGATCAGTGCGGTGGAAGCTGTGATATATCCACCCATGACGCCATAGGCTTTGCCCAGTGTGCCCTGGATAACGGTTACGCGGTCCATGAGGCCTTCGCGTTCGGCAATGCCGCCTCCACGTGGGCCGTAGAGGCCGACAGCGTGGACTTCGTCGAGATAGCTCATCGCGCCGTGTTTGTCGCAAATGTCGAGGATTTCTTTCATGGGGCAAATGTCGCCATCCATGGAATAGACACTCTCGAACGCCACGAGCTTCGGCACGTCTGGATCAGCTTCCGAAAGCATTCGGTCGAGATCTGCCGGATCGTTGTGCTTCCAAAGATGCTTTGGTGCGCGCGAATGGCGAATGCCTTCGATCATGGAGGCATGATTGTCGCTGTCGGAGAAGATCTCGCAGCCGGGGATGCGAGACGCCAACGTGCCGAGCGCAGCCCAGTTGGCCACGTAGCCGGAAGTCAGCATCAAGGCAGCTTCCTTGTTGTGCAGGTCGGCCAGCTCTTCTTCGAGCAGAATATGATAGTGGTTCGTGCCGGAAATGTTGCGTGTGCCGCCAGCACCTGCGCCGCATTTGTCGATGGCTTCTTTCATGGCCGCGACCGTGGTTGGGTGCTGCCCCATGCCGAGGTAATCGTTGGAACACCACACGGTCACTTCGCTGGTTTCGCCATCTTCGCCGTAACGTGTGGCCTTTGGAAAACCGCCTTTGTGGCGCTCCAAATCTGCAAAGACGCGGTAGTTGCCCGCGTCTTTCAGCTTGTCCAACTCAGTTTCAAAAAAAGCTTCGAAATTCACGTTAAATACTCCATTCCGGCAGTCGATTTATCCTAGCGCAAATCACTCTGCTGCGCTTACATTTTTTAGTGCTTCGCCCTCGGTCGAGGCGGTTTTCTCAGGCGTTGAACCCATGGCCCAACGCCACATTGCACTGTCTTTGACGGGCAGGATCATGAACCAGTGTTCCAGCGCTGCCAGCGCAATCAACGTCGTCATCATAACCGCCGCCGTGTGCTGATCTGGGGCGAAAAAGTCGCTGTGAAAAGCTGCGACCGCCGCGACCAAAAGACCTGTCGTCAATAGGGTCGACGCCCAGAACACCGGTCCTATGCGGTCCACGCGGAAGTAGCTGTGCAGGTGGGTGAGCGGCGCGGGCATCATGTCCGCGGAAAAGGCTGGGACGCCTGAAAATATCGTCAGCTTCGCAGATATCCGCATCAGCCATAGAACGGCGAATGTATAGAAAGCGACGGGCTGCGCCGTGTTCGCGGTCACCAACCAAACACCGCCCAAGGCTGCCACCAATACGAATTCATGGTGGCTCACCGTGCGCCACGCAAGGTGGAAGCGGCGACGTTCCGTGATGTCGGCAGGGCAGGTACTGTTACGCGGGCCGGTGATGAGGCCTGTCAGAAAAGTAAACTCCGCCCAAGCCCAGATCGCCAGTGCGGCAAAAAACCCCGCGTAAGGTGCCCAAGCCGCATCGCTGTTTGCAGAGACGGCGGCTCCGGCAAAACCCATGGCGGCAATCATCGTCACACCAAGAAGCCGCACATGCACACCGCTTTTCTCACCCCGCGCCAACCACAAAACGGCACCCGTGGAGACGTACCAAAGCGTCACCACGAAGCCGATCGGCAGCAGGTATGAAAGGTGGGCGGACAAGTGTGCGTCTCTCCTTGCTTCCGGCTACCAGGCCGGAACCATTTTGGAGACCTCGGGGATCTCGTTTTTCTTGGTGGGGATGGCGTAGAGGCGCGCGAAGTTTGCAGCAGCAACCGCTTGCAGAGCCTTAGTTTTGATCGCGCCTGCGATGCCACCTTGTTCGGATGCAGCTGCGATTTTAATCGCAACATCGTTCAAACGACGCAGGGTCGGCAGGAACGCAGGGTGATCGATATCCAGCACCAACGGGAAGCACTGGGTGGTGCAGGCGTTGGTGATTTCGAAGACCTTCATGTCGTAGTCTTCGATATCGAGACCGGCAGCTTTGTGGAATTCAGGCCGTGCATGGTCGCGTACAAACATCGTGGCATAGACCGCGCAGAGGAAGAATTTGATCCAGAGTTTGTTGTGGCCCGACAGCAGTTTGGGATCGGAGCGCATCAGCAGCGAGAAAGCCTCGCCGTGGCTGAACTCGTCGTTGCACCACTGCTGGAACCACTTGAAAATCGGGTGAAACCGCTTTTCCGGGTGCTTCTCGAAATGACGGAAGATGGTGATGTAGCGGGCGTAACCGATCTTTTCCGACAGGTACGTCGCGTAGAAAATGAACTTCGGCTGAAAGAACGTGTATTTCTTCGCCTTCGTCAGGAAGCCGAGATTCACACCGATACCGAAGTCTTTCAGGCTGTCATTGATGAAACCTGCATGGCGGGCTTCGTCGCGCGACATGTAGGTGAACAGCTGTTTGATGTCTTCGTTGGTGCCGCGGCGCTTCATCTCTTTATAGAGGACACAGCCGGAGAACTCGGCGGTCAGTGATGACACGAGAAAATCCACCAACTCTTTGCGCAGGCCTTCCGGCACGTCGTCGAGATTGATGTCGTCCCATTCTTCGTTGCGCTTGAAGTGGCCACGGTTCGGGTCACTCGCCATGGATGCGATCAGCGCATCCCATTCTTCGCGTACAAGCGACACGTCCATCGCGTCCAGCTTGTCGAAGTCTGTGGTGTAGAAGCGCGGTTGCAGCAACGTGTTTTCATACGCCATCTTCGTGGTGGCATTTTGGGACGAAAGATCGACCGGCTTGCCTTTAAGCTCGGGATGGATGTGTGCGTTCATGTCAGGGCTCCCGTCCTGTTGAATTGCGTTAGGTCAGGCGTTCTTCGGAGAAGCTGAATTCGCACAGCTCCATGAATTCGAAGTCGCCGGTGGCGCGCGTCCAGAACCGTTCCAGCGCATTGGCGCGGGTCAGCGTGGCGCGGCGTTCGAAGGTTGCAGCTTCGCCATAGGGGACAGAGATAGGCGTGCCGTGAACCAGCACCTCGTCGCCGGGGTTGACGGTCGTGCCGTCATTGAAGCGCACGTGCGCCTCGAAACTTTCAAACGTGTTGACGATCTCGACTGTGCAATCGAGGTCAATACGTTCCTTACGGATGAATCCGTTGAACATAGCAGGCTCCCTTTTCTCAACCACCGGTGGTGGTTGGCTTTGGCATTGCAGTCGCCGTTAGCAGCGGTGCGAAGCTGCCTGTGGCGACTTTGCCGAAAGCGTTGAGACCGATGGATTTACCGTTTTCGGGGTCCATCAATGTCAGCTGACCGTTTTCCGCCTTCTGTAGTGCGTAAGGGGCGGAAAGGTCTTGCTTCCGAATGCGCCGATTGTGGATCAGCGCCCGCATGGATTGTCGCACAAATGCGCCTTCACCGCGACCAAAAGATGCCAAAAGTGCTTTTGAATTGGCATCGTGAACGAGAACAATGCCTTGCGACCCATCGCGGAACAGCAAAGCGCGCTCTTCCACAGGTTCGCCGACCACGCGGCTCACTTTTCCACCATCACTAAGTTGCGCGCCGATGACCACGAATAGCGTCAAAATGACGACGCCTGCGGCTGCAAACAGCGGCAATTTATGAACACCCTCGATTTTATCGGTGCGTTGGTCTTCGGGAATTTTCTCGTTCATTTCCATAACAGGTCTCTCCTCCCCTGTGTAAAGGTGTATTACGTTTCCGCCTCACTGTGCATGCGAAGCGCAGATCGTTTGCCGCATTACTGGGCGGGCAGTCCGCCAACGCTTCCAGCCGAAGCCGACATGAAGGATTGTGCGGATCCTTCCTGTTTCGTGCCGGACGATTGAACGGTGACGTTTTGGCCGTGTGCTTCGCGCAGGCCGTTGGCCAGAATTTCAGCAACACCATCCACACCGGCAATCGCCCGCAAGGTTGGTTGTGGTTTTCCGACTTTCCACGGGCGCACATGCGGCCAAAGGATCGGCCAGGAAATTTTCGTATGCTCTTTCAATTCCAGCGCGATGTTACCGCGTCCGCCAGCCACAGGCTTCACATCGGCAGATGTGATCTGCTGGAAGGGGAACTGGAAGGTGATCGGAATAGCGATGCCAAACCGCATCACCACACGCTTGTTGGTGATCGTGTAGATCGTCGTGCGTTTAACGAGCACAGCGATGCCCCACAGGATCGCCAGCACCAAAGCGCCAAGCGCCAGAGTGGCCGTTACCGTGGAGAACAATTCCATGGCAGCGCGACCATCGGCAATGCCGGTGGCGAGACGCCAGACGGCCAGCGCGCCAAAATAGACGGCGATGGCCGTGGTGTGGAACGCATCGCGCGCCACACCGGCTGTTTCCGGCTTGCCCTGCCAGACGATGTGTTCACCGTCTGGCAGTTTGGCAGGCAGGCCCGGGGTGGGCTCAAAGGCGAAGTCGTCGTGGCTCACAGCAGCGGCTCCGAGCGACCGGCCATGGCATACATTTCACCACCACCGAAATAAGCCATGATCTTCTCCTCCTCGAGGAAAGTGATCTGTTCGGCTGATGCCAGTTTTGGAATGTCCTTGAACTGGGCAGCCGTCAGGTTGTGCACGTAATATTCACGTGTCCGACCGCGGGCTTCACGCTGAACAGCAAAGTGCAGCGGGATGAGACGCTGGTTTTTACCGAACTGCACTTGGAAGTAGCGGATATAGTTTTCCATCTTGTCGACCCATATGTCGCTGATTTCGCCAACAACTTCACCATCGGCTGCAACGACGCGCAGTCCGCGTGGATCAACATCGTTTGCCGCGATGTCAAATTCCGGCGCGATAGACATTGGCACGATCTTCGGTTCGCCGTGAGGCATTGCATCCGGATAATCCGGGCGTTCTGCCCACGCAGCCGGTCCAACACCGTCGATCATAGGATTACCCGTAGGAATGAGCGGCGCACCCGGTGTCATCGAAGCGCGTTTGGCAGCGATTGGGCGTGTGTCGCGGTTTCCGGCATCGGGGAAGGTCCGCGTGCCCTGACCATGCGGCAAGATGAACGTTTTCGGCGACGGCAGTTGTAGCCACGCATCTTTGTTGTAGTCGCCGGTCAGGTCGTTCTCCAGCGGATAGCCTTCGCGGCGGCTTTCCGCCTGCAGGTACCAGATCAGGCCAGCGAAAAAGATCCAGAAAGCGTACAGAATGATCTGCGCTCCATCGATATTGCCAACTATTTCACCCATGGTTTTTCTCCAGTCATGTTCAGCCGGGCAGGTCTGCCAGGCCGATCTTCTTTACGGTTCGAGGGGAATCGGTGGTTGCCCAACCGACAAGTGGTCCAATGGCGATCAGGCTTGCGAACAAGATTCCGATCTCCAGGTGGTAAACAACGCTGTAACCCAGCGCCGCATCCGTGAACGCGCTCCCGAACGCTCCAGAATTTGAAAGTCCCGCGACGACGTCGCGAATGATGCCACCGGCAGCAAGGCCGATGCCGACGGCGGATGCCTGTACGGCACCCCATGCGCCGAGTGCGAGGCCAGAGCCTGCGCCATTGCCTGATCTGTCCGCCATTTCCATGCAAGCGGTCAGCGTGCCAACGGCGAACAAGCCGCCACCAAAGCCGATAAGCGCGGTGCCGACGCGGAACAGATTGGCGGAGTCCAAAGGCGCTGCAAAAATTACGCAGGTGAAAGCGACGATACCGGCCATCGTGCCGTGGGCTGCCATCCGGTAAGGGTCGCGCCCTCGGCCAAGGCCACGGCCGGCCAATGCAAAACCGGCCAGTGTTCCTGCGGCGAACATCGCAGTTAGCAGCGTGGTTTGTGAAACGGAAAGGCCGAGCACTTCGCCGCCATAGGGCTCCAGCAAAACGTCCTGCATGGAAAAGCCCAACGTGCCCATGCCGACCGCAACCAGCAGCCGAAGGCTGCGAGGGTCTTCGCGATAGGCGGCCCAGCTTTCAGCAAAAGAGGGAGTGTCCCGTTCCGGCGAAGTTTGCGATGGCTGACGCGCTTCCTGTTTCCACAGCGCAACGACGTTCAAAACCATGGTTACCGCAGCGGCACCTTGCACGACCTGGATGAGGCGCTGTGCAGAAAAATCTGTCAGCAACCAAGAGAAGGCCAGCGCGGAAAAGAACATGCCGACGAGCAGCATGACGTAAAGCAATGCCACGACGCGGGGACGGGTTTCGACCGGCGCGATATCGGTCGCAAGCGCAAGGCCAGCGGTTTGCACCGTGTGGATACCGGCTCCGGTGGCAAAGAACGCGACCGCAGCAGCAACAGGTCCGGCCCATGTCGGACCAAGCGTTTGCGACTGCAGCAGCAGCAACGCAAAAGGCATGATGGCAAGACCACCAAACGCGGTCATCGTACCGAACCAGATATAGGGAACGCGCTTCCAGCCGAGCAGCGATTTATGCGTATCGGACTTATGGCCGATCAGAGCGCGGGCAGGGGCAAACAGGAAGGGCAGGGCGACCATCACGGCCACCAGCGTGACCGGAACACCGAGTTCCAAAATCATCACACGGTTCAACGTGCCCGTCAGCAACACCGCAATCATGCCCACCACAACCTGAAACAGCGACAGGCGCAGCAGGCGGCCCAAAGGCAACTCCGCGCTTGCAGCATCTGCAAACGGCAAAAAGCCCGTTCCAACATTACGCCAGAAATCGAGCATCGGTTGCTGAGAAGGTTGGCGGTCGGCTGACACGGCTACGCGGCCCTCCTGACCAGTTTGACGGAGGTGGATTTGTAAAAACCTGTGCTCACGTGGTGCATGTCTTCGATGGCAAAGTCAGCCAGCGCGCCGGTCGCTTCGGCGACAGCCTTGCGAAGTGCGGTTTCTTTCACAGGTTCGATGGCAGGCGAACGGTCGTTCTTGGGAAAGAACTTGCCCGCAAATTTCATCACTTCCAACATCGGCGTAGAAGGCGCGACGGTGAACAGGATCGAGCCTGTAGTGCGTTCAGCAAAGCCTTCCAGCAGTTCCATGATCGCTGGAAGCGGGTAGTGGATCAGCGAATCCATCGCGACGACATGGTCGAACATGCCGCGATCGGCAGCCATATCACCAGCTTCGAATTCGATACTTGTATCGGCAAACCGCAGCTTGGCCTCATTGATGAGAGCCGCAGAAATATCTACCGCAACAACATCTGCACCGCGCTTCGCGGCCATTTCCGCCAGCACGCCAGTTCCGCAACCGGCATCATAAATACGCTTGCCGGTCAGCTCAGTTGGCAACCAGCCCAGCAACGTCTCACGCGTTTGCTCACGCCCTGCGCGCACGGTCTCGCGGATATACGAGACCGGTGTTTGCGAGGTCAGTGCGACCCACTTATCGGCAGCCGTTTGACCAAAATAGGTCTTCAGCTCGCCTTTGCGGGTTTCGAAAGAGACGTTTGCCATTGCCGTGCGCTCCTAGTCGAAGCCGAGGAAATCGAAGATTTCCCGGTCTTTCATAGGGGCTGCCGGCATCGGATCGATACCGTCCCACAGGTTTTGCGCCAGCTTCAGGTATTCGGTCTGCACGGCCAGCAACTCGGGGGATTCTTCCATTTCGAATAGGGTCGATTTCTTCAGCCGCGACCGGCGAATGACGTCGAGATCCGGGAAGTGCGCGACGCGCTCAAGACCCACGGCCTCGTTGAAACGGTCGATCTCGTCGGTGCCTTTGGAGCGGTTGGCGATCACACCACCAACGCGCACCTGATAGTTCTTCGATTTCGCACCAATCGCAGCCACAATGCGGTTCATCGCAAAAATGCTATCGAAATCATTGGCGGTGACGATCAGCGCTTTTTCCGCGTGCTGCAGGGGCGAGGCAAAGCCTCCGCAGACTACATCGCCCAACACGTCGAAGATCACAACATCGCTGTCGTCCAGCAGATGGTGCTCTTTCAACAATTTGACGGTCTGACCAACGACGTAACCACCGCAACCCGTACCTGCTGGCGGGCCACCGGCCTCGACACACATCACGCCATTGTAGCCCTCATAAACGAAGTCTTCCGTCCGCAATTCTTCGGAATGAAAATTCACGTTTTCAAGCGCGTCGATAACGGTAGGCACCAGCTTTTTGGTCAGCGTGAATGTGCTGTCGTGCTTCGGGTCGCAGCCGATCTGAAGCACCCGCTTGCCGAGTTTGGAGAAGGCTGCCGACAGGTTCGACGATGTCGTCGATTTACCGATACCGCCTTTGCCATAGATCGCGAACACCTTGGTGTTGCCCACATCCATATTCGGGTCGAGATGCACCTGCAGCGAACCTTCGCCGTCCAGCCCGGGGGGCAACGGGCGGCTTTTGTCTTTGAAATGTGTGTTCGGGCCGAGAATATTCATGAGGCTACACTTTCGGTTTCGATGCCTTCCAGGCGGTCTTCCAGCTCTTCGCTGGCGCGCTGTAGTGCATCGAGTGTCTCGTCGTCGGGGTTCCAGTAATCGCGTTCGTGGGCTTCGATGAGCCGGTTCACGAGGCGCGAAGATGAGGCGGGGTTGAGCTGCGCGAGGCGCTCGCGCATGGCGTCGTCGAGCACGAAGGTCTCGGACATTTTTTGATAGACCCAGGGCTGCACTTCGCCGGTGGTGGCGGACCAGCCCATGGTGTTGGTGATCTGATTTTCGATCTCGCGAACGCCTTCAAAACCGTGCTCCAGCATGCCGTCGAACCACTTCGGGTTCAGCGAGCGGGTGCGGGTTTCAAGGCTGACTTGTTCGCCAAGCGAACGCACTTTGCCTTCGCCTTGAGTTTGATCGGAAATGAAGACCGGCAGCGTAGTTTCATCGCCACGCGCTTTACGTTGCTTGGCCACCGCGCGGGAGATACCGCCCAGCGTGTCGAAGTAATGGTCGATGGTTGTGACGCCCAATTCGACGGAGTCGAGGTTCTGGTAGGCCATCTCGACTTGACCCATGACATTGTCATGGATCTCGGGTCGCGCGGCGCTCTTGCCCTTGCGGTCGATGGCGAAATTTTTGCGGTTGGAATAGGTGTCGGCCAACTCGTCTTCATTATCCCAAGCGCCGGATGACACGAGGAAATTGACGTTGGCGCCATAAGCACCTTCGGCGTTGGAGAAGACGCGATAGGCGGCATCATCGATGCTGCAATCGTGTTCCGCCGCATAGGCCAGCGCGTGCTTGCGAACGAAGTTCTGAGCCACATCCTCTTCGGCTGTCGCCGCCAACCAGCTGGCTTCCGCAAGCATCGCCGCCTGAATGGGCAACAGATCGCGGAAGATGCCTGAAAGCGACGCGACCACATCGATGCGTGGGCGTTTCAATTCATCCAACGGGATGAGCTCTGCACCTGTCACGCGGCCATAGCTATCGTGGCGAGGGCGTGCGCCGATCAGCGCCATGGCTTGCGCCATTGGTGCGCCTTCGGTCTTCAGATTATCGGTGCCCCAAAGCACCACCGCGATTGTTTCCGGCAGGGCGTGGTCTTCATCGAGATAGCGCTCCAGCACCCGCGCAGCTTGCCGTGCACCATCGCGAACAGCGTAGGCGCTGGGAATGCGGAAAGGATCGAAGCCGTGGATGTTGCGGCCTGTCGGCAGCATATCCGGTGTACGGATGAGATCGCCGGACGGCGAAGGCTGAACGAAACGTCCGTCCAGTGCGGTCATCAAACCGTCGAGCTCCTGATTGTTCGACATATTGTGGTTGGCCGTGACCAGCTTGCCGATCAGCTCCGTTTGGCTGTCGTCACCGACCGGTGTTTCACCCGCGGCCAGCGCGTCGAGAGCATCGGTGGAAAGCGGTGCTGCTTCTTCATCACCATCAGCGATCAACGACAACATTTCGCGGCGTTCGACGTCATCCATCCAGCGACCCAAAACGTGCAGGCCGTGGGGGATCAACGCATGTTCCATCTCCACCAGAGATTTAGAAAGTTTGGCGGCGCAACCCAGCGCATCGCGGGGCAAGCCATCGGCAAGGTCCAACTGCTCTGCCTGTGCCAGAACGAGTTCCAGAACTTCGGCCTCGTCGGTAGATCCGTCTTCCACCTGCCGCAGCTTATCAAGGCTGGCCTTCAACTCGGTCAGTCCCTTGTAGAGACCGGCCTGTGTGACGGGAGGGGTGAGGTAGGACACCAGCGTTGCAGCCGAGCGGCGTTTGGCGATGGTGCCTTCAGACGGGTTGTTGGCGGCGTAAAGATAGAGGTTCGGCAGATCGCCGATCAGGCGGTCCGGCCAGCATGCCGCGCTCATGCCGACCTGTTTGCCGGGCATGAATTCCAACGCGCCGTGAGTGCCGAAATGCAGCACTGCATGTGCGTCGAAATCTTCGCGCAGATAGCGGTAGAAAGCGGAGAAGGCATGGGTTGGTGCAAAGCCGTTTTCAAACAGCAACCGCATCGGGTCGCCCTCGTAACCGAAGCCCGGTTGGACCGCGATCAGCAGATTGCCGAACTGCTTGCCCAGTACGAAGATGGACGAACCGTTGGTGTTGTCGCGGCCCGGCGCAGGTCCCCAAGCGGCTTCGATTTCGTTGAGATATGTCTCGCGGCGAACGTGGTCGTCGCTGGAAATAAGGTGATGAACATTTGCCAGCGCGCCATATGTAGATGCGTTGCCAATGGTCACAGCTTCGCGCAGGGCGTCAGCGTCGGTGGGAATCTCACCCACATCGTAGCCCGCATCTTTCATGCGCTGCATGGTGACGATCAGGCTTTCAAAGACCGAAAGGAAGGCTGCTGAACCGGTGTTGCCAGCGTTCGGCGGGAAGTTGAAAATCGTCAGCGCGATGCGGCGTTCGGCGCGTTCTGCGCGGCGTAAGGAAACCAGACGGGCGACGCGGGCCGAAAGTGTTTCGACACGCTCGTCATGGGCGCGCATGCAAGACCGACCGACGGGGCAGGAGCCGCATTTGCGGGCGCAAACACAGGCCGTATCGCCACCGGCACTTTCCTGACGACCACCGAAGACGATGGAGCCGGTCGCGCCATCGAGTTCGGGAATGGCCACCATGATGGTGCTTTCGATGGGCAGCAGGCCGGTCTTCGACGCTTCCCATTTGGAAAGGCTCTGGAACTCGGTGACGTGGGCAGAGATATAAGGAACGTCTAACGTTCCCAATGCCTCAGCGGCAGCATCTGAATCAGAATATGCAGGACCGCCGACAAGCGAGAAGCCGGTGAGCGACACCAGCGCGTCGATCATCCGCGCGTCAGTTTCAGGCTCGGCCACGCCATTTGCGAAGAAGCGGTCCATGGCAGGGCGGTTGTCGAGGCCGTTGCAGAACACCGGAACCACATTGAGCCCTTTGGCCTCCAGCGCGCGAATGGCGCCGTCGTAATGACCGGTGTCGCCTGCCAAAAGATAGGAGCGCAGAACGAGCAGGCCAACTGTGCCTTTGGCATCTTTGCGGCGTGGCAGAAGCGATGGATCGGCGGAAACACCACCGTCGATGGACGGGTGGTAGACGCCGGTTTCCGGATAATCGCGGGGCGCTTTGACCTCCAGCGAACCGCGCATTTCAGCGCGAGCACCGTCGGAATATTTGGACACCAACATCCGCACCAGATTGGCGATATTTTCCGGCGAAGCGGCCAGACGATACTGCATGGCGAGGAAGTAGGAGCGCACATCCTGCGCGGTTCCTGGCACGAATTTCAGCAGCTTGGGCAGACGGCGCAGCATCTTCATCTGCTTTTCGCCGGAAGACTTGCTGTTGGGCATGCCCGGCTTGTTTTTGCCACGAAGCTTTTTCAACAGGCCGGTTACGCCGGATGGATCTTTGCCCATATCGAATTTGCCGAGGCGGGTGAGTTTCACCACTTCCTGCGCGGACATCAGGCAAACCATGGCATCGCAATGGTCGCGACGGGCTTCTAGGTCCGGCAAAATCGCTTTGATGTGGTCTTCGAGGAACAACATCGAGGCAACGATAACGTCCGCCTTGGCCACATCCTTGCGGCAGGCATCGAGACGGGCTTCGCTATCGCCCCAATCGGTCGCCGCATGGACGGTGAGATCGAGGCCGGGAAGATCGGCGGTCAGCAGCGCGCGCGCTTCGTCGGTCGCGCCGGACATATGATGGTCCAGCGTGATCAGCACCACGTTCAACGTGGGGGCGCTACCGGCTGAAATGGGATTTCGCTTCATAAAGCGTCTCCATCGAGATTTCAGCCAGGCCGCGTTCGGCCGCGAATTTTTCCGTGTTGCGCCGGGCTTTGCCACGTACGAAGAACGGGATTTTTTTCAGTTCTGCTTCGCCGTCCACGGTCCAGCGCAGTTCGGTGACAGTTTCGCCTCCCGAATCGATAGAGGCTTCGATTTCAATCTCTGGCGCGGTTTCCGTCTGTACAGGAGCGCGTGACGAACCGTGGCCGAGATGGCTTGGACCTGCTTCGTCATTGAATTCGAAATCCTCGCGGAACATGCCGAGCAAATGCTCTTCGAGACCCATTGTCAGCGGGTGTACCAGCGTGTCGAACAAGACGTTTGCACCCTCGAACCCCATCTGGGGCGAGTAGCGGGCGGGGAAATCCTGAACGTGAACGGGAGACGAAATCACGGCGCAGGGAAGGCCGAGCCGCTTGGCGATGTGGCGTTCCATCTGCGAACCCAGAACAAGTTCTGGCTGCAGGTTTTGCACCTGCTCTTCGACTTCAAGATAGTCGTCTGTGATCAGCGCTTCGACGCCGTATTTCTCAGCCGCGTCACGAACATCGCGGGCGAATTCGCGGGAATAGGTTCCCATGCCGACCACCTGATAGCCCATCTCGTGCTGGGCCACGCGCGCCATGGCGATGACGTGGGTCGCATCGCCGAAGAGATAGACGCGCTTGCCGGTGAGATAGGTGGAATCGATGGAGCGCGAATACCACGGCAGACGAACTTCCTGCTCGTCGATCAGCGCTTCCAGTTCGGCCTCGTCGATGCTGGCCAGCTTGCCGACTTCACGCATGAAATCGCCGGTAGCGCCGACACCGATAGGCACGGTCTTGGTGTAGTCCTGCTTGAAAGAGCGCTTCAGCCAGTCGCAAGCCGTCTTGCCCGTTTCGGGGTAGAGACAGACGTTGAAATCAGCTTGTTTCAACAGCAGCAGATCGTGAACCGAGGCGTCCAGCGGCGCGACGACATTGACGTCGATGCCCATCGCTTCCAGCAGGCCGACAATCTCGCGCACATCATCACGATGGCGGAAACCGAGAGCTGTTGGGCCGATGATGTTGCAGGACGGACGGCCCGTGGAACCTTCAGCGTCGGTCTTATCGGGACCATGCGGTGCGATTGTGCGGACGATTTGATAGAAAGTCTCGGCCGCGCCCCAGTTTTCCTTTTTGGAATAGGACGGCAGATCGAGCGGAATGACTGGGCAGGGCAGGCCGAGGGTTTTCGACAGACCGCCGGGATCATCCTGAATGAGTTCGCCCGTGCAGGATGCGCCGACGATCATCGCAGCTGGCTGAAAGCGTTCCTGCGCTTCGCGTGCAGCGTCCATGAACAACTGGCTGGTGTCGCCGCCCAAATCGCGGGCCTGAAATGTCGTATATGTCACCGGCGGACGCTTCTTGCGGCGCTCGATCATCGTGAACAACAGGTCGGCATACGTGTCGCCCTGCGGCGCGTGCAGCACGTAATGCAAATCCGTCATCGCGGTTGCAACGCGCATCGCGCCTACGTGAGGCGGGCCTTCATATGTCCAGACCGTAAGCTGCATCTCTACACCTCCAGCCGTGTGCGGCGGTTCAGCGGGCGCGCGAAGAGTTCGGCCAGATCACCGGCCTGCTCGTAGCCTTGGATCGGCGTGAACACGAGTTCGATGGACCATTTGGTCGACATGCCTTCAACTTCCAGCGGGTTGGCAAGGCCGAGGCCGCAAACCGTGATGTCGGGGCGTTCGGCGCGGCAGCGTTCCAGCTGAATGTCCACGTCCTGACCTTCGCTCACCTGCACATGGTCGGGCAGGGCGTTCAGATCATGGGCGAGAAGGCGTTTGTTGAGGTAGGGCGTGCCGACCTCGGTCAGGCGCATGTCCAGTTCGGAATGTAGGAACCGCGCCAGCGGCACTTCCAACTGGCTGTCGGGGAAGAAGAAGACGCTTTTGCCTTCCAGCGCGGGCTTCAACTTTTCCACCGCACGACGGGCGCGGCTGCGGGGCGCATCGACCACGCTTTCAAATGTCTCGTCGCTGATGCCGAAGGCGTCGGCTGCTGCTTTCAGCCAAGCTGTCGTGCCTTCCGCGCCAAGCGGGAAAGGCGCTTGTAGCAAAGTCGCGCCACGGCTTTCCAGCACGCGGGCGGTTTCGGTCAAAAACGGCTGCGCCAGTAGGAAGAATGTGTTCGGCCCCACCGGCGGCATATCATCGGCCAGACGCGCTGGGAGGAAGCGCGCCTCGCCGATGCCCATCTGCTTGAACAGACGGGAGAACTGGTCCTCGACCACATCGGGCAGAGCGCCGACGACCATAAGTTCGGCGGGTGCATTGTCGGGTTCGGCGGGCAGCGTCGGCACGAGCGATGCAAGGCAGGCGTCTTCACCCTGTGTGAAGGTCGTTTCGATACCTGAACCGGAATAGTCGAGAATACGAACGTCAGGGCTGTGGCGGACAGACAGCCGTTGCGCGGCCTTGTTCAAATCGAATTTGATGACTTCCGACGGGCAGGACCCCACCAGAAACAACAGACGAATTTCAGGACGGCGCGACAGCAGCTTGGCCACCACATCGTCCAGCTCGTCATGCATATCTGCGATACCGGCGAGATCGCGCTCTTCCATTATCGCGGTGCCGAAGCGCGGCTCGGCGAAAATCATCACACCGGCGGCGGACTGCATCAGGTGGGCGCAGGTGCGTGAGCCGACGATGAGGAAGAAGGCGTCCTGAATCTTGCGGTGCAGCCACATGATTCCCGTCAGCCCACAAAACACTTCGTGCTGCCCGCGTTCTTTCAGAACCGGACGTTCTCCACAGCCAACAATCGGAGGGAGCTGAATTTTATCGACCGCGATGCTCATGCAACGGCCCTCCCTGCGGAAAGTGCGGAAACCGATTCCCTCAGTGAGTTTTCTGCGGCTTGAGACGCCGATTGCAGGCGGGCCGAACGCAATTTCAAGATGAACTGAACCGCGTTGACGACATAAGTGGCGTAGGCGGCGAGGGCCAGCCAGAGCAGCGCGGTGGAGGACAAGGCACCGGTAAACAAGGCAAGCAGATAAGCGGTGTGCAGGGCCAGAACGAGGAAGGAAAACACGTCTTCCCAGTAGAACGCGGGCGCCAGAAGATACTGGCCGAAGACCTCTTTTTCCCATATCGCGCCGGTGATCATAATGACGTAAAGAAATAATGTTTTCAGTACGATGGAGGCCGTAGCCAACTCGTATCCAACGCCTGTAGTAAGGGTGCGAATGACAAGGCCGAGCGATACGAGAAAGACGAGGAATTGAACCGGTGCGAGAATGCCTTGAACAAGCGTCCACCGGCTTTCATCGCGACGGATGCGTTGCTCCGGTGTGTAAAGCCCAACGACATCGGAGGTTTGGTGCTCCGTCGCCTGCTTCTCGCCTCCCAGCTTCTTCATCGTCTGTCCCTCTGCTGACGGGCCCTGTGCGGGGGTCTGTCAAATCTACCTTACAGTTGGAAAGGTAATTGGATTGAGCGGGAAGTGTCAAGTAAACTTGACGTCCAAAGTTCTTGTCATATAGCGCTGTTCGTGCTTGGACTCCTTTATGCAACAGGCGCACCATCATGGCCGGACGTGAATCCGCAAGAAACCGGCAGCCAAGCCGGTCTGCGGTCGACATGCGTCCGCTTGAGCGTCGTCCGCGTAACCCGCGATCTGGCGGTGGCCTGCCGCATGACGAGTGCGAAGGTATGATCGACCGCGCCGTTCATGATTTTATCTTGCCAACGTTGCTGCTGCGTCAAACTGCGGGTCGTATCGCGCTCATCAACGAAGCAACCCGCCTGAACGCTGAAAATCTCGTTTTCACGCAGGAGCTGGTGGATGCGCGGGCTTCTGCGGCTAATTTGGTTGAAATTACCGGTGCGCAAATTTTGGCTGAAAAGTCGCAAGCCAACAATTTCGTGACGAATTCGTCTTCACCATCTAACTTAATGGCGAAGAGGGAAGATTTGACGGACGACGAAGCTTTGGCACGAGCGCATGACGCGATATATATAGAAGCCCACGAGATCATAACCTGCGCTGTGGCCGCTTTGGATGGTGACGGGAAACTTTTTGCCGCACGCTGGGATGCTTTGCGTCAGGCAGGCATCAGCGCTGAAGGTCTCTATCTCGGCTTGCTTTCACCTGTAGCCGTAGAACTTGGTCGCAGATGGGTTGATGACGAGTCGTCGTTTGGCGAGGTCACGCTCGCGATGACCGTGCTGCATCAGCAACTTCACGCTTCATACGGCGAGTTGGAAGCTGAGGTTACGCCGCACGGGCACAGCAACAGTATTTTTCTGGCACCCGCACCCGGCACCGATCATGTTTTTGGCGCCGCAATGGTTGAGTTGTTTTTCCGCGCCTACGGTTGGTCCGTCACTTCCGGCGTCGGCATGAGTGAAGCGGAAATTATATCTCAGGTTGCAGCCAATGAATTCGACGTGGTTGGCCTTTCTTTAGGCTCCCACGACAACAACCGGAACTTCGCGGATCTTGTCGCTCGTTTGCGGGAAGTATCAGCCAACAAGTCACTCGTTTTCATGGCGGGCGGCGCACCTTTTATTGAAGAGCCGGAACTTGCAGAAAAATTAGGGGCAGACGCTACAGCCCCGGACGCAACACGGGCAGTTTTGTGGGCACGACGTCTCGTTTCTCACAAGCTCGTGAAATAGCCCTAAGGGCTAAATGGACGACCACTAAAGAGTTTACTGCGAGGCGAAAATCGCCTAAGAGACTAATAGATAAACGGAATTTCCAGTCGGGCTTCACCATAAGCCTATAAGTTGAGACGAGGCTGGGTACGGAATTTGAACAAAGAGCGAGGTCATTCGGTCCCGCTTAACCTTCCTGAACCGGCCGCCGCACACGGCCCTTTTGGAAAGATCACAAACGCCTCCGGGAGCGGGCACAACGCGTAAGGACCGATTGTCTTGGACGATCTCGTTTCCCGAACCGCCGCCGGTGATTTCACGCGGGCCAAGGACTTTTTTCAAGGTCTTGCCCCTGAACGCACGGCAAAAATCGTAGCTTCGGCTGCCGATGTAACCCTCGTAATCGACGCGCAGGGCATCATTCGTGATGCCGCCTTTGGCGTCGAAGCCCTGTTCAATTCAGGCGGACGAAGTTGGGCCGGTAGGCCGTTGACCGAAACGGTCACTATCGAGTGCGAAGACAAGGTTGAGCTGCTGCTGAGTGAGGCCCGCGCTGGTGGTGCTATGCGCTCTCGCGAAATCAATCATTCCCTTCCCCATGGCGAAGACATGCCCGTGCGCTACTCGGCAGCCCAACTGGGCGATGATGGCTCGGTCATCGTGTTTGGGCAGGATATTTCGCGCATTGCGGTGCTCCAGCAAAAACTGATGAACGCGCAGCTTTCCATGGAGCGCGATTTTGCGAAATTGCGCGCTGGCGAATTGCGTTACCGTATGATGTTCCAGCTTTCAGATGTGGCGCAGCTGGTGGTCGAGGCCGAAGGTCTGACCGTTGCCGACATCAACGCCGCAGCCGCCCGTGTGTTGGGCGAAGATACAGCCGCTGCCAAAGACAAGACCCTCGCCAAACTGTTCGATACTGACGACAGCGCGTTGCTGGAAAACGTGCTGCGCGCGACGGTCGACGAAGATCGCGAGCACGACATCGCCATTCATCTTCGCGATGGCAATGCGTTGACGTTGACCGCCACTCCGTTTCGGCAGGAGCGTCGCACTTATCTTTTGATCCACCTTATGGCGCGGGGTGACACGTCGTCTTCAGGTCATTTTGCGCTGGACCGGCAGGTCATGGATATTGTCGAGCAGATGCCCGACGCCTTCGTGCTAACGACGCCGGATCGCAAGGTTCTGGCCACCAATGCGGCCTTCCTTGATCTGCTCAACATCGATTCTGTGCGTGATACCGAAGGCACAATTTTCGATCACTGGTTCGAGCGTCCCGGCGTCGATTGCAATGTGTTGATCGCCAATGTGGAAGAGCATGGAATCGTGCGCCGTTTCGCCACCATGCTCCGCAGCCGTTTTGGCCGCGTGGAAAGTGTCGAACTTGCAGCCACCCGTATTCCTCACCGCGACACATATGTCCTCGGTTTCATCATTCGACCGCTGGCAGCACCTGCCGGAACGTCTATGGGTGAAGAGACGGCGCTGACCCGATCCAACGAGCAGATTACCAATCTGGTCGGTCACATGCCGTTGAAAGACATCGTGCGGGAAACGACTCACATGATCGAGCAACTCTGCATCGAAACCGCTTTGGATCTGACCAAAGGCAACCGCGTTTCAGCCGCCAGAATGCTCGGCCTGTCGCGCCAGAGCCTTTACGCAAAACTCGCCCGGGATTCTGAAAACGAGTGAGATCTTTCTCAAAAATGTGCCGATATTTCTGAAATTTTGGCACATTTTCGCAAAGTTTGAAGGTTACGCAGGAACGGTCTTTTGTTTCAGGAGCTTACACGAGGAACCTTAGCGGACACCCTGTGATTTCAACTGTCCAGTTTGATTGACAACTTTTACTGTCAATCATAACGTACAGCCATGAACCCGTCCGTCATCACTCCTGCAAGCGCCGTTGAAGCCAGTATTCCTGCCCCCGGCAAGCTGCAGCCGCTCGCCGTTTTGGAACTGCTGAAGCCTGTCACATGGTTTCCGCCAATGTGGGCGTTCATGTGCGGTGTCGTGTCGTCGGGCGTAGCGCTTTCAGGCAACTGGCATCTCGCCATCGGCGGCGTCATTCTGGCCGGACCACTGGTCTGCGCCATGAGCCAGGCGATCAATGATTGGTACGACCGCCATGTCGACGCGATCAATGAGCCGGATCGGCCTATTCCGTCCGGTCGCGTTCCGGGTCGTTGGGGGCTTTATATTGCGCTCATCTGGACAGTCTTGTCGCTTGTTATGGCTTGGTTTTTGGGTCCGGCGGTGCTTGCGGCAACCGTTGTCGGTCTTGTGCTTGCAGCCGCCTATAGCGCACCACCTTTCCGGTTGAAGAACAACGGTTGGTGGGGCAACGCCGCCTGCGGCATTTGTTATGAAGGTCTCGCATGGTTTACGGGCGCAGCTGTCATGACCGGCGGATGGCCCGATTGGCGCATTGTCACTTTGGCTATTTTATACAGCGCCGGTGCCCACGGCATCATGACGTTGAACGACTTCAAATCTATCGAGGGTGATCGCGAAATGAACGTTCGCACCATCCCCGTGCAGATTGGTGCAGCCAACGCGGCGCGTGTCGCAAGCGTGGTGATGACCCTGCCGCAACTGGCGGTGATCGGGCTTCTGTATTCATGGGATAAGCCCGTTCATGCCGGAATCATTGTCGTAGCCGTCCTGCTTCAACTCGTTGTCTTTTCTTATTATTTGTTGCGCGCAGACTCGCTGGCAGCCAACCCGCGCCGCAACGCAGCCTTCACCAATCTCTACGGCGTCACGCTTTATGTGGCGGGCATGCTGGTCAGCGCCTTGGCTATCAGCTCTATTTTGAGCGCCGGATTATGAGCGCGCTTCAAGCTAATCCTGCGCCACTAGGCTGGTTCGGTATTTTCCGTCTCGGCCTCGTTCAGGCAGCACTTGGCGCAGTCGTTGTTCTCACCACATCGGCGCTCAACCGAATTATGGTTGTGGAATACAGTCTCGCCGCCACCATTCCCGGTGCGCTGGTGGGCTTTCATTACGCCATTCAACTGTCACGCCCCCGCTGGGGTTACGGGTCGGATATGGGTGGCAGCCGCACGCGGTGGATCATCGGCGGAATGGGCATTCTCGCTATCGGTGGCGTTCTTGCCGCTGTTGGAACGGCGCTCATGGGAACCAGTTTCGTGCTGGGTCTTAGTGTTAGCATTTTGGCGTTCACGTTGATCGGCATCGGTGTCGGCGCCTCCGGCACATCGTTGCTCACGCTTCTGGCCATTCGGGTTGCACCACAACGGCGTCCTGCTGCGGCTTCGATGGTCTGGATCATGATGATCGCAGGCTTCATCGTCACCACGATTGCTGCCGGTGCAGCGCTCGATCCTTATTCGCCAGAACGACTTGTCATGGTCTCCGCCACGGTGTCCGCAATCGCTATGGTCGTCGCCTGTCTTGCTGTTTACGGCATCGAGCAAGGCGCGAGGCAAACCGCTCTTGCGACATCTAACAAGCCTTCTTTCAAAGAAGCCTTTACCGATGTCTGGCAGGACGACCGGGCACGCAACTTCACTATCTTCGTCTTCGTTTCGATGCTGGCCTACAGCGCGCAGGACCTCATTTTGGAGCCCTTCGCCGGTCAGGTCTTCGGCTTCACGCCGGGTGAATCCACCCAGCTTTCGGGCCATCACAGCGGTGGTGTTATGGCTGGAATGATCGTGGTTGCGATTGCCGGTAGCGCCTTCAAGTTCGGCTCGCTGCGCCTTTGGGCGGTTGGCGGTTGCATCACATCAGCCATCGCTTTTGTAGGCCTAACCATGGCCGCGCAAAGCGGTGGCGACTGGCCTTTGAAAGCCAATGTTTTTGCACTCGGCATAGCAAATGGTGCATTCGCAGTTGCCGCCATCGGCTCGATGATGGGCCTGGCCCGCGCGGGCAAGGCACAACGTGAAGGCACACGCATGGGTACCTGGGGCGCGGCTCAGGCGATTGCGGTAGGTCTTGGTGGATTTGCCGGCACAGTGGCCGTTGACATTGCGCGACTGACCACAGGGTCGGTGCCGCAAGCCTATGGCGCGGTCTTCGCCTGCGAAGCGGTGTTGTTCGTGGTAGCGGCCATCATCGCCTTCCGCGTCGCACCAAGCGGCGAGATAAACATGACACAAGCGGCAGATGCCGATGCTTACGGAATGCAGGCGGCTGAATAGGCCGTTATTTTGAAATTGGAATATGGGGGCTACGATATGACAGGCCAAATCGAACGCACATCCATCCTGGTCGTTGGCGGTGGCCCCGCTGGCGCAACCGCTGCAAACGACCTTGCCAGCCGCGGCCACGATGTCGTGCTGCTGGACCGGGCAGGGCGCATCAAACCTTGCGGTGGCGCAATTCCGCCCCGCGCTATCGAAGATTTCGATATTCCAGCCGAACAAATTTGCGCGCGCATTCGTTCTGCCCGCATGATTGCGCCTTCTGACAAGGGCGTGGATATGCCCATCGAAAACGGCTTTGTCGGCATGGTCGACCGTGAGCATTTCGATGAGTGGCTGCGTGTTCGTGCCACCAAAAATGGCGCAACCCGCGTGACGGGCACATTCGATGGAATCACCCGCAACGCGGATGGCACGGTTGATGTGAGCTACAAGGATTCAGGTGGCCAAAGCCGCACGATCACCGCATCCATGGTGATCGGTGCCGATGGCGCTAAATCCAAAGTGCTCAAAACCGCGATGCCAAAGGTGAAGCCTGCACCTTATGTTTTCGCCTACCACGAAATCGTCGATGTGCCCGAGGCCATTAATGACAACGCAGCCTACATGGCGAACCGTTGCGACGTTTATTACCAAGGCAAACTGTCGCCGGACTTCTACGCATGGGTTTTCCCCCACGGCAAAACAGCGTCGATTGGCGTCGGTTCGGCCAAAAAAGGATTCTCATTGCGCGGTGCGGTGGCTGATTTGCGCCGCAACACCGGCTTGGACGACATGCCTTTGGTGCGGCACGAAGGCGCGCCGATTCCCATGAAGCCGATCAAACGCTGGGACGATGGTAAAAACGTCATCGTCATCGGCGATGCTGCAGGTTGCGTGGCTCCAGCTTCTGGCGAAGGCATCTACTATGCCATGGCCTGCGGTCGTATGGGTGCAGAAGCCGTAGAATTGGCACTGCAGACAGGCGATGCCAAACATCTGGCCAGCGCCCGCAAGGCGTTCCTAAAAGAGCACGGCAAGGTGTTTTGGGTGCTCGGTATCCTGCAGTATTTTTGGTACGGCGGCGATCGCCGTCGGGAGCGTTTCGTGAAGATTTGCGAAGACAAAGACGTGCAGCGCCTGACTTGGGAAAGCTACATGCACAAGCGCTTGGTGAAGCGTGAGCCGATGGCGCATGTGCGCGTGTTCTTCAAAGATATGGGGCACTTGCTGGGTCTGGCCCGAACGTAACATCGTCTTTCGATGCAAGCGTTTCTGAACTTCACCACCAGCCCTTGGGTCGGGGTAATGGTGCTGGCCGTTTTGATTGTCGAAGGGGCGGGCCTTGCGCTGTATCGCGCTTCGACAGGCCGTGGCCCGACATTTCCAGCATTGCTTCCGTTCCTGGGCGCAGGCTGCGCATTTGCTGTCACGCTTGTTGCTGCATTGGCTTTGAGAAGCGATGCTGCAGCGGCGACCATGACGCAGGCGGCTTCCATTGGTTTGCCATTGGTGGCCGCGTTTCTGTTTCATGTCTGGGATCTAAAAAAGCGCTGGTGAAGGTTGCTGTTTGCAACGTTTTCTCGCCCAATCCGTTTTAATATATGAGCGTGACATTCTGCCGTCTCAATCTCGGCAATAAGTTCGTCACACTCATAAGATATCTAAGGTCTTGCTTGACCTTTCCTCGCACCAACGTCACATCTTGTGTGAATGAGGGAGCAGACCAAACCCCCGGGAGAACCTAATGTTCAAGACCACACTTTCCGCCGCCGCCCTGATGGGCGCAATGTTCGTCAGCACAGCGGCTTTCGCTGACGGCCACTCCGGTGGCGACGCTGCCGAAGGCGAAAAAACTTTCCGCAAATGCGCCAGCTGCCACGCTGTTGGTGAAGGCGCAAAAGTCAAAGTCGGCCCACCGCTGACCGACATCATCGGTCGCACCGCTGGCACATATGAAGGTATGCGCTACGGTGACGATCTCGTCGCCGCCGGCGCAGCTGGTCTCGTTTGGGATGGTGCAGAAATGTTCGCCTATCTCGAAGATCCGCGCAAATATCTCCGCGCCAAGCTGGACGACAAGAAAGCCCGTTCGAAAATGGCCTTCAAACTTCGCAAGGCCGAAGACCGTGCAGACGTGATTGCATATCTGGAAAGCCTGAAGCCTGCCGAATAAGCGGCTTTTGCAGATACAGTTTTAGAAAACGGCCCTGCCATCGGTGGGGCCGTTTTTATATTGGGAGACAAGAATGCCGCTGAAACGAATGGTCATGGAGCTCGGCATGGGCACAGACTTGCAAGGCGAGAGCCACACCAAGGCTTCCTGCCGCGCCGTGCACAACGCGCTGCGCCAGAACTCATTGTCGGTTTATGAGGCTTTCGGCGTCGACCGCGAGGATATGGTGGTGGAGATCATCGTCGGTGTGGCGGACCCCGAAGCCGTGGACACCGAGAAGGTGGCAGCGGAACTTCCCTATGGTCGCCGAACGGTGCGTGTCGAAAAAGGTGGCATGGACACGCCGAAGGAAGACGGGGGCGGGTTCACCGTAATGGCCAATGCCGCGATCATCGTGTTCCTCGATCTGCCTGAAGGCAAAGACTGGGTCGAAGGAGGCGTTGCAGCATGAGCAACCATACCTCTTCCCTGAAGCGTGTCATTCTGGAAATGGGCACAGGCAACGATCTATATGGTGAGGACTACACCAAGGCCGCCCGACGCGCCGTGCAGGACGCGATCCATCATTCGTCTATCACTCTGTTCAAGTCACTCGGCATAGATCCGGGCGTCATGCAGATCGAATTGCGGATTGCGGCGCAAAAGCCGGAAGCAATAGATAAAGAAGCAGTCGCTGCCGAACTGCCCTATGGACAGGTGACGGTTGAGCCGGTGTTCGGCGGTTTGAACGTGATCGATGATGTGTCCGGACACACCAGCGTCATCGTCAACGCGGGTATCATCGTTCGGCTTCCGATGAAGGGCTAAGAAGCCTCTAGCCCTTTGACAAAAGTGCGGATCATAAATTCGGTTTGCTCATTCAACATATCGAGGTTCACGCCGGACACCCGCCGTTCCAGCGAGAGGCTGACCATGCCGTGAACCATGGAGAACAGGCTGCGCGCGGTACGGCCCACCAACATTGGGTCGCTGCCCTTCATATAATGTGTCAGCGGCTTCTCGATATGGCGGAACAGCGATAGCTGCCCTTCCAGCACCCAACCGGGCAGGGGATAGTCGGCAGGCAGCGCATGCTCGAACAGCGCACCCCATAGATTGCGGTTTGTCACCGCGAAGTCGCAATACGTGCGCCCGAGCGTCACCATATGCGCCAACGGCTCGGTCTCGCCGGTATCAGCGATGGACTCCGCCATAACCGTGTCGATGCGCTTCAGTGTGCGAAAGCTGACATGCAGGATCAGCGCGTCGAGATCATCGAATAGATTGTAAATCGTGCCGATGGAACAGCCCACATCAGCAGCAAGGTCGCGTGCATGAAGCCGTCCGACACTATGCGCTTCAATGCGCGTTTCGGCAGCTTCGATCAGTTGTTCGTGCAAGCGCGCTTTGCGTTCCGCGACTTTCGACATGGTGGATGTCCCGCCAGATGTGAGCTTTCACACACCACATAGGGTAAAATCGATCATTTGGCGAGAAAAATGAACTTTGTTCAATTTAGGGATTGAACAACGTTCAATTATGAGTAAGTTGGTCTCATGAACAACGTTCAATAACGGAGACCAAAAATGTTTAAGACCCTCACCACACTCCTTCGCGGTCGCACTGCTGACGCTGTCGAAGACTTCGCAGATGCCAACGCTTTGCCGCTTCTGCGCCAGCAAATTCGCGAATCCGGTCAGGCCGTTGCCTTGTCCCGCCGCGCAGTTGCCGCTGCCATGGCGGCGCACAAACAGGAAAACGAGCGCTTTGACCGCATCGTTGCCCAGATCACCGACTTGGAGACTCGCGCCGTTGCCGCGATGGAGCAGGGCGATAGTGATCTGGCCCGCGACGCTGCTGAAGCCATTGCTCATCTGGAAAACGAACAGGCGTCTTCTGAACAAGCCAAGGGCCGCTACACCGCCGAGATCACCCGCTTGAAGCGTGATGTCCGCGATGCTCAGAACCGGTTGCGTGATCTAGAGCGCGGCCACCGTTTGGCCCACGCCACGAACCACACACAGCGTTTGGCTGCGACGCCCGCATCCAGTGCGACCACCCTGAAAGATGCCGAGCAAACGCTGGACCGCTTGCAGAAACGCCAGCGCAACATGGACCTCACCCGCGAGGCCGAAGCCGAAATCTGCCAGTCCGACGAACCTGCCGACATCGTTCGCCGTCTTGCTGAAAAGGGCCACGGAGACGCTCTTTCCTCCTCGACCGACGCTGTGCTGGCCCGCCTGAAAGCCAGCAAACAGAAGCCTGCAAAATCGAAATAGACCCAACTTCCCAAACCTGAAAACCAACCAAATCCTAAAAGGAACACACCATGTCTAACCCAACCAACGTCGCCCCAACCGCTCCTGCCATGAACGCCTTTTCCATGTTCACCTTCATCTCGTTTGGCGTGTCCGCGCTGATGATGGCCGGTGGCATCTATTTCATGGAGGCCAGCTTTGCGGCCAAGGGCTTCTACGCAATGTCCGCGATCATGCTGGTCCACACCACGATTTCGCTGTCGAAAACACTCCGTGATCAGGAAGAGCAGCGCAAATTGCACAACCGCATCGACGAGGCCCGCGCTGAACGCCTGCTGATGGAAACCCGCGACGGTGATCTTCTGTAAGCATCACACGCATAAATTTTGGAAAGGCCGGTGCGGAAACGCATCGGCCTTTTTGTTTGAATCGTGGACGCAGCAGATTCCACCAACCGTTTGAAGCGATTCACACTTTCGCTCATCCACACGCCTGCTATCAAAAGGGCAGAAACGGTTGGGAGAATACATCATGCACGCACTCGTCATTCACGACGCCAAGGATTTACGAATCGAGCAACGTGACGTCGCGGAACCTGCCGCAGGTGAAGTTCGCATCCGTTTGGCGACGGGCGGAATCTGCGGATCGGACCTACATTACTTCAACCACGGTGGCTTCGGCACTGTGCGCCTGAAGGAACCGATGATCCTTGGCCACGAGGTTGCAGGCCATGTTGCAGCGTTGGGCGAGGGCGTCTCCGATCTTGCTGTCGGCGATCTTGTCGCCGTCTCTCCGTCGCGGCCATGCGGCGCGTGCCGTTATTGCGCGGAGGGTTTGCCGAACCACTGCGAGAACATGCGCTTCTATGGCTCCGCCATGCCATTCCCCCATATACAAGGCGCATTCCGACAAGAGCTGATCGCAAACGCAGCACAATGCGCTCCTGCGGGTGATCTGACAGCAGGTGAAGCTGCCATGGCCGAACCGCTTTCCGTCGTTCTCCACGCCTGCAAAAGGGCAGGCGATCTGTTCGGAAAGCGCGTTCTGGTCACCGGTTGCGGTCCCATCGGTACGCTCGCCATCGTTGCTGCGCGCGCAGCAGGCGCGGCGGAAATAGTGGCCACAGACCTCTCGCCCAACGCGCTGGACTACGCAAAAAAGGTGGGCGCAGATCGTGTGATCGACAGCAAGGCCGAACCGGATGCTCTGTCCGAATATGCTGCGGGCAAAGGCACATTCGACGTGCTGTTCGAATGCTCTGGCGCAGCGCCAGCGCTAGCTTCCGGCATCGCTGCGATGCGTCCGCGCGGCGTCGTCATGCAGCTTGGTCTTGGCGGTGACATGCAAGTGCCGGTTCAGGCTCTCACCGCAAAAGAACTCGATCTCCGCGGCTCGTTCCGCTTCCACGAAGAATTCTTCACCGCCGTCCAGCAAATGCGCTCCGGCCGTATCGACGTGAAGCCGCTGATTTCTCACACCATGCCCATGGCCGATGCGTTGGAGGCGTTTGCATTGGCAAACGACCGCAGCCGCGCCATGAAGGTGCAGATGGACTTCTCGTAAGGAACGCCCCGATGACCGTGATTACCGAACAGCTGGAAGCCCGCCGCGAAGAAGCCCGCCTCGGTGGCGGCCAAAAGCGCATCGATTCACAACATTCCAAAGGCAAACTCACCGCCCGCGAGCGCCTCGACGTGCTGCTGGATGAAGGCTCTTTTGAAGAATACGACATGTTCGTCGCCCACCGCGCGGTGGATTTCGGCATGGACAAGATCAAATATCCCGGCGACGGCGTCGTAACCGGTTGGGGCACCATCAACGGTCGTCTTGTCTATGTTTACGCGCAGGATTTCACGGTGCTGGGCGGTTCACTGTCGGAAACCCACGCCGCCAAAATTTGTAAAATCATGGACATGGCCATGAAGAACGGCGCGCCCGTCATCGGCCTGAACGATTCAGGCGGCGCGCGTATTCAGGAGGGCGTGGCGTCACTCGGCGGCTATGCCGACGTGTTTCAGAAGAACGTACTGGCCTCCGGCGTCGTGCCGCAAATTTCCGTCATCATGGGTCCGTGCGCGGGCGGTGCGGTCTATTCGCCGGCCATGACAGACTTCATCTTCATGGTGCGGGACACGTCCTACATGTTCGTCACCGGTCCCGACGTTGTGAAAACCGTCACCAACGAGATCGTCACCGCGGAAGAACTTGGCGGCGCTAAGACCCACACGACAAAATCCTCAGTCGCTGATGGTGCGTACGACAATGACATCGAGACCCTGCGCCAGATGCGCCGCCTCTACGATTTCCTGCCGCTGAACAATCGCGAAAAAGCGCCTGTGCGCCCGTTTTTCGATTCCCCCGATCGCGAAGAGGCGTCACTTGACACGCTCATCCCCGCCAACCCGAACCAGCCTTACGACATCAAGGAATTGATCGTGAAATTGGCGGACGAGGGCGACTTCTTCGAAATCCAGAAGGATTTTGCTGCCAACATCGTCACCGGTTTTGTCCGCATGGAAGGCCAGACGGTCGGTGTCGTTGCCAACCAGCCGTTGGTATTGGCGGGCGTGCTGGACATTGCATCATCGCGCAAAGCAGCCCGTTTCGTGCGCTTCTGCGATGCGTTTTCCATTCCCATTCTTACGCTGGTGGACGTTCCCGGCTTCCTGCCCGGCACGTCGCAAGAACTTGGCGGTGTCATAAAACATGGCGCGAAACTGCTCTTTGCCTATGGCGAAGCGACGGTGCCGAAAGTCACACTCATCACCCGCAAGGCCTATGGCGGCGCGTATGACGTGATGGCTTCCAAACACCTGCGCGGCGACGTCAACTACGCCTGGCCCACCGCAGAGATCGCTGTCATGGGCGCAAAAGGCGCGGTGGAAATCATCTACCGGCAGGATCTAGCAGACGCCGAAAAGATTGCCGACCACACTAAAAACTATGAAGCCCGCTTCGCCAACCCCTTCGTTGCCGCAGAAAAAGGCTTCGTCGACGACGTCATCCAGCCCGCCGAAACGCGAAAACGCCTATGCCGCGCCTTTGCGGTGCTGAAGGGCAAGCAGTTGGAGAACCCGTGGAAAAAGCACGATAATTTGCCGTTGTAGATCACGGAGAGCCGCATGAAAGACTCCCGTGAACACGGCATAGACCGGTACCACACACTCGATCCAGCCGCAGACCCGAAGACTCAATTGAAGCAGGTTTATGCGGAATGGGCGGCCGACTACGACCATGATAATGACCACAAACTGGAGACGGTTTCTCAACCGAATACCGTTGCCATGCTTCTGCGCCATATGGACGATCGTAAGGCCGAGATTCTCGACTACGGCTGTGGCACGGGTATCGTTGGGCTTCACCTAGCGCATGTCGGTTTCACCACATTCGACGGCGCGGATATTTCGACTGAAATGTTGGAAATCGCCCGACCGCGAGGCTATCGCAATCTTCAAACACTGGGTGATGGTTACAGGTCGTTACCTGAGGCTGCATATGGTGCGGTTCTTTGCGTCGGTGTTTTTACCCATGGACATCTCGGCAAGGAAGGTTTGTCTGAATTGCTGCGTCTGACCAAACCCGGAGGCACGATTTGTTTCACGGTGAACGAAGGTGTTTGGGAGCCGGAGGGTTTCGAAGTCGCGATTGAATCCCTTGAAGCAACAGGGCTCTGGCAAGTTCTGGAGTGCAGGCGAGACGACTACATGCGTAAGGAAGGTGTGCAGGGCTGGTACGTTGCAGCGCGTAAGACCCTCTGAACGTCTGAACCGATCACTGCGCTGAAAACGTGAATTGCGGCATCGCTTTCATTGCGGCAGTCTTTTGGCATGACGAAACATTTAGCCCGATTTGCACTCGTATCGCTCTTGCTCTTTTCCAGCGCGGGAAATGCCCCCGCAGCAGACGTTGAAGTTGATGTCGAGCTCGTTCTCGCCGTCGATGTCTCCCGCTCCATGTCGCCTCGCGAGTTGGAAATTCAGCGGCGCGGCTATGCGTCTGCGCTCACCAGTCCGGAAGTCACAAAGGCTATTTCATCTGGGTTGATCGGCAAAATTGCGCTCACATATTACGAATGGGCAGGTCACACTTCGCAGCGCACTATCATTCCATGGACTTTGGTGGAAACGGCGGCGGATGCGGAAGCAATTGCGCTGAAACTGACGGCGCAATTCAACCCAAGTCTGCGCCGCACATCGATTTCAGGCGCCATCGACCATGGTGCTTCTCTGTTTTCTGACAACGGTTATCGCGGCATGCGGCGGGTTATCGATGTGTCGGGTGATGGTCCCAACAACAATGGCCGCGCGGTGGTGAAGGCGCGAGATGCTGCTGTGGCGCAGGGCACCATCATCAACGGGCTGCCGTTGATGACCCGCGAAGGGATGGGATCGCGCTTCCATATCACCGATCTGGATGAATACTACCGCGCCTGCGTCGTGGGCGGGCCCGGCTCATTCGTTATTCCCGTGCGCCGATGGGAAGAGTTTCCCCAAGCCGTGCGGCAAAAATTAGTGCTGGAACTGGCATCGAACCCCGTGCTGCCCAAACGAACCGCTTTCAGGTCGCGTAAAGCCAACGGTACAATCGACTGCATGATCGGTGAGCGCATCTGGAACCGCTATTTCCGCGATTGGGCGCAGTGAAACCTCAGAACATTATTCGTCGGTGGGATAGTCGGTAAGGTCAGGCTGATGGGTCGCGCGAAACCATATGCCGGTGGCACACACCGCCATGGCGAATAATTGCGCGAAACCGGCAGCCAGAAGTGCTGCGAAGGCGAAACCCCGGTCTGATGCGGCGACGAGTGAACCCAGATTGGCGATGTTGAAATAGATCATGGCGAGCGCGATGAAAGCACCAATGGTCGCGCCAGCCAGCGAATCCCAAGCCATGGCGTGAAGCCACGACCGGTGTTGGGCGGCAATACGCTTCCGGTTGCGGCGAATGTGGAGCGGCTCCGTCAAATACTTCATCCTTCACTTCCCTCGCGGTCACGCCATGGGTATCTCTTGAGTGATGAAGTGCAATCCGCAACGGTGACGCAGCTGAACGAGTTTGATCCTCTGTCGCCAGCCTTCGCGCGCGATCCTTACAAGATTTATCAGCAGCTGCGCGCGCTGGATCGTCCGCACTATTTCGCGCCCCATGATGCCAATCTGCTTGCCCGCTATGATGATGTTGTGGCTGTGGCGACGAACCCCGCGATGGTGCGGTCGTTGAAGGGGTACGAGAGCGCTACTGAAGCAGCTGAACGGCAACGGCGCGCCAACTGGCACGATATGCCGTATCACGAGAGGGTGGTGCAGTTTTCGCTGTTGGACAGTGATGGTGACGTGCACCGCCGGCTGCGGAAGCTGGTTTTTGGTGATCTCACAAGCCGGTCGATTGCTGGTCTTGAGGCTGAGGTGCGTACCTATGTGGTGAGACTTTTAGACGGCATAAAAGATCGTGATGAGTTCGATTTCATCGCAGATTTTGCAGCCCACATTCCCGGTCATATCATTGGCCGCTTGCTCGGTTGCCCTGCGGAAGATGCGCCGCAATTGCGGCTGTGGTCGGAGCAGGTGGTGCAGTTTTTCGATGTGGACCGTACCGCCCAAAAGAAAGCTTTGGCGGAGACAGCTACACGCGATTTCTATCATTATCTCGAACACCTGAAGGCTGAACGCACACGCCACCCTAAAGACGATCTCATTTCCAAAATGCTGTTGGACGAGCGGGCAGGGCGCTACACGCCGGACGAGTTCATCTCCACCTGCATGCTGCTGCTGATGGCAGGGCATGGTTCGACCATAGACGTGTTGGGTTCCGGCATGCACACGCTGCTGAAACACCCTGATGCGATGGCGCAATTGCGTGCTGACCAATCACTGCTTCCCAACGCGATCCAGGAAATATTCCGCTACGAACCACCGCTGCCGTTCTTTCACCGCCATGCGCTGGAGGACGTAACGATCAGAGGCCACTACTATCCGGCAGGCACAACCTTCGGTCTGCTCTACAGCGCAGCCAATCGTGACGAGGCCCAGTTCGAGCGGCCTGATGAATTCGATATTCACCGCACACCCAACCGCCATTTGGCCTTCGGTATGGGCGCGCATCTGTGCCTTGGAAATCACTTGGCACGATTGAATATGCGAGTGATTTTCGAGGAGCTTTTTGTGCGAACAAGCACCATCGAAGGCGTTGGCGGCGAAACAACCTACAAGCCCGGCCTGTCTGTGCGCGGGCCGCTGGCGCTGCCTGTCAGGTTAGCTTTTCGCTGACTGCATTAGCCGGCGTCGGCGCTCTTTTATGTGGGCGTGGGCTTCTTCCGTGCCATCGTGGAATGAACCAAACCACTTGTCCCACGGCACTTCCAGATTGCCGTAATTACAGTCAAAATAGCGGTGGTGCATCTGGTGGTGGAACGTCCCCAATGCCAGTTGGTTTTTGTCGCCTGCAATCCAGCCTTCAAAGCCGGTGTGAGAAGTCGCTGCGGTAAGCGCCTGATGTTGCATATGGAACAGAATGTGCAACGGATGTGCGGCCACAACGAAGTGTATCAGCACGCTGGACAGGAACAGCAGGTGCTCCACCGGATGCATGGAAAAGCCCGACCAAGGCCCGACATTGATGTTGCGATGGTGCAGAGCGTGGGCGAGCTTGTAGAGCGGCGGCCAGTGCAGCCAGCGGTGAATCCAATAGAAATGGAACGAAATCCAGATCGGTGTCAGGAAGAAAAGCACCACGAACCACACCGGATTTTCCGACCACAGCAGCACCGGTGCGTAACCGTTGGCCATGGCCCAGAACATAAGTGCTTCGTACGCCGTCCAAAACGCCACGCCGCTGCCAAGCGACCAAGCCATATTGTCCAGCACCTGATTGTTGAACGTGAAGCTGCGGCCCTCCCGCGACAGTTCTCTGCCGTCGAATTTTAGTTCGTCGCGTTGCTTTTTGTAGCTGTGAAAATACAGATGAAGGCCGCCGGCCACGACGAGCAGAAGCAGGAAATTGCGGATGTAAAGTTCGGCAACCCAGCCGAACGATAGCGTGCTCATCTCTTCCAGCTCGGGTTGGAAAAAGACCCACGAGATAACCGCTAAAACGATGAGAATGGAGTTCTCGGCAAACGCGAACCACCGTTGCGCCACCCAACTTATCATACGCTTCGGTTCAGGTGGCCATTCCATGAACGGCGATACCCTAATACGGCCTTCCGGCCGGTGGTGCCATTGGCGTTCAAAGCTGGATGGCGGCGCAGCTTTTTCGGGGTTGGCGCTCATTGTGGAGTTCCCGTGCGGACTGCGTATTTGTGAGTGACAGGATTGTTCAATCGCAGCTGCTTCGCAAGTCACCCATTGAAGCATCACATCGCCAATTGGTGAGTGGCGGTGCCCCGCAGTTTGCGCGATAAGGGCATCAACGTATCAAACTGAAAGACCGCTCCCATGGCTGATGACAAACCCAACCCCGCCGACAATCTGCCCGCAGGCTACGAGCCCGCATCCGTTTGGGAATGGAAGCAGGGCAACGGCGGCAAGTTCGCCAATATCAACCGTCCGATCTCAGGCGCTACAAGCGAGAAAGCCCTGCCGGTCGGTGACAATCCCATGCAGCTTTATTCGCTGGCAACGCCCAATGGTGTGAAGGTGACGTTGCTGCTGGAGGAATTGCTGGCGGCTGGTCATACCGGCGCAGAATACGACGCTTGGTTGGTGAATATCGGCGAAGGCGACCAGTTCGGTTCCGGCTTCGTTGGTGCAAACCCCAACTCGAAAATTCCGGCACTCATGGACCACTCCGCAGGTGTCGAGCCGCTTCGTGTGTTCGAAAGCGGTGCGATCCTGCTTTATCTGGCAGAAAAATTTGATGCGTTTCTGCCGAAGGAACACCGCGCCCGCACCGAATGCCTAAATTGGTTGTTCTGGCAGATGGGCTCTGCACCTTATCTCGGGGGCGGTTTCGGCCATTTCTATGCCTATGCGCCGATGAAGATCGAATATGCCATCGACCGCTTTTCCATGGAGACCAAGCGTCAACTCGACGTTATGGACAAGCATTTGGCACACCATGAATTTATGGCTGGCAATGAATATACTATCGCCGATATGGCGATCCTGCCTTGGTATGGCGGGTTGGTTGATGGCGTTCTTTACGGTGATGCGGCGAACTACCTGCAAACCGCCGACTACACCCACGTGAACCGCTGGAAAGATCAGCTGATGGCGCGCGATGCCTTCAAACGTGGTCGTATGGTCAACCGTGCATTTGGCGAAAAATCCAGCCAGCTGCGCGAACGTCATTCCGCTGCGGACTTTGAAACGCAGACGCAAGACAAGCTCGATCCGGACACTTGATCTAATGTTGAAGCATCGAGGATTTCCATCACGCCTGCCGGGGACAGATTACCAGTTCACAATCCGGCGCGATAACCCCAAGGGCGCAACGCCTATCAAGGCGCGGGAGCGTTATGCCGACAGGTTGCCGAATGACCGTAAGGCAGACATCAATTTCCTGTCCTGCCTTCTGGAACAATTTGGTCTGGAACCCTTCGTGCGCGGTAATCTCGATGCGGGCCGCATTTCATGGCTTTTTGGGCGTGAAATAGTGCCGGCAGATGATAACTTTGCTCCAGATGACTACGAGGCGATGCTGCGTATCAACGAAGATGTCGCGCGAAAGTCGTATCCCAAGGCGTTCGACGAGACCAACTGGCAGTAGTCAGTCTGCAAAGCGCAAATAAAAAGGGCTGCACGTTTTGGGGAAAACGTGCAGCCCTTGTGGGTTCTAGAAGAACCTATGGCAGCGGGTCTGGGGGAAAGACCGGCTACTATGATGTGTCTTGGGCGGGGGGAAGTTGCCCTTGTCACAGATATGAAACTGCCCGCTGCGATATCGGTTCCCGCTATTTTGAAAATTTTTCATTTTTTTCGATCGATGAAATAGTGGCTCACACAATCTGTTTTGGTAGAGCACCAGCCGCAAAAATAACGAAGTCGCAAAAATGAACTTGCCACCCTGAACGCGAAGCGGCCCGCGCTGCAGTGCAGGCGGGCCGCTTCATTCCATTTGTGCTTCAGGTTTAGCCAAGCGGGTAAATATCGCCGAATGGATCGACCACATCCTGTGGACCGTCGATGCCTTCCACAGTCACCGTAACCGTGGCTGTGTCGGTCGCGCCATGCTGGTCCTCAACTATGTAGAGGAACGTGTCGGTTGCAGTTTCGCCATATTGCAGATCATCGAAGTTGCCACCGGCGCTGTAGCCGAAGGTTCCGTCGCCATTGTCCACGACATCGCCCAGCGTGCCGCTCGTATCGAGATAGTAGCTGATGACATCGGTTGCATCGGGGTCGAAGCCAATTGCCGTGATCGTCGTCATGTCAGCACCCGCTTCGCCGCCCGGCGTCACTTCCACGGAAGCGCTGCCGATTGTCAGCGAGATCGGCGGGTCTTCTTCGATGTAGTCGACGTCGGTCAATGTGAAGGTCAAATTTGCAGGGCCGTCCGGTGTAGGGATATCCGACAGCTCGATGCTGATGTTGGCATCAATTGTCGTGTCTTTGAGATAGAGTGCGTCTGCATAAACCAGCGTTTCCCCATCGTAACCCGACACCGAAATGCCCGCGGCATCTACCGGCGTCAGTTCACCGTTGAACACGGTTGTCGCCTGTACAAACCAGTTGGACGTATTCGGGTTAACGTGAATGACGACACCGTTGTCCGGCGCGACATCTTCGGCAGTTAGCGCGCCGGTGGTGCGAATGACTGTCGTCATCTCGCCGGTATCGTGATCGATAACGTAGAAATAACCGGCATTAGCCACGTATTGCGGACCGCTTTCTGCAGCGAAACCTGTAACATAGGTTGTGGCTTCTGCAACGGTCACTTCGATGTCTTCAGCAACCGGCGCATCGTTGCCACCTTCGATGGTGATGGTCACCGTCTGTGTATCGGTCGCGCCGAACTCGTCCGTTGTTGTGTATATGAACGTGTCTTCAGCGGTTTCACCCACTGCAAGAGCCGCAAATGCGTTGCCTTGGCTGTAGGCGAAGGTGCCATCGTCCAGCACTTCGACAGAGCCTGTTGTTTCGCCGGTATCGACCGTGAATGTTAGCACTGCGCCATTGTCCACATCGCTTGCAACCGGCGTGATGATGACAGCGTCCGGAGCATCAGAAGGCAGAACAGAGGCTGTGCCACCGCCGACCTGCACCATGATCGGGCCATCAGGACCGTCCCAAGCGATGTCGGACAATGTGATCGACAGATCAGCTGCACCCGTATCGGTGGTAATATTCGCGCCACTGACGGTGAGTGCTAGGCCGCTGGCTGCCGAAGACAGGTAGAGACCGTCCTGATAGGCCGCCACTTCGCCATCATAATTGTCAGGCCAGAGACCTGCTGGATCGATTGCCGTTTCGACGCCATCGTTGAAAACCGAAGCAAATATCGAATAGTTCGAGCTGTTGGCATTGATATAGACGACGAGGCCCGAGTCGGGAGCAACGTCAGCGATTTCCAATGCGTTCAGGCCGCGTACGACACTGGACAATTCGCCCGTGTCGGCATCCAGCACGTAAAACGCACCGGCGTTACCAACCATCGTCATGCCCATGCCGGAAATAGCGGCCTCCACATCGGAGCCGCTTTCGGTAACCGTCACGGCAAGTGCTTCGGCGACCGGTGCATCGTTGACACCGACGACATCGATGGAAACTTCCGCCTGATCGCTGTCTCCGTCCGTATCCGTGATTTGGTAAGTCAGTGAAACAGTTTCAGTTTCACCTTCCGCCAAAGCTGCGTGCGCACCAGCATTGACGGTGAAGACGACATTGCCTTCTTCATCCACGCTGCCTGTTGCAATGGGCTCAGGTTCAGGTTCTGCATTGACTGCAGTCCGAAGGAGGCGGGGTTCAAGCACCAGTTCGACACTGCCGATACCGTCAAGCGCGCTGTCGTTCTCTGCGACGTCCACAACGATGCTGTTTTCGCCGCCCACCGATTCAACCGTATCGTCGGTAGCAACCACCATGTTGTTGGGAGCGGCCACTTCGTCGAGATCGATCAGTGCATTGTCGACCAAGATGCCCAAATTTTCAAATTCACTGGCCTGAAAGTTCAATGAAGCGACAGTGAATATCGTTCGCCCGGCTTCTGCTGTGCCACTGTTGCTTGTGTTTTCAATTCCGTCACGCAGAGCGATCAACTCGTTCAGCATTGTGCGGTCACCGGCGAGATCGGCTTCCCAAGCCTCGCCGTCGATTGACACGTAGAGCACGTCCGTGCCCGAGCCCCCCAGATAACTGTTGGTATTGCCGTCTGCGTCATTTTCGCTGGCCACATGAACAACAACATCGTTGCCGCTGTCGCCGTCGACTTGGTCGCTTCCAGAACCGGCGAACAGCCAGTCATTGCCCGTGCCGCCATAAAGACGGTCGTTACCTTCGCCGCCGTAGAGAGCGTCGTCGCCGCTATCGCCATACAGGTGGTCATTGCCGGTGCCGCCGATTAGCAAGTCGCTATCGTTGCCACCGTAGAGGCGGTCATTGCCCGACCCACCATCAAGACCATCGTAGCCGGAACCGCCATATAGACGGTCATCACCTTCCATACCCAAGAGGGCGTCGTTACCGGCGTCACCATACAGGCGATCCTTGCCTTGGTTGCCGTACAACGCATCATTACCACCATCGCCCTTGATCGTGTCGTTGCCTGCACCGCCGTACACAACGTCGTTGCCGTCGCGCGCCGATATGCGGTCACCTTTGGTAGAGCCGATCAGAACGTCATCACCATTGGTAATAACATTTTTGACCTTGCCCCACTGATCATCAAGCCAAGCGAATTCTTCACTTTCAGATTCGGTGCCGGTTACGAGGCTGCTCTCGGTTGGTTTAGCCATTGTTCTCTGCCCTTGTTACCGTCTTCTGCGGTATCTTTTTCAAGTCTGACGACAACGTGTTTGTCGCCTCCTGCTGGCATTAAACTAACGCGAAGGTCTTTCGCCCCGGCAAAAGAAGGGGGTGAATTTTGTGTTTCGATCTTAGAAATTGATTCACTATTAAAGCTTTGTTGCGTGGCCAGCCGGGCCTCGTCATGATCCGCAATCTGGAACCCTTCGACAAAGCGGTGCAACACCGTGCGAATGGCGTTTTCGTCGCCATGGGTAAGCGCCAGACGCAACGAAGCCATAGCGTGTTCGACCTGCTGTGGCCGCAGCCGGGACTCGCGGGCACGCATAATTTTCGGATGAGGGGTGGGCAATGTGTCCGCGTCGATCAGCAATTCTTCATATAATTTTTCGCCCGGA
Organism: Ahrensia sp. R2A130; assembly: GCF_000179775.1. Taxonomy (GTDB): domain Bacteria; phylum Pseudomonadota; class Alphaproteobacteria; order Rhizobiales; family Rhizobiaceae; genus Pseudahrensia. The sequence goes on from NZ_AEEB01000017.1 coordinate 632,257, forward strand.
CGAAGACCTGTCACTTCGATTGCAATGTCGCCCTCTGGAGCATCTTCGCTTTGTACGGTGTGACCTGAAAGTTGGATCATTCGTTCGGCCAGATCGCGGATGCGAACGGGTTGACCCATATCGAGAACGAACACTTCGCCGCCTGAAGCGTAGCAGCCGGCCAGCAGAACCAGACGCGCGGCTTCCGGTATGGTCATGAAATAACGGGTGATATCGTCATGAGTAAGCGTGACGGGGCCACCCTTTTCGATCTGCCGTTTGAACAACGGAATGACCGAGCCGGATGAGCCCAGCACATTGCCAAAGCGCACCATAGAAAACACCGTCTCGCGGTGGCGGGCGGCACAATCCTGTACCACCAATTCGCCTAGCCGTTTGGTCGCGCCCATAACATTTGTTGGGCGCACGGCCTTGTCGGTGGAGACCATGGTGAAGCGCTTCACTTTGGCTTCGATTGCTGCCTGCGCCAGCGTTTGTGTGCCAAACACATTGTTGCTCACGCCTTCCGGCACGTTAGCTTCCACCAGCGGTACATGCTTGTAAGCGGCCGCGTGGATGACGACATCGATCTCGTATTGCTTGAACAGTCCGTCGAGGCGATCACGATCGGAAATGGAGCCCAAAGCCGCGATCAGTTCGATGCCGGCGGCTTCTGTTTTCGCGCGCAATTCGCTTTCGATGCCGTAAAGCGCGAACTCTGAAAGCTCGAACAGAACCATGCGGCGCGGGCGCAAATCGCTGACGATGCGGCAAAGCTCGGACCCGATGGATCCACCGGCGCCCGATACGAACACGCTGGCACCTGCATAAGCGTTGCCCACTTCAGGGATAGCCAGATCAACGCCTTCGCGTCCCAACAGGTCTTCAGGGGTTACGGTGCGCAGGCTGCTCAAAACACCACCGGAACGGATCATTTCTACGTAGGAAGGAAGCTCCTGAACCTCACAATCGAGTTCCGCCAATTGCTCCATGATCATGGATTTTTTGGCGTTGGAGATCGAAGGAATCGCAAGAATGACCTTCTCGATGCGCCCGCTGGCACGGTGTTTGGCAAGATCAGTTGGGCGATAGACGGGCAAGCCCGAGATGGTCAGGCCTTGCATCGTGGCGCTGTCATCCACGAACAAAACGGGGCGGTATCGGCGCGACGAATTCAACGCTGCGATCAACTGCAAGCCACCAGCACCAGCGCCGTAAATCGCGACCGGAACACGGTTGAGTTTTTGATCGGCAGAGCGATGGAGCACGTAGATCGCTGATGCGCGGAACATGAAGATCAGGATTGCGAGGATGAAGCCGGTCAGCACGGGCACCGTGCGCGGCGCGCCAAGGCCGAGTGCGATGTTTGCAATGGTTCCAACAGCCGTGAGCATCGCCACCCAAAGCGCGGTGCGGGCCATGGCCGTCGTGTCGTAGCCGGACAGTTTCGTCATGTGCAGACGGAAGAAGCCGGTGAGTGTGATACCCGTCAGCCAGAGGATCGAAAGCAGTACCCAAGAGTCCAGAAGTCGGTCGAGAACGAAAGGGTTGTCCAAACGAAGTGCGAAGGCCGCGTAGAGCGCAATCGCGGTGAGCACCATGTCGGAGTAGAGGAGAATGAACCCCTTCAGATTGCGCGGAAGCCGCGCTGCAATCTCATTCATACCGTTTATGCCGCCGCCAGTTCACCGCCTTTCGAAAGGTCGATGTCCACTTTGTGAACCCCAGGATGGCAGACAAACATTAAGCTTGTTTCACCCAAACGCTTTGCAATGGGCAGAGGATGGGCCGGACGCAAGTCTAAGCCGTCAAATGCCTTTTCCAGATAGATTTCGGAACATGATCCCTGCATGCAGGGCAGTCCTTGTGCCACAATTTCTGCAATCACAGCATCCCGCGTTGCGCCGTCCGGGAGATGATCCGGTCGCACGAAAGCGTAGAACTTGTAGTTGGCGTGGCGGCTGCCCTGCGCTGCTTCCGCGTTGAAATCCGGCAAGTGTAAAAACCCGTCCGGCCCGCTCCACGGCGCAAGCGTTTCAGCCAGAGCATCGGCATTTGCACCCCGTTGCAACGTCCAACAGGGCATACGCTTCAACTGAATGCGCCCGATCACGGCTTGCATTTCCGTCATGCGCCAGTTGGTGCCGACGCTTTCGTGCAGCCAGCGAAAACCGGGAGCATGATCGCGTTCATAAACGGCTTCATAGCTTTTGCCGTGGTCCTTGAAAGCCCACATGCGCCGCCAGATATTCTCGTCATTACACGTCACCATGCCGCCTTCGCCGCCGGTGGTCATGATTTTGTCCTGGCAGAAGGACCACGCCGCCACGTCGCCCAAACCACCCACGGGGCGACCTTTATAAAGCGCTCCATGGGCCTGCGCACAATCTTCGATCAGCTTGATGTCGTAGTGGTCCGCCAGCGCCTTCAACCCGTCCATATCGCAGGGCCAGCCCGCCAGATGCACGCAGATAACCGCACGTGTCTGCTTGGTGATATGAGGTTCGACGGTGACGAATGTGATGTTCTGGCTCTCGGCATCCACGTCGGCAAAAACCGGCCGTGCGCCTGCGTTCAACACGCAACTGACAGACGCCATGAAGCTGCGCGGCGTGACGATCACCTCGTCGCTTTCCGCGCCACCGTTGCGTGAACCGATACCGAGCCCATGCAAAGCGAGGTCCAATGCAAGCGTGCCATTGGCCAAGGCTACGGCGTGGTTTGCGCGCGCGAAGGTGGCGAACTCTTTCTCGAATTCACGCCCTTCCTGCCCCGTCCAATAGTTGACGCGGTTCGACAGCAGCACGCGGGATACGGCATCAGCCTCTTCTGCGGTGAAATTCGGCCAAGGCGCGAAGGGGCCATCAAGCATTTGTAGTCTCCGTTTTCTGACCGGTGAATTTGCTCATAGTGGCTTCGCCAGCTGCTGAAATGCCGTCGCGCACCAAAACTTTACGCAGGGTCATCCACAAGATCCGAAGGTCGAACGAGAGCGAACGGTGTTCGACATAGTGCAGATCGAGTTCGAATTTCTCGTCCCAAGACAGCGCGTTGCGTCCATTCACCTGCGCCCAGCCGGTAATGCCCGGCTTCACATCGTGTCGCCGCATCTGGCGGGTTGAATAAAGCGGCAGGTATTCCATCAGCAGCGGGCGAGGGCCGACGAGGCTCATATCTCCGCGCAACACATTGATGAGACCGGGCAGTTCATCCAAAGATGTTTTGCGAATGAAATCGCCGGTGCGCGTCAGCCGCTCGGCATCTGCCAACGGGTTTCCATCGGCATCTACAGCATCGCGCATGGAACGAAATTTCATCATCTCGAACGCTTCGCCGTTCAGCCCCGGACGCTGCTGACGGAAAACCACAGGGCCGCCCATCGTCCAGCGGACTGCTACGGCTGTGGCTGCGATCACGGGCGAAAGGGCCACCAGTGCGGTGGCCGAAATCGCGATGTCCAAAAGACGTTTCATCATGCAAGCCCCAGATCGTGCAGCAATTTCTCGTTCACTTTCGTCACGTCGAAACGCTCCTCTGCAAACGCGCGACCCGCTGCACCCATGCGGGCGCGAAGGTCGCTATCTGCGCCAAGATCGCGCATCCGGTTTGCCAAAGTGTCAACGTCGCGCACGGGAACGAGAAAACCTGTCTCACCGTCACGCAGCGTTTCACGGCAGCCCGGCGCGTTAGTGGTGATAACGGGCCGGCCGCAGGCCATCGCTTCCAGTACCGAGCGCGGTGTGCCTTCACGGTAGGACGGCAGCACGTAAATCGAAGCTTCAGCCAACTCGCCAGCAACATCGTTGGAGGGCCCGCGATAATCCAGACCCTGCACCGCCCAGCTTTTGATCTCCGCTGCAGGAACGGCGTCCGGCCCTTCATCACGCCAACCGACAAGACGAAATTCCCAATCGGGATGGTCGCGCTTCACTTGCGCTGCAGCTTCTGCGTATTCCCGCACGCCCTTTGCAACCAGCAGTCGGGCAACCATCAGAAAAAGCGGCTTCTGCGGGAACGGAGAGGGGAGGAGTTTTGCCACATCAACGCCTGAGCCTGCGGTGAAAACCACCTTGGCAGGATTATCAAGACAGCCAGCGCGCTCGAAATCGCGCATGTCGTCCGGGTTCTGAAAGATCAGTTTTGAATGATGTCTAGCGGCAGCTGCATAGAGCTTTCTCGCCAGCGCACCAACGGCTTGTTGCTTGACCGATGCCGCATCGTCTTCGGCAAACGCATAGCCCAAACCGGTTATCATCGCGGCACTTCGAATTCCGAGCGACCGGGCCGCTAGCCCACCCCAGATATTCGGTTTGATCGTATAGGTAAGCACGAAATCGGGTTTCGTTTCCCGAATTATTTTGCGCAGACGCAACATCGTTGCGATGTCGGCGATCGGGTTGGTACCGGTCCTGTTCATAGGCGCATCAACCGGCGTTGCGCCCAGCGCTGAAAGTTGTGTTCGCGTTGTAGCATCAAGGTCCGGCGCAGCGGCCAGCACATCATGGCCCGCCGCGATCATAGCTTCTATCAAAGGGCCGCGAAAATTCAGGAGAGATTCGCCGTAGGAACCCAACAGGAAAATCCGGCTCATAATGTGCGCGCTTCTTGCTCACGGCTTCGGGTGAGAAGCCAAGGCAGTGGCAGCAGTGCCCAAAGGGCTAGGCCGGTGATGGCAAATGCTGCGAAAACATCCAACGAGGCCCCAAAGCCGACAATGGCAAAGACAGCGGCATAACGTGGAATGATGACGCAGATTTCCCAAGCCAGAACGATTTTTTGCAAACCGCGCGCTTGCATCAGGCAGATGGCGGGAACCTTGAACGCATCGGCAGCGACGCCCAGCGCCAACCAGCCCGCAATCCGTCCTCCCAACGCCCAATCCTGACCGAGGAATGCAACGAAAAGGTTCTCACCGAACGTGAATAAAATCGCGGCTACGACGAGCGCTGGCAGAGCGATTGCCGCCATGTGGCGCAAAGCCATCATTTTTCCGGAGCGCTCGTCGAGGTCACGCAAAGCGGGCAGTGCGGCTTGTCGGTAGGCTGAACCAAACAGCGTCACTGGTGCGATAAGCAGGCGGTAGGCCACCCAGAATTGGCCTGCCAATGCCGTCTCTCCATAGGCCACGAGGACAAGAGGCAATCCGTTCCAAGACAACGCTGCGAGCCATCCCTGCGGAACGCCGAAGAGCGGAAAATGCTTGTGTCGTTTGATGACGTCCCACAATTCGCTTGGTGCGAAGCGGGCAAATTCTATTCGATCGTGACGCCACCAATCCCATGCAGCTGCGGCCAGCGCGACTGTTGCACCAAAGGCTGCGCCTGCAATCAAGCCCCATCCGGCCCAAGCAAACAGGATGATTTGAGAGACCACGACAGCCACGCTTCGCAGCACCGCGTTTCGTGCCGAGACGGTAAATCGGCCCTGCCTGCTGCGCCAATAGGCCATGCAATCCAGAGCGGCGCTGAAGATGGTGAGCAGTACGGCAAGCCCTACGAATGTGAGCGGAGACAGCTCGTCCGGCGCGCGTCCCATTGCCAAGGCGATGATGCACACCACCGGCAAAGATAGCGTCAGAACCAACAGCAACGATGTCGTCAGCAATGCCTGCGCTTCGCGTTGGGATGAAACGGTTGGCAAGGCCATCTGATATCGTCCGTGAACGATCACCGCTGCAAGCGAGACAACCGCCATCACCGCGCCCAATTGGCCAAAGTCGATAGGGTCGTAGAGCCTTCCGAGCATTGGCAGAGCCGCGATTGTCGCGATTTGCGCCAATCCTCCGCCGCCCAAAATGGTTAGAAATCCGCGCCGCATCACCGCACCCAATAATAGACGAGCAGCACACCGTAAGCTGCAGTCATCACCATCGAGCCTTGACGCAATTCCTTCTTCATCAGTGGCATGGCTGCAAAGATAACGGGAATGGCCAGTGCCACGAAACGAAAGCCTGGAAGTGACAGGAACTCTGCCAGCGAGCCGAACAGCGTGATGAAAGTGGCGAAGGCGTATTCCCAGCTAACGGCATTCCGGCGTGCGGCAGAAGCGGCGAGCGCGATGCCAAGCAACAGCCAGAACATTACATAGGCTGCGGTCTTGTTGCCGTAGTCTGCTAGCTGTCGGCGGTCGCCCGCTTCATCGGCAAGCGTAGGCAGAAACGTTGCGACCACCACCACCATGACAGCCGCACCGCAGCCAATCAGCACACTGCGCATAACGGGTGAAAGACGGGGCATAACGGTTATAATTTTAGCGCCCGCAAAGACGGCCAATATCATCGTCATTGCCGTGTGAATAAAGGGCAGGGCGAGCATCGCGCCCCATCGTACCCACGCCCATTTTCCGGTGGCTGATCCACCAGCAAGCGCGAGAAAAACAGAAAATGCCAAAGCGCTACGAACTTGCGACGACATGAGGTCGATGGAAATCGGATTGGCCAGCACCAGCCCAGCCAGCAGCGCGCCGATATATTGACGCAAGAACCGGTGGGTCAGGAAAGCGGAGAAGAAGGTGACGCTCGATAGAAAAACCGCTGGTTCGACGTTCAGTTTCGCCACCAGTGTCAGCAACGCAAACCAAAGATATTCGAACTTTAACCAGCCCAGTATCGTGTCTTCCCACTGGAAGGCGCGCATGCCGTAGTCGCGCAGATCGTAAATGCGGGTGGTGTAGTTCACGAGGTCGGCGAACTCGTCGCCACGCACCCATTCCCACGGCATGAAGACGATAAAGAGGGCAAAGAACAGGCTGGAAAATTCTGGTGCAAGCGCACTCTGCCCGCGCGGCGAGGTGATGACGGTTCCAGAGGGAAGTGTGGGTGCGGAAATGCTCATGCGGCAAGAAGCCGTTCAAAAAAGCGTTCTGGTGATCGTGACTCGAGCACGACTTGCAGGTCCGGCGGCGCAGCCTGCGAAGCCGATGCTTCGAGCAGTGCGGTTGCCAAAATTGCAGGCGTCTTGTCGTGACTGATGATGACGCCCGGCAACGCATCCAAACCGCCGGCGCAGTTGGTCGTCACGACGCGGCGCACGCCACACGCCAGCATTTCTGGAATGACGTTGGGGTAGCCCTCGATATCGGAGGTCAGCAGGCCAATATCGCAATAGGCCATGATCGGGGCAGGGGAAGCAACGCGACCGGTGAAGGTGACCGCGTCTTGCAGTCCATCGTGCAACGCACGGTTCTCAAGTTCGGTTCGCATCGGACCATCACCAATCATGGTGAGATGGAAGCGCCCCGGTGCCATGCGATCCAGTTCCGCCAAGGTCGCCAATGCACGATCTGGCGATTTCACTTCTGCGAGGCGTCCGCACCAGACGATCTTGCAACGATTGTCGGTTCGCGTGGGAGCAAGCGAGGCGGAAATTGCGTCTTCAAGCGCTTCCATATCCAGCGGGTTCTCGATCACTCTTGTCAGGTGCGCCAACCGGTCTTTCGTGTGCTGGGCAAGTGAATCTGCCATACGCTGCGACTGACAAACCAACAGGTCTTGGCCGCCATAAGCGCGGTACAGCTGCGGCGCGATGCGGCCACGGCCTGTGAACTCACGTTCGAAAATCATGGTGGATTCGCGCGTGACCAGCCGCTCTGTCGTAAACCAGCCCACCCGACGCGCCAGCGATGCGGCAGCGTTGAGATGGGTATGGGAGGACATGACGAATTCCCACGGCCCATCACGCAGAACCTTTGCCAGCGCAGGCAGGCCTGCTTTCTCGGAAGCCGCACCAGTATGAATGATCGTCACCCGTTTATCGCCTGCCAAAGTGTCCAGCGCACCTGATGGAGCGCGGCACAATACGAAACAGACCACCTCGTCATAGTCACCACTGGCCAGCGCAGCGCTTGCGGAAAGCCGCAAAACATTCTCCGCGCCCCCCATCGTATCGGTGGGGAACAGAAACAGCGCACGGCGTGGGGTGGCGGGCTGCGTCATCGATCACACGTTGTAGTAGCTGCGGTACCAGTCGACGAAATTCGCAACTCCCGTCTCGACAGGAGTGGCGGGCTTATAGTCGACCGCTGCCATCAATTCGGAAACGTCGGCATAAGTATCCGGCACGTCGCCGTCCTGCAGCGGCAGGAAGTCTATCTCGGCTTTCTTGCCCAAAGCGTCCTGTAGCGCACCGATATAGGTCATCAGCTTTACCGGCGTGTTGTTACCGATGTTGAAGATGCGGAACGGCGCGTTGGATGTCGCCGGGTCTGGGTTCGCCGCATCCCAATCCGGGTTCGGCGCAGCCGGATTGTCCGTGATCCGCACCACGCCTTCCGCAATGTCGCTGACATAGGTGAAGTCGCGGGTGTGGTTGCCGTTGTTGAACACAGGGATCGGTTCGCCTGCCAAAATTTTGCGGGTGAACAGGAACAGCGCCATGTCAGGCCGGCCCCATGGACCATAAACGGTGAAGAAGCGCAGGCCCGTCGTCGGCATCCTGAACAGATGGCTGTAGCTGTGGGCCATCAACTCGTTGGCGCGCTTGGTGGCGGCGTAGAACTGGATCGGGTGGTTCACCCCGTGGTGCTCTGAAAACGGCATGTTGGTGTTGGCGCCATAGACGCTGGACGTCGAGGCGTATGCGAGGTGTTCCACCTCGCCATAGCGGCAGCATTCCAACAGGTTGGTGAACCCGATAATATTGGATTCCACGTAAGCGTGCGGATTTTCCAGGCTGTAGCGAACGCCGGCTTGTGCTGCGAGATTGATGACCTTGCGCGGCTTATGTTCCTTGAACACAGCTTCCAACGCGGCGCGATCAGCGAAGTTTATGCGGGCGTGATGATAGTTACTGCCGGTTTTCGCGCTGACTTCATCGAGCTGCTTTAGCCGCGCTTCCTTGATGCCAACATCGTAATAGTCGTTGACCATGTCGACGCCGACAACGCTGTTGCCGCGTTCCAGCAATTTGCGGGTGGTGTGATAGCCGATGAAGCCGGCATTACCGGTAACGAGATAGTCCATTTGATGCGCCCGTAGAGCGAGCCCATTCCGGCCCGCGCAACAAAGTGGCGCGAGCGCGAGGCTCTTGATGGGATAAGGTTTCTCCCATTGGGCTTAATGCACCGTTACAAATAGCGCATTGGCGTTCAGGAGCGGCGGCGTTCGACGCTCATTCCGTCCCGATTGCTGACGATTACGATGTTCACAGCAAGTGCGACGAGGAAGCCGATCCCGACACCTTTTATGCTGGCCCAAAGATCATTTGGATCAGCCGAGCGCGAGGGGAGGTACATCTGAAGCGATTCCACCAATATCGCCGCAAGCACGCAGAACGCGATGGCTGGCAGATAACGGTGCCGCCCGACTGCAATCAGGAAGGTCAAAACTGCGAATGCTAAAATGTGGAGATTCTGGTCGCCGCGACCGCGCAGTTGCTCGGTGGGGTCGAATTCAGGGAAGAACTTGGCCGCCAAGCCGAAATAGAGCAGCACCGAAAACGTAACGATGATGGCGATGTAGCGCGCCCACCGCCATTTGCGGTTCGATTTTGCAATCGAGTGCAACACTTCTCGGCCACCGTTGCCGCCGGGGTAGCTTGGGGGAACTGTCGGCTCTGTCATGACAGTCATATCCTGGGTTCGCTTCACGGCCTGTGCGGGCATATCGGAACGAGCGATATACCAGTTCCAGCTTAATTCCAGACTAACGTCGGCCTCCCTGATCTTAACCGATTATGCACCGTAACGCATCTATTGTGGACGGAACCATCGTGGAACAGGGCCACGGGGGCGGATTTGCATGGTTGGACGTGGCACGAAAGTGGTGCCTCGTTCTGTCTTGTTTTGCTCTCGACCAAGCCGCTGCCGCACTGGATGAAATTGCGCGGAACCGGAACGGTCGATGACATTTAAACGACCAGATGCAGGCTTAAACAACGAAAACCGCAGCTTTTGCGGTCTTCGCACGATGTCCTGCGCGTCGGTCGCTTTGGTAATTTGCTTGGGGCTGTCCGGTTGCAACACCGGTACTACCTTTGGCGCTGCCGAACCTGTAAAATCTCCTGAACTCATCGGAAAAAGCGCCGATGGACTGCGCGTTGTCTCCGGCCTCGACCTGCCGCCGGGGGAACGCGCTGGTCAGCCACGCCGTATCTCCACCAACGATCTTTTGAAAATTCAGTTCTATGAAGTGACCGATCTCAACCGCACGGTTCGTGTCGAAAATGATGGCGCGATCACCATGCCGCTCATCGGCTCGGTCAACGCGGCCAAGTTGTCGGTTCCTGAACTGGAATCAGAACTGGAGCGCCGTTACGGGCGCGACCTTCTCCAGTCGCCCGATATTTCCGTGTTCATTCGCCATTCGCCGGGTCGTGAGATCACCATGGACGGCTCGTTCCGCAAGCCCGGTGCTTACCGCGTTGAAGGCGAAGCGGACCTGATGAAGATGGTCGCCAATGCTGGTGGCCTGCGCGATATTGCTGATGACGGCACCCTGTACGTCTACCGTAAGTTCGAGCAGGAAACGCAGGTTTTGCCGGTATCGCTCAAGGCGATCCGCAACGGGCAGGCGCGCAACCCGAAGCTCTATTCGGGCGATGTGGTGGTGGCGTTTTCATCCAAACGCAAAATTGCCCTTCAGAATTTGAAGGAAGCATTGGGTGTTGCCACGAGCGCTGCACGCATTGGAGCGCCATTGTGATCTTCAAGGGCGTGATTTTGACGGGCGGGAATTCAAGGGCGACGGAACTATGAAGCATTCTCAAAGCATGACGCCGGAACAGCGCTCGGTTGCGCTGATGCCGAGCCCCAACGCCGGTATAGGCGTCGCGGTCGGGCATGGCGTTGATGGTTCGTCCAATGACGGCGGCTTCGATGCGCTGAAGATATTCTGGTTCCTGCTGCACCACCGCTGGGTCATTATCATCTCACTGATGCTGGCCGTTATTTCCGGCCTCGTGTTCACCCGCTTGCAGACGCCGCTCTACAATTCTTCTGCCCGTATCGAAATCGCCACCGCCAGCCCCAATGCCTTGAAAGAGCTGGAAGTCACGTCCGAGTTGAAGGATCTGGTGGATTTTGAAACCGCGCGTCAGAAACTGAAATCCCGTGAAGTCGCCAAGCGGGTTGTTGCTGCGCTTGGGCTTGCTGATGAGCCTGCTTTTCTGGCCTCAACACCGCGTTTCAGCATCGCGAACCTGACAAGAGTTCCCGGTGAGCCCAGCGCTTTTGCTGATTTTGACACGCTCACGCAGGAGCGTCGTGCGCAGCTCGCAGCTGAAAAAGTGAAGGCCGGTCTAGGCGCACGTCTCATCCGCAACACCAGCGTTATCGCCGTAACCTACACGCATCCCGTTCCGCAGTGGAGCCAGCGCATCGTTGACCAGGTGGTCGAAAGCTACATGGCCATGGTGGTGGAGAAAAAAGCGCAAACTTCGGATCAGGCCCGCTTGTTCCTGCAACAGCAGGTGCAAGTCGCCAAAGCTGATCTGGAAACGGCCGAAGAGGCACTCGTCTCTTACGCGCAGGAGCAGGGACTAACGACCGTTGGCCAGTCTTCTTCCTTGCTCGATGGCAACATTGCCGAGACGAACCGTGCCATCTCGGTTGCTGTGAACGAACGCCTGCTTGCAGAACGTTACGACACACAGCTGCGCAAGAACGGCGCTGCCTCGCTGCCTCAATCCTTTGCCAGCGAAACGGTACAGGTCGCCAAGGCAAGGCTGATTGAGCTTCGGTCCACATATCGCCAGAAACGCGCACGTATGAAACCCAGCTTCCCTGAGATGCAGAAGTTGGCCGCACAGATTGCTGAAATCGAACGCAACCTCAATCAGGAAAACCGCGCCATTGGCCAATCCATTGCGGTTCAACTGGAACAGGCTGAACAAAAGGAAGCTTCGCTCAAGGAAGAATTGCTGCGGTTGGAAGCGGAAAGCCGCACCTACCAGCGCAAGAACATCCGCTACACGATCCTGAAGCGCGAGGCTGATACCGTGCGTTTGCATTACCAGACGCTGATTGCAAAGCTATCTGAAGTCGGCGTCGGTGCCGCGCTTAAAACTGCCGGTGCCACCATCGTTGATCGCGGCGAACTGCCGAAAGCGCCGTTCTCTCCTAACCTGCCCAAGAACCTGCTGCTGATGTTCGGTATCTTTGGCGCGCTGGGCGCATCGTTCATCTATGCGCGCGAATTGTTCGACAACACATTCGCAACGCCAGACCAGATCGAGAGCGAACTTGGTTTGCCCGTTCTGGGTCTTATCCCGCGCCTTTCTGCGAAGGATCTGGAAGCGGCCTGGGGCGATCCGACCTGCGAGTTCATGGAGTCCTATCGCACACTGCGCACATCGGTGCAGTTTACTGGCACCGAAAACGACATTCGCCATATCCTCGTTACCAGCGCCGCACCGGGTGATGGCAAGACCACCACTGCCGTGCGTCTGGCCGCTGATTTTGCAGCACTTGGCCGCCGTGTTCTCATCATCGACGCTGACATGCGCAAGCCGCGCCTGCACAAGGTCTATGGCGTCGACAATCAGATCGGCTTGTCTAACCTTCTGTCGAATCTCGTTTTGAGCGGTGACGTGAAAGCCTGCTTCAAGAAGACTGGTCACGCTGGCGTTTCGGTCCTCACCGCAGGCACGATACCGCCCAATCCGGCAGACCTCATCGCGTCATCGCGCATGGTGCGGGTGCTTGAATTGCTGGTGAAGCGTTACGATATGGTCATCGTTGATTCGCCGCCTGTCATGGGCCTGTCGGATGCACCGCTGCTTTCCCGTCTGGTCGATTCAACGCTGTTCGTTGTGGCCTGCAAGTCTACCAAGCGCGAACCGGCGAAGGCTGCTATCGGCCGCCTGCGCACCGCTGGCGCAACGCTGGTTGGCGCTGCGTTCACCCGCTTCTATCTCGACCGGATGGATTACAACTTCAGCCAGCGCTACCTGCATCAGGGCTATTACACCTACGGCGACAAGCCGACACTGGACGCCCCGTCCATGACGACGCCGGAAACACCGCTCGAAGAGTCTAAAAAGACCGGCAAGGCTGCCCGTCGCAAGATGCAGGGCGTTTAGGCAAGCTCTCACCTTCAGCCCAGCAGCCGGTAGGCTACTGAAATCAAGAATGCGCTGATGGTGGGAAAAAGCTGGTAGTCCCTAGGGGAATCGAACCCCTCTTTCCAGGTTGAAAACCTGGCGTCCTAACCGATAGACGAAGGGACCACAGCGCGGTTTTCTATAGTCAGGGGAATTTCCTGCCGCAAGGGGAAAATGCGTAGAATTTCAATTTTTGACGTGCCGTCCTGTCGCGGGCGGGCAAGGTGGCCAAAATAGGTGGCGTGCAATCAGGCCCGGCGCTTTTTGCGGCGGTTGCAATAGTGCCATGCGCGCTTGGCGCCGATGTCGATATGAACGGATTTCGTCCAGCAATATGTGCCGACACCACCGCGACCGGGAATGCTGCGCATATATTTCGCAAGTTGCCACTTGGACACGCCCTCAACCTGAATATCGGCTGCCAGACATTTTGTGTGGGTGGAATTGCGTGCACCGCGAATTCGGCGGTTATACGACTGACTGCGAAAGCCGGAGGTAATGACGACCGGCTTGCCGTAGTGGCGCTCCACGCGCTTCAAAATAGCAACCAGCGCTCTTGGAAAACAGTCAGAGCGAATGCCTTTGCGCTGGTGAGCAAACACAGTGCTGCCCGCGCGACCAAGATTGGTAACGGACGCCAACTGGTCGCGGTCGTTCTTGTTGCGCGTGTCGCTTCCATTGCGCTCATTGGTGGTCGCGATGATGCCGAACAGTCCACCGCCGCTCCGCACACCCGGCAATGTGCCGGTTCCGCTGGCGCGGCTTGTTGAGCGACTGGCAGTGCGCACCGGCTGCAACTGCTTTTTCTTCTGAATTCCGGCCTTCGGACGTTTCGGCTTATTTATCGGTTCGCTTGCCGTAAAAAAGCTGGCCAGCGGATTCACTGGTTTCGCTTTGGCAGGTTCAGGAGCCGCTGCGATTTCGACAGATTCAACGACAGGTTCGGCGGTTTTTGCAAGATCTGTAGACGCAACAGCTGCCGATGTTTCTGCAGTAGGGGCGAGCGCTGTTGCTTCGGCAGATGGCAAGAGCTGCTCTTCACTTGCCTTAGCGACGTCCGCATCGGTCGTCAGGCCCATAGCTGTTGGGTCTGCGGTCTGGGGTGTTGCAACGTCTTCAGCTGGGGTGAGAGCGGCTGCCGTATCTTGCGTTTGCAAGCTGTTGCTCGCCACGCAGCCTGAAAGAGCCAGCATCGATAGCGCAGCCACTGCGGCACGAAGCCGCGATGTCGTGCATCGATATGGGCTGGTACCCGATCTCACTTGTTCATGCTCCCCTGGCAACTGCAATGCAGCCGCTGAATTCTATAATCGCCCCACAGTGATCAGAAAGCAGGTCGTAACTATTCCTGCCACCAGTGCAAACGCACTCGACCAACCAAGCGAGTATGGCCGAACTCTGGCGCAATTGTGACGCCATGACAGGCCGCATCACTGTTTACCAGGAGCCTGTATTTTCCATGCTTTTCCAGGGTTCAGCCGGTTCCAGCGAGTCGCCCGCCTGCAGCAATTCAAACGAGATGCCATCAGGAGATTTGACGAAGGCCATATGGCCGTCACGGGGAGGGCGATTGATCGTCACGCCAGCATCCATGAGCCGCTGGCAGGTCTCGTAGATGTTCTCCACGGTGTAGGCGAGATGGCCGAAATTGCGACCGCCGGTATATTCCTCAGGGTCCCAATTATATGTCAGCTCAATCATCGGCGCCTTTTCGGCATTGGCCTGTTCAACGTCTTCGTCTGCTGCCAGAAAGATGAGAGTAAATCGACCGCCCTCGTTTTCCATGCGCCGGATTTCAACCAGCCCCATCTTGTTGATGTAAAAATCCAGCGAAGCATCGAGATCGGCTACGCGCACCATTGTGTGGAGATATTTCATAACAATCGCTCTTAACGGGAATGGAGATGGTCTTTTGGTTCTAGCGCTTTGGCACAATCTGACAACCAGTTCGCGCGATGTCGTCGGTTTGCGCCATGTCAGGTGAGGCGTCACACCAACAACTGGCGGATTGGGTAAGAGAATCGAGTTCGACCGTGCTTTTCACTGGCGCAGGTATCTCCACCGAGTCCGGGATCGACGATTTCCGCAGCCCCGGTGGTGTGTGGACCAAAATGAAACCGATCCAGTTCGATGTGTTCGTTTCCGATGAAGATGCGCGATTGGAGGATTGGCGACGGCGCTTCCACTTCCAGGCGCAGTTCGATGCAGCACCACTCAATGATGGCCACCACGCCTGCGCTGCGATTCTCGACTCACCGGGCGGGGAGGCGTTGGTCACCCAGAACATTGATGGCTTGCACCAGCGCGCAGGCGTTGCCGATACCGATATCGTGGAAATCCATGGCAACGGTACGAGAGGCGAATGCCTGGATTGCTCAGCACCCATGTCGCTTGCCAATGCCAAAGCTCATATCGACACAACAGGTCTGTCTCCGCGCTGTGCCCGTTGTGGAGGCCTCGTAAAAGCGGCCGTTATTTCATTCGGTCAGCCAATGCCCACAGATAAAGTGACCCGGGCTGCAAAGCTGGCTCAGCACTGCGAATTGTTCATCGTGCTGGGGTCTTCGTTGGTGGTGCAGCCAGCTGCGAGAATCCCGCAAATCGCAGCAACGTCCGGCGCTCGGCTCGTCATCGTCAACCGGGAGCCTACACCTCTGGACGCACTGGCTGACCTCATCATTCGCGACTCCATAGGTGTTGCAATGAAGCCGGTTTTGCATGCTCTCGGCAGACGTTAAGACTTTTTTTGCTTTCGACTCTTGCCGAGATTCCGCCCTCTCGTGCTACATTGAAAACGAATCAAGGCGGCATCCAAGTATTCGATTAGGCTCCTGTTCAACCTGTTCTGGTCCACGGCGACCATCGGTATCGCTTTGCTTTAGCGTACTCGCTGGTGTTGTTCGTTTGTGAGTATTTTGGAGTGTAGTCGATGAGTGCGAGCGATGGTCGCAATGGTGATGGCCCCGGTATGATAGGCGGTCAGATTCCCATTTCCTTGGGCGAAGGCGCATCGGACAACACATCCGAGCACACTCTGATCTCTCCAGCTGATGGCATTTCACCCGACGTTTTTGTTGTAGCAGGTGCAATCAAGTGGTTCGACGTTTCCAAAGGGTTCGGCTTTGTCGTTCCCGATGACGACATGCCCGATGTCCTGCTGCACGTTTCGTGCCTGCGCGATGATGGCTTTCAAACCGCTCACGAAGGTGCTCGCATCGTTTGTGAGGTTGTTCGCAAAGCCCGCGGCCTTCAGGCGTTTCGTGTGCTGTCGATGGACAATTCCACCGCCATTCACCCGTCCCAGCTTCCGCCCGCCCGCACTCATGTCGATGTAGAGCCCACCAGCGACATCGTTCGCACCGAAGTGAAATGGTTTAACCGCACCAAAGGCTTCGGCTTTCTGACGCAGGGTGAGGGCACCGAAGACATCTTCATTCACATGGAAACCCTGCGGCGCTTTGGATTGACCGAACTGCGCCCCGGTCAGCACGTCATGGTGCGTTACGGCCATGGTGATAAGGGTCTGATGGCCGCCGAAGTGCATCCTGTTGCAGGCGGCAGCCTGCCGATGAGCCACTAGCCTGATCTTTTCGGCTGACCGCAACCCGCTCCGTTTTGTGATCGGCTTGCTATCTTGACGGGTAAGGCTTTTCGGCTCGATGGTTCTGCCATGCGCGCATTCCTACTCTTCTTCATATTTGCATTTACGTTTGCCAGTGCCAACGCGACAGAGAACCTGCCTTACGAGGCCGAGCCTCTCACCATCGCCGTTGATGGGCAGGTGCTGCAGTGGCGGATCGAACTTGCCGACGAGCAACCGGAGCGCAGCAAGGGGCTGATGTTCCGCCAATCTATGGCACCCAAGACAGGTATGCTGTTTCGCTTTGATGCCGCCCGGCCGGTGATGATGTGGATGAAGAACACCTTCATCCCTCTCGATATGCTTTTTGCTGATGATGGCGGCAGCATCACCCATATTCGCCGTCAAGCCGAACCGGAATCGCTCGACATCATCAGTTCGCGTGGTCCTGTCCGTTACGTGTTCGAAATCAATGGCGGTGAGGCGGAACGGCTTGGACTGCAGATCGGTCAGCGTCTGGTTCACCCAGCAATTTCACCCTGATTGCTGCTGGGGTGGTTGATCGTGAAAATATTGCTCGGAAACGGCTTGCATGCACCTCGCGACCGGCCTAATCACTCCGCAGCCCTTTAGAGGGCCGGTCGGGGTGTGGCGCAGCCTGGTAGCGCA
>NZ_AEEB01000016.1 GCF_000179775.1 Ahrensia sp. R2A130
GCCCGGCCCTAGTTGGGCCGCCCCGCCGGAGCGAAGGGCGCAGCCCGACAGCATGAGGCCAAACCCAAACATCTAGCGTTAGCTAGCTGGGCAAGCACTGTCGCTCATGTAGTCGTGGACTTTGACATCGCCGGACTTGATGGAAGTTGCTGCAGCTTCGACAGCTTTCAGCATGTCCGCATCGACGAGGCTTTTGTTGTTGTCGTCCATCGCGTAGCCGACACCGCCTGCTTTCAGGTCGAGAACGTTGAAGCCTGTGGTCCATTTTTCATCGGCCACATCCTTGAATGCTGAATAGACGGCGTTATCGACGCGCTTCAGCATGGAGGTGAGGATTTTGCCGGGGTGCATGCCGTTCTGGTTGCTGTCGACACCGATGCCGAGTGCGCCAGCGTCTGCTGCTGCCTGCAACACACCGATGCCGGTGCCGCCTGCTGCGTGATAGACAACGTCTGCGCCACGGTCGATCTGCGACTTGGCAAGCTCGCCGCCTTTAACGGGGTCATTCCATGCTGCGCCGGTTGTGCCGGTCATGTTCTGGAACACTTCAGCGTCCGGGTTCACGGATTTGACGCCCTGCACGTAGCCGCAAGCGAATTTGCGGATCAGCGGGATGTCCATGCCGCCAACGAAGCCGACCTTGCCGGATTTCGATGCGGTCGCCGCCATCACACCGACAAGGTAGGAACCTTCGTGCTCGGTGAAGAGAATGGAGCGCACGTTGGGCAGTTCCACAACCATGTCGACGATGCCGAATTTGGTGTCGGGAAATTCCTTGGCGACTTTTTCAAGCGCGACAGCTTGCGAGAAGCCGATCACGACGACAGGGTTGTGGCCGTCGCGGGCGTAACGGCGCATGGCCTGTTCGCGCTGGGCGTCGTTCTGTATTTCGAAGTCTTTGTAATCAATGCCGGTTTCTTCTTTGAAGCGCTCGGCTCCAGCGAAAGCGGATTCGTTGAAGCTCTTGTCGTTTTTGCCGCCGAGATCATAAACGAGGGCAGGTTTGACGTGACCATCGGCATAAGCGCCAACAACGCTGACAGCGGTAAAGGCTGCGGCGGCGAGGCCAAGCATGAAATGTTTCATGAGGAATGTCCTTTCGGGTGGGATGCGCGCCACAGGGGTGGCAATCGCGATCGGTTCGTGGGCTCTGGAAAGTGGTGCAGAAACCCGGTCCGGGGCCGGTTGAGGGCCACCGTTGCCATAAACCTTGCACGGTCTGCGCCGCATTGCACCGGCTTTTTTCCTTTGACGTGAGCGTAAGTCACCCTGTCCACAAACAGCTTCGGTAACTTCGCTCTTGAATGTCGCGGTGGCCGCTATAAGCAGCGTGTTCATGACCCGTAACACCACTCCACCAGTTCCGTTTCCTGCATTGCTCGCCGATATCGGCGGCACGAATGCACGCTTTCAGCTTGTCGATGCCGATGGCCCCAGGGGCGACGTTTGCGAACTCGTCGTTGCCGAGCATGAGAGCTTGGAAGCAGCAACGCAGTTGGTCATGCCAAAAGACGTGACCATCAAATCGGCCGTGCTGGCAGGTGCCGGACCTTTGAAGCCAACGGGAAGACAACTCACGAATTCCCATTGGGATATTGTGGCCGAAACTTTCATGGACCGTACGTCCATCGATAATCTGATCCTGTTCAACGATTTCGAAGCTCAGGCGCTCGCACTGCCGTTCCTCAAGCCGGAAGATTTCCATGAGTTGAATCCGCAAGCTATCGAAAACGAGCGTGCGACCAAAGCTGTTCTCGGCCCTGGAACAGGCCTCGGTGTCGGTCTTTTGGTGCGCAGCGGAGCTGGCTTCACCACCGTGGCCGGCGAGGGCGGCCACGTCGATCTTGGCCCGCGCAATGAACGCGAAGCGGCGATCTGGCAGCATCTGGACCGCATCGACGGGCGCATTTCAGGTGAGCAAGTGCTGTGCGGCCGCGGCATGGCGAACCTCTATCGCGCCACGTGCGTTGCCGATGGCGTAACGCCCGCGTTGGAAAAACCTGCCGACATTTCGGAGGCCGGGCTGGATGGCAGCGATCCGCAGGCCGTTGAAACGCTGCACATTTTTGCAGCCTGCCTTGGACGTATTGCGGGTGATCTTGCGCTTACATCTTTCAGCAAAGGCGGTGCGTATATCGGTGGCGGCATCGCAAGACGCTTGCTTCCGATCATCGATGAAGGCGGCTTGCTTGAAGCATTTCTCGACAAGGCTCCCCACAGGGCGCTGTTGGAAACCATGAAATTGGCCGTTGTCACCTGTCCGCAGCCCGCACTTCTCGGCCTGTCCGGATACGCCCGCGCGGCGGCACCTTTCGCGGTGGATCTTGAAGGTCGCCACTGGAAACGGTGATACGAGTGGTGCGTTTCGGGCTGCGGCATGCAACCCAAAAGCCACAGCCTGAAGCCAAACGCCGTTTTGGGCCTTTGATCTGCTTCGGGTGTGCAACCATCTCGGTCTAGAACGCACTCAAGCGGACGCTCTCGTCTGCAGTTTTATCAAAATTCGGGGCGCACGCGACTTTGGAGCGACTACTCAAACCCTTCATGAAGAACCCGCAGGACATGGGTATCTTCCAGCGCATGGTGTCGGAGAATTTCTCCCATTACCGGCGCGACTATGCATGGGCCGTGTTCTGCCTCGTCATCATGGCGGGCATCACTGCGTTTTCCGCCTGGCTTATGGGGCCGGTGGTGAAGGACGTGTTCTACGGCAATGATATGAACCAGGCCGTGTTCCTGTCTTCCGTGGTCGCCGCGATTTTCCTTGTCAAAGGCGCGGTGAGTTATTTTCAGGCGGTCATTTTGAACCGTATCGGCAACAACATGGTGGCCCGCTATCAGCGACGCCTGTTTCAGCACTTGCTCGATCTCGACGTAAAGTTCTTCGCCAAGCAGCATTCCGTGTCGCTGATCGCGCAGTTGAACCAGAACACGAACGCTGTGCGCGATCTACTCAACAACGTGGTTCTGGGCTATGCCCGTGATCTTGTTACGCTGATCGGCCTGGTCGGGGTGATGCTGTACCGCGACCCCTATCTGGCGCTGGCCATTCTTGTCATCGGCCCAATCGCACTCACGACACTGGCTCGCTATGCCCGGCGCGTGAAAGTGATCGCCCGCGAAGAGGTTCATATCAATTCGCAGGTCGCGACTGCCATGCAAGAGGTCGCCCACGGCATCCCGGTGGTGAAAGCCTTCACCATGGAGGAGCAGCTTCGCGTCAAGCTGGACGCGCTGACGGTAAAAGCCGAAGGCCGCTCCAACAACATCGCCCGCATTACCGCGCGCACATCGCCGCTGATGGAAACGCTCTCCGGTTTGGCGATTGCAGCGGTCATTTCCTACGGCGGTTGGCGTGTCATCACGCAGGGCTACGAACCCTCCGATCTGACCTCCTTCATGACTGCGCTTCTGTTGGCCTACGACCCAGCCAAGAAACTCGCCAAACTTCGGGTGACACTGGAGCGGTCGATGGTCAACGCGCGGATGATCTATGAAGTGTTGGACACCGAAATTGCATCGAAAGAAGCCGAAGCCGGTGTCGATCTCGTGATGGACGGCGGCGCGATCACTTTCGACAATGTAACGTTCAGCTATGACGAGCTGCCGGTGGAAGGGGCCACCCTGCGTGCCCCGTTGCCGGTTATTCGTGATCTTTCTTTCGTTGCGGAAGCTGGAAAAACCACAGCGCTTGTCGGCCCATCTGGCGGTGGTAAGTCCACCATCATCGCCTTGCTGCAGCGCTTCTATGCGACCGAAGAAGGCACGATCAGTGTCGATGGGCAGGATATCTCCAAGGTCTCCACCGCCGCTCTTCGTTCCAACATCGCCTACGTCTCGCAAGCTCCGGTGCTGTTTCAAGGTACGGTACGCGATAACCTGCGCTATGCCCGCCCTGACGCGACCGACGCCGAGATCGAGCAGGCAGCGAAGAACGCGCAGGCGCATGATTTTATTACCGCTCTCTCCAAAGGCTATGACACTCCACTTGGCGAGAACGGCGCAAACCTTTCCGGTGGCCAGCGCCAGCGCCTCTCTATCGCCCGCGCCATCGTCCGCAACGCACCTATCTTGCTGTTGGACGAAGCGACCTCCGCCCTCGATAACCAGTCGGAAGCTTTGGTGCAGACCGCGCTGGACGAGTTGATGAAGGGGCGCACAACCCTCGTTATCGCTCACCGCCTGTCCACCATTTCCAACGCTGACCGCATCATCGTCATCGACAATGGCGAGGTCGTCGACCAGGGCCGTCACGATGAACTTGTGGGTCGCAAGCGCGGTGTCTATGCAAGGTTGCATAACGTCACCGGATAATCCGGTTTTGCCGGAGCCGCCTTTATGTCCAGTCAGCCAATGAAAATCGTCGTCGTGGGCGCGGCTGGTCGTATGGGCCAAACGCTAGTGCGCGCGGTGGCCGAAACGGATGGTGTTATCCTGTCCGGCGCCACCGAGCGCGAGGGTTCCGATGCTATAGGCAAAGACGCAGGTGAGATCGCGGGTCTCGGCGCAAACGGCGTTATCATTTCCGACGATCCGCTGCCCGCGTTTGTTGAAGCAGATGGCGTTCTCGATTTTACTATTCCAGCAGCAAGCGTCGAATTTTCCACGCTCGCCGCGCAGGCCCGTATCGTTCATGTTATCGGCACGACGGGGTGCACGGATGATGATGAAGCAAAGTTCCTCGCGGCTGCCCGACACGCCCGCATCGTAAAATCCGGCAATATGAGCCTCGGGGTGAACCTGCTCGCCGTGCTTGTGCGCCAAGCCGCGAAAGCGTTGGCTGCTGCCGACTTCGATATCGAGGTTCTGGAGATGCATCACCGCCATAAGGTCGACGCCCCATCCGGCACCGCGCTTCTTTTGGGCGAAGCTGCCGCCGAAGGCCGCGACATTGTCTTGGCCGAAAACTCCACACGCGTTCGCGACGGCATCACCGGCGCACGTCCTGCTGGCGAAATCGGCTTTGCCACACTGCGAGGCGGCTCTGTCATCGGCGAACATTCGGTGCTTTATGCAGGCGAGGGCGAAACCATCGAACTCACCCATCGCGCCACCGACCGCCTGCTGTTCGCTCGTGGCGCGGTGAAAGCCGCCCTATGGGCATGGGACAAAAATCCAGGCCGCTACGATATGCTCGACGTGCTCGGGCTGTCCAAAGACTGAACCTTTTTAGGAGACCAAATATGTCCGGAACACTCGTCCTTGTGCGCCACGGCCAGAGCGAATGGAACAAGCTGAACCTGTTCACAGGCTGGAAAGATCCCGACTTGACGGAGCAGGGCGTCGAAGAAGCGATCGAGGCAGGCAAGACGCTTGGCGAACGCGGCATGAAGTTCGATGTGGCGTTCACATCAGAGCTAATTCGGGCCCAACGCACCTGCCAGTTCATTCTCGACGGCGTTGGTCAGGCTGATCTGCAAACCATCCGCCACGAGGCAATCAATGAGCGCGACTATGGCGATCTGGCAGGGCTGAACAAAGATGACGCGCGCGCCAAATGGGGCGAAGATCAGGTTCACATCTGGCGTCGCAGCTATGCCACACCGCCCCCCGGTGAAACCGGCGAGAGCCTGCGTGACACCGGTGCCCGCGTATGGCCCTACTACATCCGCGAAATTCTGCCCCGCGTTTTGCGTGGTGAAACGGTACTGGTCGCAGCCCATGGAAATTCCCTGCGCTCACTGGTCATGGTGCTCGATGGTCTGTCCAAAGAAGACATCACCGGCCTAAATTTAGGTACCGGCATTCCGATGATCTACAAGCTGAAAGCTGACAGCACGGTGGCCAGCAAAGAAGTGCTGGGCGACGACAGCAACGCGCACTGAGCTAAACTACGTCCTCAATTGTCATCCCCACGCAAACGGGGATGACAATTGATAGCCGAGTTAAATCGCAGCCAACGCCTGCTCGACATCACCGATCAGATCGCCTGTGTCCTCCAGTCCCACAGACAGCCGAACTGTGCCGCCAGTGATGGACAATTCATCGCGGTCTTCATCTGACAAGTTCTTATGCGTGGTCGTGGCAGGATGGGTGACGAGGCTTTTGGCATCGCCGAGGTTGTTAGAAATTCCGACAATCGCAAGCGCATTTTCAAACGCAAAAGCCGCCTGTTTGGACGCCAGTTCAAACGCCACCATGGTGGAACCGGCTGCCATTTGGCGCGCCGCAATATCAGCCTGCGGGTGGTCCGCGCGACCGGGATAGATCACACGGCTGACGGCTGAATGGTCGGCCAGGAAATCCGCAATCGCACCGGCACTTTCGGTTTGCTGGCGCGCGCGTAACGGCAGGGTTTCCAGCCCTTTCAGCAACACCCATGCGTTGAATGGCGACATGCTGGGGCCGGTGTGGCGGTAATAATCGAACAAGGTCTCGTCACTCCATTTCTTGTCGGACAGGATAGCTCCGCCCAGACAGCGTCCCTGACCATCGATATGTTTGGTCGCGGAATAGACCACCACATGCGCGCCCAGTTCCAGCGGGTTTTGGTAGAGCGGCGTGGCGAACACGTTGTCGACCACGAGGCGAGCATTCGCATCGCGGGCGATTTCAGCGACCGCTGCGATGTCCACCAGTTCCAGCGTCGGATTCGTCGGAGATTCGAGAAAGAGCACCCGCGTGTTGGGCCGCATGGCCCCCTTCCATGCGTCCAACGAACGCCCGTCCACCAGCGTCGCTTCGATACCGTATTGCGGGCAGAGCGTTTCCACCACCCAGCGGCACGACCCGAACAGCGCGCGCGCTGCCACGATGTGATCGCCCGCTTTCAATCCGCACATAAGTGCTGCAGAAATGGCGGCCATGCCTGAGGCCGTTGCAAGGCAGGCTTCCGCCCCCTCCATTGCGCACATGCGCTCTTCAAACATGGAGACGGTCGGGTTAGCGTAGCGTGAATAGACATAGCCTTCGTCTTCGCCTTTGAAGCGCGCTTCGGCAGCTTCCGCGCTGTCATAGACGAAGCCCTGAGTAAGGTAGAGCGCTTCGGATGTTTCGCCAAACTGTGAGCGGGTAGTGCCGCTGTGGATCAGGCGGGTGGCGGGTTGCCAGTTGTGGTTCTTCATATTCGTTCCTTCGCAATGCACATGCGAAGCCGTTCTGTGATGAGGCACAAAAAAAACCAGCTTCGCGGACAATCGCAAAACCGGTTGCATAGCGGGCTGTCCCACCATCGTTCGGTCCTTTAGCGACTTATTTTACGTGGCTGCAAGCCGACCGGCCAAATCACCACAAATATGGTGATAGGCTTCAAAGCACCGTTGCGTCAACGGCGTTCGCGCCGCACATCACTCTCATGTCGAGCGTATCCGGTATCCTCAGTGACCGTCAGATCGGTGACCTGTTCCAAACAGGCCGCCTCGCTTCCGATTCCGAACTGGAAAAAGACCAGATCCAGCCTGCCAGCCTTGATCTGCGCTTGGGCAGCAAAGCTTGGCGTGTCCGTGCCTCCTTTCTGCCGGGCGAAACGACGGTGGCTGAAAAGCTGGACCGCTTCGCGCTGCACCAATTCACGTTGGATGGTGGCACTGTGTTGGAAGTCGGCTGCGTTTACATTGTCGAATTACAGGAGCGCGCCGCACTGCCCGAAACGGTAGCGGCATCTGCCAATCCGAAAAGCTCTACCGGTCGTCTTGATATATTTACCCGCGTGCTTGTGGACCGTGCCCGCCAGTTCGACATGGTGGGGGCTGGTTACAACGGCCCGATCTATGTCGAGATTTCGCCTCGCACGTTCCCTGTTCTGGTCCGTCCCGGTTCGCGTCTGTCGCAAATCCGCTTCCGCGAGGGCGATGCGCTTTTGGGTGCTGAAGAGCTGTTGAAACTGCACGAAGCCGAAACGCTGGTGGCGGGTGAACGTCACGATATTGATGCCCGAGGCATCGCTATGTCCATTGATCTTTCAGGCGATGAAAACGGTCTTATCGGTTATCGTGGCAAACGCCACACCGGTGTGGTCGATGTGGACAAAAAGGCAGCCTGCAAGGTCGCCGACTATTGGGAACCGCTGCACCGCACCGATGGTGGCGAGCTGGTGCTGGACCCAGACGAGTTCTACATTCTCGTGTCCCGCGAGGCGGTTCACGTGCCGCCGGATTATGCCGCCGAGATGGTGCCGTTCGATCCGTTGGTGGGTGAATTTCGCGTCCACTACGCTGGTTTTTTCGATCCCGGCTTCGGCAATGCCAATGCCGGTGGTGCTGGCTCACGGGCTGTGCTGGAAGTCCGTAGCCACGAGGTGCCGTTTATCCTCGAACACGGACAAACTGTGGGTCGACTGGTTTACGAACGGATGCAGGAACGCCCTACCGCGCTATACGGCTCGGACCTCGGCTCTAATTATCAGGCGCAAGGCCTAAAACTGTCGAAGCATTTTTACTAGGTCGTGCGGCGCAGGTCCGGCAAGCGGAGCGACGGCCAGATAGATCACCGCCGCAGGCGGTGTTCGGTCTTTTCCCATTCATGCGGTTTGATGAGCAGGTGTAGCAATGCCCGCCATGCCGCAATGGACAACGCCATCCAATAGACCGGTAGCCATACGAGACCGGTCGCAAGGTGGCCTCGATTGCGCCACTTCAGAGTGCGCCAAGCCAGCCATGCGAAGGTGATGTAGCCCGCCAGAACGGTCGCCAAATCAATCGGCACCCAGACCGAAACCGGCTGCGAAGCTGCAACCGCGTTCCACACATCGACAGTCCAATAGGCGAGGAACCCCAGCAGAAGCGGATGCACCAACGCACAGCAGATCATGCCGGTTATCATAACGTGGAACATGATCGTGCCGCGAAAGCCAAGGTCGGATGAAAGCGCGACTGGGTTCCGCATATGGACCAGCCACGTTTGCATCCAGCCTTTGAACCAGCGGGTGCGCTGGTTGCGCCACGCCGTGAAATGGATCGGCGCTTCCTCCCATGTTGGCGAGCGCAGCACGTCAGTTCGGTAGCCGGTGCGTGCCAAGCGCATTCCGAGGTCCGCATCTTCCGTCACATTCCATGCATCCCACGCGCCACATTCGCGCAGCGCGTCCACCTTGAAATGGTTAGACGTGCCGCCCAGCGGCAGCGGTGCGCGAATGGAGGCTAGGAAGGGCAGCAAGCCGTCGAAAAGGCTGGAATATTCAACGGCGAACATCTTCGACAGCCAGCTCTCATCCGTGTTGTGAATGGCCAGCGGAGCTTGCAGGCAAGCGAGATCCGGGCCGCCTGCTGCAAAGGCATTGTGTGCTTCCATCAACTGGCCGGGGTGGGGGCGGTCTTCCGCATCGTAGATGACCAAGCGCTCAGCATCGATGAGTTGCAGCGTCCAATTCAACACCTTGGGTTTGGTGCGTGGCTTTGAGACGGGAACAACCACCAACTGCATATGGGCGAGGCCGGGTTTCTCCAATTCATGCCATACCGCATTGATCGTTTCGCCATCGTCTGCATCGCATATCAAGCGGACCGCGAGCCGTTCCTTTGGCCAGATCAGCTTGGATAAAGCCCCTACCAAATCCGGCACCTGTCCGGCCTCTTGGCGCATGGGAACCAAAACGGCGTAGCGCGGCAGTGCTGCGCGGTCGCTTAAGCTTTCGGGCATGGATGTGTCGTGGGCCGGCGGTCTGGTGCGGCGAAAGCGGATGGCAGCCGCGCCGCGCACGGCAATGCAAGCGAGGTAAAAGCCCGTTGCCATGATGTGAAGCAGAAGCTGCGGTGTGCCGGGTGAGAAAATGGCGAGATACAGCAGAACCTGTATCAAGACCAAGAGCACGACGGCCTGAACGGCTGTCATGGAGCGCTCGGCGTTCATCCCTGCTAACCGCGATGGATATATGGCCTTTTGCGTCAGACTGGCCGCGTGGCGTGCCTGCACCGCGATCCGATTTGCAGTGCGTGTGACGACACTCGCCCGTCCGCTGAGTGCTGATCTGTTGCGGGCCATCAGGTCCAAAACCTGCCGCCCCGGAGCAATATGAATGCGCCCGGGCAACGGGACGCCAGTTACCGGGTCAGCAACATGGGAAACCAACTGCTCGGCTCGCGCCAATGTCTCCGGATCGGGGACGCCGTGGCGGGATGGTTCCAGTGAGATGGTGCGTTCTTCGAAGGGCAGGTTGTGGTGGAATGCGAGGCAGCGGAAATAGTCGCGTTCGGTTAGCACTCCGTGGAACAGCAAGACGTCGGAAGCCGACACACCGAACAGGTGGGCGCGGTTTTGCGCAGCCGTTAAAACTGCGCGTTCGTGTCCGAAGCTTTCCAGAAATGCGATGTCTGCATCAAGCTGCTGCCCCGCGTCTTTAGGGGTCTGCGACTGATTGGATGTCGCGATAGCAGCATTATCCTGCGTAGAGTCCTGCTCCGCTGTACCGTAATTCACCCGCCGCCTTCCCAAAGCTGCGATGCCCCATATCCGGGTTCACGCCGCAACTCGCCCATTTGGTGCATCAACTCAAGCAGATGCAATTCGCCCTTTCGGCCTGCCCACCGATAAGAAAGATTGGCGCGCTAGGAGCGTGTTTGCAAGCACTGCTGTGCCGCAGGCGACGTCTGACTTAGTCGATGGGAACGCTTAGTCAGGTGACAGACCACGCATACGTTCCGAACGACGACGAAGCAGTTCGACCGTGGTCAGCAATGCGATGGAGAAGAACACGAGGATTGTCGCAGCCGCCAAGATAGTGGGCGAAATCTGCTCGCGAATGCCGTTCCACATCTGGCGAGGAATGGTCTGCTGGTCGAAGGCTGCGATGAACAGCACCACCACAACTTCATCAAACGATGTGACAAAGGCAAACAGCGCACCTGAAATCACACCCGGCGTAATGAGCGGCAGTATGATCTGGCGGAAAGTCGTAAGATCGTTTGCGCCCAAAGACTGTGCGGCCCGTGTAAGCGAATGGTCGAAACCCACTAGCGTGGCTGTCACGGTGATGATGACGAAGGGAATGCCCAGCGTCGCGTGGGCCATGATGATGCCGATATAGGAGTTGGCGAGGCCGACATCTGAGTAGAAAAAGAACAGGCCCGTTGCCGTGATGATGAGCGGTACGATCATCGGCGAGATGAGGAAGGCCATGATCGTCCGGCGCCAAGGCATTTCAGGACGCGACAGGCCGAGCGCTGCCAATGTGCCAAGTGCTGTGGCCAGCAAAGTGGCGAAAAAGCCGATGATAATGGAGTTCTTAGTGGCGTTCACCCATTGCGAGTTGTTCCACATATCTGACCACCATGCAGCGGAATCTGGGTTGTCAGGGTTCGCCATGCCCAGCGCGAGCATCTGATCGTACCAACGCATGGAGTAGCCTGCGGGGTCGAAGGCCAGCATCTTTTCGGTGAAAGTGAAGTACGGTTCCGCGTTAAACGATAGCGGAATGACCACGAGGATTGGCGATATGAGGAACACAAAAATAGCCGCGCACATGAATGTATAGGTGTAGGCCCACGCCATTTCGCCGCGCGATGTGTAGGCCGGTTGCTCCTGCATCAGCGCCAATGGCACGCCGAAGAACAGAAGGAAGGCCAGAACCACAATCCAGTTAAAGGTGACCACAGCCAACAGCACGGCGATCGCGACTAGCGCGATGGCACCTTTGCCGGACAGATTGTTGATGATGTGCTTCATTTTATTTCGAGCTCCACGAAACTCATGGGCGCGTCACCGCCGTTGATGACGTTGTGTTCGACGCCGCAGGCGTTCTGGTAGGATTCACCGGCACCCAATTTCACCGTGCGGCTGGTGCCGTCCGGCTCTTCCAGCAGGAAGTTGCACGGGGTGATGGTGGTGATGACGTAGTCGAGGCCGTGTGTGTGCCAGCCGGTTTCAGCGCCCGGCGCAAAGTCGAAACGCACGGAACGAAACCGTTCGTTTTCAAACAGCGGAACGACGGCGGCGGGTGATCGTTTTGTGTCGGAACGCGCCATCAACCGAGCTTCATATTGTCGATGCCGATGATGCGGTCATAGAGCCAGTACATAATCAACACGATGACGAGCAGGATGGCGGAAAGTGCCGCAGCCAGCGACCAATTGAACGACTTTTCGATGTGGAAGGCGATCAGATTGGAGATCAGCGTACCCTTCGCGCCGCCAACAAGGGCGGGTGTGATATAGTAGCCAACGGCCAAAATGAACACGAGCAATAAGCCTGCGCCGATGCCGGGGATTGTCTGCGGGAAATAGACTTTCCAGAACGCCCGAGGTTGCGATGCGCCCAGCGAACGGGCCGCACGCACATAGCTCGGCGGGATGGTTTTCATGACCGAGAACAGCGGCAGGATCATGAAGGGCAGCAGAATGTGCACCATCGCAATGATCGTACCGGCTTGATTGAACATCATTTCCAAACGGCCGGTGGAGCCGATGATTCCAGCTTGTTGCATAGGGTCGAACAGCGCGAGTTTTTGCATCAGCGTGAAGAAGCCTAGCGCATCAAGCGCATCGTTGACGACGCCCTGCGATTGCAGCAGCACGATCCACGATGTCGTTCGCACCAGCAGCGATGTCCAGAAGGGCAGCAACACGAGTATGAGCAGCAGGTTTGCATAGCGCGTCGGCACCGTCGCCAGCATATGCGCGACGGGGAAACCAAGCAGGAAACACAGCCCAGCGATGAGCGCTGACAGGATCAATGTTCGAACGAAAATATCCTTATAGACCGCACGTTTTTCATCCACCGCGACGACAGAGCCGTCCGGTTGTTGCGTCAGATCAACTGCAGAATAGTAGAATGATGCGGTGTTTGGCGAAGAGCCGCGGCGCATGACGCCCCACAGGTCGGGGTCAACCCATCGTTTATCGACCTTCTCGAAGGCCTCTTTGAACGGTGCCTCCAGCTTGTCGGCACGACGGCCTGTTTTGGTGAAGAGCGAACGGGAACCGGGCAGGTCGTAATTGATACGCGTGCCCATCTGACCGGCGGTGCGTTCTTTCTTGGCGATCCTCAGGTCGGCAGCAAGCGCTGCCCATGCCGCCTCATCCTCCGGCACGCCGACGATGCCGGGGTTCTGATCGAACCACTGCGACAGGGCAGGCGCATTGGCGGAAAAGCTGTCGTTATTCACCGAGCGGAACAGCATCGACCCGATAGGTGCGATAAAGGTGATGAGGATAAAGGCCAGCAGCGGGGCCACCAGAATGAAAGCGCGAATGCGTGCCTGTCGTTGTGCTTTGCCCAACGCGGCCTTCAGCGGCGTGCCGTCAGCAGTGGTAAGAGGGCCTTTGCCTGTCTGCGGAGCGAGCGCGGCAAGTGCTGCGGCTTTGTACTGTGAATTATCAGCTGCGGTCGTATCGGCCATGTCTGCCCCCTCGCTCCACCCCCTCGATCTAAGGAGGGGAGCGGAAAATTGATGTGTCGGCGGCGCGGTTGGCAGCCATCTCCGACGGTGTCTTTAACGTTTTGCAGCGTGGCCCGAATGGCCCGTTCGCTGCAAGGACTTAGCATAAAAAAGGCCGGAACATCCGTGGATGCCCCGGCCTCTTATTAGTTCAAAGCGTCGGGGAAGCGAGGAGCATGCTCATCATCTCCACCCGAAAGCGCCTTAGCTGTTCAACCATGCGTTGAAGCGCTCGGACAGTTCCGCATCGCGGTCAGCCCAGAACTCGAAGGAGTTCACGAGAGCGTTGCCCATGTTGGCTGCAGCTGTTGGCATCTGCGGGCCCATTTCGGTTTTACCGTCGTTGAACAAGCCAACGAGGGGACCGGAGGATTTGCGGGCTGGACCGTAGGAGATCCATTTTGCCTGCTCGGCCAGTGCTTCGGTGGACGTGGCGAACTTGATGAAGTCCATCGCGCCTTCTTTGTTCGGTGCACCTTTAGGGATCACGAACAGGTCGAAGTCGAGGATCTGGCCGTCCCAGACGATTTCGAACGGCTTGTTCTCGGTAACGGCTGCGTTGAAGATACGGCCGTTATAAGCGGTGGTCATGGCGACTTCGCCATCGGCCAGCAGCTGTGGCGGCTGTGCACCGGCTTCCCACCAGACGACGTCAGCTTTGATGGTGTCGAGTTTCGCGAGTGCGCGCTCGACACCAGCTTCGGTTGCCAGCACTTCATAAACTTCAGCGGCAGGAACGCCGTCAGCCATCAGAGCCATTTCCAGGTTGGCTTTTGCAGACTTACGCAGGCCGCGCTTGCCTGGGAATTTCTTCGTGTCGAAGAAATCGGCCATCGTCGTTGGCTTGTCGCCCGAGATTTTCGAAGAGTCATAAGCATACACTGTCGACCAAACGATGTTGGCAACTGCACAATCGGTCAGTGCGCCTGGAATGAAATCGTCGGTAGCTTTGGATCCGTCGGCACCATCTGGCAGTGCGGAAGCATCGATTGGCTCCAGCAGGCCTTCGTCACACAGACGTACGGCATCGGAATACTCAACGTCAGCGACATCGACAGTCACGTTGCCGGCTTCGACCTGTGCTTTGATGGGTTTGGCAGGATTGTCGGAATCAACGGAGTTGATTTTGATGCCTGTCTTTTCGGTGAACGGCTTGTGGTAAGCCTCGACCTGGGACTTGGTGTAAGCACCACCCCAAGACATCACGGTTACTGCTTTGGAGTGACCGTCAGCGAAAGCTGCGGTTGCGCCCAGAGCGACGGATGCTGTCAGCACGGTGCTGGCGAGAAGTTTTGTGAGTTTCATGTGGTAGTCTCCCTTTGAGATAACTCTCATGTTTGTATCCGGCCTTGGTTTTCTGCTTTGGCTGGATGGTTTTGCGGTCTCCGCAACGTTGTGCGGCGACCTGCAACTTTATTGGCCGTTTTTACGAAGCCAAATGATCGAGTGCCCGGCAATCGGCTGATTTCCAGCCAACGCGTACGGTATCGCCTTCAACCAGCGGTTTGTGATCCGCGCTGTTGGGCACTTTCACGATGAAGTCCGGGTTACCGGCGACATTCATACGTGTGCGAATATGGTCACCAAGATAGATCAACTCTTCGATGCGGCCGGACAGAATATTGTCCACCTGACCATCGTCTGGTTCTATCTCGACGCGCTCTGGGCGCAGCGACAGGGTTGTCAGATCGCCAGCGTTATCAATGCCAACGGCTTCTGCCGAAACCTTCTGCCCATCATCAAGCGTGATTGTGGCAACACTGTCCTTCACCTGATTGACCCGACCGTTCAGCTTGTTGTTCTCGCCGATAAACTGCGCAACGAACGAATTCATTGGCCGCTCGTAGAGGTCGTCCGGTGTCGAAAGCTGTTGGATCACGCCGTCTTCGAAGACCGCGATTCGGTCCGACATGGTCAGCGCTTCGGCTTGGTCATGGGTCACATAAACGACGGTGACGCCGAGATTTTCGTGAATATGCTTGATTTCATACTGCATCTGCTCGCGCAGCTGCTTGTCGAGCGCGCCCAGCGGCTCATCCATAAGGATCAGCTTGGGATCAAACACCAAGGCACGAGCAACGGCGACACGTTGCTGTTGGCCGCCGGAAAGCTGTGCCGGGCGACGGTCGGCCATGGCAGGAAGTTCCACCATTTCCAGCGCGCGTTTCACCTTCGCTTCGGCTTCAACCTTGTTCATGCCGCGCACGTTGAGCGGAAAGGCGAGGTTCTCGGCCACAGTCATGTGCGGGAAAAGAGCGTAGTTCTGGAACACCATGCCGATGCCGCGCTTGTTGGGCGGCACGTTGTTGATGCTTTCCCCACCGAGATAAATCTCGCCATGGGTGGCGGGCTCAAAGCCTGCCAGCATCATCAAAGACGTGGTTTTACCTGAACCCGACGGGCCAAGCATGGTGAGAAACTCACCTTCGGGAATGTCGAGATTGAGATCTTTGACGACGAGCGTTTCGCCGTCATAGCTCTTCTGGACGTGGTCAAAACGCACATAGGCGTCGGACTCTGAGTTACTCAAATGGTCACCTGAATTTGGTCGGCCCCTGAGCGAAGAAATGACCGCGTGCCATCCCCTCGCGCGTGTTGCGGCGCAGACAACCCGATCATGACGTGAACGTCAACAGCAGAGTGCGACGCAGGCCGGTGTTGATACGACAACGGTTAAGTGCAGAATCGGCAACGCCTATATTTTAGCGACCTGATTTGCGCTCGTGGAAGATGAAACCCAGCAGATTCAGCAGCACTTGTGCAGCCAGAATGGGCGTCGAACCTGACGGGTCATAATCGGGGGCGACTTCCACAAGGTCGATACCAACGATGGTGTGGCTCTTCGATAGCTCCTGCAGGAACTCCAGCACTTCGTAATAGAGAAACCCGCCATGGGACGGCGTGCCGGTGCCCGGTGCGATAGAGGGGTCGAAGCCATCTATGTCGATGGTGATGTAGATCCTCTCACCGGCCGGAACCCTCTCCGCCATCGCCTGCGGTCCAAGCTTCCGGAACTGACGCACCGACATGATGTCGGAACCGCGCGACCGCGCATCCTCATAGCCTTCCTTAGCTGTAGAAGAGACATTACGGATGCCGAATTGCGAGAGGCCGGTCACGTAGTCCCGCTCTGCTGCCCGTCGCATGGGGTTGCCGTGGCCGTTGCGAACACCGTGTCGTTCATCGACGAAATCCAGATGCGCGTCGATCTGTACGATGTGGAACGGCTCTTCTTCGCTGAAGGCAGCGATGGCTGGAATGTTGATCGAGTGGTCCCCGCCCAGCGTTACCGGTATCGCGCCTGCCGCCAGCACCGCGCGCACGCCGGTCTCGATATTGGCGTGGGAGGTGACCGTATCGGTGTGGATGATGTCGGCATCGCCCATATCAACGATGGTCACGTCACCATCCAGATATGTCGCGTCGTCCTCATGGTCGTAGGCACCGGCATGGCCGAAAGAGAACAGCGTCGAGGCTTCACGGATCGAGCGCGGCCCGAAGCGGGCGCCCGCGCGAAACTGTGTGCCTGCATCAAACGGTGCGCCAAGTACGGCTACGTCCGGTTTCATGTCTTTAAGCTTCGACCAATCACCGCAAACCTCGCGTTTGCCGAAGGTCGCGATGCCGACGAAGGGCAGGTTCAACCGCCCGCTTTCATAGCCGTGAGATGACATGGGCTTATCCGTTCTTGTTCTGGCTTGGCTTGTGGAGTGTTGCGCCGACTGTGGCATTTTTCACAGCCCCGCCTGCCATCGGTGTTAACTTGCCGTCAACCAATTGCCGTCTCGCGCGTTAGGGAGCAGACGAACACAGCCCCGGGCACAGGGCGATGCAAAACCTCAGAGGGAAGACCACGATGCTTCGCACCGTCACGATAACTGCCGCCACATTATTCAGTCTTGTATGGTTTGGCTTGCTTGCGCTTTCACTGTCAGTGCCAGCCGGCGCACAAGACGGCTGGGGCCAATACTGCAATCCGCGCTACCAGTTCTGTATCGACTATCCCACGGGCGTCTTCGAAGACCGCATCGAAGCCGATAATGGCGACGGGATTACACTGGTCTCTACGGACGATGACGCGGAATTGCGGATATATGGCGTGATGAACGGTGATGAGCTGTCGCTGGAAGCCGTACAAGAAATTCTCGCTGAAGAGCGTGACGACCGCGAAGTGACCTACAAGGCCGCCAAGGAAAACTGGGTCGTGCTATCAGGCTATCAGGGCAAAGGTGAGGGCCGCTCGATCTTCTACCAGCGCCTCGAAACCAACGATGCGGGTGACCGTCTGTCCGGCATGGAACTGGTCTATCCCGAATCGGCTCGCCCCACCTATGATGGCCTTATCAAGCGCATGAGCCTATCGCTCACGCCACCTGCCAACTAAGAGCCACCATATGACGGATCAATTCGCCAGCTACCCTAGCCTCAAAGACAAATCCGTCCTCATCACCGGCGGTGCATCCGGCATCGGCGAATTGATGGTTCGTGCTTTTGCTGAACAAGGTGCCAAAGTCGGCTTTCTCGATTTTGATGCTGATGGCGCAACAAAGCTTGCTGCTGAACTTGGCGACGCGGTGGAATGCGGCATCTGCGATCTGCGCGACATCGACGCCATGCGCGCCAGCATCTCAGAATTGCGCGAAAAGCTTGGTGGCTTCGATGTCCTCGTGAACAACGCGGCCCGCGATGACCGCCACGATTGGCGCGACGTGACACCGGAATATTGGGACGAGCGCCAGCACACCAATATGCGGCACCAGTTCTTCGCCATTCAGGCCGTGGCTGACGATATGATTGCGGCAGGCGGCGGCTCCATCATCAATATGGGGTCGAACTCCTGGTGGGAAAAAGGCACCAACATGCCCGCTTACACCGCAGCTAAAAGCGCGGTTCACGGCCTCACTCGCTCCATGGCGAACGAACTCGGCGGCCACCGCATCCGCGTAAATTGCGTGGTGCCGGGCTGGATAATGACCGACCGCCAAAAGAATCTTTGGGTGACCGAAGAAAGCATCGAGGCCCACCGCGACAACCAGTGTCTGCCAGACCTCATCGAGCCGGTTTATGTTGCCCGCATGGTGCTGTTTCTCGCATCTGACGATGCAAAGATGTGCACTGCGGCAAACTTCCTTGTGGAAGCGGGCTCTATCTAGCTTTCCGCGCTGAACGCTTGCATCAGCCGCCATGCGCGATTGGCGCGTTCGTAAATCATGGCCCGTGACACTTCCGGTATTGCGCCGGTGGCCCGTCTGATCTGAAGATCGCCGACCAGCAGCGCCACGAATAATTCCGCATGTTCCAGTCCCACTTCTGTGTTCGGTAGATGGGTCCGCAACAGATCCATCATCACAGGAAACACCCGCTCGCGTCCCGATTTTGCTAGCGCAGGCCCCAACTCGCCGGTTTCGTCTGCATCCGCAGCCGCTGCGCGGTTCAGAGCGATGGCGCGGTCGCCGGTCAGCATGGTGAGCAGGTGTTGGCCGAAGGCGACCATCGGATGCATTGTGATTGTCTCGTTGAGTTCGGGCATGTCGGCCACGACGCTGTCGGCATTCCGCTCGATAAGGGCAGTGAACAAACCCTGCTTCGTGCCGTACCAGCGATATAGCGTTTGGTTGGAGGCTTTTGCGGCCTTGGCGACCGACAGCATCGAAGTTCGACGATAGCCCTTTTCCGCCAGCACCGCATATGCCGCGGCTTCAATGGTTTTGCGCCTTTCGTCATCACCGCTTGTCATGGAAACCTCTTGACCAATAAGTGTACATGTATGCACCAATATTAGTGTACACACAAATACACTTATGGAGATTTAGCGCACCCATGGCCAGCCCTGACCGCCTTACATCCACACTTTCCCTCATCGCTATGCTGATGTTCGGTGCGATCTTCGGGTTCTTCTACGCATGGGTCTGTTCCACCATGTGGGGCTTGGATCAGGCCGACCCTATCGTTGCTGTGACAGCGATGCAGGCGATGAACGCATCTGTGCGAAACGCCGTTTTCTTTCCAGCATTCTTCCTTACGCCAGTGGTGGGGTTGGCCGCGGCGGCATCGGCATGGCGTACCGGTGCAAGGCTTGCGGCCATACTCTTTACAGCGGCAAGCGCCATTTATGTTTGCGGCGCGCTGCTGCCAACGGCGATGGTCAACGTACCAATGAACGAGGCGCTAGCCGTCGTTACCGACTTAGAAAGAACGGGTCGCGCCGCGCGAATCTGGGCGGATTATTCACCCCGTTGGCAGGCGTGGAACATCGCGCGCACGGTCGCTTCCGGCCTAGCGCTTTTGGTGTTCGGTATAGGTCTGCTGAATTTGCAAGGGCAGGCCTCAAAGCGCGTGGCGGTCATCTAGCCTCTTAAGCCCAACCGGTTACGCCCGAACTGGTCGCGCACACGGGCCATCACATCGACGCCCTGCTGCAACAGAATGTGAATGACATCGATGGGCACCCAGTTTTCGCGGATTTTGCCTTCGTGGTGGAGGTAGAAATCCATCACCCGCATCTCCACCGCTTTACCGGTGGTGCCGCAGCCGAACACTGCGCCTGTGCCGTCATGGACGGCCACCACACTCGGCCAGCCGCCGGTAACTGAATAGGATCCGTCGCCGATCTGGATGTAGTGGCCTGCATCGCTTTTTGTTTCGGTCTCAGTTTCGCGGTCGATGATGTTTTGCCCACCTGTGCGACCCGGCCATGTGAGGCGGAACGGCAATTGGTGAAAGTCCACAAACCCTGCCAACCCGCGCGTGGTGCCGATGCCGGATGGGCCGTACCACATCATCTTGTCGTGCCAGTATTCGCGCTGAGGCATGTTCAGCAGGCCGTCACGACCCTGCATGGCATGGTCGTTATAAGCGCCGAGCGTGGCATGCATGGCGAGGGTCTGGGCGATTGATGCTAGGCCTTCGTCCATGTCTTGCTCGCTCATCAGCAAGCCATCGCCGGTGATCGGCCCCGCCCACATGCTTTCCGTGCCCCATGAAGGTGCCAGCGGCCAGAAACCGGCTTGGCGAATCACGTCCAACACGTCCCACAAACACGTTGAGCGGATGATCTTACCATCCCCCAACTCATGCACTTCGCCGTAGCGAAGGAAGATGGGTTGGCCGGTGGCAGGAATGCCCAACCAGTCCTTTTTGAACGTGCCGCAATAATGCCCGACGCAAGCGACCATTTCGCGCACTTCGCCATGGCGGTTGCGATAGCGCCCGCCATTGATGATGAGGTCTCGGCGTTCGAGATCAGGGAACGATGCCCGCAGTGGCCGCCAAACGGTCTCGACCATGGCTTCTGCACCATCCATTTCGTTCAACGGATGCGACCCGCGCCAATGGGCATCATCTGCATAAAAAGATGCTAGCGTGCCTTCCAGTGCCGCGTCGGTTGCCGTCAGCACGGCCTCCATCGCGTTTGCCACGAACTGCTTGTTTTCCAGATTGAGCGCCTGCTCGATGGGCAGGCAGCCGTTTGCTAGTTTCTCGTCGCCCATCGTGCCGCCAAACCTAATCGTGTTTCGCCCAAAGCTAGGCCATCACTTTTGCGCGGAAGCAAGCGTCGTTTCTTCATCTTGCACCGCCTTTCAAATGGTGATTGTTTTGGCGTGGACGCAAACCGGGTGAAGGCTCGCATTTGCACATCTATCGGGCGGATAGCTTTCATGACCGTTGGTTTCGGTCTGGCTCTGCGCCCACCAACGGGAGAAGATCTTATGAAAACTGTCACCAAATCCATTTTCGCCGCCAGCCTGATGCTGGCCGGTTCGCAATTCGCTTACATGACGCCAGCACTGGCTGATGGCCATGCGAAATGCGCTGTCGAATCCGGCCGAATCTCTATCGTCGGTAACGAATTCCCGGCCATTCAGACCGTTGGCAAAGGCGTCATGGAATGCGCCAAGGACGGCGTGGAAGTGAAAACCAACCTCACCGCCGACCACCAGAAAATCAACGTCGCTGGCATGACCGGTAACCCAGCGGAATACACATCCGCCATCGTTGCCAACTCTTCCATCGTGGCGCTGATGAACGATGACCTCATCCGTCCGCTGGACGATCTGGTCGCAAAATTCGGTGGTAATCTGAAGCCAAACCAGTTGGTCAGCGTGAATGGTAAAGTCATGGCAGTGGCCTTCATGGCCAACGCCCAGCACCTCGTCTTCCGCAAGGACATTTTGGAAAAAGCCGGCCTCACACCGCCGAAAACCTATGAAGAAATGATCGCCGGCGGCAAGAAGATCAAGGAAATGGGTCTGCTCGAGAACCCGCTGGGCGGCCCTTACGCGGCTGGCTGGAACCTCGCGCAGGAATTCGTGAACATGTATATCGGCCACGGCGGCGAGTTCTACAAAGCCGGTTCCGCCGAAGTGAGCATCAACAACGAGCAGGGCGTTGCGGCCCTCGACATGCTCAAGCAGGTCGCATCGCTTTCCAACCCCGATTACCTGACCCACGATTCCAACGGCACATCAGCCGAGTGGAAAGCCGGTAACATGGCGATGATGAATATGTGGGGCTCGCGCGTCGAACCGCTGAAATCGGCAGACGGTTCCACTGAAGAAGTCGCGGCCAGCACGGACATTGCCGGTCCGATGACCGTTGGCGGTGGTTCAATTCCGGCAACGACGCTCTGGTGGGACGGTTTTACCATCTCCAAGAACATCTCCGATGAAGACGCGGAAGCCACCTTCAAAGCCTACATGCACGCCATTCGCCCGGACATCATTAAGGACGAAGAAGTGAGCAAGCAGGCTGTTTGGTTGCTGGACGGTTACCAGCCCACCGACGCTGCCAAAGGCGTATTCGCGGCAGCCCAAGGTGGTGCAAAGCCTTATCCGATGCTGCCTTACCACGGCCTGTTGCACAGTGCGCTGGGTGCCGAATTGCCAGACTATTTGCAGGGCAAGGAAGACGCTGCCAAAACACTGGCTGACGTGGAAGCTGCCTACAATGCCGCTGCTAAAGAACAGGGCTTCCTGAACTAATCGTAGCTTTTCACCTGTGTTTCAACACGGTGGATAAGGGTGAAAATTGAAGCGGGGAGGGTGGTGACATCCTCCCCGTTTTGCGTCACGCTTTCGTCAGATTTGGGGAGCGCCGCATTGCGGCGAAGCGTGGCCGATGAAGCACAAGACGTTTTTCTGGTTCTTCCTGCCCACAGGGTTGGCGATGCTTTTGTTCATCGCATTGCCCATCGTTTCCGTGGTCATCCAGTCGGTCTACACGCCCCACGAACAGGTTATCATCGAGGTAGAAAACTGCGGCCCCTTCGGTTGCACCAAGGCTACGACGGTCGATAACGAGGCCACTGCTGCCCTGCGTGAAGCGCAGCCGCTGGGCCGCTTCGTCGGTCTCGATCTGTATTTTAACCGCGGACATCTGGCGACACAGGAAATTGCTGCCTCATGGTCATCATCCGCGTCCATCGGCGAGTTCTTTTCCGACATTTTCAACCTGCCGTTCTACCGTGCGCTGGCTTTTACGCTTACCTACACATTCGTCGTGACGCCGCTGCTCATCGTGTTGGGTTTCGTCATTGCTGTCGCCGTCAACAATCTGTCGACATGGCTGAAGGGGCCGGTGATCTTCTTCTCGCTTCTGCCCATGATCGTCACCCCGCTTGTGGGGTCACTCATTCTCTTTTGGATGGTGGACAGCCGGGGGGTGTTGGGGGCCGCGCTGCAATATCTTGCCAACGACCCCGGCCTGTCGCTGAAATCCTCCACGCCGCTGACGTGGATCATGCTGATGGTGTACGGCGTTTGGAGTTCGGCGCCGTTCGCCTTCGTGGTCTTCTACGCCGGTCTGCAAACACTACCGCAGGACACGCTGGAATCGGCGATGATTGACGGCGCAACCCGATGGCAGCGCATCCGCTATGTCGTCATTCCCCACCTTATGCCGCTGGTGACATTCGTCGCGCTCATTCAATTGATGGACAATTTCCGCGTCTTTGAGCCCGTGGTCGGCTTTAAGGCGGAAGCCCATGCGACCACCCTGTCCTGGATCATCTTTAATGATCTGGGCGGCGAAACCAGATTGCTGTCATCAGCCGCCACAACATCGGTGTTGACGATCATCGGTATCGCTATTCTTCTCCTGCCGGTGCTCGTTCGCACATGGCGCGACTTCAACGCGAAAACGTAAGGGCCTAAGCCATGGATGCCGCAGCCCGCCACCGTTCTCCCGCCCTGAAGATTTTCTCGGCGCTTTTCATAATTATCTGGCTCGTCATCGCAGCCTTTCCTTTCCTGTGGACGTTCTGGGGTAGTTTCAAAGTCGAGTTGGACTTCTTCTCCAAGGCCGACTGGATGAACGCTCTGACCGGACCGCTCACGGTCCTCAAGGCTGGCAGTCCATTCACGGGTGAAGGCTATGAAGGAGCTTGGATTCAGGAAGAGTTCTGGCGCGCGGTTCTGAATTCCTTCCTCGTGTGTTTCTTCGTGGTCTGCACGTCGCTCACCATCGGCACGTTGGGGGGGTACGCGCTGTCTCGCTCCGGTTTCCGCTACACGATCTGGCTGCTTATCATCGCGCTTATCTTCCGCGCATTGCCGCAGATGACGCTGGTGTCCGGCTATCTGTTGCCATTCTTCGAGTGGAACCTGTGGGGCATTTTGCCGACCTCGATCATCGTGCTCGTGGCGATCAATCAGCCCTTCACGTTGTGGATGCTGCATTCTTTCTTCGAGAAAATTCCGAAGGATTTGGACGAAGCCGCCATGGTCGATGGTTGCACGCGTTTTCAGGCTTTCCGACACGTCATCATTCCTGTCATGTGGCCGGGCGTTATTACGACAGGGCTGTTCTCGTTCCTGCTCGCCTATAACGACTTCATCGTCACCTCGATGCTGCTGTCGAAAGAGAACCAGACGATGGTTCCCAAGATCGCCTCGTTCCTCGGCACCACGCAGACGGAGGGCAACGTCATGTTCGCCGTCGCCGCCGTTGTTTCCGCTACTGCCCCTCTTTTCGTGCTGGTCATGTTCTTCCAGCGCCAGATCGTCTCCGGCCTCACGGCTGGTGCGGTGAAAGGTTAATTCAGATGGCTTCCATTTCCCTGAAGAGTGTTCACAAGCGCTGGGGCGATTTTATCGGCGTTCACAATTTCGATCTCGAAATTGCCGACAAGGAATTCCTCGTTCTCCTCGGCCCCTCTGGCTGCGGTAAAACCACGACCATGCGGATGGTGGCCGGTCTGGAAGAACCCACATCCGGCGAAATCTGGATCGGCGATCGCATGGTCAACGATCTGGAACCGAAGGACCGCGATATCGCCATGGTGTTCCAGTCCTACGGCCTCTACCCGAACATGACTGTCTGGGAGAACATCCGCTTCCCGCTTAAGGTGCGCGGCATTGATCCGGCCACCCATGAAGCCCGCGTGCAGCAGGCAGTCGATATGGTGGAACTGGAAGGCTTCACACACCGCAAACCGGCAGAACTTTCCGGCGGCCAGCGGCAGCGCGTGGCCTTGGCCCGCGCCATCGTGCGCGAACCCACGGTTTTCTTGATGGATGAGC
The DNA here is from genome assembly GCF_000179775.1 of Ahrensia sp. R2A130. Classification (GTDB taxonomy): domain Bacteria; phylum Pseudomonadota; class Alphaproteobacteria; order Rhizobiales; family Rhizobiaceae; genus Pseudahrensia. Next base: position 24,829 of record NZ_AEEB01000016.1, read on the forward strand.
CGCTGTCGAACCTCGATGCCAAGCTGCGCGTTAGCACCCGTGCCCAGATCAAAAACCTGCAAAACACGCTGGCCACAACCACCATTTACGTTACCCATGACCAGATCGAGGCCATGACTTTGGCCGACCGCGTTGTCGTCATGAGCGCTGGTAAGGTGCAGCAGGTCGGTACGCCGGTGGAAATCTACGACCGCCCGCAAAACACGTTCGTTGCAGGCTTCATCGGTTCACCCGCCATGAATTTGCTCAATGGCGAAATCGCAAATGGCACGTTCACCGGCCATGGTGTGTCGGTTGCTAGTTTGGACACAAAACACACCGGTCCCGCCACGCTTGGTTTCCGTGCGGAAGATGCGGGCATCGTCGCGCAAGGCGGTGCGATTTCCGCGCCCGTCTATTCCATGGAACTGCTGGGCGAAGCCACAATGGTAACCTTCCGCGCTGGCAAGGAATTGCTGTCTGTGAAGGCCGACAAGGAATACCGTGCCGAAATCGGTGAAACCGTGATGGCCGAAATTCCAGCCTCAATCTGTCATTTGTTCGACGTTGAATCTGGCGAGCGCCTGCCGGAATAAGAGCAGCTAGACGTCGCGGTTCTCGTCCAGAATCACGCGCAGTTTTCGCAATTCGTCGAGCGTTGGTTCCAGATCGAGATCGCTCACTTTGCCGGATAAAGCAGTAACCGCAGGCGCAAGTGCGGCAATGGCATCGCCACAAAACGCGCGACCGGCGGGCAGCAACCGCACGATCTTGCTGCGTCCGTCTTTTGGGTCGGCCTCAAGTTCGATGAAACCGCGCTCACCCAAAACACCAAGCGAATGGGTCATCGTTCCCCGCGTCACCTGAAAAGCGTCCGCCAACATGGCCGGTGTTTCAGGAAAATCACGCTTGGAAAGGTGGTTCAAAATGCCGAAGTGCGAGGCGTGTAATCCGTCTGGCAAGCGACGGTTCAGCAAAGTGGTGGAGAGCTGTGCCAGAATGCCGATCTCATTAAACAGCTGGAACAGCAGTGGCGGTGCGCCGCCTTCAGCCGGTGGCGCGGCGATAGGGGGCTCCGACTTTGACACTTTTTTCGCCAATCACTTTCGCCTCCAACGGCCAGCGCGGGCTGGCGTTTACCGCTTCTCCATAGCCCAAGCGGATCAACATTTGCACCGTGCCACCCTCGGCCGCCCACATGTCGTGCACTTGTTTGTAGAGCTGTGCCATTTCCGGATATTCCTGCAAAGCCTGGCTGTGAGGCTGCATGTCGATGCCTTCTGCCGTGCAAGCCAGATGAACCCGCACCCAATCTCGCCCAGCGCTGATCTGGTCTGAACGGCTGTTGCCGGACGACACCATCCACATGTGCGCCATCGCGGTGGCCGGTGGGCCTAAAATCGCATCACGTCCCTGTTCAAAGCCGGTCTGGCCGGGCAGTAGCATGTCGTCGCGCGACAGCATCCCTGCAGCAGAAAGCCCCTCCATCAACGGTCCTGTCAGGTCGATACCATCGGGATTGGCGATCACTTCTTTCGCACCGATCCGCATCACGTCGATGCTTTCCTTGTGAGTGCGGGCGGTCTCCATTTCGATTGTGGATGCTGCGATGGTCAACTCCCGCAACTTCGCAACTTCAGTAGGGTTATTCGTCCACCCGATGCGGTTTTTTCGTGCAGCGGCTGCGATTCTGGTCAGTGTCGAACCATTCACATCGCGCGTCGTGTCATAGACCTCTTTATTGGACCTGCGGTCGAGCACATAGGCGAAAAGCGGGTCCAGCTTTATTGATGCATCCGACGTGAAACGCGCGGTCGCAACGGGTCGTTCATCAAGCGCATCAGCATTGCTACCGTGTGAAAACAGATCGAGATCAACTCGGAAACCGTCCTGCGCCGCAGCCATCACCAGTAGTTCAAGAAAGCAGCCCAAACCGATGGTGATCTGCCGGTTGTTCGGGTCGGTATGCGGCAGCAAGCGGTTCGCATCGGCATAAAGCGTCACCTCATCCGGTACGCTCAAATCGACCTTCCACGGCTGTTGATTGTGCGGATTTGGGGCGAGGATCGCATAGGATAGCGCCTTGCGCCGTGGCTCGGTGTAGTCAGAACCCGCCGCACGCCACGGGGCGGAGGCCTGAGCCGGGCTTCGCATGACGCGAACAGTTCCTGCGCCAGCTGCCAACACCACACCACCGCCAACTATCGCTAAAAACCTGCGTCTGTTCATGATCGCTCCATAAGTTAGATATCAAACTATATAGTTTGATATCGAGCAATAATTGCATTGTCAAACGCCTTGCCATCGCTTGCATGCCGCGCCAGTGAAGATGCAGCACCGCACCAGCAGGAATAAGCGACATGAAGGGTTCGAGACCGGAGCAGGCCAAGCTCACCAAGAACAACGACGCATCGAAAGTGGAAGAAACCCGCCGCGTTATCGAAGGCATGGTGGATGGTCTCAACGACCACCGCATCTGTGACATTGGCGAATTCTTCGCCAAGGATTTCCGATGGATGGGCAATGCCGGCTGCGGTTACAAAGAAGGGCTGGAGGAATTCCAACAAGGCTGGCAGCAACCATTTCAAGACGCCTTTTCCGACAAGGTCTGCATAGATGAAGGCCGCTTGTACGATGGCGAATGGGCCGCCGCCTTCGGTCGGCAGGAAGCCACGCATTCCGGTGAGTTCATGGGCATCGCACCCACCGGCAAGAAGGTCGTGATCCGCTATATGGACTTCTGGAAAATTGCAGATGGCCGCATCACCGACAACTGGGTGATGGTCGATTTTCCATCCGTCATGCGCCAGCTGGGCGTCGACGCATTCAATGGCCATGGTTGGGAAAAGAAGACAGATAACCCCGTAGCTCATCTGCGCCCGGACCAACTGCCGTGGCACCGATAAAGCCTTCGATAACTGCAGTGCCGAACGGGTCTTGCACGGGGCAGTGACCGCGATAGTGTCTGGCCTACACGCTGAATCGCCCGAGGCCAGACCATGACAATTCGCCACCTGAAAACCGCACGTTCCGAAGAAGACCGCCGTGATGATGACGCCAAGGTGCGTGCATCCGTCGAGACGATTTTGAAGGACATCGAAACCCGTGGCGATGCGGCGGTGCGCGAACTATCTGAGAAATTCGACAATTACTCGCCAGAAAATTTCCGTCTGTCGGACAGCGAAATCGAAGCAGCCATGCAGAAAGTTTCGACGCGCGATATGGATGATATCCGCTTCGCGCAGAAGCAAATCCGCACATTCGCGCAAGCCCAGCGCGCGTCGATGACGGATATCGAAATCGAGACGATGCCAGGCGTCATTCTTGGCCACAAGAATATCCCCGTACAGTCGGTCGGCTGCTACGTGCCCGGCGGGAAATTTCCCATGGTCGCCTCAGCGCACATGTCGGTGTTGACCGCCAATGTTGCAGGCGTTCCGCGTATCGTGGCGTCCGCACCACCGCAGAACGGTGAGCCGCACCCTGCCATTGTCGCTGCCATGAAGATGGGCGGCGCGCACGAAATTTACGTCATGGGTGGCATTCAGGCTGTCGGTTCCATGGCCATCGGCACTGAAACCATCGAGCCGGTTCACATGTTGGTCGGCCCCGGTAACGCTTTCGTCGCAGAAGCCAAGCGTCAGCTTTTTGGCCGCGTCGGTATCGACCTGTTCGCTGGCCCGACGGAAACCATGGTGATCGCAGACGAGACAGTCGATGCTGAAATCTGCGCCACGGACCTGCTGGGGCAGGCGGAACATGGCTACAACTCGCCCGCCGTGCTGCTGACCAATTCTGAGAAACTCGCCCGCGAAACGATGGACGAAATCACCCGCCTGCTGGAAATTCTACCCACCCGCGACACCGCATCGAAAAGCTGGGAAGACTATGGCGAGATCATCGTCTGCGACACCTATGACGAGATGCTTCAGGTCGCCGATGATATCGCTTCAGAGCATGTGCAGGTGATGACGGATCGCGACGACTGGCTCCTCGATAACATGACGAGCTACGGCGCACTCTTCCTTGGCCCACGCACCAACGTTGCCAACGGCGACAAGGTGATCGGTACAAACCACACGTTGCCGACGAAGAAGGCCGGTCGCTACACCGGCGGCCTGTGGGTGGGCAAATTCCTGAAGACGCATTCTTATCAGAAAATTACCACCGATGAGGCTGCGACCGAAATCGGCGAGTACGGGTCGCGCCTGTGCATGTTGGAAGGTTTTGTTGGGCACGCCGAACAGTGCAACGTCCGTGTGCGCCGTTATGGTGGTCGTAACGTGCCTTATGGTGCCAAGGCGGAGCCGGTGAACAGATGAGTGCGGAACCCCTTACAGACGCAGCGGAATGAGCGCCGTCGATGCGGCTCGGCAGCTTTTAGAGCCGCTTACGGCTGCGCTCTACGACTTCGAAACCGACGCTACCAAAGATGCGATCCTCGCCACCTTCGCAGATGATGCGCTGCTACGGCTTTGCCACCCGCTGACCCACGGCCATGATGGTGTGACCGAAGGCGGGCAGGGCTATTGGAACCGCGCGATTAAGCCTCTCGCTGCAGCCATGCCGGATATGGAACGGCGCGTCTGGATTTCTATCGCGGGCGAGGCTGAAGGTGGCGATATTTGGGTCGGCCACGCGGGCCACTATGTTGTGACGTTCAATCAACCCTTCCTCGATATTCCGCCAACCGGCCATCTCGCCCATATGCGTTTCCATGAATTTTTTCGCGTGGTGGATGGCAAGGTCGTCGAAACCCAGATGATCTGGGACATTCCCGAATTGATGATGCAGGCATGCTGCTGGCCCATGTCGCCGAGCCTTGGTCGTGACTGGTGCGTACCGGCTCCGGCAACGCAGGATGGTATCGCTACCAGTCCCTATGATGCGGTGAAGGGTGGGCAGACATGCGCTTTCATCGTGGAAATGCTGGAAGCGATGGTGCGCCATCCGTCGAAAGGTGGACCCGAAGTTATGGAATTGGAGCGCTTTTGGTCGCCCCGCATGAATTGGTACGGCCCCACCGGCATCGGTACCGGTCGTGGTATCGAGGGCTTCCGTGAGTGGCATCAGATACCATTCCTCGCCGCGATGCCGGACCGTGGGCAGAAGCCTGGCGACACCGCTCACCATTTTTTTGGCGAGGGCGATTATGCCGCCGTCACCGGCTGGCCCAACATGGCGCAGACCTTGAGTGATGATGGCTGGCTGGGCATCGCACCGGCAGGTCAGTGGCTCGAACTTCGCTCGCTCGATTTCTGGAGGCTGGAGGGCGAGGGTGAGGCCCGGCGCATCCGCGAAAACTGGGTGATGGTCGATCTGCTGGACATGTACCGCCAGCTGAACGTCGACGTGCTGGCAAGAATGCGCCAACTCACTAGCGCACGACGCTGATCGCGCGGGGAGGCGCATAAATATGGCAACCACACGCAAAGCGGGCAGCTACACAGGGCTGGAAGAATTGGGCCGCGTGCGCCTGTCGCGGCATTTCTACATGCGAAATTTCCTCTATTCGGAAATCGCCAATTTTCATGCCCGCCAGAACATGCCTGACGATCCGAAGCTTGCCATCGCGGCAGGCAGTGCGTTTTCCCAAAATCTACTCGACCCGCTGGTGGACACGTTCGGCCCTATCGAAATTCGTTCCGGTTTCCGCTCCTGCGACCTGAATCATTTTGGTGCAACGGAAGTGACCCCGCAAAAATGCTCCGCTAACCCCGCCAATTACGCAGGCCATATCTGGGACAGGCGCGATGAAAATGGCCATATGGGTGCAACAGTAACCATCGTCATTCCGTGGTTTGCCGACCAGTTCAATGCGGGCCGCGACTGGCGCGATCTCGCGTGGTGGATGAACGATCATCTCGACCATGCAGGGCTGTATTTCTTCCCGAAGAATGCCGCCTTCAATTTGAGTTGGCATGAAGCGCGGGGCAAATCGATCATCTCCTACGCCAAGCCGAAAGGCACGTTGTTGAAGGAAGGCGAAACACCTGCGGAAGACCTCGCCACCCGCCAAAAACGCTATGCAGACTTCCCGTCATTTCGTGGTATCGCCTACCCCACCACCCCCGATACTTGGCAGCCATCATGACCGCTCTTCCCCGCACGCCTTCCTTCCGTCTCGACGGAAAACGCGCGCTGGTGACAGGCGCGTCGTCCGGCATCGGATTGGGCGGCGCGATGGCGCTGGCGGAGGCCGGCGCCCATGTCGTCATGGCCGCCCGCAATCTGGAGCGCACGCAGGGCGTGGTGGATGAAGTTCGCGCTGCCGGATTTTCTGCTGAAGCCATCGCAATGGATGTCGGTGATCTTGATGATGCCCGCGCAAAAATCGCCGAACACGGCCCTTTCGACGTGCTTTTCAACAATGCAGGCACCAACGACCCGACGCCCTATCTCGACGTGGACGAAGCCAATTACGATATGATCGCCGACTTGAATTTGAAAGCGGCATTCTTCATCGCGCAGGCTGTCGCGAAGGGCATGAAAGCTACTGATATCAAAGGCTCGATTATCCACACCTCCAGCCAGATGGGCCATGTGGGTGGCATCGATCGTTCGGTCTATTGCGGTACGAAATTCGGTATCGAAGGTGTCACCCGTGCATCGGCCATCGAGTTGGCGGAGTTCGGCATCCGCGTGAACACCATCTGCCCCACCTTCATCCGCACGCCGATGACACAGTCCACTTTCGACAACCCGGAGCGCGTGGCGTGGCTGGAAGAGAAGATCAAACTGGGCCGCGTCGGCGAAATCGAAGATATCATGGGTTCTGTGCTTTTCCTTGCATCAGACGCATCATCTCTCATCACCGGCACGTCCATCATCATCGATGGCGGCTGGACCGCAGATTAATTCAAGATACGAAACAGGACTAAGATTATGGCCATGCAAGGCTTCTCCCAACGCTGGAAAGACTTTCCCGACTACATCATCGGGGTGACCCGCGAGATTTGGGAGCACCGCGGCGTCGGCACGCTGAACCACACCTATGCGTCGGACATTCCGGTGCGTTCACCGATGGGTATCCAACGCGGCAACCAGCAGGTCATCGCCTCCACAATGGCGACGATCAACGAGTTTCCCGATCGTGAATTGTTTGGTGAAGATGTGATCTGGTGCGGCACGCCGGAGACGCATCTGCTGTCATCCCACCGCCTCATCACCACCGCCACCCACACACGTGACGGTCAGTTCGGGCCAGCCACAGGCAAGCGTTTTACCGTCCGCGTGATTGCCGATTGCGCCGCTAAGAATGACATTATCGACGACGAATGGTTGGTGCGCGACTATGGCGGCATCGTGCGCCAGTTGGGCATGGAGCCGAAGAGCTACGCCCAAGGGCTGATTGATATCGAAGGCGGGCCGGAAAACGCGCCGGTGCCTTATCTGCCGGAAAACGATATCGAAGGTCCGTATAATGGCACGGGCAACGATAACGAATGGGGCACCCGCTACGCCGACACACTGACCGCCATCATGGCGAAAGAATTCCATATCATTCCAGACCGCTACGACCGCGCGATCTGCACGGAATATGCAGGTGGCGAAAGCGGCCTGTCATGGGGTGCCGTGGACGGTTTCTGGGTCGGTTTGCGCTCATCATTCCCCAATGCGGAATTCAAAATTCGCCACACGATCGGTATGGATGGCGACATGTTGCCCCCCCGCGCCGCCGTGCGTTGGTCGCTCGACGGATTGCATGAAGGCTGGGGCACGTTCGGCGAACCCACCGGCGCCCGCGTACACGTCTTCGGCATGTGTCATGCGGAATACGGCCCGTTCCTGAACGCCGATACGCAACAACCCGCCACCATCCGACGCGAAACCGCGCTCTATGATGAGATCGCGATCTGGAAGCAGATCCTGATGCAGGCGGGCTGACCCATGGACAGCTTCGCCGACCTCATGTTCACCGATGCGGTGGCCGTTCATCAAAAAGCGGACGGTTCCTACGACCGCTTCCAGAAGATGTACGCCAATCGTTTCAAGGGTGATCTTGGTGAAGACGAACGCACATTCATTGAGAGCCGGACATCATTTTATATAGCCAGCCACAACGCTGACGGTTGGCCCTATGTGCAACACCGCGGCGGACCGGTTGGCTTCCTGAAGGTCATCGGGCCCACGCGCTTGGGCTTTGCCGATTACGCAGGAAACCACCAGTTCGTAACGCAGGGAAACTTGGACGATGACAATCGCGTGTCGCTGTTCATGATGGATTACCCACGCAAGGCTCGCCTCAAAATGCTGGGCCACGCAACGATGATCGCAGCCAGTGATGACACAGGACTAGCGGCTCAACTGGCCACTGAAGATGGGCCTGAACCGGAACGCCTGGTCACCATCGACATCGCTGCGATGGATTGGAACTGCCCAAAGTATATCGAGCCGCGCTTCACCGAAGCTGAAATCGCCGCCATGCTCGGTCCACGCATCAAGGCGTTGGAAGAGCGCAACGTGGAGTTGGAAGCCGAACTCGCACACTATCGAAAACAATCAGGATCGACCCAATGACCGCCGTTATCACTGTCGCTGAAATGGAAGCCCGCATCGTTCGCTACGGCGCGTTGCAGCCCTGCAAGACCGCCTTCATCGACGCTCACACGCCGGGCAGCGATCAGAAGGAAAATTTCACGATCATCGGTGGTGGTGTGTCGGAATCACCGGATCAGCACGTTCATATCGGCATTCCGCACGGCTTCAATATCGGCGCTGCGGGCCAGCCGCCCAAATGCCGCAACTCTATGCACAGCCACCGCACTGCTGAGTGTTTTTGGGTGCTATCGGGCCGTTGGCGTTTTTTCTGGGGTCGCCACGGCACGGCGGGCGAAGTGTTTTTGGAGCAGGGCGACATCATCAACATCCCCACCGGTATTTTCCGCGGCTTTGAAAATGTCGGCACCGACTACGCTATGGTGATGGCAATCCTTGGCGGCGATGATGCCGGCGGTGGCGTCATCTGGGCGCCGCACGTCATCGAAGACGCGCAGGCCCACGGTCTTGTTTTGGCGGAAACCGGCAAGCTCTACGATACCAAGAAGGGGCAGGCACTGCCCGATGGCGTGAAACCCATGCCGCTGCTCACCGAAGACGAATTGGCTGGCTACCCCGAAATGTCTCCGATGCAGATCGTGGGTCAGGGCGTGCGCCGATATAACGATCTCGTGGCGTTGGCGAAAGACAAGCCGGTAAAAGTAATCGGCGAACGCGGTATGATCCGTGATCGCCCGGGCTTCGACGTTGATCTCGTCACGCGCTCATCGGCAACCGAAGAAATGCACAGTCACGACCGCGCATCGGTGTTGATGCCCATTCGTGGTCATTGGAAGTTAATCTGGAAGGGCGGTGAGGCCTTGCTCGATCCGGGCGATACCGCGTCCGTTCCGGCTGGTCTGTCGCACACCGCAGTGCCCGCCATGAGCGGTGAGGCCGCCCTTTACCACATCATCGCAACCGACGATCCCGCCGGCCCAAGCACGATGGGCCAATAGGTTCATTCCGCGTAAAAATTGAAGGCAAATTCCATGACTAAAATTCCCGTCACACATGTCGGCTCTCTGCCCCGCACCCAAAAGGTGGTCGATTTCATTTTCGCTCGCGAAAAAGGTGAGGACTACGATCAGGCCGCCTTCGACACCGCTATGCGCGATGCCGTCGATGAAACCGTGCGCCGCCAAAAAGAGGCCGGTGTCGATATCGTCTCCGATGGCGAGACGTCGAAGATCAGCTACGCCACCTATGTAAAAGACCGCTACACCGGCTTTTCCGGCGACAGCGACCGCAACGCCCCTGCTGACCTGAAGATGTTCCCGTCCTTTCTGGAGCGCCAGAAGGACTCCGGCGGAACCCCCACCTATGCCCGCCCGCAATGCACCGGTGATGTGAAATCGAAGGGCAACGATGATCTCGATAAGGACATTGCGAACCTCACGGGTGCGATGAAAAAGCATGGCGTCGAGCGCGGCTTCATGAACGCGGCTTCGCCCGGTGTGATCTCGTTGTTCCTGCAAAATGCCCACTACAAAACGCGCGACGCTTATCTTGCAGCGCTCGCAGACGCGATGAAGCAGGAATACGAAACCATTGTTGCCGCCGGTCTCGACATCAATCTCGATTGCCCTGATCTCGCGTTGTCTCGCCACATGCTGTTCAGCGATTTGTCGGATGCCGAGTTCCTGAAGATTGCAGACAGCCACGTGGAAGCGCTGAACTATGCGCTGTCCAACGTGCCGAAAGAGAAGGTGCGGGTGCATATCTGCTGGGGCAATTACGAAGGCCCCCACTGCTGCGATATCCCCATGGATACGGTCTTTTCCACGTTGATGAAGGTCGATGCGCGATACGTTTTGTTCGAAACATCGAACCCGCGCCATGCCCATGAGTGGACCGTTTTCCGCGACCGCCAGAGCGAAATTCCCGACGACAAAGTGCTCGTTCCCGGGGTCGTGGACACCACGACTAACTTCATCGAACATCCCGAAGTGGTGGCTCAACGGCTTGAGCGTTTCACCAGCATTGTCGGCGCGGATCGCGTTGTTGCAGGCTCCGATTGCGGCTTTGGAACTTTTGCGGGTTACGGCGCAATCGACCCTGAAATCGCCTATGCAAAGCTCGCGACACTGGCGGAAGGGGCTGGTCTCGCCAGCGACCGCTAACACGGTTTGAACGCTACCTTCACGATCCGCGATCACACGTTACATGCTCCGTCGCTACCGGCAGGGCTATATCCGGTCGCCACGCCCATCGGCAATCTGGGCGACATAACATTGCGCGCTTTGGAAACGCTGGCGGCTGCGGACGTGATAGCCTGTGAGGACACACGGACCAGTGGAGTTCTGCTGAAGCGCTACGGGATCGACGGTAAGCGTGTCTCCTATAACGAGCACAACGCCGCCGAACGCGGCCCGGATCTGTTGCGTCAGATCGAAGCCGGTGCGTCTGTTGCGCTCATCAGCGATGCCGGAACACCGCTCGTCAGCGACCCCGGCCTGCGGCTGGTGCGCGACTGCGCTGCCGCTGGACTGACCGTGGTGCCATTGCCGGGCGCAAGCGCACCGCTGGCCGCATTGGTTGGCAGTGGCTTGGGTGAGGGGGAGTTCCGTTTCGTCGGTTTCCTGCCCAACAAACAGCAGGCCCGCCGCAGCCGGTTGGATGAACTGAAGGCAGACGCTGCAACACTGGTTCTCTTTGAAAGCCCTAACCGCATCGTCGATATGCTGACGGACGCCGCTGAAGTCTTTGGCTCTGAAAGGCCTGCCGTGGTCGCCCGCGAATTGACGAAAATGCACGAGACATTCCATCGCGGAAACCTAGTCGAACTGGCTGAAGAGTTTTCGCAGATGGAACGCGTTCGGGGCGAAATTGCTCTCGTCATCGCACCCGCTCCACCGGCAGAATTCAACACTTCCGACACCGATGACTTGCTGCGAAACGCGTTGGTCGAGATGAAGACCAAAGATGCGGCAGCTCATGTCGCGGCGCTCACCGGTGAACCGCGCCAGGCGCTCTACGCCCGCGCGTTGGCCATGAAGAACGAGCGGTGAGACACAAACCTCAAGATGCCCGTCTTGCGGCCTATCGCAAAGGCCATCGTGCCGAGTGGCTGGCGCTGATCGCGCTTATATTTAAAGGCTACCGCCCCGTTGCCCGCCGTGCGCGAAACACGTTTGGTGAAATCGACCTGATCGTTCGAAAGGGTGCGCTTATCGTCTTCGTTGAAGTGAAAGCGCGCGTAAGTGAGGGCGAAGCGTTGGACGCTGTTGGCTACGCCGCCCAAAGACGCATCGAGGCCGCAGGCGAACAGTGGATTGCCGAACAAGCTGATGCCGCAAAACTGAACTGGCGCTTCGATGTCGTGGCCGTGAAACCATGGAAATGGCCCGTTCATTTTATCGACGTTTGGTGAATTAGCCGAACGTCCGATACGCCATCAAGAAGCGGGAGATCGTGGTCCACACCACCATCGCGGCATAGATATAGGCCAACACGGCAAACCAACCCGGCAGCAAACAGAACAGCACGAACGCGCAGATCGTCTCCGTCGCTTCAGTCAAACCCACCGTGTAGAGCAGGCTTTTGGAGCCGCGCTCGTCTTCCGCCAACCCCTGCTTTTCCGCCATCAGGGCGAAGGTCAGAAAGCTTGCGCCGTTGACGTAGAAGGTGAACAGCAGCACTGCGCCAGCGACAGCGTTGGCGGCTGGATCAAGGATGATAAAGGCCAATGGAATTGCGCCGTAAAAAGCGAAGTCCAGCACGATATCGAGAAAGCCGCCGAGGTCTGTTCCGCCTCCGGAATGCCTCGCGACCGCACCGTCCAGGCCATCGCAAATACGCGACACCAACAACATCACCGCGCCGGTCCATAGCCAGCCGAATGCAATCAACGCAGCTGCCAGCATGCCAAGCGCAAATCCGCTCCAGGTTACGCCATTCGCCGTCATGCCTGTCGCGGCCAGCCGAGCTGCACCACGGTTCAGCCACGGGTCGATGTGGCGTCGTATGGATGTGTCCAGCATGTTACAAACTCCTCGCGCCCGCATGTGTGACGGGCAAGCGCATTGATGGCTTTCCCTTGTGGGTCTATCAAGTCGTGATGTGCAAAACCCGCGACCCTTTGGAATGCCTGCGATGAGCGGAATTTATGAAGCCACCACCCACGGCATACGTGTCACCGTGCAACCGCAATATCTCGAAGAGCGGTCATCGCCACATGAAGGGCAATGGGTGTGGGCCTATGAGGTGAAGTTGGAAAACCTCGGTCAGGACACGGTGAAACTGCTGACGCGGCAATGGCTCATCATCGACGCCAACGGCACACGCGAGGAAGTGCGTGGCGATGGTGTTGTGGGCGACCAGCCCATGCTGAACCCCGGCGACGAATACACCTACACATCGGGTTGTCCGTTGAAGACGCCGTCCGGTTTCATGTCGGGCAGCTACGGAATGGTGGATGGGGAAGGGCAAGGTTTTGATGTCGAGATCCCGGCCTTTTCTCTCGATTTGCCCCACGCCACCGGTCGTGCGTTGAACTGATGTGACCAACCGATGACCCCGTTCGACGAAGAGGCAGCACCGCAAAACCGCTGGACACCTGCGCCCGCTGGTGCCCGCGCGTTCATCGACCCGCGACCGATTGTACTCGTCATCGGGGCGCTGGTGTTCATGCTGGGTGCTGCGATGTTGCTGCCAGCGTTTGCAGACTTCATCGTGGGCGATGCCGACTGGCAGATTTTTGGCCTGTCCTCGCTGTTCACCATGTCTTGTGGCGGGGTGATGTTTCTCGCCACACGCGGGTCCGGCCAAGGCCTGTCCACCCGACAAGCCTTTGTGATGACCGCTTTGGTTTGGGTGATGCTCGCCCTTTTCGCGTCACTTCCCTTCTACTGGTCCGGTGTGGTGCCTAGCTTCACCGACGCCTATTTTGAAAGCATCTCCGGCCTTACCACCACCGGTGCCACTGTGATGACGGGGCTGGATGATATGCCGCCGGGCATTTTGCTCTGGCGGGGCATCATGCAGTGGCTTGGTGGATTGGGCATCATCGTCATGGCCGTGTCCGTTCTGCCCATGTTGCAGATCGGCGGTATGCAGCTGTTCAAGGCGGAAGCCTTCGATACGCCTGAAAAAATCCTGCCCCGCGCGCAGCAGATTTCCGGTTTCATGACGTTGATCTTCCTCAACCTCACCGGTCTGTGCATGTTGGCTTATCTGATGGCGGGTATGAGTTTTCTCGATGCGCTGGTGCATGCGATGACCACGGTAGCAACCGGCGGCTTCTCCACGCGCGATGCTTCATTGGGCTATTTCGACAGCACCGCAATCGATATGATCGCAACCACATTTATGGTGGTCGGTTCACTGCCATTCCTGCTGTATGTGCAAGCGCTGCAGGGCAGTTGGAAACCGCTGGGTACGGACGGCCAGGTACGTGCTTTCCTAACTCTTCTATGCGGAACCATCATCTTCGCGTGGTCGCTGGAAATCGCCTACGGCGTACGTGCCGGTTGGGAAGCGCTGCGCTTTGCCACTGTCAATGTGACGTCGATTCTCACAGGTACAGGTTACGCCACCACGGCTTACGATGGTTGGGGGCCAGCGGCGGTGGCGTTCTTTTTCTTCCTCATGTTCATCGGCGGCTGCGCCGGTTCCACATCCTGCGGCATCAAGATTTTCCGCTTTCAGGTGCTGTTTCAAAACGTGAAGCAACACTTGGCACAGGTGCTTTACCCCAACGGCATCTTCACCCAGAAATTCAACGGTCGCCCCATCGCTGATGATGTGACGTCGGCTGTGATGAGCTTTTTCTTCCTCTATATTTTCACATTTGCAGTCTCAGCCACCGCACTGTCCATCGCTGGTGTTGATACGTTGACCGCCTTGTCGGGTGCAGGTTCTGCCATCTCGAATGTCGGTCCGGGTTTGGGCGCGCTCATCGGGCCAGCGGGCAATTACCAACCGTTGCCGGATGTGGCGAAGTGGATATTGCTCATAACAATGCTGATCGGGCGGTTGGAATTGTTCACAGTTCTGGTCATTTTAAGCCCACGTTTCTGGCGGGCTTAAAGAACTTCATTCGGCTGGCATAAGTCCAACCGGTTCACCCTTGCGGCCCTGCCGTTTGGACGAACCGAACAGCGCCCGCATGCCGTTGCCGATGTCATCGCCAATACCGATGAAAGCTGGAACTAGGAAGAGCACCAAAATCGTAGCCGACGCCAAGCCGAACACCATGGTGGTCGCCATGGGCAGCAGGAACTGCGCTTGCAGGCTTTTTTCAAACATCAGTGGAACAAGGCCGCCGATGGTGGTGAGCGAGGTGAGCAGCACGGCGCGCAAACGGTCGCGGCTGGCACCGATAGCAGCCTCGGACGGCTCATCACCCCCGTTCAAACGCTCGTCCAAACGGGTGACCAAAATGATGGAGTCGTTGACCAAAATACCGGCCAATCCCAACAGTCCGATGAAAGACAGGATGGTTAGTTTAATGCCGATGAGATAGTGCCCATAGACCGCGCCGACCACGCCGAACGGAATGATGAGCATCACCGCCAGCGGGCGCCAATAGCTCGCAAACACCCAGGCCAGCACGATATAGATGATCGATAGCGCAATGATCGCGCCGATTTGTAGGTCGGCAAACGCTTCGCGCCGCTCTTCATCGCGCCCTGAATATTTGTAGTCGATGCCGAACCGATCAACGATTGCCGGTAGGCCGGATGCCTCCAGTGCTGCGATGGCCTCCTCGGTGGAGGACACGTTCGTATCGATATCTGCAGTCACGGATACATTGGTTTTCCCATCGATCCGTTCGATAGCGGCAAAGCCTTGTTTCTCGGAAATCGACACGACTTCGGATAATGGCACGAAATCGCCTGCGGGGCTTTTCAGCTCAAAGTTCCGCAACGCTGCGGTACCGGCTTCGCGCATGACTTTGGAAACACGAATGGTCACCTCATCATCGCCATCGGCAAATTTGCGCGGAATTGCCCCCTCAAATGCGTTGCGCAATTGGCGGCCGACATTGTCGGTGCTGAAGCCTAGCGCGGCACCGCGCGGTAAAAGCTGCATCGTGAGCTCCGGCTTGCCATAAGCAAGGTCGTCAGCAGCACCTGATACACCCGTAATCTGCGCGACCAAAGGTACGATAGCGGTCGCAGCTCCTTTCAAGACAGCAGCGTCCGGCCCCTGCAGTTGAATGTCGATATCACGTCCCGGAGGACCGCCACGAGATTCGAAAATAGCGGCACGGCGAACACCTGCAATCTTCGGCATGGCGCGCCGCCAAGCCTTTGTAATTTCGGGCGTTCGCACGGTGCGGACTTCCGATGAGGTAAGCTGCACGCGGATGGAGGCGACGTTATCGCCGGTGGAGCGACCGGCCTGTCCGAGCGTGGCGAAGCTTGCAACGATCAGTTTTTCATCGCCGCCGGTAAGCTCCTGCTCGGCCTGCTTGAGTGCTGCTTCGATGCGGGTGATGGCATCAATGGCCTTGTCTTCAGGCATACCTGCGTTGAATACGAGGCGGGCGTTGATGTTTTCGGCCTCTGCAGACGGGAAGAAGACGAAACCCACCTTGCCACCGCCAATCATGCCCACCACGCCAACTGCAAACAGCGCGGCTGCGATCCCGATTGTCAGATAGCGGAAATGGTAAGTTCCGCGCACCATCTTGTCGAAGATGCCGTCGCGAAACCTGTTAAACTGCTTATCGAAACCACGGCGGAAGCGCCCGTCTTCGATAATGTCGCTGCGTCCGGCCTTCGCATCACGACGACGTTTCCAAACGCCCAGCAGCGCAAATATCGCCTCCATCGCAACTGATAGCGCGTAGGCGACGACCGCCAGTGCGCCGATAAACACCGGCCCGGAAACACTGGCGCGCTGCGCCTGAATGAAGTCCACCAACCCCTGCGCGGAACCCGGGAAAATTGGTAACGGTAGGTACCCTCTCACCCAACTCAACATGCCGTTGGAGAGTTCAACGAACCATCCACCCGAGCCCGGTTCGGCAACGGACGTGGCGAAAACCCCGATCAAAAGCGCCAGCGTAAACTGCCGCCAGTATGACCAACGACGTTTGACGCGCGGTTGCAGCGTATGGGCCAGATGGCCCGGCAGGATAAGGAAACACTCGACCAGCGAAGCGATGATCACGGCCATCACCACGATGGGCAGCACCCCCATGATCTGCCCGATACCGCCTTGAATAACAAGGATTGGTCCGAAGGCTGCAAGCGTGGTGATCATGGCAGCGGAGACCGGCGTCACCATCTGACCGGCGCCGTTTTCAGCGGCCTCGTATGGGCCGTCCCCGGCGGTAAAACGGGTGGCGGTGTGCTCACCCACCACAATTGCGTCATCCACGATGATACCCAACATCATGATGAGGCCGAACAGCGAGATCATGTTGATGGACTGACCCAGCAACCACATGATGCCGATGGTAGCGAGCATGGCGACGGGAATACCCGCAGCCACCCAAAATGCGATGCGTGCGTTCAGGAAGATGAACAGCACGGCGACGACGATCAACAAGCCACCAAGCCCGTTCGTCACCAGCAGCATGATGCGCTCGGTCAGCGCATTGGCTCGAATGTCGTATTGGTAAAGCTCCAGCCCGGCGGGCAGTTGGTCGGCCACTTCCGCAACATAGCTTTGCAACAGTTGGTTCGTGCGCAGCGTGTCGGCACTGTCCGCACGTTGAATTTCGATCTGAATTGCCGGTTTGCCAGCGATGAAGCCGCGAGGTTCGCCGTCTTTATAACCATCGGTGATGGTGGCAATATCGCCCAGCAGCACCTTCTCGCCACTGTCGAAACTTCGAACCTCCAGCGCGGCTAGCTCGCGAGGCGTCTCGGCTTCTGCAAGTGTGCGAAGCTGTTTTTCAACACTGCCTTCCATGTTTCCTGACGGCAGGTCGCGGGAGTTGGCCGAGATGGTATCGGAAACATCACCGATGGTGACGTTGAGCCGCCGCAACTCGCGTTCGGGAATATCTACATGCAGTTCACGGGTTCGCAGACCGGTGAAAATGATCTTGTCGATACCCCGTTCGATGAGGTCGTCGCGAATTTTCTTGGCGTAAAAGCGCAGGGCTGTTTCGGAAACATCGCCCGTCAGCGCCAGACGTGCCACGCGGTCGAAGCCTCGTGTTGATTGGCGCACAACCGGGGTTTCGGAATCCTCCGGCAAAAGCGTCACGGCCTTCACAGCCGTTTCCACCTCGCGCACCGCTTCCTTCATATCGACGCCGGTTTCGTATTCGATGCCGACGGATGCGATGCCTTCGCGCGCCCGCGATGTTAGCCTGTCGACGCCATCAAGATAGCGCAGTTCGGGTTCGAGAATTTCAAGGATACCCGCCTCTACATCTTCAGCACTCGCGCCGGACCATGCGACTGAAACTGTGACGACAGGTATTTCAATTTTCGGAAAAAACTGCGTGTTGATACGGCCTAGCGCAACAGCGCCGAAGATCACCATCAGCACCATGACGAGGTTGGCGGCGTTGCGATGCCGCGCGAACAGGCTGACGAGGCCGGAAGCTCCGCCGATTTGCCGGGTTACCATCGTCTAGTTCTCCACCTTGTCGGAGGCACGATATTTAGCGATCATCGCGCGTCGTTCTGGTGGGGGCAGGGCGCGAAAATCGTCGCGCGTCATGTCGTTGGCTTTCACGATTGCTGCGACTTCTTCAGGTGACGGGCGACCCTGCGGCGTGTCGATGCTTGCTGTTGGACGACCCTCGCCACTTTCCGGCCTGTCTTGGCCGCGAGGCGGATCGACATCACCTTCCTTGCGCACGTTCAACCCGGCGCTGACCTCGGTAATTCGCGTGATAAGAACCTCATCGCCCGGCTTAAGACCGGCAGTCACGATTGCGTTTTCGCCTTCAAATGCAGCGATTTCAACTGTCCGCTCTTCCAAAACGCCCTCCACCGCGATGTAAACGGTGTCGCGCCCATAAACGGCTTGGTCAGGGATTATAAATGCACCTTCAAAGGTGCGGTCTGGAACCTTCACTTCGACAAACGCGCCGGGGCGCAAGGTCACGCGGTGGTCTGCGTCACCGATCGAGGCGAACACCTCAACGCCACCACGGGCGGAGGCGATGTCAGCGCCCAGACGATCTATGGTGGCGGGCCATGTGTAACCCTTGCCACCGACTGTCCAAGTCACATCAACCGTGCGGTTGTTGAGGCCAACTTCGTCTGTTTGCAAGCGGCCATATTGCGCGTCGGTGAGCGTAAATTTCGCGTCCAAGGCATCTTCTTCGTAAAGCGAAACGACAACATCGTTGGCCGTTACATTGCGGCCAACTTGCGCGCTGCTCGTGCGCACCACGCCTGCAAACGGCGCTTTTAGAACGGTGGATTCCACGTTGCGCTGGGCCTGTGCAACGCGCCATTCAAGCCGCGCCAACGATGCGCGAAGCTGTTCCAGACGCGCTTCCTGCACCGCAATCGTATCACGAGCCAAAGCCAATTGCTGTTCGCGTTGGCTTTGTACGAGACGCCGCGCATCGAGCTGTTGTTGGGTGGAGGTGCCACGCTGGCGAAGTTGCTCGGCGCGCGCCACGTCATCTAAGGCAAATTTCAATTGCTCTTCTGCGGCGGAAAGCTTGCTCTGCTCCAGCGCGATTTGCGCTTCGTTTTCAGCAATACGTGCCTGCGCTTCGGCAAGGTTCGAACGTGCTTCTTGCAGGGCACCTTCAAATTCAAATGCGTCGATCGTCACCAGCGCATCACCCGCATCGACACGCGCACCGGCTTCCAGCTTGGGCGAAATGGCGACGACTTCGCCGGACACAAGTGAGCGCAAATCGATAGTGCGGGCGGCAACCGTCTGGCCGTAGGCGATGAAGTTGGGCTGAACATTCATGGCCTGCGCCACAACCGTTTCCACGGTATAGACAGGCTTAAAGGCGCGCCGCTGGCTCGGTTCCGGCTTGTCGGCCAACATGGCCTTGGTCATCACAAAGGCACCTGCCAAGACGCCGATCATCAAAACGGATTGGATGATGATGAGCGCACTGCGTTTCACGATAACGCCTGCGCGGCTCTCAGTTTTTTCGTGCGCTGCTGGAGACTTAACGTCCTGCGCAGAAAAAGCGGAAGGTACGGTATCCGTTGCCGGTACTGCATCCGTTTCAGTGCCGCTCACCTTGTCCAGCATGAAGCCATTTCCTGTTTAATGGCGCAATTGTGCGCCTGTTGAAACGGTCGAGGCTCCATTCGACCGACAGTTTTCTTTTAACCAATAGGACCTGAACCTAGCATGAAGGCGTAATCATGCCAGAACAGCTTTGTCGCAGACTGTCACACTCGTTAATGACTCAAGTAGCTTCCAGCGAGCTCAGATCATCAGGTGCAAAGCGGTAGCGTTTGGAGCAGAACTCGCAATCCACCTGAATGGCACCGTCTTCTGCGCTTTCGCCTTGTTGGTCAGCGGTGAGGCCTTCCAGCATACCGCGCACCTTATCTTCCGAGCAGCTGCAATCGTCCGCCACTTTTTGAGCGTCGAAAACGCGGACGCCGTGCTCGTTGAACAGGCGGAACAACAGGCGTTCCGGCTGCACTGCGGCGTCGGTCAGTTCGACATCGGCAATCGTGCCCATCAATGCGGTAGCTTCCAGCCAGGCGTCGTCGCCATCGTCGCCGTCGTCATCCACCGCGCCATCGCCGCCATGAAGGTCTTTCTGGCGCATGCGCTCTTCGCTGTCGGGCAGGAATTGCAGCAACACGCCACCGGCGGTCCAGCTATGGCTTGGGCCGTTACCTTCTGCGTTGCGGGTCAGCACTTCACCGACGCCAAGACGAATTTCGGTGGGGATCTGTTCCGACTGGCGGAAATAGCGCCGCGCTACTTCTTCAAGACCGATGCCGTCCAGTTGAACGATGCCCTGATAACGCTGGGTGTATTCGCCCTGATCGATGGTCATGCCGAGAATACCGGTGCCCAACAGCGAAGGGGCGTCAGTGTTGCCGGTGCGCACAGCCTCCGTCACCGCAGCCTCGTCGTAACGGGCATAAGCGCGGATGGAGCCGGGAGTGCGAAAGTCCGTCACGATCATCGAAACCGGACCATCGGTCTGGGTTTGTACGATGAATTTGCCTTCGAACTTCAGCGCTGTGCCAAGAAGAACTGTAAGCGTGATCGTCTCCGCCAATAGCCGTGCCACCACCACGGGGTAATCGTGACGGTCCAAAATGCTGTCGAGCATCGGGCCGAGCTGCACCGCACGACCACGCACATCAAGAGGTGCGACCGAGAACGGGATGACGGCATCTTGTCCGGCAAATTCAATGTTCAGATGAGCGCCTTCCGTTTGTCCAGAAGATACATGGATCGGGGTCTGCGCCATGGCGGGCCAACCTTGTTGTCGTGTGCTGAAGTGGCAGAGCTAAATGCCCTCGCCGTTACTGGTTATTTGGTTTGCTGGTTTGCAAGTTTCAAGTCGGCGGAAATTTCGCGTTTTGCCAAAGAGATTTGGTATTAGGTGACAGGCGGCGAAGAGCCGCCCGACGCATACGCGTCGCCCACGCGGAGCATCGGCGTAGCCGATTGCGTGAGCGCAAAAATCAGCAGCGATTCATCGCTGCGATCTGGCCATGAAAGCCAGCCGTTCGAACAGATGCACGTCCTGCTCGTTTTTCAGCAGTGCACCATGCAGCTTTGGCAGGGCGTTTTTGGCATCACCGCGCAGGGTGGCAGGGTCCACATCATCGGCCACCAGCAGGCGGATCCAGTCCAACGCTTCCGATGTCGAGGGCTTTTTCTTAAGCCCAGCCGTTTCGCGGATTTCGTAGAATTGCGTCAGCGCCTCGCGCACGAGGTTCTGCTTGATGCCGGGAAAATGCACGTCGACGATTTTCATCAGCACTTCAGCGTCAGGAAACGAGATGTAGTGGAAGAAGCAGCGGCGCAAAAATGCGTCCGGCAATTCCTTCTCATTGTTCGATGTGATGATCACGATGGGCCGGTGCTTGGCCTTCACCATACGATCCAGCTCGTAGACGTAGAACTCCATTTTATCGAGTTCCTGCAACAGGTCGTTGGGAAATTCGATGTCGGCCTTGTCGATCTCGTCGATCAGCAACACCACCTTGCCGTCAGCCTCGAAAGCCTCCCACATCTTGCCTTTTTTGATGTAGTTGCCGATGTCGGCCACGCCCGCTTCGCCCAACTGGCTGTCGCGCAGGCGGGACACAGCGTCATATTCGTAAAGACCTTGCTGTGCCTTGGTGGTGGATTTGATATTCCACTCCATAAGCGGTAGGCCAAGCGCTTGCGCGATCTGGATAGCGAGTTCGGTCTTACCCGTGCCGGGTTCACCCTTCACCAACAGTGGTCGTTCCAGCGTGATTGCGGCGTTCACGGCAGTCGTTAGGTCTTGTCCGGCAACGTAGTCTGCGGTTCCGGTAAATTGCATATTATGTCTTCCGGCTGCGATAGTTTTCGCCTGCCTCTTACCCGTGGCACGGCAAATAGCGCAACCGCATGGCATTAACTGCGTTGTTGTCGCACCAAAGCGTACCTATATCGGGTGCACTAACAACAACTTGTCGAAAGGAATCCAATGTCGATTCTGAAAAAGGGTATGAAGGGCGCACCCGTAAAGCGCCTTCAGGAAAAACTTGGCGTAGGTGCTGACGGCGATTTTGGTCCCGGTACGCAGAAAGCTGTGATGGACTTTCAGAAGGCCAATGGCTTGTCTGTCGACGGCATTGCTGGTCCAGACACATTCACCGCAATGGGTCTTGATGAGCTGGTGTTGCTGCGCGTCGGTTCGCGTGGCGAGCAGGTGAAAAAGTTGCAAGCTGCGCTCGGTGCTTCTGCGGACGGCATTTTCGGATCCGGCACAAAGCAGGCTGTGATGGACTACCAAAAAGCCAACGGTCTGGCAGTGGACGGCATGGCTGGCCCATCGACACTGGCCACCATGGATGCTTTCGATACCATGGATGCGTCAGTCGTCTCCCGCGCTGAAATTACGCCGGAAGAAGAAGCTGCATTCGACGGCGAAGATCTTCCAGAAATCTCCGGCAGCGATGCCGTTCAGGGTTCCGCTGGCGAAGTTGCTCCCAAAAAGTCCCTATGGGGTAAAGTCAAAGGTTGGTTCGGCTAAACGCCAAACATCCTGCGGTTCTAGCTTCCAGCTAGAGCGACGACGATTTCATCAGGGCTCGCCACCATCGTGGCGGGCCTTTTTGTTGGCAGTGCGATACGCGCCAGTTTTTTAAGCTGCGGCCACTGTGGCTGGACACCGACCGCCGTATTGCGTGATACGCGCTGAATCCGAACTTTAGCATGGCCGCGACCGATAAAGCCCAGCTTGCGCGCAGCACCTTTCGACACATCCAGAATGCGACCCTTAGCGAAGGGACCACGATCATTCACCCGCACGATAACCGAGCGGTTGTTGTGCAGATTTGTGACTTTGATTTTCGTGCCGAAGGGCAGCTTGCGGTGCGCTGCCGTCATGCGGCTGGAGTTCATGCGCTCGCCACTGGCGGTCATGTTTCCGTCCAGCGCATACCACGAGGCCGAGCCGGTTTGCGCTGCAGCAGGCGTGATGATGGCGAGCGCGAGGGCTGCGGTGAGAGCGATTTTCATAGCGGATGGTCCGGAACAGCGTTGTTGAACGCGCCACTGACCCTCAAATGTGTCGCCCATATGGACGAAACGTCCGGTGCCTATCAACGATTGTTGCAGCGTGAGAAGCGGCGGGAGCGGTCGTTCAAACTAGCCTGTCCAACCCGCCAACCGCATGCCTTCCACCAGCTTGTCGAAATTGCGCCTGCGCACGAAGGGAACGCCGGCTTCCAGCGCTGGCATCGTATAGCCTGGCAAAATGCGTTCGCTCTCTGCCATGGCCTGCCGCGCCCGTTCAGGGTTGCCGGCCAAGGCTTCGGAAGCTGCGAGCAGGTGGTGGTGGAAAAACCAGTCGGGGCGTTTGGCAGCGCTTTCGCGGGCAAAATCGGCCGCTGCCGCAAAGTCTCCCTCGACGAAGGACGCAAGTGCCAGCGAATAAACCCAAAGGCTGATGTGAGGATCGGACGGTGATAACGCTATGGCGCGAAGGGCGGCGCGGCGCGCAGCCTCAGGCTGGTCGTCCAACGCGGAAAGCCGCGCGATCTCGCCCAGCGCACTGGCAAAATTCGGGTTGAGCTCCAGTGCACGCCGTTCAGCCGCAAGCGCTGGTCCAACATCACCGATCAGCGAAAGGGCAGTCCCCAGCGTGAAATGCGCGTTGGGGTTCGTGTCGTCTCTGTTCACCGCAAGCCGCGCCAGTCGCAGCGCTTCGGCAGCCTGTTTTTCTGGGTCTTCAGCCCAACCTGTCCAAGCTTGCGTCATGTGGCAGAAGGAAAGCAGCGCCAGAATTTGCGCGCTGTCCGGCTCCAGCTGCAAAGCTTTTTCGGCGCACACCATCGCGGAACGCACATGGCGGGGCGACCCGCGCCAAAAATGCCAGCGCGCCCGCATCAACAGATCCCACGACGACATATCGCGCGGACGGGTATCGGCGGCACGTTCTGTTTCGTGGCGCAGAAATTCCGGTTCGATCATCGCCACGATTAGCGTGGTGATCTCGTCCTGAATGTCGAAAATGTTGCCATCGCGCCGGTCGTAATTTTCCGACCAGACCGTCGTGCCGGTGGGGCACTCTACGAGTGAGGCGGACACCCGCATCATGGTGCCTGCCGAGCGAATGCGTCCCTTCAGCAGGTAGCGAACACCAAGGTCGCGGGCGATTTCGTTATCGGCCCAAGTGGCTTCCGAATAGTTGAGCGAAGAGCGCGGCGAGATAACTTTCAGCCAGTTGGAACGCGACAGGGCATCGGCAATATCGGACGCCATGCCCATGGCCATATAGGCGTCTTCTTCTTTGTCCATGCGGCTGCCCGGCGGCACTTCGAACGGCAGCACTGCGATACCGCGCGCATTGTCGAACCAGTGGTCGCCTTCTTCTCCACTCGTTGCGTCTCGGTCGTTGCCATCCTTGGCATCGTAAGACGCTGCCAGACGCGCTGATGGCTCCATGATGATCTCGTCACCTTCGGCGACCCGATAGACGCGTACAGGGTCCGACATGCCTTTGACGACGCGAAAGCCCATATCGATGAAACGGTGGATGTTCGAGCCGCTGACTTGCCGGTGCGCTTCGCCGTCAATGTTGATCGAGCCGGGTTCTGCCATCTGCTGCAACCGTGCAGCTATATTCACCTTCGGGCCGGAAATCAGATGCTCCTCCTGCAACACGTTGCCGAAGGATACGCCGCAACGAAAACGCATCCGGTGGTCCACGGGCAGTTCTTCGTTCGCTTCAAGAACAGATGTTTGAAAGGTCGTCATGCCTTCCAGTGCGGAAGCGACGCTGGAGAATTCGGCGAACATGCCGTCGCCTGCCGTATCGATGATGCGACCGCCGTTGCACTCCACCAATTCGCCGAGATTACGGAAGTGCTTTGCCAGTCGCTTACGGGTCTCTTTAGGAGCTTTTTCCACGCTGGTAGAATATCCAACCGCATCGACGAAGACAGGACAGGACTGTTTCCATGTGTAACCGTCCGGGTCATTTTGGGCAGCAGTTGCAGAAGGTGTGTCAGCAGCAGCTTGACGCGCTTGCTCTTCCGCCTTCGTGTCGCGCAACTTTCCTGCGCCTGTTTGCCGGTCGTCCATAGTCGCCACCCCAGTGCGAAACCGGTTCTACGCAACGTTCGCCCCGCCACGGTTAAACCGGACATTCTCCACCAAAGAAGATGCCTCGCTTATACATTAAGCTAGCACAGGTTGTGCGGTGCACAACGGTCTTGACGTAACAGATTGCTTTGCTGACAGGATTTGTCATCGTCGCAGGCTATGGGTTTAAAAGCACAAAGGGCTCGCAGCTTGCGCTGCGAGCCCTTCGAATGTTTGTTCAAACAGCTAAATTTAGCTGTCGCTGCCGTCGCGGTCTTTCAGGGCTGCGCCCAGAATGTCGCCCAGCGATGCACCGGAATCGGATGAACCGAACTGTGCCACGGCTTCTTTCTCTTCGGCGATTTCCAGCGCCTTGACGGAGAGGTTGGCCTTGCGCGTCTTGCGGTCGTACTGCGTGACGCGGGCATCGATCTTCTGACCGACGGAGAAACGCTCGGGGCGCTGCTCGTCGCGGTCGCGGGACAGGTCGCCACGACGGATGAAGGCTTCGATGTCGGTGTCGACGATACGGGTCTCGAGACCACCATCGGTGACTTTCATCACCTCGGTCGTAACGATTGCGTTGCGGCGGATTTCACCGGTGTCAGCGCCAGCATTGTCGGCACCATCAAGCTGTTTGATGCCGAGCGAGATGCGCTCTTTATCAACATCAACGTCGAGCACGACGGCTTTCACCATGTCGCCCTTGTTGAAGTCTTCGATGGCTTCTTCGCCGGAGCGTGACCAATCCAGATCGGAAAGGTGAACCATGCCGTCCACATCGCCGTCGAGACCGATGAACAGACCGAATTCGGTCTTGTTCTTGACCTCGCCTTCGACAACCGTACCGGCTGGGTACTGGTCGGCGAAAGTGTCCCAGGGATTGGACAGGTTCTGCTTGAGACCAAGCGAGATACGACGCTTGCCCGGGTCCACTTCCAGCACGATGACTTCGACTTCCTGAGAAGTCGCGACGATCTTGCCGGGATGGACGTTCTTTTTCGTCCAGGACATTTCGGACACGTGGATCAGGCCTTCGATGCCTGGTTCCAGCTCAACAAATGCACCGTAGTCGGTGATGTTGGTGATGCGGCCGTTGACCTTCGTATCGTTTGGATACTTGGCACCGATCGAATCCCATGGATCCGATTCCAGCTGCTTCATGCCCAGCGAGATGCGGTGGGTTTCCTGGTTCACACGAATGATCTGAACCTTGACCGTTTCACCGATCTGCAGGATTTCGGTCGGGTGGTTGACGCGACGCCAAGCCATGTCGGTGACATGGAGCAGGCCGTCGATGCCGCCGAGATCAACAAATGCACCGTAATCGGTGATGTTCTTGACCACACCTTCCACGATCTGGCCCTCTTCGAGGTTCTGAACGATTTCCGAACGCTGTTCTGCGCGGGTCTCTTCCAGAATGGCGCGACGGGAAACAACGATGTTGCCGCGACGACGGTCCATTTTCAAAATCTGGAAAGGCTGCGGCGTGTTCATCAGCGGTGTGACGTCGCGCACGGGGCGGATGTCGACCTGCGAACGCGGCAGGAATGCCGTGGCACCATCCAGATCGACGGTGAAACCGCCTTTGACCTGGTTGAAGATCTGGCCTTCGACCTTTTCTTCGGCTTCGAATTTCTTTTCGAGCTTGATCCAGCTCTCTTCACGACGGGCTTTGTCGCGCGACAGGACGGCTTCGCCCATCGCGTTTTCAACGCGCTCGAGGTAAACTTCGACGGTATCGCCGACTTTCAACGTGCTGGGCTGGCCCGGCAGGGAGAATTCTTTAAGCGCAACGCGGCCTTCGACTTTAAGACCGGCGTCGATGATCGCCATGTCTTTTTCGATGCCTGTAACGATGCCTTCGACAACGGTGCCTTCCTGAATGGATTGGGCTGCAAAGGATTCGTCGAGGAGGGCTGCGAAGTCCTCCATGGATGGGTTCATTTCTGACATTTAAGCTCCTGATCCGCGGCTCGTATCGGTTTGCGAGCGACGGAGGTGCACCGGGGTTGGTGTTGAAATAACCGAAACGGACGCCCCGTCGTCCCTTGGCGGGAAGACTGATCGGCCCTTCCACGAAGTGAAAAAGCCGCCGGGTGCGAAAGGCGCAAGAACGGTGTTTGTGCTGGTCGGGCCGGATCGCATTGTCGCAAATCAGACTAGGACAGAACCACGGGCGGACGTATCGGACCCGGGCACTCTGTCAGCGCATTTCAAAAGGACGGTTTCAGGACGCGCGAACGCGTTCCACGAAAGCCATAGCCGCATGAAACGCCGCTTCTATATCCATATGGGACGTATCCAGCAAGTGGGCATCTTCTGCAGGTCGAAGAGGGGAGTCCTCGCGGCCCATATCGCGGGCATCACGGGCTTCTATATCGGCGCGGATGGTTGCAAGTTCTGCAGTATCACCTCGTTCGCCGATTTCCGCCCAGCGTCGCCGCGCGCGTTCTTCAGCGGATGCTGTAATATAGAGCTTCACCTGCGCGTCGGGGCAAACCACGGTGCCGATATCACGCCCGTCCAACACGGCGCCCTTGCCTGAATTGGCAAAAGCCCGCTGCTGTTCCACAAGCGCCGTTCGCACCGAACTCATCACCGCAACTTTCGATGCGCCTTCACCAATGTGATGACGCGCCAGAACAGTACGGTCCAAAGCGCCTAGATCGATTGTCCGCGCCCGTGCTTCGGCAACCGCCTCATCATTGAGCGGTTCCCCCGCTTCCATCAATGCATGTGCCACAGCGCGATAGGTCAGCCCCGTATCAAGATGCGGCAACCCAAGCTCCGCCGCCAGCTTGCGCGAAATCGTGCCTTTGCCGGAAGCGGCAGGGCCGTCGATGGCGATGATGAAAGGGGTTTTCGAGATCATGTGCCTCATACGTTTGTTCAAAGTGGCAGATCGCGACTTGCCGCCACTGTAGCAGTGTCATCGTCTTGTCACGGTTCGGTCATGCGATTGCAACATCAGCCCCGCACTGAACGAGTGGACCAAACAACCCTGCCTACAAAACGCATCCGGCAGCCAATAGGAACAACCATCATGGACACCCTGCACGATTTTCACAAAGATGAAGAAATGACGTTCGATGACTACGACGAGATTATCAACCCGAAGCCGCAGGACAATGATTTCGACGCTGTGATCGAACGTTCTATCAGCCGTCGTGGTTTTCTTGGCGGCGTACTCGCCATGGGCTCGGTCGTTGCTATTGGCTCCGCTACCACGGCGCTGACACTGATTTCTGCTGAAGCAGCGAGCAAACGCTTCGGCTTTGAAGCCGTTTCGGCCAATACCACAGACGCAATCACCGTGCCGAAGGGCTACACATCCCACGTGGTTTCCCGCTGGGGCGACCCGCTGTTCTCGGATGTTGCCGAGTTCGACCCTGCCACACGCGGAACGCCAGAGACGCAGGCCCGTGCTGTCGGCGACAACAATGACGGCATGAGCGTCTTCGCCGATGGCGACCGCGACATCATGGTGTTGAACAATGAATACACCAACCGCTCTATCATCTGGGGCAACAATCCGGACGGCAAACCAGCATCGGATGCAGATATTGCCAAGGGTAAGGCTGCCCACGGCCTTACTGTTGCCGAAGTAAAACAGGGCGCAAACGGCTGGGAGATAGTGAAAGATTCGCCCGTAAACCGTCGCGTAACACCCGATACACCAATTGACATCACCGGCCCTGCGGCTGGCCACAATCTGCTGAAAACCGCAGCCGACCCCACAGGCACCAAAGCGCTGGGCACTTGGAACAATTGCGGCAATGGCGAGACGCCGTGGGGCACTTATCTGGCCTGTGAAGAGAACTTCAACGGCTATTTTTCTGCCGAAAACGAAGACCACAAGGTCTCCGACGAGCTGGCCCGCTACGGCGTGTCCGGCAAGGGCTGGGGTTATGGTTGGGCAAAAATTGATGAGCGCTTCGACGTTGCCAAGCATCCCAACGAAGCCAACCGCGTGGGCTATGTGGTGGAACTCGATCCACGCGATCCAAATTCCACGCCGAAAAAGCGTACCGGTCTTGGCCGTTTCAAGCACGAGAACGCTGAAGTTGTTCTCAATGCCGATGGCCGCGTCGTCGTCTATATGGGCGATGATGAGCGCGGCGAATTTCTCTACAAATTTGTATCCGATGGCGTCTACGCCGAAGGTGGTGACACCGAAGCGTTGCTCGATGAAGGCACGCTGTTTGCAGCTCAATTCGATGACACCGGTAGCGGTCGCTGGTTGGCGCTAACGCCGGAAACCACCGGCATGACCAAACCGGAAATCCACATCCATTCTCGTCAGGCTGCCTCCAAGGTTGGTGCAACGACCATGGACCGGCCGGAATGGGTAGCGGCCAATCCGTTAAAGGCTGAAATCTACTGCGCACTCACCAATAACAAGAACCGTGGTCTCAAGCCGAATGCAGGCGGCGACAACACACCTGTTGGCGGCCCAAACCCGCGCGAGGCCAACAATTACGGTCAGATCGTCCGCTGGCGCCCTGCCAACGGCGATCACGCATCGCCGTCGTTTACGTGGGATCTGTTCGTCATGGCGGGCAACCCGACGGTGCACAGCGATGCCTATGCCGGTTCGGCCAATATTAATGCAGGCAATATGTTCAACTCGCCTGATGGATTGATTTTCGATAGCAAAGGTCTGCTTTGGATACAGACAGACGGCAACTACACGAACGAAGACGATTTCGCGGGGCAGGGCAACAACCAGATGCTGGTTGGCGACCCGGCTTCGGGCGAAATTCGGCGTTTTCTTGTCGGCCCCAATGAAGCGGAGGTCACAGGTATGTCCTTCTCCGCAGACCGGAAAACGCTGTTCGTCGGCATCCAGCACCCCGGTGAAAAGGGCAACTCAAATTGGCCTGAAGGCGGTGACGCCGTGCCAAGGTCCTCCGTGGTTGCCATCCAGCGCGAAGACGGTGCCGCTATCGGTTAACTCCGCAATCTTTACCAAACCAGAAAAGGGTCATGTGCGGCATCACACAATGCATCAGCACTAATATTTTAAAGTAAGTGTTAGAGAGCGGTAATAATCTGATTTGCAATAATTTTGGGATTTGCAAATTCAATTTGTTATATTACAAAAGCCTTGCACAAATGACCATAAACAGCCTTTGGGGGATTACATGATCAGAACTCTAGCACTCGCCAGCATCACGGTGTTGGCACTTACCACCGCAGCAGCGGCTGGCAGTACAACCTTGAAAAAAGGCGGAAAGTCCGTCTCTCTATGGTGCAACAACAGCGGTTGTTACACAGCAGAGAAGCTGAGCTTCTTCAAAAAAGGGCCTCAGAAGCGTATCGGCCCCGGTGGCGCTGCCAATTTCCGCGCACAAAAAACAAAAATGAAAAAAGCTGGTTGGAAATAGTTTGTTTGCAAAACGGTCCATCGGGCCGTCGCAAACGATACGTGATGTTAAACGGGAGGTCGAAAGGCCTCCCGTTTTCTTTTTGATGGTGGCGTTTATGCAAGGCAGGAAGGCGGGTCTTGTCGCATGGTAACTGCGCGCCAAATGTCTTAGGTCAACGCGGACACTTAAAACGGGGCCGACCATGAACGACGAACGCAGCCGCGCCACTGGCGATATGGCCACATCTTACGGTTTCACACCTGTAGAAGACGGTGAAAAACAGCCGCTGGTGAACGAGGTTTTTCACTCCGTCGCCAAGAGTTACGATGTGATGAATGATGTCATGTCCATGGGCGTCCACCGGTTGTGGAAGTCCGCGATGGTCACGAAAGCTGCACCATCGAAAATCCGTCCGTGGCGCTCACTCGATGTGGCCGGCGGCACAGGTGATATCGCCTTTCGTTTGGTGGAAGCGTCCGACAAGAACGCCCACGTCACGGTGCTGGATATCAACGGCTCGATGCTGGATGTCGGTCGTGAGCGCGCCGAGAAAAACGGCCTCGCGCCGCATCTCGATTTTGTCGAAGCCAACGCGGAAGTTCTGCCCTTCGACGACAATTCTTTCGACGCTTACACGGTGGCATTCGGCATCCGCAACGTGCCGCATATGGACCGAGCGCTGGCCGAAGCCTATCGCGTCTTGAAGCCGGGCGGGCAGTTTCTGTGCCTTGAATTTTCCGAAGTCGACGTGCCGGGCCTCGACAAGTTTTACGACGCATGGTCCTTCAATGCGATCCCGCCCATCGGGCGCATGATTACGGGGGACGCTGAAAGCTACCAGTATCTGGTGGAATCGATCCGCAAATTCCCCAATCAGGAAGCCTTTGCCAAAGCCGTGCGCGAGGGTGGCTTCTCGCAGGTCAACTACCGCAACATGACCGGTGGTATCGCCGCGCTTCACACCGGCTGGAAAATCTAGACCGTGCTGACCAAGATCAGAGCCTGGTTTTCGCTCATCGCAGCCGTTTGGGTGCTCATGCGCGAAGGCGTCGTCACCGCACTGCCGGACGAAGGCGCACCTCCGCCTGTGGTGACGGCCAAACGCATCGCAAAGCTCATCGAACGCCGTCGCCCGCCCGGCACCACGCAGTCGAAAAAGCTGGGTGATGCACTGGGCCGTCTCGGCCCAAGCTGGGTGAAGCTCGGCCAGTTCCTTGCAACGCGGCCAGACATTGTGGGCAAGTCCATCGCGCACGATCTGGAACTCTTGCAGGATCGGATGGAATCCTTCCCGACGGATCAGGCGAAAGCTGCGATCCGCGCCACGCTGGGTAAGCCGGTGGACGTGTTGTTCACCAGTTTTGGCGAACCGATTGCTGCAGCCTCCATCGCGCAGGTTCATAAGGCCACGGTGCAGGGCAAAGACGGCAACACGCGCAACGTGGCGGTGAAGGTCATCCGCCCCGGCGTGCGCGAGCGTTTCGCTTGGGATTTGCACACATTCTATACGGCGGCCCGTTTCGTCGACCGCTGGTTCCCTGTCGCCCGCCGCCTGATGCTTGTCCAAAGCGTCGACATGCTGGCAGAATCGGCGCGGCTGGAAATGGAACTCCGTCTGGAAGCAGCGGCCTTTTCGGAAATGGCTGACAACACCAAAGACGACCCTGGCTTCCGCCTTCCCGCTATCGACTGGCAGCGCACCGGCCGCGATTGCGTGACCATGGAATGGGTCGACGGCATCAAGATGAACAATCACGCGGCACTGGTGGAATCGGGCCACGACCTGAACGCGGTGGCCGACAACCTCATTCAGTCTTTCCTGCGCCACGCCATCCGAGACGGCTTCTTCCACGCCGACATGCATCCGGGAAATCTGTTCCTCGACAAAGACGGCATCATCGTTGCTGTCGATCTAGGTATTGCGGGACGGCTGGGCAAACCTGAACGACGGTTCCTCGCAGAAATTCTCTACGGTTTCATCCGCAAGGATTATCGCCGCGTCGCCGAAGTTCATTTTGAGGCGGGTTACGTGCCGGGCGATAAGGACGTAGAAAGTTTTGCACAGGCGCTCCGTGCAGTCGGCGAGCCAATCTACGGCGCAACGGCGGAAGACATTGAAATGGGCGGCCTGCTTGCGCTGCTCTTCGACATCACCGAAGTCTTTGAAATGCGGACCCAGCCGCAGCTCCTGCTGCTGCAGAAAACCATGGTTGTGGTGGAAGGTGTTGCCCGCCGCCTCAACCCGGATTTCAACATGTGGCAGGCGGCCAAACCCGTGGTCATTCCGCAAGCGACCCGTCTCATCGGCCCTATCGGTCGTATCGATGAAGGTATCGAAGGCGTGAAAGCGTTCGGTCAGCTGGCGCGTCAGGCACCGGAACTCGCCAAGCGCGCCGAGCGCTTGTCCGTTGCGGTGGATTCGATGGCCGTGAACGGGCTGCATCTGGATGATGACACGATCAAACGTCTCGCCAAAGCCCAACGCCGAGAGCGCCGTTGGGACCGTGTTGCCCTATGGGTGATTGCGATTTCGGCGGCCATTTATACCGCTACTATCCTTTAACTCCCTTTGGCCTCTAAGTCCCTTTGGACATGCCACAATTGCTCTGGTAAGCCATATCGCTAGTCTGCCAACCAACACGACGCGCTTCTGGAGCCCCCGATGAACTGGATCACCAACTACGTCCGGCCGAAATTCGATTTTCTCGGTGGCCGCAAGGACATGCCGTCTGATCTTTGGGTCAAGGACCCGGATTCTGGTGAGATGGTGTTCCATGCCGATCTGGCAAAGAACCAATATGTCGTTCCGTCCTCCGGCCACCACATGGCGATCCGCGCCGGTGAACGGTTGAGCCATTTTTTCGATGACGGTCAGTATGAAAAATTCGAGCAGCCTGAAGTTGCCACCGATCCGCTGAAATTCCGCGACGAACGCCGCTACACCGACAAGCTGAAAGAGAACCGCCAGAAGACCGGTGAACAGGACACGATCCATTCCGGCCTCGGTCGTGTTCATGGTCAGCGGGTTACGGCCTGCGTGCAGGATTTCAAATTCATGGGTGGTTCGCTCGGCATGGCTGCGGGCGAGGCCATTATCTTCGCGATGGAAGAGGCGGTGCGCCGCAAAACGCCATTCGTGCTGTTTGCGGCATCAGGCGGCGCGCGCATGCAGGAGGGCGTTCTGTCACTCATGCAACTGCCGCGCACCACCGTCGCCGTGCAACTTCTGAAAGAGGCAGGCCTGCCTTACATCGTTGTACTCACCAACCCGACCACTGGCGGCGTTACCGCGTCCTACGCCATGCTGGGCGACATCCATATCGCAGAACCCGGCGCGCTCATCTGCTTCGCTGGCCCGCGTGTGATAGAGCAGACTATTCGCGAAAAATTGCCGGAAGGCTTTCAGCGCGCGGAATATCTGAAGGAACACGGGATGGTCGATATGGTGGTGCCGCGCACCGAGTTGAAGGACACGATCTCTGATCTACTCACCATTCTGATGCACCGCAAAAAGCGCGAGCCGGATGAAGACGAACAGGCAGATGAAGCACCGCAGGTAATGGGCGAAGATCTGACGCGAGCCCAAGAAAAACTCTCACAGGCAGGTGTTACTGCTGTCGCTGAAGAGCATGCCAACGATGTGACCGCGCCAATCGTCAAGGATATGGCCGCAAAGCCTGTTTAGACTTCCGGCACGACCACGGTTTCCGGTTTGGGCTGCACGAGAAACAGCCCGACCAATAGCAATGCAAGTGCTGCCCACAACCATGGCGAAGGCACTTCGCCCAACAATACCATGGACATCAGCACGCCCGAAGGCGTGACGAGATAGGCCACCTGCGCCGTGAACACCGGCCCCGCAGCGCCCACCATCCAGATATAGGTCAAATAGCCCGCCGCATGCATGAGGCAGACTGCGAGAAGAGCCAGTTCCACCTTACCGAAGCCCGCCATCGGGTCGATATAGGCATCGGTGGCGATAACCATCGGCGTCACGAGAAACAGGCCCGTAATGGATGCTCCGAGTAATGTGGCCACTGGCCCGGTGCCCTTCGGCGTGGCGGTGGCGACGTAATTTCCCTCCATGCCGTAGCAAAACGGGGCGATGAGCGCGATGAGGACCCATCCTGCCTTGGCCGGATCAGGCAGCGACCCTTGCGGCAAAACCAGCATCGCAATTGCAGTCGCACCGAGCACTACACCGATGGCGCGGCGAGGGGCGAAGCGTTCCACCCGCATCACCAATGCTACGAGCAACGAAAAAATGGGCACAAGCGCGATAACCAATGCCATGACAGATGCTGGCAGGCGGCTTGCGGCCATATAGGAAAACGAGTTCGGAATGATGGTTCCGATGATCGTTACCGTGGCGAAGAAAAACAAATGGCGCCGGTCGATGACGAGACGCGAGCCGCGAACAAGAGCCGCGATACCCAGCACCACGGTTGCGACCAACAACTGCCAGAATACCATGCCCAGCGGCGCATGGCCGCTAGATACGGCTATCTTCGTCAATGGGATCGACGCGCCCCACAACAAGCCGAGAAGAAACAGGACGGTGAAGAAGAACACGGTTCGAGACATGCTTCGCCTCTACCGCGCTTTCACGCCCGGCGATACGCACAAATGCGACGTGGCATCGAGCTAAGTCGGTGGCGTCTCGTTCAACGCCAATGCGTCACCTGCCAGATAGAGCGACCCGGCTATGAGCACACGGGTGGGTTCGTCCGATTTCGCCATGTCGATAGCCTCCCTCAGACTGTTGGCAATACTCGTTTTCAATCCGGCAGAACCGGCGACCTCTGCCAGTTCATCAACTGGCACACCTGCATCGCTGGAGATAATCGGCACCGCGATGACGTGCGGCGACAGCGGTGCCAGCACTTCGAAATAGCCCGACGGGTCTTTCGTGTTCAACATTCCTGCGATCAATGTGACAGGCCTCGGGTCGCGTTGCTGCAAACCGCCCAGCCAATCAGCCACCACCGCTGCGGCATGGGGGTTGTGCCCGCCATCGATCCACAATTCGGCATCTTCGCCCAATCGTTCTTTCAACGCACCGCTCTGCACAGCTTGCAGTCTGCCCGGCCATGTTGCGGCAGCGAGGCCAGCCTCGACCGTATCTGCTGAAAGCTCTTGGCCGCGACCGGCCAGAAACCGCCTCACTGCCGTTATCGCGGTGGCCGCGTTGTCGATTTGATGGCGACCGGGCAGGTGGGGCGGGGCGACGTCATAAAGAACATCTTCGGCCTGATAGAGCATCCGTCCGTCTTGCAACGTTGCGGAATAATGCTGACCGGCAGCTTCCACCGACGCGAGATTTTTAGCCGCCTGCCGCTCGATGACCTCCAGCGCTTCATCATCCTGCGGCCCGACCACTACGGGAGTGCGAGGTCGGATAATGCCCGCTTTTTCGAATGCGATCTTCGCGACCGTATCGCCGAGATAAGCCTCGTGATCCATTGCTACCGGCGTGATGACAGACACTGCAACAGCATCATCTGCTATCACGTTGGTCGCATCGAACCGCCCACCGAGACCGACTTCGATCAGGCATATGTCCGCAGGGTTTTCTGAAAACAGAACGAAGGTGACGGCGGTCAAAACCTCGAACACCGTGATCGGTTCGCCGGCATTTGCAACGGCCACACGGTCGATCGCATCGGCCAGCATGTCGTCTGAAACGAGTATTCCCGCCAACCGGTAGCGTTCGTGCCAGTTCACCAAGTGCGGCGACGTATGCACGTGAACCCTCAGCCCCTGCGCCTCCAGCAGCGCGCGGGCAAAGGCAATCGCCGAACCCTTGCCGTTGGTGCCCGCCACATGAATGACCGGCGGCATCTTGTCCTGCGGATTGCCCATACGGTCGAGCAGGCCACGGATGCGGTCGAGTGACAGATCAAACCCTTTTGGATGGATCTTCATCAACTCGTTGATGGCAGCTTCGGCCTTGTTCGTCATGGCGTCGTGTCCCGGCCTCAGCCGGTTGCGGCATAGGCCTTGCAGATGTGGTTGACCGGACAATCCGGGCACTTCGGTGCGCGCGATGTACACACTTTTTTGCCGAATTGCAGCAGCCAGAAATGCCCGTCGCGCAATGCCCATTTCGGTGAGCGCTCTTCAAGGCTCGTGGCCGTGTGCGCTTCCGTCTTGCCCTGTGCCAAACCTGTGCGGTTCGACACGCGGTGAACGTGGGTGTCCACGGCGATCACGTCCTCGCCGAATGTGAACGACATGACGATATCAGCGCATTTGCGCCCGATGCCCGGAATGGTCATCAGCCCTTCGCGGGTGGCGGGAATATCGCCCTTCAACTCGTCCACCACGAAGGCGCACATCTTCTTCAGATTGCGGGTTTTCATGTTGTAGAGGCCGCAGGGTTTGATGGCCGCCGCCACGTCTTCATCCGACAAGGCCAGAATACCTTCGGGCGTATCCGCCAGCGCAAAAAGCGCCTGCGAAGCGGCAGCGGTGTTCGCATCACGCGACTGCGCCGACAACATGCAAGACACGCAGGAGCGGAACGGGTTCGGCTGCTTCTTCGGCCCCTTTGCGGTGGGCGTGCGACCGGGCATGACTTCGGAAAGCGTGCGGTAGAGTTCCTCGATCTCACGCGGTTTCAACAGCTTCTCTGCAAAAGCGATCTTCTTCGGTTGGCTCATGGCTCGTCCTTTTCGCGCTTCAGTCGGCAGCGGTGACACCCGCTTCCCAACCCAGCATTGCGCGCTTGCGCGTCAGTCCCCAGTGATAGCCCGTCAGGCTACCACTTTTCCCGATGACACGGTGACACGGCACCACAAAAGAAATCGGGTTGGACCCGACAGCTGTTCCCACCGCCCGCGCACCGGTCGGCTTGCCGATGGAATTCGCCAGATCGCCGTAAGTCGTGGCCTGCCCGACGGGGATCGACAGCAGCCCTTCCCAAACACGAATCTGAAAGTCGGTCCCGATGAGCACCACACGCAGCGGATCCTCACTTTGCCAGCGTTCCGGCTGAAACACGCGGCTAGCATAAGGCGCGGTGAAGGCATCGTCTTCAGTATAGCGCGCCTTCGGCCAACGGCGTTGCATATCGGCCAGCGCTCCCGCCCGGTCGAAGGCGAGGCGACCGGTGGAGTCGGCTTCACCTTCTTCATCGGCAAAGGCGAGGCCTGCCAAGCCGCGCTCTGTCGCCATGACCAACGCTTCGCCAAAGGGCGAGGAGTGGAACGCGTAACGGATGTGCAGGCCGTCACCGCCGGACTTGTAGGTGCCGGGCGACATTGCCTCGTGTGTCACGAAAAGATCATGCAGCCGTCCGGGGCTGGAAAGACCCAACTCATAGGTCGCATCCAGCAGCGGCAATCCATCGCCCAACAGACGGCGGGCGTGGTCCAACGTCACTGCTTGTAGAAACGCTTTGGGTGAGATACCCGCCCAGCGCACGAAGGTCTTTTGCAACCGCGCAGCGGGAATGCCGGTCAGGTCCGCCAACTCGTCCAGCTCCGGCTGGTTGCGCCAATTCTCGGTAATATGCGCCAACACGCTTTGTACCACCGCGTAGTCGTCCAGCGGGCCGGGTAGGTTGGGCGAGGCGGAAATTGGAGAAGAGGGCATGGCGTGTACTGCTTGCGTGTGCATCGGGATTATCCTGTGGTGGACATTGCCCATACACAAGCGCGACGTGCGAGCTGCCGCCACCCGATAACCACCGCTTCAGCGTTTTGCGGTGGACCGCGCCTTATCTTTTCGCGCTCGAAAGCGCTTGCGAAAACTCGACGGCAAAACTCTCGCGGTCGGCGGGGTTCAGAAATTTTCCAAACGCCACAGTTTCCTGCCGGTTGGCGATCCGCATCGCGGTGATGCCGATTTCCTCATGCCGGTCCACCTCGAAACGCGTGCCGAACTGCGGGAACGCAAACTCTCTGCGTCCGCCCTTCGGCGTGACGTGGGCAAGGCTGACATGCTGGCGGGACACTTCGATGTCTTCGTAGGTTTCGCCATCGCGGTAGCTGGCGCGGAACGCCATGTAGATGAGCAACAGGTCCAGCCCCATGAAGCCCGTCACCGGCCAAAGGCCGACTGACAAAAACACCAGCCCGACGGTCACGCAGAACGTCGCTACGAAGCCCATCAGAATGCGAAAGCCTTGGGGCGACAGCGACCGGTGCGGGGTCAACCGCGCGCTGAAAAGCGGGGTCGGTTCAGACATGGTGTTGTGCGAAGCCATACCCGCTTTATACAACGTGGAATGAGTGTATCAAAACCCAAATCGACGCAGCCGCCCGCTAAACGTCGTCACAAAAAATTACCGCGTGCAAAATACACGCGAGCGGAAATGCTGGCGATCTTCGAGCGCTTTCGCCTGCAACGGCCGGAGCCGAAGGGCGAGTTGGAACACGTCAATCCGTTCACGCTGGTGGTGGCAGTGGCGCTTTCCGCGCAAGCGACGGATGTCGGCGTCAACAAAGCGACGCGGCGGCTGTTTCCCATCGCAGACACGCCGGAAAAAATGCTGGCGCTTGGCGAAGAAGGCGTGCGCGAAGCAATCCGCACAATCGGGCTTTATCGCAATAAGGCCAAGAATGTGATCGCGCTATCGCAGAAGCTGGTGGACGATTTCGGCTCCGTCGTGCCGCAAACCCGCGAGGAGTTGGTCACGCTGCCCGGCGTTGGGCGCAAGACGGCGAACGTCGTCATGTCCATGGCCTTCGGCATCCCCACCATGGCGGTGGACACGCATATTTTGCGGATTGGTAACCGCATGGGCATCGCGCCGGGGAAGACGCCAGATGATATCGAGGCCATTCTCATGGCTCGGGTTCCGGAAGACTATCTCTACCACGCCCACCATTGGCTCATCCTGCATGGCCGCTACACCTGCAAGGCGCGAACCCCGTTGTGCGAGGAGTGTATCATCGCTGATCTGTGCAAGGCGAAAGAAAAGACGAATTCCGTGCCAGCACCAATCGTGCGGCTGCCCGATCAGTTGGTAGAAGCACCCGCAGCAGCCGGCTGACTTTGCGTCCATTTGAAGACGTGAACCATCATCGCACCGGCAAATAGCGGCGTCAGCAGGTTGACGATGGGGATGGCCAGAACCACCGCAATCGCGAGACCGGAGAGAAATATCGATAGCCCGTGCTTGTCGCGCAGCCGCTCCGCTTCTTCCTTGTTCACATGGCGCAGGGCCGCGAACTGGAAATATTCCCGACCCAACAGATAACCGTTCAGCGCGAAGAAGATGATGAAGCCGAGGCCGAGAAAGATAACCAGCAGCAGCGCGATAATGTTGCCGACCACAACGAGACCAAAAAACCGCAGCGTAATGCCAGCAGATTCCGACACTGAAAGCGCCCGTCCGGGCGGGTCATCGGGGTAGTAGGTCTGTTCGACCTCTTCTGCGATCTCATCAAGAAACACGCCCGCAAACACCGACGTAACGGGGGCGACCAGAAAACCCATCCCGATCAGAAGGCCCGCGCCCAGCAACCAGGACAACGCCGCCGCCACCCACGGCGCGCCGGAGAGCAGCGGCAGCAGAAACGCCTGACTGGCCGCTTGCAGCAAAAACCACATGACGATCAGCATCACGATTGTCAGCCCTATGGACTTCCACAGCACAGCGCGAAACGGCTTGGAAAGCACTTGGGAAACGGCGCGGTTTGTGGCTTCGACGATCATGGCTGCTTTGGTGTTGGTGGCGGTTGTTGTTTGATAGATGGGAAGGCGAATGTGTTCCCGCAAGTCGCGGCACTCTTCGGCACTGGCCAAACGTATCGCAAATCGCTACGCCGTGCGCCAATTCACAACTGAGCACGCTCATATGTCCGAACCGAAATTCGACGTCCTCACGATTGGCAACGCCATCGTGGATATCATCGCCAATGCAGACGACGCATTCCTTGCAAAAGAAGACATCACCAAAGCCGCGATGAACCTCATCGACGCCGACCGTGCCGAGCATCTCTATGATGCGATGGGGTCTCTCGAAGGTGGGCGGCTGGAAGCGTCTGGCGGCAGCGCTGGCAACACTGCAGCCGGTCTCGCCAGCCTTGGCTCCCGCGCGGCTTACTTCGGCAAAGTGGCGAACGACCATCTGGGCAACGTCTTCCGCGAAGATATCCGCAAAATCGGCGTGGCCTTCGACAGCACGCCGTTGGAAGGCACACCG
Organism: Ahrensia sp. R2A130; assembly: GCF_000179775.1. Classification (GTDB taxonomy): domain Bacteria; phylum Pseudomonadota; class Alphaproteobacteria; order Rhizobiales; family Rhizobiaceae; genus Pseudahrensia. The sequence continues at coordinate 65,521 of NZ_AEEB01000016.1, forward strand.
CCCACTGCACGTTCGATGATTCTGGTCACGCCAGACGGCGAGCGGTCCATGAACACCTATCTTGGTGCGTGCGTGGAATTCAGCCCCGAAGATGTCGTCGCCGAAACCGTGGCAGCATCGCAGGTCACCTATTTCGAAGGCTATCTCTGGGACCCACCCAAGGCCAAAGAAGGCATTCGCGAAGCCGCTCGCATCGCCCATGAAAATGACCGTGAAGTTGCAATGACTTTGTCCGATCCGTTCTGCGTCGACCGTTACCGCGATGAATTCCTCGAATTGATGACGTCCGGCACCGTCGACATCGTATTCGCCAACGAGGCCGAACTGCTGTCGCTTTACCAGACAGAAGATTTCGACGCCGCGCTCGATCGCGTTGCCAAGGATTGCAAATTAGCTGCCGTCACACGCTCCGAAAAAGGCTCGGTCTCGGTGCGCGGCGACGAACGCCACCACGTTGCAGCCCACGCCATCGACAAACTGGTGGACACGACGGGTGCTGGCGATCTCTACGCAGCAGGCTTCCTGCACGGCTACACCGAAGGCCACGACCTAACCGCCTGCGCCCGCATCGGCGGTATGGCTGCAGCCGAAGTCATCCAGCACCTCGGCCCACGCCCTGCGGTCAGCTTGAAAGAAGTGCTGGTGGGCGAGAACTTCTAGGAAGCATCGTTTCGCCGGAAACCAAAAGGCCCGCTGGCAAAACCAGCGGGCCTTTTCAATTCTATATTACACCAACTTCGAGTTTGCCCCCAGCCGGAGCGAACAGCGACCGGCGAAGCCGCCCCCGCGGAGCGCCTGCAAAGCAGGCTGCGTGAGCGCAAGCCAAAAGCCTAGCTAACGCGAAGCGTTATCTAGGCGCTAACACCATCATCATCTGGCGGCCTTCGAGTTTCGGCTCGGCTTCCACCTTGGCGATCTCGTCGGTGTCTTCCTTGACCTTTTTCAACAGGTCCATGCCGAGGTTCATGTGGGCCATTTCGCGGCCACGGAAGCGCAAGGTGACTTTCACCTTGTCGCCTTCCTCGAAGAAGCGGAACACCGAGCGCATTTTGACTTCATAGTCGTGCGTGTCGATGTTCGGGCGCATCTTGATTTCTTTGACCTCGACGGTCTTCTGCTTCTTGCGCGCTTCGGCTGCCTTTTTCTGGGCTGCGTATTTGTACTTGCCGAAGTCGAGAATTTTACAGATTGGCGGTCTGTTGGTGGGAGAAATCTCCACCAGATCGAGACCGGCGTCACGGGCCATTTCCAAAGCTACTTCCAGCTTGGTGGGTCCGTGGTTTTCACCCTCAGCGTCGATCAACTGGACTTCCGGGGCGGTAATATCGGTGTTGGCGCGCGGTCCGTTTTTTTGTGGTGCGCTTGCTCTATGTGGACGACGAATGGCCGTGTTCTCCTGAATTATTGCGTTCGTTCGTGAACCGGTGCCGATAGAATTCGGCGACCGGGAAGTATGTTAGCATGATTAGCCAGCTAACGCACGTCTCTTTGGCCGGTTGCCTAATGCTTCTGCAACAGGCCGCGATAGACGTCCAAAGTTGCGCTGCCCATGGCATTGAGGCTGAAACGTGATGTTACGTATTCATGGGCGCGAGCGGTGATCCTGCCCAACTCAGCGTCGGGCATGGCGAGAATCATATTCAGCGTTGTTGCAAGGGCGTCCGCGTCGCCGGGGGGAAAGGTCCAGCCCGTGCGCTCGTCGTCGGTCACGGCTGGTGGCGTCAGTATGGTGTCGGTAACGGCACCGATGGCGCTGGCCACAACGGGCGTTCCCAATGCTGCGGCTTCAACAGGCGTGCGTCCAAAGGCTTCCGCCTGTGTCGATGCTTGCACCATTACCGTGGCTGTCGCGGCTGCCGCTGCCGGATCATCGCAGTGACCGGGTAGGATGATACGATCTGCAAGGCCCAGTTCCGCGATGCGCGCGCGCAATTCGCCCTCATAGTCGCTGGATTTTCCTGCGCCGCCTGCCAACACAAACCGAATGTCGGGATGAGCTGCCAGCACGATAGGTGCCGCGTCGATAATCGTGCGGTGGCCCTTCAGGCGGGTCAGTCGGGACACCATCACCACCAGCCGGTCGGCAGCGCCGACGCCCCATTCGGCGCGCAGCTTCGACTCGCGATCCGCCGTGATTGCCTTGCGGTCGAAATTCGTGAAATCCACCCCGCGCGGAATGGCAATCACCCGGTCAGTAGCTTCCGGTCTGCGCTCTTTCACGATGCCCGCAGTCCAGTCGGAATTGGCGATCACAACGTCGCCTTTTGCCATGACGGAATTGTACCACGCTTTCGCAGCGCTCTTCTGATTGTAGATCGCGGCATAGGTGGTGACGAAGGGAATGCCGGTACGTTTGGCCGCGATATAGGCCGACCATGCGGGCGCACGGGAGCGGGCGTGGATGAGATCGATGCCCTCGTCGGCGATCAGCTTTTCCAAGAGTGCAGCATTGCGCCAGATTGTCAGCGGACTTTTAGAGGCCAGCGTCATTTCGATGTGCCTGCCGCCATCGGCATCCACTTGTGATGCAAGACGTCCGCCGGAACTTGCGACTATGGAGGTCCAACCGTTTGCGACCACCGCGCGGGAAATATCGACGGCCGTGCGCTCCACCCCGCCGGATTCAAGTCCAGGCAGCACTTGCAAAATTGTCGGCATGGCGGTCACTATAGCTTCTTGCAGGGGCCGGTGGCGGGTGTGACGGGCAAGGTCACGCTGATGACGGCACGGAGGAATGAATGTCGGAGACGGATGAGCGGCTGACCCATGAATGGGCGTCCGGCGAGACGGTTGAGCTTGCCATAAAACGACAATCACACACCAACGACAACCCAACTTCGCCCGGCTTCGTTTGGCTTGGCGGTTTTAAGTCGGACATGGCGGGCACCAAGGCCGATGTAATGGTGCAAACTGCCATGGAAATCGGCGCGCCGAGCCTGCGCTTCGATTATTCCGGCCACGGCACGTCCGGCGGTAAATTTACCGATGGCACGATTTCGCGTTGGGTGGATGAGTCGCTGGCGGTACTTCGCGCAAAAACCGATGGACCACAAATTCTCGTCGGCTCCTCCATGGGCGGCTGGATCGCGTTGCGGCTCATGCAGCGCTTGCAGGAAATCGGCGAAACCCATCGCGTTGCTGCTTTGTTGCTCATCGCACCGGCTCCAGATTTCACAACGGAACTGATGGAGCCTGCATTTTCAGACGCGCAGCGTGAAGCTCTTGTCCGTGACGGATTTTTCGAGGAGCCGACCGAGTATAGTGATGAGCCCAATGTCATCACCCGCGCGTTGATCGAAGACGGTCGCAATAACCTCACGTTGGTTCCGGGCCTCAAAATCGGGTGCTCCATTCGCATCCTGCAAGGCATGGCAGACCCCGATGTGCCCCACACCCATGCGCTGCGTCTTGTGGAGCATCTGGCCGATGATGACGTGACGATGACGCTGGTCAAAGATGGCGACCACCGCCTGTCGCGAGAGGTCGATCTGGCACTATTGGCGCGCACCATGGAACAGCTCCACGCGGTAATAACAGGCGATCTATTCCGGGTCCAAAGTGACGCACCTGTTCCTTTGGCAGGGTCAGGCAGTTGATAAAAAAAGAAAACCCCGCACGTTGGTTTACACAGTTTTAGCAGATCAGCGGGTCGGGAGCCCCTGCTGTGAGCCGGGGGTTTGATGAGCCATGGCACGTCCCCCCGGTGACGAAACTGATACTAAGTCGGAAATATTGGTCACATCTGAAGGTGCAGAGCAGCTTGCAGATGGAGAACGTATCCTGACTGCCGAACAGCGCGAGGCCGTTTTGGCCGCGCTGGATGTGGCCGTTACATCTCCTCATTTGGCTGGCTCACGCCAGCTCAGCGACTTTCTCAAATATGTCGTGAGCAAAGTGCTGAGTGGTGAAAGCGAAGACATCAAAGCCTATTCAATCGCCGTCGATGCGCTAGGGCGTGATGAGAGCTTCGATCCGCAAAACAGCGCAGCCGTTCGTGTAGCTGCCGGCCGTTTGCGCCAGGCACTCGCTTTGCACAACGCGCAGAATACGCTGCCGGATGAAGGCGATGAAATCGCGCAGGATAAGGTTCCTGTTAGTGCCGTTATTCAACTTCAACCCGGTTCTTACATTCCCACCTTCGAATTTATCGATCGCGACTTATCCGGTGATGCAGGCTCTACGATTGCTAGTGCCTCCGCCACATCGATTCGTGCTGATGATCCTCTGCTCGCTGTAGCCGATGGAACCTTCATCCCGGCAGACGTCCAAGAAACAGGGTCTGCGCCAGTACCGGTTACCCCCATCGTGCCGTGGGTGCTTCTGCCCATCATGGGGGCGGTGATTGCCTTAATTAGCTTGATGGCATGGATGACTTATCTGCCCGCAGAGCCCAAATTGGCAGAAGTTCCTCCGTCGTCCTCCACTGGTCAGAACCTGCCAAATGAGGGCGACCGCTTTGCCCGACCCCGAATAAAAACGACGCTCATCACACCGTCTGCCAGCTATCCTGAATGGTTCAAGCCGCGGGAGGCGAAGGACGCCATCATCCTGTCAGCCGTGCGGTTCGATGATTTCGAGTTCGTCGGTGGCGAATTGGTCAAGCGTCCGATTGAAGATGATCCGCGCGATGCTGATTTCCATCTTCAGGTCACACTATACTCGGCGGGCGATGAAGTGCGGGGGTATGCCCAGCTGTCGCGCGGGAGTGCCGGTGCAATCGTCTGGTCAAGGCTGGAGGTCTTCAACAAGCCGACTGATCCGCCCATCCGCGATATGGCGGACCTTGCCGGTCGCCGCATCGCACCGCTTCTTTCACCCTATTCTGTCGTCCCATCGGACATGTTGCAGACCGTGCCGGAACGCGGTGGCATGGAATGCGTGCTTAAGTCTCACCGCTACTTTAACAACCAGTCCGACGCGAACCATAAAGAAGCGAGAGACTGCGCAGAAGCAATGGTTGCTGCCGGAACGCGTTTGCCCGGCATCTACGCCGCGTTGACATTTCTGTATCTCGATGAATACCGCGAAGGTCGAAATGCTCTTGAACGTGATCCGCTGATGGCAGCAGATCGTACCAGCCGCAAAGCCGTTGAACTGGGGCCGGAAAGCGCCCGCGCCTATCAGGCCCGTCTGGCGGTTCACAAGGTGGTAGGCGACATCAAATCTGCTCGCGAAGCCGGCCAAAAAGCTCTCTCTCTGAACCCCTACGACACTGACATTATCGCCGACTATGCAGCTTGGCTGATCTCGCAGGGAGAAGCGGACGAGGGCTATCAGCTTCTGCAAGAGGCTGAAGACTTGTTTGCCGCGCGTCCTGCCTGGGTTGAAGTCTATCGCTATCTTTCGGCATGGATGACCGGTCGCGAGACCCAGGCTCATAATGTTGCCCGCTTCCTCAATCCAGCCCGCTCGCCCATGGTTGCCGCCGTGGTGTTGATGGATGCTGGCATCGTCAAAGACCCCGAACGTGCTGCCGAAGCACAAGCGCAGTTGCGACGGGATCATCCTACATTCCACGCTAACCTCAAAGTCAGTCTGAAAAGACGTGGGTTCGAAGAGAGTGTGGCAGCGCGCATCGCAGCCAGCATTCGCGAAGGTTTGTCAGTTGCTGGCCCGCCGACCGTAGGTGCTACGCGCAATTAACCGGTTGGCTCTGCATTCTTGGCGAATGGTTGTGATGTCAAATATGCGTAAATTCCAAGAGGAATGATGGCCCTAATTTTCTCAGGCTCGTACTCCTGTTTTGTTCAATTGGGCTGTTGCGATTGAATATAAGCTATTGATTTATAAATTAAATAAAAAATCAAAGCGCTTTGAATAACTATCCTAACCAACTTGAGAAGCCAAAAATTTACACCCGGGAAGAAATTTCTTCCCTTTACGTAACTGTAAGAAACCTATCTCCAGCCTCCCCATTCGCTCATATCGGCTCATGTCACGCCGGACCGCGGGGCGCTGAGGTTTCAAAGCCTCTGCTGTGGTCTGCGTGGTGCATGCATTGTCCTCCCGGTTTGCAAGTGGCTGGTCGAGACTAAGCATGCCGGGCCGCGTATCAGTTTCTGTCCATCCCTATAGCGGAGGCAGGTGCGCGGCCCGACTTTTTGGTTGAGAAAACCGATCGCGGACGGTCCCACCGAATTCCGGGGCGCAGGGACTGTCCGCACCTCTCTCTCAGTTTTTCGTATGTGCCATCTGTAAATGTTCAACTTCCGTACATCGTGAAAGCGCGTGTCTGTGTTCGTTTGAGAGATATGGCATAAGGCGTCTAGGAAACTCCGCCGAGCCGATTGCCATTATGTCATCCCCCACAACCCCGACCCTGCTGGATCGCGTTGCCGAATTCATCGCGGCGCGCCTGACCACACAGTCGTCGGGGTACGAACCCTACACCCCGTCCGATCCCGACAGTTTACTCGCAGCTCTGCGCCCCGGGGATGTCTTGTTGGTGGAAGGCAACCAGAAGGTTTCTGGCGCCATCAAATATCTCACCCAGTCCACGTGGTCGCATTCGGCGCTTTTCGTTGGCGATGCGCTGGAGGGTGTCGAACATTCCGCCATCCAGCCCGACCGCTGGACCGATGGTGGCGATGCCAAGCCCCGCCTGATCGAGGTCAATCTGGGGGAGGGTTGCGTGGCCGTACCGTTGGAGAAATACGCCAGCTTCAACACCCGCATCTGCCGCCCCCACGCGCTCACCATGGCAGATCATGACGCCGTGGTGGCGTTCATGGTCAACGGGCTGGGCACTGCCTACGACACCCGCAACATTCTCGATCTCGCCCGCTACCTGATGCCCACCCCGCCGGTGCCTATCCGCTGGCGGCGCAAGTTGATCGCGCTGGGCTCCGGCGAAGCAACCCGCTCCATCTGCTCCACCCTGATCGCGCAAGCCTTCCAGTCCGTCCGATACCCCATCCTGCCGTCCATTCAGCGGCTGGAAGATTGTCTGGATGATGACTGCGAAGCCTACGCCATCGGCGAAATCCTCCACATTCGCCACCACAGCCTTTTCGCACCGCGAGACTTCGACCTATCGCCATATTTCGAGGTGGTGAAGCCGACGATTGAGGCGGGGTTTGATTATAGAGATTTGACGTGGGGCGATGCGCAGTTCGGGAAGGGGACGAGCTAAGAGCCACATCACTGTAATTTCTGGGACGTGCTTTCGCCATCACTAGCTCCACACACCGCTGTCATACCCACGAAGGCCTTCGCCGCAACAGCCCCCCACACCATTGTCATCCCCGCCCACGGGTCAAGCCCGATGACAGGCTCCGGCGGGGATCCACTCATCCGAGAGACGTGGCGGTGGATTGACGTGAGGTAGCGAATACAGGGAAGCATCGGCGTTTATTCTCTTGCTCTCGTTTCGTTGCGAAGTGGTTCCCCGCCGGAGCCTGTCATCGGGCTTGACCCGTGGGCGGGGATGACAGTGGTTGGGTGGGGTTAGGACGTGCAGAAATATCGATCCGCCTCACAACGTCCGAGCGATAGGCAGGCGGCGAAGAGCCGCCCGGCGCTAGTTGCGCCGCGCCCGCGCAGCGAAGGCCACTTGTGGCCGACAGCGTGAGCGCAAAGATGAGCCAGCGGGACGAAGGTCTTCATCTCATGCCGGTAGTTTACGGCGAGGGTGACGAACACCTCCGCCCCGCTCGATCCTGCTGCACAGACATCTCTCAGCCTGCAAGTCGGCCCCCATCCGCGATACGTTCCAGTTTGAAACGCAAGTCCTGCATCGACAGGACACACCGTTACCGGTGCCGCGACACTACCCTGTAAACCGCCCGAGTGTTGGCGTTTGGCGTGTGGCATCCGACGCTCCGCCCGGTACCGAACGTTACTCGGCCTGCTACGGAAAGATCGCCCCCGCACAGTCATCAGGTCGGTCCGGACGACCGGCTCATGCGCGAGAGAATGGTGAGTATGGGGGAGGGGAGGAGTGCGAGGATAGATTTCGCAGCTAACGGGCTGACCGGCGACGACTTACCTTGAGTTGCAAAAGATTAAAAGCCAACGGGTCCCAAATTGATGTGATATTCGACCCTTTCGAGCATTACGCTGTTAATTCCGAGAGCGGAGAGCTTCCTTCGTTTCAACGGTCTTCCGAAGAGTGCGAGATTTCGCACAACTTTGCGATTTTCTTGTTCTTGCCAGAGCGTGTGTCGCCGAGCCGACATCCCAAACACTGTCCCTACCGTTTCTGCGCCAGAGCGGAGCCGACTGAAGTAGGAAGGATAGACAACTCCGTCAAAACCAGCTTCTTCCACGGCATCTGCGATTGCGCGCGTTATCTTATATGCATGCTCTCCTGCTAGAAATGTAAACAGGACGGCAAGATCTAAACTCTCAAAGTCAGTAACCTGTTCTGTGGGAATAGCTGTTAAGTCGAGAAGTCTCAAATCAGTCTCGCAACGCAAGGTCGCTACGTAAAGTCGATCATCCACTGCTGCCCGAACTTCATGGATGCAGGTTTCCAAATCTTGAGAGGCATACATTATCGGTTTTCCAACCCTACAAAACCGTCCGTGTCCTTGTTTATTGGCAGGAGGTGAATCGTATTGCTTCTCGTCATTCGGCTTATCTGGATTGACTCGCAGACGATACAGTTCCGAACCCTCGCGGAGAATTTTCGTTGGGTACTCTTCAAGTATGCGCGCGATAATTATCCGACGGCGTGATTGGTCCTGCAAATCCTCAAGTGGTTCGATATGGCCGAGCATCCAAAGATTTGGTCCGTAGTGAAACACTCGTAAATCAGTGATTTGGCGAAGTATTTCTGCGTCATGACCTATAGCGCCACTAAATTCATCACCGCTATTTGTTTCGTTGATTTCAAGCATCGGAGCAGCGCCAAAATCAAACCTCTCAAATGAACCTTTAACAAAAAATCCTAGCGCTACTTCAACCAGAATTCCGCGTGTAAGTTTTCTTGAACCAATGGTGCCACAACGCAGGCACTTCGATGGATCAGTCGTGCCGGCCTGATTAGCCGAATATCTCATGCCAGGGTCAGCGAAACACTTACAACAGCATACATACGGATCGTCAGTTAAAGGTAATTTTCCCACGGTTCTAAAATTCGATCTTATTCTAAATAGTAATCAACTTTGAACGCCCAAATTTACTTATTCAAGTTTAATCTGCATGTCATTTTTGGAATTCAATCTGCGTTGATGTCAGTTTTGCCCACCGGAGCGAACAGCGACCGGACGTCGTCCGCGCTCGCGCAGCGAAGCCCGTAGGGCGACAGCGTGAGCGCAAACGAACAGCGGATTTCCCCGCGACAAGTTCCCGCTTGCTACAGGCGTCATTGGTGCTAAATCCACCACATGACCGAGCTTTCCAAAATCCGCAATTTCTCCATCGTCGCGCATATCGACCATGGCAAATCCACCGTCGCCGACCGGCTGATCCAGATGTGCGGAGGTCTCACCAATCGTGAGATGTCGGAGCAAGTGCTCGACAACATGGATATCGAGCGCGAGCGCGGCATCACCATCAAGGCGCAGACGGTGCGGTTGCACTACACGGCCAAGGACGGCGAGGAATACGTTCTCAATCTTATCGATACACCCGGCCACGTGGACTTCGCCTATGAAGTGTCGCGGTCGCTTTCTGCGTGTGAAGGTTCGCTGCTGGTGGTGGACGCCTCGCAGGGCGTGGAAGCGCAGACGCTCGCCAACGTTTATCAGGCCATCGATAACGACCACGAGATCGTCACGGTGCTGAACAAGATCGACCTGCCCGCCGCCGAACCGGAGCGCGTGAAGGAGCAGATCGAAGAGGTGATCGGCATCGACGCCACCGACGCGGTGGAGATTTCCGCCAAGACCGGGCAGGGCATGGAAGACGTGCTGGAAGCCATCGTCACCCGCTTGCCTGCGCCGTCTATCGGCGACCGGAACGCGCCGTTGAAAGCGCTGCTGGTGGACTCGTGGTACGACGCCTATCTCGGCGTCATCGTGCTGGTGCGCGTCATCGACGGCGAACTTCGCAAGGGCCAGACCATCCGCATGATGGGCACGGATGCCAAACATCCGGTCGACCGCGTCGGCGTTATTTCGCCCAAGCTGACCGAGATCGACCATCTCGGCCCCGGTGAAATCGGCTTTATCACAGCTTCGATCAAGGAAGTCGCAGACACCCGCGTGGGTGACACGATCACCGAAGACAAACGCCAGACAGGCAACGCGCTACCGGGCTTCAAGCCAGCGCAGCCTGTTGTGTTCTGCGGCCTGTTTCCGGTGGATGCGGCAGACTTCGAAGACCTGCGTTCAGCGGTCGGCAAGCTGCGGTTGAACGATGCGAGCTTCTCCTACGAGATGGAATCGTCTGCCGCATTGGGCTTCGGTTTCCGTTGCGGTTTCCTGGGCCTGTTGCATCTGGAAATCGTTCAGGAACGCCTTGAGCGTGAGTTCAATCTCGATCTCATCGCCACCGCGCCGAGCGTCGTTTACGACATGCATATGCGCGACGAGACGGTGCTGAACCTGCACAACCCTGCCGACATGCCCGACGTGATGCAGATCATGGAAATCCACGAACCGTGGATCAAGGCGACGATTTTGACGCCGGATGAATACCTCGGTGCGATTTTGAAACTGTGTCAGGACCGCCGTGGTATCCAGACCAACCTCACCTATGCCGGCCCCCGCGCCATGATCGAATATGAATTGCCGCTCAACGAAGTGGTGTTCGATTTCTACGACAGGCTGAAAAGCATCTCGCGCGGCTATGCGTCGTTCGACTACCAGATGAAGGAGTACCGCGAGGGCGATCTCGTGAAACTGTCCGTGCTGGTGAATGGCGAACCGGTGGACGCGCTGTCCATGCTGGTTCACCGCTCGGTCGCTGCCACCCGTGGCCGCGTGATGTGCGAAAAGCTGAAGGATCTTATCCCGAAGCACCTGTTCAAAATTCCGATCCAGGCGGCCATCGGCGGCAACGTCATCGCGCGCGAAACGATCAGCGCCATGCGCAAGGACGTGACCGCGAAATGCTACGGTGGCGACGCCAGCCGCAAGCGCAAGCTGCTCGACAAGCAGAAGGCCGGTAAGAAAAAGATGCGCCAGTTCGGCAAGGTGGAAATACCCCAAACAGCCTTTATCGAAGCGCTGAAGATGGGTGACTAACCATGACAACCTGCGCGCTTTGCGACGCGCCGGACGCTTCGCCATTTAAGGTCGAGCCGGACACGGTTGCCGTCTGCGACACCTGCCGCGCCGGTTTGGAAGATGGCGCGAGCGACGACCCGCACTGGCAATGCCTCACGGGCGCGATCTGGAGCACGGAGCCTGCCGTTCAGATTCTCGCTTGGCGTTTGCTGTCGGATATCGATGCACCCTGGGCCAGCGAAACGCTGGAACTGGCCCATCTGGAACCCGACGTTCTGGCGCGAGCGCAAGCCGGTATTTCCGTTGCCGATAATGAGCAAATCATCCACCGAGACAGCAACGGCGCGGTGCTGGAAGCTGGCGACACTGTCACCCTCATCAAGGATTTGCCAGTCAAAGGCGCAGGCTTCACCGCCAAACGCGGCACATCGGTGCGGGGTATTTCGCTGGTTGCCGACAATGCCGACCAAATAGAAGGCCGCGTCGACGGCCAGCGCATCGTAATCCTGTGTCAATATGTGAAACGGGCGGGCTAGCAGGCTATGGTTGGCAACGATGCTGGTGTTTGCTTCTGCCCTTCCGCGAACTCACTGCGCCACGGCAACTTTCTCTAAGAGTGTGATTTCGCACACCATCTCGCGCCATACACCATCTGGTATATGGTGTTTTCTATAGCCCTCATTTATCTTTATTCCCGCGGCGCATATTTCGCGGCGCGCAAGGGGAATTCTGATGGCCGATTTCAATCACTTTGCGATACTCAGCAACGTTCTCAACAAGACCCGCTGGCTCGATAATCTTGTTTGGGATGTAGAAGACGGGCAGTTCGACCGGACCATTCTCAATTACGAGAACGTCACGGTCCACATTCTGTCCGATAACAATGACCTTCTCACGAGCGGCATTTCAGATGGTTTTATAGACGGCGTTATATCGGGCATCGAGCTGCGTTCGGCGGACGGAACAGAACTGTACGAGTCGATCACGGGTTTGGAGCTTGATGCCAAAACTTTCAGCACTGCGTTTCCCGCGACTGGGTCCTTCGTAGCCGCTGGCGGTCTCGACCATTTCGCTCGCGCCAACGCTATCACGGTTTCCGATCATTACGGCAACGCGACATCGTGGGACGGCTTGATCTATGGCGGCGAGAATATTTTTCAGGTCAGCATCGATTTCGACAACTTTCTCACCATAAGCGGTGCAGGCGGCCTAAACGACAGGATTGATTACCGCTTTGCTCCCGATGGTTCCTTCGCAACTTACGGCGTGGCTGTTGACCTCAACAATGTTGGTCCGGGCAACAATATTTTCACTTTAGATATTTTCCGAACCGGTGTCGCAAGCACTTATGTACCGGGCCAGATATCGCCTCTGACCCCGCACACCCTGACCGGTATCAACCACGTTACCGGAACCATAAACGACGATCTGTTGACAGGGCGCATGTGGTTCGAAGGTCCGTCTGGATTTGAAACTGCTGCGCAGCTTGATCTGATCGAAGGGCGCGGTGGTAGCCGCCTCGTTGGTGGCGCTGGCGACGATATTTTGCAGAACGGCTATTTTCTAGACGGCGGTGATGGAGACGACGTGTTGATGCCGATGCGAGGTGGTATCTTTGCGGCTGAGACACTGAAAGACGGTGCCGGTGTCATCGAAACTCTCGTCATCGATGGTGCAACAGTCAACGGCGGTGCTGGTGATGATATATTTGTCGTGCCCAAAACGGGTCTTGGCGGCGTAACCCGCATGACATTTGATGGTGGAGCCGACACTGACACACTCACCTTCAGCAATGATGATGTGGACTCTAGCTTTTACGGATTGCGCGGCTTTACCGGCAACTCGTTCATCGATCTCGGTCTTGGAGCACCAGGGCAGGCTTTGCTGCAGGAAATCATTGCAGGGCCGTTGGGTGATGTTTTCGACATCACTTTGACGGGTATAGAAAACGTCATCGGTACCCTTGGTGTTGACGAGATTTCGGGTAGCCTTGTCGCTAACAAGCTTGAAGGTCGCGACGGCAAGGACATCATCTTCGGACGCAATGGCGATGATGTTCTCGTCGGTGGCAAAGATGCCGATGTGCTTGATGGTGGCGAAGGCTTCGACACCGTTAGCTACTATGATTCCGACGGGGCTGTTGTCATCGATTTGGCCGCACAAACGGCCACCGGCGGCGATGCTGAATCGCTTGGTGGGGTGGGGATTCTACGCGATCAGCTTTCCGGCTTTGAAAGCGCAACCGGTACGGAATATAACGATACTTTGCTTGGCGATGATGGTGTCAATGTGCTCATGGGCCTTGGCGGCAACGACCGTCTTGAAGGCCTTGGCGGAAATGACATCATCTATTCCGGCGATGCGACTTTCGGTTCCCAACCCATTGATGCGCTGGTGCTTCCCACCAATCCGGTCAACGAAAGCGTTGCCACTGCCATTGATCTGACGAACCGCATGACGCTGACGCTTAACGGCGGCAATCCCAACTTCACCCAGAATGGCGAACCCGTTACCAGTGTTCTGGGGCAGGGCGACGGCACCGGCGCGCATTTCTACAAAATCACCGTGGATGAAGAGACCACCAAACTCACCTTCAACACTGTGGCGCAACAAGGCACGGGTGGCTTCGGTGCAGTGCTGAAGATGCAGGTCACAAGACCCAACGGTGTTGTCGACGATGCGCTGGGTTCGTTTGGTCAGTCACAGGTCTACGGTCCCACCAGTATTGCGCTGGCTCCTGGCGAATACACCATTCGCATCTACAACAATGGCGATCCCGAAATCCCCGTTGCAGGCAGTTATGAATTCATCATTCGTGCAGAAGGTTTCCCGGTTGAAGAGCAACGTGGCATGGATGTGCTTATCGGTGGCGCGGGAACGGACCAGCTCTTTGCCGGAGACGGGGAAGATGAACTCATCGGCGGCATCGATGGCGACCTTCTCGATGGTGGTGCCAATAACGACCTGATGGTCGGCGGCACGGGTAACGACATCTATGTCGTTCGTGATGAGGGAGATGTGGTCTTCGAAGAGGCTGATGAAGGCGACGACATCGTCGATACATATGTCAGTTGGGACATGAGCGATCATGTCGAAGTGCTGCGGATGCAGGGCAGCGATGATATCGCTTCCAATGGCACTGAACAGCGCGATCTGATGTTCGGCAATTCCGGTGCAAATTACATCAACGGGGCAGGCGGTGCAGACGTCATGGCAGGCGGAGCCGGCAACGATGTCTATACGGTCGAGAATTCCTACGATGCCGTGGTCGAAGCCTCAGGCGAAGGCTATGACAACGTTTATGCAAAAATCGACTATATCATCCCTGAAGACAGCGAGATCGAGAGTGCTTTGCTTCAGGGAAATGCTGTTGTGTTGCGCGGTTCGAATTCCGACAACCAGTTGATCGGCAATGATGGGGTCAACATTATCGATGGCCGCGGCGGCACCGACTACATGCTGGGCCTCGGTGGCAATGACATATTTCAGATCACGCCGGAAAATGGCGCAGTGGATATTATCGGCGATTTTCAGAACGGGGCGCCGGGTGAGGGGGACCGCATTGCTTTCGCCGGTTTCGATCCGGACAACACGATCATCACACAATTGTCCGCTATTTCCTTCGAGGTGCGCGACACCATGGGCACCATCGAGACCTTCGATGATATCGCCCAGCAGTTCCAGCTTTTCGATGGCTACAACACCGGCACCTACACCGGTGGCGAACTCGTTTTCAACGAAGATTATTATTTCGGATAAGGCCGCGCTGGTTACTGATCAGGAAAGTGCCGGTTACGTTGTAGGTGCAACTGTAAAGCTGCACCTACATTATCGTTGCGAGCACATTTCGCATTACCGGCCCAAGCGATTTCAGCGCTCACCTTTTGCCTTTGTGGGTCTGCTGCAATCCTTTTCCACACTGTGCCAAACCGCACATCCATTCTCATCGGCCCGGCGTAAGTTTATCTCACGCCGCAGGGGAATACCTCCCGCATCCGGCGCACAACCTGAACGCCCTTAGGAGGCTAAAATGCTCACTCTGCGCCGCACTGCCAACATCACCATTTCCGCCGCTGTTGTTACAGCGACGATCCTCATTTCCGCCATGGCCAACACCGCATATGCCGGCAAGCGCGAACGCCTCGTCGGCGCCGGTATTATCGCCGGTGTCGTGGGCACCGCCATCATCGGCCGCGAGGTTCGCAAGTCCCGTAAGCGCTCCTACCGCCGTGGCTACGAAGATGCCCAGTATGATCGTCGTGCCCGCCGCAGCCGTGAAAGCCGCTGGGAACGCCACGTCCGCCGCTGCTACGCCGCTTACCGCAGCTATGACGAGCGCTCCGACACTTACGTTTCCTACAACGGCCGCGAGCGTCGCTGCCGTAAGTAACGACTTCTTTCAGGCCTCTGGCCACTTGTATTTCCAGTAAACCGGGAGTGAGGGAAACCTCGCTCCCGGTTTTGCTTTGTCGGCGGCACTACCATTCGTTCCGCCGTTCGTTGCATCTTCCGTTGCATTGACCCGCCACCACGCGCGACGCAAACACACGGGCAGGGGATTTCAACCGATTCGTCGCGGAGCGTGATGGTGGCCAACACAACATCAGCCGGACCAATAACAGCCTTTCTGGAGCGGTTGGCAGGGGCCATCATCTTGCTACACGGCTGGCGTGGTGCGCTGGTCACGCTGCTGGCGGGTGCTGCCACCGCGCTGTCGCTAGCCCCGCTGCATATCTCGCCTGTTCTGTTCCTCACGCTGCCTATTTTGATCTGGCGGTTGGACGGATCTCTGCCTGCCCCCCGCAAAGACGGCGCATTGCCGGGTACGATGGCGAAAGCCATGGCGTTCTTTCGCACCGGCTGGCTGTTCGGCTTCGGATACCATTTGGCCGGTCTCTATTGGATAGGCGCAGCGTTCCTCGTGGATGCTGGTGAGTTCGCGATTTTTCTGCCCTTTGCAGTGGTTGCGCTGCCTGCGGGTCTCGCCATTTTCACCGGCCTCGGCTGCGCCTTGGCGCGCATGGCGTGGGAACCGGGCTGGCGGCGCATCGCCATGTTGGCGGCAACGCTCACACTGGCTGAAATGGCGCGGGGCATGTTGTTCACGGGCTTTCCGTGGAACCTGTTCGGCTATGCGATCATGCCGACGCCGATGCTGATGCAAACCGCGTCGCTGTTCGGTGCATATGGCGTGACGTGGCTCGCTTTGGCGATAGGCGGTGCGTTGGCGTTGTTCTCGCCGGAACCCATGCGCCGCGGTCCATGGCTTGCCGTCACGGTTGCGCTGATCGCAACTCATGTGGGTTTCGGCGCCTATCGTTTGGGCACCAGCGAAACGACGACCGTAGAGGGCGTGAACATCCGCATCGTGCAGCCTGCCATCGCGCAGGAAGAGAAATGGCTCGGCACCAACGAAGACGAGATAATGGCGCGCTATCTCGACCTCACCAATGCCAATCGCGGGCCGAAAGCTTCGTCTGCGGCTGACTTCACCCATATCATCTGGCCGGAATCCGCCTTTCCATTCATCCTGACCCAGCGTGCCGATCGCCTGTCACAAATCGCAAATGCGCTTCCGGACACGACCACACTCATCACCGGTGCCATGAGGGTGGATGAAAGTGTTGAATCGCCGTCGGGCGGTCCCGCCGTGTTCAACGCGGTTTATGCAATTGACGGCTCAGGCCAAATTCTTGCCGCGCGAGACAAGACGCATCTGGTGCCATTTGGCGAGTATCTGCCGTTCCAGAACGTTCTCGAATCCATCGGTCTGCGGCAGCTTACAAATCTTCCCGGTGGCTTCGCGCAGGGGCAAGAACGTAGCTTTATCGATCTGCCCGATGCACCGACGCTGCTCGCGCTCATCTGCTACGAAATCATCTTTCCCGGCAATGCGCTGCCAGCCGCGCAAGAGCGCCCTGGCTGGATCGTGAACGTCACGAATGACGCCTGGTACGGGCAAACCGCAGGTCCCTACCAACACCTGCACCAGACGCGAGTGCGCGCGGTGGAAGAGGGCATTCCCGTCGTTCGCGCGGCCAATTCGGGCATCTCGATGATGATCGATGCCTATGGCAGCAGCCGTGGCCAGCTTGGTTTGGGCCAGCGCGGTGTGGTCGATGCGGCACTGCCAACACCCTCTCCTCCAACGGTTTTTTCCAGTTTGGGCAATCTCCCCGTTTTCGTTTTTGTTTGCCTCTGGATAATCGCTTTGGTAGGCCTCGCGAAAGCAAAGCCCGCCAAGGTTGTATAAGGTTGGGTTGAATGCGGTCGAGGGCGGCGGCTGGCAAACATCACGGCATTTGAGTTGTGAAACAGGATGAGCATGGCTGAAAAGAAAACTCCGAACCCGATCGACATTCATGTGGGCAGCCGCGTGCGCCTGCGCCGGACCATGCAGGGCATGAGCCAGGAAAAGCTGGGCGATGCATTGGGCATCACGTTCCAGCAAATTCAGAAATACGAAAAAGGCACCAACCGCATCGGTGCCAGCCGCATGCAACAGATTTCGTCTGCGCTGGACGTGCCGGTTGCCTTCTTCTTCGAAGACGCGCCTGCCGACGTGATCAACAACGCCACCGGTATGCACGAAACTTCTGCCACGACCTATGTGGTGGATTTCCTGTCCAGCCCGGAAGGCATTCAGTTGAACCGCGCTTTCGTGCGCATAACCAGCCCTGCCATTCGCCGCCGTGTCATCGAAATGGTGCGCACTTTGGCTGATGAGGTTGGCGTGCCGGAAGGCGAAAACACAGACGGTCAGCCGCCAATAACGTGATAAAAGGTTAGACTTGGCTCGGTTTGCGCTCTTAAGGCGCAGAACCTGTTGCAGCCTTACAATTAATCCGTGCGCCGTTCACCAAGCCTGCAGCCTTGGCTTGATATTATCGGGGGCGGATGACATGGGAGCGCAGTCTTTCGTACCGCTGGTATTGCGATCCTGCGGAAGACGTCGATGAGGGGAAATTGCCGGTTCCGGCGCTTCCCGAACCACAGTTCTCGTGATCACGAAATCGGTCAATCCCGGCCGGTTCGTTCACGCTCTTTGGCAGCGATGGCGCGAAAGACGCTGGAGCTCGCCAACAGGAAAACCATCCAAGAAAGCCCCGCACTATGGCACGCTCAAATTACACCTTCACCTCCGAGTCCGTTTCCGAAGGCCACCCCGACAAGGTCTCCGACCGCATTTCCGACGAAGTGGTGGACCTGTTCTACCGCCGCGCTGCCGAAGTCGGCATGGACCCGTGGGATGTGCGCTGCGCAGCTGAAACGCTGGTGACCACCAACCGCGTCGTCATCGCAGGTGAAATGCGAGGCCCCAAGGGCGAGGGTGAAGTCACCACCGAAGAAATTATCGCCGCAGCCCGCGCCGCGATCAAAGACATCGGCTACGAGCAGTCCGGCTTCCACCATGAGCACGCTGAAATCACCGTGTTGCTGCACGACCAGTCCGCCCACATCGCGCAGGGCGTCGATGATGGTACGGGCGAGCACAAGGAAGAGGGTGCCGGCGACCAGGGCATCATGTTCGGCTATGCGTCGAACGAGACCGAAGCGCTCATGCCCGCGCCGCTTTATTACTCCCACAAAATTCTCGAAGAGCTGGCCAAGAAGCGCCACAGCGGCGAACTCGACCAGCTTCTGCCGGACGCAAAAAGCCAGGTCTCCGTCGTCTATGAAAACGGCAAACCGGTTCGCGCGTCCTCCATCGTGCTGTCCACGCAGCATAAGGGCGAAGACCAGACCTCAGCCGACATCCGCGCCATGGTCGAACCCACCATCCGCGACGTGCTGCCCGATGGCTGGATCACCGACGACACCGTCTGGCACGTGAACCCGACCGGCACCTTCGTCATCGGCGGTCCCGATGGTGACGCTGGCCTGACCGGTCGTAAGATCATCGTCGACACATACGGCGGTGCAGCCCCCCACGGTGGTGGCGCATTCTCCGGCAAAGACCCGACCAAGGTCGACCGCTCGGCTGCTTACGTGTCGCGCTATCTCGCCAAGAACATCGTGGCCGCTGGCATCGCTGACTGGTGCACCATCCAGCTATCCTATGCGATTGGCGTGGCCCAGCCGCAGTCGCTTTACGTCGATACCGGCGGACAAGCGGATGATGCGAAAATCGAAAAAGCGATCCGCTCGCTCATGACCCTGACACCGCGCAACATCCGCGAGAAGTTGGACCTCAACAAACCCATCTACGCAAAGACCGCCGCTTATGGCCACTTTGGCCGCACACCCACCGATGAAGGTCATTTCTCCTGGGAGAAAACCGACCTCGTGGACGCGCTCAAAGCTGCGATGGCTGAGTAACTGTAATGACGGGCGGCGGGGAAGATACGACAGAAGAGCCCCGCCGTTCACGCTCCACCGAGAGCTTTTACGGTCGCCGCAAAGGCCCACCGCTCCATGGCCGCAAAGCGCAGTTCATGGATGACATGCTGCCGAAACTTGCGCTCGATCTGAACGAACCGGCACCTGCCAACCTTGCTGATCTATTTCCCGACAAAAATGATGCTGGCCCAACCGCTTTCAAAATGGAAATCGGCTTCGGCGGCGGTGAGCATCTTGCCGGTCAGGCCAAAGGTGAACCCGACACTGGCTTTATCGGCATCGAGCCTTTCATCAACGGCATGGCCAAGATGTTGGGTAAGATCACCGATGATGATCTGACTAATGTTCGCTTGCATGATGATGACGCGGTGCAGGTGTTGGACTGGTTGCCTGAAGCCAGTCTCGACCGTGTCGATCTTCTCTATCCCGACCCATGGCCGAAAGTGCGCCATTGGAAGCGCCGCTTCGTCGGACAAGCCAATCTCGAACGTATTCACCGGGTGCTAAAACCCGGCGGATATTTCCGATTTGCAAGCGACATCGACACCTACATCAACTGGACGCTGCAGCACGTAAATCGTCACGGAAAATTCCAATGGCAGGCCGAAACTGCCGCCGATTGGAACGAGCCATGGGAAGGCTGGACGCGAACACGCTATGAGGCAAAAGCCATCCGCGAGGGTAGGCCGCCTTGTTATTTGGTGTTTGCGAAGGCGCAGGACTGATCTGATCTACGAAGCTCTTCCCACACAAAAATTGTCATCCCCGCCTACGCGGGGATGACAGCTTTGGTTTAGTGAGCCCCGTTAGTTCGCCTGAATTTCCCGCGGCACGATACGGATTTCCGGCAACGCCTCACCCTCCAACGGAGCCAACGCCTCACCGCCAATCGGCGGTGGCGTGGCCCGTGTTTCTGCCTCTTCCAAAACATCGCCGTTCAAGGTCGGTTCAGTACCAGCGAGTGGCGGTAGCGGTGCAACTTCGACACTGTTATCGATCGGTGCTTGCGGGTCCACTTGCTCCAGCACTGATGGAGCATTAACCGGAAACGGGTCTGTGCCGGAGTTGAAATCGTCAGATGGAGGCGGTGCCAGTTGCTGCGCATCCTCCGCATCGCGTCCATAAATATCCGGGCGGAACTGGATGAAACCCTGCCGCCCCAGCCACGCCGTCATGTAAGCCAGATGCACCGGCGTGGGTTGTTCCAGCTTCACCCGTGTGCGCTCACCGGACGCCACCACCTCGTCGATCTTCGCACGATCCCAACCGTTCGCGGCCAGCAGATATTCGGCCAACTCGCGCGGGCGGTGCAGGCGCACGCAGCCGTGGCTGAAGGCGCGCACGGTTTTGCTGAACAGGCTCTTGGCCTGCGTGTCGTGCAGATAGACATTGTGCTTGTTGGGGAAGAGAAACTTCATGTCCCCCAGTGCATTGCTCGGTCCGGGCCGCTGGCGGATGCGAAACGGCAGGTTGTCGTCCTTGTATTTCGTCCACGCAATCTGCGAGACGGGCACGACTTGATCGCCATTCACCACCTCGTAGCCCTGGCTGTCGGCCTTCGCGAGCGTGGCTGCGCCCTTCATGTAATCCAGCTTCAACTCTTTGTTGGCGATGGACGCGGGCACGTTCCAGTACGGGTTGATCTCTATGGTTTTGATCAGGTCAGAAAATTCCGGCGTGGAGTGGTAATCCTTGCCCACCACGACCTTCATATCGAGCACGGTTTTTTCGCCTTCGATCACTTCCAGTTCGAAACCGGCCATATTCACCAGCACAAAACGGTCGCCCAAAGACGCGGGCATGTTGTCCCAACGGCGCTGGTTGATGCGCAGTTGCTCCAACCGCTTTTCAACCGGCACGTTCATCGATGCCAAAGTTGCGGGGCCAACGGCACCGTCCGGTTCCTGCCCGTTGCGGTTTTGAAACGCGACGACAGCTTCTTTCAGCGCCGCATCGAACATCGTGCTTTGCGTGTCTTCACCCAGATAATCACCGGTGATGTAGAGGCGCTGGCGCAGGATCGGCACGCGCGGATCATCAACGCCAACAGACAACGTTCCGCCCTCCGGCACCTGTGGCCAGCCGCCGGATTGTGCGATCTGCGTGTAGAAGGTGATGCCCGTCGCCAACCCGCGATAAAAGCGGTTTTTGGAGCCGTCAGCTGCAGGTTCGGCTTGGGCCGCAGCCTCCGGCGTGGCGGTGGTATCCTGCGCGAACAATACGCCCGGCGTCGATAGTGCCGTTGCCAGCGCTAGCAGCGCCGCTAATCCTGTGCGGTGGTACATGGTGTCGTCTCCTGCCGTTTCAGCGCTTCATCTGCGCCGCGATAGCGGACAGGATATGGCGTGAATGAAATGCGGTGTTATACTAACGGTTAATACCATGAGGAGGAGAACCGCCATGACTGTTGCCATGATGCTGGACGCCAAGGGCCACAACACCGTCACCATCAGCCAAAGTGAAACGCTGGCGGATGCTGCGACCATTCTCGCAGACCGCCGTATCGGCGCAATTCTAGCGGTTGATGAGAACGGCAAGATGACCGGAATTTTGTCAGAGCGCGATATCATCAAATTTCTGGCCAAGGACGGCGCAGCGGCGCTGGAAAAGCAGATCTCCGCCTGCATGACCCGCAACGTCGTCACCTGCCAAAGGCGCGACACCATCGACGCGGTTCGCACCATGATGGGGGAAGGGCGTTTCCGCCACGTTCCTGTTATGGAAGATGGCGAGCTGGCTGGCATTATCTCGGTGTCCGACGTTGTGAAGCACCGCATGGCGCAGGTTTCGCGCGAGGCGGAAGAGCTGAAACGCTACATCATGGACGGCGCAGCCTAAGCGCGTTCGATCCATTTCCGCCAATTAATTACCCGCTCAATAGAACGAACGGGGTAATTCAACTGCGCGGAAAAATGGTCTAGGAACCATCCAACACATTCCCCCGTGAGATATTATCAATGCGCATCGACCAGATCGAAATCGGCACCAACCCGCCCCACGACGTCAACGTCATCGTCGAGGTTCCGCTGGGCGGCGAGCCGATCAAATACGAAATGGACAAAGCGTCCGGCGCCATGGTGGTGGACCGCATTCTCTACACGGCCATGCGCTACCCCGGTAACTACGGTTTCGTGCCGCACACATTGTCGGACGATGGCGACCCCATCGACGTGTTGATCGCCAACCACCTGCCGCTGATGCCCGGCTCCGTCATCAACTGCCAGCCCATCGGCGTGCTCTACATGACCGACGAAGCCGGCGGCGACGAGAAGATCATAGCGGTGCCATCCTCCAAAGTTTCAGCCCGCTTTCAAAACATGAACAGCGTCTTCGACCTTCCCGACATCACAAGACGCCAGATCGCCCACTTCTTCGAGCGTTACAAAGATTTGGAAGATGGCAAATGGGTAAAAGTCGATCGCTGGGGCGATGCTGCCGAAGCCCGCGACATGATCGAAAAGTCGATCAAGGATGCGAAGGCTGCCGAAGGGTAGCCCAAGCCCTTTGCGCGGACAAAGCTACGAATGAAAGCAATCGTGTTTGTTGAAATGTTACGCGCTAATACAAAGAGCGAATAAGACCGAAAATTTGAATGCGGCTGCTCACCCCACGCACTTCGTGGTAGCCGCGTTCCGTGAACAAATCCGGAGCGTGTTTGGCTGCCGAAGCTGTTGCCAGCACCTTATCACCAATTGATTTTGTCAGACTCTCAACACGGCTGGCCAAGTTTACTGCGCTACCAAGCACCGTAAAATCCAGCCTGCTTTGGCTGCCAATATTGCCATAGCTGACCTCACCAACGTTGATACCGATACCGATTTCCAATTCTGGTTTGTCGGCTTCAGTTCGATTTGCGTTGAGCGATGCCAGAGCGACCAGTATATTTTGTGCAGCGTTGGCGGCATCGCGGCACCGCTCTGCATGGTCATCAGTTGCTGAAATCGGAAAGACCGACAAAACGCCGTCGCCCATAAATTTAAGGACTTCACCACCGTTTTTCTCGACGGCCTGCACGACGACTTCAAAATAACCGTCAAGTGCCTCGAAAACCGCCTGCTCGCTTTGTGTTTCAGAAAAGGCAGTGAAGCCGCGTAAGTCAGAAAACATCACGACGGCTTGCAAACTTGTTCGCTCGCCACGCTGGATGGAACCGTTCCAGACAGCCTCCGATGGCCCGCTTCCGAGGTAAGTCCGCAAAAGGCTGCGGGTCGATTTCCGCATCGTTATGGGTTCCATTGCCGATGACAGTCCGGACTTAGCTTCTTCAATCATAGCCAAGTGCTCGGGGGCGAAGTCGTTTTCGGATCGCGTTGTGAAGGTGCAGCCGTGCTGTGAACCGTCGCCGTAAGTTAAAAAGGTGGCATAAAAATCCGTGCCACCCTTCTCGGCGAACTCAAGATATGAACTGTGATCTTTTTCCGGATCCAGCCCACGTAAGCTCTTATGAAGTGGTCGTTGGTTCTCAAAAACATATTCGAACGAGCTTCCAATGTAGCCATCCGTGAGCATACGAGCGTGCGTCACATCATAGCTTTCCGTGCTGTCTGGTGTCCAAATAACGCCCCAGGCAATCAGCAACGGATTGGCAAAGCGCTGGCCGATATTCACACGCCACAACGGAACGCCTGCTTCGACCAGTGTTGTGCAAAAATGCGAGACGATCTCGATGGGGTCGTTAGAGCAACGCCCGACTGTCATCATCCAGGTGTTGAGATTTTCAATCGTATTCATAGTGACAGGGTATCAAATGTCGAAGGCCAGGCAAGATCGTTACGCTTGAACCCGCGGGACAACGTCCAGAAGGACGCAAGTGAACAGCCGAATGCGATGCAGCCTTTATGGGACTGCTTTAAATCTGTATTGTTGTCATTCCACTAGATGAGGTGAACCCATGATCCCAACCCTTCGCGTTCTCATCCATATGGGCTCCCTCCAGCGGCTATTTCCGTTCTGGCTGTTGGGCATCGGCTTGCTCGTCGCCTATTTCACGCCACTGCTGCTCGTGGCTATCGCCTACGGCATCGTCATGCAATTCTTTGTGGAATATGCGATGCACCGGTTTCTGTTGCATCGTGAGCCGCCGACGCAGCAGAGCGTGTTCAACGACCTTTATCGCGGTCATATCGGGCATCATGAGAAGCCTAACGATCCCGAATTTTTCACCGGTGGCGACGGCTGGTACGCGCTGAAATTCGGATTGGTATCGCTCGTCCTGCACGGCGCGGTGCTGTCGCCGTTTGTGGGGCTGGGCAAAGGGTTTCTCTATCCGGCGGTGGCGATTTTCGTTGGTTCGATTTCGGCCTACACCTTTTATGAGTTTTGCCACACGCTGGCGCATCTCAATGTGCCGAAGGGCTGGTTCGGCCAAAGGGTTACGCAGAGCCATCTGAAACACCATTTCAACGACCACGACACCACCTTCCACGTCAGCTTTGGTATGGCGTGGATCGACCGCCTGTTCGGCACGAAATATGATCGCGCCGAAGCTAGGGACCGCTACGACCCCCACACCATCTTGTCGTTAGGCATGGACCCTGAAGACCTGCGGCTCGTCACCGCCCGCAAGACATATGGCGTAAATTTCACGCCAAGATCGAAAGCTGCAGACAGGTCTTAGCCTGCTAAAAGAAGAGGGGCAGTGGGCACCCCTTTCGCCCATCCGTTTTCCCCTATATCGCGGTTGGTATGAGCATCGTCGCCGCCCCCACCACCAAGCCGTTCGCGAACCATCTGCGCGCCACGCTTGTGCTTGGTCTGCCGCTCGTGGCGATGCAGGTGACGCAGATGCTGATCAACGTCACCGACACGGTGATGGTGGGTTGGTTGGGTGTCGAGGAACTGGCCGCTGGCGTGCTGGCGTTTCAACTGCTGTTCACGGTTCTTATTTTTGCGCTCGGCATCGCGGCAGCGCTCATGCCGTTGGTGTCGTCTGCGCTGGCAAAGGGCGAAACGCGGGAGGTTCGCCGCTCCGCACGCATGGCGCTTTGGGTGCTGCTGCTGGTGTCGCTGGCATTCCAGCCTCTGCTTCTTTTCAGCGAAGGTTTTCTGCTGGCGCTGGGTCAAAAACCCACGACGGCGGCTCTGGCGGCAGAATATCTCATCATCGCGCAGTGGTCGCTTGTGCCTGCATTCCTGATGAACGGGTTGCGGAATTTCCTTGCTGCCCTCGAGCGCACAGCCATCATCGTATGGGTGACGGTCGCCATGGCGCTGCTCAACGGGTTGCTGAACTGGGTGCTGATTTTCGGCAATCTCGGCGCGCCTGCTTTGGGGCTGGAAGGGGCGGCATGGGCCACGCTCATTGCCAACGGGGCGGGCTGTGTCGCCATGTTCGCTGTTGCGAAATTCGACCCCGTTGCCCGACCCTTCGAAATTCTCACGCGGCTGTGGAAGCCCGACTGGCAGGCGTTTTTCAAAGTCTGCCGTCTTGGCTTTCCCATCTCTTTGATGATCCTTGCGGAAGCCGGATTGTTTGCCGCCACATCCATCATGATGGGCTGGTTGGGCACGATAGAACTCGCCGCCCACGGCATCGCACTGCAACTGGCGTCCATCGCCTTCATGGTGCCGCTCGGTCTGTCGCAGGCAGCATCCGTGCGCGTGGCGGGGGAAGCAGGGCGCAGCGACTGGTCCGGTATCGGTCGAGCTGCCAATGCCGTTTATCTCATCGCCATCGGTTTCGCGTTTGTATCAGCTGCGATCTTCCTCATCTTCCCGGAAGCCTTGTCACGCCTCTTTCTCGATGCTGCCAACACCGACGCAGATGCGGTGATTGCCGCTGCAGTCTCGCTGTTGTTCATGGCGGCCCTGTTCCAGATTTTCGACACGTTGCAGGTGGCGTCTTCCGGCAATCTTCGCGGGCTGCAGGACACGACCTGGCCCATGGTCATAGCGGCTTTCGCCTATTGGCCTGTGGGCGTAGGGCTGGCCTATGTGCTCGGCTTCAAAATGGGCTTCGGTGGCGTCGGCGTATGGGGCGGATTGGTCGGCGGTCTTGCGGTTGCGTCCATCGCACTGACATGGCGTTTCATGCGCCGGGAGCAATTGGGGTTGGTGGACGCCTCACGATAAAGTTAGCCGAACCCGCCCGACCGTGATTTCCCGTTCACCTGTCGCTGCCATAATGTCGCGGCAACATTCGACAATTTCCTTGGGGGAACACCATGAAACATCTCATCGCCAGCGCCACATTCGCGCTCACCATGTTTGCAGCACCAGCCGCATTTGCCGCCTGCACCAGCGACGTCGCCAAAGACGACCTGACGGGCGAGCAGGTCACCGCGCTTTACGATTGCATCAAAGCAGAACTGCGCGAAGGCTACGCTTCGCAGGGTGGCGAAAACACGAAAGAGTACCAGTCATGGAAAGCCGCCGCGACACGCCCCGCAACGGTGGGCGTCCACGGCAAACGCTTCCTCATGACCTACGTGAACGAGACCGGTTTTGCGGAATACACCAAATATTCCGAAGAGCGCGGCCCCATGCCGGTAGGTTCTATCCTCGCCAAGGAAAGCTTCAACGTTTCGAAGAAGAACAAGGTCCAGAAGGGACCACTGTTCTTCATGACCAAGGTCGCCGCCGGTGGCGAAGCAGAGCCGTTCGGCAACTGGGTCTATGGCGTGTTCAACCCCAAGGGCAAAGTGCAGAAAATCAGCCAGAAATTCTGCCACGACTGCCACGGCAATTACGATGAACAGGACTTTATGGGTTACCCCGATGAAGACGTCCGCATCGAAGCCTCCAACTAACGCTCCTCTCTCCTGAGAGTGGCAACGGGTCGCCCATCGGGCGGCCCGTTTTCGTTTGTGGCAAACCCATTTGCGGCGTGAACAGACATGCCGTGCCGCTTTCATCATTGCGTCGCCTGTTCCCCGCGATAAAGTAGCTCCCGCACGGCACAGCACACCGCGCGTGATGGGAGCCTTCCGGCGATGAAATATTCAGCTCTGCAAATCGTCAAACAGGCGTTGCGCGGCAACAAGGGTTGGACGCCTGCCTGGCGTAAGGCCGAACCGAAACCGGCTTACGATGTCATAATCATCGGCGGCGGCGGGCATGGTTTGGCGACGGCGTATTATCTTGCGTCCGTCCATGGCATCACCAATGTCGCGGTCATCGAGAAGGGCTATCTCGGCTCCGGCAATATCGGTCGCAACACCACCATCGTGCGCTCCAATTACCGCCTCACCGCCAATACGCAGTTCTACGAAAAATCGATGGAACTGTGGCGTGAACTTTCCCACGATCTCAACTACAATGTCATGTTCTCACCGCGCGGCGTCATCAATCTCGCTCACTCACCGGGCCAGATGGATGCCTATGCCGAGCGCGGAAACCAGATGCGCTTGCTAGGCTTGAAATCAGAACTGCTGGACCGCGATCAGGTGGCCCGCGCGAACCCCGGTCTCGATGTATCCGGTTCCGCCCGCTTCCCCATCGAAGGTGGCCTGCTGCAGCCAGACGCGGGCAACGCCCGCCACGATGCCGTCGCTTGGGGTTACGCCCGTGGCGCGTCAGCTTTGGGTGTCGACATCATCGAAAACACTGAGGTCACGGGCTTTCTGAAAGAGGGCGACAAGATCGTCGGCGTCGAAGCCACCCGCAACGGGGCACCAATCGAAATCCGCTCCGAGAAAACCGGCGTGGCTGTCGCCGGTGCCACGTCGAAAGTCATGGCCACCGCCGGCATCACCGAACTGCCCATTGAGTCCACCGTGCTGCAGGCCTTCGTTTCCGAAAGCATCAAGCCCGCCATTCCCAATGTCATCACCTTCGGTTCCGGCCATCTCTACGTGTCCCAGTCGGACAAGGGCGGTTTGGTCTTCGGCGGCAATATCGACTATTATAACTCCTACGCCCAACGCGGAAACCTGCCCGTATGGGAAGAGGTGACGGCGGAATTGATCGCCATGTATCCCTGCTTTGCCCGCGTGCGGTTGCTGCGAAACTGGGGCGGCATCATGGATATGTCGCTCGACGGCTCACCCATCATCGGCCCCGGCCCGTTGCCCGGCATGTATCTCGACGCTGGCTGGTGCTACGGCGGCTTCAAGGCCACCCCCGCATCCGGCTGGTGCTTCGCCCATACCATCGCCAACGACAAGGCCCACGAGTTGAACGAAGCCTTCACGCTGGAGCGCTTCGAAGATGGCCGCTCGCTCGACGAAAAGGGCGCTGGCCCTACCGCCTGGTATCATTAGGGGAGGGGAAGAATATGCGTATAAATTGCCCCATTTGTGGCGAAAGGGATCACCGTGAATTCACCTACAAAGGCGACGCGACGGCCATCCGTCCGGCAATCGATAGCGACGATATGGATACCCACAAGGCCTACATCTACCGCCGCAAAAACTCCGCTGGCACCCACCGCGAATTGTGGAACCACACCGCCGGTTGTCGCACCCATATGATCGTCACCCGCGATACGATCACCCATCACATCACGTCAGTCGAGCCGGTTGGGCCGTTCGCAGATCAGTTGAAGGAGGGGGCAAAATGAGCAACCACCGCCTCACCCTGCGCGACGGTGTTGGGACGCTGATCGACGGTTCGTCCGGCAAGGTCAATTTCACCTTCGACGGTAAGCCTTACACGGGCCGCAAGGGCGACACGCTCGCCTCGGCCTTGCTCGCCAATGGCGTGAAACTCATCGCCCGCTCGTTCAAATATCACCGCCCGCGCGGCATCGTTTCCGCAGGCTCCGAAGAACCATCCGCACTGGTCACTTTACGCTCCGGCGCGCGCAGCGAACCGAACATCCGCGCCACCGAGATCGAACTCTACGAAGGCCTCGAAGCCAAATCCCAGAACCGCTTTCCGTCGCTCGCTTTCGACGCGATGGCGGTGAACCAGCTGGCTGGTAAGGCGCTAGGCGCAGGCTTCTACTACAAGACCTTCATGGGGCCGAAGTCGCCGGGCCATACCGCTACAAAATTCTGGGAATTCTGCGAAGCCTCCATCCGCCGCGCTGCAGGCCTCGGTCGTGCGCCGCTGGAAGCAGATCCCGATCGCTATGCCCGCATGCACGCATATTGCGATGTTCTCGTCGTCGGCTCCGGCGCAGCAGGCATAGCTGCCGCCCGCCGTGCGGCGAGCGCCGGTGCTCGCGTTATCCTGTGCGACGAACGCGCCACCGCAGGCGGTTCGCTCACCGGCGCAGCCGATATGATCGGCGGCGAACCGGCACACGTTTGGGTAGCCGAAGCCGTGGCGGAACTCGCCGCGATGGACAACGTCACCGTCCTCACCCGCACCACGGTTCAATCGCTTTTCGATGATGGCACGATCTTCGCCATTGAGCGCGTGGCCGACCACAAGGCAACGCCCGACAAGGGCGAACCGCGCCAGCGGGCGTGGCAGATCGTGGCAAAGTCCACCGTCATCGCCACCGGCGCGCTGGAGCGCCCCATCGTCTTCGGCGGCAACGACCGCCCCGGCGTGATGCTGGCGGATGCCGCCCGTCGCTACGCTGTGGAATTCGGTGTCGCGCCGGGCCGCGCTGTCACCGTCTTCACCAACAACGACACCGGCTGGCTTGCCGCCCGCGACATGGCCCGCACCGGCACCATCGTGAATGCGATCATAGATGTGCGCCAAGATGTGTCGGACCATATTCGTGCAGCGGGCGCGGAAACCCGCGCCGCAATCCATGTTGGTTCCGCCGTCGTCGGCACCCATGGCTGGAACGAATTGACCGGCATCAGCGTCGGTTCTTTCGATGAACGCACCGGCGTCGCCAGCCCGGGCAACCGCCGCATTCCCTGCGATTGCCTTGCCGTATCCGGCGGCTGGTCCCCCGCATTCCACCTCACATCGCAGCAAGGCGGCAAGCCCATTTGGGACGCTGAACTGCAAGCCTTCCTGCCCGGTGAACCGGCAGAAGAATCCAACACGCGCTGGCATGGCGCTGGCGCGATGGCTGGCAAATTCGGCCTGCGCGCAGCCTTCCGCTCCGGCGAAGAAGCTGCCGCGAAAGCGCTCGCCGATGCTAGTTTTGGAGAAGGCGAAAGCCATGTGCCATCCATCGACGGCGACGAGTTGGACCACGCCCCTGCGCCTGTGTTCGAGATACGCAACACTGGCAAAGCTTTCGTCGATCTTCAACACGATGTAACGGCTGACGATGTGCGTTTGGCAGAGCGTGAGGGCTTCCGCTCCGTCGAACACCTGAAGCGCTACACGACGCTGGGCATGGCCACCGATCAGGGCAAGACGTCCAATGTCACCGGCCTCGCCATCATGGCCCACGCCCGCAACATGGATATTCCCGATGTCGGAACCACGCGCTTTCGCCCGCCTTACACGCCCACGGCCATAGGCACGATTGCGGGCGAAGCCTACGGCCATCTCGCACCCACCCGCCGAACCCCGATGCAGGACTGGCACGAAGCCCGCGCGCGGTGTTTCCCCAACGGCCCGTGGATGCGACCGGAGAGTTACAATGCCGACGGCGAAAGCGTCGAGCAGGCCTATATCCGCGAGACAAAAGCGGTGCGCGCCGGTGTCGGTATCGTCGATGTTTCGACGCTGGGTAAGATCGACATTCAGGGGCCGGACGCCACGGAATTCATTAATCGCATCTACTCCAATGCCTTCGCCAAGCTGCCCGTGGGCAAGGCTCGCTACGGGTTGATGCTGCGCGAAGACGGCATCCTGTTTGACGACGGTACGACATGGCGGCTGGACGACCACCGCTATCTTATGACCACCACCACGGCAGGCGCGGGCCTCGTGATGGAGCACCTCGAATACCACCGCGACGTGGTCTGGCCCGATTTGAAAGTCGCGCTAACCTCCGTCACCGACGAGTGGGCGGGCGTCGCCGTGGCTGGTCCCAAGAGCCGTGATTTACTGGCGGCCTGCGTCGAGGATTGCGACGTCTCCGATACGGGCTTGCCCTTCATGGGCGTGCGCGACGGCACCATCGGCGGCATTCCCGTCAAGCTGGCGCGACTGTCGTTTTCCGGTGAAATGGCTTTCGAAGTGTATTGCGGCTTTACACACGGCCAAGCGATCTGGGACGCGCTGCTGGCCGCTGGCGAACCGCTTGGCGTTACCCCTTATGGGCTGGAAGCGCTCGGCACGCTCCGTATCGAAAAAGGGCATGTTGCCGGACCGGAATTGAACGGACGAACCACGGCCCATGACCTTGGCCTCGGTGGCATGGTGTCCACCAAAAAGCCGTTCGTCGGCAAGGTTCTCGGCGAACGCCCCGCGCTGCACGAGGACGACCGCTTGCAACTGGTGGCCATCGCTTCGCTGGACGGTCAACGCATTCGCGGCGGTTCTCATCTGGTGCAGGGCGGCAAGGATGATGTCGGTAGAAGTGAAGGCCACACGACTTCCACATGCTTCTCGCCGGAACTGAACCGCTACGTTTCGCTGGCACTGCTGGAAGGTGGCCGCGCCCGCCACGGTGAGCGCATGTTTGCAGCCAACCCCATTCGCGGAATGCACGTCGCTGTAGAGGTCGTCAGTCCTCATATGGTCGACCCTGACGGAGGACGGATGCGTGGCTAAACGAGCAAAAATGATGACACCCGATCCCGTCTCCCCCATCGGCGAAGCCGCCATGCCCCGCGCTGCAAGTGGCGACGCCGGTATCACGCTGTCCGAACGTTTGCCGAGCTCCTTCGTGCAAGTGCAGGCTTGGCCTGACACGGTGGCGAAAGCTGCGAAGGTTATCGATAAGTTGGCTGGCGAGGGCGTCACCATCATGGCTACGGGCCCCGGTCGTTGGCTCATCGAAAGCGACGAGACTGGCTTGGAAGATTCACTCCGCAAGGCGCTGAAAACGGACGCCGCCGCCGTCACCGGCCTCACCCACGCCCGCGTCGTCATCACGGCGTCCGGACTGAAAGTCGATTGGGTTCTTGCCTCCGGCATCGCGCTGGATTTCGCGAACATGGAACCGGGCGACGTAGCGCTCACTGCCCACCACGGCATCCCGCTTACAATACGCCGCTTGCCCGATGTGGCCGACAGAAAAGCCTACGACCTCACCGTTTTCAGCAGCTACGCCCGCGACTTCTGGGGCTGGCTTGAACGTGCTGGTGAAGAGGTGGGGCTGGCGGTGGCTTAGTCACCACACACAATTGTCATCCCCGCGCAGGCGGGGATCAACTCATCTGCAAGCTCTAACATCAATAGAAGCGCGCGGATGTTGCCACATCGGCTGCTGTCTCACATATCCGTCGCCCTTCGAAGTGGGTCCCCGCCTTCGCGGGGATGACAGTGGAATATGTGTTGTGATTTGCGGTGGCCTAAATCCGCAATCCGTCACTCCCGAACAACATCGCCGTTGCTGGATCGACACCGATCTTCGCCACATCGCCATCCTTCACATCCGTGTGCCCCTTTTGCTCGACCGTCAGCGGAACGTCGCCGCCGACGTCGAGGTAGAGGAAGGAGTTGCCACCCAGCTGCTCCACCACCGTGGTGGGGGCGGAGAAGGAATTCGCATTGCCAGTGGCCGCGATGAAATGTTCCGGGCGCAGGCCTATCTCTACCTTTTCGCCCTTGTCCGGCGTGCGGTCGCGGGTCGCGGCGGTAATTTTGAGATTACCCAACTGTGGAACCAAGACGGTGGCAGAGCCCTTCTTGGATGAGGTCACTTCAGCATCCAGAAAATTCATGCGCGGGGAACCGATGAAACCGGCGACGAAGGCGTTGTCCGGGTTGTCGTAGAGTTCCAGCGGCGAGCCGTACTGCTCCACACGACCCGCGCGCAGCACCACGATCTTGTCGGCCAGCGTCATCGCTTCCGTCTGGTCGTGGGTGACGTAGATCATCGTGTTTTTGAGATCGTTGTGCAGCTTGGCGATTTCCAACCGCATCTGCACGCGAAGCTCTGCATCGAGGTTCGAGAGCGGCTCGTCGAACAGGAACACCTTTGGGTTGCGAACGATGGACCGGCCGATGGCGACGCGCTGGCGCTGGCCGCCGGACATGGCGGCGGGCTTGCGGTCCAGCAGCGGGCCGAGTTCCAAGATGGCGGCTGCTTTCTGCACCCGCTCGTCGATTTCCTTCGCGTCCACGCCGTTCATTTTCAGGCCGAACGCCATGTTGTCGTAGACCGTCATGTGCGGGTAGAGCGCGTAGGACTGGAACACCATCGCCACGCCACGGTCGGACGGTTCAGCATGGGTGACGTCTTCGCCGCCAATCGCAATCGTGCCACTGCTGATGTCTTCCAGACCGGAGACCAGACGTAGCAACGTGGACTTGCCGCAACCCGACGGTCCTACGAAAACGATGAAGTCGCCGTCCTCGATGTCGAGATCGACACCGTGAATGACGTCGATATCGCCAAATGACTTCTTCACATTGCGCAGTGTGACTCCGGCCATGGCCGTATTCTCCCAGATACTCCCAGTCTCGCAATCAAAGCGGGGAATCGGTGCGAAAACAACCCGCTGGTTACAGGCATGGTGATAAATTGGGTCCATCGCCTGTTTGCGAGCGCCACATTTGATGGTTAGTGTGCTCCTAGCTGTTGGGAGGCGGCGTCGAACGCTTTGGCGTGTCCTCCCATCATTTACATGCAACGGGAGAATTATCGCATGAAGACCACCTTCTTTAAGATTGGCACCGCAATTACTGCCGCCACGCTCTACGCAACCACGGCGCTTGCAGGCGATCTCGTCATAAACTTCGACGATCCGAATCCGAAGCCGAAACTCGGCATCGAAGCTGCCGTTGAAGCGTTCAAGGCTGCTAACCCGGACATTAACGTCACGCTCAACATCACCGACCGTGAAGCGCACAAGACCGCGATCCGCAACTTCTTGTCCGCCGAAGCACCGGACGTCACGGCATGGTATCCCGGCAACCGTATGGCACCATTCGTGAACGCTGGTCAGTTCGAAGACATCTCCGATTTGTGGGCGTCTGACCCGAACCTGTCCACCAGCTTCGAAGCTATCAAGCCCACCATGTCGATGAACGGTAAGCAGTACGGCGTGCCGTATTCCTACTACCAGTGGGGTATCTATTACCGCAAAGACATCTTCGACAAAGCCGGCATCACCGAAGAGCCCAAAACCTGGGATGAACTGATGGCTGCCTGTGGCAAGCTGAAAGCTGCCGGCGTCACGCCCTTCACCATCGGGACCAAGTTCCTTTGGACCGCGGCCGGCGTGTTCGACTACATCAACCTGCGCACCAATGGCTACGAGTTCCACAACGATCTGACCGCAGGCAAGGTGAAGTACACCGACCCCAAAGTGCGCCAGGTGTTCACCAACTGGAAGCAGATGCTGGACGAGTGCTCTTTCGTGGACAACCACGCCACCATGTCCTGGCAGGATGCGCTGGCACCCTTCGCCAAGGGTGAAGCTGCCATGTATGTGATGGGCAACTTCGCGGTTGCCGCGATGAAGGACGCCGGTTTGACCGACGACCAGATCGACTACATGCGCTTCCCGGAAATCACTCCCGGTCTGCCGCGCGCTGAGGAAGCACCAGCCGATGCGCTGTTCATTCCTACCAACGCGAAGAACAAGGAAGATGCCCGCAAATTCCTCGCCTTCGTCGCGCGCCCTGAAATCCAGTCTGAATGGAACAAGACCATTGGTCAGCTTCCGCCGAACTCGAAAGCTGCCGTCAGCGATGACAAGTTCATTCAGGAAGGCTTCGAAACTGTCTCCACGGCTTCCGGCCTCGCCCAGTTCTTCGACCGTGACGCGCCAGCCGAAATGGCCAAGGCCGGTATGGAAGGTTTCCAGGAATTCATGTTGAAGCCGGACCGCCTCGACAAGATCCTCGAGCGTCTCGATAAAGTTCAGGCCCGCGTTTATAAATAAGCGCTTTTTCTGCGCTCACGCTGTCGGGCTTCGCCCTTCGCTGCACGGGCGCGGTCTGGCCGACCGGTCGCTCTTCGCTCCGGTTGATTGAACTAAAAACGGGCTGTCCGAAAGGATGGCCCGTTTTTCTTTTAGCCGACTAGTCTTCCACCGTTGTCATCCCCGCGCAGGCGGGGAACCACTTCTCTGCGAGACGTGGCGGTGGATGTTAGGGCGCACATCTTGGGCATCGTGCTGCCGAAGCCTGTAAGGCATCATGCGTTGATAAGTGGGTCCCCGCCTACGCGGGGATGACAGAGCATTTGTGTCTAAGCCCGCTCGTCCTTCGGCGATCCCATCACAACAAACGTCGTGATCTTGCTCACCTGCGGCAACGCACCCAGCTTGTCCGTGTGGAATGCTTTGTAGGTCGGTAAATCTGCAACCTCGACACGCAATAAGTACTCCACCACGCCGGTGATGTTGTGGCATTCGCGCACTTCGGGTGCAGCTTTCATGGCGCGTTCGAAAGCCTCTTGCGCGGCCTTGGTGTGGGACGAAAGGCCAACCGACATATAGGCGACGAAGCCGATGCCACGCGTGCTTTCGTCCAACACAGCGCGGTAGCCGCGTATAACATCGCGCGCTTCCAGAGCCTGCACCCGGCGCAAACATGCAGAGGGTGACAGGCCCACTTTTTCCGCCAGCGCAACGTTGGACTGGCGCGCGTCCTGTTCCAGCGCGTGCAATATCCTGCGGTCTATGGCGGTAAGATCGATCATTTGTTGCGTAGATAGATTGAATATCGCGAAGTTTGCAACGATATCATGCACAATCCACGCCATGATTCATCTGAACGCAGCCCTTTGGCGCAACGATCATGTCTCTCGAAATACTCCTCGCCCTCATCTCCTTCGCCTTCGTCACGTCCATCACGCCGGGGCCGAATAACTTGATGCTCATGGCGTCTGGCGCGAATTTCGGTGTGCGCCGCACCGTGCCGCACATGTTGGGCGTAGCGCTGGGTTTCGTCGCCATGGTCGCGTTGGTGGGACTTGGCTTGGCGCAAATTTTCGATCTTTATCCGGTCAGCCGCACGGTACTTCAGGTCATCAGTGTCATCTACATGCTGTGGCTGGCGTGGAAGATCGCCACTGCAGCCGCGCCCAAAGATGCGGAAACCTCCGGCACCCCGATGACATTTCTGCAGGCTGCTGCCTTCCAATGGGTCAATCCAAAAGCATGGGCCATGGCGCTATCTGCCATCGCCGTTTACGCACCGGACCGAAGCTTGGCTGCCATCCTTCTTGTGGCGGTCATTTTCGGCGCAGTGAACCTGCCATCCGTGGGTAGTTGGGCATGGATGGGCCAGCAGTTGAAATATGTGCTGACCAACGCAACGCGGTTGAGGATTTTCAACTGGACCATGGCCGCGCTCTTGTTGGCCTCGCTCTATCCGGTGCTGTTTCCGTAGTTGCACTCCGCAGTCAGGTGCGCCTGCGTGCAAATGTAAACTGGCACCAGCTGCCCCCTTGGCAAGCGCTTCCGATTGCTGGCACACTTGCAGCACGCACACCGCAACGACGGTGGCGCGTGAGGGAGGACTGCCATGACTGTCGCACCAGCCGTGCCGAACGCCAGCGTGCCTGCATCTATTGCCGACCAGCGGTCGTGGTATCGCCGCAACCGGCTTCAAGTTGCGCCGTGGCTGTTCCTTGCCCCCGCGCTGATATTCTTTCTCATCTACGTCATCATCCCGATCTTCCAGTCGATCTGGATCAGCTTTTACGCGTGGGACGGCCTTGGCGAAAAACAGTGGCTGGGCCTCGGCAACTATGTCGAACTGGCCGATGATGATCGCTTCTACACCTCGCTTTACAACAATATATTGTGGCTGGTGCTGTACATGCTGGCCGTGCCCGCTGGCCTGTTCATCGCGCTGTTCCTGAACCAGACCGTGCCGGGAATGCGGCTCTACAAGTCGCTGTTCTTTTTCCCGTTTGTTATTTCGCAGGTGGTCGTCGGTCTTATCTTCTCGTGGTTCTACAACCCGAACTTCGGCATCGTGGCCGAAATCTGGGGCTTCTTCGGCGCATCTCCACCGTCCATTTTGGGCGATGAAGACCTTGTTACCTACGGCATCATTTTCGCAGGCCTGTGGCCGCAGATCGCCTATTGCATGATCCTCTATCTCACCGGCCTCAACAACGTGTCGCCGGACCAGATCGAGGCAGGCAGGTTGGACAACGCCAAGGGCTGGAAAATGCTGTGGTACGTGGTGCTGCCGCAGCTTTGGCCCGCGACGTTCCTTGCCATCGTGGTCACCGTCATCGGCGCGCTGCGCTCGTTCGATATGATCGCGATCATGACCCAGGGCGGTCCTTATGGCTCGTCCAATGTGTTGTCATATTTCATGTTCGAACAGGCGCTATCGGAATACGGTTTCCGCATGGGTTACGGATCGGCAATCGCCACCGTGCTGTTCATGATCATGCTGATTTTCATCTCCTTCTTCCTGTGGAAGATGTGGCGCGACGAGCGGAGGGCTTAACCGATGTTTCCGACCCCTATCGAGAAGAAGTCCGCAGGCACGCAAACGCTCTACAAAATTGGCCTGCCTATCGCTTTGTTCATTTGGCTGTTGCCGCTGCTCGCCATTTTCATGACTTCTGTCCGCCCCGGTGGCGACATCAACGCGGGTAATGTCTTCGGCTGGCCGAGCCAGTTTCAGCTGTTTGAAAACTATTACGCGGTATTCGCTGAATCTCAGGCGGCGCAATATCTGTGGAACTCACTGAAGATCACCGTTCCCACAATGATCCTGTCGGTCGGCCTCGCGGCGCTCGCGGGCTACGCGCTGGCGATCTACAAATTTCGGTTTTCGCTAACACTGTTCTTCATCTTCGTGGCGGGCAATTTCGTGCCGTTCCAAATCCTCATGGTGCCCGTCCGCGATTTGTCCTTGAGCTTCGGCCTCTACAACACCGTCACTGGCCTCGTGCTCTTCCACGCGGCGTTCCAAACCGGCTTTTGCACATTGTTCATGCGCAATTTCATCAAGGCGCTGCCGCACGAGTTGATCGAAAGCGCCCGCATCGAAGGCGTTGGTGAGTTCCGCATCTTCTGGCACCTCGTGCTGCCCCTCGTGCGCCCCGCATTGGCAGCGCTTGCCGTGCTCATCTTCACCTTCGTCTGGAACGACTATTTCTGGGCAACGGTGCTAACCAACGGCGAAAACGCCAAGCCGATCACAGCGGGCGTGAAGGCGCTGAACGGTCAGTTCGTGTCCCGCTGGCATCTGGTCTCCGCAGCATCGCTCATCGCAGCTTTGCCACCCGTCGCCATGTTCTTCCTCATGCAAAAGCACTTCATCGCGGGCCTGACATTGGGTGCGACGAAGGGATAAAATATCCAGCAGGGCGGCTTTCACTGTTAGCCGCCCGCGCCTAAGAGGGGCGCAACGCCGCGCGCTTTCGTGCCCTCTTTCAGAGCCATTGCCATGAGCCCAAAAACGAGTTCAGAAAACATCGTCCACACCCATCGGCTGGACGCCCACAACACGACCATCCTGTTTGGCTGGGTCACCGGCATTCCGGAGATCATCTATATCGGCGCGCGGTTGGACGATGGCATGGACGTGGAGATGTTCGCCCGTTCCCGCGCCCGCCCGTTGGGCCACGCCACCATGGACGAACACGCCCCTGTTTCCATGCAGCCGGAAATCGGCGCGGGCTTCATGGGCCACCCGGGTCTGGTGGCCAACCGGGTAGATTCTGACAAGCCCGGTTGGGCCGGGATCTTCGAGTGGGTGGAAACGGCGGAGACCGACGACGGCGTTACCTTCATCTGCCGCGACGACCACCGCGAGTTGCGCCTCGATATCACCGTCACGCTCTGCCGGAAATCCGGCGTCGCTGTCATGAAATCGCGCCTTACGAACGAAGGCGCTGACGACTGCATGGTCGATTGGATGAGCGCTCCCGTTATTCCCGTGCCGCAACATCTGTCCGAGTACCTGCACTTCCACGGTCGCTGGACGGCGGAGTTCGCCATCGACCGCCGCACCGTGCCCATGGGTTTGGTGAAGAGCGAAAACCGACGTGGTCGCACCAGCCATGAGGCCTTCCCCGGCACCATCATGCTGGCACCCACCACGGATGAAGAATCCGGTCGCTGCCTCGGCGTGCATATGGGTTGGTCCGGTAACCACCGCATGGTGCTGGAGCGTATGACGACGGGCGAATGCCAACTGCAAATGGGTGTGCTGCATTTCTCCCGCGAGGGCATGTTGCCAGCCGGTCGCGCATTGGAAACACCTGAAATCCATGTGGCGACATCGGACGTCGGTCTCAACGATCTGTCGCAGCGTTTCCACCGCCATGTGCGCGAGAACATCCTGAAACTTCCCGATGCCAAGAAGCCCCGTCCCGTCACCGTGAACACGTGGGAAGCGATCTATTTCGACCACAACATCGACGCGCTGAAGGAATTGGCGGACGCTGCGGCGAAAGTCGGCGGTGAGCGTTTCGTGCTGGATGATGGTTGGTTTGTGGGCCGCAACGACGACACCACATCGCTGGGCGACTGGACGCCCGACCCGCAAAAATATCCCGACGGTCTGCACCCCATCGTCGATTATGTGGTGGACGAGAAGGGCATGGAATTCGGCCTGTGGGTGGAGCCGGAAATGGTGAACCCTGACAGCCAGCTTTACCGCGACCATCCCGATTGGGTATTGGCGGTGGACCCATATCCACGCCATCTGGGCCGCAACCAACTGGTGCTCGATCTCACCAATCCGGAAGTCTTCGAATATCTTTACACGGTCATCGGTGACCTGCTGAAAACTTACCGCACCGCCTATCTGAAATGGGACATGAACCGCGATCTGGTGTTGCCCGGCGACCGCACGGGCTTGCCTGCTGTTCACCGGCAAACCACCGCGCTTTACGCGCTGCTCGATCGGTTGCGCGAAGGTTTCCCGAATGTCGAAATCGAAAGTTGCGCGTCAGGTGGCGGGCGTGTGGATTATGAAATCCTAAAACGCACCCACCGCTTCTGGACATCGGACAGCAACGACGCTGTGGAGCGAACCCGCATCCAGCACGGCTTCACGCATTTTCTGCCGCCCGAAGTCATGGGCTCCCATGTCGGCCCCGCGTGGTGTCACACGTCGGGCAGGGGTTTCCATCCCGACTTCCGCGCGTTGGTGGCAAGCTATGGCCACATGGGTTTGGAGCTGGATTTGCGGAAGGTCAGCGATGAGGAATTCGCGCTCTTCGCCGCCGCTGTGGAACGCTACAAGGCTGATCGCGACCTATGGCACAGCGGTGATTACCACCGTATCACAACCGTCGATGCCGACCTGTTAGGCGCTTGCGTGGTCGATGCCGAACAGCGTTCTGCGCGTATCGTAATGATGCAGATAGACCGTCCCCGCTCCATCGTTCCACCCACCATACAAGTGCCGGGGTTGAACCCGAACCGGCGTTATAAGGTGGAGTTGCAGACCGAAAACAAGGTCGCCATG
This sequence comes from Ahrensia sp. R2A130, assembly GCF_000179775.1. Lineage (GTDB taxonomy): Bacteria > Pseudomonadota > Alphaproteobacteria > Rhizobiales > Rhizobiaceae > Pseudahrensia. The sequence goes on from NZ_AEEB01000016.1 coordinate 106,287, forward strand.
CACGGCTCCCGCAAATTCCGTAATCGCTTGATGGACGGGCGGCTGGAACTGACAGGCGCAGTGCTCATGTCCGCCGGCGTTCAACTGCCGGTGCTCTACGCGCAGACGGGCGTGGCCTTGGCGCTGGAGGCTATCGATGACTGACCCCGCGCTCATCGCCCTTGACTGGGGCACGACGAATGTACGTGCTGCATTGCTGGATGGCGAAGGCCAAGTGCTGGAGGCCCGCAAAGGCGAAAGCGGTGTGGGGAGTTTGGATGAAGCGGGTTTTATCGCCCGTTTTGGAGAACTGACGGAAGGCTGGCCGAAGCTACCCGCTATCGCTTGTGGTATGGTCGGCAGTAGACAGGGGTGGAGCGAAGCCCACTATTGCGAATTGCCGTTGGATGTCTCGCAACTTGCCGCAAAACTGCACCGCACAAACCACCTCACTATCGTGCCCGGTGTCATGAAAGATACCCTCGACCAGGCCGACGTCATGCGCGGTGAGGAAACCCAGATCGCGGCCTTGCTGGCAGAAAATCCTGCTTTCGATGGCACCATAGTGCTGCCCGGCACTCACTCCAAATGGGCGCGTATCGCCAAGGGCAAGCTGGTCGATTTCAAAACCTATATGACCGGTGAATTGTTCGATGCTTTCGCGGGCCACACGATTTTACGCCACACCGTTCAGCCCGCCGAATTGGATGCAGACGACAACGCGTTCGACGTTGCTGTGGGTGATGTGTTCATGACCAAGGGCAGCGATTGGGGGCGCTTCTTCAACCTTCGCGCTGCAGCGCTGGTGGGTGAAACCCTGCCAGGCCAGTTGCGCGAAAAACTGTCCGGCTATCTTATCGGCATGGAACTATCGTCGGCCGCGCAGGATGGTTTCGATGTGCAGGCGGTCACTATAATCGGTGGCGGTGCCTTGGTGGAGCGCTACACGCGGGCGCTAGCTGTGCTTGCTGCTGACGTTACGCCACGGGAATCCGACACCCTCATCTGGCCCGCGCTGTTCGCGCTGGCGCAGCAGGCCAATATGATTGGAAACGAAACATGAGCGATCTTTTCGAAGGCCACCGCCCCTTGGTGGCGATCCTGCGCGGGCTTGATTCCGACGATGCTGTCGCCATCGGCGGTGAGTTGATCGACGCCGGTTTTGGCATCATCGAAGTGCCGCTCAATTCGCCCGATCCATTGCGCTCCATCGGCGCGCTGGCGGATGCGTTCGGCGACCACGCTATCATCGGTGCAGGCACGGTGCTGACCACGCAACAGGTGGATGCCGTGCGGAGCGTCAACGGTCGCCTCATCGTGTCGCCCAATATGGATGTCGACGTGATCGCCCGCACACGCGACAAGGGCGGCTTGTCTTTCCCCGGCGTGTTCACTCCTACGGAAGCCTTCGCTGCCGTCAAAGCCGGGTGCCACGCGCTGAAATTCTTCCCCGCATCGCTCCACGGGCCGGACGGCGTGAAGGCGATCAAAGCTGTGCTGCCGCCGGAAATTCCTGTGCTGGCTGTGGGCGGCGTTACCGTGCCGACCATCGGCGAATGGCTTGCGGCAGGAACGGCGGGCTTTGGCATCGGCTCCAATGTGTTCAAAGTTGGCTGGTCAGCCGCGCAGGTTGGCGAACAGGCCCGCGCGTTCGTGGCCGCCTATGATGCCGCCGCACATGGCTGACCGTTCCCCGACCCTCGGCGTTTGCTACTACCCCGAACATTGGCCCCGCGACATGTGGGAGCACGATGCGGCCCGCATGGTGGAATGCGGAATCACGGTAGTTCGCATTGGCGAGTTTTCCTGGTCGCGCATTGAACCATCGCGTGACGATTTTCAGTTCGAGTGGCTGGACGACGCCGTCGAAGTGCTGGCAAAAGCTGGCCTGAATATCGTCATGGGAACGCCCACAGCCACGCCGCCCAAATGGCTGGTGGACGAAATGCCGGACATGGTGGCGGTGGACGCGCAGGGCAATCCACGCAAATTCGGCTCCCGTCGCCACTACGACTTCAGCCACATTGGCTTCCGCGTTGAAAGCCGCCGCATCACCGAAATTTTTGCCAAACGCTACGGTGAGCACCCCGCCATCATCGCGTGGCAGACCGACAACGAATATGGCTGTCACGACACCACGATGAGCTACAGCGATGCTGCCCGCGATGGGTTTCGCGTATGGCTTGCAGCGCGCTACGGCACCGTCGATGCGCTGAACGAGGCGTGGGGCAACATCTTCTGGTCGATGGAATTAGCCAGTTTCGAAGATGCGGAATTGCCGAACCTCACCGTCACAGAACCCAACCCCGCCCATGTGCTGGATTTCCGCCGCTACTCCTCCGATCAGGTGGTCGCTTTCAACCGCGAACAGGTCGACATCATCCGCGCCCATTCCCCGGGCCGCGATGTGCTGCACAATTTCATGCAGCACTACACCGAGTTCGACCATTTCGATGTTTCCGTCGATCTCGATGTGGCGACGTGGGACAGCTACCCCATTGGCATGCTGGAACGGCACGGTCGCGATGCGGCGTGGAAGAACTGGTATATGCGCGCGGGCGATCCTGACAGTCAGGCTTTCCACCACGACCTTTACCGTGCTTGTGGGCGAGTGAAAGACAGATCGCAAGCTGGCCGCATGTGGGTGATGGAGCAGCAGCCTGGTCCGGTGAACTGGGCACCGTGGAACCCCGACCCGCACCCCGGCATGGTTCGCCTGTGGACCCACGAGGCCATTGCCCACGGCGCGGAAGTCGTCAGCTATTTCCGCTGGCGGCAAGCGCCTTTCGCGCAAGAGCAATTTCATGCGGGCCTGCTGCGGCCCGATGATACCGAAGACCGTGGTTACGATGAAGCCGCGCAGGTAGCGCTGGAATTGGCCGACTTACCGAAAGCCCAAACCACTCGTGCGAAGGTCGCGTTGGTCTTCGACTATGCGTCGATCTGGGCAACCGAGATCCAGCCGCAAGGTGCAGATTATGATGGCTTCACGCTTGCGTTAGAGTGGTATTCCGCCCTGCGTCGCCAAGGCCAGAACATCGACATAGTGCGCCCCGGCGAAGCGCTGGACGGTTACTCAGCCGTCTTCGTGCCGCACCTGTTGATGGTGAGCGATAAGGCGTCGGTGACGTTTGAAAATTGCGACGGCCACATCGTTTTCGGTTCGCGCACCGGTTCACGAACCGAACACCATCGCATTCCTGATGGTCTGCCGCCCGGGCCGTTGCGCGCGCTGATCGACATAAAGATCAACCGTGTGGAAAGCCTGCGTCCTGCTCATTGTCACCTTGTAGGCAATACCGGTTCCTTGGTGAAATGGGCAGAACAGGTCGAGGCAGGGCGAGGTGTCGATGTGATTGCGGAAACTGCTGAAGGCCATCCGGCCCGCTTGCGGCAGGGTAAGGTGGACTACATCGCTGGCTGGCCGGATGAGAGCCTGTTGGACGGTATCATTTCCGACACGCTAGACCGTGCGGGTATCGAGCGCATCGAAACTGGAGATGACTTACGGGTCCGTGACCGCGGCAATCTCCGCACCATCGTGAACTACGGGCCCAAGCCACGCGATACGGCTCATTTGATTCCGAGCGGTGCGAAGGTGCTGGTTGGCGAGGCGACCCTCGGAGTTGCGGGTGTCGCTATTGTCGAGTTGCCTTAACCGAGAACACTTGCGCCCGTATCGGCCGTCGAAACATTCGCGCGGAACGCGTGGAATAACTCTACGCCCATGCCGAATTCATTGCCGCTCATGTCTGCTGTTGCGAGTTCCCGAGCAGCCCATTCCGCCTCATCCACCAAGGCCACCAACTCGCCTGTCTTCGCGTTCAATCGCACCACGTCGCCATCGCGTAGCTTGGCTATGCCGCCACCCGCTTTGGCCTCAGGTGTGCAGTGGATCGCGGCGGGAACCTTGCCGGATGCGCCGGACATGCGGCCATCCGTGACGAGGGCGACCTTGTAGCCACGGTCCTGCAACACGCCCAGCGGCGGGGTGAGTTTGTGGAGTTCCGGCATGCCGTTAGCCTGCGGACCCTGAAAGCGGCACACGGCGATGACGTCCATGTTCAACTCGTCCGCCTCGAAAGCATCGCGGATGCCGTGCTGCGTATCGAAGATACGAACCGGCGCTTCGATGATGTGGTATTCCTCCTTCACGGCAGAGGTCTTGATGACCGCACGGCCTATATTGCCGTCGAGCATTTTCAGGCCGCCATCGGCGCGGAAGGGTTTTTTGACAGTGCTGAGAATGTTGGTATTGCCGCCTTCTTTTGGCGCGGGCTTCCACTCGACGCCACCATCGGCAGACAGCTTCGGTTCCTGCGCCATCAGCGACAGGCTTTCGCCCATGATGGTCGTCACGTCGTCGTGCAAATGACCTTCGCGCAGCAATTCACCGATGAGATAGGGGAGGCCGCCGGCTGCATGAAAATGGTTCACATCTGCCATGCCGTTGGGATACACGCGGGCGAGCAGCGGGGTGCATTCGGCAAGGTCCGACAGGTCTTCCAGCGTGAGCACGATGCCCGCCGCCTTCGCCATGGCGACGAGATGCAGCACATGGTTGGTGGAGCCACCGGTGGTGTGCAGGCCGATGATGCCGTTCACCATCGCCTTCTCGTCGATCACGCGACCTATGGGCGTGAAGCGATTGCCTTGCCCGGTGATCGCAAGCGCAGTGCGAACCGCCTCTTCCGTTAGCGCATCGCGCAGGGTGGTGTCGGGGTTCACGAAGCTGGACCCGGGCAGGTGCAGGCCCATAAATTCCATCAGCATCTGGTTGGAATTCGCGGTGCCGTAAAATGTGCATGTGCCGGGCGAATGATAGCTTGCACTTTCCGCTTTCAGCAGTTCATCGCGGCCGATTTTGCCTTCTGCGTATAGCTGGCGGATGCGGACTTTTTCGTCGTTCGCCATGCCGGACGGCATCGGACCTGCTGGCACGAAAACGGCGGGCAAATGGCCGAAGGTCAGCGCGCCGATCATCAGACCCGGCACGATCTTGTCGCAAACACCTAGGTAGAGCGCGGCATCGAACATGTTGTGGGACAGGCCAACGGCGGTGGCCATGGCGATGACGTCGCGGGAAAACAGCGACAGCTCCATGCCCTTCTGGCCCTGCGTGACGCCATCGCACATGGCCGGTACGCCCGAGGCCACCTGCGCCACCGCGCCTTCTTCAGACGCGATGCGCTTGATGATGGATGGGAAGCGCCCGAACGGTTCATGGGCCGACAGCATGTCGTTGTAGGAGTTGATGATCGCAAGGTTCGGCACCGTGTCGCCGGACAGTTTTTCCTTGTCGCCGGTGCCGCAGGCGGCAAAGCCGTGTGCGAGGTTTCCGCAGGTCAGTGACGAGCGGTGCGGTCCGTCGGAAGCGGCGCGGTCGAGCCGGTCGAGATAGGCTTCGCGCGTCGGCTTGGAACGCTCGATAATGCGGTCGGTGACGGCGATAATGGCGGCAATCGTCATGGTTGCTCTCCAGTCGTTTTATGGAGCCCAGTAAACGTTCAGGTGGGCATCGGGGTGGCGCAGCACGTGGCGGATGGGCAGGTCGTCCGCCGGTCCGTCCTTCATTGCTTCTTCGAAAACCGCGCGTTTCTTTTCGCCTTCGATGTGCAGCACGAGATAGGTCGCCTCCACGATCACCGGTAGCGTCATGGTGATGCGCGGGTCCGGCACGTCTGGCGCTTCAACGCGCAAAAAGCTGGCGGCCTGTTTCGGGTCGGTGGCAGCCGCAAGCTGCGGGCTGCCGGGGAAGAACGAGGCCGTATGGCCATCTTCGCCCATTCCGAGAACCAGCACGTCGAACGGGCGTTCTTCATCTTCGGCCAGTTTTTCACCAGCCGCTGCAGCAGCCTCACCCGGTGTCATGGCATCGCGCCAGAGTGATAGAAACTCGCTGTCGGGATGGTCTTGCAGGCCAGCGTTATCGCGGATCATCCGTTCGTTAGAACGCTCGTGGGTCGGTGGGACGAAACGCTCGTCCACCATGGCGAGATAGGTCATATCGCTTTCGAAGGATGGGTTTTTCGCCAGCGTTTGCAGGAACAGTTTGGGCGTGGAGCCGCCGGACAATGCCAGCGATGCGAAATGCCCCGCCTCGATATCGGTCTCCAGCCGTGTCGCCACGTCCTCGGCCAATTGGTTTGCAAGGTCTTCGCGTGTCTCGAATTCTATGAACTGGTCTATGGCCATCTAGCGTGTCCCGTCGTTCCCTTGCATCGCGCTTAGCGCGTGCCATCGTTCCAAGTTCTGCTGTCGCGTTCGATCAATGCGATGGATTGCGATGGCCCCCAGGTGCCCGCCGTATAGGTAGCGACCGGGTGGTTGGTTTCGTCCCAAGCGTCGAAAATCGGATCGATCCACGCCCATGCGGCTTCCACCTCGTCGCGGCGCATGAACAGCGTTTGATTGCCGCGAATAACGTCGAGCAGCAGGCGCTCATAAGCGTCTGGCGAACGTCCGTCGAAGGTCTGGGCGAAGCTCATGTCCAACGGCACATGCTTCAATCGCATACCGCCGGGTCCGGGGTCTTTGATCATGATCCACTGCTTCACCGACTCGTCAGGTTGCAGGCGCAGCACCAACTGGTTGGAGATCGGTGTTCCGGCATCCTTGCCGAAAATCGCGTGGGGCACAGGCTTGAAGGAGATGACGATCTCGCTCATCCGCTCCGCCATGCGCTTGCCGGTGCGCAGATAAAACGGCACACCGGACCAGCGCCAGTTCTCTACTTCCGCCTTGATCGCGACGAAGGTAGCTGTGTCGCTTTCGTGGCCCAACTCGTCGAGATAGCCATCGACCTTGCCCTCGGGTCCGGCACCTGCGCGGTACTGCGCGCGCACTGTGGAACTGCCGACATTGTCGGCGTCGATAGGGGCAAGCGACCGCAGCACTTTCAGCTTCTCATCGCGGATGGAATCGGCATCGCCATTTGCTGGCGGCTCCATCGCCACGAGGCAGAGCAGCTGCATCAGGTGGTTTTGCACCATGTCGCGCATGGCACCGGCTTTATCGTAATATTCCGCACGATCTCCGACACCGACGGTTTCGGCCACGGTAATTTGCACATGGTCGATATGGGCGTTGTTCCAAAGCGGCTCGAACAGCGCGTTGGCAAAGCGCAGCGCCAGCAGGTTCTGCACGGTTTCCTTGCCGAGATAGTGGTCGATGCGAAAGACTTGTTCTTCATCGAAATGCGCGCCGACTTCGCGGTTCAGCGCCTGTGCGGATTCCAGATCGCGGCCCAACGGTTTTTCAATCACAAGACGGGAACGGGTGTCGGTGAGGCCATGCTTTTCCAACGCTTCGGAAATCGGGCCGAACAGGTTGGGGCCGACAGCTAGATAGAAAGCGCGGATGCGGTCTTCATCGCCCAGTAATTTCTTCAACTCGTCCCAGCCGTCGTCATCCGTCACGTCGAGCGAGAGGTAGTGTAGGCGGGCTAGAAAGCGTTTCAACGTGTCTTCATCGATCTGGTCGTCAGGCACGAATTCGCGCAGCGCGTCTTCTGCGAATTTTCGGTAGGCCTTGTCGGAGTGTTTCGAGCGCGATGCCCCGATCAACCGCGCCTCATCGGGCAGTTGGCCGTCATGGTCGCGGTGGTACAAGGCGGGCAGCAGCTTGCGCTTGGCAAGGTCGCCGGTGCCACCGAAAATGATATAGTCGAACGGGTCGACGGGGATGATCTGTGCGGTCACGGGTCATGCTCCAAGGGGAGAAAGGACGCTGTTCTTGATGTTAATCTAATCGGTTTAAGTCGCCAAGTAAATCGACGCGCTTGTCACACGTCTTTCGACAAATAAACGCGATCAAACCCATCTTCGATCCGCTGGTCGGTGATGCGAAATCCTAGTCGGTCATAGAAAGCCAGCGCTTCGGTCATTTTGGCGTTGGTGTAGAGGTCGATACGGGCGGCACCTTTTGCGCGGGCAAGATCGGCCAAATGGTCGAAAACAAACCGGCCAATTCCACCGCCTTGCCGTTGCGGATCGACCGCGATGTTTTCCATAAATAACGTGGCATCGGTCATGTGATGAACGCTGTAACCAACCGCATCGCCATCCGCCTCGATCACATGCAAATCACCATCTGCAAGGTGGGCTGCAAAGTTGGCCACCATCGGCGCAGGCTCACGCCCGATGCGCGCAACATAAGGCGCATAGGCGGCCCGTGCCCATTCGCTGACATTCGGCAGGTCGGTTTCGGTGGCTGGGCGAAGCGTAATCATACGCTCTTTCTATTGCTGGTTGCGGGGCATGACCATAGGCTTTGCTCACGCAAAAACGGGAGATCGATCGATATGCGAATGGAAGGAAAAACGGCAATCGTCACGGGGGCAGGCTCCGGCTTTGGTGAAGCGATTGCCACACGGTTTGCCGAAGAGGGCGCCAATGTCGTCATCGCCGATATTCGCGAAGATGCCGCTCATGCGGTGGCCTCTGCCATCGGCGCAAGTGCTGTGGGCATCGGCGTGGATGTGGCAACGCGGGCGGGCAACATCGCCATGCGTGATTGCGCGGCTGAGAGTTTCGGCCGCCTTGACACGTTCGTTTTGAACGCGGGCGTGACGCATAAAAACCAATCCGCGCTCACCGTGTCGGAAGCGGATTTCGATCTCATCACAGCGGTGAACATGAAGGCCATGTTCCACGCCACGCAAGTGATGGCAGATGATCTTGCGGCCTTCGGCGGCGGCAGCATCATCGCCACTGCCTCAACCGCAGGCCTGCGCCCGCGCCCCGGGTTGGTGTGGTACAACGCTTCGAAAGCCTGGGTCATCAACGCCTGCAAATGCCTCGCAGTGGAACTGGCCCCGCGAAACATTCGCGTCAATTCGCTGTGCCCCGTCGCATCCCCCACCGCGATGCTGTCCGATTTCATGGGCGAGGACACGCCGGAAATCCGCGAGAAATTTCAGGCTGTCATTCCGCTCGGGCGGTTCAGCCAGCCCCGCGATATGGCAAACGCTGCGCTCTATCTGGCAAGCGACCAAGCGGATTTCATAACTGGTGTAGCGTTGGAGGTTGATGGAGGGCGGTGTGTTTAACCCTCCAACGCCTGCACCAGATCACCGATCAGATCATCGGCATTTTCGATTCCCACCGACAGCCGCAGCAGATCATCCGGCACGGTGTCTTCGATGGTGTGGCGATGTTCGACAAGGCTTTCCACGCCGCCCAGCGACGTCGCCCGTTTGAACAGTTTCAGTCTACCGATTGCGGCAAGCGCGGCTTGACGACCACCAGCAACGCGGATTGACAACAGTGACCCGAAGCCGCCGCTCATCTGTCGTTTGGCGATGTCGTAGCCGGGGTCGGAAGCGAGACCGGGATAGAGAACGTGCGACACCGCACCGTGCGCTTCCATTGCTTCCGCCACAGTCATGGCCGAAGCGCACATGCGCTCCACACGCAGCGGCATGGTCCGCATTCCACGGATCAACAGCCATGCGGCGAAGGGCGAAAGCACCGCGCCTGCATCGTGGCGGTCGGCGCGAATATCGGTCCAGCGTTTCGATGCCGCTTCCGCTGTTACCAGCAATCCGGCCAGCACATCGGAATGGCCGTTGATGCCCTTGGTGGCGGAATGCATCACGTAGTCTGCACCATGCTTTAGCGGGTTAGAAATGACCGGCGTGGCTGCGGTCGAGTCGACGCACAGCACCGCGCCCAGCGATTTCGCCAATGCAGCGCAAGCGGCGATATCGACTGACTTCAAGTAGGGGTTCGACGGCGTTTCCGCCCAAACCACATCGGCTTTGCCGGTTACAGCATCGCGCGCTTCGGTGTTTGCCAGATCGACCTCGTCCAGCGTCACGTTGCGGCGGGCGCAATAGTCCCGCGTCCATTTTGTGGTGCCCCAATAGATGTCGGATTGCAGCACGATCCGCCCACCGGTTGGCACGGTTCGCAGAAGCGCCGCCACCGCCGCCATGCCGGAGGGAAACAACAGCGCCGCTTCGCCACCTTCTGCCTGACAGAGCAAATCTTCAGCCAAACGAACGAGATCATCATCATCACGGGAATAAAGATGATGGGGTGATGTCGGCACATTGTTTGTGTCGCGCACGAAGGTCGTGGCCGGTTGGATGACGGGCACCACGCCGCCGGTCGGTGCGTCTATGGCACCGCCCAGTTGGGCAAATAGCGTGTCGAGATTCTTATCGGTCATTTGGTTTTCTTCTTCATGGCGTCGCGCATCATCTGGCACGGATCATCGCGTTTCGCACGGGGCGTGAAAATCACGAAATCGGCCAGCTTTTCACCCTGTGCAGTCTTCACTTCGTATTGCTCCGGTGAGGTGCGCCCGTCCACCACTTCCATCAGCATGATGACGATGGTTTCACGTTTGGTCAAAAACGGCACGGCGCGGTCGCGGCGCACATGGCCGTTGCCCGCGATCAGCACGGCCTTGCCGCTGGCCGCATCGACTGCCGACGCCATCTTCGCATCGCGCAACCGCTGAACATCGGCCATGGCGGGCAGGGCGATTTCCGGCATCATGCCGCAATGGGATGTGGCGAGTTCGGCCATCAGAGAGTCCTTGGCGGCGGAAGGCAGAGGCGTTTCGAGATCGAGCCCCTCGCGCTGGGCTGACGACAGGTTCACCAACCCCACCTTCGACACCCGTCGCACCACATCGCGGTCGAAGGCGCCGGCCTTCAGCGTTGCGCCGCGTACGACAGCAGCCTCGAAGATCGGGCGGTAGATAGGCCAGCCGTACCAACCCCGCGCTTCCCATTCCAAGGCTTCGCCCAGCGCATCCATGTCGGTGGTGGCAGCGTCCAGCGCGCCCTGCAGCCTGTCCGGCACCATCTCGAAAACGACCGTGACCTTATCCGCCTTCAGTTGCCCGATGAGGTTGGCCTGCAAGACATGGTGATCGCGGTTGTCGTGTATCTCGCCAATCGCAAGCGCTGCTGTGCCGTTGGCAGCGTCTGCCAAATCACCGGGCGAAGCGGGCGTGATATCGGGATCGATTGCAAAAATACGCCCCACAAGCGGGTGGTCTGCGAGAAGCGTTTCCTGCCAGCGCTCCGGCACAAAGGCGTTTGCAGGCACGGTAGCGATGCCCAGTGCCAGTGTGGCGATCAACAGTGCTTTCATGGTGCTTCTCATCCTCTGCAAACTCGGCTCGCTGTTTTGGGCGAAAGACCATGTGGCCTCGCGTTGCATGCCCTGCATTTGACGCTTACGATAGCGTCAATCGAACAAGGATACGAACAGCAACCATGCGACCAGTCGTCATCAGCGGCACGGGCGTTTTTACGCCGCGCGAAACCATCACCAACGCCGAACTCGTCACGGCGTTCAACGCCTATGCGACCGCCGAAAACGAAACGAACGCCGACGCGATTGCGGCAGGTGACGTGGAGCCGTTGGCCATGTCCAACGAAGAGTTCATCTTCAAGGCGTCCGGCATTCAGCAGCGCCATGTGATGAACAAGAGCGGCGTTCTCGACCCCGATATCATGCACCCGAAACTGCCACAGCGTGATGATGGCGAGCCCGGCATCATGGCCGAAATGGCGGTGGATGCGGCCAGGAAAGCGCTCGCTGCTGCGGAGCGCAAACCGGAAGACGTGGACGCCGTTATTTGCGCCGCGTCGAACCATGAACGCGCCTACCCGGCCATCGCCATCGAGGTGCAGGAGCTGCTGGGCATTCAGGGCTTCGGCTTCGACATGAACGTTGCGTGTTCGTCGGCCACCTTCGGCATTCAGGCGGCAGCGGATATGATCCGCTCCGGCTCGGCCAATTGCATCATCATGGTGAACCCGGAAATCTGCTCCGGCCACCTGGAATGGCGCGACCGCGACTGCCACTTCATCTTCGGCGATGTCTGCACCGCGGTGGTGCTGGAGGCGAAGGAAAACGCAACGTCGGACGAGCAGTTCGAGATCATCTCCACCCGCTGCATGACGAAATTTTCCAACAACATCCGCAACAACAACGGCTTCCTGCGCCGCACCCGCCCCGATGGTGTGGGTGACAGGCGCGATATGCAGTTCATGCAAAACGGGCGTCAGGTGTTCAAACAGGTGGTGCCCATCGTCAGCCAGATGGTTGTCGAACATTGCACCGACGAGGGCATAGACCCCACCAAGCTGGATCGCATGTGGCTGCATCAGGCCAATAAATCCATGAACGATTTCATCGGCCGCAAAGTGCTTGGGCGCGAACCGACGCGGGAAGAACAGCCGAATATTTTGCAAGACTACGCCAACACATCGTCCGCCGGGTCCATCATCGCATTTTCGCAAAACAGCAACGATCTGGCAGCCGGTGCGTTAGGCATTATCTGTTCCTTTGGCGCAGGCTATTCGGTCGGCAACGTTATTGTCCGAAGGGTCGGCTGAGTAATTTAGGGCTAACCGTTGCCGACATTTAACAGCCTGCTGGACTATGTTTCAGCGATTGTCCGAAATGAAAAAATCCATGCCCGCCGCTTTGCAGGCTGGTTGCGCGAAAAGTTGTGGGTGCGTCCTGCGATTTACTGTGCCGGTGCCGTCATCGCCGTTTCGCTGAGCACGACTGCGAAATACCTGCCTTTTGCCGATCTCGCGCCTGAACTCGGCGAAAACCTGCTCTCCACATTGATGTCGATCCTCACGGCCAGCATGTTGGGAGTCACCGCCTTTGCGGTAGGTTCCATGGTGTCGGCCTTCAACTCTGTTGGCACCAACGCAACGCCGCGTGCGTTTTCCATCATCGTCTCCGACGACATTTCCAAAAGTGCGTTGTCGAGTTTTATCGGAGCTTTCATTTTCGGAGCAATTGGCACGATTGCGCTGGAGTCCAAGTTTTTCGACAAGTCAGAACTTTTCGCGCTGTTCTGCATAACCTTGCTTGTCTATGCCCGTGTCATTTGGGTTCTGGTGACTTGGATTGACGCCATCGCCCGGTTGGGGCGTATGGGCACGGCGATTTCCCGTGTTGAAGACGTCACGCGCAAAACGCTTGTTGTGGCAGCGTCCAATCCGCTGATGGGTGCCGGACCTTGGGACGATGGCGCGACAAAGCATTCGCCGGTATTCTCAGACGACGTTGGCTACGTTCAGGATATCGACATGTCGGCGCTTCAGGAGATCGCGAACAACAACGATATGATCGTCCACATCTCGGCATCGCCGGGCGCATTTGTCGGTCCCGGCAGGCCGGTGGCTTATGTCGAAGGGCGGTCTGAAACGTTCAATGATGCCAAGATCGCCAATGCGTTTTTCGTCGGCCAACAGCGCAATTTCGCTTCCGATCCGCGCTTCGGTTTTGTTGTCTTGTCGCAGATCGCAGCACGCGCTCTGTCCCCCGGCATCAACGATCCGGGCACCGCAATTGACGTGCTGGGTTCGGTCACGCGGCTGCTGATGGAATGGACGAAGAAGCGAACCATGCAGCAGATGAAATGGGAAAGCGGGTCGGATGCCGTGGAATTTTCACGCCTGCGCTACAAGCCTGTGACCGTCGATGAACTGCTTGAAAACGGCTTCGGTAGCGTCGCCGTTTATGGTGCGGGGCAGATTGAAGTCATGTTGCACCTTCAACGTTATCTGCAGCTGCTGGCGGCTGCCTCCGATGGAGGTCTCTACAATGCGGCAGAGAAATTTTCCGGTGAAGCGTTCGAGCGATCCAAATTGGAAATGGAATTCCAAGGCGACATCGACAAGATGAAACTGGAGCGCAAAGAGGTGTTGAGAATTGTAAAGGACAGCCGTAACACCATGAGCTGACTTGGAAACTGATCGGGTAACTATGCTGCGACAACGACGTGATTTGTCCTGTCCGTATCGGTGTTATAGGTTTCTCAAAATGCTGGTCGTCCGGGAGCCTGACCAATGATCTTTGTAGCCGAAACCAATGAAGCCGGTCGTGTCGAATATCGTGACACGAAGCGTTATTTATGGTGGCTGGGCTTTACCGTGCCGGTCATGCCCATCGTGGCAATTCTCCTTTATTATGGCTTGGGTGAAGCCGCGTGGGTCACCTTGCTTCCGGTCTTGTACTCTTACGTCTTTATACCGCTGCTCGATCTCGTGATGGGAGAAGATCACGCCAACCCGCCAGCCGAAGTGGTGGAGAAGATGGCGGAGGACAGCTACTACCGCGCCCTTCTGTTGCTCATCGTACCTGCTTTCTGGGTGATGTTGATCGCGTCTGCATGGTTCGTTGTCACCGCCGATCTGCCATGGTGGAGCTACCTTGCCATGACTGTGGCCTGCGGCATGGCATCAGGGACCGCGCTCACGGTGGGCCATGAACTTGGTCATAAACAGGGCCGCCTAGACCGCATGTTCGCCATGTTCGCCAACGCACTGTCAGGCTACGGCCACTTCTGCATCGAGCATAACAAAGGGCATCACACATGGGTTGCCACGCCGGAAGATCCGGCTTCGGCCCGTTTCAACGAGAGCATCTACGCTTTTGCCGGTCGTGAATTGCCGGGCACGCTGAAACGCGGTTTGCACCACGAACGCGAACGGCTGACGCGTAAGGGTTTCTCTTTTTGGTCTACCAAAAACGAAGTGCTTCAGGGATACGCGATCACGCTTGGTGTTTGGATCGCGCTCACACTCTGGCTTGGTCTCGCGGTGCTACCGTTCATCATTCTACAAAGCATAATCGGCTGGTTCCAGCTGACACAGGCCAACTATGTGGAACATTACGGTTTAAAGCGCAGCAAGAAAGAAAATGGCCGCTACCAGCCTGTCGAGCCGCGCCATTCGTGGAACACCAACCACATCGTTTCCAACCTAGTGCTGTTCCATCTACAGCGTCACAGCGATCACCATGCGAACCCTATGCGCCCCTATCAGGCGTTGCGGAATTTCGATGAACTGCCGCGTCTGCCGTCAGGCTACCCCGGGTGTTTCGCGCTGGCTTCCATTCCGCCGCTTTGGTTCAAGGTCATGAACCCGAAGGTCATGGACTGGGCTG